>NZ_JBALDR010000063.1:0-2713 GCF_036917315.1 Nostoc sp. | reverse complement strand
ACTCTTAAATGATGGAGAGCTTATTATTAAATGGGGAAGAAAAATAAAAAACAAGGGAAATGCTGTTTGTGCAAATTAAAAGCACAACAGCTTACCAGACGCATACAAGAGGTTTTAAAAAGGAATATAAATTTCTTCAAAGCCGTGTAGATGATGGATTTGCTGAAATCTTAGTGCCATTCGGAGCTGTACCTAGCACTCTAAGGCATTCAGTCCCAGATTAGTCAATAAGAGTGCGATCGCTCGGTAGTGTTAGTTATTACTCCTATGGTAGAATGCGAAATTTGAGGCGAAAACATGGTCAAAAATCGGTTCAAGCTTGTAATTTTTGATTGTGATGGAGTCTTGGTTGATAGTGAACCAATCATCAATCGTATTTTTGCAGAAACGCTCACGGAAGCTGGTTTTCCTATCACCTATGCAGAAGTAACTCAAAAATTTATCGGCAAGTCTCTAAAAACCTGTTTAGAGATTATCGAAGCATCTTACAAGAAACCATTGCCCAAAAACTTTGTCGAACTTTGCAAGGAACGAGAAATTGCTCCCTTGCAGCAAGAATTACAGCCAGTTTCAGGAATTACCGAAATATTGGAGCAAATTAGATTACCCAAATGTGTGGCATCAAATAGTAGCCACCGCCATATTCAAATGGTATTGAAATTAACGGGGCTTCTGGATAAATTTGATGGCAAGTTATATAGTGCTAATGATGTTTCACGCCCCAAACCTTTTCCTGATGTGTATCTCTATGCAGCCGAGCAAATGAACAGCAATCCAGAAGATTGTGCTGTAATTGAAGACTCTGTAACAGGTGTACAAGCAGCATACGCGGCAGGAATGACAGTTTTTGGCTATGCCCATCAGAGCGATCGCACTGCTCTGGCTGAGGCAGGAGCTAAGATAGTTTTCAACGATATGCGGCAGCTTGCTCAACTGCTATAGCCGGGGACTGGGGACTATTTAAAATCCAAAATTCAATGTGCCAAAACTATTGCATTCTTGTGCCAATAGATCCTCGTTACAAATCAAAATCAAGGCTGAATGTTTCCCCTGAAGAATCCTCTTCTTTCTCCTCTGCAAATGGAGTTGGAGTCCAAGACGTGAGTTGGTTTGATTCAGTACTAATCGGTGTGTCAGCTAAAAGTTGTGCAGGTAATCCAGCCTTGATAAAAACAAAATAGCAATCAACTATAAAGTAAAGCGTGTCCAGGTAACTTTTATCTAGTTTTTGCGATTCTGCAAATATGCGCTCTCGGTAATTATCTTTGAGGCGAACTTTTTCCGGTGCTAAGTCTTTTTTATCTACCATTGTTATAACTTTACTTAATAGATGTAGATGCTGGATTCTTGGCAAAAATGGTTTTTGCCATTTCTAAAAGCCCAAAGACATTGGCTTCTACCGGATTGTCCAGGATTTTGAAGCCGTTTTTCTCCAACAGCTTCTTAAATCCAGGTAAGAGGCAGCCTCCACCAATCGCCCAGATTTCATCCCCCTGATGCTTGGCATCAAGTGTCAGATTCACCACTTTCTTCAAGTATTTTTCATACCAATCTTTTAAAGAAGCACTGTATATATCTTTGATATCGATGTCACGGCTGTACCTGGTATGCCCCATTTCAAGACAAAATCGGATCTTGGAAGCATCCCCAATTTTTCCTCTATTCAAATGTTTCATTTTTTGGGAGATATCATCGATGAGAACTTCTACACCGATCGGGTAAGCAGTGTGAACTTCTCGCTGACCCCGGTTGTAACGAGAATACAGGGTTGTTCCATTGCCAAAGTCTAAAATGGTTAATTTTTTCGGTAGTGGATGCCCAAACAATGCACCCATCCCTTCTAGTACAACTTTCAGGACTTCTACTTTTACTTCTGATTGTTTGCCAGCAAGTATTGGCTGATATTCTCCGTTTAGTACTTTTTGCAATTCGTCAGCTAGACCAACATCATGTAAGCTAACGACTAATTTTAAATGCCAAGCCTTACGGTGTGGTAGATGTGCCAATGCACCGAATAATGTCAACAACGCATTATTGACTTTATTTTCATTATTATCTGTGTTGCGGTCAAAATAATTTCCTGTGCGGTAAGCAGACTCTCCAACTGTATAAGCACTGCCGTTAAAAACTACACGCCCTGGCACATCTTCCATCTCGGCATTGGTTATGTAGCTGGGGACACGAACTACTTCAAACCCTTCGACTAAAAGTTTTAGGCTTCCGTAACCGTTATCGAAACCCGCAGTAAAAATTTTTTGCAACGTGTGAATGTTTGACATAGGCTCCAAGTAATAAACTTTAATTTGTGAAAGTTATCTGTTCAGAGAATTTGGGGGAGTAGGGGAGAGAAGAATAAAATAACTACCCCTTTTTGATCCAGACTCAAGAGTTTATCATAACCCCTTGGGGGCTAAGTGGGGTACACAATATCAAAAAGTCAGATGTACCCCATTTAGCACCTATATATATCCTATATAGGGGTCAAAAAGTCATCAAAGTCTTTAACTATTGTTGGGGTATATATAGCCCCCATTTAGCCCCCAATAGGAATTTTTGAAATCTTTTCTATCAACGCAGCAGAAATTAATTTAGATCGTTGTTGACTCTTTGATTTATACTTTAAGCTGTTGTGCTTTTAATTTGCACAAACAGCATTTCCCTTGTTTTTTATTTTTCTTCCCCATTTAATAATAAGCTCTCCATCATTTAAGAG
>NZ_JBALDR010000062.1:0-28389 GCF_036917315.1 Nostoc sp. | reverse complement strand
AATTTACCCCTTGATGACCAAACCCCGGCATGAATTACGAAAACAGTTGCAAACTGCTTAAATCACAAGCCTTTGGGCTTTTCTTAGTGCCATTCCCCCAAGACCAATGGCAGATTTTGTGCGATAACAATGAAATACCAGTGGCGATTACAACGGATTTTACGACTTATATTGAACAACGTCAAGAATTGTTGTTTGAACAATTCGATAAAGTTTCTGACTTACTAGCAACAGATAAACTACCTGGCGTTCTCATTGAAAATGAAAAATTAGTGATCAGTCCAGTTATTAGTAATATGCCTGACGGTGCTACTCAGTTTGGCGACCGAATTTATAATTTATTACCGCGAATTAAGCTGACAGAATTACTTATTGAAGTTGATTCTTGGACTGGTTTTACTAAACACTTTACTCATCTACAAACGGGGGAATTGGCTTCAGATAAAATTATTTTACTCAGTACTATTTTAGCTGACGCGATTAATTTAGGTTTGGTGAAAATGGCTGAGGCATTACCCTCACCCGATTTAACTTTCGAGCGATTAGCGTGGGTTGATGATTGGTATATACGTGATGAAACATACTCAAAGGCTCTAGCAGAGATAATTAATTTTCATACCAAAATTCCATTTTCTGCCTATTGGGGTGATGGGAAAACTTCTTCAAGCGATGGTCAGCGATTTAAGGCAGCTGGTCCTAAAAGCTTTAATGAAGAGATTAACGCTAAATATGGAACTGATAGAAGCGTGACATTTTACACGCACATTTCCGACCAGTATGGACCATTCCACACTAACGTGATTTATGCAACTGATAGGGATGCAACTCATGTTCTGGATGGTTTGATGTATCACGAAACTGACTTAAAAATAGAAGAACATTTTACTGATACTAACGGTTTTACTGACCATGTTTTTGGTATATGTCATCTACTGGGGTTTCGTTTTTGTCCCCGGATGCGTGATTTAGCTTCTAAAAAGTTACACTTTTTTGATGGTGTTAATCAGAATTCCCCTTTGTCACCGTTTTTGGGTGAGAAAATTAATGTCAAATTAATTGCTGCTTGCTGGGATGACATTCTCCGACTAGCTACTTCCGTTTCAATTGGAACAGTTACAGCTTCCTTGATCATGCGTAAGCTAGCGTCATATCCTCGTCAAAATAAATTAGCGATTGCTCTGCGCGAAGTAGGAAGAATTGAGAGGACATTGTTCACTCTTTATTGGTTGCAAAGTCCTCAGTTGCGACGTAAAGCTACGAGTGAACTTAACAAGGGGGAATTGAAAAACTCGTTGTCGAGAGCGGTTTTCTTCCACCGTTTGGGTGAAGTGCGTGACCGTTCGTTTGAAGATCAATCAATACGTGCAAGCGGTTTGAATTTGGCTGTGGCGGCGATTGTGCTTTGGAATACGGTGTATTTGGAGAATGCGGTTAATTTATTGAAGTCGGAGGGTGTAATTATCCCAGAGGAATACTTGCAACATTTATCACCAGTGGGGTGGGAACATATCAATTTAACTGGTGATTACATTTGGAATCTCAAGTCAGCAAGTAGCATTGATAATTTGCGTCCTTTGAGAAGGAGAAAATCAAACTTTAAATTAAGCTAAAACCGTTGTCTGGCAAGGGATTGAGAAGTTGAACTAATTCCTTAGCGTACAATTTTCCCGTTTTAGCACAGTCCTGCCGTTAAGGTCGGATACCATTTGTCAATAAGCAATAGTACTTAAAATATTCCTGAAATCGGGGTTGAAAACAGAATTTTGAGCAGACGATGCCTACGGCGGGCTACGCCTACGCGTCATCTTGATAGGCATGATTCATTCTTGACCCATCAATTCAGTACAAGAGTTAAGTTCATACCTCCATTTTTTTCAAATTTTCAGCATAATTTTTAATTGACAAAAGTAAGATTGTCTTAACCTCTCACCGATGGGCGATCGCTCTTTGGGTGGCTTCAACAAGGAGTATTGTAGTTTGTAAATCTAGTTTATAATTGTCCGATATTGCACTTATACATCTCAGTATTATCTCGTAATTCTTCAAAAATCAAATAGGAGTCCTATAGCAAGTTGAATATGAAAAATAAAACGGTAAAAGCTGATTTTTTCAAATATTTAAAACCAAAGTTGAAGTTTTACAGTTTAATCTGCTTACTCAGTGTCCTATTGTTATCTGAGTCAGTCGGTGCAAAAGCCACACTCAAACAAACGCAAATTGCACAGCAGCCAGCCACAAGGGAGCAAGATATAACCCGCGCCACAGGACAAAAAGTCTTTGATGAAGGGATAGCACTTTACAAACAAGGTACAGCAGAATCACTTAGACAGGCGATAGAGAAATGGCTTCAAGCGCTGGTATTGTGGCAAAAGGCAGGGGATAAATCACAGGAGGCAAAAACCCTCAACAATATTGGCTTAGTCTACGACACATTAGGAGATAAGCAGCAGGCACTCAAATATTACAATCAATCTCTGCCTTTGAGAAAAGAAATCGGCGACAACGCTGGCTTTGCTACTACACTCAATAATATTGGCTTAGTCTACGATTCATTGGGAGACAAACCGCAGGCACTCAAATACTACAATCAATCTTTGCCTTTGAGTCAACTTGTTGCCAACAAAGCTATTGAAGCTACTACCCTCAACAATATTGGCTTAGTCTACGACACATTAGGAAATAAGCAGCAGGCACTCAAATACTACAATCAATCTCTGCCTTTGAGTCAACTTGTTGGTGATAAAGCACAGGAGGCAAAAACCCTCAACAATATTGGCGGTGTCTACTACTCACTAGGAGATCAGCAGCAGGCACTCAAATACTACAATCAATCTCTGCCTTTGAGTCAACTTGTTGGTAACAAAGATATTGAAGCTACTACCCTCAACAATATTGGCTTAGTCTACAATTCATTAGGAGATAAACAGCAGGCACTCAAATACTACAATCAATCTCTGCCTTTGAGTCAACTTGTCGGTGACAAAGTTGGCGTTGCTATTAACCTCAACAATATTGGACGTGTCTACGATTCATTAGGAGACAAGCAGCAGGCACTCAAATATTACAATCAATCTCTGCCTTTGAGTCAACTTGTCGGCGATCAAACACAGCTTGCTACTACCCTCAACAATATTGGCTTAGTTTACGATGATTTAGGAGATAAGCAGCAGGCACTCAAATACTACAATCAATCTCTGCCTTTGAGTCAACTTGTCGGCGATCAAACACAGCTTGCTACTACCCTCAACAATATTGGCGGTGTCTACTACTCACTAGGAGATAAGCAGCAGGCACTCAAATACTACAATCAATCTCTGCCTTTGAGTCAACTTGTCGGTGACAAAGCACTTGAAGCTATTACCCTTTACAACCTCGGCTACTCAGAACGAAGTCGAGGTAACTTGCAAGCATCTCGTACCTACGTAGAAGCAGCTATCAAAATTATTGAAGAATTACGCACAAAAATTGACAGCAAAGAACTCCGCACTTCCTATTTTGCCACCCAGCAGGATGTTTATAAATTCTACATCGACTTGCTGATGGAACTACACAAAAAAAACCCGTCCCTTGGATACGATGCATTAGCCCTGCACTATAGCGAACGCTCCCGCGCTAGAAGTCTCATAGAGTTGTTAAACGAAGCTAATGCCAAAATCTTTAAAGGGGCAAATCCAGAACTCATACAACAAGAACGCAGTTTACGACAGCAAATTGATGCTCAAGATACGCTGCGGCGAAATTTAGAAACCTCATCTAATAACACCGACTCCAACACCAAAGCAGTTATTCAAAAACTAGCTACAGAAATCACAAATCTCCTGAGCCAATACCAACAACTCCAAGGCAAAATTCGTACTACTAGCCCAGCATACGCGAAATTGACAAATCCAGACCCCGAAAAGGACATTCTTAAATTACCGCAAATTCAACAACAACTCGATAAAGATACTCTGCTATTGCAGTATTCCTTGGGAGAAGAACGCAGCTATTTGTGGGCTGTAACAACTAGCTCAATGCAAGCTTACACACTCCCCGGACGAGAAGAGATAGAAAAAATTGCCACAAGGTTACATCAAAGTTTGCAGCACCCAACAGCCAGTGATTTATCCATTGCCAACGCTAAAAAACTTAGTCAAATCATCCTCGCACCTGTTGCCGATCAATTACTCCAAAAGCGGTTGGTAATTGTGGCTGATGGTGCGCTGCAAACCATTCCCTTTGCGGCTTTAGCTGACATCATCCCCCAAGCAAAAAGCGGCGCTGGTGGACAGGTGAAATACCAACCACTGATGCTAAACCATGAAATTGTCAATTTACCCTCAGTCTCAACTATCGCCTTTCAACGCCAACAACTCGCTCATCGCCAAAAAGCACCGAAAGCTTTGGCTATTCTCGCCGATCCAGTATATAGTGCTACCGACCCACGAGTGGCAAATAAACCCGTAAAAAACCAACTTTCTTCGGAATTAGAACTGGAACGTTCTGCCCTGGAACGTTCCGCCAGAAGCCTCAAACCCGATGGTTGGGGTAGACTAGAAAACACAGCAACAGAAGCTCAAGAAATCTTAAAACTGATACCTTCAACAAACAGGGTGGAAGTCTTTGATTTTGATGCTAACTACAATTGGGCAACCAGCAGCGCCTTAAATCAATTCCGTATTCTGCATTTCGCCACCCACGGTTTTGTCAATCAAGACCAACCAGAGTTATCTGGGATTGTACTGTCATTATTTGATAAAAAAGGCAACCCCATCAGCGGCTACTTGCGCTTGGCTGATTTGTTTAACCAAGATTATCCAGCCGAGTTAATTGTTTTGAGTGCCTGTGAAACTGGACTTGGTAAAAATGTCAACGGTGAGGGTTTAGTCGGCTTGACACGCGGGTTTATGTATGCGGGTGCAGCGCGGGTTGTGGTGTCGCTGTGGCAGGTTAGTGACGAAGGCACATCAGTATTAATGCAGGAATTTTATAAACAGATGTTACAGCAAGGAAAAACCCCGGCGGAGTCATTGCGTGCCGCCCAAAGGAAGTTATGGCAAGACGGGCGTAGTCCTTATGAATGGGCAGCTTTTACTGTGCAGGGAGAATGGTGGAACAATTGAGAAGGCAGAAGGTAGGGTGTTGACTCTAAGGGACTGAAGTTGATTCTTGGACACAATTTACTAAACATTTTACGCATTTACATTTCAGGAGAACAAGTATCCGATAAAGTTGTTTTGTTAAGTGCCTTGCTTGCTGATGGTATTAATTTAGGTTTCATGCGGATGGCTGACGCAACTCAAGGAATGTCCTTTTATGAAAACTAATTATCATTTATTCTCTCGGTTGAGTCGATGGGGGATATTATTCCCCGCACCTCTCGGTTAAATCTGGGCGTGCGACTTTCACCGCACCCAGCTTCCGATGTTCTTAGCTTGCGCTTTTGCTCATGTGTTTGTAATCGTGGCAACTCTCGTGAATTGCTTCAAGATTATTTCTTTTCCAGTTGGCGTGATTTCCGTCGATGTGATGCAGGTGTACCCGTTCTTCATCGATAAAATTCAGACCGCAGGAACAGTAAACCAAAAAGTTTTTCCCAAAGTGCGATCGCTAATCCAACTTACGTAAATTACAGTGCTATATATTACCTAAGCTATAATTAATGCTTATATTGCTCTGAAAAGTTTCAAAAAATGAAATGATGAAATTAGTGTGTTGGATATGGCTGAAATAAATAGGAATTAGAGACGCAAATAAATCAAGCGTTGAAAAGTCGAATTCCTTTAGGGTTACAAAAAGGGTGTTTAAAAATAGCGATTGATTTAAATTTAATTTGCTATTATGCTAAGCCAACATCCGAGGAATTACCCTACATATATCGAAGTCAAGCGAAATCTGGTACTCATTCATTTTACGCCTATGCAACTTTATATGTTATTACCAAAAATAAACGTGTAACCCTTGCAGTTAGAGGCGTTCGCCGACTAGATACCAGTGTAGCGATAATTACTTATTTATTGGCAGAACTTGAATCACTTAAAATAAATGTAAAAAAACTCTATTTGGATAGGGTTTTTTTTAATACTCCTGTAATCAGATGGTTGCAAGCATTAAACATCCCATTTATGATGCCTGCTATCAAAACGGGAAAAAAGGGAGGAATTAAACAATTTTTAAAGGGAAGAAAAAGTTATAAAACTACCTATACAATTACAAGAGACGAAGATGATTCAGTCACTTTTGACTTATGGATTGTATGCAAATATAGAAAAAGTAAGCGTCAAAAGCATGGAGTTCAATATTTCGTTTATGTTGTAAACAAAATTAAAACAAATTTAAATTATATATGAAGATTATCGAAAAAGATTTGGTATTGAAACTAGCTATAGACTAAAAAATGTTTGTCGAATTAAAACAAATAATAAAAATCCAGTGTTGAGATTACTATTTATTGGTATCTCCTTGTTAATATTTGGGTAAATATTCTTTGGCTCAGAATCAGTCGTAAAAGGAAAGGTAGTCGATTAATTTATCGCACACTTTTTACCCTCAAACAGATGTTAGCCTTTTTATCTCAAGCCTTGCAGCGCAAATATCAAGTAATTGAAAGGATTTATATTCCATCAGGTTAACGCCAAGAAATTCTTAATCACCAAATTATAAGTAATCCTTATTTATACTATGTTGGCTGGTTAAAGAATTGTGTGTAAACAAGTATTAAAACATATAAGTATTTTAGCGATCACTCTTTGGAGAAAAACTTTTTGGTTTACTGAAGATTACGATCCTAACTGTAGCGACCTGCAATTATAAATCACCCAACCTGCAATCATCGTTGTTCTCAGCCAGGATTATGGTTCTTGTCAGCTTTTGGTGATGATGAAAAGTTACGCACTTTAAGGCAGACGGCAGAAGGTTTTAAAACTTTTTGTTATCCGGGCGTGGGATTTGCAACAAGATGGGCGATCGCTTGCGGCTTTCAAGTGATGCAAATGTTCTATAATCCAAGCAGAGCTTAAGTTGTGGGAATTTTTCCTTCCTCCTTCCTTCTGCCTTCTGCCCTCTGCCCTCTGCCTTCCCCCAACCAAGATCACCAAAAGTTGCCAAGAACCATAATCCTGGTTTGTAAATGTCTTGATTGCAGGTTTGAGCGATTAGTATTGCAGGTCGCTACAAGTAGAGCAAGCTGGCAATAAGGTTCCCTAGCGATCGCCTAGAAGCACAGTGGAAGTAACACCCAAAATTGTATGTGACTTCAGGTAGAATTTGCCCAAGATAGAAGGTAAAAGTTGTCTGCCTCGTCACTTGACACGATCTGTATCTTTGGATATCATTCAACTATATGGTTGAATCAAATGTAGCCCTTGATAAAATTTTTGCTGCTCTGGCTGATGTGACGCGGCGAGACATTCTTAAGCGGGTATCAACAGCAGAACATACTATCGGCGAATTAGCACAACCCTATGCGATGTCTTTTGCAGCGATTGCAAAGCACATCAGTGTGTTGGAGAAAGCCGGACTGATTACCAAGCATCGAAGTGGTAAGGAGAAAGTTATTCAGATTCAGCCGAAAACTCTCAAAGTAGCCGCAGCGTATCTGGGCGAGTATGAAAAAATCTGGAGTGCCCGCTTTGATGCTCTGGAAAAACTACTAGAAGATCGATAACAAAGTAGCAGGAGGGTAGTATGGCACATCTGACAGTAACAGTTCCAGAAAATTCACAAAATATCTTCGGTACTGTCACAATCAAGGCTTCGTTAGAAAAGGTATTTGAAGCATATACCAAAGAGGAACTGTTTGCCAGTTGGTGGTGTCGCGGTAATCCAATGAAAGTGTATCACTTCGATTGTCAAGACGGCGGCAGTTGGCACATTGCTGAACAATCAGAAGATGGTAACGAGTATGAGTTTACTGGCTGTTTTCATGAAGTCGCTCTAGATAAACGAATCGTGCAGACATTTGAATTCTTGGGGATGCCGGAACGTGGGCATGTCATGCTGGAAAAAGCTGAGTTTGTCGCAATTGACGAACATACAACTGAGATTCGTACCCATAGCACAGCAATGAGCCAGTCAGACCGTGACGGTATGGTTGCCAGCGGCATGGAAAGCGGCTGGCGGCAGTCCGTTGAAGCTCTGGGCAAGCTTTTAGAACCAAACGATTAATTACAACTTGCTCGCAGGCTTGACATTTACCAAAGCGATCGCTGAGGTAAATGTAAGCCGATATTTGTAAGCATATAAAAAAGTTCAACAATTTTAGTCTCTCAAAGCATTGATTTAGAGTGGTTGGGTGCAAGTCCCGTGAAAATAAGTTGAACAATTTGGGGCTTTAAAGGCATCAATCTACCACTTTTTCAACACAGAGACACCAAACTCAAATAAAAAAGTTGAACAATTAGGAGAGTGATGCTAAGAGAGTGTGGGCGCATCGCTCTAGTAATAACGTAGCGTGGGCGCGATGTACAGGCTCTTTCGAGCAATTTATGGACGGATGCCTGGAGCGGGGTAAAGCACCTAACAGAAATTGTTGGACTTTATTATTTATTGTTGAACTTTTTTATTCCTCTACACCTGCATCTGAATCACCTGCTTTGTCTGATCTGCTACGGTCGTATCATGGGTGACAATTGCGAACGCGGTATCCGATTGATTTAATTGTGGAATATTTTGTCAGCTAAAATCCAGAAAGTGTATCCTTGTAGTAAAAGCAAACGTCTATGCAAGTTACATTTGACTTACCTGATGAAGTTGTCAATCAGCTTCAACCCTTTGCAGACAAACTGCCTCAAATCCTAGAGTTGGGGTTACGAGAACTGAATGCGATTGCTCAGTCAGGATTTTCAGGTATGGCTGAAGTCGTAGAATTTCTGGCAAGCCTACCCACTGCTGAAGCCATTATTGCCCTGCGTCCCTCTGAATCCCTGCAAGCTCAAATTAACACTCTGGTAGAAAAAAATCGGACGGTAGGTTTAACCGCAACAGAAGAGCAGCAATGGCAAGGGTATCAATATTTAGAGCATATTGTCAGAATGGCTAAGGCTAGAGCCTTCTTAAAGATCAAAGAAGCTGACGCAGAATGAGCAAAACCTATATTCCTGTAGCTCTCCGAAGACAGGTTTATGAACGGGCAAAAGCTTGTTGTGAGTATTGTCTGATTCCTGATGTCGCTACCTTTGCGCCTCATGAGATTGACTACATCATTGCTGAAAAACATAGTGGACGGACTGAAGCGGAAAATTTAGCCCTATCCTGTACTCTGTGCAATAAGCACAAAGGAAGTGATCTCGCCTCTGTCGATCCAGAAACCGGAAAAATCGTACCCTTGTATCATCCTCGCCAAGACCTATGGCATGAACATTTTCGCCTGAGTGGGTCTGAATTTGTGCTTTTAAGCCCCATAGGTCGGGTTACGATTGGGTTATTGCAGTTAAACCGTCGTGACAGAGTTGAGGAGCGTCAGCTTTTACTACAAGCTGGAATAATCGCTCCATAAAGTCGGGTCGGCGATCGCCTCAATGTCCCAAGCTCTCACATTATGCTTTCAGTGACAGATATCGCAGGACTCTCCTATATGGCGAATGTATTGTTATGTTATTGGTAGTAGGAAGGAGAGCTTTTCACCCAGACATTATGGTTGTGATAAAAATCACCACGCTGTTCTAATGTAAACCCACCCAGCAATAATCCCAACCATACTTCTACCATCGGCATTTTCAACGCACGTTGCAGTTTAACTAAAGAAATCTCATCTTTAACATTTCTCAGGTAGTTAGCGATCGCACTCTGCCATTTTTCCACATCCTCATCTGATACCAAATTGCGGACATCTTCTAAAGTTGTCACCTCATCGAGCATTGCCAAAACATTCGCTTTTTCAACAGGTGCTGCTACAGAATCACCCTCCTGGTTAGGATATGAAAATTGGTGTGGGCCGTGTGGTTTAAAGGTTTGTGGTGTTTGCGGTTCAATTAAATCATCTAAATCTAGGTGCATTGTTGTCCGCACTAGACCAGCAAAGAGATCGGTGCTAACAACTGGCCCTAAAAGACTATTGCGATCGCGGGTATCTTGCAACAGCACTTCGGCACGAGACTTGAGAATATCTGCAATTTGACTGAAGGCAAGCGCTGCGGTTGATAACTGTGCCTCCAAAGGTAATTTTTCAAGCTCCGCATCTAAACATTCCCACATTGGTACTAGTGTTGATGTCGCTGGAGATTCAGACAACTCATCTAATAGACTTATCCTTAATATAAATAGCATGAGATAATAAAAAGTTGGAGTAGCAATTATGTGGAAAGAATATGACAAGTCCTTTGGCAAGAATTGAATCGTATCCTCATGAAGCTAAACGCCTAATTGGAATTAGTTATGACCATTTTTTAGCATTGGTCGCCCTGGCAGAGCAAAGGCATATAGAAAAACAGGCAGAAATTGAAAAAAAGAAAATTCGGATTATCGCTCCTGGAGGCGGGCGTAAACCAGAAATGTCAGCCAAAGAAGGAATATGCTTATGTCTAGTTTACCTGAGACAAAAACCAATTTTTGAGATTTTAGGGTTGCTGTTTAACATTTCCAAAACTAAAGCCAATGATGCCTTCAATTATTGGGTAGATATTTTGCGAGATATTTTACCAGCATCTCAAATAGAAGAAGTATCAACAGATAGTCAAAAATATCAAGAATTACAGCGAATGCTGTCTGAATACGAATTAATTTTCGATAGTACTGAACAACCTACAGCAAGACCTGTAGACTATCAAGAGCAAAAACGATACTACTCTGGCAAGAAAAAAATGCACACTCTGAAAAATCAATTTATTGTTCTACCTGGAGGGGAAGATATTGTCGATGTCCGTGTCGGAATGTTAGGGAAAACAAGCGATATTAATTTATTTCGAGAAACCCGCCATAAATTTCCTGACACGCAACAGTTTCTCGGCGATAAAGCTTATATAGGAGATGATGCCATTACCACCCCTCATAAGAAACGAAAAAATACAGAAATCTCGGAATTACAAAAACAAGAGAATAAAGAACTCTCGTCACGCCGAATCGCTGTTGAACACATGATATGTCGGGTAAAAATATTTCGAGTAGCCAGTGATAGATTCCGTCTAGCTCGACACCGATATAATCAGGTAATTCTGGCTGTTTGTGGGCTGGTAAGGTTAAGAATTAATCGGTTATTTTCTGTTACTCTTAGTACTTAATTTGCTATTTGTAAATTCATTTATTCTGATTCTACGTTTTTGCTCTAATTCCATTTTTTTCTCTCTCAATGCCTTCAAACCCTTATTTCCTCGTACAGCCAGATGGCGATCGCTCCTTCCGTCCATAAATCGCTTGAAAGAGCCTCTACGCTGAACCCACGCTACGTTATTACTAGAGCGATCGCCACTGGCTCATGACGGTTACGCCATCGCTCTTAAGCTCTTCAAAGATTTCTGATCTTATTTCCCGGTAATTCTATTATTATCCAGTTATCAGTAATGAGGAGCATATTTTCCAGTGTTGTAGAGTTTTTTGTTCTTGACTAATAAATTTCGTCTTCTTCATCTACCCAATCTTCATCCCAGAGAAGTTCATTGTAAACCTTAGTAGCTTGAGATATTTTTAGGTTGTGAGCTGCTGTCACACAATTTCTTGGTTGCCAGCCAATGAGGGCGTATCTCCCATGTAAATATCTGACAGCATTTTTGCAGTCATTAATTACTGGAATATCCTCTTTGATGTATTTTCGCAATTGGACTCCTAAACGAATTGCCTCCATTTCATAATTGTGAAAGTAGGGTTCTTCAGCATCAGGTGTAGAAATCAGTAATCCTCTTACCCAGGCATAATTTTTATAGATAGCCTTCGCTACAACTAAATTGACTTGTTTCGGTGCCCAGTTGCTCCTTTGTAAAAAGTTATCTATTGCTGATTCATCATCTAAATCTATATCGACGTTAGATTCTGAAAGTATTTCCGAGACATCTGTATTTTCTAGAAACATTTCGTACCACTCTTGAAAAGTTTCGGGACTAAACAATTTTCTTGCTTCTTCAAATGAAATTTTCTCCCATCCTGCATCTGTAACTATTTCGTTACCAGTCCTTGCAATGAACAGATTCTCTTCTTCTAGCATCCAAGGGAAGGATGTATTGTGATGTCTTCTCTTTCGTTTACCCATTCAACAACCTGATGCCATTGCGATGTCTGCGATGAGTCGCCCAAGCGTCTATGCATTCAATTTTAGTGCTATCGTTAATTATCTTTTAGGCTTCTTTATCAAAAGAAAACTTCTGTTTGTGACAATGCGTACACACAATAGCAACGTATTTTTTTCACCTATCTTTACTAGGTTTTTACCCACAGAAATCATCCACGCGAATATCCCGCCAGACATCAGAAACCTGCCAGCCGGAATTGCCCACAGATTGTACTGGAGGATTGTCAAGGAATGGAACATAGTCAGGAACTCTAGGCTCTGAAATTGCTACTGGTTTCTCCTCAACCTCAACCACAGGGGCTGGAGAATTGACAGTATTAGCTAGAAGTTGTTGGTCTTCTGCTTCTTCGATTAATTTCATCTGTCTCAGGGTAAGGTTGTCAGATTTTTTGATAATTTTCTTTGTATGTATCTCATTAGAAGTATTCATTGGCTGTTTCCTCAAAGGCATTGACTTAAAATTTGTCTGGGTAAAGTTGGGAGAAGATGAGTATAAATAATTTGCACGGAATTAACAAGGTACACCAAATCTATGGGAAATACGAGTCCCTAATTGTAAGAATTTATCTTTTTTGACATAAATCTCTTTTTTGGGCAGATGCCTTAAAGCGATCGCAGTAGTATCATCGTCTAGAAGTCAAAATTCTTTTGGGTTTTTGATACTTAAGCCAAGGAATGAGTGACTGACTTTTGGGTGTTGGGAAGGAAGAAGATGTTGTTCTATTTGATGCACTAAAATTTAATGTACTAAAATTCAATTTTCCTAAACACACGAAGCTGCAACGCTACCCCCAACAAGATAGCTCTGACTAGGTTTGACATGAATCTTTGTGCCATTCGGATATAAAAAAGATTGCTCTTGTCACGGAATTTATAGTCGTAAAGCGATGGCATAGAGATTGAGACTCTTCATTCGGTATATATAAACAGACAAAATATCTGCAATTTGAATGAGGAAAGCTCTGGTGGGTTGAGACAAAGTTTGTAAATACGCTAAAAATAGCTTCTTGGAGATTAATAAAGATGAAAACAACAGTGAAACGAGAAATACAAATGAAATACAGACAATTGGGAAACAGCGAGTTGAGCGTCTCCGAAATTAGTCTCGGTTCCTGGCTGACTTATGGGGGTGGTGTAGAGCAGCAAAATGCAGAGGCTTGCATACACAAAGCTTTTGAGGTTGGAATTAACTTTATTGACACTGCAAATGTTTACGCTCAGGGAGGAGCTGAATCCTTTTTGGGAGAAGTATTGCAAGGTACTGAGCGTTCAAGTTATGTCTTAGCAACCAAAGTTTTCTTTCCCATGTCAGCCACTGACCGAGGACTTTCAGCAGCCCAAATCAGAAAACAAATTGATGCTTCCTTAAAGCGACTGGGTACCGATTACGTTGACCTGTACCAATGCCATCGCTACGATCCAAATACACCTTTAGAAGAAACCATGACGGCACTCACTGAGGTAGTGCGTCAGGGAAAAGCTCGTTACATCGGCTTTAGCGAATGGAGTCCACAGCAGATCCAAGCAGCGCTGAATCTTGCTGATGTTGAACGCTTTGTTTCCAGCCAGCCCCAGTATTCCATGCTCTGGCGCAAACCGGAAGCACAGGTGTTTTCATTATGTGCAGCTAATGGCATTGGTCAGATTGTTTGGTCGCCGTTAGCTCAAGGTGTACTCACAGGCAAATACGAGCCAGGACAAACTCCACCTCCAGATTCTCGTGCTGCCAACGAAAAGATGAATTCGTTTTTGATGGAGGAGTTATTTAACGAGCGCACACTAACAGCAGTACAAAAGCTCAAACCCATTGCCCAAGATTTGGGGTTGAGTATGCCACAATTATCTCTAGCTTGGGTACTACGAGATGAGCGTGTGTCTTCAGCAATTATTGGTGCTAGCCGTCCAGAACAAATTGTTGATAATGCGGCTGCATCAGGAGTACAGCTAGATGCGGATGTACTGGCAGCGATTGACCAAATATTGGCATCGGTTGTTCAAAGGTGAGGAAAGTACCTAATTCTCGGTGTGAGTCCAAAAGCTTTTTTGCTGTCTTGCCTCAAACAAGATAATTTGTGATGTATCTCTGCTCTTGCGAATTCAGGCGTTGTATAAATGCGGGATGAATTGGCGGGTGAAACCATTGATAATTCGTTCTCAATTGGGCGAAATCATCCCATGATTCAGCAACGCTAAAAAGTTAAGTCTTCTAGCTTTAGTTTCCTCACAGAGAAATTCTCTTGAGCCACGACGATAAATTTAAAAGCGATCGTAGCTAGAACACAAAAAATTATGTTTTAAATAATACCCCAACTGAAACTAATGAGGCTTTTTCAATGACAACTACAACACCCAACCGTACAACTAGTTCAAATCATAGTAATTCGCCTGTTCCTTACACAGGATTTGATCGCCTGTTTATTGGGGGACGTTGGGTTACAGGCCGTTCCGAACACAAATTGCAACCCATCAATCCATACCGTCAAGACGTGATTATGGAAATCCTGGGGGCGGACAAACGTGACTTAGAAGATGCTTATCAAGAAGCACAGCGTACTCAAGTGGCATGGGCAGAGGCATTGCCGAGTGAGCGATCGCTGATTATGCGTCGTGCAGCTGAGATTATGGATGCTCGTCGAGAGGAGATGATTTCATGGTCGATTCGGGAAGCAGGTAGCCCACGCAAGAAGGCAATGCTGGAATGGAAGGCGGCGCGTGATGTCATGGAACAGGCTGTTTCGGCTCCTTATAGTGCCCAGGGACGCATTCTCCCCTCTGATATTCCAGGTAAAGAAAGCCGAGTTTATCGCCGTCCAGTGGGTGTAGTCGCTGTAGTCAGTCCGTGGGACTTTGCTTTCAACCTTGCGAATCGCTCGGTTGCTCCTGCCCTTGCACTAGGTAACGCGGTAGTCCTGAAACCACCCTCGAATACTCCCGTCACGGGTGGTCTAATTTTTGCCAAGATATTCGAGGAAGCGGGACTTCCTCCCGGCGTGTTTAGCGTTGTGGCAGGGTCAGCCCGTGAGATTGGAGATGCATTTGTAAGCCACCCTATCCCACGTGTGATTACCTTTACTGGCTCGACAAAAGCAGGCCGACATATTGGGGAACTGACAATGACTAGCCCGATCATGAAACGGGCTTCGCTTGAACTTGGGGGTAACAGTCCACTGGTGGTTTTAGACGATGCCGATCTGGAACTGGCGGTAAAGGCTGCTGTGTTTGGTAAGTTCCTAAACTCAGGTCAAATCTGCATGAGTATAAATCGGCTAATTGTCGATGAGCGGGTGCATGATGAGTTTGTCGATCGCTTTGTTGATCGCGTCCGCAATTTAAAGATGGGCGACCCGAACGATCCGGATACTGATATCGGCCCGATCATTAATGAAGCTCAGTTGAATTCACACCTCAAGCATATTCAGAAGGCGCATGAAGAAGGTGCCCGTCAACTGCTTGGTGGCGACCCGGATGGACTAATGCTTCCACCACACGTTTTTGTCGATGTCAACAATCAGATGTCAGTGGCACGTGAGGAGATGTTCGGGCCTATCGCCTCCATCATCAAAGTTCGTGATCGGGCAGAAGCATTACAAGTGGCGAATGATACTGAATATGGCTTATCAAGTGCCGTATTTACCCGTGATGAGGGACGTGGGCTGCGCTTTGCACGCTTAATGCAAGCGGGGATGACGCATATCAACGATCAGACAGTAAACGACCTAGCGAATGCTCCCTTTGGTGGCGAAAAAAATAGTGGGATAGGACGTTTTGGTGGTGATTGGGCGATTGAGGAATTCACCACTGATCATTGGATTACCGTGCAGCAAACTCCACGCAGTTACCCCTTGTGATCGAGTCCAAGCGTCCCTTTCTAATTTACTAATCCTAATATGGTTTCATATAAAGAAAGAACTTTTTGGAGTTGATTAGAAAGGGCACGTTGAAAGTTAAATCTGCTATTTACAGTTAAACATAAGATTTTTTGGCTCTAAATTATTACAAGAATATAACAGTTTTTAAAAGGCATTTTTGATCTAGTTATTTTAGCTTGCATAATAGCGGGAAGCGCTGTAAACATACGGTATTTCGTTGCATAGCTGCTGCTTGTGCCGAATTAGATGTACAACTGGTAATTGCACATGGGGGTGGGATAAGGAAAGAAATAGTGCGTTCGCTACCTGGAAGTCCCTTAGTAGTCGAGTATGCACCCCAACCAGATATCATGGCAAAAGCAAGTCTGACAATTACCCATGCGGGGATGAATACAACACTAGATTCCCTGAGTTAGGGTGTACCTTTGGTAGCCATTCCCATTACCTTTGAACAACCAGGGACAGGCGCACGTATTCGTTCAACTGGAGTTGGAGAAGTGCTTTCTCTGCCAAAACTTAGCGTTTCCACGCTGCGATCGACAATAGAGCAGGTATTAACGACAGATTCCTATAAAAATAATGCACGAAAAATTCAGCAATCAATTCAACAAGCAGGTGGCGTAAAACAGGCAGCAAATATTATTGAGCAGGTTACTCAATCCCAAAGTTATCAAATTATAGACGCATTACGAATATAATTAGCCATTTCGTATCAGCAATGGTGAAAAGCAAACGGGGTATTATTGTTAAAGTGAATCTCAATTGCAATCGTTACCATTAGGAGCCGACAGTTGAATCATCTCAGTAAAACGTGAGTACTTAACCGCATCGGTAGGGGGATAATCTGCCGACACTGCAATTAACCCAATTTTTATATCCTCGAAATAAATCACACCCCCAATACGCCCTTCAAGAAAGAAAGCTCCATGAAATAAATGATATGGAGTGATGTAGATTAGCAAAAAGTCACTAATCTTTATTGCCCTATCAAACATCTGCTGACAAGTTTTTTGGAGGACAGCATCTAGATATTCATTATAGGCAGACTCACCCATGTCAGTGAATTTCGGCAGATCCGCAAAATGATCCATATAAAATAGCCAGATATCGGACAAGTCTGCGTCATTCGTCAGTTTTTGCTTAAGTTCTTGCAATCGGTCGATATTCATTGTGTAACAGGTGTACCGTTTAAAGTCATTACAGGATCGCGATCGCAAAGGCTAATATCAGCTTTCCAACCGGAGGGGAATTTTGAATCAATGAAAGTGACTTTAAATCTGCCCCAATGATAAGTAGGTTTCCCATCTGCTCCTTCTCTATAGGTATCGCAACGTACCGATGAAGACTTTTGTACCCAGTAGCCATTGTATGAACCTCGGTCATTGAACACTCCTGCTAAACCATCAATGAAGATTACTCCATCGCTACCATACCGCCACACGGCAGTTTTATTACGATCTTCTTGATAAACCACTTTATATTCTTCCGTTTTCCAAACCTCATGAAGAGAGCTTTTTGAGGCGCAGCAGTGCAAATCAATAAGGCTAAAGTCAGGAGAACATAGTTCTTTTTCATAAAATTGACTTTGATCAATTCAAAATTTGGCATGAATTACGAGGTCAATTTTCTCACAGTTTTATGCGCTTATTGAGAAAATAAAAGGTTTTGGGGCTAAAACGCACATATTACCGCAAGATGATTAGATTATAAAGTCGCACTACTATTTTTGATAGCTCAACTAAAACATAGCGCTACTACTTCCACCAGGGTTTAAATAACAATGGTGACACCGATAAAAATACCAAAAAAACCGACGCGAGTATAAACGAGGAGGCATCGCTTCCTTGTAAAGCAGTTTTTCCAGAAGCACCCAACCAGGTATAAGCAATCGTGCCTGGAATTACTCCAATGAAGGTTGCAAGGGTATAAATCTTCAGGTTGATTGTGGTTAGTGCCAATAAAAAGTTAATAATATTAAACGGAGCAATCGGAGCAAAGCGTAGAGATAGAACTAAAGAAAAGGGATTGCGTTCGAGTGCTTTATGCCATTTTTCCAGCAGTTTATTTTGAGCGAATTTTGCTGTTGCCCAATCTCGAAATAGGTATCGAGTCAGACAAAATGCTCCTACTGCTCCCAATGTTGCGGCTAATGTAGACCAAAGGCTTCCCCATCCCAAACCAAAAGCTACGCCTCCAGTTAATGTATGAATTGTTATCGGCAAACCTAAGACTGTGACCAATACGTAGGTGGAGATAAATAAGGGAACAGCCCAAATACCTAATCTTTGCAACCAGACTGAGAGAATCTCTTGATTGAGTAAATTACGTAAGGGAGTTGTGAAAAAGAGTAAGATTGCACCCAGCAGTAGTAATATCTGGAAATTTTTGCGGAGTAAGTGTTTTAATCCCACGGAGCTACACTCCGTCCTGACTGGTTGGTGAGCGCATCAATGTTTTACGTAATTCCACTGCATGAAAGATACTCAAAATATCACATTGCCAAGTTGGTAACAACAACGTCATGGCAATTTCTTCTAAACTATTGAGCCAACAAAGCGCGATTGCAAACCAAAGAATGTTCGCGTAACCAAAACCAAATAACCCGACTGTCGCCGTAAGTAGAGCTAATCCCCATGCTTTAGCAGTGTAGGTATGGAAACTAGGGAATTTCTGAAACTTGATTAAACTAATTGTGAATAATATTAGTTGGATAGTAATCGCGGATAATAAAGGTACTCGAAAATTGATGATTACTTGGGGATATACTAACCAAATACTGATCGCCACACACAAATACAAACAAATATCAGCCCAGCTATCTGCTTGACGAAGGAGGGCTGTACTAACCTTTAAGCGACGGGCAATGATCCCATCAAAAACGTCTGAAAGTACGGCAATAACATAACCGATGATGAACCAAAAACTGGTTCTATGGTCTAAAGCATCGAGAACTAGTAAAGGAGCTAGAGCGAAGCGCATTCCCACTAAAGTAATCGGAAGATGTGATAGTTTGATCATCGTTCCCCACTTTCCTAGCTTAATTAAACTAGTATAAACACTATAATGATATCGGCAAATTCGCTACAAATATAACAATATTCATAGCAGCACTTTCCACCTGGGTGAGTGTTTGGGGAAGGACAATACTACTACAAGATTGCCAGAGCAGAAGATGACCGCCCAGTTGAAGCAAATCGAGTTCGCAAGTCCATTGGTGCAGAACCTCATTTGCACAGGACTTAAGCGATGTCGGTCAAATGTTACAAGAACTCGAACAAATTGCTCAAATTGTCGAGCAACGGTTAGATCAGCACGAAACACGATGTCTCTCTTAATCGCCAAGTTAGTAGCAGTCAACAGCACTATCTGACAGGTTAATTAAGACGTATCAGGAGATAGCGGCAGTGATGAAAGTAGATTTTGGAGTGATTGACTATGGTGCGTTTTTGATGATAACCAATCATTAATTGATTACGTTAATAGCCAATATGCCCAGCATCCAGCGTGTCAAAACAATTCAAAATTCAAAATTATCAATTCAAAATTACAATGAGTGGGGGCTTGAAACCCGCCACTGATAGCGTAGCGGTAGCGAGTCCGCGAGCGTCTTGTAGACCACTGATTCATTCGCGCAGCATCTCGTAGAGAAGAATTCAGTGGGGGCTTTGACTCGGAGGATAATTAATTCAAAATTATTCTTCTTATTCATTTTGAATTTTGAATTTTGAATTTTGAATTCAAAAAATGGTCAGTATTAATCGTCTTTTTGTAGCCCTGGCTTTGGAGTACAAAGTTGTCTAGGTAGTTGTTGAATAACACGCATAAAAGGAGATGGATCATTCAACCCTTGTGACAAAATTAAGGAACCTTGAATAGCAATCACTGCATCTTCCCCTCGATATTTGGCGAGTTCTTCATCCATACCACTTTCGATTAAAACATTAGCAATCGCATTAATCCAGATACAGAATAAAGCATTAACTCTAGTGTGAAAGATATCACGGGCTGAACCCATTAATAAAATGGCAGACATACAGGGTTGATGTCCTCCTTCATAAAGTTCGCTCAGGCGATGGCACATCCTCTGTAATCGTGTTAGCGCATCACCTTGGGAGGTAAGTGCTGTCAAGATGTTTTGGGCTAACCACTGTTGAAGAAAATCTAGCACTGTCTCAACCATTTCATCCTTACCGCCAGGAAAGTGATGATAAAGGCTGGCTTTCCCAAGCCCAGTAGCTTCAGAAATTTTAGATAGAGTTGCGCCATCATACCCGAATTGGCGAAACAGCCGTATGAGATATGGAATATATGTTTCTTTGGGCATTGTAAGAGTTGAGAAAAATAGATATTGACATTATACCGAACGAACGGTACAGTAATTCTATACCGAACGAACGGTACAGAAATGAGACAGGAAGTGTCACTTAATTTCTGTGATTAAACTTGTTCGTTCTTACCTCATGTGAAGGATTAATCTATGATTCAGCTTTACGGTTACGAACTCTCTGGCAACAGCTATAAAGTAAAACTAATGTTGTCGCTATTAGGCTTAGATTACGAATGGGTAAAAGTTGATTTGCCTAGAGGAGCGCACAAACAGCCAGAATTTTTAGCACTCAATTCTTTTGGTCAAGTGCCAGTTTTGGTTGATGGAAATACTATATTGGCAGATGCTCAAGCAATTCTAGTTTATTTAGCTCGACAGTATGGGACAGAAGGGTGGTTGCCTCTGGAGCCAGAGCCGATGAGTCGTGTAATTCGCTGGTTATCTACAACTGCGGGAGAAGTTCGGCTTGGCCCTGAATCGGCACGTTTATATCACCTGTTTAAAGCTAGTGACATCAATCTAGAACGAGTAAATCAAAAATCAGAGTTTATCCTCACACAACTTAATAATCATCTAGCAGAAGGTGAATGGCTAGAGTTGGGACATCCTACGATTGCCGATGTTGCTGTATTTCCATACATCGCCCTCGCCAACGATGGTAAGATTTCTCTCGAACCCTATGCTCATGTTCAAGCCTGGATTGAACGGCTCAAGCATCTCCCCGGTTTTATTGGAATGATTGGTATTGAAGAACCTGCTAGAGTTTAGGAGCGCAGTATGCCACGCAAATTTGGAGAAATTGCTTTTACTCCTGAAGTTGAAGCCGCGCAGTCACAACGGGGATCACGGCAAACCTATGAACGCTACATTGTCAACGGCCCTGCCAATGATTCAATTACACTAGAAATTGCCGAATTTATTGCTCATTTGGATGGGTTTTATTTGGGAACAGTCAGTTCCAATGGCTATCCCTATATCCAGTTTCGTGGAGGAGCGCCCGGTTTCCTGAAAGTGTTGAATGAGAAAACGCTGGGATTCGCCGATTTTTCTGGGAATGTGCAGTACATTACCGTAGGCAACCTTGAAGGAGAAGCAAAAGCATTTCTGTTCCTGATGGATTACCGCCAACGCAGACGTATCAAAGTTTGGGGTAAGGCAGAATATGTTGAAGGGGATAGTGCTTTAATTGAGCGACTTCGCATCCCTGGCTATCCAGCAAAAGTTGAGCGAGCTATTCTATTTCATGTCGAAGCTTTGAGTGAGAATTGTTCTCAACACATACCTATCCGTTATTCTGCTACCGAGGTTGAAGCTATGATGGCTCCCCTTGTGGCTCGAATTGAAGAGTTAGAACAGAAATTCGTTGGGGAATAATGCAGATATGGTATTTGAACCAAGTAGTGCTAATGTACTATAAGACTGGTAATATAGTATTTTACTAAGCACCGGTTAGCCTAACTTTCTAATGCTTCACTCTGCTTTCAAGTGAGAAAGATAGTTCACGTTGATATGGATGCCTTCTACGCATCGGTGGAACAGAGGGACAACCCTAGCTACCGAGGTAAACCGTTAGTCGTCGGTGGCAGCCCGAATCAGCGAGGCGTAGTTGCAGCAGCTAGTTATGAAGCTCGTAAGTTTGGCATTCACTCAGCAATGCCGTCAGTAACAGCAATTGCAAAATGCCCTGGACTTATCTTTGTCAGACCGAGATTCGACGTTTATCGAGAGATTTCCACTTCAATCCACGCTATCTTCAAACGCTACAGTGATTTAGTGGAAGGGGTTGCGCTAGACGAAGCATACCTGGATGTTACTGAAAACAAGCAAAACATCCCCTACGCTTCTACGATTGCAAGACATATCAAAACTGCGATTTTCGAGGAAACGAGATTGACGGCAACCGCAGGCGTGTCGATTAACAAGTTCCTTGCAAAAATGGCATGCGGTCAAAATAAACCCAACGGACTGACGGTGATTTTACCGGAGGATGCGATCGCCTTTGTAGAGCAGCTAGCGATTGAGAAGTTCCACGGTATAGGAGAGGTGACTGCGGCTAAAATGCACTCGCTTGGCATTCATACTGGCGCAGATTTGAAAGTGCGGACTCTTTCTGAGTTAACACACCACTTTGGTAAAGCTGGTCATTATTACTACAGAATTGCCAGGGCAGAAGATGACCGCCCAGTTGAAGCAAATCGAGTTCGTAAGTCAATTGGTGCAGAAACCTCGTTTGCACAGGACTTAAGCGATGTCGGTCAGATTTTGCAAGAACTCGAACAGATTGCCCAAATCGTCGAGCAACGGTTAGATCAGCACGAAACTCGAGGTCGCACGTTAACTCTGAAAATCAAGTTTTCTGACTATCATCAGATAACCCGCAGTAAAACAATGCTTGCTCCTATCAGTGAACTTGATACGATTTTTGAGATAGCCAAAGCATTGTTTGAGTCGATTGACCTGGAGAACCGCAGCATTAGGCTACTGGGCATTTCTTTGTCTAACCTTGATAACGCCAAACAAACCCAAGTGATTCAATTGCCATTATTTCAGGATGGGAACATCATATTTTAGGGTAGGTGTAGTCTGTTCAGACGCTGACAACTCGGTTATGGAGAGAGAGCGAATCAACTCCCGAATCACATCAGTTGCAGGTCTACCTGTCATTGCACAATATCGTTCAAGTTTTTCGCTTTCAACTGATGCGAGATTTATTGTGATTCGTTTGATAGCCCATTTTTTGTTCATGACTTGCCCTAATAATTAAATTTAATGAATTATCTAGACTTGAAATGCCAAGTGCAATACTTAACAAATATATAGATGTTAACCACAGCATACTTGCCGTAAAACTATTTTTAGCACATCCCTCTCCAGAGTATTTACTTGTAGCCCAAAACTTCACTGATAAATCATTTATATGAACTTTAGAACATTTGAAACGAGCTTGTATTTTTGTAAATATTGTTAAGCAAAGCGCAATTGGAGTGAGCCTTGCAAGAGGTGTATAATCAGCAATTATTGCCAATTTAATTTAGTAAACCTTATCTTCATACAATTGCATTTAATATTCATTTGCTCTTTACCCAAAGGTGAAATTGACTAACTACTCTGGATGTAGACTTTCATTCAAGCACTATATCTACTCTATAAATTAGCAAAACCTTAATGCCTCTAGAAAATTTTTTAGGAGCATTAAGGTTTAATAATTGTGGTTCTTCAGTAGTTGTTATGCCAAATTATTAGTTAGATATCAAAACTAGGCTCGACAATAAAGCTCAAAAGCCCGAATCAGTGCTAAACCTCATAAATAACTAGTAAATAATGTTCAGTTTTCTTATCTAGTAAGGGTTTCATTCATGGCTTTTTTGAAGGTAATTTAGCATGATATATTATTTTTTATTCAGTCAGAGCTTAATTTACCCGCAAAAATTATCAACTCTTAACTCTCGCCACACGTCAGACGGTTGCCACCCAGAGTTGCCAACAGAACGTAGGGGGCGATAGTGTTCTGAAACATAGTCTTCAATGTACACAGGTGAATTTGGTTCAATCACTGGTTCAGGAATATTTTGGCTCTCAGGCATGTCAATGGGTTCAGTAGGTGGTGAGGTTACTTCTGTTCTCTTGCGAACTGGGTTAGAGGTTTTTTTGATGAGTCGTTTCATATCTATAGGAATCATTCGGCTCTCCACAAAGAACGGATATTCTAGAATACAGGAAGTTATTAGCGAATCAGAGACAAATTGCCAGAAAGTTGCATGGGTGTGGATTGCTTTTTGGGCACTTAAGCGGAGCGTGATGCCAGATAGCCTGTCAATAAAGATGGTTTTATTATTAAATGGGAGCGCAAGATTAAAAATAAAGGTAATGTGGTTTATTAAATATGGATACTCGTATCCCAGAATGTATTCGTCCAGTATTAAATGATTATTTGTTGTCATTACAAATCGAACTTCCAGGTCTGATAGAAGGCTTTTATATTCATGGTTCTATTGCACTTAATGCCTTTAACCCGTACTTGAGTGACATTGATTTTATTACTATTCTCATACGACGGGCTACAACATCCGAGGTAAAAAAACTAAAAGCAGTCCATAAAAAACTAGAACTGAGCTACCCACAGTGGAAACTAGAAGGAAGTTATTTGCTTCTTGAAGATATCGGGCGGGAGCAACCAGAAATTGCTCCTTACCCCTACTATCATGACAGCGCTCTCCACTCTGCTGGATATCATGACATAAACCAAGCCACTTGGTGGGTGCTGAAACATCGAGGCATTTATCTGATTGGACTTCCGCCAGAAAACCTTGCATTTACAGTTGATTGGAATCTGCTGCAAAGAAAGATGAAGGAAAATCTGAACAGCTATTGGGTGAGTTGGACAAGAGCGCCAAGTAAATTAGCATATTTATTAACAGATAGTGGTATTGAGTGGGCTGTGCTTGGCGTTCTGCGTCTGTTTTACGTGTTGAGAGAGCATGAAATCCTTTCCAAAACGGAGGCTGGTCGATATGCATTGGTGCATCTTCCACCAAAGTGGCATCAACTTATTCAAGAGGCAATTAACCTCCGTGAAATTCGGCATGGTTCCTCTTATCGCAGCAAAGTGAGCCGCGCTGTTGAAGCAGTACGCTTCTTACGCTATGTAATTAATGTATGTAACGAAATACGCATTTGACATTTGACTTGCTTATATCTGGGATGGTGTTGATGCTGGCAGCTAACTCTTGGTGACAGCAGTTTCAAGATTTTTGGTTAGTTTTGCATAAAACACAAAACCCTAGCTGAAGAATATTACATACCAAACGAATTATGTATAAACCAAGAGACAACGCTTTAAAAGTCCCCTATTTTATGAAGTAGCGTCTTACGGATGTTGGCGATCGCCGATAACAACAGACTTGATTACTGCAAGTACAATTGGGTTGGGACAAATTGCCCTCTGTGGCGAAGAGATTTACTGGAGCGAGCTACGACCGTCAGAGTCAGGTAGAAATGTCATAGTGCGGCGGGGTGCAAATGGTGAAATTCAGTGCCTTACGCCTAGTGGCTTCAATGTGCGTACTCGTGTACATGAATATGGTGGCAGTTCCTTTCTTGTGGTGAATGGCACTGTTTACTTTTCCAACTTTATTGACCAACGCCTATATTGTCACCAGAGCGATCGAGAGCCGCAAGCCATCACCCCAAAAGCTGCCACACGCTATGCAGACGGTGTTTTTGATCGTCAAAACAACCGAATTATTTGTGTGTATGAAGATCACACAGATGTAACAAAGGAGGCGAGTAATAGTTTAGTCGGCGTGGAACTAGACGGAGATCATAAAATCCAACTATTAGTATCTGGAAATGACTTTTATGCTTCGCCTCGCCTTAGCCCGGATGGTTCACGTTTAGCTTGGCTAACTTGGAACCATCCTAATATGCCTTGGGATGGGACTGAACTATGGGTTGGGGAATTAAAGGCAGATGGTTCTTTGGGAAATACTCAAAAAATTGCTGGGAATTTAGATGAGTCTATTTTTCAGCCACAGTGGTCGCCAGATGGTAAGTTGTATTTCGTTTCTGATCGTACAGGTTGGTGGAATATATATCGTTGGCAAGATGAAAATGTAGAAGCGCTAACTCAAATGGAAGCAGAATTTGGTCAGCCGCAATGGAATTTTGGGATGTCCACTTATGCTTTTGGGTCTGCCAACCAGATTATTTGTACTTATACCCAGCAAGGCATTTAGTATTTAGCAAGCCTTGATACACTAACATGTAATTTAGAACTAATAAATACGCCCTACACAGATATTAGCTCTCTCCACGCCACCTCGAAACAGGTAGTTTTTCGCGCAAGCTCGCCAACTCAATCAGCAGCAATTGTCCGTTTGGATCTGACAACTAAAGAGCTAGAAGTACTACGGTATTCTAGTGATGTAACTATTGATGCTGGTTATCTTTCTTTACCTGAAGCTATTGAGTACGAAACATCTGATGGCAAAACAGCATACGCTCTTTTCTACTCACCTCGAAACCGTGACTATACGGCTCCTGAGACTGAAAAACCGCCCTTGATTGTCAAAAGTCACGGTGGCCCCACCGCAGCAACTTCTAGTAGCCTCAATTTTAACATTCAGTATTGGACTAGCCGAGGAATAGCGGTTTTGGATGTAAATTATGGTGGCAGTACAGGGTACGGGCGGGAGTATCGGCAACGGCTTTCTGGGAACTGGGGAATTGTAGATGTGGATGATTGTGTTTTTGGTGCGCGTTACTTAGTGTCACGGGGAGATGTAGACGGCGCTCGTCTAACCATTTCCGGCGGGAGTGCAGGTGGTTACACAACGCTTTGTGCGTTAACTTTCCGAGATACTTTTAAAGCAGGAGCCAGCTATTTTGGTGTCAGTGACTTGGAAGCTTTAGTTCGGGATACACATAAGTTTGAATCACGGTACTTGGATCGTCTGGTTGGCCCTTATCCACAACAGCGTCAGATTTATCAACAGCGCTCGCCAATTAACTTTAGTGAGCGTCTAGACTGCCCAATGATTTTTTTCCAGGGATTAGAAGATCGAGTAGTTCCGCCTAATCAAACTGAAGCAATGGTTACAGCCCTAAGAACAAAAGGTGTACCAGTGGCTTATATTGCTTTTGAGGGTGAACAACATGGTTTCCGCAAAGCCGCAAACATCGAGCGTTCTTTGTCAGCAGAACTTTACTTTTATTCACGAATTTTCAATTTTGAAATTGCCCAACCAGTTGAGCCTGTAGTCATTGAAAACTTTTAGCTCCAACTAACAAGGCGATCGCCGCCATTGTATGTAGTAGTTTGCGGTGCTTTACAACAGGCTTGACCGCAATACTGCTCGCTTTGTGCATTTTTAACTCGGCATTGGGTTTAGGGTAAAGGTTAAACAGCGAATAATAGTTTAACATGAAAATTTAAGTATAAATTTTCTCAAGTAATCTGAGGTTTAATAAAAGAGTTAAAGATAGAACCACAAAAATTATCCCAACTTCAGCTATCCATTGGCAACGCAGATTTAACATAAATTTTGCATTATTTTGTAACCAAAATTTACTGTTCCCTTTCATGCGTTTTGTTAAATTGTGTTGAAATTATTAGCAATTTTGATTTTTTTTGTCTAGGATTAGTTTTTTATAAGTTTTTGTCTTTCCTCATTTAATATTTGATTATGGAATTAGTATTAGTGAAGCTAGGAGGTTCCTTAATTACTGACAAGGATAAACCTTATACTGCTCGAAGAGAAGTTATAACACAACCTGACTTTTCCCGTTAAGTCTCTTTTGCAAGCAGCCAACCTTCACAAAGGTCATGCAATTTTAACCAACCTCGCCACAGTACCTGGATACCAATTGGTGTTTTGCTTCGATGTTCTAGGTAGCCGCCAAGACGAGCGATCGCTTCGACAGCCCAATTAACTGTGAGGAGTTTGGGTGGTTTGGGAGACTTAGCTTTTAAAATCTTGAGTTGGCATCACCGTGCCAAAACGGGAAAATTGTAAGCTAAGGCTGAAAGCTTTACCCAGCAAGCATCTTAGACACTCATTTTCACAGCACCCGTGAGCGGCTGTTTATCCTCAGTTGATTGGTGCAGAGTATTGGCAGTACTCTGCACCATAAAGAAAGGCGTTAGCTAGTCAAAAGTGATAAATACAGGTGTGCCATTTGCTCAAAACAACTGATTTTTATAGCGTTGAGGTTAGCATCAGTTCCTTAGCGTACAATTCTCCCGTTTTGGCACAGTGATGCCAGTTCAAGGGGATTGAGAATTTCAATTGCGGGAGCTAAAGGCTGAGTACGGTGGCATTCGTGAGAGGTTAAGACAAAGTGTATTTTGTCAATCAGTTAAAATACTCAAAATCATCTTATTGAAAATGATAATCGCGCGGAGGAGAGGGGTAAGGAGGCGAGCGACGCTCGCCTCCTTACCCCTCTATTTGATTATCATTATCTTTAACAGTTTTGACAATTTAAATAAGATATGA
>NZ_JBALDR010000061.1:0-152396 GCF_036917315.1 Nostoc sp. | reverse complement strand
AGATTTAGTTTGCGGTTTAATCTGATTGCTGCTCTCTACAATTACGAGCTTTCTCTTCCCAAAATCAAATCTTCCTGACCGACTTTTGCAAGAGGCCTATTGAACTTAGCCCTTTCTGCAACACTGCCACTCTCAAGAGGCGGAATGTCGGAGGGAGAATCAGTTGGAGTCGAATGTTGTGAAGAGGTGTTGACCACGAGCGCAGGTGGTAGAGGTGGTTAAATTGATTGTATCGTAGTGCCGTGAAGCGGGTGAGTTGGTTTACTCGATGTGAATGAGCCACTGAAATCAGAAATCGGAAGAATATATTATAGGAGATCAAAAACAAATATATCTAGTGTCTGATTTTGTTTTTAGCAAACAAACCTCTTGTAAAAGTCTCTTCACGCGGTAGAATAACGAAATTTTGCAAGAGTTCTAATCATGAAACCATTTCTGTTTGTAACCGACTTAGATGACACCCTCGTATACCGCACAGTTGGCGATGACAGCGCTTTACCAGAACTAAATCAACTGTTGAGTCAACACCGCCAAGAATACGGGACTAAAATCGTTTATTCTACTGGGCGATCGCCTGTACTTTACAAAGAACTCCAAGCTCAAAAAAATCTTTTGCAACCCGATGCCCTCGTCCTATCTGTGGGTACAGAAATTTACCTTGATGGTACTGATACTCCAGACTCAGGTTGGTCAGAAATCCTCTCTCCGGGATGGGAACGGGAAACTGTATTATCTATTACAAAAAAATATCCTGAGTTAGTTCGGCAACCAGATTCAGAACAGCGTCCCTTCAAAGTGAGTTGTTTCCTAGAACAACAAGTATCTGCGAATGTTATACCACAACTTGAAGCAGAGTTGCAGAAATCTAAATTAAATGTAAAGTTAATCTACAGTAGCGGGATTGACCTTGACATTGTACCCCATAGCAGCGATAAAGGTCAGGCAATGCAGTTTTTACGCCAGAAGTGGAAATTTGCAGCAGAACAAACAGTTGTCTGTGGTGATTCGGGTAATGATATTGCTTTATTTGCTGTAGGCAACGAACGGGGAATCATTGTGGGGAATGCCCGCAAAGAGTTACTCCAATGGCACAATGAGTATCCCGCAGACTACCACTACCTGGCAAAAGCTTTTTGTGCAGGTGGAATTATCGAAGGCTTAAATTATTTTGGTCTCTTGTAATGATTAGTTATTTAAAAGGTATAGTCGCTGGTATCCAAACAATTGGCGCTAATCGCGTGATTCTGACTCTGGAAGTGAATGGCTTGGGGTATGATTTGCAAGTTCCCCAACGCCTAGCAAACCAGTTACCAGAGTCGGGAGGAGTAACGCAAATTTTTACCCATCTCCAAATTCGTGAAGAAGTGCCCTTTCTCTATGGCTTTGCTTCCCCAGCCGAACGCGATTTATTTCGCCACTTGCTGACTGTCACAGGTATTGGTGCAGCCTTAGCGATCGCCCTCTTAGACACTCTGGAACTACCAGATTTAGTCCAAGCAATTATCGCTGGCAATACACAAATCCTCATTCAGGCTCCCGGTGTCGGTAAAAAAATCGCCGAACGCATCTGTTTGGAACTGAAAAGCAAATTAGTCGAGTGGCGCAAATCAGCCGGGTTCTTCGTCGCTACAGGCGGGCCAGCACCGGGAATTCTCGAAGAAGTGCAAATGACCCTCTTCGCCTTGGGATATACTGCCCATGAGGTCAGTCACGCCCTGCATGTAGTCAGCGAAGACATCGGACTACCCAAAGATGCTTATGTCGAAGACTGGATTAAACAAGCGATCGCTCATCTCAGTAGCGAACAAGTTTAATTGTCATTGGTCATTTGTCATTAGTCATTAGTCATTAGTCATTAGTTATTTTCCCCTCTGCTCCCCTGCCCCCCTGCTCCCCTGCTCCCTTGCCCCAATGACCGACCCTTATGCCTGGCTAGAACAGTCCTTAACAACAATTCATCGGGCGGACTGGTATCGCTCAGTACAGCCGATCGATGGTCGTCCGGGTGCAACGGTGGTTTTAGCTGGGCAAGAGGTAATTAATTTTGCCAGCAATGACTATTTGGGATTAGCTGGAGATGAGCGGTTGATGGCAGCGGCGACGGCTGCGATCGCGGAATTTGGGACTGGTAGTACTGGTTCTAGATTACTCAGTGGGCATCGAGAATTACACAGAGAGTTAGAAGAGGCGATCGCATCTACCAAACAAACAGAAGATGCCTTGGTATTTAGTTCCGGCTATCTAGCAAATTTGGGTGCAATTACCGCCCTTGTGGGCAAGCGCGATCTAATATTCTCTGACCAGTACAATCATTCCAGTCTGAAAAATGGAGCGATTCTTAGCGGTGCAGCATTTGTAGAATACCCGCACTGTGATGTGGAAGTCTTAAAAACTCAGTTGAGTCAACAGCGGCAAAATTACCGACGCTGTTTGATTCTTACTGATACCGTCTTCAGCATGGATGGCGATTTATGTCCGTTGCCTGCACTGTTGGATCTCGCTGATGAATTTAACTGTATGCTGCTAGTCGATGAAGCTCATGCCACTGGGGTACTAGGAAAAACTGGCGCTGGGTGTGTCGAACATTTTGGGTGTACAGGAAAGCAATTAATTCAAGTTGGCACCTTGAGTAAAGCTTTAGGTAGTTTAGGCGGGTATGTAGCAGGAAGTAGCGCCCTAATTGACTTTTTGCAAAACCGCGCACCCAGCTGGATTTATACCACTGGGCTTTCACCTGCTGATACAGCTGCGGCCTTAGCAGCGATCGAGATCGTGCAACAAGAACCGCAACACCGTGCCCAATTGTGGGGAAATATACATTACTTGAAAACTTTGCTGCAACAGTTACCTAACCTGAAATTGCTGCCTTCTGAATCACCCATATTATGTTTTCAATTGCCTAATGCTACAGATGCGCTCAAAGCTGGAAAACAGCTAAGAGATGCTGGCATTTTTGCCCCAGCAATTCGCCCCCCCACAGTGCCCACAAGTCGAATCAGAATATCCGTGATGGCAACTCATGAAGTAGCACATATTGAAAAATTGGTAGCAGTACTAAAGAATGTTAGCTAGCGACAGTAGGGTATATAAAGTTTTTCCGGGATATAAAACTTATCAGAATTATCCCTGTTGGGCTAACAAAAAACGCTCAATTCGTCCCGTATTTTCTAGCTGAATTAGATACTGTTCTAAATCAATTTAGATTTCCCAGGCACTTTGATATCGATCCTTTGGTGTTTTAGCTAAAAGTTTTAGGATAATTTCTGAAACGAGCGTAAGAATTTTTGGAGCGATCGTATCTGATGGAACGGGTTGCAAAGCCATTTCCCCCTTATTTACTCTAAAAAATAAGTTTCTAACTCTTTTATTCTCTCTACCCAACCTTTCATCTCATCAGCCACTTTATACTTCCATTGAAGTTGAAGCACTTTTCTAGTATGAGAATCATCAAATATAACTTTGTCTTTGTTTTCAAAGACTGGCGCCATAAATTCTACCTGAGCAGCCTGAGCAAACATTTTTGACACCTGGCTAATACTAAAATTTTCAGACGCAGCAAGGTAATGTCCTCCTTTGGAGCCAAATCGCGCTACTGCAATGTAGCAGTCTGCTAAATCTTCAACATGAATCCACGCCGTCATAAAATCTGGTGGAAATGGCTGATACCCTTGGTGTAGTTTCCCTGTAATGAACTGCTGAATTGCAAAATCCCAGAAACTGCCACGAGTTGGTGCTGAACCATACACTGATGAAGGATAGACAATCGAGGCGTTACCTCCATTACTGATATACTCTTCTACTAGCACATCTTTCAACGCATTTACACCCGATAGTAAGTCAAAACATGCTAAATATTCGGGTCGTGTATATCCTTTTGGCGGAGGTATTTCTGTTATTCGTCCTCCATTGGTGGTAATCAAAGAGAAATTCCCACTGGTTGTAATTACATGAATATCTGGCGAAACTGCACTAGCACCGTATAAAGCGGCTTCTAATGCTATACGGTCTAAAGCGAATTGAGCTTCTTGGGTTGATTCTGGAGGCATGTGCCACGCTACATTAATTACTGTTGTAATATCATGCTTGCGAATTGCTTGTGCAACATCATTGCTAGAAATTTCTACCTCTTGAGAGCGGATTATTTCCTTGCAGAAAGGCTTTATACCCTCAATATCACTACTCGGACGCACAAGTGCCAATACTGCAAAATCTTGTGTCTGAGAAAACTTTCGGCACAGCGCTCCGCCAATATACCCGGTTGCACCTATAATCAAGACATTTTTAACGGAAGAGCTTTTTTCGGATGAAAAGTCTTTGTTATTTGACATATTTGCAAGTTGTAGCTAATCAGGTTTTTTATGTTTTTAAAATAGCGCTTAAGACAAATTAAATATCCGTAGTCTACATTAATAAAGTAGAAACTGATATCAGTAGAAAATAAATGCGTGGAGATTTTTATGTGCATAACTAACTTACAATCTTTAGGTTGACGATCGCAAGGCAGATAAATGCGAAATATTGACTTTAACCATTGAATTAGTCAAATATTTAATTTGCAGTATTCATGAGGTTTAGTTGGGAGAATGCTTAAATTAGTCCGTGGCTTTGATTACCATAAATACCTGAGAAAATGCTGAGAATTAACTAAATTTTCTCAAGGGATAAATTTATGAAAATCATGGCTTCATTTCAGATAGGCTTCAGTCCTAACAGAGATACTTTGGATGTTCGGGATAACTCAAACATCAGTAGTGTTAGAATCGAAGGCTTTATTTGATTGCAATGTAGATGCGATGTCTACGGCGGCAAGCTACGCAGTAGCAAGAATCTGATGGAGTCCTCAACAAGAAGGCATCTTCTTTATACCAATAGCCTTTATGAATCTGCTTGTAGCTTAGTTTCCTCTGAATCGATCGATACAAAAAGAAATATCCAAAGGACGAAAGAAGAATATGAACTGGAAAACACTTTCTTTAATTGCTGGTTTGATTTTAACTACCAGTCTCACTGCTTGCTCTAGCAGCCCTGCAAGCAACAATCAAATTGCTCCTGAAGCCTCTCCTGCTATGAGCAAAGACAAAGCCGGCGATGCAATGGGCAAAGATGCGATGGGTAAAGATAAAGCCGGCGATGCAATGGGCAAAGATGCGATGGGTAAAGACAAAGCCGGCGATGCAATGGGCAAAGATGCGATGGGTAAAGATAAAGCCGGTGGTGCAATGAGCAAAGATGCAATGGGTAAAGACAAAGCTGGTGGTGCAATGAGCAAAGATGCGATGGGTAAAGATAAAGCTGGTGGTGCAATGAGCAAAGATAAAGCTGGTGATGCGATGAAGCAATCGCCTGCTTCCACCAAGCCTTAGCCACAACTAGCTTTGCATCTCACTTTTCTTGTACTGGGTACTAGGGACTGGTTAACCAGGAAAATCCATCCTAATTCCAATCCCTATACTTTGGTGCTTTGACCTCAACAAGAGAAATTCTGATGAATCACAATCTACTCCGTCGGCGTCAGTTACTTTTTTATCTTGGGTTAGGGGTTCTTGGAATCAGTGCAGCCACAACATTTTCCAACTTTAGAAAAGTGAATGCCCCTTTTATCTCTCCTACAAATAGTAAGAATACACAAGACTCGGAAAATATTGCAGTGAAACCTCCGGCAGGCAAGAGTTTACCAGAGTTTCAAGGGATAAGTCAGTGGCTTAATTCTACACCTTTGTCAATAGCTGACCTCAAAGGCAATGTTGTTCTGATACAGTTTTGGACTTTTGCTTGTATTAACTGCCAGCGTACACTGCCTTACATTACTAAATGGCATCGACAGTATAAGTCTCAGGGACTCAAGGTGATTGGCATCCACACACCAGAGTTTGCTTTTGAGCGAGACGCAAACAACATTAAAAAGGCGTTACAACAACACCAAATTATCTATCCGGTTCCGGTTGATAACGAATATAAAACTTGGAACGCTTACGAAAATCAATATTGGCCCCATCTATTTTTAGCTGACCGTCAGGGTTTGTTGCAATATGACCATATTGGTGAAGGTGCATACGAAAAAATAGAGCAAACTATCCGCCAGCTATTGGGGTAGAAGGAATGATGACGACTTCTACTTTATCAATCAGTCTGGCTTTATTGGGGGGAGTTTTGAATGTGCTTTCACCCTGTGTTTTACCGATTTTGCCTGTGTTATTGGGGCGATCGCTAACGACAAGTCACTCCACATCTACACCCCAATCCCATACCTACGGCCCAGTAGCACTGGTAGGAGGATTAATTGCTGGTTTTGCACTAGCAGGTAGTTTATTAGGTATAACAGCAAGCTGGTTTACAGGCTTGGTTAATTTATTACGCAATGGAGCGATCGCACTCCTTTTATTTTTAGGATTACTGGCAATTTTCCCCACCTGGAGTTACCGAATATTTAGTTATATTCCAGTTGGCAAGTGGGCTAAGAAACCTGTACGAATAGGACTCATGGGAGAGTTTTGGCTAGGGACTCAGTTGGGGCTTTTGTGGACTCCCTGTGCTGGTCCAGTTTTGGGCGGAATTTTAGTATTAGCAGCAGTTAATCATCAAGTCATAAGTGCATTTTGGCTACTAGTGGCTTATGGAATCGGAGCAGGTTTGCCTCTTTTAGCGATCGCTTACGGTGGGAGAGTATTCAGCCAAAAAATTCTCAATATCCGCTCCCATAGTGCAGCTTTGCAACAGATTGGTGGGGTAGCGATCGCGGCTACAGCAATTGCTATTCTTCTGGGTTGGGATGTCCAGATACAACTTTGGCTGGCTCCGTTTTTTCCCACTCAATCTTTGTGAAACCTACCAATTTTAGACTTTCCTGCGGAACGCTACGCGTAGCTTGCTTCCCCGGAGGGGTACGGCGATCGCTTAGTCGAACGATTTTGGATTCAAGACCCAATCCGAAAGTCTAACTGGGAACAATCTAAAAATCCAAAATCCAAAATTGGTATGACCTCATCTAAACGTAAAGTTCGCTCAACACCAAGTCAGACTTTTCTATCAAAGACCTTTCACTGGATTAATATCATCAGTCTCATTTTGATGATTGCTAGTGGACTGCAAATCTATAATGCTAATCCGGTATTTGGAGGGCGTGCAGGTTGGCGTTTTCCTGATTTTCTATTACTAGGAGGTTGGCTGGGAGGTGCTAGACACTGGCATTTTGCTGCTATGTGGCTATTTTCGCTAAACTTACTTTGGTATGGAGTTTATATATTTATAACTCGTCGTTGGCAGCGTCGTTTTGCCGATGGTGGTGACTTAAAAGCGTTACAAGTCAGCCAGAATCCCAAGCGCAAAAATTACGCATGGCATCGGCTAGTTTATACTGCTATCATTCCAGTGCTACTGCTGGCAATTTTGAGTGGTCTGGCGATGTACAAACCGGCTCAACTGTATTGGCTTTCGGGGCTGTTTGGTAGTTGGCAGACTCTACGCACTGTTCACTTTATCACTGTTCCTACTGTCATACTGTTTACAATTGCTCATTCCTTACTTGCCCTGAAGGTAGGAAGCGTCCGTTTAGTGAAATCTATGTTTCTGTAGAGGTTTTATGAGTCTGATTCTTCCCAAACGTACCCTATCCCGTCGTCGGTTACTGCAAGTATCTGGACTTTCAGGGGTAGGCTTTCTTCTTGGTGGCTGTGGAACAAATTTGTTTTCAGATAATCTGCGGCAAATATCTGAGCCACTAAACCAAAGTCTTGAAGCACTTTTGCTAACTCAAAAACCTATACCTGAATTTCCTGTCAGTGCCATAGAAGCAGATAAATTGCTGGTTAATACCTTTGACTTTACCCCGCAAATCGATTTGGCACAGTTTCGCTTAATAATTGATGGTGAGGTCAATAATGCAATGCAATTGAGCATGGCAGATATTCAAAAACTGCCCTTGACTTCAATGGTAATTCGCCATGTGTGTGTTGAAGGCTGGGCTGCGATCGTTCAATGGGGAGGCGTGCGATTACGAGATTTAGTAGCGCTGGTACAGCCTAAGTCAAACGTTCGCTATGTCTACTTCAAATCTGCTGATGGCTACTATGAAAGCTGGGATCTTGCTTCTGCCATACATCCCCAAACTCTCATGGCTTATCAAAAGAATGGACAACCCTTATCAGTTGATAATGGTGCGCCTATGCGCCTAGCATCTCCAATTAAACTGGGCTACAAGCAAAGCAAGTGGGTAACTCAAATTACATTCGTCAGCAATTTGTTAGCTACTAAAGGCTATTGGGAGGATCAAGGCTATGAGTGGTTTGCAGGGTTATAAGGCAGGCAAAAAGCTAATCTATTGAAAAGCAAGCTACGCGTAGCGTCTGGCAAAGAAAAAGTTAGTGAATAAGCTCACGTATGACCAGTAAACTTGGTCTAAACTGTTTAGCTTATACTTTGTGTCAGCTACGCTATATCTGCCCCAATTTAAATGCCGATTAGTTTAGTTACTCCACAGTGGTTAACAGTCCCTCCCGAATCAGGCGGCGGACTAAGGTTAGCTTGCTGTTATCGGTGAGGCCAGGAAGTGCTTTAATAGGAAATTCTTGAGTATCAACAATGAAGCGGAACGCTCGCTCTGTACTCTCTGGGCCTGTTACGCTGTTTCCCGTAAATTGAAGGACAACTCGACCTTGCTTTTTAACGACACGACAGATGCCTGCTCTTTTTTTAACAATCGTATCTAGGTTCAGGTTATTAATATTTTCAAGCTGGTAGAAATGTTCATCAGCTAGGGGAGGTGACTCTAACAAAAAACGTTCGGCAATTTCTTCAACGGCATCCTCAACCTGTGATTTATCTGCCAGGAGTTGGAGAAGTTCTTGATATTGGTCTTGTAAGGATTCGTGGACTTCACCCTGCTGCAAAAAGCCAACAGGCAGCGACTGTCGAAAGCGGACATCTCGTTGAGTTAATAATTTGACCGCACTAAGCATCAAGTCAGACCACCTAAAGACGTGGACACCGACTGTCAGATGAAGAGAGAAAGTGTCAGAAGTCCGAGCTTCGTGAATGTACCCACGAGGCATATACAACAAGTCACCAGCATTCAAACAGATTTGTAAAGGTTCGCCGAGTCCCTCTCTCGACTTGGGCAGGTCTTTTTGGTTAGAAACAAGGGGCAAATCGATTGGCGAGTTATATATATTCCAAAGCTTTGAGCCTTCAACCTGCAAAATAAAAACCTCATGTGTATCAAAATGAGGTGCAAACCCCTGTGTATTGGGGGGGGTCATAAACATATTGACCGTTACCGGATAATTGAAAAAAACTTCTAAATTTCTGCGAAAAATTGATACCGGCTGCCAGCGATCGTGAAGGTCATTGATGGTAAAACTATAACCTTGAGAGTAGGAGCTGTATAACTGATTAAGATCGGGGACTCCATCTCTACTGATATATTTTCCTATGCCTGGAGAACCGGGAGGAACTCTATACTCGTCCTTAGCCAGTTCAACTCCCAAAAGCTTACAGCGAGTAAACCAGATAATCGAGTCAATATCTTTCATTGAAAGCAAATCGCCGTAGTAATCCAACTCACTTCTGGGAATAACCAGAGGACGTTTTTCCCAATATTCATTAAAGAAAGTTGGTACTTCTATGGGGTTAACCAGTCTTTCAAAATCAAGATCGTATACTGACATGACTCATTTCCTCTTTTATATAAACATCGGAATGGGGTTGAGATGCTCTTCCAACAAAGGGGTTGATAGCCAACTTAATTTAACAGGGACATCATAAAGCCGACCCGGTGCAAATCTCGCCTTAAAATGGCGCAATCCTGGAACAATCACCTTCACCACATTCAGACTGATATCAGGTCGGGTTTGATCTAAAACGAGGATTTCTAGACCCTGTTGTGCGGCAATTTTGACACAGACGAGAACATCATCGCGCAAATCATCACTCCAACAACAAGGGTAATCAGTCAATACTTTAGGGATAGCACGTTCGTCTGGAGCTAAATAAGGTTGATTTGCCAAGGTAGCAGTCGCTAACCAACTTTTCACATCTTGCTCGACAGGTATCAGGTTTTTATTGTGTTCGACACTCTTCTCAAGCGGTAAAACCTGGTTTAATTCAGTCACTGCTCGCAGTAGAGCAATTGTCGGATCAAAATGAGCACCAAACCCAAACAGAATATTTTCTGCCTCTTGGTCGGTGCGCTTGGAAACAGCCGCAAATGCCGGAATATTCAAATCACTAGTAATGTCCAGCACCCAAAGCTCACGGTGCAGCGCTTTGTAATACTCTAGGAGAGCCGACAAATAGGGATTGTTAAAGCTTGCCAAATCTACAACAGGTCTTTGCAGTCGGTTGTACCACCACAGAGCGACACTATCGCGCTCTACTAATTCCATAAATCCCTGCAAAATGGCTTCTTCTAGGGTATTACCAGCAGCGCAACCACTGGAATTTGCACCACAGAATTGATGGTCTTCAAGTAGTGGATAATTGTAATACAAGTAAGCGGTTGGCAGGTATTTAAACGTTTGGGAAGTCAAAGACCAAACCGGTGTCCACTCGATTTCAAGCTCTTCCTGGAATGGTTGTGGCATCCAATTAAACTGGAAATGCTTCTGATTCCAGACCTGGCGGTTCTGATATTGGGCATCGCTGAATTGCATCAGGGCATTGGGATGAATGGCACTTTCACCGAGTTGAGCCATTGTCGCCTTCACCCGAATTTCGTCACCCGTAAAGATGCCGGAGTAGCGTTCAATAGCTTCACAAAAGGCACTGGCTTTAGATTGAAGGTCGGTTTTGCCTTTTCCAGCACTTTTGATTCGTAACACCTGTCGCAAGCTGTTTAAATTCTGAGCCTCATGGGGAAAAGGATGAACAGAAACATAAGTGTGAACTAGATCGTTTCCATCCTCGGATATCCGCTCTAAAGCACTGACAACTCCCGTAATCGGGCTGATGAGATGTTCATATCGCTTAAGCGTTTGCTCTGGGGAGAAAATTCGGTGCCCGCCATCACTGGTGAACTGCTTCTTTTGCGTTCCTAGCACTAGAGGTTGTGGTTCACGGTTAGTAAGATAATCTGGGCTACCACAATCAGGGCATTGAGGGCGCTGAACCAAGACATGGTGTTGCAGATTTAAAGATGCCAAATCGAGGGTCATCAGCTTTCCTTGAAGCTGTTCGTGTTTTCCCGTAACAATCCACTTGGCAATTTCGGTTGCCGCCAAACTTAAGCCAGTTTGCAGAGTAGAGGGCAATATTGGCCGGGAGGTGGGAAATGGGTTAAGGATTTTTTTTTGCTGCCCAATAGCGGTTTCAACTTCACGGTTCCCCCGCAAGCGATGAGCCAGACACTGCCAACAACCCGTTTGGCCTGGAAGAAAAATCGGGCCTAGCCAAATTACGGCTCCTACAGGTTTGACTAAAATCCAGGGCTTTTTGGTTCGTAGCGCTTCCTGGTTAAAAGTAGCCAGTTCCGGTTGCAGGTAATCATTCGTTAGGACTACTGTTAGATCCTGCTCGTTGCTAACGCAGATATTTAGGGATTGCAGAGCAGCAAGCAATGGTTCTTTTGGTACTGCATTTAAAGCAATCACAGAAACTTTGGTTGATTGCAAGCGAGCTTTAGCGACACTCGAATCTACATTTAGGAGATTCCAAAAAGCAGCAACTTCAGGAGGGAAAGTGCCATTTGCCTCGGTGATATAGCCCTTGTTTTCTAGAAGCGTTAGAGCTTGTTCAATAGCAGTAGAGGGGACTTGCTTTTCTAACTTGCTAACAATTTCATCAACTGTATGACGACCATTTAATAGTGGAGCTAACCAACAGTAGAGACGACCAGTTAGGGCAACTTTTTTTTTCTCACTAAGCAGATATACCGTTTTCGGTAATACAACTTCAACATGGAAATGGTGTCTAAACTGAGGTCGAGCGATCGTCACAGATTTATGATTACCTTTTTAGCACTTTTAAATCATCCACAATTTTCGGATTTTCCCGCCCTGGTTTTGTCTAGCCAACACAACCCCCTCCTCTAAGTAAGAGGAGGGAATAAAACACAGTATTATGACTCGTTAGAATGCCAGACAAAATCTTCTGGCGTTACATTGGGAATGTCTATAGTTATAGTTTGATTGTCTCGTTGCGCTCCAGAAGCGCTTCCAAGTTCTTCGTCATTCAACTCTGCTAAGAGTTCTTCAGAGGTAACGCTAAGTTCTTGATAATTGTTCATAATCTTCCTCGATTAATGGTGTATACCGAAGTATCATGAGTTGATGAAAATCAACTAAAAAGTATACTACCCCGACTTGTTCTCTTTACGCGATCATCCTAAAGACATATACCAAAAGAAGTAGATTCTCATTTTGTCATGATTTTAGCTGCTAAATAGGAGATTGAAATATGCTCAAAAGGAGTGTCAGTGAGGTCTAGCTGCTAATAATTAATAAAAACGTATAAAATATCTCTAAGTAAAAATTATGAGTCGATATGAAATTTCCATTACCTATTTAGGTGTCCACTGAGATATCTGCAATATCGGACATGTTGTAAAGTTGTATGTGAATCGAGTCAAACCAGACATAGACAATTATCTAAAGAGTAAATTTATGGAATCTAAAAAAAATAAAATTTGCTCTTATATAAAGCGTTGTGTTCTTTTTTCGCTCACCATTTTTTTTATTCATGCTTGTAATTTAGAAATTTGGCAACCAAAAATCAATCCTCAATCGCAAATAATTGGCAGTATTTCAAGTGATACAACAACCTTTAATTATGCTCTCAATGAAAGCAACCATAAAATTTTTGACCTAATTTATCAAGGATTAGTGCGAGATAACCCGATAACAGGAGAAATTGAATCGGCATTAGCTGAATATTGGCAATTTTCTGAAGACAAAAAGCAAATTATTTTTACCTTACGCAAGGGTTTAAAGTGGTCAGATGGAGAATCATTAACGGTCGAAGATGTTATCTTTACATATAACGAAATTTATCTAAATAAAGAAATTCCTACTAGCTATAGAGATAGTCTGCGAATTGGTGAAACTCAAGCGTTACCGACTGTTAAAAAAATTGGTGAATTCAAAGTAGAATTTAGTATTTCTGAACCTTTTGCTCCTTTTTTATCTAACGTTGATTTGCCTATTTTACCAGCCCATGCTTTACAAGGATCGGTTAGAACAAAAGACTCTGAAGGAAAACTTCAGTTTCTTTATACTTGGGGAACGAATACTCCTCCTGCTCAAATTATTGTGAATGGGCCTTATTTACTAGAAAGTTATATCCCTGGTACACAATTTATTTTTCGACGTAATCCTTACTATTGGAAAAAGGATAAACAAGGGAATCATCTGCCTTATATTGAGCGTATTATCTGTGCAATTATTGAATCAAAAGATACAAGTTTATTAAAGTTTCGTTCTGGAGAACTAGACTATATTAATGTTTCACCAGAATACTTTTCTCTACTTAAGCATGAAGAGAAGCGAGGGAAATTTACAATTTATAACAGTGGGAGTCGCTATTCAGTTACTTTTATGTCCTTCAATCTAAACCAAGGGAGAAGAGGAGAAAAGCCTTTAGTTGAACTCAAGAAATCTCGTTGGTTCAATAACGTAAAGTTTAGACAAGCAATTGCCTATGCCATCGATCGCAAGACAATAATCAATAATGTCTATCGAGGACTGGGACAACAGTTAAACTCCCAAATACCCGTACAGAGTCCCTACTATCTTTCTTTAGAAAAAGCGGGGAGCAAAGTTTATGAATACAATCCAAAACAAGCAAAAAAATTACTTTTATCAGCGAGATTTAAATATGATAATAGAGGACAACTTTTAGATGTTGATAATAATGCAGTACGCTTTACCTTACTGACTAATGCTAGTGACATCACCCAACAAGCAATGGCAGCCCAAATTAAACAATATTTGAGTCAAATTGGCATTCAAGTAGATTTTCAGCCGATTGTTTTAAATGCCCTGATTAATCAAGTGACTAACTCTCTGGAATGGGAAGCTATGCTTTTTAGCTTTAATAGTAGTAATGAACCCAATGATGATGTAAGTTTTTGGTCTCCTGAGCAAAGTTTTCACCTGTTTAATAAAAAGCCGCAACTTGACCAGCCGCATTTAGAAGGTAGAGAAGTCGCAGACTGGGAGAAGAAAATTGGTCAACTTTACATTCAAGGAGCAAGAGAGTTAAATCGAGATAAACGCAGAGAAATTTATGCTGAAGTTCAGCAGATTATTCAGGAATATTTACCAGCGATCTTCTTAGTTAATCCTTACTCTATGCTTGCTGTACGCAATCGTTTTGACCGCATCCAATACTCGGCTTTAGAAGGAATATTTTGGAATATTGATGAACTTAAAATTAAGAAAGACTTTTTTAAGGGATAAGCTCATTGGATATATTGCTATTTTTATTTTAAAGTTAGACTCAAGTGCGATCGCAGCCTCACCCATAACCAATATCAGCTTGCCACACAGATACAAGACTACACTGATTGATTAATCTCCAGTATTTCTAATTATGGCCCGAATAATCACCGTTGGAGCCGCTCAACTAGGCCCCATTGCCCGAAATGACAGCCGTGCAGATGTCATCAATAGATTAATTGACTTGATGAAACAAGCAAAAAGCGTGGGCTGTGACTTGATAGTATTTCCAGAATTGGCATTAACCACCTTTTTCCCTCGTTGGTACATGGAAAATCAGGTAGAGATTGATGCTTTTTTCGAGACAGAAATACCTGGGACAGAAACTCGCCCGTTGTTCGAGTTATCCGCTCATTTAGAAATTGGTTTTTATTTAGGGTATGCCGAACTTACGATTGAAAAAGACCAAACTCGTCGTTATAACACCTCAATTTTAGTCAATAAGTCAGGTAAAATTATTGGCAAATATCGCAAGATTCATGTACCCGGTCATATTGAATATAAACCAGAGCAAGCCTTTCAGCATTTAGAAAGACGGTACTTTGATATTGGAAATCTAGGGTTTCAGGTGTGGCGTGCCTTCGACGGTATTATCGGAATGTGCATCTGCAACGATCGCCGTTGGTCGGAAACTTACCGAGTAATGGGACTTCAAAACGTGGAGATGATTTTAATCGGTTATAGTACACCGCAAGAAACTCACCTCAGTCAGTTCCATAATCACTTAGTTATGCAAGACGGAGCTTATCAAAATGCAACTTGGGTAGTTGGCGTGGCAAAAGCTGGGCGAGAAGAGGGCTGCGATCTCATTGGTGATAGTGCGATTATTGCTCCTTCTGGCGAAATTGTGGCTAAGAGCATTACCTTGGAAGATGAGTTGATTGTCGCGCGTTGTAACCTAGATTTATGTCAACCTTTGTCTAATTTTGAGATATATCGTCAACCACAGTATTATCAGGCGATCTGTGAACAAAAAAGTGTAGCATCAGAGGATGTTTGAAAAGTAATGCTTGCTTAAGCTTACAGTCAAAGGCTTTCATAATGAATATTAAACGGTTTTTCTCAAGGTATAAATAGTCGAACTTAACTTGCCAATTAATTGATAAATAGCCCAATGGTACAACGCCGATGTGACTTCATAATTTGTCTGTCCTAACTGGGACAAAAACTTTTCTTTGGCCAGGATCATTCGTGCCAGGCGCATGAGTTCTCTTGTAGCGCGTCCCTCACGTTCTTCGTAGAATTGCATCAATTCACTGCCGATTACCTCTTTTGTCAGGATTTGTAATCCGGCATCTTTAAAACACTCTTCAACAAAGGAAGCAGACATACTTTCAGGTACAACCCCCAGAGTTTTGTATAGGCGTGCTGCCTCTTTGGGTTCCATAAGTTCGGTGGCAAATATTGTGTAGATGACCATGCTCCCATTAGGCTTGAGAACGCGATCGCACTCTCTAGCAAATTGCGGCACGTTTTGCACCTGCTCTAGTACGTCACGACACCAAATCAAGTCAAAGGTTGCATCTTCAAAAGGGATGCTCTCTAAACTTCCTTTGATAAAACTGACTTGCTCGGCTAAACCTTGCTTAAGTGCAGCATTCCGTGCAAATTCTAGGTGGTCATCAACAATGTCAATACCTTTAACTTGGAAGTTAAATCGCCGTGCCAAATCGCAAGTGTTATTTCCATATCCGCAACCGACATCAAGCACGGTAGAGCCAGAAACAAGATTGAGTCTTTCAACAAAATCATAAAGCATTTCCGGCGGGCGCGGCTGCAAACTTTCGTCTAGCTTTTCGTAAGCACCACCGCCATGAGCAACTCGAATATACTCATAAATTGTGTTTAGCTTTTCAGTATTAACATTGTCAGTCATAAATAAATACGGTTCGGTTGCTCACACAGTACGTTGTCTAACCTCAATTTAACAGCTTAACAGCGATCGCCCCTTCCACAGTCTTAATATATCTCCCACCGATAATCTCTTGATTTATGTACACTACATAGTAGAAACACAATACATCGTGTTTCTACGGAATATTTGTCATGGCATTCATCAATAAATGAGACTGTTTATCATCGTCTGGTTGGGACAACTGGTTTCTCTCCTTGGTAGTGGTCTCACAATCTACGGCTTAGATATTTGGATATACCAGCACACTGGTTCAATTACTCAGTACACCATTCTTTATTTGTTTACAACTCTACCGCTTGTCCTGGTTTCTCCGTTGGCAGGCACTTTGGTAGACCGTTGGAACCGCCGTTGGGCAATGATTCTGAGTGACTCTGGTGCTGCTATTATTACTTTATGTTTAGGCTATTTGCTAGTTACCCAAAGGCTAGAACTCTGGCACATCTATCCACTCGTTACGATTAGTTCCATCTTCAATGCCTTCCAATCCCCTGCCTACAGTGCCGCTACTACTCAGTTGGTTTCCAAAGAATACTTAGATAGAGCTAGTGGACTTACTCAGCTAGCACTAGCTGTTAGTCAGATAGTTTCACCTACATTAGCTGCTTTTCTGCTAGGCGTAATCCAGCTTCAGGGTATCATTCTGATTGATTTGGCTACCTTTTTCTTCTCTTTGATCGTTCTACTGTTAGTTCGGTTCCCTGAAGTCCAGATCGTTGCTGACTCTGAAGCAGAATCGATTTCACTACTGCGTGATACCGCTCTTGGTTGGAGTTATCTAACTGCTAGACCAGGGCTTTTAGGGTTAGTGCTTTTCCGTGCTACTATTGCCGTCTTTTGGCGATTCGCTAATGTCCTAATCACTCCTGCAATACTGTCCTTTTCTACAGTTACTAGCCTTGGCATTATTGGTTCTGTTAATGGCATAGGTCTAGTTGTGGGCAGCTTGATCGTTGCTATCTGGGAAGGGCCAAAACGCAAGATGAGTACTATACTTGGTTTCATGCTGCTATGCGGATTCTCTATGATCCTTTGGGGGTTGCGCCCTTCAGTTTTGCTATTATGCATAGGTAGTTTTATCTTCTACATAGGCCGCTCAATTGCTGTCAGTTCTATTCGAGTTATTTTGCAAAAGAAAGTTGCGCTCGACTATCAAGGGAGAATATTTGGTTTACAAAATGCGCTCACACAATCCGCCTTACCCATTGCTGCCGTTGGAGCTGGGCCTTTAGCCGATCGAATTTTCGAGCCTTTGATGAATACTGACAGTTTCTTAGCAACAAGTGCAGGACTAATTATCGGTGTTGGGCCTGGTCGAGGCATTGGTCTTCTGTTTATCATCCTCGGAATTCTGGTTGTCTTCACAACTGTTCTTGCTTACTTATATCCTAGGTTGCGGCGATTGGAGGATGAACTACCTGATATTGCTTCCGATCGAGTTTCCAGTACTACTGATGAAACTCTTACCATAACCGAGCAAGTTGTTAACACTATCTAGTATTTAGCTGAAGTGCAAATCCCACTTAGCCTAACGTTATTAATCGTGCATTAAAATCCTATAGTTTTAGCCACAATTATTTCACCTGTTTTCCCAAAACCAGATTCCGAATTAAAAATGCTTAACCGAGAAGTATTGTCTAGTATTCCCAATTAAACTGGGCTACAAGCAAAGCAAGTGGGTAACTCAAATTACATTCGTCAGCAATTTGTTAGCTACTAAAAAAGGCTATCGGGAAGATCGGGGCTATGAGTGGTTTGCAGGGCTATAAGGCAGGCAAAAAGCTAATCTAAATCGGGTTCAACGCCTAGCGATCGCAATTGTGCAATCAACCGTTCAACCCTTTGTCTTTCTTGTTCAGCTCGTTGACTTTCTTGTTCAGCCCGTTGGCTTTCTTGTTCTGTAGAGGTCAATACCCAGTTGAGAGTTCCATCATACCAGCGTAACCACGGCTGTTCTACATCTTGATAGCGTCCCCGCCACACACCCAAGCCCAATTCTAGTTCTGGTATCCAGAAGCGCGGCTCTGACATGGCTATCTCAGCATAACGACCACCGTCTAATTTAAATACCCTTAACTCATATTTATACCGATCGAATACTGCATAATAAGGAACACGCAGAATCTGCTCATATATTTCCCATTTTCCTGGTGGTTGCTTGCTATCCCGCAATGTCTGCCCCAAGTCTTCCTTTTCAGTACCTGGAGACAGCAATTCAACCACAATAAAAGGATGAACGCCCTCTTGCCAAACGACATAACTTAAGCGTAAATCTCTTTGTTCATAGAGACGGGAAACACCTAAAACGGCAAACCAATCTGGTCGCTTATACCACAGTGGATAGCGCGGATCGTAATAAAGATTCAGATCGCTAGCAACAAATATCTCGTCACTAGGATAATTCTGTGGACGAAAGGTTTCGTCTAAAAGGCGAGGTTGCAATAAATGAAACTGATCGGGCAAACCAGGCTCCTCAGGATCTTCACTAGGAAGATCGTACATGGTCGGCAATACATCTTTTGGCGATCGCGGCGGGTCAGTTTGATACATCATAAAGCAATCCTGATGATGAAACTCTCAGTTCTATTATGATTTAATTGTTTTTGAGTAACTCAACATCTTGCAGAACGCGGCAGCATAAATTTCTCGCCCTCAGCTGCAAATTTACCACGAACCATCAGCACAGTTCCATCAAATGCATGGATGAATGCTTCTACATCTTTGACATCGAGAAGTTCTGGACTAAAGTAAATCACAACTTCTTCAATGGGTGGAGGTATCTTAGCAAGAATATTCTTTAAAGGGCATATCTGCGTTGTCACTAAATCAAAAAGATGAAGTCGGGTATCTTCTATCTCCAGACAGGCGATTAAATCTAAATCTTCTGCATAATATAAAGTACGACTTCCTTCATTAACGCAAAACACAGGTTTTTCCTTGACTACGCCAACTATATTAGAGACAGGGGCACGTGTTTCTAAAAGTCTGTGTAGCAATGTGTAATCTTTGGTATCTGTAAAATCGAGTGTTCTGAAGCTATCAGTGCTACCTGTAGAGTCACATTTAACTTTGAAGATATATTCTTCAACTACACGAAAGCCAAAAGGTAAGTAAAACTCTGGCTGTGGTGTCGTTAATACCAAAGTTTCGTAAATGCGATCGCAATACCCTAGCACTTCCTCCATTACTTCGCGGTAATATCCTCTCCGGCGAAATTCTGCACGGGTAGCTACTCCATGAACTCCTCCGACAGTGAGCCTTTGTCCCATAATTTGCATGGGAATTTCTAACACTCCCACATGGGTAATAGCTATATCATCATGAAAGCGAATAAAGGGAGTTGAAGCTGTTTCCCAGGATGCACCTAATTTTCTTGCACATTCTGCTAAACTGTGGATTCCGGGAAATGTAACTTCCATCAAGTCAAAAAGTTTATCGCTGATGCTGGGTTCAGCAGAGAATGATTGTTTGAAACGATACTGGTTCATAGTTCAAGTATTACGATCAATTCAGTAGAGACTACAAAATCAATTCCAGCAAATCCAGAAAAAATAAATGAGTAATGAGTAATACCCATTACTTATTACTTATTACTCATTACTTCAAATAAAATCTAAAATTCGCTTTTAAGCCTGAGTCTCTTCAAATAAGACTAAGGCATACTTCTCACCAGTAGGCAAAAAGCCAATTCCTCGATAAACTGCTTGGGCTGCTTGGTTATTATCACCTGTAAACAGGATGGCACGTTTTACCCCCTGCGATCGCCCCATTCCAAAAATGGGCTGCAACTGCCACTATAGTTTCATCTATGTAGGCTGCTATGTAAGTTCCTTGAAATCTGGCACCTCGATCGAGCAGTCCCGCCGCTCGCCAATTAGAGCGCAAAAACATAGAAGTATCAGTGTGTTGCAAGAGAAATGCTTCCAGCGATACTTCATCTCCAGGTTGCAGAGTTCTCAAAATAGGCACAAAAACCTCCTGATAATTGAAAGGGACACAGTTAGGCTGTGTCCCTAGAAGCTACTTCAAGATGTTAGGACTGGCGATAGCAGGCAAACTCCATTGAAAAAGTAGCCATACCAGAAGTAAGCGATCGCAATTCTGTAGAATACCCAAACATTCGCGCTAGTGGTACTTCGGCTCGAATCACCGTGTATCCCTGCATTGTCTCGGAACCCAACAACAAACCCCGACGGGAGGATAAGTCACCTTGAACCCTTCCCATAAACTCGTTGGGTGTTTCCACCTCTACAAGCATGATGGGTTCGAGGATGTAGGGTTTAGCTTTAGCGATCGCACCCTCAATTGCCTGATGGGACGCTGACCGGAAAGCCAATTCTGAAGAGTCAATTGGGTGATAAGAACCACCATTCAGAACGACTTTCACGCCAGTTACCGGATAGCCTTCCAGCTTTCCTGATTCCATCGCCTCACGGAAACCTTTCTCACAAGCAGGGATATATTCTTTAGGAATCGCACCCCCAGCCACCCGATTCTCAAAGACAAACGGCTGATCTGTGGGTTCAATCCACCCAGTAATATGGGCGTATTGACCGGGGCCGCCTGACTGTTTTTTGAATCGGTAGTCAAAGGTAGCTTGTTGCCTAATGGTTTCTCGGTACGCCACGGCGGGAGTACCAACGTAAACCTCGGCATTATATTCCCGTTGGATGCGTTCGAGGTAAATTTCCAAGTGGAGTTCGCCCATCCCAGAAATCAGAGTCGATCCTGATTCGGGGTCGATGCTCAACCGGAAGGTGGGATCTTCCCTTTGAAAGCGATTGAGTGCCTTAGAAAGGCGATCGCTATCTTCCTGTTTCTTGGGCGTAATTGCCAGCGTAATCACCGGTTCCGGCACAAACATCTTCTCTAGAGATACCAGTGGTTCCCCAGAACAGAATGTATCACCAGAAGCACAATCCACACCCAACAGAGCCACAATATCCCCAGCAACGGCAACTTTTACCTCTTCTCGCTTATTGGCGTGCATTCTCACCAAGCGGCCGATTTGCACCCGCTGTTCAGTCCGCGAGTTGTAGACGGTATCGCCGGGTTTGAGCGTCCCAGAGTAAATTCGGGTATAGGTCAACTGCCCAAAGGATTCAACGGTGAGTTTAAATGCCAATGCCACCAAAGAAGCATCGGGGTTAGGGTAGACACTCACCGACTCTGCGGTTTTGACCACTTCTCTATCCACGGGAGATGGTAGATAAAGCGCAACTGTATCCAATAAGTTTTGCACTCCTTTATTTTTGAATGCCGAACCCAGCAGTACAGGCGTGAATTCTAGGCTCAAGGTTGCCTGTCGGATGGTTTGCCAAATTAATTCTTTGGGAATCTCCTCACCCGCCAGTAGCATCTCGGTCATCGGTTCTGAGAACAGCGACAAAGTATCTAGTAGCTTATCCCGTGCCTGTTGCGCTTCATCCCTAAGAGGTTCGGGAATTGGCTTTTTCACCCAATTTTCGCCGTTTTCACCTTCAAAGTAGTCAGCAGTCATTTCCACCAGGTCAATCATTCCCTGGAATTGGTCTTCACTACCGATAGGATACTGGAGCAATACTGCATTTAGTTGCAAGCGATCGCGTATTCCCTGTACTACACGAAATGGATCTGCTCCCGTCCGATCCATTTTGTTGATGAACGCCAAACGCGGCACACGGTAGCGCTTCATTTGCCGATCCACCGTAATGGATTGAGACTGCACACCCGCCACAGCACACAGCACCATCACTGCCCCATCCAATACCCGCAGAGCGCGTTCCACTTCAATTGTAAAATCTACGTGTCCAGGTGTATCAATCAGGTTAATTTGAGTATCGTGCCACTGGCAGGTGGTAGCAGCGGAAGTGATGGTTATACCATGCAGCTTTTCTTCTGGCATAAAATCCATCGTTGCACCCTTACCGCCTCCCCGCACTTCCTCAATAGCGTGGATTCTGCCCGTGTAGAAGAGAATTCGCTCTGACAGCGTAGTTTTACCAGAGTCAATGTGGGCAGAGATACCAATATTTCGGATGCGTGTTCGGGGAACCATAAAATTTCCTTTTGTTCAAGCGACAAACAATCACCAACTGAGTGGCGATATATTTTGTATTATATATGTAGTATAAATAAAAGACAAGGCTGATAATACAGACAAACAGTTGATATTTGCCCTAGCTGACGTTTAAAATAGGTATTCAAGCGGAGGAAATGAAAGCTTGAAATTGATATTGGTAGCTCCTGACTCTTTGTTGTGTGCAGCCTTTCAACAGAATTTTAATTATTTACCCAATGTAGAAATAGTGAATAACTATTTCGAGTGGTTGCCAGATTTTGATTGTATGGTCAGCCCTGCTAACTCTTTCGGAATGATGGATGGTGGCATAGATGCGGCAATTATCCGTTTTTTCGGCCCTTCCTTAATGGCAAGAGTCCAGCAGCGCATTCTTGAAGATTATTTGGGCGAACAGCCTGTGGGAACATCAATGATTGTGGAAACAGGCCATTACAAACATCCTTTTTTGGCTCATACACCGACTATGCGAGTTCCCATGATTATTGCTGGGACAGATATTCCTTATATTGCGATGTGGGCGATGCTGTTAGCAATTCGCCAGCATAATCAACACGCTAGGCAAAAAATTAACACCATTGCCTGTCCTGGATTGGGTACGGGAATAGGACGAGTGCCATATACTGAAGCTGCTAGACAGATGGCATTAGCTTACGATCATTTTCTCTATCCACCCAAGCATCTTAATTGCATAGTTGCGGCTGAAAGACAACTTCAGATATGGGAAGGAGGAGATTTTAGAACACCAATTCAGTAATCTTGAAAGAACCTCTCCCCCTTCCCTCTTGTGTACGCACAAGTCTTAAAAAATTTACTCATCTGGGTTGAAGCGTAGGTCTGAACCTTAATTAATAAATAGATAATTGTATAAAAACAAAAAATGACTGGTCAAATTAGTGATGGATTAATTTATAAAAGTCAAATATTCTGCATTGTAGGTGTTGATGGTGTAGGATTATTTGAGCCAACGCAGCACGGTTTTTCTCCTCAATCCGTTACAACAGCTTGTTGGCGAGGCTATTGTTGCACTTATAACGTAATAGAAGAAATACTTTACTTGAAAGAATTAATTATCACTCTAAGCCTAAAACAAAAACTTATTGTAAAACACGGTAGAGCAAAAGATTTTCTGGGTGTATTTCCTTGTCTTCGAGATACACCTGTGGGTCATCCTAGTACTATTTATGATGAACTAAATCATCTTGTTGAATTTACAGGAAGCTTATTAGTAGCCAAGAATTTTATTAAGAGCCTATATGTTCATCTTGGCTTTCAACCTGCTTATAAATATGAGGAAGTTCATCAACTTATCTTTAAAAGTGGTTATCTGATGCAAAGTATTAACCGCTCCGAAGAAATGGCAGAAATTCGCCAAAAAATTATTCCACCATTTAATTTCTATGACCAATGGCATCTTACATGGAGAGGTAAAAACGGTTCGTAAGTAAAATAATCTAAAATTTAAAAATTAAAATCTAAAATTTAATGCCAAATAAACCTTTCTATCATATTGGCTTTGGGCAAGATGATTTAGGTTCATCGCCTCCCAGCATTGCTCTATTATCTGGCGACCCAGAGCGATCGCACCTAATTGCCCAAATTTATTTACAAGATGTACGCGTGTTGTCAGAAAATCGCGGACTCAATAGCTATGTAGGATACTTACCGAATGGTCGCTCCATCTTATCAGCTACAAGTGGTATGGGTGCGCCTTCATTAAGTATTGTTGTCAATGAGTTGGTACAAGTAGGAATCCGGCAAATTATTCGCATTGGAACTTGCGGTTCCATTCAATCTTATATACCAGTCGGTAGTGTTGTTATTAGCAGTGCAGCATTGTGTCGCCAAGGTGCAGCGAATGATATAGCACCAGTGGAGTATCCAGCCGCAGCCGATCCTTTTCTGACAGTCGCTTTAGTTAAAGCAGCACGAGAATTAAACGTTGAACATTACATCGGAATTACGGCATCAGTTGATACTTTTTACGAAGGACAAGAACGCACTGATTCCGCAAATCCTAATTTAATGCGATCGCTGCATGGCATTACAGAAGAATATCGGCGCTTAAATATCTTGAATTACGAGATGGAATGCGGCACACTATTCAAAATGGCAGGAGTATATGATTTTGCTGCTGCTGCTATTTGCGGTGTAGTTGCTTCGCGTACTGATAGTGAAAATATCATTCTCGAACAAAAAGATATTGCTGTTAAAAATGCGATCGTAACTGCTGTAAATGCAGCAGCAAGCTTTGAGTAAGCTAACAAATTTCTCTTATCCAACTTATCAGTATGTCAGATTGAATCTGCTCTAATACCATTTCTTTGTGAGGCTGCGCCAGATTTTATTGGCTTCTTCTTTCTTTGTGTCCAACTCTTACGAGACGCTGCGCATAGCTTGCTTCTCCGTAGGAGTATGCGCTCTTTGCGGTTCGTTCCTCATATAGTTTGGGGTCATCTTCATACAGAATTGGTATAAGTAGTTTCATCATGTCTTTACCTAATCTTTAATTTACCACTCAGTAATTCTATGTAAGATGTATTGAGTAAGATGCAATTTTATATTGTTGATATATATAAATAATTAGCTAATTTAAAACTAAAAAAGTCGTTATGAATGTCCATTTTAAATAGATACAATTTGAATTTGTATATTAAAAACCTGTTATTTAACACCATGTTTTACAGCCGCCATAATGAGTTTAGCTATTAAGAGTAACCACAAAAATTGGAGAGCAGTATAACATGAAGAATGCTTGGAGGCGTTGGATTACAACCGTTAATCTAGCTGCGATCGCACTAATGCCGACGCTGATATTTTTAGCATTCTCTCATCGGGCAACAGCAGACGATCCAGGAGCGTGTTACATGATAACTTCCTCTGGTAAAACTGTTGGATTGGGAAGAATTTGTGGCAATATCATAGCCGCACCTTCAGACAATAAAGTTTTTCGAGTCTCAATCAAACGCCGTTTTGGTGGAACTCCTGTGATTGATGTCACCTTCAACGACAAAAAAACCTTTGAAATGATTGTAGATACAGGTGCCAGTGGAACCATTATCACTCAAGATATGGCGAATACACTGCAACTACAGGCTACAGGTACAATGCAAGCCCAAATTGCTGATGGTAGTGAAGTAAAATTCTCAACCAGTAAGGTAAAATCTATTGCAGTAGGTGGAGTTACAGCCAATAATCTTCAAGTAGCGATCGCACCAAAAGCAAGCATTGGGCTACTAGGTCACGATTTCTTTGGCAACTATGACATCAAGATTTTGGAGAAAGAGGTAGAATTTCATCACCGCTAATGCTTGCAGCTTGTAACTTCTTGAGGTTTTTATAGCGGTTTTCGATAAGCGTGAGGTACAATTTTGACCTCACTTCCATTCCTCTCTCCTTAAAGGCTACGGTGTACACACAAGTACTATCTGAAAGGGTTTCAGGCGTTATAGACCCCTTAAATTGTCATGAAGAGCGCAGTGACAAAGGAGCGAAGTAATCACATAATCCCGTGAGTTAAAGCGATTGTTTCGTCGTTCCTCCTCGCTGCGGACAGGCTTTCAGAGCGATCGCAGAACCTAAAGCTAGAGGACTAAACCAAGTCTCAGGTGGAATTTCACGACTTGTGTGTACACCGTAGCTCCTTAAAGGAGAGAGGCTTTGAATTGTTCCCCCTTCCCGAAGCGGGAATGGCGTTAGGGGGTTAAGAACAATACTAGGTTGGGTTTCACTTACGCTTAACCCAACAAATCTTTAATAATGTTGGGTTTCGTTCCTCAACCCAACCTACGCCAGTTTTAGTTTTTAGCCTTAAGTGAACCGTATTGAATTAAATCCCATCTCAAACCAAAACAAAGCCTGCGTAGACAGGCTTTGCTTAGTAGCACCAGACTATAAGTCTGTGGGCGCTTTGATATTTTTGCAAAAGATTGAAAGACTAATTTCAATCAACATTTCTGACTGCTCCCTTCACTGCATCACCTGCATCTTCCGCTGTGCGCTTAACGTTTTTACCAGCATCGTCAGCCCCACGCTTTACATTTTTTGTCACGTCTTCGGTAGCATTCTGGGTATTACCCTTGATATTTTCAATTCCTCGCTGAGTCCCCTTTACAAGACCTTCGCGCAATTCATCAGCGGAACTGCCGATATCTTCACCCAGGTTTTTTACTCTTTCACCAAGGGGTGTCCCTTGCTGAAAATTCCGGCCATATTGCTCTCGACTGTCAACTCCCTTCCGATCGATATTCTTTTGAGCATTTTTCACTAACGCCTCAGCTCTGTCATTAGCTGCCTTTTCATCTATCGCTCTAGGATCTACATCACTAAAGTTATTCATCCCACCGGCAGGAGAATTCAGAGGATAATCTTTAGTGGAATCAGCTCGCTCAACATTAGGTGCTTGATAACCAGGCTGTGGTGGCTGTGATGCTACTCCTGGAGCACCACAAGCCTGAGTCAAAAATAGGAATATCCCTGCTAAAAAAACAGTTAAAACTTTCAAAGGACGAATATTTCTCAGCCAAGTCATTGCTTTTTTCATAGTTTTCACTCCTTGCATTTTTGTGACTAGTTAAACTTCAACCAACATAGCATTTGGAATTACTTTTGTATCCCAAGCATTCAGTAAAGAATAATAACTTTATTTAATGATAATAATAATTAAATAAGTTTTACCTCTAGCGCAAGTCACATTTTAATTAGCACAAAAGGAATAATTTTATCTAACTATAGAGAGATATAAACTAAAATAATATGATTGTTGGGCAAAGAGCTACATCAACCTGTTTGATACTTCAAAAGCTTTTGGATATATGGCTGATGTCCCATAATATTTGAGTATTTAGCCTTTGTTGCTCTACCATTAAATGACTAAATTTATGAAGCAATTTTTACGCTGGATAATTTTGGGAGGGACACTGTTTTTTTTAGGAAAAGCTTTGAAGGATAATTGGATTGGGGTGACAGCTATCCGCATTGATGGGGTAGGATGGGCAGTTATGGCGATCGCTACAGGGGTAACTTTACTAGCACATACTTGGGCAGGCTGGATCTGGACTTGGATTTTGCAAGAATTAAATCAACCTGTATCATCTCCTCAATTCATCCAAGTTTACCTAAAAACGAACATTGCGAAGTATTTACCAGGTAATATCTGGCATCACTACGGGCGAATTGTCGCCGCCAAAAATGCCAATATTCCTACAGGTGCAGCCACCTTAAGCGTTTTGCTAGAAGCCCTACTCATGCTAGCGGCTGCTTTAATCATCATTGTCTTATGCAGTAGCCAGTTTGCAGCAGCGAATACTACCCTTGTTATACAAGTACTACAATTTCTCAGTTTAGCTGTAGTCCTTGGTGCGATTCATCCCTGGTTTTTGAACCCAGTTATTCGCTTTTTGTACAAATTAAAAGCAAAAAAGTCTGCTGCTACCACCCAACCAACTGTTCCCTTCAGCCTTAAAAGCTACCCTTTACGCCCTTTGTTAGGAGAAGTGGGCTTTATGGGATTACGCGCCACTGGCTTTATACTAACTATGTTTGCCTTGGGTTCGTTGAATGCGAATCAAATTCCTTTGTTGTTAGGGGCTTTTAGTTGCGCTTGGTTGTTAGGGTTTGTGATACCGGGTGCGCCTGGGGGATTAGGTGTCTTTGAAGCGACTGCGTATGAACTTTTACGGCACCACTTTCCAGCTGCCTTAGTATTTAGTGCGATCGCTCTATATCGCCTCATTAGTATTCTAGCTGAAACTGCGGGTGCTGCTCTGGCTTGGTTAGACGAACGTCTTGCGAAATCATGAATCAGGTAAAACTCATTTTTGTCTATCTACCTTCATCTGTGAAAACACACGATAACCATCCAGATTTAATTGCTGATTACTGCTTTGCTCCTCTTCTTCCATCTTAATCAAGTTATATTCTACATTTTCTGCATAAATAGCGAACGTGATATTAAAAATCTCGATAAAATTTATTACCCCTTTGCATTCCTCTTCGGAATAGTTTTCGTAAAAACGAATCAAATGAGCAATCCGAGTTTCTAAATGTCTGCGGGAATTTTTACAAATTAAAATAATCTTTAATAACATAATCACCAAGGTTAAAGCATGACCTTGGTTAATTAATAATAGAAATAAGTCCGCAGGTTCTTTACCATTTTCTGTTGTAAAGTAATCAATCACTCGATTACAAGTTCTCAAGAAAAATTCTTTAGTGATAATTTCTTGATTATGATCCGTCTTCCATAAGGATAAATTATGTGCAAAATGCTGCCGCCAAGTCTCAACTGAGGTTTGGTTTTCTACAGAAAAAAATAGATATTTTTCTAGGTTTATTTTAAAATTTTTCAGAGTTTGATTTTCAGTTTGTTTGATAAATATATGGGCAATATTATCATGACTAAACACACCTCTTTTTAAGACAATTGCTTTTATTAATCGCAGAGCTTGATCTCCCAAAATACTGGGATTTTTATAGCGTGTTGTGCTTGAGACGGCAGATTGAGAACGAGCAATATACATTGCGAGTTCAAACTTAAATTTCTCTTTTATCTGTTTAGAAAGCCTCCTAGCAGCCTCTTGCTGTTCTTTAGGGTTCTTATTATTAACAGATTGATCGATCAATAAATAGGAAGTGTAGCGATTAGCCCAATGACCTTTAGATGATTCTTCATATTTAGTAGCAAATAATTTCAGTTCCTTGTAATCTTTGCTCTTGGCAAAATTATCTAGCCAGATTTTACAAGTTTTTACTACTGGAGGATTATTTTCCTTAATTTTCAGATTTTCATTAACAAATAAATTAACTAAATCTTGGATATATTTGTCTTTTCGATTACTTTTCCAATTATTAACTATGATGTAACAACACCGCTTCAGTGTATTATATAATTCCTGTTCATGCTCATCTAGAAAAACACTATATATTCCAGGTATATAATCAGAATATTCGGAATCAAGACCGTCTATAAACAAACCTTTGAATTCACGTAAAACATCCTCTGGTGGCAATTTCTTGACAATTTCCACAAAGAAGCTATAAACTTCCTCTTGGGCAGTTTGCACATCTAGTTGGCTAGAGTTAGACGTAGCACAATGGGGATTTTCCTGAGTAATTGATAAACGATTAGCGGTCATTTCAGTTATCAGGACAAAAAGGCTTCCTGTTCATATTATTACCAGCTTAACCTTGGCGAACAGTAGCATCAATCTATTTGTCAGAGATTCAGTAATCTTTTTACACAAATTTGATGAACTAAGACTATAAATAAAGTATTAAAGATAAATTGTTTAATGCTTCATCAAATAATCCAGTGAAATTACTTACTTATAACCATAAAAGACCATACATAAATAACTATATGGGCGAGTTAATCTATGATTTAGATTTAACCCGCCCATAACTTCTATCGAAGCCTTTCGGTATTAAATTTTTAGTGGGGGTGGAGGGACTTGAACCCACACGACCTATTACGGTCAACGGATTTTCATTCTCCCGCAGTTTTCACTGCTACCTGATGACAATAGCCAACTCGGATTTTGAGAATTGGACTCTCCCTTTACCCTCGACTTAACGTTAGGGTAGCTCCCGTCGGGTCTCTGCACCTTCCGAACAGTTATGAGTTAGGAGTTAGGAGTTAAGAGTTTTAAATTTACTCACCACTCATCACTCATGACTCAGGACTTTCTTCGGCTTGGCTCAGGATTGCCATGTCTGTCACCAGATTTAGGTTTCCCTGAGTTTGAGAGCTTCCACTTGAGGGATTTCTCCTTCAAGGCTCAATTATTTAAGTCCGTAGCGTCTACCATTCCGCCACACCCCCGCAGGTGTTTGGCAACTAGTATAACTAGTTATTTTTTAGAGGTAGCAAATACCTCCTTATCTATTCCACCATCAATTGTGTCTTTTGTCCAACTAGATTGAAAATATTTTTTCCAGAATGTGCGATCGCTTCCCAAATTTGGAAGTTTTCTTTGTTTTCTCGTAATAATCTGGATGAGTTTTCGATCTTGTCTGACTAGAGCATTTTGCTAGTGGATTCACATAATAGCATGATATTAGCTTTTGTCATGCAATCCGTTGAATCGCCCATTGTAAAAGTACTCCAGCTAGCCAAAGCTGCGATTTGCCTCCTTGTTAGCGGTTTCGAGGAATTCTGGCGCAGTTATGTTGAAAGCATTATGACTATACTTCTCTCTTGTTTGTCTCTTCAGCCTATGATGGAAAACAGATGCTTAAGACTTGAAAGTTATGATTGTCGCCCTGCTATATCTGATTTTGGCTGGAGCTTACCTTTTGGTAATCCCCATTGCTGTTTTGCTGTACCTGAAACAGCGTTGGTATGTAGCTAGCTCCATTGAGCGTGTCTTTATGTACTTTTTGGTGTTTTTCTTCTTTCCGGGTCTGTTGGTTCTATCGCCGTTTGCAAATTTCCGACCCCAACGGCGACAAGTTCAAGTTTAACGAGATTGGTAGGTCATAACTCTCATGCGACGGATTGACGCGATTGGAATTGGCTTGGGTGTTTTTATTGCCGGTGGCTTGGCATACTTAGGATTGCAGCTAGTCGGTTTGGATAATCAAAAAGCTGGTATATGGAGCCAAGTCTTGCTAGTCAGTGCCTTAGTTGGCTGGTTAGCCACCTATTTTTTCCGTGCGGTGGGACAAAAAATGACCTACCACCAACAGCGGGAACAGTATGAGCAAGACTTTCTGCAAAAGCGGCTAGACGAGCTTACTCCCGAAGAACTCGCACGAATTCAAGCCGAAATAGAACAAGAAGAGCAATCTCAGGTGTAAAGTTATCATTGGTCAGTTGTTATTTGTCCTTTGTCATTAGTCATTTGTCCTTTACTAATGACCAATGGCTAATGAGCAATGACCAATGACCACTGACTATTGACACTTGACTAAATGACTGCGATTTCTGATTGCTTTAAAACCCTTGGGCGCAATCGTGAGTGCGCCCTAATTCCGTTTATCACTGCTGGCGATCCCGATTTAGAAACCACAGCAAAAGCCTTGCAGGTTCTAGATCGTAATGGAGCCGACATTATTGAAGTGGGTATACCCTATTCCGATCCTCTGGCTGATGGGCCAGTTATTCAAGCTGCTGCTACTCGCGCCTTGCAAAGGGGTACGAAATTGGAGCAGGTGCTAGAAATGCTGCAAGGGATTACTCCCAAATTGCGATCGCCAATTGTTCTGTTGATCTATTACAACTCAATTTTGCACCGGGGAATTGAAAAATTTCTTGGGCAAATTGCTGCGGCTGGGGTTGCAGGATTAGTAATACCTGATTTGCCCTTAGAGGAAGCAGCAGGATTGCTCCAAGCAGCTAGTGAGAAGGGAATTGACGTAATCTTGTTGGTTGCTCCCACCAGTTCGGCTGAACGGATCGAAGCGATCGCTCGTTCTTCTCAAGGATTTATTTATTTAGTCAGTGTGACTGGGGTTACAGGGGTGCGATCGCAACTGGAAAACCGCGTGTCCGATTTACTCAAACAAATTCGTAGTGTTACTGATAAACCGATTGCAGTCGGCTTTGGAATATCTGAAGCTGAACAAGCCCGTCAGGTAATGGAATGGGGTGCAGATGGTGCGATCGTGGGTAGCGCTGTTGTCAAACGGTTAGCAGAAGGGACACCAGAGCAGGGACTTTCGGCGATCGCCCAATTTTGCCAAAGTCTCAAGGCAGCCATCAAGACGACCAATACCAGCACAAATACTGCTCTTGATTAGACGGAGAAAGTAGATTAAAAAAGTATAACAGTGTAGTTTTTCTATCCTTGTTTGGTAGACAATTTGACCATTATGGTCTTGAATATTAACATCAGATATGATGATGTAAAAAAACTAGCTGATAGAGTCGCTTATAGTTTGAGTATTATGTGAAATTAAGTAGGCATAATTTATGAGTGTGAGAGTGAGTCAGTCACAAATGATTATAGTTACGTCGCAATCGAGGAGCAAAGGCGATGAGTGAGAGTATGGCGTTTATCGGCGGGGTTGCCGTAGCTGGGCTGGCGGCTCTCGTATTGCTCAAAGGAACAAATACCCCTCTACAACCTAACTTTGCTGTTGCTCCACAAATGCCAGGTGTAGTAACGCCCCAAGGAATGCAGCCACAAATGTATCCTTACGGGCCTTATGGGCAACCAGTGTATCCTGGTCAGGTTCAGCCACCGACTGGTACCAGTACTGACCAGCGGCTAGAGATGGAGAAACTGAACACGCAGATGCAACTGGAGCGTTTAAAAAACGACAATGAACAGCTAAAGTTGCAAAATCAACAACTCCAGGGCCAAGTCCAAAATTTCAATACTCAGCAGCAGTGGCAATTAGCCCAGCAGAATAACCAACCAAAAACAGCAGCAACATTCCAGCCGCAAAATAATTGGTGGTCTTCACCCGTGCTTTGGGCTGTGGGAGGCGCAACTCTCACTATTGGCGGTGGTGTTGTTGTCGCTGGGGTATTGGCTTTGTTCTCACCACGGCAGCGTCCAGCCCGTACTGTACAAGTTATTCACCCTTACCAAGGAAATACGCCGCCTTTGGTTCCAGTCCGTCGTGCTGAGTTTCTGCCTGCTTCGCGGATGGAAGCAAGACGAGTTGAAGCCCAAGAATACGACGAAATGCACGGATAGGGAAAATAAAACCACAGATAAATACCTATTTAAAATCTCGTTTCCAGGTATAACTTGGAAACGAGATTTATTGAGCTACTGTTGCGAATCCGAGAGGCGACAGCCCTCCTTTAGTCATTCCCAGTCAGAAGAAGCTGGAAACAAGGAATAACTGTGTTTACTGATAACTGTTAAAAGCTGCTTTTAGGAGTTTCTGTGGTATTGGGACTCTGTGTGGTTTCAGGTTGGTTCGTATCGGGAAGTTTCTGTTGGGTATTTTTCTGCTTACCTTGATTTTCTAGCTGAGTTAGTGTCTGTTTTGCCAGATTTTCGGCTGCTTTTTTAAATAATGGTTCTATTCTATTTCGCCAGTATTTAGTATTAGGCAATTTTTCTGGATGGTTTCTATAATCTAAAACTTTATCCCATTTCCCATCATCTATTGCTTTATTTATCTCATTAGATAACGCCTCTGCTTTAGCCCAATCTTCTTGCCACTGGGCAATCATTTTGCCCGTCTCTTGGATACCAGAAGCAGCATTTGCTGGAACCGATCTTAAAAGTGCGATCGCTCCAATTATATCTCCTGAATCGTACTTCTTTTTTGCTTCTTCTACAATATTGGCACTGTTATCGTTAGGCTGCGATCGTTCTGATTTCTCAGTGTCGTCAGTTGACCCCTTAGGCTTTTCTGGTAATGGAGTTACTACATCCTTAGATTTTGGTTTTGGCTGAGGAATTGTTCGAGTCGCAATCAAGCTACTATCATCTACAATCCTAGTTGCAATGCCATTTTCACGTAGGCAAGAACCCCATTCCTGATTATTAGTTATTACGGTCGGGTGTGCCCAAGCCAAACGACCAGATTTAAGTTTAACTTCTATCCAACCTGCTTTTGTTCGCTTGCCAGTCACCTCGAAATTGGTGTTATTAGCAACAGTTTGCACAATATTATCAGAATTTATCGAACTAGGTTCAGAACGGATATTAGAATTTCCGACAACAACAGCCGAGCATTTGTTTGCTAAAGAGGTATCCTTACCTGTAAGATTTAAAGCTAAATTTTTCACATTTGGATATACATTTGCTACCAAGGCAGCTGCACCACCCGCCAGTAATATGCCAATTAATATCGGCCAGGGGTCGGATTTACTAGAGTCTTTACGCGCAGGTTTAGCAGGGATAGGATTTGCTGGTGCAAATGCAATAGTTTGCAGCCGAGATACTTGAGGCTGGGATTTGGCTGCTTGGTAACTGGAATTGTTGGCGACTTCTTGAGGTGCGGAAAGTGCAGGTACTGGATTAATCGCGTCTTTACACGCTTGCAGTGCTTCCGTGGCATTTTGGTAGCGGTCTTTGAAATGATAACGCACCATCTTGGACAATACTGCCGCCAGTCGATGGTTCACAGTTACTGAATGCCGCCAGATAATTTCCCCCGTCTCCGGGTCTTCTTGCAATTCTGTTGGCTGTAATCCTGTTAATGCTTGAATGGCGATGATGCCAAGGGAATAGATGTCGCTGTTGGGACGGGGTTTACCTTGCCCTTGTTCTGTGGGCATATAGCCAGGAGTGCCGATAACCACTGTCGCAGAGGCTTGTCCGCCCACTGTTACCAGTTGTGTACGCAGTTGCTTCACTGCTCCAAAATCAACTAAAACTAACTTATTATCTGAGGCGCGACGGATGATATTATCCGGTTTGATATCGCGGTGAATCACGCCTTGGCGATGGACAAATTCCAGAATCTCCAGAACTTCCTGCAACAGTTGAACTACTTGGCTTTCACTCCAGCGCTTACCAGGTATAAGTTCTTCAGCTAGCGTATGTCCTTCAATATATTCTTGTACTAAATAAAATTCTTGGTTTTCGTCAAAATACGCTAGCAGCCTCGGTATTTGGTCATGGTTGCCCAATTTTTCTAAAGTTTCGGCTTCGCTGCTGAACAGGCGTTTAGCAGTATCAAAAACTCTGGAGTCAGTTCCGGGTTTAAGGTGCTTGACAACGCAAATGGGATTGCCGGGCCGCCTAGTATCTTGGGCAATGTAGGTTTGACCAAATCCTCCCATCGCGAGGACTCGAATTACTTGGTAACGATGGTCTAGTAGCTTGCCTATCATATTCCCTCCCCAGAGTTATTACCTAATTTTCCAGCTGGTAATAAATATCTCCAAATTTTCTTCAATGAAATCCGCTATCTTGAGAAAAGATTTAGATTAAAAACGCAGCTTTTTAATAAACGCAGACTGTTTATTTTTCTTTTAGTGCCCCTGTTTATTACCAATGCCACCTAAAATAACAAATCCAGTTGCATGGCAGCAGGCTGAAATCCTCATGCAACCTGCTTTCATTCGCGTTATCGACAATATCCGCAAGCAGCTTGATGAATCTTCCTGGACAGGAACTTACCACGATGTCCTGATTTGGCCGCCTAGCACCACTGATGAAATCAAAGCATTGGTGACTGAACTGTTGCAAGCAATGGAAACTGCAACACCCCAAGAAGCAGATGAAATCAGAGGAACTCTGGCTCGTCTGCCGATGCCCCATCCAGGATATCATCTACGTTTGCAGCGTCAACAGCAAGAAGCGAGTATCGATTTGTGGGAACTGTGTTATGAAGTGTGTTTTCTTGAATACACACCACAGAAGGAAGTTGCTGATATTGATACTAGTTTAATCGATGAATTCGGTGAAGTGGATTGGCTGCGTTTGGATGCTAAGTCAAAGGAGTTGGTTGAGCAGGCGTTTGCTAAATTACCAGAGAGCTGAGAGAATTACGTGCGATCGCATCTGCTACTTTATTACAGGCGATCGCACTCTTAGTAAACTTAAGAATACTGACCTGCTAAAATCAACCTGTCCCGTTCTTCTAAGCGCTCTGATTGATTGAATTGGAGAATTGCAACAGTTACTCGCCCTTCTGCTGTCAATGATGCAATCTCTGCTCCATTCATCTGAAAGTGATCGCTCCATTTTTGAGTCCTTGGATTGAAAAAGGGTGTTAGTTTCCCTGTTTCAGGATCGATTGACCCCAAATCAGTACCCTTTGCACGATTACAGTATGGACAGGCGAGAGCTAGATTCTCTGCTTCAGTAGTGCCACGATGTTTTTCAGCAATAATATGTTCCATCTCAAAACTAAATAGTGCAGCACTCTGAGGAAATAAGCAGTACTCACACCTTTGGTTCGCTCGTTCAATTACGAGTTTCCGCAACTGGGCTGATACATAAGTCATGGATTTTGGCGTAATTGCTCGAAGACATGAGCTTTTGCCATACGCACAAGATGTTCTATAGTCAGATGGCGTTCTAGTTCAGCTTCACCCTTCGCTGAAAGTGTTCCTGCTTTACTTTGTGCGAGTAAATCACTTACACGACTTTGGAATTCCGGTGAGGGTCGGATTGCCAGAATTTGTTCTGATGTAGGCTGACTAGCTAACAATCCAATAATCTCTTTCTCGTCGAGAAAATTGCCAGACTGTTCGTTCAATAACTCTTGGAAACCGCGTTCTACTATCTCTTGTAAACGGTCTTGGAACTGCTGTAATTGCTGTCCTAGCTCCTCAGATACCTCAACAGTGATTTGCATCATCTAGCTCTGTTGTTTTTTAAATCAATCTATTAGCTATAAGTCTAGCTACAAATCAATCTATTGGTTTAATTTTATAAGTATCGTGTATAAATAGTTACTATAAGTATATTTCCTAATTTACTATACAAGAAAACCAGAGATGCATTGAAGCCACAAACGCTTATTTGCTAAGATTTCCAGTGCGACAACATTGAAACAGGGCAACTTCTCATCGCTATGCCAACATCTACACTTAACGATAAAGACGCAGCAGCTATCCAAGCCGCCAGAGTTGGGGTTGCTATATGCGATCGCACCGCTTGGGGACGCATCAAAGTAGCTGGCGACGATCGCCTGAATTTCTTACACAACCAAAGTACTAACAATTTCCAAATACTCAAGCCAGGACAAGGTTGTGATACTGTTTTCGTGACTTCCACAGCCAGAACAATTGATTTAGCAACCGCCTACGTTAGAGAAGATGCGGTAATCCTGCTAGTTTCGCCTAACCGCCGCCAATATCTCATGGAATGGCTGGATAAATATATTTTCTATGCAGATAAGGTGGAATTATCTGATATTACCCAATACACCAATACCTTCAGCCTCATTGGTCCGGGAAGCGACGCTGTTTTAGAAAAGTTGGGTATTGGCGAACTCATCGGCCAACCTTACGCTAGTCATAAAGTATACACGATCGCTCCGGCTGAGGGCGTGCGAATTGCTGTGGGTAGTGGGTTAGCTGCGCCTGGATACACCTTTACTTTCCCCTATACTGACAAAGAAACGGTGTGGAACAAATTGTTAGAAGCTGGGGCGGTAGAGATGAGCGATCGCGCCTGGGATGCTTTGCGAATTTTACAAGGTCGCCCCGCTCCAGATGCGGAACTCACAGATGATTACAATCCTCTGGAAGTTGGTTTGTGGCAAACAATTTCTTTTACTAAAGGTTGCTATATTGGGCAAGAAACTATTGCTCGGTTAAACACATATAAAGGTGTAAAACAACACCTTTTGGGTATCCGCCTCAGTGCCCCTGTAGAAGTTGGAAGTGCGATCGCAGTTGGAGATGAAAAGGTCGGCAAACTGACTAGTTACACCCAAACCGTGGATGGTTACTTTGGACTAGGTTACATTCGCACCAAAGCTGGTGGCGTAGGCTTAAAAGTCAAAGTGGGAGAAACTGAGGGTGAAGTCATAGAAATCCCGTTTGTTTCTCACGAATATCCGTAAGTAATTCAAATCAAAATATCTTTCTCTTTCTCCCTAGCGCCGTAACAAAATTCATCTACCCAAGAAGCTATACTACGCGCATTTGTAGTTGGTAAATTCACTTTGCTCTTAACTTCTTGTGGTTGAATATTCGGATCTTTGACGTTACTTTTAACCTCAGTAGTAATTGCTAGCGATGCTCCTGAAGGGAGCCGCCCAAGGGGCGATCGCACTGGTTTGCCGTTAGTAGAAATCTCATTGGTAACTGCCAACGATGCATCCACAGGGATTCGGCTAGATGGCGCGTTGCTCTTAACTTCGGTAGCTAATGCTACAGATGGCATAGTTTTGGCTTTGCTGTTAACCTGACTGGTCATTGTCGCCGATGCTCCTGAAGGTAACTGACCAGAGTGCCAACGTACTAGTTGATATTCCCTTAGCAAACCGGAGGATGGTGTTTTTACCGGAGTATCAGGAGCAATTTTAGTTGCTGCTACTACCAACTCAGGTTCGCGTGTGCGACTTACCTCAGTAGTAGCTGTAAACGATCGGACAACTCGATCGGCGCGTGGCAAGTTGTAGTCTAGAGTTTTGGCGAGAGAATTAGGCGCAATCTTGGTAGCAGTTTCAACCGATGACAGATGTTTATCCTCAGAATACTTCTCATCTGCCGACTCGTTTTCAACTTGACTGGTAGTTATAGAATGGTCTGATTTGATTAAACGTAACTCTTCATCAGGATTGAAGTTAAGACCTAAAGCAGCGACTATTTTATCTGGATCGTTATTCAGATCCACCATAAAAGAAAGTATTTCATCAAACTGGGGTTCTAAAACAGACAGTGTTGCCAAAATAAAACCGGACAAAGGACGACGCAGACCATCGTAAGTGGCCCAAATTCGCATTTTGACCAGCCAGGAAATATTTTGCTTGTAGTAAATAAGCCACTTTTGTTTTAAGGATTGACGCAGCTGCTGGATATTCATTGGATGCCTCACTTCAGTCAACAAGATTGCAGACCTTGATATTAAAAATTTAGCTTGATTTCTGGGGATGAAACCGATAATAGAGCATCTGTTTGACTCTTTGACCACCTAGCAAATGATTTTCTATCAGTAGAGATACTTCATCCGGTTGAACCCCGCTATACCAGACCATATCCGGTAATATCAGCACCATCGGCCCATTGCCACATTGTCCTAAACAGCTGCTAGCCGTTACAGTTACACCAGGGATTGGCAAAGCTGTAAAAGCTGCTAAAACCTTGGCTGCACCTTGCTTTTTACAAGTACGATTTTGACAGACTCGCACACATTTAGAAGAGTGTTGGTCTATTATCGGGAAGTCTGATGGTTGAGTAATGTTGGTCATTTGTTCTTTGTCATTTGTCATTTGTCATTTGTCAAAAGTCGGAAGTCGGAAGCTAATGACCAATCTGACTTTTCACGGCATCTGGAAAACCTCTCTCTAAATCTCTCTCCTAAAAGGAGAGAGACTTTGAATTTTCCCCCTTCCCGCGACGAGTTGGGGGTTAGGGGGTTAGGTTTTTGGTGGACTTTTCCACATAATGCGAAAAGTCAGAATGACCAATAAACTCTTGGAGAGGCTGCGCCAACGACTACGCTAAGTACAAGTGAATAATAACTAATGACTAATGACTAATGACCAATGACTAATCTATTGAAAGTCCTTTTGAGGCTAGCCATTCCGGGTTGAATATCCGCGACTGATACCGGGAACCACTATCACACAAGATGGTGACGATGGTATGTCCTGGCCCCAATTGCTTCGCTAAGGCAACAGCTGCCCCAACATTAATACCCGTTGAGCCGCCCATTAACAACCCATCTTTCCTCAGCAGTTGGTAAACTGCTCGCAAAGCTTCCTGGTCATCGATTTGGATGGCATCGTCAGCAGGTGCGCCTTCCATATTGGCTGTGACGCGACCGTTACCGATGCCTTCGGTGATGGAATTTCCTTCTATCTTGATTTCGCCAGTTTTGACATAACTATAAAGTCCACTACCCAGTGGATCGGCTACAACACATTTAATTGCTGGATTTTGTTCTTTTAAGTACAATGCTACACCAGCATAAGTACCACCAGTACCAGTTGCAGTTGTCCATGCATCTATTTTACCATCTGTCTGCGTCCAAATTTCCGGCCCTGTGGTTTCGTAGTGAGCGAGGCGGTTGGCTAAATTATCAAACTGATTTGCCCAAATAGCATTTTCCAACTCAGCAGCGACTCTACCAGATAGCTTGACGTAGTTGTTCGGGTCTTTGTAGGGTACAGCGGGGATGGGACGAACTTCTGCTCCTAGTGCTGTTAGTGCATCTATCTTTTCTTGTGACTGGGTATCGGGAATAATAATTAGACATTTGTAGCCTTTGGCGTTGCAAATATGTGCTAGTCCAATGCCAGTATTACCAGCGGTTCCTTCTACAACCGTGCCACCAGGTTTGAGTAGACCTTTCTTTTCTGCATCTTCGATGATGTAAAGTGCGGCGCGGTCTTTAACGGAACCCCCAGGATTGAGAAATTCTGCTTTCGCAAGGATTTCACACCCTGTTTCTTCGCTAAAACTGTTTAAGCGAATTAAAGGGGTATTGCCAACAGCGCCAACGAAGCCATTCTTTATATCCATTTTGACTGTACTTGTGTGAGTCTCTATAAAAATTTTGGCTTATACCCGTAGCATGATTTACAACTGATTTGCCTAAAATTCTATGATACTTACATTGGAGCGATCGCTGTTGGTGTACTTCCTATCTCACTCTAACTCCCTACTAATTCACTTTCCGTAGTAAACCCTGGCATTACCGTATCCGATCTTTCGTATATACTTGTTCCATTCCTCAGCTTGGAATCGATTTTGGAAAGGCCCTACCGCTACGTGTGGGCCCCGTGGTTGCGTCCTTTCGAGGATTCCACCAGATCGTCCTAAATCTTGTGTATATCCGCTTAGATTCTGCCTAACTTGTGCTGCGATCGCAGGTAACTGTTCGGAAGTGGTGGGAATGGCGACATAATATCTAGAAGAGCGCCTATTAGCATTTATATTATTGCGATCGTCTCTATAATTATCGTCTCTATAGTTATAGTTGCCATTGTCTGCATTTATTTCCTGTCCGTTACCAAAGCTGATAATTCGGGCGTTATATATGCCTCGTGACTGTAGCTCATTCACCCGTTGTTGGGCGTTGGCGACTCTGTTAAAAACTCCTGACTGAATTACAGTTCGGCCTTGGAACTGGCGAATGTAAGCACTGGGTTCAATCTGACGTATTGCTTGTAGTGTCTGGAAATCACTGCCATCAACGTAAACTAAATAGCGCTCAAAGTTCTGGTTATATTGACTAAACTGTGAACGTTGAGAGGGCTGAAAATTTTGCTCAAATTGATTGTTCGGTAATGGTTGAGAGGGCTGAAAGTTCTGCTCAAATTGATTGTTCGGTAATGGTTGGGAAGGCTGAAAATTCTGCTCCAATTGAGTGTCTTGTACTGGTTGGGAGGGCTGAAAGTTCACTTCCGGTTGATTGTAATCCTCTGCTTGAGCCGGTTGTAACTGCGGTGATGGCTGTTGACCAAAGGGAATTGGCGTTGGCGGTAAAATCTCACCAGTTTCTTGAGCTAGTAATACGTTGCTGTTGGAAATTTGTGCTTTTGCTGGGGTAGAGTAGGGAATCAGTACTAACCATCCTCCCACTAACAAAAAGATAAGTCTAATAGTGGGCTTCCAACCCTGAGAATTTCGGCGCTGCATCTGAAATGGGATAAATTTACTTGATATTCCTCTCGACATAATAGTTAGAAAGTAGTCACAGTATTTTTAGGTAATTTCCTTCAGGAACTTATTAGTTCACCGTTGTAGCAACTATATAGCGTTAACGTAAAGTTACCTCATCTGCGTGGCAAAAAATACATCTGTAATTAATCTTAGATGAAAGCTGTTTACGGACGCGCTTGCTTCCGTTATGGATGGAAGAAACAAGTCAAATTCTCTTCCTTTCTGCCTCCTGCCTCACTTCTCTACGAGAGGCTGCGCCAACGACTACGCTCAGTGACCACCTGCCTCCTGCCTGGTTGTTGAGCGTAGTCGAAACACTGCCTGCTGCTTTAAAACTGAAGCGCTTTAGTAGCAAGGCTTTGAAGAGTGTATGCTACAATTGGACAACCACGCAGCTATCGTGTCGTGCTTTGTATGAAAAAAGTCGTCGTTGGTCTTTCTGGTGGCGTTGACAGTTCCACCGCCGCAGCTATCCTGCACCATCAGGGCTATGAAGTGATTGGTTTGACTCTTTGGCTAATGAAAGGCAAAGGTCAATGTTGCTCTGAAGGTATGATCGACGCGGCTGAACTCTGCGAACAACTGGGCGTTCCCCATCAGGTTGTAGATATTCGGGATGTCTTTCAGACGCATATTGTCGATTACCTAGTAACTGGTTACAGTGCTGGGATTACACCTTTGCCTTGCTCCCAGTGCAATAAAACGGTGAAGTTTGGGCCAATGGTGCAGTATGCTCGTGAAGAATTGGGGTGCGATCGCATTGCCACTGGTCATTATGCCCGAATTAGCTATGACGAAGCAACTGGACGTTACCAGTTATTAAGGGCTGTTGACCGCAACAAAGACCAGTCATACTTCCTCTATGATTTATCTCAAGATTTACTTGCAGCAACTATATTTCCTTTGGGCGAACTAGAAAAAACTGAGACGCGGCGAATTGCAAGTGAATACGGACTGAAAACTGCTGACAAGCCAGAAAGTCAAGACTTATGCTTAGTGGAAAGTAACGGTTCCATGCGGGCATTTTTGGATAAATATTTAGCTCCCAAAACAGGCGATATTGTCGATGTTACAGGCAAAGTTTTAGGACAGCATGATGGTGTCCATCACTACACCATTGGCCAGCGCAAGGGTTTGGGGATTGCGGCTGCCGAACCGTTGTATGTGATTGAATTAGATGCGGAAAATAATAAAGTAGTAGTAGGCGATCGCACTAAGGTAACTCAGCCAGAATGCACTGTAAATCGGGTAAACTGGGTTTCCATTGCCGAACCATCTACCCCAATTCATGCCGAAGTGCAAATTCGCTATCGTTCAACACCTACACCAGCGACAGTGATTCCGTTGGAAAACTCCCGTGTGCGTTTGGTGTTTGATGAACCCCAAATCAGCATCACCCCCGGACAAGCTGCGGTGTGGTACAACGGGGAAAAAGTGTTAGGTGGCGGAATTATTGAACAGTTTAGTTGAATCTTACCCTCATTTTGGCTTCTGCTAAAACCGCCCCTTCTCATCAGCGAGGAGGGGTATTTTATTCCTTTTATTGCTTGCTGTCTAACATCAGCTAAATTGCAATACGCTTGGGTTAGTGCCAAAAGCCTTAATCTGCGTAGGTTGGGTTGAGGAACGAAACCCAACATTATTAGTAAAAATTAAGTCGTAGCCTTTTTACCAACCTCTTGCACCTATTTTTCTACACACATAGGTCATTCCCATTCCACTAGCAGATTGTGACTTAAAGGTTATTTCTTCGGGTGTCTCATCTTGTCCTAATAGTTGCCCTGACTCGCTGTAAGTTTCCATATTAGTCATTGTTAATCGAGAGTCCCCACAAACAGCATAAAAAGTCATTTTAAAAATTTTGTTTGCATGACGTGTTATTAACTTAAATTCAGTTCCTTCAATTTCTTGTGTATCAAGTAGGATGGGTTCACCTACTTTGTTAGTACCTAAATATCTATATCTTTCAGTCTGTTGTGCATTTGCACTTCCAGATATTAAAATTCCAGTGATTATAATGAATGCTGTAATTTTCTTGAGGAACATATACTTTTTTGGGTTGTTTCGCTGTTTTTAGCTTGACCCTAATATTTTTTTTAATCCTCAGTGATTACATCAAAAATTGTATAAAGACTTGGTGAACTATTTTATTTTGCAGAAGTCATTAGAAATGGGGTGGCCGCCGAGATACGTGTCAATATTCTCCAAAGCCTGTATACTTCCTACTTACCAAAATTGTTCAACTGTAGCGGCAATAATCTTAGTCAAAGGGATATTTGGAAACGTGGGACTGCTCTCATTATCCATCTCTGGGCAAATAAATTGTAAGCTTATTACTATGGAAAATCCATAATTCTGGAACTGGATTGCTTATCCTAAAAGTGACACCTTAAAATACTCGTAATTATTATTCCAAGTCATTCTCTCCTAAATCTTCATCCAAGATTGCTTCAATATCTCGTCCGCCATAAATAACTCTAAGAATCTCTACACCCGAATCCGAAGAAAGATAAAAAACAAGATACTTTTTAAATCCTTTTATTGCTTGCTGTCGAACACCAGCTAAATTAGGATGAGAGAATTGACAAGGTTTTCCCATTCCTGGCATTTTACTCAGTTGTTTGAAAGTTGTTTCTGCTGCTGCAAGAAACCTATCTGAAGCTTCCAAGCTATCTTCTGCAATATAAGTCGCTAATTCTATCAAGTCGCGGATGACTTGGGGTCGTTTGCTTACGTCGCTCATTAATCTTGGTTTGACCCTTTATGCTTGGCGATTCTTTCCCGCACAGCTTGGCGTATATCTTCCCAATCGTCAGGAGTCATCTCAGTTGCATTCCCAGAATTTAGACCTTCTAAAAGCATTGCTTCCAAACGTTCAGCTGCTTGACGCTTTTGGTCTTGGCGCACTAACTCACGAAAATATTCACTGACGCTGCTGTAACCACCAGTTGCCACTTTCTCTTCTATATAAGTCCGCATCGCGTCAGGGAGAGATATATTTATACTTTTCACTGGCACAACTTCCCTAATTTTTCCTTCATAATATTATTTTATGGCAGTTTATGCCATTTATTGCCATACAAGGATCAATTAGCAAAAGCTATACCTGCGGTGGTCTACGCTTACGTACTCTTTATCAAAAACTACTTCTATCTAATGCCCCTTCAAATTCTTTCAAAGCCTGTACGGTTCCTACTTGCCAAGCTCGTTCAACTGTAGCGGCAACGATTTGAGTTAGAGGGATATTTGGAAAGTTAGGACTGTTATCTGATTCGATGTAATGTCCATCCCTGAGTGAATAAATCCTCAGCTTTTTACTATCGTAAATCCATAGTTCTGGAACAGCGATCGCAACGTATGCATCAAGAGTTGTTTTTGATGTCACATCTGTTTCAATTGCCAAATCAGGAGGCGGATCGTTTGGTTCCAGTTTGCGACGACCAATCATTCTTTGGTAATTTTGGATGTAGAAGCAAGCATCCGGTTCTACCCCCGCTATATTTTCCCGCTTAAAGGTGGTTGAACCAAAGGGTTCATAACTTTTCCCTGCGATCTTCAGCAAGATTTTTACAATATCCGAAATTAAGTCCTTTGATTTTTCGTGTTCGGGTAGAGGAACCATAATTTCTAACGTAGACTTGCTGTAAGCAACTCGTAGCGATCGCTTTTCCCCCAGTTCTTGCAAAATAGACTCAAATTCCTCCCAACTGATATCCTGGATATTCACTGTACTACCAGGCGCTAGCCGCATTTGGCTAACAGGTTTAACAACGGGAGATACAGCAGTCATAAGCATTTTCCTTATAAAGGAACTATTCTGAAACTTGAGGCTGGATTAGCTTTAGCCTAACCTAATCAGCTCGCTTACAGGCTAGTTGCAAAATTTTCCTCCATTTCCTAAACTCTTTTTTTCTACGTACCAGCATTTGATAAGTTAGTACATAATCTGAAACAATAACAGTTAATACAAAGAGGGGATTACGTTGAGTCAAAATCCAGATGCCATAGCCCCCCACGGCGGACAGTTGGTTAACCGTATCGCCACACCAGAACAAAGAGCAGAGTTTCTCTCAAAAGCTGACTTTTTGCCGCGAGTGCAACTTGACGATCGCGCCGTTTCCGATCTAGAAATGATTGCGATCGGTGCTTTTAGTCCGCTGACGGGTTTTATGAACCAAGAAGACTACGATCGCACTGTGACAGAAATGCGATTAGCTAACGGTCTTGTGTGGTCAATCCCGATTACACTATCGGTAAGCGAAGAAGTAGCTTCCCCGTTACAAGAAGGCAGCTTAATCCGTCTGGATAACTCCAGAGGCGAATTTATCGGAGTTTTGCAACTCACGCAAAAGTATAACTACGACAAAACCCGCGAAGCAATCAAAGTCTACCGCACTGATGATGTCAAACATCCCGGCGTGCAGGTACTCTATAACCAAGGTACTGTACATCTGGCGGGTGATATTTGGTTGTTGCAACGCGAACCTCATCCCCAGTTTCCCACTTACCAAATCGATCCAGCTGCCTCACGGCAACTATTTCAAGACAAGGGTTGGAAAACCATCGTCGGCTTTCAAACTCGCAATCCCATCCATCGCGCTCATGAATATATTCAAAAGTGCGCTTTAGAAATCGTTGATGGTTTATTTTTGCATCCATTAGTCGGGGCGACAAAAGAAGATGATATCGCCGCTGACGTGCGGATGCGCTGTTATGAAATTTTGCTGGAACATTACTATCCTTTAGACAGAGTAAGTTTGGCAATCAATCCCGCCGCAATGCGTTATGCTGGGCCTCGTGAGGCTATATTCCATGCTTTAGTCCGCAAAAACTACGGCTGTACTCACTTTATCGTCGGACGAGATCATGCTGGTGTCGGTGACTATTACGGCACTTACGACGCTCAATATATCTTTGATGAATTTGAACCAAGTGAATTAGGCATTGTGCCGATGAAATTTGAACACGCTTTTTACTGCACGCGCACTAAGCAAATGGCAACATCTAAAACCAGTCCCAGCAGGCCAGAAGAACGCATTCACCTATCAGGGACAAAAGTTAGAGAAATGCTGCGGCGCGGTGAATTACCTCCACCAGAATTTTCTCGTCCAGAGGTAGCAGCAGAGTTGGCGCGGGCAATGCGAATAGAAGTACCAGCTTAGGACATGGGGCAAAACAGTTCCGAGTTAGGAGAAGAGTTAGGAGTTACGAATTCTCCCCCTGCTCCCCTGCCCCTCTGCCCCTCTGCCCCTCCACTCTCCACGTTTTTGTAACTTTACAATACAGAGTTCAGCCCTGTAAGCTGCTAACTGAATAGCTGAGGGCTGATAGCTAATTATGAAACGTCGCACGTTTTTAGAGAGAATTGGCTCAATACTCGCGGTATTGGGGATAACTGAAGCTGAGTGGTTGTCTTTGGGAAATCGCTATTACCAGGCTTTGGCACAACCCAGTCCGCGTAAATTGGCATTACTAATAGGTATTAACCAATACCCAAAAATTCCAGACCTCAGTGGTTGTCTGACGGATGTGGAACTACAAAGAGAGCTTTTGATTCATCGCTTTGGTTTCCAAGGGTCAGATATCCTAACTTTAACTGAGGAACAAGCTAGTAGGGAATTCATTGAGGCGACTTTTTTGGATCATCTGGGTAAGCAAGCTAAACCCGATGATGTGGTCGTCTTTCACTTTAGCGGTTATGGTAGTCGTGTCAAATTGGAGACATCACCAGAGACAATGCAAAATGCTCTGGTGCCAGCTAATGCTAGTTCCAAATCACAAGATGAAAAAATAGTCAACTATATATTAGAAGAAACTCTACTGCTATTATTGCGATCGCTCCCTACAAATCGAGTCACAGCAGTATTAGATACTAGCTATTATGCGCCAACCCCAGTATTAGGATTAAAAGTTCGTGCCCTTCCAGAATCAGTAGAGGCAAAGCTAGCAGCAGAAGAACTCGACTTTCTCCAACAACTTAAAACTCAAAAGTTACCCAGCACGCCGATTGTCTTAGCAGCTACCTCAAATCCCAAGCAGCCTGCCAGGGAAGAACTCTTTTCTGGTTTTAGTGCCGGGTTATTTACTTACGCCTTGACGCAGTATTTGTGGGAATTCACTCCAACTACCAGAATTCAAGTCGCTCTCTCCTATGTAGAAAATTCTCTATCCAAATTGGGTAGCAGACAACAACCAGGGAATCTGGAAAACCTCTCTCCTAAGAGGAGAGAGGCTTTGAATTCTCCCCCTTCCCTTGTAGGGAAGGGGGCTGGGGGGTTAGGTTTGCCAGACAATATCATTGGTGCAGAAGGCGCGGTGACAGCCATTGAAGAAGACGGCAAAACAGTCCAGCTGTGGTTAGCAGGATTACCGCCACAAGTGCTGCTATACTACGGAGTTAATTCTCGATTTACCTTAGCAACAACAACAGACGAATTAGTATTGCGATCGCGGACTGGGTTAACAGCAAAAGCGCAAATTACCCAAATAGAAGGTGCAAATTCCCTACAAGTCGGGCAACTTGTCCAAGAAGCAGTCCGGGTTTTAGCCCGAAATATTAATTTAATAATTGCTTTGGATACTGGATTGGAAAGAATTGAACGGGTAGATGCTACAAGTGCCTTTGCTGCATTTCCCCATGTCTCCACCGTAGTTGCAGGGGAAAAACCAGCTGATTATTTATTTGCCAAACTACAGCAAACACCTAGTCGCTATGGTTTATTTTCTCTTGGTGGCGAACTAATTTCTAATGCCACGGGGGAAGCAGGAGAAGCTGTAAAATTAACAGTGCAAAAGTTAGCGCCAAAATTATCAACCTTGTTAGCAGCCAAGTTATGGCGGCTGACAGAAAATCAAGGTTCTTCCCGCTTGGCTCTCAAGGCAACCTTAGAAATAATTAATAACATATCGCCTCGCGTCATCATGCAGCGCGAAACAGTACGAACTTTCAAAACAGAAACTTCGATTCAAAAATCACTCCCTACTCCGATTGTCCCTATCGGTAGTCGAATGCAGTATCGGGTAGAAAACCAGAGCGATCGCCCAGTATATTTAATCTTGCTAGGATTAAATAATAATCATACAGCGATCGCCTTCTATTCTTGGGAAACTCCCCAAGAACCAAACACCGCAGACACCAAGCCTCTGCTTAAAGAAGTCGTCATCGCTCCAGGTGAAACCCTCACCCTACCCCAAACGAATACTGCTTCCGAATGGGTGATTTCAGGGCCAGCTTCTGAGTGCGAACACCAACTGATTTTTAGTACTACCCCCTTTAACGGAACTCTCGCCGCCTTGAACACTGCCAAGTATTCCACAGCCGAACAAGGGCCAATTGGCCCATTATTGAATTCCTTAGACGTTGTACAAGCCTTGCTACAAGACTTACATAACGCTAGTACCCTCAAAACGGAGATGAACGTCACAACAGCCGATTCACATCGCTTGGATGTGAATAATTGGGCAAGTCTTAGCTTTAGTTTTCAAGTGTTGTAAGTAAGTGGGTGTGAATAATTAAAGATTTCTAGTTAGTGCCTCTACTAAAGCCTGATTTTGCTCATCTGTCCCAACAGTGATGCGTAATTTATCATCTAGTCCAGGCTGCTTGAAGTAGCGGATTAAAATTCCCTGTTCCTTGAGTTTTTGATAGAGATATTCTGCGTTTCCTTCTCTTGGCTGTGCCAGCAAAAAGTTAGCTTCGGAATCCCAGATATGAAAACCTAATTGTTTCAAGTCTGTTGCTAACTTAGTCCGTGATGCTTTAATCTTGGCTACACAAGCATTTTTATAAGCTTGATCGGTGATAGCAGCTGTACCAATTGCACAAGCGATCGCATCAATGTTATAGCTATCTTTAACCTTAAACAATCCCTGCAAAAGTTTAGGATTCGCCACCCCAAAGCCCAATCGTAATCCTGCCAACGAGTACCCCTTAGATAGTGTCCGAAGCACAATGACGTTTTCGTATTCCTTAACCAAAGCCAATGCATTCTCTTCGGTAAAATCTATATATGCCTCATCAATCGCTAAAACTCCAGATAACTGGCTGGCTAATTTTCGCAAATCATTTGTTGCCACCACATGCCCCGATGGACTATTGGGCGACGCAATAAATGTTACCGCCCCATTGGCAGCAACTAATTCGTCCTTTGGTAAACTGTAGTCTTTGCTGTAGGGAATCTCAATAATTTCCGCCGCTTGCATTTCTGTTAATGTGCGATATAGCACGTAAGTAGGCATCGGATAAACTACCTTTTTTCCAGGTTCAGCACAGGCTCGAATCACCACACTTAACAATTCATCACTGCCATTTCCGACAATTATCCAATCACTAGGAACTCCTAAAACTTTACTTGCAGCTTGCCGAAACTCCCCCCCGAAAGGTTCTGGATACCGCCGCAACCACTCACCATCAATATTTCGTAGCACAGCTAATGCCGCAGGAGAAGGAGGATAGGGGTTCTCATTGCTGTTAAGTTTAATAATTTGTGTACCGCGTTGAGGCTGCTCGCCGGGAATGTAGCTAGCCATTGCATCAACATTAGAGCGAAAGTAGTTGGTCATAGGGCATGGTAAATTGGGTGGGATGTCTACGGTGGTAACAGAGCGCCCGCTTTGCTATAAATAACCTCTAAACCAATCTGTTAAAAACATTTACATCGACTTCTTTATGACTAATAGCATTAATTTCACAATAATTCCCTTACCTAATGCTATCAAATCAAAACTTGGACTTTCAGATGAGGTAAATTTAGCCTCGTCCAGTTCAGGAATTTATTTAGATTTTGACCATGATTTGCAGTTAAATTTAGATAAAGTTTTTAACATCCATAGTACAGTTCCACACATGAATGTGGCGCTTTATAGAATCATTTTTGAAATATTTTGCAAGCCTGAAATTAGAATATCTGCACCACAATATAAAATTTATGAACTTCATCAAGAAGTTGAACTCAGCTTTAAAGGATTACTAAACAACCAAGATATTGAATTATTTTTTGGCAAACAAACTACATTAAAATATAAATTAAATGAAGATTTTATTTTTAGTAACCTAGCGAGTCAGCTTCCTATTATCAACGATTTAAAATTAAGCAATCCAGAGCTAATTATCACTGATGTTGAACATTCTGTTATACATTCAAAATTAGGTTGCATTAACTTAAGCAGAGGATTCAACTTTATTGGAAACATTGATTTCAATAATCTCCAGACAAATTTCAGCAGTTTTATTCATCAAAGCTTAGGAATTGGATGTTTAGGAGCCATAATTAACTTTAATCCGGCAGGACAGGTTAGTTTAACAGGTAATATTGCAGGTGATATTCAGTTATTTTCCCAGCAACAATTTAAAGCTACTTTTAATAACTTGCTCATAGGGTTAAATATTGGGGCTGATTTAGAGCCAAACTTTGGATTAACTGGAAATTTGATTCTTCAAGGCTACGATCCCACCCAAGAAAAAGAACCTAAACTATTTCTCTCTGGTAGTCTCTCTCTCGAACCCGAATCTTTAACAGCATACTTTTGTCAGCAAGGTGAAAAATCTTGGTTGAATCCCTATGGATTGGTAGGAACTGAACTTCGCAATATCAGGTTTCAAGGAGGCGGAACGTATTTACCTCCTTACTTCGATAACTTTGGCTTCATTGGTGATTTGAAATGGGAAAAAACAGACCTTGAGGTAGCTTTTCTGATGGACACTAACGATCCTGAAAGATTAGCTTTAATTTTAAATCCCAAGCAAGCGGTTAGCTTAATAGATTTGTGGCGGGGGCCAGTCGCTTCCTTTCTTAGCAAACAAGTAGGTTATTCAACCGATTTAGTTAAGAAAGCACTAGGGCTTTTAGAAGGCTTAGTAAACTTAAACATCGAATCAATTGATGGGGATGGAGACGGAAAAATTAATGCTTTAATTAAGTATGTTCCTTTTCCGACAATAATTGCGGCTCAAGCGATATCAGAAGGTTTAGAAATTAATGGTAAACTTAATGCTTGGGGGCATGAGGCAATCTTAATCCTTCAAGGAGATAAAACTTTTAATAATATTTCTGGTTCATTAAAAGTTCTGGAAATTGATTTAGGATTTCTGAAAATTAAGGGAACGGATGATGATAGTTTAGATTTATCTTTAAAGGTAACGCCTAGTGAGCAGTATCTTCAGGGAGATGGTTATCTAGAAATTCTGGACAACGAAATTGCGAATGTTGAATTTAAAATTACCCCTACCAATACTACCTTTAAAAACTTTGACCTGAGTTTAGGCAATCTGTTGAGTATTGATGTTGATGCCCTGAGTATCGATATAAAATCTGGTAGTGGTAGTGGTTTAGGAACAATTTCAGTTTTTGGGAATACCCTAGCAGGCATTATGTTTGATGTTACTCAAAATAGTGTCAATCTGAGGGAGGTTCGACTGAGTTTAGCAGGTTTCTTGACTTTGACTATTCCGAACCTGACAGTTAATTTGAAGAATCAAAGCGCAACAGGAACAGCAAATATTATTGCTTTTAATCAATCTTTAGGTAGCGGCACTTTATCATTTAACACTCAGAACGTTTCAATTAATGAAGTAGCTCTTAATTTAGGCAATGTTCTAAAGCTCAATGTTCCGAGTTTTAAACTTGATTTAATTAATAAAAAGGTTTTTGGTTTAGGCGATGTTACTCTCCTAGGCAAACAATTCACCGCGTTAGGTATCAGCCTGAACGAGAGCGGGTTTCAAGCTACAAGTAATTTCAATTTTGGCATTTTAGCTTTCAACGGCGCTACAGTCACTCTGACCAAAGGAACTAATGGTAATATCAATAATTCTGCCAGTATTGCCGGAAGCCTCAAGTTTTTAGGCTACACCTTTGCCAATATGACAGCTAGCATTAATAGCAACAAATTAATTGCATCGGGTAGTTTTAATTTTGGTGGTATTTTAATACTTAAAGGAGCAAATAATCGAAGGAATGCGACAATAACGCTTAACAGAGCAAAAAACGAACTGGACAATTGGGTTAGTATTATGGGTAGCTTTTATCTCTTGGGTCAACAGTTAACATCACTCACTATCCACCATAATAATAGTACTTTAAAAATTTTAGGGATGCAGATTATCAGAAAGCCCAACCATTCAAAAGGAATACATAAATAAGGTAAAAACGAGTTAAATTCAAGTTATAGTTAGTCTTAGTGGCACTAAACTAGGTTAGCACAATAAATTTTGCAAGCTCTAAGATTTTTTAAGCTCTCTATGCATTATTCATATTAATATTTGTAAGTTAATTTTAATAAATCTACTACCAAAATACAAAATTATAATAACTTATACAGATTTAATATAATATTTTACATATATTTTTTAAGTTAATATTACAAGCATGAAAAAAGTATTAATTTATTTTTATACCAGCAATTCTCTCATTTTTGTTACTTATTAAAAATTTTGATTTATCAATTTCAATAACTTCATAATTCTCTGTTATAAATATAGAATAGATGCTAGCTATCATATCTGCTAAATCGACTTTAGATAATATCAGTAATTGCAAATTAAAAAATGATTTAGGAACAGTTTTAACAATTAAACATAATCTTCTATCATTTACGTGCCATACACCAGTAAATTTATTACCCGTGATAAATTCGCTGGGTTTAGATAAAAGAAACGTTTGAATTCTAGTTTGCTCATAAGTCATATTATCTTTAAATTCAATAGAAATTTTTTCCCAATTTGTATTAAAACGCCATTTTCCAAAAAGTAAAATTTCTATTTCTGTATCAGATAGATTCATATTATTCATTGGCTTTCTCCCTGATTATGAAATAATGTGCAATTTACTTATGGTAAAGTTTCATGACAAGTTTTGACACGAGTAAAAAATAAATGCATCTGCCATACTAGCCAAGATCCAACTCGCCAAGCTGCCATTGACAGGGGGGTTGTAGATGAATGTGAAGGCATGTTTAATATATTTTGGTCATAATGTAACCATTTAACTGGTAAATGTCCCATAGGTGTCGTTGGGGATAATTTAAAAGTTAGTTGGTCGTAATTTAACCAGTTTCCCTCTTTTCGCCAACCCAGGCGATCGCCAAGTCTTTTTTCTGTTTCATAATCTATTTGACCGCCTATTTCGTTCCAAATACTTTGCTGAACACTAAAGCCAAAGTAACCATGACTGTATTGTTGCCAAAGTCGATCGATTTTATGAAAAGCTTGACATGAAAAGTTAAGAATATCATGTTTATAAACTTCATTCCAATCATTTTTGCCCATGACTTGTAGCATTAATTGAGCTGTTTCAATATCAGCTTCTTGCCACTTGTACTGTGTAAGAAGGTTTTGCAATTTACTGTAATCAATATTCCAATTATTTTTAAATTCTGTAAGAAGCTCCATATCATTATTAGGTTGTTCCAGCAATTCTGTTTTCTCGATAAAAAGTTGAGGATAAGGATAAACAATATCTATTTCTTCTATTCCTAGCACTTTCTTTTGAGCAACCAATTGAGTAGACATATAATTAGATATGAGGTAAATTGCTTGATTTAAAGTTATCTCATCTTTACTTATATCAAAGTCATGAACCTGTAAATCTAATAATTTTGACTGAAAAAAAGCATCTTGCAGTCTATCTTTTTTCTCATAACTTGCCACTAATAAATTCAGGATGTCATGAGACATAGTAGTATCTTGTATCGTTAATAAATTAACTTGAGAATCTAGCGTACTACTTGCTAAATTTTGAATTTCTCCTACAATTGCGTAAAAATCTGCATCTACTTTTACTACATCATCTATTAAAGATTGAAAGGGACTAAAGTAATCTTGTAGAGACTTTTCTAGATTAATTGCTGTTTCAGCTATTTTTGCGATTTCTTGACGAATTTTTGTAGCTTTGACTTGGTATTCATAAATTTCTTGATACACCTCTATATCTTTAAGTATTTTCTGAATAGCTTGCTTTTGATTTTTAGTATCTTCCGCTAAATTTTTAATTCCTTCACTTAGTAGTTGTACTTTTTCTAAAATTAAAAAGTTAGTATTACTTAATAGCAAAATAGATTTTAAATTTTCTTCTTTTTCCAATTTTAACTTGTAAATTATTTGAGGATTTTTATGATTTTTTATCTCTAGCTTATTTCTTTGTTCATTTACTTTTCTAATTTCATCATATTTTTGGTTAAATAGATTTTTCCAGTCATCTATAAATTTTAATAAAAAATTTTGATAACTATTTTTATAATTTTCTAATGAATCAAGAAGTTGAATATAATCTGTAACTAATAATTTAACCTCTACTAAAGTTTCTCCTTGACTAATTTCTTTTTTCCATTTGATTATTCCCCAAAAATAAGAATGATATTTGGTACCTTCTCTAATTAAGTTTTGGCATTTTCTAATTTTTCTTTGAACTTTTTTTAGTTTGGGATTTTTTAAAGTTGGAAATTTATAAGGTTTTTCATAAATTGTAATAGATTTATAAGTAACTAATTGTTTTGGCTTTCTAATTAGCATCACTTATTTTGAAATATACAAATAGTTGCTACACTCTTACCCACTTCAATACCTCCGGGTTTTTGTTATAGCGGTAGGTTACATCATCCTTAGTAGTCACAGACTTTTCTTGACTAGCCTTGCTTCTAATAGTACTAAGAGAATAGTCTGTTAATGTCTGAAGCTCTTTATGAGAAAGTCCTATAATTGTGGCGCTTGCTGCTGATTCTGGTTTCATTTTAAGTTCATTTTTCGGGTAAATATCTATCGTAATTTGCTCCTTTTCAACTGGTTTAACAGCAATTCCTTTTTGCAATTGATAATCTGGCATAGAAACAAGTTGCCAATTAGAACCTTGTGAAAGCTCTAACACCCATTGATGATAATTAAATAAGCTTTCTCGATGACCAACGCTGATAAAAGTTGTTTTCGTTGATTGTAACTGTTGATATAAATTACCTTCGTTATTTAAGTCTAAAGCACTCGTTGCTTCATCTAAGATAGTGAAACTAGGATGTGTAATTAATAGCCGTGCAAAAGCGAGGCGTTGTTGTTCTCCTAACGACAATATATTTTCCCAAGGAACTTCCGTATCAAAGGCATTTACGCGGGTAAGTAAGTGTTGCAGGTTAACTTGTTGCAAAATATGTTCGAGTTCTTTGTCGCTCATTTTCCTATCTGTGTGAGGATAGAGCAACTGTTGGCGCAAAGTCCCTAAAATGATATAAGGGCGTTGGGGTAAGAATAATACTTCTTTTAGGGGAGGACGCACTAGACGACCAGTTCCTGCATTCCATAAACCAGCGATCGCTCTCAACAAAGAACTTTTACCTCTACCACTAGGGCCAACAATCAATAACCCTTCTCCTGGCCCAACAGCTAGTGACAAATTTTCAACAATCACCTGTTCATAATTTGGCGTTTGTAAAGTGACATTCTCAAAAGCTAAACGTTCTTCTTCTAGAATTTGAATAGTATTGACGTTCTCTGGTTGTTTGCTAGCAGCCTGTAGCGCATCTGAAAACTCTGCTAAACGCTTTACATAACCAGAAAATCGCCCTGAAATCCCAAACTCAGATATTAGTTCTCCTAAAGCATTAGAAAACATAAAGCAAGCAAAACTAGCTTGGTTTATTTGTCCATAATCAATTTGATCTTGAAGAAATAAAGGTGTAAGAATAAACATCGAGAATACGCTAATAGCAGACTGATATGCTCTGCCAAAAGCGTCTTGTCCCCTCTCCAAATTCAGTCGGCGTTCAGCAGTTTTTAAAACATTATTAAATCGGCGCTGAATTATATTTAATTCTTCATCTTCTCCCTGAAAAAAAGCGATTGATTCAGCGTGATTACGAACATGAGTTAAGCAATAGGCAAAATCTGCTTTAAATGCAAGTTCTTCTTGGTTAACTTTATTTATTCCTTGATTCAAGTAAACAGCTATTAAATTACCTATAATTGTATAAATAACTAAATAAATTGCAATTTCTGAAGAAACTATCCAGAGAATAATCAAAGAGCTTCCCATTTCTAAAGATTTTTCTAGTAAAGAAGATGAGAATCTCAAGCCAATGCTAGTAATAGGTTCTATTTCTTGGGATAAGCGTTGATCTGGATTATCTATATCAGATTTAAAATTGATTTTATAATAAGCTTGATTGCTTAAATATTTTTCTAGAACATGAAGATTTAGCCATTTGTACCAGTCAAGAATTATTTTTTTTTTGATATATCTCAAAAGAGTCACTAACAAGACCATCCCGACAATAATGAGACTGGACAGCCATAAAGTACTATTATATTGATCAAGGTCTCTCTGTTCAATAACGATATCAATTACATAGCGATTCCAGTAACTATTTGCAGCATTTGCTCCGACAATTACGACTATTAATAATACTAAGAGAATGAGCATTCCCCATGAGCGAATCACATCTGAAAATGCTCTTCCTTCTGCTTTGGTTGGATACCAATAAGGCCCGGCAACTACTTTTACATCCTGCCAAAATTGAATCAAGGTTGAAAAAGGATTTATTGTATTTTGCTCACGCACAGATGGAGTTTGCATATTCTAAAAATGTAGCCGTTACTAATTACACTAGAAATTTTGAAATGACCTTTGAGAATTAAGTTAGACTCAAAGGCCATTTTTCCTTTTAGATAGCGAACAAGTTGGCAGAGCTGCAAGGGCGCACTGGCTCCTTTTGACTTCCGCCTTGTAAGTACTAAGTCAATGGTTCGTCATCAACAATTTCGACTGTTCTGGGAAAAGGGCCTTGATCAGGCTCAGTAACGACTACTGGACTAATATGATGTTTCAGTTTGAGTTTTAACTCATCTGAAATGGGCAATTCTTGAATTTCTTTGAGAAGAAATCTGACAGATTCAGTTTTGCTACGTTCTGTATAGACGAGCTTGAGAATATTTTCAATTCCAAATCCCGCTATATATTCCCCTAAAACGGCTACCAGCCCAAGCAAGCCTAAACCTCCTAAGAGGCCTAAAGGTCCGCCCAGCGTTGAAAGCATAGCGACAACGGCAGCGACATTACCCCCTGATGCACCCGTTGCGATCACGAAAAGTATGCCAGGAAGACCTAAACCAGAAATTTTTTTGACGAGTTCATCCATTGTACTTACCTACAATCCTTATAAAGTGAAAACATGACTAAGAGAGTCATTACTAATTCCTTTTGTGAAGAAATTAAAAATCTTACATCTTGTACCAGCTAACTAATGCAAGATGTAAGGAATCTGATTTATCCTAACAAAAGACTACATAGTTCATCGATTTGTTGACTTTTTTGAGATATTAATCGATGGCCTATAGCTTGTAACTGACGAGTATTTTGGAGTTTGGTATTATCTATTTCTTCTAGTTCACTATCTAACAATGTTTGAAAGCGATAATAAAAACTTTTAGCTTCTTTATCAGTAGGTTCAAACAACTGTTCTAATTCTCCAGCTACCACTTCACTACTACCATCAAACATAATATTTAAAAGCGGTCTTCCCCATTGTAAAAGTCCCCATTTTTTGACTTCTTTATAAGGGTAAACACTCGTCAGCGAACCTGTACCTAAAGAAACTACTAAAATATCTTCTGTATTGAGGACTTTTTGTGCTTTTCGTTTACTACTGATTTGTGCTTCTAAAATAGCTAAATGGGCTGGATTATTAGCAAATACTCCACCATCGATTAAAGTATAGGGGATGCCGCTATTGTGAGGGTTTACAAGCCGATGAGGAGCAAAATAAGTCGGAGTGGCACTAGTTGCCAATGCTGCATCTAAAAGCGAAAAACCCCCACATAACTTCTGAAAACTCTTATATTCTATTTGCTGTTTTTCTATTTTATTTGTAAAAAATATCGGAATTCGCTGCTCGATATCGTAACTCGTTACAAAAACTTCTTTGAGATTATTTTCTATAAGGGCATTACCAAAATATTGCCTGAAAATTTCTTCTTTGCTTTCGGAAGGATATTTTGGCTGGAGAAATATATCCTCTAATGGGCCAAGTAGTCTTTCAAACAACGGCTCATAAAATATTTCTACCCCATACTCAAGAAAGAACTGTAGGAGATCCTCGGCAGTGTATTCAGCTACTGGCAAGTTATCAGATACATCAGAACTTAATCGTGGTTTAGTTAGTCCAAGTGCTAAAATTCCGCCACTGGAAGTGCCAGTAATTAAATCAAACAAACTGAATATAGGCTTTTGTGTCCGCCGTTCAATTTCTGATAGGAGTAATGCAGGAATAATGCCCCGAATACCGCCTCCATCAATGGAAAGTATTTTATATTTGGGACGGGTTTTTGTATTCATGGTTTCTGGCGATTCCTCCTGAGTTAATATTTGTGCTTGTTGGATATTGACGGGATCTTCAGTTTGGTCTGTTTTGGTTTCCTCGTCATGTGGTTCGAGAGCGATCGCGGTTGGAATAATCTCGGATTCTTCGCTGTTTACTTCTGTCTGTTGAATTTCCTTTGGTTGGTTTTCGTCGTCGCTTACTAACGATACCGTTGTTGCTAATAAACTTGTAGTTAGTGGTGAGATATTTTCTTCAGGAATAACTGCTGTCTCAGTTTGGATCTCTTCAAGTTGAATATCTTCTTGATTGGATAATTCTGCTGCAAATGGAACTGGATTTGATGATTGTGTTGCGAATGGAATTTCTGCTAAAGTCCAAATAGGATTACCACGAAAATTTCCTTGATAAGACTTTACAGTTTGGTTTTTGACAGTTGTACCTTGCCCTTCGTCTAATTTCCAGTAAGCCACTAATCCTGATTCATCTCCGAGTATTAGCCCACAACGATGAGTCTGGATTTGTGCTTGAGTACAGGGATAATTCCAAACGCTAATGTTTGCTAATTGTCCTTTGAAATAAACCTGTTTGTGTAAGGTTGCACCCAGAGTTACAGAACTTGTGGCTTTGTTTAAAGATGAACCTCTAAGAGAATCGTTGTATTCGCGCTCGTCAAGATATATAGTTAGTTGACCACTATTAAAAACAATAGCAAAAAAATGCCATTGTTCTATAGTTAGTTCTCCTTGCCCGAAGGTTTTGATACCTTTGCTAACAGTTTCATCAATGTAGACATCTAGGTTTCCTGTTTCACTGATGCCGAATTCAAAATTATCGCTGAATCTCTCTGAAGAACGGGCAAAAAATACATTGCGCGTCCCGTAACTAGTGGCTTTATTTGTTAATTCATGTGGATTTACCCATCCTGAAACCGTAAAAGCTGAACTCCCTTGAGCGAAAACGCCGCCAATATCGTTTCTGCCAAAATCTATATAATCCTTTTCCCCATCAAATGTTAAAACTGTTTGTGTATTTACTAGGTTTATCACAAGAATCTAATCTCCAAATATCAATAATTTCGTAATTTTAAATAAAGAATTTAATATAAATAAACTTAATAGTTAAATCTCATTAACACCTTTCAAAATACAAGACAATAAAATATACAAGGCTCAATTTCCTAATTTTTATTAGTCAGTAATACCTCTGCGATCGCCTGCGAAATGGGGTAGTGTGGTGGATATATCTCCAGCCAAAAAAATTCCCCGACTGGGTTAACTTCGAGGAATACATGACGACCATCAGGGGTGACAATAATATCAATTGCTCCATAGTTTAAGCCAAAATAAGCCATCAGTTTGAGCAGTTTTTTCTCAATATCTTCTGGCAAATCGTAGGGTTGCCAATTGTTAACTAAGGCTCTCCCCTCTTTGCGCCAGTCATAAGTAGCTCCTGACAAGCTTTGGGAATCTACTGCGGCAGTAAATACGCGGTGTCCGACAATAGTTGTCCGCAACTCCAGCGCCTTGGGCACATTTTCTTGAAACGTCATCGGACAAAAACGCAGTCCTTCCATATTCTCCAGATCGTCATCTGTAACTGGAGTAGTAAACACAACGTTTTCTCGCCCCCGATCGTCGTAAATAGCAAAGGAAGAAAGCATCTTGGTAACTATACCTTGGCTACACTCTTGAGCAAATTGCTTGACTGCTTCTGGATTGTTTGAAGTCAGAGTACGTGGAGTTACAAGACCAACTTCTCGTGCAACTTGCAATTGTAGTTGCTTATTATTAGCTCGATCCACATTGGACATTCGATCGAAGTGGAATCCCTGAAGGCTGGCAATCATCCCCCTGACTGTGGCGCGACATTCGTTAATTGACGCATCTCTGTATTGCTTGTCCATTGAGTCGGGGATTTTTTGTCCGTAGCGCATCCGCCGATACCAAACTGAGGAGACTTCACTCAAATCTAGCTTCTGTTCGCCATCAGTAATAATTACTCGTTCAGTAACGCCAGAGTAAATATCTAGCTTGACTTCGGTGGGATATCTGTCTGTGTCAAACCGAAATGCTTTTTCTCCTCTAGCCTCAATTTTTTTGATGACTAGAGGAATGCTTTCGTTGTCTTTACTAAACGTGACTATTAATACGGTCATAAAAGTATGAGGTGTGAAGTATGTAGACACCCTTTGGGTGGCTTACCACAGGCTAGTATCAAATATTAAATTTTTGATTATTCATTCTTTCTTTGAAGTAGGGCATCTGCGATCGCACTTGCAATGGGTAAGTTTAAATCTTTTTCCAGCATTCCCCACTCCCCCAGAGGGTTGATTTCCAAAAAGACGTATTCGCCTGATGGTGTGACGATGAAATCTAACGCTCCAAACAACAGCCCAAATTTCCCCATAAAGGCTTTGAGACGGCGAACTACTTCATCAGGAAGCTGGTGATGTTGCCATGTGCCAACCTCAACACCTGGTTTACGCCAATCAACTTTGGCTGCTGCATACACATCTGCATTTAGCGCCCCCACAAATACATTACCATTCACATACACCACCCGTAATTCCTGTTGCTTTGGAATTTGCTCTTGAAAAACCATTGGGCAATAGCGCAGTGACTCAGCATCTTGTAAGTCTTCTTCTTTCACGATGCTGGTGTACAGAAAAAACGAAGAGTTAGCTTCCATACTGCGGGAAAGAGAAGTTAACAGCTTGCTCACCATTTTGCCGTTGACTTGCCCAAAAAACTCTCGTGCTGCTTGGGCTTTGTTGGTAACAAGAGTCTGAGGAATAACAAAACCTACTTCAGACGCAATCCGCAGTTGACGCAGCTTGTTACTTGCATAATCTATCCGCTCTAAATTATCTACCCATGTAGCTCCCTTGAGACTGTCCCAAAAACCATCTAATGTTGCAAGTGATTCTCTAACGCAAGCTTCTCGGAATTTTGGCGCTAATTCTTGGCTCAGTTGTGGTTCCCAAATCCGGCGCATCCATACAGCTTGCACCTGCTCTGTGCTGATAGAGCGGTTGTTATATTCTATAGTGTGGTAGCTTTTAGACTTGTCAAAATGTGCTGTTAATTGCACTTCTAGAGGAAACTTATCAGTATCTAGACGAAATGGTTGCACCCCTTTTTTTAATAAGGCTTCTGCCACTCTATCTATTGTGAAGAAATCACCACTGTGGGTGATTAATAAAACAATATCACGAGACAGGTGCATAAATATTATTTCAGAATAATTTTAGAAGGTAGCTATTAATAAATAGCAGACAAATTGCTTTTGATACCCAAAAATCTTTAAAGAATTTAAGGAACTAGAAAAAGCAATCACCTCCATGTTTGGAAAAGGTAATATGAAAGCGATCGCCTCCGGCGGGTGTTCTGCACCATCGCGTCTCTAAGAGTAGTTTTCAGTTATTTGATAACTGCTACTTTATTAAATTATGATTCAGCCAATTACAAGGTATCTTTCCGAGAAGAAAGGGCAGGAGGCAGGAGGTAAAGCTATTGCTATTCCTAGCATTCACGCTTGTAATTAAGTCCTAACCTATGTGGCTACGGCTATACTTTCAGATGTAGAAGAGTAAATAAATTATTTATCTTCCAAATCTGAAGGAAACTTGTAAGTCCAAGGAACTTCTGTCCCTTCAGTAGCTTGCTCTGACAAGAAACGCGCAAAGAATGGTACCGCTACAACATCCACTGTTTTGACTGTCTTTGTAGGCATAGAGTTTTCCTTAAAAAATTAACTTGTTTTTCAACTTAAATGTATATCATTAATTAAATATTTTTTCAAGGTCACTTAAGACAGTTAAGAAGTAATGATTCTAAGTAATTTAAGAAACTTAAGAAATTTAGGAAAGTTAAGTGGGCAGTTAATAGAAAATAACTGTCTTAACTGTCTTAACTGTCTTAAATTAATTGCTTTAAAGGCTGTTGCATTTTATCTAGAAAAATGAGACTATGCTTTAATTGAAATTATAAGTATGTTAATTTAAAGGAAACGAGTTGGTTTTAACAATAAATTCGTCTTTATCAAAAAAGGTAAAGTAATCAGTCATATCAGGAGTTAGTTATGCTGCGATCGCAGCCACACTTACAGCGCTGGGAACTCCGTTTGGTATCGTAGGAGGTATAAAGATGTTTGGTCTAATAACGGTTGTAGGAAATAGTCTAAGGGGATATGGAATTAAAGCCAGGACCAAGGCTATTTATGCAAATGTAGCAAGAGCGAATCTGTAAGATTGCTTCTCAAATAAATTAAAAATTTACTCATTATAGAAAAGTTTAAGCCTTGTTATATAAGTCAACTCATTTTTATCAAAGGTTCAGTAAGGTAATATTGATTTAAACAAATAGAATATTTAGGAAGATGTAGAAACTAATACAGTTAAAGAATTAGAGTTAGTTTTAGTGAGTTTAATTATGAACGATGAAGCAGAAATTATTAACATTAAGTCAGAGGCGATCGCCATTATTGGTATAGGGTGTAGATTTCCAGGAGCAAATAATTATAATGAGTTTTGGGAAAGTTTAGAGAAAGGAGTTAATAGTGTAACAGATATACCTCAAGAGCGATGGAATATTGATAATTTTTATTCTTCAAATATGGAACTTCCCAATACAAGTACTAGCAAATGGGGAGGATTTATCGAAGATGTAGATAAATTTGATGCTAAATTTTTTCAAATATCAGAGAGAGAAGCTCGGCGAATAGATCCTCAACAAAGGATCATGCTAGAACTGAGTTGGTCATGCTTAGAAGATGCTGGATATTCACCATTAGAATTATCAGGAAATAACGTTGGTGTTTTTATTGGTGTTTGTAATTTCGATTATAAAGAATTACAAGATAAGGGCGAATTTATTGAAGGATATAATTCTACAGGTACATATAGTTCTATTATTCCCAATAGAATTTCCTACTTTTTCAACTTTCATGGCCCTAGTATTCCTATAGATACTGCTTGTTCTAGCTCACTTGTAGCCATTCACCAAGCAGTGAATGCACTCAATCAAAATGAATGTGAGATGGCATTAGTTGGTGGTGTCAGTGTATTGTGTACACCGACTATCTATATTTCTCTTAGTAAATTAGGTATGTTATCACCTGAAGGTAAATGCAAAACCTTTGATGCTCAAGCAGACGGTTATGTGCGAGGTGAAGGGGCAGGTGTCATTTTATTAAAACCTTTGAAAAAAGCAGTTGAGGATAAAAATTATATTTATGGAATAGTTAAAGGGAGCGCCATAAATCATGGTGGTCATGCACGTACTTTAACCTCTCCCAATGCTTATTCTCAATCACAAGTTGTAAGGTCTGCATGTATAAAGGCAAATATTACACCTGATACAATATCTTATATAGAAGCTCATGGAACAGGTACGCCGTTAGGCGATCCAATTGAAATTAATGCTTTAAAACGAGCATATACACAACTGTATCAGCACTATGGTATTGAACAAACCGCAGAAAGCTATTGTGGATTAGGTTCAGTAAAAACAAATATTGGACATTTAGAATCAGCAGCAGGTATTGCCGGGATCATAAAAGTATTATTGGCAATGAAATATAAAAAATTGCCAAAAATTAACAACTTTCAGCAATTAAATCCTCGAATCAAGTTAGATGGTAGTCCCTTTTATATAGTTAAAGAAACAAAAGACTGGCAACATTTAAAGACGAAAGAAGGAAAAATTATTCCTAGACGAGCAGGGGTAAGTTCTTTTGGTTTTGGGGGTGTTAATGCCCATGTAATCCTGGAAGAGTCGTCAGTGCCAGAAGAAATAGTGATGACGAGAATTGAGCGTCCAAGCCACTTGATGGCACTTTCAGCGAAAACTGATAAGGCTCTAGAAGAACTAGCAAAAAGATATCAAATCTATTTAAAATCTGATTTGAAGATATCTCTAGCAGATATTTGTTACACTGCCAACACTGGGCGATCGCATTTTGACTACCGCCTTGCTATTGTGGCCGACTCTAGAGAGCAGTTGGTCGATCGACTCACTGCTTTCGTATCTGGAAAAGACACCGCCGACTTAATTAGCGATAAACCCGGCAAAAAGCCAGCAAAGATAGCCTTTTTATTCACTGGTCAAGGCTCCCAGTACATCAATATGGGTCGCCAACTCTACGATAGCCAACCCATCTTCCGCCAAACCATCGAGCAGTGCGATGAAATTCTCCGCCCTTATCTGAAGCATTCTTTGTTAGAAGTACTTTATCCTGTCCAAGCAGGCGAGAAAGAAGAATTTTCCCCTCTGCCCCTCTGCCCCTCTGCCCCTCTGCCTATTGATCAAACCGCCTATACCCAACCAGCATTATTTGCTTTTGAATATGCCCTGTATCAACTGTGGAAATCTTGGGGCATTGAACCAAATGTGGTGATGGGTCATAGTGTAGGCGAATATGTTGCGGCAACTGTCGCAGGCGTTTTCAGTCTAGAAGATGGACTTAAACTCATTGCCTATCGGGGACAGTTGATGCAGCAATTGCCTTCTGGAGGCGAGATGGTTTCACTGATGGCTTCAGAGTCAAGAGTGCGGGAAGTTATAGCGCCATTTCATGACACAGTGGCATTAGCAGCCATCAACGGCCCCGAAAGTGTAGTGATTTCGGGAGCTAGTGAATACATTGCTGCTATTTGTCAGCAACTGTCAACACAGGGGGTAAAAACGAAGCGGTTACAAGTCTCCCATGCTTTCCATTCTCCATTCATGACACCCATGTTGAAGGAGTTTGAGCAAGTAGCTAGTCAAATAACCTACAACCAACCCCAGATACCATTAGTCTCTAATATCACCGGACAAGTTGCTGACGAGAATATCAGCAGTGCACAATACTGGGTGAATCATATCCGGCAAACAGTGCGGTTTGCTGATAGTATGCAGACATTACATCAACTTGGGCATGAAGTCTTTTTAGAGGTTGGGCCTAAGCCAATTTTGTTAGGTATGGGTCGTGAGTGTTTGCCTGAGAGTATGGGTTTGTGGTTGCCTTCTCTGCGTCCGGGAGTGCCAGAATGGCAACAGTTGCTTTCAAGTTTGGGTGAGTTATATGTAGGTGGAATGGCAATAGATTGGTCAGGGTTGGATCGCGACTATTTCCGCAAGAAAGTTACATTACCCACTTATCCGTTTCAACGACAGCGCTATTGGATTGAGAATACACCCCCTAAACCTCAACGCCAACAAAACTCGACAAAACTGCACCCATTATTAGACAAAAAGCTTCAGTTGCCCTTAAGTAAAGAAATCCTGTTTGAGTCTGAATTCAGTAGCCAAACCCTACCGTTTTTAGTAGATCATCAAGTTTATAACCAAATTGTTGTGCCTGGAGCCTGTTATCTCTCCTTGCTATTGGGTGCAGCAGGATTGACTTTCGCCAATGAGTCATGTCTGTTAGAAAATATAGTTTTCCCTCAAGCATTGGTTATCCCCGAAGATAAAGCGCGCACGGTGCAGCTGGTGCTGTCTTTTGAGGAGAGTAGCGCATCTTTCCAACTCATCAGCTTTGATACAGTTCCGAATGGGAGTACTCAGGTAAGTCAGTGGCTAGTCCATGCCACAGGGAAAATCTCACAAGGCGTTAACATTACACCAGAAACTGTATTTCTCCAACAGATACAGACGCGCTGCACTCAACAAATAGCTGCTGTGGAAATTTCTCAAAGTTGGCAAAAGCGGCAGATTCAATTCGGTGCAAGCTTTCAGTGGCTTGATTGTGTCTGGTGTGGAGAAGGAGAAGCCCTAGCCAAGCTCAAATGGCTTGACATAGTAGATGATTTAGAGAAGTATCAATTATATCCAGGTCTTCTAGATTCCTGCTTGCAACTGACCAGCTTTTTCTTCCCTAGCGAAGACACTTTTGTACCTTTCGCAATTGAGAGTTTCCAATTTTACCAACGTCCCCAAAGTCAGCAGTTATGGTGTCATGCAGTACGATGTCTCCGACGGGCTACGCCTACGCAGTCTGAGAACTCTGATTCAGATAACCTTGTAGCAAATATCAGGCTATTTGATGCTAACGGGCAGTTGATTGCAGACATCAAAGGTTTTGAGGCTAAAAAAGCGACTCCTAATACTTTGTTGCAAAGTCTCCAGTTAGACTTCAAAGAAAATTCTGTAGAAAATTGGCTGTATGAAGTAGAGTGGCAACCTCAAGTGCGCTTTAGCAATGAGCAACTGTCTCCAAATTACCTGCCAGCACTTGCAGAAATTAGTCCTAAACTTCAGCCACAATATTCTCAATTGATGGCTGAACCACAGCTAAAAGTTTATGAAGCAGCAGTCAGTCAGTTAGAAACACTCAGTATTGACTATGTGCTGCAAGCCCTGACAGCAATGGGATGGAAACCGCAATTAGGGCAGCGCTTCACAACAGGTGCGATCGCTAACCAGTTAGGAGTAGTCAGCCAACATCAACGGTTATTCAAGCGACTACTAGAGATGTTAGCAGAAGTAGGGGTATTAGAAGCAAAAGCTTTGGAATGGCAAGTTATCCGCGAGCTAAAAGACAGCGATCCGCAAGCTAAATTAAATGCCCTGTTAACTCAATATCCAATAGCAATTGCTGAATTCACTCTTCTAGGACGTTGCGGGCCATCATTAGCTCAAGTACTAAGGGGCGAATGCGATCCTTTGCAATTGCTTTTTCCCGAAAACGACTCAACTACAGCCCAGTTATATGAGAATTCGCCACTGACAAAAGTAATGAATATTTTAGCTCAACAAGCCATAATTTCACTTGTCGAGCATTTACCAACTGGACGGGGATTAAAAATATTGGAAATTGGCGCAGGAACTGGTGGAACAACCTCTTACCTACTACCACATTTGTCCTGTGAGCAAACCGAATACCACTTCAGCGATATTGGGATCTCTTTTACCCAAAAAGCCCAAGAGAAATTCCAGGATTTCCCATTTATAAAATATCAAGTATTAGATATTGAAAAAGACCCCACAAGCCAAGGATTTGAAAAGCAGCAATATGATGTAATTGTTGCTGCCAATGTCTTACACGCTACCCAACATTTACAACAAACCCTCAAACACACCAAGCAATTATTAGCACCACAGGGCATATTAATTTTATTGGAAACAACTCAGCGTCAGCGTTGGCTGGACTTAATCTTTGGATTAACTCCAGGATGGTGGCGATTTAGCGATTTGCACTTGCGCCCAGACTATCCCTTAATTAGTGCTGCCCAATGGCAAGAAGTATTGCAAGAAACTGGGTTTATAAGCACAGTTAATATATCATCTACTCAACAGACTCAAAGCGTTTTATCAAGAGCAATGGTAATGTTGGCACAAGTACCACCATCACCAAATGAGTCGGTACAAGTTGAGCAAAAACATTGGCTGTTATTCGCAGATCGGCAAGGTATAGCGCAACAGTTAGCTGACAAGCTAGATACTCACTCACAACTTTGTACCTTGGTATTTGTTGGTGAGGAATATGAACAATTAGACCAGCAACAATTCAAAATTAACCCAAGCAACCCAGAACATTATCAAAAGCTATTACAGGCAATCAATAGCAAAACCTTAAGTTTATATGGTGTCATTTATTGCTGGAGTTTAGATACAGTTAAAGCAGCAGAACTCACCGCAACCGATTTAACTGCGGCATCTTTACTAGGATGTGGTAGCACCTTGCATTTAGTCCAGGCATTGACAGGGACTAATTTATCCGATCATCCTCGCCTCTGGTTAGTAACTCAGGGAGCAGTAGCGATCGCCAATCTAGAGGGAGTAGCGCAATCAAGCTTGTGGGGAATGGCAAGGGCGATCGCTACCGAACATCCAGAACTCAACTGTGTGCGGGTAGATTTAGCTCCAAAGGCAGATGCAAAAGTGGTGCAAGCCTTATTTGAGGAAATTTGGTTCCCGACTACAGAAGACCAGGTTGCCTTTACAGACCAACTGCGTTATGTCGCTAGGTTAGCTCGCTATCAGAAGCCTAAAGATTATTTAGAAACAGCACCCAAACCTCTAAGCTTCCGTGAAGATAGTACCTACCTGATAACTGGGGGTATGGGTGGTTTGGGTTTATTGGTAGCTCGTTGGATGGTGGAACGGGGAGCAAGACATTTGGTGTTAGTTGGGCGTAGTAGTGCAAGTGTCGCTGTTCATGAGCAACTTCAAGAATTAAAACAAGCTGGCGCTCAAGTAAATGTTATTCAAGCCGATGTGTCTGATGTCGAACAAATCACAAAAGTACTCTCAGAAATTGAGCGAACTTTACCACCACTGTGCGGAATTATTCATTCTGTTGGTGTTTTGGATGATGGCGTTCTACAACAACAAAACTGGCAACGCTTTGCAAAAGTTTTGGCTCCAAAAGTAGAAGGAGCTTGGCATCTGCATACTTTAACTCAGAGCCAGCCTTTAGACTTTTTTGTGATGTTTTCTTCTATAGCTTCTTTACTTGGTAATGCAGGTCAATCCAACCATGCGGCAGCCAATGCTTTTCTTGATGCTTTAGCCCATCATCGCCAGGCTCAAGGACTAGCAGGTTTGAGCATTAATTGGGGAGCTTGGTCGCAAGTAGGAGCCTTCGCAGAGCGTCAACTTGATGAGCAAACAAAAACGCGGGGTATTGGAACGTTTTCTCCAGAACAGGGATTAGTTGCTCTAGAGCAATTACTGTGTCAATCCTCTACTCAAGTTGCAGTTATGCATATAAATTGGGTGCAGTTTTTAGAAAAATCAAATTCAGTTTCGCCATTGTTCACTAACTTTTTACAAACTTCAGTAAAAACTGTGGTTATGCAATCTGAGGTGGTTGAACAAATCAAGACAACAAATATTACCAAGCGCCGAAAACTTTTGCAGGATCATATTTTTTTAGTAGTGGCTAAAGTCCTCGGTTGGCATCTATCAGAATCTATCGATCTACAAAAAGGCTTTTTCGAGTTAGGAATGGATTCACTAACTTCTTTAGATTTGAAAAATCACCTGCAAAAGAGTTTAAAATGCTCTTTGCCACTAAATTTAGTTTTTAAGTATCCTACTGTAGATTTGCTAACTGATTATCTATTGGAAGAACTTGGCTTAGATTCTGATGAGAAATCAGACAAAGAAGTTCAGGAGGAAAGTAATGAGCCATTTCAACTAGTAAATATCAAAAGTAGTAATAGGATTAAAATAGAATTATGAATTTATTAGAATTTTTACAAGACATTTCTTTTAAAGGAATTGAGTTAGGGCATGATGGAGAAAAATTACTAATAGATGGTTCCGAAAGTTTATTAACTCCTGATGTCATTGCTCAACTAAAACAGCACAAAACTGAAATTTTACAGTTACTGCGCGATCGCTCAGATATTTTAAATATTTATCCTCTTTCTTACGGTCAACAATCCCTGTGGTTTCTGTGGCAATTAGCACCTAAAAGCGCAGCCTATAATGTAGCTTTTACCTGTCGGATATGTTCACCGATAAATGTTACAACTTTACAAAAAAGTCTCCAAATTATTCTTGAGCGTCATCCACAATTACGTAGCAAGTTTTTTAAGCAAGATAATAATGTTGTTCAACAGATCCATCAAACTCAGTTCACAGATTTTCAGCAGATAAATGCCTCTACTTGGAGAGAGCAGGAGCTTGAGCAAAAAGTTTTTCAGGAATACCAACAACCCTTCAACATCGAAAATGACTCGATAATGCGGGTGCGTTTGTTCAGTTCCTCACAGCAGGAACATATCTTGTTAGTGACCATACACCATATTGCTGTTGATGCTTGGTCTGTACTATTACTAATAGAAGAGTTAATAACGGTCTATCTTGCACTAGAGTTAGGTGTTCAGCCATCTCTAACTCCTCTAAAGCACTCCTATATAGATTACGTTCGTTGGCAAAGAGAATTATTAACCAGTACTCAAGGAGAAAAACTGTGGAACTATTGGCAGCAAAAACTCGCAGGAGAGTTGCCTGTACTCAACTTGCCAACAGATAGACCAAGACCAGCGATACAAACCTATAACGGCGCTTCTTATAATTTCAAAATATCCCAAAAGCTCACAGAACAACTGAAAAAGCTAGCTCAAGCAGAAGGCGTGACCCAATACATAGTTCTGCTAGCTGCATTTCAGGTTCTCTTGTATCGTTACACGGGGCAAGAGGATATTCTGGTTGGTGCGCCCACATCAGGTAGAACTCAACCGGAATTTGTGCCACTAGTTGGCTATTTTGTCGATCCAGTGGTTATGCGGGCGAATCTTTCAGGAAATCCTAGTTTTCAAGAGTTTCTGGCTCAAGTTTGCCAAACAGTATCAGAAGCATTAGCACATCAAGATTTTCCCTTTGCTCTACTGGTAGAAAGATTGCAGCCACAGCGCGATCCGAGCCGTTCTCCTATCTTTGGGGCTGTATTCAACTTCCTTTTCCAGAACTTGGGGCAGTTTCAGCATACGCAACAACTGTGGTTAGGAGGTGAAGTAGATAAAGAAGGAATTAAACTCAAACCTTTTGAAATGCCTCAGATGGAGGGTCAGTTCGATCTAAATCTGACGATCGCAGAAGCAAGTTCTTCTTTATCTGGGATTTTTAAGTACAACACTGGCCTTTTTGATGCCAGCACTATCGAGCGGATGCTGGGGCATTTTGTGATCTTGCTGGAAGGAATTGTGGCCAATCCACAACAAAAGATTTCGCAATTGCCAATGCTTACAGAAGTTGAGCAACACCAGTTATTGATTGAGTGGAACAACACACACGTAGAGTATCGCCAGGATAAGTGTATCCATCAATTGTTTGAAGAACAGGTTGAGCGAACCCCAAATGCAGTAGCAGTTGTATTTGAAAATCAACAACTGACTTACCACCAGTTGAACTGTCGCGCTAACCAGTTGGCGCATTACTTGCAGTCTTTGGACGTGGGAGCGGATGTGCTGGTTGGGTTGTGTGTGGAGCGTTCGCTAGAAACAATCGTGGGAATATTAGGTATTCTCAAAGTGGGTGGTGCTTATGTGCCACTTGACCCAGAGTATCCGACTGAGCGTCTAAGCTTCATGTTAGAAGATGCTCAAGTTTCGGTGCTGCTGACCCAACAGCAATTAGTAGAGTCTATTCCCAAACATCAGGCGCGTGTCGTCTGCTTAGACAGCGACTGGGAAAAAATTGCTCAAAAAACCGAATCAAATCCGAAAAACCCCGCGACACCAAGTAATCTAGCTTATGTCATCTACACTTCGGGTTCCACAGGTAAGCCCAAGGGCGTTTTAGTAAATCACTCAAATGTAGTTCGTCTATTTGAAGCCACAGCAGCATCTTTTAGCTTCAATCAAGATGATGTCTGGACACTGTTCCACTCTTATGCATTTGACTTTTCCGTATGGGAAATTTGGGGAGCTTTACTGTATGGTGGACGACTGGTAGTAGTGCCTTATTTAGTGACGCGATCGCCCGAATCCTTCTACCAATTACTAGCTCAAGAACAAGTCACAATTCTCAATCAAACACCTTCAGCTTTCCGTCAATTAATTCAAGCCGAACAGTTAACAGCAACTACTGGCAATTTGAACTTGCGTTTGGTTATCTTTGGTGGGGAAGCTTTAGAACTCAAGAGTTTACAGCCTTGGTTTGAGCGTCATGGCGACAAGTCACCCCAATTAGTGAATATGTACGGGATTACGGAAACCACTGTACACGTCACTTATCGCCCATTGAGCAAAGTTGATTTAAATAGCACAGCCAGTGTAATTGGTCGTCCGATTCCCGACTTACAGGTGTATGTGCTGGATGAATATAAACAGCCAGTGCCGATTGGTGTTCCTGGTGAAATGTACGTTGGTGGTGCAGGGGTGGCGCGTGGCTATCTCAATCGTCCGGAACTTACAGCACAGAGGTTTATATCTAGTCCTTTTGACAATTCAAAATTATATAAAACAGGAGACTTGGCGCGGTATTTGCCCAATGGCGATTTAGAGTATTTAGGGCGCATCGATAACCAAGTCAAAATTCGCGGCTTCCGCATTGAGTTGGGAGAAATTGAGGCACTACTAGCGCAACACCCAGCTGTTTGGGAAAGCGTGGTGGTGATACGAGAGGATGAACTTGACGACAAACGTTTAGTAGCTTACGTAGTGCCGAAGGTAAAACAATCTTCTACAGCCGCAGAACTACGTCAGTTCCTAGCCAACCAACTCCCCAGCTATATGGTGCCAAACACTTTTGTGATGCTGGAATCCTTACCCCTGACATCTAACGGCAAAATAGACCGCCGCGCATTGCCAAAACCGGAGTTAGACAGCACACTGCTAGAAAAATTTGTCGCCCCACGCACCCCAATTGAAGAAATGCTGGCACAAATTTGGGCACAAGTGCTGAAAGTAGAGCAAGTAAGCATTTACGATAACTTTTTTGAACTTGGGGGACATTCGCTACTAGCAACCCAACTACTTTCACGCATTCGCACCAACTTGAAAGTAGAACTACCATTGCGTAGTCTGTTTGCCGCAGCAACACTAGCCGAATTGGCACAAGAGATAGGGCAGTTGCAGCAACAAAGCTTAGAAAAAACCTCTCTAGCCATCTTACCAAGAGCAAGGGATGCAGAATTACCACTGTCTTATGGCCAACAGCGTTTGTGGTTTTTAGACCAGTTCGAGCCGAACAGCGCCATCTACAACATACCTACAGCTTTGCATCTTCAAGGAACTCTCAAGGTTGCAGCCTTAGAACAAAGCTTGCGAGAAATTATTCATCGCCATGAAGCGTTACGCACCAACTTCATCACACTTGATGGAAAACCCTCTCAAATCATTCAAACACAAACAAATTGGACGTTCTCAGTTGTTGAGTATCAGCATTTATCTACAACTGAACAAGAAATTGCCACACAGAAATTAGCGCAACAACAACTTATTCAACCCTTTGACCTAGCAACTGAAGCATTAATTAGGGCGACATTAGTAGTGCTTAATAAGACAGAACACGTCTTGTTAGTGTGTATGCATCACATTGTCTCTGATGGCTGGTCAATGGATGTATTTGTTCAGGAGTTAGCAGCACTGTACAATGCTTATTCTCAAGGTAAACCGTCACCCTTACCACCATTACCGATTCAGTATGCAGATTTTGCAATTTGGCAAAGACAGTGGTTGCAAGGGAATGTACTGCAAAGCCAATTGAGTTATTGGCAAAAACAACTGGCAGATGCACCAGGTTTATTAGTGCTTCCCACAGACCGACCAAGACCTGCTGTGCAGAGTTTTGCAGGGGCATATCAACAGTTTGCACTTTCCAAGCAGCTAACTAGTGGGTTAATACAGTTAAGTCAAGAGCAAGGAGTTACCCTGTTCATGACGCTGTTGGCAGCTTATGATACTCTACTTTACCGCTACACAGGTGTAGCAGACATTTTGGTTGGTTCACCGATCGCAAATCGCGATCGCAGTGAAATTGAAGGGTTAATTGGCTTTTTTGTCAATACCTTAGTCATGCGTACCAACTTATCAGGCAATCCTAGTTTCTGTGAGTTACTGGGTCGTGTTCGGGAAATGGCAATGGATGCATACTCTCATCAGGATTTGCCTTTTGAAATGTTAGTAGAAGCATTACAGCCAGAACGGGATCTAAGCCATACACCACTGTTTCAGGTGGCCTTTGTCCTCCAAAATGCTCCCATGTCTCAATTGGAGTTGACTGGGTTAACCGTTAGTCCACTGGTAGTAGAAGGTACAACTTCCAGGTTTGATTTGACTTTATCAATGCAGAACACTGCTGCTGGACTGGTGGGGCTGTGGGAGTATAACACTGATTTATTTGATTCTAGTACCATTGAGCGAATGACGGGTCATTTTATGACATTGCTCGCAGGTATTATTACTAGCCCCAATGAGCGAATTTCGCAATTCCCACTGCTGACAGCAGTTGAGCAGCAGCAGTTACTTGTTGAGTGGAACTCTACTCAAGCTGATTATCCACCAGATAAGTGTATTCATCAGTTATTTGAGGAACAGGTGGAGTGTACACCGGATGCTGTAGCAGTGGTGTTTGAAAATCAACAACTGACTTACCACCAATTGAATGCCAAAGCTAATCAGTTAGCTCATTACTTGCGCTCATTGGGCGTACAAGCAGATGTGCTAGTGGGCATTTATATAGAACGCTCATTGGAAATGATTGTTGGACTGTTGGGGATTCTTAAAGCGGGTGGTGCTTATGTACCACTTGACCCAGACTATCCCCAAGAGCGTTTGAGCTTTATGCTTGAAGATGCTCAAGTTTCAGTGCTGCTGACACAACAACAACTTATTGAAAGGCTGCCTGAGCATCAAGCGCAAATTGTATGTTTAGATACTGACTGGCAATCTATTTCTGTATCAAGTCAGGATAATCCAATTACTGGTGTGCAAGATAGTAACTTGGCTTATGTGATTTACACTTCCGGTTCGACTGGAAAGCCCAAAGGAGCAATGAACACTCACTTGGGGATTTACAATCGCCTACTGTGGATGCAACAAGCTTATCAATTAACACCAGTAGATTGCATTTTACAGAAAACTCCTTTTAGCTTCGACGTTTCAGTTTGGGAGTTCTTCTGGCCATTAATCACTGGAGCGCGTTCAGTTTTGGCTAAACCAGGTGGACATAAAGATAGTGCTTACTTGGCCAACCTAATCCAGGAACAGCAGGTGACTACACTGCATTTTGTACCTTCTATGCTTCGGGCTTTCGTAGAAGAAGAAAGTGTAAAAAATTGTAGTAGCTTAAAACGAGTTATCTGTAGTGGCGAAGCTCTGCCTTTAGAACTCCAGGAACGCTTTTTCGCTCGGTTAGACTGTGAATTGCACAATCTCTATGGGCCAACAGAAGCGGCAATTGATGTCACTTATTGGCAATGCAAACCAGATACTAATCTTAGGACAGTGCCTATTGGTCGTGCGATCGCCAATACACAAATTTATATTTTAGATTCTCACTTACAACCAGTACCGATTGGTGTACCAGGAGAATTGCACATCGGTGGTGTGGGGTTGGCACGAGGCTACCTCAATCGCCCCGACTTAACCAATGAGAAATTTATCCCTAGTCCATTTAGTGACGATCTGCATTCACGGCTTTACAAAACAGGCGATCTTGCACGCTACTTAAGCGACGGTAATATTGAGTACCTGGGGCGTATCGACAATCAAGTTAAGCTGCGGGGCTTCCGCATAGAGTTGGGAGAAATTGAAGCCGCGCTAACACAACACCAGGCTGTGGGAGAAACTGTAGTCATCGCTCGTGAAGACGATCCTAACAATAAGCGTCTGGTAGCTTATATTGTCCCCGACCAAGAGTATGCCTTCCCAGTTTTGCAACTACTTCGTTTTAAAAACAAAGGTCTGCTGAATGAAGAGTTACTCTATGAGTTGCCCAATGGCATGGTGATTGCCCATTTGAATAAAAACGAAACAGAATTCGTCTACAAAGAACTTTGGGAGGAACAAGCTTATTTAAAACATGGTATTACCATCAATGAAGGGGATTGTATTTTTGATGTCGGTGCCAATATTGGTCTGTTCGCACTATTCGCAGGTCAAAGATGTAAAGATGTTTCTATTTACGCATTTGAGCCAATTCCACCTGTTTTTGATCTGTTACGCCTAAATACTCAGGGCTATGGCTTAAATGTAAAGCTATTTAATCTTGGTCTTTCGAGCGAGACAAAGAGTGACATTTTTACATATTATCCTCAAGTTTCCGTCATTTCCGGGCGCTTTGCAGATACCGATCAAGAGCGAGAGGTACTTAAATCCTTTTTGTTCAAACAACAAAATATTGGAGAAAATGACACAGGAGTATCTAGTCAGGCAATTGATGAACTTCTAGCAGAGAAATTGCAGAGTCAGCAATTCACTTGCCACTTAAGAACAATTTCTGATGTAATTTATGAGCATGGCATTGAGAAGATCGATTTGCTAAAAATCGATGTGGAGAAAAGTGAGCGGGATGTGCTTTCTGGCATCCAACAAAAAGATTGGCAAAAGATTCAGCAGATAGTTGTAGAGGTTCATAACATTAACGGTAGGTTGGAGGAGATTGCAGACCTGCTAAGAGAACATGGATACGACCTAACTATAGAGCAGGATGCTGTATTAGAAAATACTGGACTCTACAATATCTATGCCAGACGCCCATCCAGAAACCAGTATCAACGACAGGAGTCTGGTAGTACTTTAGTCAGTGATTCTGTAAAACCGACCTGGAGCAGTTCGAGTTTATTACTCAGTGAAGTTCGCTGCTTCCTGCAAAAGAAGCTACCCGAATACATGGTGCCATCAGCCTTTGTACTACTGGAGTCCTTGCCCCTGACATCTAACGGCAAAGTAGACCGCCGCGCACTGCCAAAACCAGAGTTAGATAGCAAACTGCTAGAAAAATTTGTTGCCCCGCGCACCCCAATTGAAGAAATGCTGGCACAAATTTGGGCACAAGTCTTGAAACTGGAGCAGGTAGGCATACATAATAACTTCTTTGAACTTGGGGGACATTCGCTACTAGCAACCCAACTGCTTTCACGCATTCGCACCAGCTTTAAAGTAGAACTAACATTACGTGAGCTGTTTGCAAAAGCGACAGTAGCCGAATTGGCGCAATCGATTGGGCAGTTACAGCAACAGGACTTAGAACTAACTTCCCCACCCATCTTACCAAGGGAAAAGGATGCACAATTACCACTGTCTTATGCTCAAACACGGCTATGGTTTTTAGACCAGTTAAAGCCGAACAGTGCCTTCTACAACATACCCGTAACTTTACGTCTAGTCGGAACTCTCAATCAAGTTGCCTTAGAACAAAGCTTACAAGAAATTATTCATCGCCACGAAGCATTACGCACCAACTTTATCACCATTGATGGAAAACCTTCTCAAATTATTCATACACAAACGAATTGGACAGTCTCAGTTGTTGACTGTCAGCATTTATCCACACTTGTACTGAGCGAAGTCGAAGTAAGCGAACAAGAAATAGCCGCACAGCAATTAGCTCAACAACAAGCTATTCAACCTTTTAACTTGGCAAGTGAAGCATTAATTAGAGCAATATTAGTAGTGCTTAATGAGACAGAATATGTCTTGAGTGTATGTATGCACCATATTGTCTCTGATGGTTGGTCGATGGATGTGTTTGTCCAAGAACTAGCAGCACTGTACGATGCTTATTCTCAATACCACTTATCACCTTTAGCGCCACTGCCGATTCAATACGCAGATTTTGCAATTTGGCAGAGAAACTGGTTGCAAGGAAATGTACTCCAAAGCCAACTGAGTTACTGGCAACAGCAACTAAAAGATGCACCAGCTTTATTGTCACTTCCCACAGACCGACCAAGACCTGCTGTGCAGACTTTCGCTGGCGCATATCAAAAGTTTGCACTCTCAGTTGAGTTAACCGATAAATTAGTAAAACTAAGCCAAGAGCAAGGTTGTACCCTCTTTATGACGCTGTTGGCAGCTTATGATACTCTACTTTATCGCTACACAGGACAAGCAGACATTTTGGTAGGGACACCGATCGCAAATCGCGATCGCAGTGAGATTGAAGGGTTAATTGGCTTTTTTGTCAACACTTTAGTGATGCGTACCAACTTGGCAGGCAATCCTAGCTTTAGCGAATTACTTAGTCGCGTTCGAGAAATGGCAATGGATGCATACTCTCATCAAGACTTGCCTTTTGAAATGCTGGTGGAAGCATTGCAGCCAGAACGGGATCTTAGCCACACACCACTGTTCCAAGTGGCGTTTTCCCTCCAGAATGCACCCATGCAGCAAGTAGAGCTTGCTGGGTTGACTGTCAGTCCATTAGTGGTACAAGGGACAACTGCTAAGTTTGATTTGGGTTTATTAATAGAGAACACTACTACTGGACTGGTAGGGTGGTGGGAACATAACACTGATTTGTTTGATGGCAGCACCATTGAGCAAATGACTGGTCATTTTCTAACCTTGCTTGAAAGTATTGTGGCTAATCCACAGCAACAAATTTCCCAATTGCCAATGCTTACAGAATATGAGCAACAGCAGTTATTAGTTGAATGGAACAATACTCAAGCAGACTATCCCCAAGATAAGTGTATCCATCAGTTGTTTGAGAGCTTTGTTGAGCGCACCCCCGAAGCAGTAGCGGTGGTATTTGAGCAGGAGCATTTGACCTATCGGGAATTAAATTGTCGTGCGAATCAATTGGCGCATTACCTGCAAACTCTGGGTGTAAAACCAGATGTGTTGGTTGGCATTTGTATAGAACGTTCAGTAGAAATGGTGGTATCCCTATTAGGGATTCTCAAGGCGGGTGGAGCGTATGTACCGCTTGACCCCGATTACCCAACTGAGCGTTTGAGCTTCATGCTAGAAGATGCTCAAGTTTCGTTACTGTTAACTCAGCAGCGACTCGTTGATAGATTGCCTAATTCTGAGGCGAAACTTGTCTGCTTAGATGAGGTATGGTCACAAATTACCCAAAACAATCAAGGTAATCCTGTCAGTGGAGCCAGAGCTTTTCATCTAGCTAATGTGATTTATACTTCCGGTTCAACAGGCAGACCTAAAGGCGTGATGGTTGAGCATAAGGGATTATGCAACTTAGCTCAAGCTCAGATTCAAACTTTTGGCTTGACTTGGGATAGTCACATTCTTCAATTTGCCTCTTTCAGTTTTGATGCTTCTATCTGGGAAGTCGTGATGGCTTTGGGGTCAGGTGCAACACTTTACCTTGGAACAAAAGACTCTCTATTACCAGGAAAGCCATTAATTAAGCTATTACGTGATTATTCTATTACGCATATCACGCTACCACCATCGGCGTTAGCAGTTATGCCTGAGTCGGAACTTCCGGCACTGCAAACAATAATTGTAGCCGGAGAAGCCTGTTCTGCTGAATTAATCAAGCAATGGTCTGTTGGCAGAAACTTCTTCAACGCTTACGGGCCAACAGAAGCTACTGTCTGTGCCACGATAGCTACGCTAGCCACAGGCAACACAAAATTCAATGATGACGAGAAAATAACTATTGGTAGCGCGATCGCCAATACACAAGTCTACATTTTAGACGAAAATTTACAACCAGTGCCGATTGGTGTGCCTGGAGAGTTACACATCGGTGGTGTGGGGTTAGCCAGAGGCTACCTTAACCGTCCAGAGTTGACACAAGAGAAATTCATCTCCAATCCGTTTGAGGAGATAGGAAAGAGTAAATTATATAAAACTGGAGATTTGGCGCGTTACTTACCAAACGGCAACATCGAATACTTGGGAAGAATTGATAATCAAGTAAAAATACGCGGTTTCCGCATTGAGTTAGGCGAGGTTGAAGCAATACTGAGCCAAAATGGTGATATACAGACATGTTGTGTCATCGCCCGTGAAGAAATTCCAGGTAATAAACGCTTAGTCGCCTACGTAGTACCGCATTCACAGGCGACTTGTACTGAGCCTGTCCTGAGCGTAGCCGTTGGCGCAGCCTCTCGTAGAGAAGGGCGGAGTCGAAGTACACCCACAACCAGCGAACTACGACAGTTCCTTTCCAATAAACTGCCTGGGTATATGGTGCCAGCCGCTTTTGTGATACTGGAGTCCTTACCCCTGACACCTAACGGCAAAGTAGACCATCGCGCTCTACCTGACCCAGATTTACATCAGGAACTATCAGATTATGTAATGCCAAATACAGAAGTAGAAAAAATCATTGCTGGTATTTGGCAAAAAGCGCTAGAAGTAGAAAATGTGGGAGTTTACAATAATTTCTTTGAACTAGGAGGTCATTCGTTATTACTAGTACAAATTAATCAGCAATTGCAAGAAAAATTTGGTTTAGAATTGTCAATAGTTGATATGTTTAATTACTCAACTATACATACTTTAAGCGAATACTTGAATACTAAATTAAATCAAGAAGATACGTTTACAGAAAAGAGTTCTCGTATTCAACCACATAGTGACAGCAAATCTTTAAGAAACCAACAATTACAACTTAGACAACAGCATCGTTCTCAGAAAAAAAGGTAAAAAAATGAAAGTAGATTCAATTAATAACAATAATGATCTAAACAATTCTGAGATAGCAATAATTGCTACTGCCGGACGGTTTCCAGGAGCAAAAGATATTGAATCTTTTTGGCATAACCTACGTGATGGTGTAGAGTCTATCTCCTGGTTGACAGATGAAGAATTGATAAATTCTGGTATTTCTCTAGATTTGCTGAGTAATTCTAATTATGTGAAAGCTAGTGCTGCTTTATCAGAAATTGAATTGTTTGATGCAAATTTCTTTACTTATAGTGCGAAAGAAGCTGAGTTAATAGATCCACAACAACGCCTATTTTTAGAATTAGCTTGGGAAGCTGTAGAAAAAGCTGGTTATGACCCACAAACTTACAACGGTTTAATCGGGGTTTATGGTGGTGTGGGGATAAATAGTTATTTGCTCAATAATCTCTATCCTCATCATCAATTATTAGAGACATTTAGCCTTCTCCAATTGGGAATTTCCAACGATAAAGATTTTTTGCCGTCACGAGTTGCTTATAAACTCAACTTGACAGGGCCAGCCGTAAATGTACAAACTGCCTGTTCTACTTCTTTAGTTGCTGTTCATTTAGCTTGTCAAAGCCTATTAAATGGTGAATGTGATATGGCTTTAGCTGGTGGAGTTTCTATCAGCATTCCCCAAAAAAGAGGTTACTTGTATCAAGAGGAAATGATTCTTTCTCCTGATGGACACTGCCGTGTTTTTGATGCTCAAGCACAAGGAACTCTTGCCGGTAGCGGTGCTGGGATTGTGGTATTGAAAAGATTAAAGGATGCAATAAGCGATCGCGACCACATCCATGCAATTATTAAAGGCTCGGCGATCAATAATGATGGTGCAATCAAAGTTGGCTACACTGCTCCCAGTGTGAGTGGTCAAGCAGCAGTCATTAGCGAAGCTCAAGCTATAGCTGGTGTAGATGCCGAAACAATTTCCTATATTGAAGCTCATGGTACAGCTACACCTTTAGGAGATCCGATTGAAATCGCAGCTTTAACTCAAGCTTTTAGTCAAACTACCGATAAAAAAGGCTTCTGTGCTATTGGTTCAGTAAAAACCAACTTTGGACATTTGGATACAGCAGCAGGTGTCACAGGTTTGATTAAGACTGCATTAGCACTGGAACATCAAATGCTGCCTCCTAGTTTGCACTTCGAGACACCTAATCCCAAAATTGATTTTGCTAACAGTCCTTTTTACGTCAATACAACCCTGACTGAATGGAAAACAAATGACACCCCTCGCCGTGCTGGAGTTAGTTCTTTTGGTATGGGGGGGACGAATGCTCATGTGATTTTGGAAGAAACTCCTTTGTTAGAGCAAGGGAGCAGGGGAGCAGGGGAGCAGGGGAGAAATTATCAACTTTTGGTACTTTCTGCTAAGACTGCAACTGCACTGGAGAAGGCGACAAATAATTTAATCACGCATTTAAAAGAGCATCCAGAACTCAACTTAGGCGATGTAGCTTATACCCTCAATAGTGGTCGCCGGGGTTTTAATCATCGACGGATATTAATTTGTCAAGACTTAGAAAATGCTGTCAAAAATCTCAGTAGTTTAGCAGCCCAACAAGTTTTCACCAACTATACAGAGATTACAGAACGACCTGTTGTCTTTATGTTTCCCGGTCAAGGTTCTCAGTATGTCAATATGGCGCGGGAAATTTACGAAACTGAGACAGTATTTAAAGAACAAGTTGATTATTGCTCAGAAGTTCTTAAACCCTTACTAGGGCAAGATTTACGTCATATTCTTTACCCCAGTGACGAAAAGATTGATGAGGCATCGCAGCAACTTCAACAAACAGCGATCGCTCAACCTGCTATTTTTGTAATTGAATACGCCCTAGCTAAATTATGGCAGTCTTATGGAGTGGAGCCACAAGCTGCGATCGGTCATAGTATTGGCGAGTATGTAGCAGCAACTCTAGCAGGAGTTTTTTCCCTAGAAGATGCTTTATCTCTAGTAGCAGCACGCGGACAGATGATGCAGCAACTTCCTAGTGGGGCAATGCTTTCTGTTCCCCTGCCCGCAGAGAAAGTAAAATCCCTATTAGGATCGGAACTTTCTGTTGCAGCGATTAATCAACCCTTGCAGTGCGTGGTTTCCGGTTCTATAGCAGCAATAGAGGCACTACAAAATCAGCTAGCTACTCAAGGGATTGAATGTCGCCGTCTGCATACTTCTCATGCTTTTCATTCGCAAATGATGGAACCAATCTTAAACGCATTTGCAGAACGAGTAAAACAAGTTACCTTAAATCCCCCAAAACTTCCTTATATTTCCAACCTGACTGGTACATGGATTACAGTCACACAAGCCACAAATCCTGACTATTACGCTCAACATCTGCGTTCCACAGTGCTTTTTGCCCAAGGTGTAGAGAAATTATTGGCAACACCTGAGCAAATCTTACTAGAAGTGGGGCCAGGACACACACTGACTACATTAGCTAAAAGGCATCCAGAGAAAGCAGCCGCACAAACGGTGTTGACTTCGGTACGTCATCCTCAAGAAAAGCAATCCGATACTCGTGTTTTATTCAATACATTAGGTCAACTCTGGCTGGCTGGAGTCAATATAGATTGGTTTGGATTCTATAGTCAGGAGGAATATTATCGTCTTCCCTTACCGACTTATCCCTTTGAGCGCCAACGTTATTGGATTGACCCCCCACAAAAAACAGCTTGGGGGCAGTTGCAAACCTTACCCACAACATCACAATTGTGGACATCGCTCATAGAAGCAGGCCAGAATCAAGCAAGTGTTAGAAATGGAGAACTCAACGAGTTAACATATCAAGAGAACAGACAGTGGTTGGATCGTTTATGTACAGCCTACATCAACTCTGCATTCAAGCAATTAGGGGCTTTTAAGAATGCCGAAGAAAAGTATTCTTTAGAGAATTTGTTAACGCAATGCCATATAACTCCTCGTTATCAACAATTAGTGTGTAGATGGTTGCAAATATTAGTAGAGCAAGGACAATTACAGCAACAAGAGGGGTTATTTACTGGATTAGTGCCATGTTCGCAAGATTTAATTCATGAACTTTTAGAAGAAGTCAGAGTGAGAATGGCTGCTAAATCTCTAACAGTAGATTTAGTGCAGCGTTGTGGTAAAAATTTAGCTGCCGTTGTTGTTGGTGAACAAGAACCCTTAGAGTTTTTCAATGAACTGATTTATCAAGAAGAAAACAACGGTTCAAATTCAGAATTGGCATTACTAAATTACTACAACTCTATCTTGCGCTCAAGCCTGGAACAAGTGGTCAAGTCATTGCCATCATCAGTTCACCTGAGAGTTCTGGAAATCGGCGCGGGTACTGGTATGTCTACGCAAGCATTACTACCTGTGTTGCCTTCAAAACAAACCAACTATACTTTTACTGATATTGGTAGCGGCTTCCTGACTAAAGCGCAACAGAAATTTAACGAATACCCATTTGTTGAATATCGATTACTAGATATAGACAAGTCTCCAACTGAGCAAGGATTTGAAAAGTGTAGCTTTGATATCATCATTGCCTCTAATGTGTTGCACGCAACTCGGAACATAGATCAAACACTCCACCATGTACGCTCTTTATTAGCTCCTGGCGGTTTCCTATTAGTGTGGGAAATTACTCAGCCGAAAATAGACTTTGATATCACTTGGGGTCTGCTGTTGAAACTTTTAGATGATAATAGACGCAGCCCAGGTCAGCCTTTTATTATCAAAAATGAGTGGTTTGAAGCATTACGCGCTCAAGATTTTGTCCAAGTTGCTGCTTTTCCAGAAACTGAAGCATTTGAGCATAAGATTATTATGGCTCAAGCTTCTATACCAGTCGCGTTTAGCACAAAGTTTGGACAAAAAGAGACTGACCAAAAATCACAGCTTTCATTACAAAGAAAGTCGGATAATTTTCAGCCAGAAAAATTATCTGCACTCCACTCAAGACCCGATTTGCCAAATTCATATATAGCTCCCCGCGATGAAATTGAGCAAAAAATTGCTGATATCTGGCAAGAATTCTTGGGGATCAAACAAGTGGGAATAAATGACAACTTTTTTGAATTGGGAGGAGATTCCTTAGTAGCTGTTCAGGTTTTGTCCCGATTACGAAATATTTTTTATATCAAATTATCTCTAGCAAGTTTGTTTGAGTCTCCCACAATAGCTGAAATAGCATTAAAGCTAGAGAAACAACATCCAGAACCAGATATTAACTTAGGTGCAATTGATAGAGAAGAAATAGCAATATGAACCGTATCCAATAATTTTGGATTTTAGATTAAGAAATATTTTCAATCTAAAATTCAAAATCTAAAATTGAAAGACCTTTTGTAATCTTTCAATCCAAAATCCAAAATTTAAAATCTAAAATTCGGTATGAAGGTAATAATTATATGAATATCAAGCAATTTGTAACTGAACTTTCCCAGCAAGGTGTGAAATTGTGGGTTGACGGTGAACAGTTGCGTGCTAATGCTCCAAAGGGAGTAATGACAGCAGAAACTCGTGACTTATTAGTTAAGAATAAAGCAGAACTTATTTTGTGGCTGCACCAGAAAAATGAGTTAGCGTACCCCAACGGGGAAGCAAGCTACGTGCAGCGTCCCGTTGGCGCAGCCTCTCGTACAGAAGGGAAGCTCACCGGAGGTATCGCCACTGATACTGATTTACCCCCGATCAAAGGCGATCGCACTCAGAACTTACCTCTGTCTTTTGGCCAAGAACAAATCTGGTTATTGAACCAGTTAGAACCAAATAACCCCTTCTACAACGAACAAGCAGCTCTACGATTTCGTGGTAATCTAAACGTCGTGGCACTAGAGCAAAGCCTCAACAAAATTATTGCCCGCCACGAAGCCTTACGTACCAACTTCCGAACCTTTAACGAGCAGCCAATTCAGGTAATTGCTGAAAGCTTAACCTTAAATTTGTCAGTAGTAGACCTAACAGAGCTACCTGAAAGTGAAAAAGAAATCGCTTGCCAGCAATTAGCCACGGCAGAAGCTATTCGACCCTTTGACCTCGCTAACTCTGGTTTAATCCGAGCTTCTGTGCTTAAACTCACAGAGCTAGAACACGTCTTGTTACTAACATTACACCACATCGTCTTCGATGCTTGGTCAGTGGGCGTATTGATGCGGGAGTTAGCAACCATTTACTCAGCTCTGTGCAATAACTTGTCTCCAGAGCTACCTGAGCTACAAATTCAGTATGGCGACTTTGCTATTTGGCAACGGCAGTGGTTGCAAACAGAGGTACTCCAAACGCAGCTTAACTACTGGCAGCAACTACTCAAAAACGCTCCTAACCTACTAGAATTACCCACAGACCGACCTAGACCAGCCATTCAAACTTTCCGAGGAGCGCGTCAACATATAAAACTTTCAATTGAACTGAGTGAAGCACTTGCCAATTTTAGTAAGCAAGAAAAAGCCACTTTGTTCACGACGCTGTTCACAGCATTTGTTACCTTACTTTATCGCTATACAGACTCTGATGACATTTTAGTGGGTACGCCCATTGCTAACCGCGATCGCTTAGAAACTGAAGACTTGATTGGCTTTTTTGTCAATACTTTAGTGCTACGTACCGATTTGTCAGGTAATCCCAGTTTTAAGCAGTTGCTGAGTCGAGTGCGTCAACTGATGTCGCAAGCTTACGCTCATTCAGACCTGCCTTTTGAGGAGTTGGTAAAAGCATTGCAGCCAGAACGGGATCTCAGCTATACACCGTTGTTTCAGGTGATGTTTCTCCTCCAGAATGCTTCCATATCTCAAGTGGATCTAACTGGGTTAACTGTCAGTCCATTAGTGACAGAAAGGACAACTGCTAAGTTTGATTTGACTTTATTCATGGAAAACACTACCACTGGACTAGTGAGTACGTGGGAGTACAACACCGACTTGTTCGATCCAGGCACTATCGAGCGGATGGCGGGTCATTTTGTAACTTTGCTAGAAGGCATTGTTGCTAATCCCAAAGAGCAAATTTCGCAATTGCCCTTGCTGACAAAACCGGAACAACGAAAGTTACTTGTCGAGTGGAACGATACTCAAACTGACTATCCCCTTGATAAGTGTATCCATCAGTTGTTTGAGGAGCAAGTAGAGCGTAACCCAGATGCTGTAGCAGTGGTGTTTGAAAATCAACAACTGACTTACCACCAATTGAACTGTCGCGCTAACCAGTTGGCACATTACTTGCAGTCTTTGGGTGTGAAAGCCGATGTGCTGGTCGGTTTATGTGTGGAGCGTTCATTAGAAATGGTAGTGGCATTGTTGGGAATTCTCAAGGCAGGTGGGGCTTATGTGCCACTTGACCCAGAGTATCCCAGCGAGCGCCTGAGTTTCATGCTTGAAGATGCTCAAGTTTCAGTGCTACTAACCCAGCAGCGACTCTTTGAGAGACTGCCTGAGCATCAAGCACATCTTGTTTGCTTAGATACTGACTGGCAGGCAATTTCTAACTCAAGTCAGCACAATACCATTACTAGTGTACAAACGAATAATTTAGCTTATATAATTTATACCTCTGGTTCTACGGGTAAACCTAAAGGTGTAGCCCTTAATCAGCTTGCTCTTTGCAATCTGATTCTGTGGCAACTTCAAAATAATACAATTTCTACTGGAGCAAAAACCCTGCAATTTGCCCCTATTAGCTTTGATGTCTCCTTCCAAGAAATATTCACTACCTGGTTTTCGGGAGGCACATTGTTCTTAATTGCGGAGGAACTACGCCGAGATCCAGTAGCTTTGTTAGGTTTCCTCGAAGAAAAAGCTATTGAGAGACTGTTTGTTCCCTTTGTTGTTTTACAGCAACTAGCTGAAGTCGCTATTGATAGTGAGTTAGTTAATAGTCATCCGAGGGAAATTATTACTGCTGGGGAACAATTGCAGATTACTCCGGCGATTTCTCAATGGTTGGACAAACTTAGTGATTGTACATTGCACAATCATTATGGGCCATCGGAAAGTCATGTGGTTACTACTTTTAGACTGACTGAGCCAGTGGAAAATTGGCCGTTACTTCCTCCCATTGGAAAGCCAATTGCAAATACACAGACTTATATTTTAGATAAATATTTACAGCCTGTACCTATTGGTGTCCCAGGAGAGTTGTACATCGGTGGTGTTTCCCTAGCTAGGGGCTACCTCAATCGTCCAGAGTTGACACAAGAGAAGTTCATTTTAAACCCGTTTGATGAGACAGGAGAGAGTAGATTATATAAAACTGGGGATTTAGTACGCTATTTAACAGATGGCAATATTGAATACTTTGGTCGCATCGATAACCAAGTAAAAATACGTGGTTTTCGCATCGAGTTAGGCGAAATTGAAGCAGTATTAGGCCAACATAGTGATGTACAAGCAGTTTGTGTCATCGCCCGTGAAGATACCCCAGTTGATACTTGTACTGAGCGGAGTCGAAGTAAGCGTTTAGTCGCCTACGTAGTACCGCATCAGCACTGTATACTCTCAATCAATGAACTGCGGCAATTTCTCAAAGCAAAGCTGCCAGAGTACATGATACCCAATGCTTTTGTGATATTGGAGTCGTTGCCATTAACTCCTAGCGGCAAGGTAGACCGCCGCATCCTACCCGCACCAGATTTACACAGCGAACTCAAAGCCAAATATATAGCCCCGCGCACCCCCGTTGAAGAAATGCTGGCACAAATTTGGGCGCAAGTGCTGAAAGTAGAGCAAGTGGGCATTAATGATAACTTCTTTGAACTTGGAGGACACTCGCTACTAGCAACGCAACTGGTTTCACGCATCCGCAATGTTTTCAAAGTGGAACTACCATTGCGTGAGTTGTTTGCCAAAGCGACAGTGGCGGAATTAGCACAAGCAATTGAGCAGTTGCAGCAACAGGACTTAGATATGTCTGCACTGCCTATCTTACCAAGACCAAAAAATGCAGACTTACCACTGTCGTTTGCTCAACAGCGTTTGTGGTTTTTAGACAAATTAGAGCCGAACAGTGCCTTATACAATTTACCCATAGCTTTACGTCTAGTCGGAAATATCAATCAAGTTGCTTTAGAGCAAAGCTTACAAGAAATTATTTATCGCCACGAAGCTTTACGTACCAATTTCGTCGTCGTTAATGGACAACCAACTCAAATCATCCAAACACAACCAAATTGGACAGTCTCAGCTGTTGATTTCAAGCATTTATCTACACTTGTACTGAGCGAAGTCGTTGGCGTAGCCTCTGCCTCAGCAGAAGTAACCGAACAAGAAATAGCCGTCCAGCAATTAGCACAAAAACAAGCTATTCAACCATTTGATCTCGCTAGTGAAGCATTAATTAGGGCGACATTAGTAGTTCTTAATGAGACAGAACACATCTTGTTAATGTGTATGCACCATGTAGTCTCTGATGCTTGGTCAATAGGTGTGTTTGTGCAAGAACTAGCAGCACTTTATAATGCTTATTCTCAAAATCGACCATCACCTTTAACACCATTAGCGATTCAGTATGCAGATTTTGCCATCTGGCAGCGAAACTGGTTACAAGGAAATGTGCTGGAAAGCCATCTGAGTTACTGGCAACAGCAACTCAAAGATGCACCAGCTTTATTGTCGTTACCCACAGACCGACCCAGACCTGCTGTGCAGACTTTCGCTGGCGCACATCAAGAGTTTGTACTATCAGTTGAGTTAACTAATAGATTGGTAAAACTAAGCCAAGAGCAAGGTTGTACTCTGTTTATGACGCTGTTAGCAGCTTATGATACCTTGCTTTATCGTTATACAGGATCTGATGACGTTTTGGTTGGTTCACCGATCGCAAATCGCGATCGCAGTGAAATTGAAGGGTTAATTGGCTTTTTTGTCAATACCTTAGTGATGCGTACCAACTTGGCAGGCAACCCCAGTTTTAGCGAATTGCTCACTCGTGTTCGAGAAATGGCAATGGATGCATACTCTCATCAGAATTTGCCATTTGAAATGCTAGTGGAAGCATTGCAGCCCCAACGGGATCTCAGTCATACTCCACTGTTCCAGGTGATGTTTGCACTCCAGAATGCCCCTATATCTGAAGTAGAGCTTACTGGCTTAACTATCAGTTATTTACCGGCAGCAGGTGCAACTTCCAAGTTTGATTTGTCTTTGTTAATGCAGACCACTGCTACTTCTGCTGAGGCAGAGGCTTCGCCAACGACTACGCTCAGTACAGGTGCTGGACTAGTGGGTGTGTGGGAATATAGCACTAATTTGTTTGATGCCAGCACAATCGAGCGCCTGACTGAGCATTTTGTGACGTTGCTTGAAGGTATTGTTGCTAACCCACAGCAGAAGATTTCACAGTTACCTCTGCTGACAGAAGTTGAGCAACAGCAGTTATTAGTTGAGTGGAATGATACTCAGGCGGATTATCTCCAGCATAAGTGTATCCATCAGTTGTTTGAGGAACAGGTAGAGCGTATCCCTGATGCTGTAGCTGTGGTGTTTGGAAATCGACCACTGACTTATGGTGAGTTGAATAGTCGTGCTAACCAGTTGGCGCATTACCTAAAGTCTTTGGGCGTGGGAGCGGATGTGCTGGTTGGGTTGTGTGTTGAGCGATCGCTAGAAACAATCGTGGGAATATTAGGTATTCTCAAAGCTGGTGGAGCTTATGTGCCACTTGACCCAGACTATCCTCAAGAGCGTTTGGCATATATGCTAAATGATTCACAGGTATCAGTCCTGTTGACTCAAGAGAAATTGCTCACTAGCTTACCAGAACATGGGGCACATGTACTGTGCTTAGATAAAGACTGGGAAGACATATCCACCGAAAGTAAAAATAATCTCGTTAGTGGCTTAACAACTGATAACTTAGCTTATGTCATTTACACATCAGGATCTACAGGTCAACCGAAAGGCACCTTAGTCAACCACTCAAATGTAGTTCGTCTATTTGAAGCGACAAATTCTTGGTATCACTTCAATCAAGATGATGTGTGGACAATGTTCCACTCTTACGCTTTCGATTTCTCTGTTTGGGAAATTTGGGGAGCTTTACTTTATGGTGGACGACTGGTAGTAGTGCCTTATTTAGTGACGCGATCGCCTGAGTCTTTCTATGAATTGTTATGTCAAGAGAAAGTCACAATTCTCAATCAAACACCCTCAGCTTTCCGTCAGTTGATTCAAGCCGAACAGTCAACAGCAACTACTGAGGATTTGAACTTACGCTTGGTAATTTTCGGTGGAGAAGCCTTAGAACTAAAGAGTTTACAGCCTTGGTTTGAGCGTCACGGCGACCAATTGCCACAGTTAGTAAATATGTACGGGATTACGGAAACTACTGTACACGTCACCTACCGTCCATTGAGCAAAGCCGATTTGAATAGCACGGCAAGTGTAATTGGTCGTCCGATTCCTGACTTACAGGTGTATGTGCTAGATGAACATCTTCATCCAGTACCGATTGGGGTTCCTGGCGAGATGTACGTTGGCGGTGCTGGGGTAGCGCGTGGCTATCTTAATCGCCCTGAACTGACAGCACAGAGGTTTATCTCTAATCCCTTTAGCAATAACCCAAAAGCACGACTATATAAATCCGGTGACCTAGCACGTTATTTGCCTAATGGCGAGTTGGAGTATTTAGGGCGAATTGACCAACAAGTGAAAATTCGCGGTTTCCGCATTGAGTTGGGAGAAATTGAGGCACTACTAGCGCAACACTCAGCCATTTGGGAAAGCGCGGTGCTGGTTCGGGAGGATGAACCGGGCAACAAACGTTTAGTAGCTTACATAGTGCCGAAAACAGAACAATCTCCCACAGCCGCAGAACTACGTCGCTTCCTCAAACAAAAGCTGCCAGAGTACATGATACCAAGTGCTTTTGTGCAGTTAGAAGTTCTACCATTGACAGCAAATGGTAAGGTAGACCGTCGTGCTTTGCCTGTACCTGACACCGCAAGACCAGAATTAGAAGATGTTTTTGTCGCACCTAGCACTCCAGAAGAGAAAATATTAGCCGCCATCTGGACTAAGATTCTCGGTGTTGAACAAGTAGGTATTAATGATAACTTCTTTGCTTTAGGTGGGGATTCTATCCGTAGTATTCAAGTGCTGTCTCAAGCTAAAGAACAAGGTTTGAGTTTCTCTCTTGCACAGTTATTCCAATATCAAACGATTCACGAGCTAGTCCAGGAACTGAAAACACAAGAAAATGACATCACAAGATTAGAATTAACTCAACCATTCAGTCTGATTTCTCAAGCAGACAAACAGCAGTTACCTGATGGTCTAGAGGATGCCTATCCCCTTGCTATGCTGCAAATGGGAATGATTTACCACAGTGAGTACAGCCAAGATAGTGCAGTCTATCACGATATTTTCAGTTTCCACCTTAAAACCCCTCTTGATGTTCAACTTTTACAGGTCGCTATTCAAGATTTAGTCAATCATCACGCTGTACTGCGGACTTCATTTGAGCTTAGTAACTTCAGTATTCCGTTGCAACTGGTTCATCAGCAAGTTGAGGTTCCCTTGCAGGTGGAAGATTGGTGTCATTTGCATCATTCCCAGCAAGAAGAAGCCTTAGCTGCTTGGTTTGAAGTTGAAAAGAAACGGCATTTTGATTGGACTCATCCTCCCTTAGTGCGTTTCTTTGTTCATCGTCGCACACAAGAAACATTTAATCTGGCTTTGAGTTTTCACCACGCCATTCTCGATGGATGGAGTGTTGCCTCGATGATGAGTGAGTTGCTTAAGCGTTACTTGTCGCTTTTAGGCGAACCAGTCGATTATGTATCGCCACAATTCAGTATTGCGTTCCGGGATTTCGTGGCTTTAGAGCAACAAGCGATCGCTTCATCGTCAACTGGGCGATACTGGAGTGAAAGGTTAAACGACAGCACTTTTACCAAATTACCTCGCTGGTCTGTTGTGCAAACAAATACCAATGTTCGAGAAGTTGGTGTGCAAGAGGTGACTTTATCCCCTGAAATTTTTGCAGGCTTAAAACAACTGGCTCAGTCTGCAGAAGTTACACTCAAGAGTGTGTTGTTGGCTGCCCATCTGCGAGTATTAAATTTCCTCACTGGTGAAGAGGATGTAGTAACGGGTCTAACAGCTAACGGACGACCTGAGCAAAGTGATGGTGAACGAGTCCTGGGACTATTCCTCAATACATTGCCATTCCGCCTGCAATTTGCTGGAGGCACTTGGACAGACTTGGTGCAAAAAGTGTTTGCAGCAGAACGAGAAATGTTGCCGCACCGCCGCTATCCTTTGGCGGAAATGCAAAGGAATTTGGGTGGTGAGCCTTTATTTGAGACGGCGTTTAATTTTACCCATTTCCACGTCTACGAACAGGTGCTGGGACTCGATAATTTGCAGCTGCTAGGTGGAAAGTTTTTTGAACAAACAAACTTGACTTTTATTGCTCAATTCAGCGTCAGTCCCAACTCTTCTGATATAGTACTGAATTTGAAATACGATTCCTGCGAGTTATCCTCTGAACAAGTCAACGGGATTAGTGATTATTATCTGAGAGTTCTGGCGGCAATGGCAAACCAGCCACAAGGGCGTTATGAGTTGCACTCTCTTGTTTCTTCAGAGGAGCGTCATCAACTTCTAGTGGAGTGGAACAAAACAGTAGTAGACTATCCACTAGATAAATGTCTCCATGAGTTGTTTGAGGAGCAGGTTGAGCGTACACCAGATGCTGTAGCAGTGGTGTTTGAAAATCAACAACTGACTTACCAGCAATTGAACACTCGTGCCAACCAGTTAGCATATTACTTGCAATCTTTGGGTGTAAAACCAGATACGCTGGTGGGTATTTGTGTAGAGCGTTGCCTAGAAATGGTGGTGGGACTGTTGGGTATTCTCAAAGCAGGTGGGGCATATCTACCACTTGACCCAGACTATCCTAGCGATCGCTTGAGCTTTATGCTCGAAGATGCTCAATTGAGAGTGCTGCTGACACAACAGCAACTCCTGGAAAAGTTGCCACAGCATCAAGCCCGGGTTATATGTTTAGATACTGACTGGCAATCTATCTCTCAATTAAGTCAGGATAATCCAATTACTGCTGTACAAGCAACTAACTTGGCTTATGTGATTTATACCTCTGGTTCTACCGGAAAGCCTAAAGGAGTGATGCTTTCTCATCGCAACCTTTGCAACCACATGTTCTGGATGCAAGCAACATTCCCGCTAACTCAAACAGACAAAGTGTTACAGAAAACTCCCTTTAGCTTTGATGCTTCAGTTTGGGAATTCTACGCTCCTTTGTTAGTAGGCGGACAGTTGCTATTAGCTCAACCCGGAGGTCATGCTGACACTGCTTACCTGTTAGAGTTAATTGCCCTACGGCAGGTCACTACTGTTCAATTTGTACCATTTTTGTTACAAATCCTCATAGAACAAGGAGGACTCGAAACTTGTCACTCTCTCAAACAAATTTTCTGCGGAGGTGAAGCTTTACAAGTTGCTCTGCAAGAGAAGGTGTTAAGCAATTTCAATGTGAACTTGCATAATCTCTATGGCCCGACGGAAGCTTGCATTGATGCAACATTCTGGACTTGCAAACCAGGTCTTGACCGACAAGTTGTTCCCATCGGTCGCCCAATAGCCAATACGCAAATCTACATTTTAGACAAGTATCTGCAACCAGTAACCGTTGGCGTACCTGGAGAACTGCACATTGGTGGTTCTGGGTTGGCACGAGGCTATCTTAACCGTCCAGAGTTGACAAAAGAAAAATTCATTCCTAACCCGTTTGAGGATGCAGGAAGGAGTAAGTTATATAAAACAGGGGACTTAGCACGTTATCTGCCGGATGGCAACATTGAATACATAGGACGTATCGACAATCAAGTTAAGATTCGCGGCTTCCGTATTGAGTTGGGTGAAATTGAAACAGCACTAAGCAAACATAGTGATGTTCAGGCATCTTGTGTCATCGCCCATGAAAATACCTCTGGTGATACTTGTACTGAGCGGAGTCGAAGTAAACGCTTAGTTGCCTACGTAGTGCCGCATCAGCACTGTACACCCATAATTAGTGAACTGCGGCAATTCCTGAAAGCGAAGCTACCAGATTACATGGTGCCAAACGCTTTTGTGATGTTGGAGGAAATGCCACTCACTCCCAACGGTAAAGTAGACCGCCGTGCATTGAGAGCACCTGATTTACACAGCGAACTCAAAGACAAATATATAGCCCCGCGCACCCCAATTGAAGAAATGCTGGCACAAATTTGGGCGCAAGTGCTGAAGGTAGAGCTTGTAGGCATTTACGATAACTTCTTTGAACTTGGGGGACATTCGCTACTAGCAACGCAACTAGTTTCACGCATCCGCGATCGCTTCAAAGTCCAACTTCCTTTACGCGAATTGTTCGACACCGCAACAATAGCTGAATTGGCGCAATCAATCGGGAAGTTACAGCAACAAAACTTAGACCTAACTGTTCCACGCATTCTACCAAGGAGCAAGAGATGATGACTGAAGAATTACCCCTATCTTATGCTCAACAGCGTTTGTGGTTTTTAGACCAGTTAGAGCCAAATAGTCCTTTATATAACATCCCCTTTGCTTTGCGCCTAGTGGGAAATCTCAATCGGGTTGCCTTAGAACAAAGCTTCCAAGAAATTATTCATCGCCATGAAGCGTTACGCACAAACTTTATCACAGTTGATGGACAACCAATTCAAATCATTCAAACGCAACCGAATTGGACAGTCTCAGTTGTTGAGTGCAAAGACCTGCCACCAAGCGAACAAGAAATCGTTACACAACAATTAGCGCAACAACAAGCTATTCAAACGTTTGACTTGGCAAAGGGAGGATTAATTAAGGCGACATTAGTAGTGCTGTCAGAAACAGAACACATATTGTTAGTGTGTATGCACCATATTGTCTCTGATGCTTGGTCAATGGGTGTGTTTGTATCTGAGCTAACAGCACTGTACAAGGCTTATTCTGAAGGTCAGCCGTCACCTTTAGCACCACTACCAATCCAGTATGCAGATTTCGCAATTTGGCAAAGAGAGTGGTTGCAAGGGCATGTACTGCAAACTCAACTAAGTTACTGGCAACAACAACTAAAAGATGCACCAACTTTATTGTCGCTGCCTACAGACCGACCAAGAGCTGCGGTGCAGACTTTCACAGGTGCAACTAAAGAATTTACACTCTCGGTTGAGTTGACTAAGAGACTAGCAAAACTGAGCCAACAGAGAGGTTGTACTCTCTTTATGACTCTGTTAACAGCCTTTGATATCCTACTTTACCGCTACACAGGGCAAGCAGATATTTTGGTGGGAACCCCAATCGCCAACCGCGATCGCTCTGAAATTGAAGGGTTAATTGGCTTTTTTGTCAATACCTTAGTCATGCGTACAGATTTGGCAGGCGACCCCAGTTTTAACGAATTACTAGGTCGTGTCCGACAAGTAGCTTTGGGTGCGTATGCTCATCAAGACTTGCCTTTTGAAATGCTAGTGGACGCATTACAACCAGAACGAAATCTGAGTTATACGCCACTATTCCAAGTGATGTTTGCACTTCAGAATGCACCCATGTCGGAACTAGAGCTTGCAAACTTAACTATCAGTTCCATACCATATCAAAGCACAACTGCTAAGTTTGATCTTACCTTGCTAATGTACAACTCTGCTGCTGGATTAGCGAGTGTATGGGAATACAATACTAATTTATTTGATACCAGCACAATTGAGCGGATGAGTGGGCATTTTGTGACCTTGCTGGAAGGTATTGTTGCTAACCCAGAGGAGCAGATTTCGCAATTGCCAATGCTGACACAAGTTGAACAGCATCAGTTATTAGTGGAGTGGAACCAGACAGCAGTAGAGTATCCACTAGATAAATGTCTCCATCAGTTGTTTGAAGAGCAGGTAGAGCGGACTCCGAATGCAGTAGCAGTGGTGTTTGAAAATGAACAACTGACTTATCGAGAGTTGAATTGCCGTGCTAACCAGTTGGCTCATTACTTACAGTCTTTGGGTGTAAAACCAGATGTGCTAGTGGGGATTTGCGTCGAGCGTTCATTAGAAATGGTCGTAGGACTGTTGGGGATTCTCAAAGCAGGTGGAGCTTATGTGCCACTTGACCCAGACTATCCTACTGAGCGTTTGAGCTTTATGCTTAAAGATGCTCAAGTTCCAGTATTGCTGACACAACAGCAACTCCTGAAAGAGTTGCCTGGGCATCAAGCGCAGGTTGTATGTTTAGATACTGACTGGCAATCTATTTCTAAGTCTTGTCAGGATAATGCAATTACTGCTGTGCAAGCCAATAACTTGGCTTATGTAATTTATACATCAGGATCTACAGGCAGACCGAAGGGAGTACTAGTTACCCATCAGAGTTTGCTAAATCTGATTTTCTGGCATCAACACGCTTTTGAAATCACCCCATTAGACAAAGCCACTCAGTTAGCAGGAACAGCATTTGATGCTGCGGTATGGGAATTGTGGCCTTACCTCACGGCTGGAGCAAGTGTTTACTTAGTCAGATCCGAAACCCTTCACTCACCAATACATTTGCGAGACTGGCTTACATCAAAAAAAATCACGATCGGTTTTCTGCCAACGCCACTTGCAGAGAAGTTATTGTCTCTAGAATGGGATGAAAGCGTAGCTTTACGAACAATGCTGGTGGGTGGGGATAAGCTTCATTATTATTCCTCAGATTTAGTCCCTTTTAAGGTTGTGAATAACTATGGCCCGACGGAAAATACTGTTGTCACAACTTCTGGGCTGGTAGTATCCAATAGACAATATACTATCTCATCACCTCCTATTGGCCGCCCCATTGCCAACGTACAGACTTACATTCTAGACTCGAACTTACAACCAGTACCAATTGGTGTACCAGGAGAGTTGTACATCGGTGGTTCTTCTTTGGCTAGTGGCTACCTCAACCGAAGCGAGTTGACACAAGAAAAATTTATCTCCAATCCGTTTGACAAGACAGAAGTCAAAAGTCAAAAGTCAAAATTATATAAAACAGGGGATTTGGCACGTTATCTGCCAGATGGCAATATCGAATATTTAGGGCGCATTGACAATCAGGTAAAAATACGTGGCTTCCGCATCGAGTTGGGAGAAATCGAAGAATTACTGAACCAACATGGTGATGTCCAGGCGTGTTGTGTTATGGCCCGTGAAGACATTCCTGGTGATAAACGCCTAGTCGCTTACGTAGTACCGCATCTAGGACAAACACCTACCATCAGCCAGTTGCGCTCTTTCCTCTCTAGCCAACTGCCTACTTACATGGTGCCACATACTTGTGTAATGCTGGAGTCGCTACCACTAACTCCTAACGGTAAGGTAGACCGTCGCGCTTTACCTGCACCAGACTCTCGTGAGGGACTGGAAGTAAGTTTTGCTGCCCCGCGCACTCCGATTGAAGAAATGCTAGCGCAAATTTGGGCATCAGTCCTAAAAGTCGAGCAAGTAGGCATACATGATAATTTTTTTGAACTCGGTGGAGATTCGATTCTCAGTATTCAAATTATTGCTAGAGCAAATCAGCTAGGAATTGCGATCAGTCCCAAGCAACTGTTTATGCACCACACAATATCCAAGTTAGCAGCAGTCGCTGAGACAACTGAAGCGATCGCGGTAGAACAAGGATTAGTCACAGGGACATTACCTCTAACGCCAATTCAACACTATTTCTTTGAGCAAAATTTACCACAGCCGCACCACTTTAATCAATCATTTCTGCTCTCAGTACCATCTGACCTCAAGACAGAGTTATTAAAGCAAGTATTGCAGCAATTGCTAGTACATCACGATGCTCTGCGGCTACATTTTACACAATCTGAGTCCACTTGGCAGCAGATTCACTCTGCTGTGACTAATAGCGTTGCCTTCTCTTACATAGACTTATCGACACTTCCAGAAAGTGAGCAACAAACTGCTATTGAAACTAAAGCGGCTTTCTTTCAGGCGAGTTTGAATCTGTCAGAAAATCTAGTGCAAGTAGCCTTTTTCCATCTGGGTATTGACAAAAGGGCGCGATTACTAATAGTCATCCATCACTTAGTAGTTGATGGTGTTTCTTGGCGAATTTTATTAGAGGATTTACAAACAGCTTACCAGCAACTTGCTCAAGGTAAAGCCATTGCCCTGACTGCCAAAACAACTTCTTTCAAAGATTGGTCTGAAAAATTAACAGCTTATGCACAATCACAAGCCCTCAAATCTGAAGTGGCTTATTGGCTGAATGAATCTCGCACCTTAGTTTCTCCCATCCCAGTTGACTATACACAAGGGGCAAACACCGTTGCGTCTGCCAGTACAGTATCAGTGTCATTAAATGAGATCGAAACTCGTGCCTTACTGCAAGATGTGCCAAAGGCTTACAACACTCAGATTAATGATGTGCTACTGACTGCCTTGGTGCTGGTTTTGGCAAAATGGACTAACTCAAGCTCTGTGCTGTTCAATTTAGAAGGTCATGGGCGAGAAGATATTGTTGATGGTGTGGATTTATCACGCACTATCGGTTGGTTTACGACCATTTTCCCTGTACTTGTGGAACTGGGAGCAATAGAAAATCCAGCAGATTTCTTAAAATCTGTCAAAGAACAACTGCGAGCTATTCCCAACAAAGGAATTGGCTACGGCTTATTGCGCTATCTGAGTCAGGATGCAGAAATTGCTGCTCAACTTCGAGCATTTAGGCAAACAGAAATCAGTTTTAATTATTTGGGTCAATTCGATCAACTTCTCAATACATCTTCTTGGATGCAGATGGCTAGTGAGTCTGCGGGACACAGCCAAAGTTTGCTCAACAACCGCGCTCATTTATTAGACATCAATAGCATTATTGCTGGAGAACGGTTGCAAATCAGTTGGACTTACAGCATTAATGTCCACCAGCAAACCACGATCGCAACTCTGGCGCAAGATTTTGTTAAAATCTTGCAAGAGTTGATTGCTCATTGTTCATCACCTGAGAGTGGAGGTTATACACCTTCAGATTTCTCTTTGGTGAAGCTAAACCAGCTAGAACTAGACCAACTGTTGGCAAGTTTAGGCAAAACTAACTCCAAGAATATTGAAGATATTTATCCACTTTCTCCCATGCAGCAGGGGATGCTGTTTGAAAGTTTGTATGCTCCAGACTCAGGAGTATATTTTGAGCAGTTAAGTTTTACTTTAAAAGGTGAGTTGAACGTAGCAGCTTTTGAGCAAGCTTGGCAGCAAGTGGTAGCACGGCATTCAATCTTGCGGACTGCTTTCGTTTGGGAGCAATTAACCCAGCCACTTCAAATTGTGTATCGGCAGGTGAATCTTAACCTAAAAACCCATGATTGGCAACAACTATCTACACAAAAGCAGCAACAGCAATTAGAGCTTTTCTTGCAGTCACAGCGAGAAGAGGGTTTCCAACTGAATCAAGCACCACTAATGAGCCTCAGCATGATTCAATTGAGTGCGGATAGTTATCAATTCGTTTGGAGTTCTCATCACTTATTGCTTGATGGCTGGTCAACGCCTTTGATTTTCAAAGACTTATTATATTTTTATCAAGCAATTTCTCAAGGTGAAACTGTAGTCGTTCAACCAGCCCAAAGCTATCGCAACTATATTGCTTGGCTACAGAAACAAGACTTAACCCAAGCTGAACAATTCTGGAGAGAAAAACTCCAAGGTTTTACCTCACCCACTTCTTTGATAGTTGATAAACCATCGTCAAAACGACAGCAGCTAAATTCTAGTTACAGCGAACAACAAATCCAACTGACAGAGCAAGCAACAGCTACCCTACAGACTTTTGTACGGCAGCATCAACTAACGATAAATAATTTGGTGCAAGCGACTTGGGCATTAATACTGAGTCGCTACAGTCAAGAAACAGATGTAGTTTTTGGTGCTACTGTGTCAGGTCGTCCGCCCTCTCTTGTCGGTATCGAGTCAATGGTGGGGATATTTATCAATACCTTGCCAGTACGAATGCAAGTTACAGATGATACCCAAGTCTTAGCTTTGTTGAAGGATTTACAAACACAACAAGTGGAGTCTGAGCAATACTCATATAACTCATTGGTAGATATTCAAGGCTGGAGTGAAGTTTCTAGAGGAACGCCTTTATTTGAGAGCATTGTTGTCTTTGAGAATTATCCTGTGGATGAGGCAGTAAAATCGCCTAAGCACAGTTTCTCTATAGAAAGTATTCACAGCATTGAACAAACTAATTATCCGCTAACTGTAATTGCTGCTCCTGGTAAGCAATTGTTGGTGAAGATTAACTATGATACCAGTCGATTTGATGATGGTGCGATCGCTCGTTTATTAAAACATTTCCAAACATTACTTGAGGGAATTATTGCTAACCCACAGCAACAAATTTCCCAATTGTCACTAATCACACTAAAGGAAAAGCATCAGTTATTAGTTGAGTGGAACAATACCCAAACTGATTACCCAATTGATAAATTTATTCATCAGTTGTTTGAGGAACAAGTAGAGCGTACCCCAAATGCAGTGGCGGTAGAGTTTGAGACTCAACGACTTACTTACTACGAATTAAACTGTCGGGCAAATCAATTAGCACACTACTTGAAGTCCTTGGGCGTGAAACCAGATGTGCTAGTCGGATTGTGTGTAGAACGCTCATTAGAAATGGTTGTGGGACTGTTGGGGATTTTAAAGGCTGGTGGTGCTTATGTACCACTTGACCCAGACTATCCAATTGAGCGTTTGCATTTCATGCTCGAAGATACTCAGGTAAGGGTGCTGCTTACCCAACAACAACTGATTAGCAAACTACCCCAACATGAAGGGCAAGTTGTTTGTTTAGATACTGACTGGGCAGTAATTTCTCAATATAGCCAGGAAAATCTCATTGCTGGTGTAGAACCTAGTAACTTAATTTACGTGATATTTACCTCTGGTTCTACAGGTAAACCAAAAGGCGTAGCTTTGCCTCATCGAGCAATCACTAATTTGATTCAATGGCATTTAGCTACTCTACAAACAGAAGTGGGAGTTCTTCAATTTTCCTCATTAAGTTTTGATGCCAGCATTCACGAAATGTTTGCTGCTTGGTGTTCTGGCGGAACGCTATTTATAGTTTCCGAAACTGTGCGTTTGGATTTGGACAGTTTAATTCACTTCCTAGCAAGCAAACCTATACAGAAGGTAATTCTTCCAGTTGTTGTGCTTCAGCAATTGGCAGAGGTATACGGACAGCAAAAACATTTGTTCAAAAATATTACAGAGATTATTACCACCGGCGAACAACTGCAAGTAAATCGACCCATTGTTAATTTATTTAATAATTTGGAAAATTGTTCGCTGCATAATCATTACGGGCCTTCCGAAACCCATGTGGTAACAGGTTTTACGTTCTCAGGTACACCAGATACTTGGCCTGCTTACCCTCCAATAGGAAAACCTATTGATAATACACAAATGTACATTGTCGATAGTAATTTCCAACCAGTTCCTATCGGTGTGACTGGTGAACTTTACATAGGCGGCGTTGGGTTAGCTAACGGTTACTATAATCGTCCGGAGTTAACAAAGCAAAAATTTATTCCTAATCCCTTTAAAGCTGAAGATTACTTGTATAAAACTGGGGATTTGGCGCGTTATTTACCGGATGGCAATATTGAATTTCTGGGTCGCATTGACCATCAGGTGAAAATTCGGGGATTTCGGGTGGAACCTGGAGAAATTGAAACTTTACTCAATCAACATCTGGAAATTCAAACTACTGTGGCTATTGTTCGGGAAGATACCCCAGGTGATAAACGTTTAGTGGCCTATGTAATACCGCATGAAAACTGTGTACCGACAATTAGCCAACTGCGTCAGTTCTTAAAAGCAAAACTACCGCTTTACATGGTTCCGGCAATAGTCATTCTGGATTCCTTACCACTAACACCCAACGGTAAGGTAGACCGTCGCGCATTGCAAGCACCTACTGACACCAGTGACGCAGACAAATTTGTTGCACCACGTAGCCAAGTAGAACTGCAATTAACGCAAATCTGGTCAAGAATTTTGAAAGTGGACAAGGTAGGAGTACGAGATAATTTCTTTGACCTTGGTGGTCACTCGCTTTTAACGCCTTACTTAATGGCTCAAATTAAAAAGCAGTTTGGTAAAGATATTGCGATCGCCAGCCTTTACCAAAATCCTACTATTGAACAGTTGGCAACTATTGTGCAAGCGGATTCGGGTTCCTCAATTTGGTCTCCCTTAGTAGCAATTCAGCCGAACGGTTCCAAGCCACCTTTGTTTTGCCTTCCAGGAGCTGCTGGTACTCCTTTCTATTTGTATGACTTAGCGCGTTGTCTGGGTTCAGACCAACCATTTTACAGTTTCCAAGCAAATGCTCTTTCTGGAGAATCGGAATCAATTACTCCAGTTGAGGATGTAGCCGCCCAGTACATTCAAACACTCTTAGTTGTTCAACCGCAGGGGCCGTATTTTTTAGCAGGCCATTCTTTTGGCGGTAAATTAGCCTTTGAAATGGCGCAGCAGTTACTTCGCAAAGGCCATAAGGTTGCTTTAGTTGCCATTCTTGATACTACAGCACCTTTTTATCAGGAAAAGCCAGAAGGTTTTGATTGGGATAATGCTAAATGGCTAGCTCAACTGGCAGATGCAATCGAAATTGTTCACGCAAAAAAACTAGATATTTCTGACGATATTCTTCAATGTTTGGTTTGGGAAGATCAACTGAAATACGTTCTAGAACGATTAAAAAATGCTGATATCTTGCCTCCCGATGATGAAATTACGCAGTTTAAGAATATGGTGCAATTGCTCAAAGCTAACTCTCTAGTTAATTATGTACCACAACAGGTTTATCCAATCCGAATTACCCTCTTGCGCGCTAGCGAAACTCCCGCAGTTGAAGAGTCTAATAATGAAGTAGTTTCTGAGATTTTGCAGGATTTGACCTGGGGCTGGAGCAAGTTTTCTACCGAGCCAGTGGATATCCATTTTGTCTCAGGCAACCATGTCACGATGATGAATCAACCAAATGTTCAGGTCTTAGCCGAACGGTTGAAAGCTTGCATCGAAGAAGCACAGGAGACTAAGGGTGACGGGGTATGAACCTTCTTTTGATCGTCAGATTCTACCCATAAATAGCATTTTTCTTTAAAAGAGCGATCGCTATTGAACAAAGCATTGCAATATTCCTGCCGATTTACTGAGTTAATTTGAAACGTCAAAACAATAGTTATGTCCCATACCAATCAGATAGATAAAACCATGAAATTAACCAAAGACCAAATAGAATATTACAAAGAAAATGGGCTACTGTTTATCCCAGAGCTTTTCTCGACAAAAGAAGTCAAGGCAATGCACGCTGCTGTTGAGGATTTGATAGTAAGAGATATACCAGGACGGATTTTAGAAAAGGATAACAAAACAGTGCGCGCTCTTCATGGATGCCACGCCACCACGGAAATTTTCGATTCCTTGACTCGACACCCTAGCCTACTAACATCTGCCTGTGAAATTCTCAATAGCGATGTATATGTTTACCAGTTTAAAATAAACTTTAAAGCAGCTTTCGGAGGAGATATATGGCCGTGGCATCAAGACTTTGTGTTTTGGGATCGAGAAGATGGTATGCCATCGCCTAAAGCATTGAATGTTGCTGTTTTCTTAGATGAATGTAATGAGTTTAACGGGCCTATGTATTTCATTCCAGGTTCTCACAAAAAGAGCCTTATTCACTTAGGACAAATAGAGTCATCTGGAGTTAATGGTCAAAAAAATGACTGGGAATCTAATGTCAGTGCTGCTCTCAAGTACTCTCTTGGGAAAGAAACAATCGCCAAACTAGCTACTGAAAAAGGTATCGTTGCACCAAAAGGCCCTTTAGGATCTGTCCTTTTCTTTCACTGTAATTTAGTACATGGATCGGCACCCAACATTTCTCCTTACGATCGCAGGCTCCTAATTATCACTTATAACAGCATCAACAATATACCAAGCTTTAAGGGGCAACCTAGACCAGAATTCTTAGTGAGCCGCAACCACACACCACTACAGCCTCTACTCAACAAAGCTCTTATCGAGCCTGCATCCTGTAGATAATGCGATCGCCTAAACCTAAAAATGGATGAAGTCGAGCCAGCACAAGTAAACATCTAAGTGCAAACATGGTTCTGAGTATCGAGTGCTATATGTAATTTCTCACTCGGTACTTATTACTTGTTATTCAGCACTAAAAAGTATTAAATCTGATTATAAAAGATTTTAGTTTATTTTTAAAATATGCCAACCCAAGTTGTTCAACCTCAACCCGGAACAAATCCTTTTTCAGATTTTATCCAATTCTGGAAAAATGTCAGAGCGATCGCAGGGCCCTACTGGTATCCAACAAAGCCAGGGGAAAGAGCATTCTCAGATGTGATTCGTGCATGGGGAATGCTTGTTCTGCTGATATTATTAATAATTGCACTTGTAGGTATAACTGCTTTTAATAGTTTCGTTAATCGCCATTTGATCGATATCATTATTCAAGAAAAGGATTATTCTAAGTTCATTAATACAATATGGCTTTATGCTGTTGGGCTTGTCTGCGTAACGCTCTTAGTAGGATTTTCTAAATTTCTTAGAAAACAAATCGCTCTTGATTGGTATCAATGGCTCAATAATCAGATTTTAGATAAATATTTAACCCAACGTGCTTATTATAAAATTAATTTTAAAGCTGATATTGATAACCCAGATCAACGTTTATCCCAAGAAATTGAACCTATTACTAGTAATGCCCTGAGTTTTTCAGCTACTTTCCTAGAAAAAGTACTGCAAATGACGACTTTTTTAACAATTCTCTGGGCAATTTCCCAACAGATCGCTGTTGCTCTGTTTGTTTATACGATTATAGGCAATTTGATTGCTGTTTACTTGAATCAAGAATTAAATAAGATTAATCAAGAGGAACTGGAATCTAAAGCTGACTACAATTATTGCCTAACTCATGTTCGGAATCATGCTGAATCGATAGCTTTTTTTCGCGGAGAAAATCAAGAATCAAGTATAATTCAACGAAGATTTAATAACATCCTAAAAAGTGCAAAGCGTAAAATTAATTGGGAGAGAAATAACGAAATTTTTAACAGAGGATATCAGTCTGCTATCGAATTCTTTATATTATTAGTACTTGCACCTTTATATATTAGTAATGAAATTAATTTTGGACAAGTTGGACAAGCTACTTTAGCTAGCTACCTTTTTGCTACTGCTCTGGGAGAATTAATAAGTGAATTTGGCACTTCTGGAAATTTTTCGAGTTACGTTGAGCGTTTAACTGAGTTTTCAGATGCATTGGAAGAAGTGACCAAACAACCTGAGAATCTGAGTACTGTTAAAACAATAGAAGAAAACTATTTTGCTTTTGAGAATGTCACCTTACAAACACCAAACTATGAGCAGGTGATCGTCGAAAATTTGTCATTGTCTGTTCAACGTGGAGAAGGTTTATTGATTGTTGGTCCCAGTGGTCGAGGCAAAAGTTCTTTGTTGAGAGCGATCGCTGGTTTGTGGAATGCGGGGACTGGTCGTTTGATGCGACCTCCCCTAGAAGAAGTATTGTTTTTGCCCCAACGTCCTTACATAATTTTGGGAACTTTACGCGAACAATTACTCTATCCTAATACAAATCGTCAAATGACCGATCGAGAACTCAAAGAAGTTTTGCAACAAGTCAACTTGCAAAACTTGCTAAGTCGAGTCGATGGCTTTGATACAGAAGTTCCTTGGGAAAATATATTATCGTTGGGAGAACAACAACGCCTTGCATTCGCACGGCTGTTAGTTACTCATCCTAGCTTCACTATCTTAGATGAAGCAACCAGTGCTTTAGATTTGAATAATGAAGGAAGTTTATATCAACAGTTACAATCAACTCAAACAACTTTTATCAGTGTTGGGCATCGGGAAAGCCTGTTTGATTATCATCAATGGGTTTTAGAGCTTTCACAAGATTCCAGCTGGCAACTTTTAACTGTGCAGGATTATCGGCTTCAAAAAGCAAAAGAAATTGTCATCACTCCTACCCAAAAAGCTGAAATCAAAATAGATGATTTTTCTAATGAAGAATCCCAAATCCAACCCGAAAGAGCAGTAGAAATAGAACCAATAGAAGGACTTTCTCATCAGGAAATGCAGATGTTAGTAAACTATTCAATTGGTACCATTAGAAGTAAGGCAAGCAAAGGGCAATCTATCACTAGTAAGGAGGGCTTAACCTATCGCTATAACAAAAACCCAAAGATATTGAAATGGGTAAGACTTTAGTACTATATTTTCAATAATTGCATCATCTTTGTTTGTATAGTGGTAGCGATGAGCCTGTAGTTGAGAGATTCAATTTTAGAATATCTGTAGGTTGGGTAGAGGAACGAAACCTAACATGGGATCTAAGCTTGTGTTGGGTAACACTAAAGTTCCACCCAACCTACATTGATAAATTTTATGATAAGTAATCACCCGAACTTGATATAAATAAATTCTTCAATTTCTCTTCTTTCTTCCTTTGCGCTCTTTGCGTCCTTCTCTAACGAGACGCTGCGCGAATGCGGTTCGTTCTCTTACCCCTCAAAACTAATGCTTTTCAAACAATCGTTAACAATCCTTCTTTGAGCAAACGGCGTACCAACACGATCTTGCTATTGTCGCTGGCAAAATCGGGCAGCGATTTGATTTGAAATGCAGCTTCCGACTCAGCAATGAAGCGGAAAGCTGGCTCAACGTATGCTGGCGCTTCAACTCTGTTTTGGGGAAATTGAATCATCACCACATCCCCTTTCTTGACAGTTGTACAAATCATTCCTTGGCGTTTGACAACGTGAGTATCCAAGTCAATCTGTTGCAACTCGTCCAATTTACTGAAATGGCTATCTGCTAGTGGAGACAGTGAGCCAATGAACTTAATAGTTAGTCGTTCAACTGCATCATCAATATCAACGCTACTAGCAAAGGTTTTGAGTAAATCTTTCAATTGATTTTTGGTCTGCGTCCTGGCATCATCGTCACGCACAAAGCTAACAGGAACTGCTTTGCGAAATTCGACATTTTGCTGCACAATTGATGTCAAAGCTTTCTGAATCAGGTCAACCCAGCGATAAACAGGGATACCGACGGTGATATGAAGTGAGGAAGTATCCAACGTCTTGGCTTCATGCACAAAACCACGCGGGATATATAACATATCGCCTGGCTTGAGTTCAACTTCATGATTAGGAGCCTTCAGTTGCTCTCGCAATACTTCTTGTGGTAATCGTTGAGCATCTTCTGGCATTGGCAAATCCCAGTAGGAATCATAGGTACGCCAGAGTTTAGTTCCCGAAAGTTGAAGAACAAAAACATCGTGTGTATCAAAGTGGGGCGGAAATCCTTGAGCAGTTTTAGGGGTCAGGTAAAGATTGACATTCGCTGGATGATTAAGATATTGTTCCAGACTTCTGCAAAGTGTGGCGATCGCTTCCCAGTGCTGTTGCAGATGAAATATACACAGAGTATTGCCTTGATTATAGGCATCATAAAATTGATAAATACTAGGAGATGCATTGGGATCTATAGAGCCTTTCCCCCCTAATTTATTCGCTTGATTGGACAAATCATCTGCCACTTTCGATACATTAAAGTCAGAATAGCGAATGCCACTAAAGCGAATGAGCGAGTCAACATCGTTCATGGAAAACAGACCTGAATAGTAATCTGGTTCTCCTCGTGAAACAACAAGGGACTGTCGCTCCCAGTATTCTTTGAAGAAGGTTACGGTATCAATAGGTTGAATTAATTTCTCAAAATCAAAGTTAGTGCTAAACATTTTTGGAGTTCCCTCGAAAACGGATGAAAATTTTGGCGTTGCATAATTGTGGGATGATTTCTCTTACGCAGAGGCGCAGAGAGGATAAGGAGTTTGAGATTTCAATTTCAATACATCAAAATTCATCCCATGATTCAGCAGCGCCAAAATTTCTTTAATTTTGAATTTTGAATTCAATTCTGCCTTATACTCAGTTCTTTCACAAATTCTTCTGGTTCGCTAAAATCCAGCCAAAAAGCCACTTGGGTAATGTTACATACCTGGGGAAAGGCATTTACCTCACGCCAGTTTCTCAGATCGGTTTCCCAGCTTTGTGTTTGTTCAGATAACTGAACTCTTTTACTTAAAATTGAATAAAATCCAGACAGCCTTAAGGCATCGGGAAGAAAGCAGTCAGTGACTGAGAAATAGTTGCTCATGCCTCGCCCCCACCATCGGGGTACATTGACAAATCCCTCTAGCCGCGCGATCGCTTCCATCATCTGAGAAAATTCACCTGGAGTCAAGGAATTGCTTGCTAGCCAACCCGGAAATTCAGCCTCGTTAGTAATCCCCCTTTCTTGGAAAAAATGTTGCGTAATTTTTTGAGTAATACTAATTCTCAAACTCACTTCCGATTGGCTGTTTGTCTGTTCGGCTAAAGCCCAGAGTATAGCAACCTGACGATACAATCTATGTTCACAACTCACTAATGCAGTAATCATATCTGCATCTGCGTTAGTTGTCTCTTGCTGAACTAAGGAGATATCCTTACCAACAATTATCAAGATAAATTGATGTAATTGCTCAACCTTTTTGGCAAAGCTATCGTCTGCACTATAAAGTTTCAGCAATGCCTGAATCCGACCCAAACGTTCAACTAAGACTGGTATTGCTGATGCATCCACGTCTAACTCTAGTTCATTAACATCAGAACTCAAACCCACTACCTCCTGCCTCCTGCCTTCTGCCTCCTGCCTCCTGCCTCCTGCCTCCTGCCTCCTGCCTCCTGCCTCCTGCCTCCTGCCTCCTGCCCCCTGCCTCCTGCCTTCTTCAGGTTGCAGGTTCTGTTGTTGGGCTACAGCATCACACCAACGAATTAGCCCAGCAAGATTACGCAATTGAATGTAAACTCTGCCTAGAAATCGGGCTTCTTGGCTTAATTTTTCAGCTAGAGGCAACCAGGAATATGCTGTCCGTAATGGACGGATAGCAACTCTAGCTTGAAGTTCCTCTATGAAAATGGACTTGTTGAGTTGAAACTTTACTTGCTGATTAGCAGCAGTACCACCACTTTCTCCAACCATAGCGGCCAAATGTTTCAGCAGTTCAATGGCATCTAACTGTTTTTGATCCACATACCCGCCATTTTGCACAAATTCCGAAAACTGGGCTAAAATCTGGCGATCGCCTCCCTGTACCTCAGCATCAGAAACTGCTTGGCTCAAATGTCGTTGACTGAAGAACTGCCGTTTTGCACAACTGATAATTAAACTAGCGATCGCTACATCAATAATATTTTTGTCTACCGCCAGCTGAACTGTAGCCCGGATATTTACTAAAGCATCAGTTGAGGGTTGGTATTGGAATTGAGGGTTGCTATGCAAAATTGCCACTTCATCATCCCCGATGTACTGTCTGTCTCGGTAGGCTGCAAAAATAGCTCCAAATCCCTCCATACCAAAGGCTTCCAGTTCAGCGGCTCGAAGCGCACCCATACTACTTGCCCCAAATACTCGTACTCCTGCTTCTAATGCCCAGAGAATTTCCTTATGCCAAACTGAAGCGCTGCGGTCAAAAAAACCGTCAATAATGGCAATTACCCGCGGCTGTAACCGCAGACAAGCAAGAATATCACCACAACGCACAGGATCGAGGTAACGGGCTGGTAAAATTTGACTGGCTTGGCTAACCGATAGGGTGGGGCCAAGAAAGATGAGAATTTGACTAGGTTCCAAAGAATTCGAGTGCATATTGAATTTTACAAAGACGAAGGGAGATGCATACCCGGTACAATCACATGCACCACTGGAATACCATACTCCGGTCGCGTATGATTTACAAACACAGCTTGCTTAAATCCCTGAGTACTCAGACAACTGAGAATTTGTTGAATTTCTTCTGCAAACGTTGGGGTAAAGGCTAGCTCAGGCTGAGTTTCAAAATCAATCAGGGTAGCGATCGGTCTTTTGCTGCTAGACTTCATGGCTGGGCTACCTGGTATCCTGATGCGTCCAAGGGCATAACTATCTGGATGAATGTCGTCCCGACTACCTGCAATCACCGTTACTCGTGATTGAGCCGCTTCAGTAATCGCCCGTGCTAGGGCAATTTCTTTGGAACTGTGGCATCCCCACCCTGCTGCTGTCGGTCGTCCATGCCAGTTTTCGCGATCGCTAATCAAGCATTTATAGGTAGGTATTCCTATAGTCGAAGTTAAATCAGTAATCACGGCTGTTGCCCCAGCAAGCTCAACTTGATAGAGTAAAGATTGCAAAAGCGGAGACTGGATAGTTTGACTATCAACCAAGCAGTTAATCCGTTTTTCCAGAGGAAAGCGCCACCAACGCCACTCAGCCTCGCGTTCAATGACTTCAAACAATCCATGAGCGATCGCTTCTAGTAAATGGTTTCCTGATGCTAGTCCATTACTAGAAGTGCTGAACAGATGAGTATCACGTTTTTCAGTTGTGGTGTCTAAATCAAGATACGCCTGTGGTACGTAAACAGGTTCATTTGTAAATAGATCGGTTCCACAAATCCAATCTAGCGGTATTGCAGGATGATAGGATTGCGATCGCTTACCTGGCTCTAAAACGCTAGGATCGATTGCCTGGTGATGTCGGCAGACTTCCTCATAAGAGGCAATCATCTCTGGTTGGGGAAGGTTTTCCGCATGATAAGACTCCACAGATTCCATCACCGCCGAGATCATCGCCAGCAGAAGTGAAATTCCCTTGCCTTGAGAACCAGAAAAGGCTTTTCCGTTAGGACGAATCGCTTGAGCAACAGGAATACCAATGCAGTCAAGACCAGTAATGTCTGCAACACGCGTGATGCCAAAAGCAGCCAGAAATTCTTGTAGCTTCTCCCAAGTAGAATTAGGTTCTTCTGTCCGAAACGTGCCATTAAGATTCAGCTTAGGAGCATTCAGAGTTTGCCACATTCGCTTGTTTCTTTCCCCCACCATTGCTGAGAGTACTAATAAATACTCAATTTTTAACGCACTTAAGTGTTTATCAATGTGTTTTATTAAGCACAGGACACATGACGTTATGATTAGCGCCTTGGAAAATTGCGATATCAAAATCATGAAAGTAAAAGGTTAGCGTTGCAATTTAGCAACGCCTTCCCTTCACTGACACCGCAAGCCTTAAATCAAGGCTACCAGCAACACATAACTGTCTCTTTAACTGTGGATGAAGCCATTCCCCCAGCTACACTTTCTAACTCATCTTCTGACAATTCTCGGTTAGCTGGTCTTGCTTTAATACCGTTAACGCTATTAATAGACCGGATATTCACAGATGGAGAAGCAGTTGACAAACCTAGAACCTTTCTTTCAGCAGAAACCATCACGGCTTTTACATCATCAGCGTTAAAATCAAAACCGTTTGTCTGACCTTGTTCAACAGCGATTCTTGCAAACTCACCTGCTTCAGTAGCATCCAACGATTCACGTAGCGGCGAATTGGCTGGTTGGGCTAAAAAAGTTTCATAGTATTCGACAAAGCTTTGCTGAGACATTTTGAACTCTCCTTAAGATAAGATACTTAGCCTTTCCCTTGAAGTAGGTAACTAAATCTGAAAGCTAAATGATTAACTTCAAAAGTATTGTTCCCCAATCGCTAGGCAACAGAACAATCACTTAAAGTTTAGTATTGTTCAATACAATAATTGCTTGAAGTATAGGCTAATGTCCAGATCGTTTAAGTCAACTTTTGTAACTAATAAAACATCGTTTTTGTATAGTAAAATACAAAAATTAATATTGAAATTGACAATTTAGTGCTGCTTGAACCTTAAAATGTTCCATAATCGTCGTCTAAAAATCTTTTGTCTAATGAATAGATTGTAGGAATTTCATCCTTTTGCATTCTTTTCCTCAAGGGTTCGGATTATAGCTGCAATCAGCCTTCCTGAACGATGCGAATCAAACCCGTGGCGGTGAAAATTAAACATTGCGACTGCGGCTAGTATGTCAGCCAGATCCTGAGTCAATTGACCAAGATGTTGGAGATTAACTAATTCCTTTGCAAGGATGTCATTAGCTGTCGCATATTTTTGCAATATCTCTGCTTCTGGAGACTCATACAAAGTTTCGAGAGAAAGCAGTTCAACTGTTGGAATTGTGGCTTCAGGAAGTGGGGAAATTAAAGCCGCTAAACTGTGCCAGGTTGCAAGAATAGCTACCGGATCTGACAGAGTACGGGTAAAGAGATCGTGCAACACAGTTGGCACAAGTAAATCTTTGGAGATAACACCAAGGTTATGTCGATCCAGATAGTCAAGCATGAGCCACAACGAAGTGTCTGCGTCGAAGTGCTGATGAACCAACTTCATAGCTTGCAGCCCCCCAAATCTGTCAGTTTCAGGCTCGTACTCACTAAAGAAAAATAAATTAATCAAATTCTCATGCTCAAGAACATACATGAGATCGGAGATATCAGCGATCGCTTGTTGTCGATCCACTGTTGTAAAAAAGCGCACCCGCACATCTGGCGGTTTTCTCATAAAGAAGAAACAGCGCAACAAATCATTACTCCGCCAGTGAGTAACCAACGGTTCGAGTCGGGCAAAAAGGGCACGCGCACTCGATAGTGCATTACCCTCATCCCTGACAAGTCCCACATTAAGTTGCACCCAATCCGCGTTTTCCCAGTCCTGACTACTAGATTGTGTAGTTGAGGTTAATTCGTCGGTCATGAAACGTCTTTTACCACAGTTGAATGATGTTAAATCAAGAAAAGAAAGGTTGACAATAGAAACTGGCTTAAAGCAGCATTACGGCATGTTAGCAGTAAAAAAACGTGGTTCTCGACAACATCGACCGTATCGAAGCACCTCCAGCAGATGTCTTTTACCGAGAGTATATTCTGCCCCAGCGTCCAGTTATTATCACCAATCTCTTTGAGAATTCATCACTGCGTCCGATGGATAGCCTTGAAAAGGTAAAAACAGGGCTAACTGACATTCCAGTTCAAATCTGTCCAAATTACATCGCCGATCTGCTAAATTCGGCATCAGTTGATGTTCCCCGAATGATGAATTTAGGTGAATATCTTGATTTCCTACAAGCACAACCCACAACTCTTGATATCTGTGTTGAGTATCCTACACCCCAAAAGCTACTTCAGTTATTGCCGCTGAATTCATACCAACATTTAAATGATGAAAGCGACTTATACTCCAACATGTTTGTCGCTGCCAGCAATAATTATGCTCATTTGCACTATGATGCCGATCAACGTAATGTTTTGTTGTTTCAAGTTTTTGGCACAAAGCGATTTGTATTGATTCATCCGCGTGAAACTCAAAAGCTAGATGCGATCGATCAGCCTAATCTCTGCCGTACCAGTGGTATCTTTCTGGAAAATTTCTCAGAAGCCGAGAAAACGGATTTTCTCCAATATACCAACGCTTATGATGCAGTACTTTATCCTGGTGAAACTATTTTCATGCCCATGATGATCTGGCACTACATTGAGTATTTGGAACCAGCCATGTCAATTGCTTATCGTTTGGGACGCAACGCTTATAATCAGCGATTGGCTAAACTTTTTCCAGCGCCCTCGGTTGATGTTCAATCCCTGTCGCTGTTGCTGCAAGATGAGATAGCAGCGCGATCGCATCATCTAGAATGGTTAAATAAACTAGAGGCTGTAAGCGATTCATGGTCAGGGAGTGAAAGCGATCGCAGGGACACTTTGAACTACCTTTCCCTAAGAATTAGGGGGCAATATCTTGGTCTTGAGCCGATTAAAAATATTCGAGAGTTGAGAAGACGTGAAGCGATGCTAAACACTTGCCTGTTCTGATTTAATCAACCGTGCATAGGAACCATCAAGCTGCGACATTTCTTTATGAGTACCGCGTTGCACTACTTTACCCTTTTCTAAAACAATAATTTCATCACAGTCGCGGATGGTACTAAGACGGTGAGCCACAATAATGCAAGAACAGCCTCGATAACGCAGATTTCGGTCAATAATTTTTTCCGTATCGGCATCTAAGGCACTGGTTGCTTCATCCATAATCAGAATTGTGGGATCGTTGACTAATGCACGGGCAATTTCTAAACGCTGGCGCTGTCCGCCACTGAAATTAGCAGCACCCTCAAGTAAGTTACCTTCATACCCTCCAGGTAAAGCTAAAATCACTTCATGTATAACAGCATCTTTACAAGCTCGGACTAATTGAGAATTAGACACTGTATCATCCCACAAGGTCAAATTATCTCGGACAGTGCCAGCAAACAGAAAAATTTCCTGTTCTACCATTCCCAAGGAATTAGAAAGTATCGCCCTAGTAATTTGCTCTCTAGGGATACCATCAAAAAGAATTTCTCCCGACCAAGGTTGATACAGCCCCGCTACCAATTTGGCAACTGTTGATTTACCAGAACCACTACTACCAACTAGGGCTACTCTCTGCCCTGGTTTTAGTTGAAAACTCAGGTCTTGAATTAGAGGCCCATCTGTCCGTGAGTAGCCAAATGTGACATTTTTTAATTCTACATATCCCTTAAGTTCGCAGGCTGAAGCATACTGTAAGGATTCGGCTGTTGAGGTATGTAAATTATGACTATCCAATTCCGAATCGGTTGAGTTTTGCAACACATCATCCAGGCGATTTAAGTCTCCTTCTAGTTCCTGTAAAGTACTGCCGAAATTGACTAGAGAGTTGACTGGAGTCAAGAAGCTAGTCATTAAACTTTGGAAAGCAATCAACATCCCAATGCTGAGATGCCCATCCATGACTCGTAGACCACCAATAACTAAAACTGATAGGGAGCTTAAACTAGTTAAGAAAACAGGTAAAACGCCTAGTACTTGATTAGTAACACCTAACTCTTGCTGACCGTTAATAAATTTTGTATAGTAACCTGACCAACGGGAGAAGAAATCAGATTCTAATGCTGATGCTTTGAGGGTTTCCATACTCTGAAGGGCAGCAATTTCTGTCCCTGCAACTTTGCCTCGGTCTTGGATGATTCGCATATAAATATCTGTGCGCTGTCGAGAAATCCACTGCAAAGTTAAGATATTAATTGCAGCAAAACAGATACCGATCGCAGTCAGCACTCCATCATAAGCAAACATGACTAAGGCATAAAATACTACCATAACGGTATCAATTATAGTCCTGGCTAACTGTCCTGATAGCACTTCCGCAACTTTAGTATTGATGTTGATTCGGCTGCTAATTTCTCCGGCAAATCTTTGGGCATAAAACGACACTGGTAAGCGAAGAATATGGTGGATGAATTGCCCGGACATTTCTACCGATAATTTGATATTTAGTTTTCTCAGAAAACGTCTTTGTAGTAATGTCAATAACACCTGAATAATGACTGTGATTGTCATTCCCAAAATTAACGGACGCAACCAGTCTGTGCGATTTTCTACCAAAATGTTATCAACAAAAATTTGATTAAAGACTGGTAAAACTAACCCTGGAATGACTAGAAAAAATCCTGCTAAGAAACAATATAGGATGGCTCCCCAAGAACCACGCAAGCGGTCAAAAAGTGCGCCTATTAAGCTCGGTTTGCGACCCCCGCGCTGGAATTCTGGGCCTGGTTCCATTACTAGAACAACCCCTGTATACGCTTCATCAAATTCTTTAAAGGAGACTCGTCTCGGCCCAGTAGCCGGGTCATTCAAATAAACCCAATCTTTTTTAAATCCCTCTACTACTAGAAAATGATTAAAGTTCCAAAAGACAATGTATGGCGGACGAAGTTGTTGTAATTGCGCCAATTGCTTTTTAAAACCCTTGGCTTGCATTCCGTAGCTTCTCGCAGCTTTAATCATGTTAGAGGCTTTGCTACCATCACGGGAAACACCGCAATTTTGCCGTAGTTCTGCTAAAGGCACAATTTTACGATGATAGGCCAAAATAATCCCGAAAGCTGCTGCTCCACACTCCACCGCTTCCATTTGCAATAGAGTGGGAGTTTTGACGCGAGAAAAGATGTGAGTTTTTGCCGTTTCTAAATCTAATAATGGGACTTTTGGGCGGAAGGGATTAAGGTTTTTAATTAAAGATATTAACTGCTGAATCAATTGCACAAGAGCATTCCCCTAAAACTTTAGTTAATGCCAGTAAATTCTCTGAGAATAGGCAAGACATAAGTAATTGGTGCTTGCTCTGCTACTTTAACCCGAACGCTAGTAGTTGTTCCGGCAGAAATGTTTAATTTTGGCCCTTGGGAAGAAGACCAGCGATAACCGCTAAAGTTGGATGGAGCTAGTTCCATTTCTGTTCGCACTTCTATGTCTCCGCCGCCAGTTGACAAGATGTTTGTTACTAAATCGGCGTTGCCAATCACAGACTTTGCGCCTTCTTTAGTCACAGGTAAAGGGGAAACAGAGGTAACTTTGCCGACAATACCGCCAAAGCGTTCTCTTTTCACGGAAGTGGGAGTGATTTGCACGATCATTCCTGGTTGAATTTGTTTGCCATCTTGGACATGAAAATAGGAGAGGGCAATTAGTGAAGCCTTTTTGTCACCGATGTTTAAGGTGACAAGCGGAGTTTTCGGGCTGGTAACTTGTCCCACAAAAGCAGTCACTTCTAATACACAGCCGCTACTAGGACTAATAATTTGACTATTTTCTAATATTTGTTTTTCTAGTTGAGCGATCGCTCGATTAACTTCTTGAATTTGATTAATTTTGGTATTAAGAGTTTCTACGTTTTCTTGATCGATACGTTGGCTCTTAGTCTCTAAGTCTTTTAACTGCGCTTGCAGTTCGCCTACAGAACTCAAATTTTGTAAGTATCTCTGCTGGGCTTCTGTTTCTTGTACATCTAATTGCTTGAGCTGGACTTTGATATCAGAGACGGTTTGAGTTGCCTGTTTATATTCTTGCTCTGCTTGTAAATATGTATCTTTAGCAATGGCTCCCGCATCTACGAGTTGCTGGCGCTTCTGTAATCTATCTTTCAGTATTGGTACGACAGTTACAGCATCATTGAGCCGTTGCTGCAAACTAATGCGCTGTTCGCGAATTGCATTTAAGCCTTTTTCATAAAACGCAGGTGTGAGAGTTTGAGTATCCCGCAAACGTTGAATATAACTAGCTTTAGCAGAAGCGATCGCCTCTTTTTCTTTAGCGGTACGTTGTCGCTGAAGCAAGGATGAATTTTGTTCTTGTGTTTGTAATTGCCCCAGTTTTGAGCGTTGCAGTTGCAATTGCTGTTTGAGATCCGTCGGATCGATCGTTGCTATGACATATCCTCGATCTATACATTGTCCTGTTTTAACATTCAAACTTTTTAACTGTCCTGAGATTGGCGACTCAAAAGTGACAACTTGATTGGGTTGAATAAGTATTCCCTTTCCTGCGACTGTGACGGGAATACGTCCAAAAATACTCCAAATTAATCCCAACAACACAAAACTACCCAGCGTCGCTAAAGGTAGCCAATCTACGGGATTGACTACCTGCATTAACTGATCCAATCTTTCTGGAGAAGATAAACGCTCCAGTGATTCTTTGCGAAATATACTATCTTGCTCTTCAGGCATTCGGATTAGGGATTGGGGATTGGGGATTGGGGACTGGCGATTGGGGCGTACAGAAAGTTCTTTCAGTGCGTCTCCTTTTTGCGTCCTCTTCTCCTGTCTTCTTTAAGATTCCCGATTCAGACGTTTAATCATCCAGTCAAATCTAGCACCTGCTAAGGCAGTGTTGTCTAATGTATCGAAGTTGAGTTCATCTTCAACTTCGATATCTTCTGCTAAAAGTTGATCTAGTTGGTAAGCCAATTTCCCAAATCCACGGCGGAACAGGCGATCGCGAATTCGATCTACTAAAACTACAGCGATCGCTCGATAAAAACGGGCTGTAAATCCTGTATTTTGCTTTAATTGTTTAGCTAGTTTTTGTTGTGGTAAAGCTAGTAATATAGAAGATTCTATCGCCTTGACTGTGGCAGAGGCAGTTGTTGCTTCTACAAAAGACATTTCCCCTAAAATTTCGCCTTTTACAGATTGAGCAATTTCTTTTTCGGCAACTTTATTCTGTGGGGTGGAAACAAAAATCCCTAACTTACCATCTAACAATATATATAATGCCTCAACAGGTTTCCCTTCTTGAATTATTACTTGACCTGGATTAACTTTAATTCTTACTCCTTGGGAAAGCATCCAATCAATATCGCTATCGTTCAAAATAGCAAACACAAATAAAACCTTTCGGAGTGATTCTCCTGGAACTACTTTGTTCTTGGCAAGAAAATCAGTCAGTCCCCGCAACTGCTGTGACAGCAAAATAGCCATTATTTGATAAAAATGCGCGGCAAATTCTGTATCTTGCTCAAGTTTATTAAGTAATAACTCTCTCGGCAGTGCTAATACCCGTGAGGATTCCAGAGCGATAAAAGTAGTAGATGGAGGACGATTATCTATAAAAGATAAAGTTTCTACAATTTCCCCTGGCGATACGCGATCGATTTCTTGTGCGTCTTTTACATTGCCTGTGAGAGAGACACAAATTCTTAATGCTCCCTCTAACAAAATTTCTAATGTATCAATAATCTCTTCACCTTCTTGAATAAGAACTTGATTAGGATGATGCTCTCTAAATTTGCCTACACTAAGCATCCAATCAATATCACTTTCCCTAAAGGCAGCAAAATTAGGAGTATTAACCAGCATTTGTCTAAGCATAGGATTTAAATTTGATTAGGAGTGAAATTAAACGAACTGTTGCAGCAAAACACAGCTTTTTGTTAATTTTCTGGAAGTTTCCAACTTGGCTGACAGAAGTAGTAAAAACAAGGTTTTTTAGAACAAGCTGGAATTGCATGAGAAGCTATTACCAGACAACTACCTTCCTGCTCATACTAAGTAGACAATTTCGTCAATTTAGGTTTGAAATTGAAACGCATAGGCGCTTCTCTACGAGACGCACTCGCGAACGCCTTCCCGCAGGCTAGGGGCGTAGACGAGCGCGAAGCTTGTTTAGCTTCATTCGCTATGAATTAAGCGAATACTGTGTTAAGTTATACCTACTTCTTTCTTTTTTGCAAAATCTTTAACAAAGCTTTTAAGTAAGTCGGCATGATAAAACCCATGTATGTTTAGTTTTGTAAAAACTGTGGAATGATTAATTTCTAAGCTATTCGCTGTATTCGCTGATTTTACGTTTTGTCACATAGCTTGATTTTTTAACGCCGACTTACTTAGACAAAAGTTAATATGGATTTTACCATTGGTAGTTAATTTAACTAAATATCACGTTTTTGTGCTATCACAAATATTTATCTTTGTTGGATGATTGAAAATTAATAGGACTTAATATGAGTTGGATACAAAAATTTGTAAACATTACAGCAGTTTCTATATCTGTGACAGTATTGCTAATCTCTAGTTTGCCCAGAATCGTCATAGCTGAATCACCATTAGCACTTAAATTTCCAAAATTCCAGAGTTGGCAAATTAGTCAGAAGTTTATCCCACCAAATCGAAGCGCACCACAGACTACGGCTGGCGGGGCGACTCGTGGCGCTTCCTGCTATTTACAAGGTAAAGAAACTTTAACTGCCTTAATGCCTCTAAATAAATCAGGTTTAACCCTTGCAGAACGTCCAACATTTTACTGGTTTGTACCGCAGATACCAGTAGAAACTGCTCGCTTTTCACTTCTAGATGGTGAGGATATAGTCTACGAGACGACTTTTAAACTTCCTAAACAATTAGGAATTATTGGTTTTACTCTCCCGTCAAAAGCGCCAAGCCTGAAAATTAATAAAAACTATCACTGGTATATGTCAATCGCTTGCGGTTCAGAGGAAGTAGGAGATGAAATCACTGTCGATGGTTGGGTAGAACGAATCCAACCTACTACTGATTTATCAAAGCAGCTAGCCAGAACAAATCCCAAGCAGCTTTCCCAAGTGTATGCCGCATCTGGGATTTGGTATGAAGTACTACATACATTAGTACAGCAACGTCTTACCGAACCGAGCGATCGCACAGTCATGGCTAATTGGCAAGCATTATTAGAGTCAGTGGGTTTAAACAATTTAGTTTCCAAACCTCTAGTAAATAGCTGGGATGCCAAGACTAAGTAATTTATGTGGAGTCATATCAAGCAACAACTTTGGCAATATCGCGGTATCTTCATTGCTGCTCCTAGTGTGGGAGCATTAGTGTTCATCCTGCGCTTGAGTGGATTGTTGCAGATGTTGGAATTGGCAGCGCTGGATCAAATGTTTTTGTTACGTTCTCCAGAACCTATTGATACGCGGATTGTCATTGTAGAAATTAATGAATCTGATGTGCAAAAACTTGGTAAGCGCGGTTATTGGCCTTTACCTGATGGCTTGCTAGCACAAGTTTTAGAGAATTTGAAACAACAAAAACCCAGTGCTATTGGTTTGGATTTATATCGAGATTTACCAGTAGGTTTTGGACATCAATCATTAGTTAAGGTGTTTGAGTCTACACCAAATTTAGTTGGTGTACAAAAAGTAGCTGAGAGTGAAGATAGCTCGGCGGTAGCACCACCACCAGCGCTGAAAAAACTCGATCGTGTGGGTGCAAATGATTTTCCCTTAGATGGGGATGGAAAAATTCGCCGCAGTTTGATGTATTTGGCAGATAGAAATGGCGAAAATGTGTTTAGTTTTGCTTTTAAACTTGCCTATCTTTATTTAAGCGATCGCCAAATTGATGTCGGACAAACAAAAGATTATTTGGTAAAAACAGGTAATGTTATTTACCCATTATTTCAAGGTAATGATGGTGGTTATATCCGGGCTGAAGACCAAGGTTATCAAGTACTAATAAATTATCGTAGTTCTAAAGAGAAATTTCAGCACATATCTGTTATGGATGTGTTAGATAAGCGGATACCCAAGGACTTAGTAAAAGGGCGCATTGTGTTGATTGGCACCACAGCAGAAAGTCTCAAAGACCTATTTTATACTCCATACAGCAGTACTATATTAACAGCACCTAAACGAATGGCTGGTGTAACCATTCACGCTAATGCCATTAGTCAAATTTTAAGCGCTACTTTAGATGACCGCCCGTTAATCAGAACATGGACTAAATTACAGGAATGGTTGTGGATTTTTCTTTGGTCACTGGTTGGCGCAATCTTAATATGGCAACAAAGATATAGCGGCAGTTCTAAAAGAAAATCATTATTACCTTTGATTAGTATTTTGCTAGCTGGATGCTGTCTTGTGGGTAGTAGTTATCTAGCCTTTATAGCAGGTTGGTGGATTCCTGTTGTCCCACCATTACTGACATTAATTGGTTCGGTAATTGCTGTTACTGCTTATATTGCGAGGACTGCGGGAGCAATTCGGAAAACCTTTGGTCGTTATCTCACCGATGAAGTCGTCGCTAATTTATTAGAAAACCCTGAAGGTCTAAAACTTGGTGGTGAACGCAAGAAAATTACTATTCTCACTTCTGATTTAAGAGGTTTTACAGCTATATCTGAGAGATTATCTGCTGAGGAAGTAATTAAAGTAATTAATCTTTATTTAGGATATATGGCAGATGTAATTACTCAGTATCAAGGCACGATTGATGAATTTATGGGTGATGGGATTTTAGTTTTGTTCGGCGCTCCCATCACTAGAAAAGATGATGCAACAAGAGCGATCGCTTGTGCTGTGGCAATGCAACTAGCAATGGAACCAGTGAATAAAAAAATCCAGCAAATGGGATTCCCAAAGCTGGAAATGGGAATTGGCATTAATACAGCAGAAGTAGTTGTCGGTAATATTGGTTCGGAAAAACGGACTAAATATGGAATTATCGGCGATCAAGTTAATTTAACCTATCGCATTGAATCGTATACAGTCGGCGGACAAATTTTTGCTTCGCAATCAACTATTAATGAGACTGGTTCTATTGTGAAAATTATTGCACATCAAGAAGTACAAGCAAAAGGAGTGAAACAGCCGATAAAAATTTATGAAGTAGGTGGAATTACTGGAGAATACAATTTATATCTTGCTCAAGATGAAGATAAAGTATTCTTGGAACTGCCAGAAGCAATTCCCTTAAAATACACAGTTTTGGATGGAAAAGATGTAAATAACACTGTCATGGAGGGAAAGTTAGTAAAGCTGTCGGTGAAGGGGGCGCAAGTATGTTATGACTCTAAAGTAAATTATCTAGCTTTACAGCCCTTTACTAATCTGAAACTGAACTTATTTATGCAGGGTAATACCGAAATTAGTGAAGATATCTATGCTAAAGTCTTAGACAAAACGGCAGAACCAGATAATTTTTATATTCGTTTTACTAACATTCCACTAGAAGTAGAAGGGCAATTTAATGCCCTACGCCTCCGCCAAAGAACCATTGCGCCTCTAACTCCAGATGAGTGATTCTAAGTTACTGCTTACAGATAATCAATCCTTAGTATTAGACAATCCTTTAACAGTTTGGCAAATTGAATCCGGTGCGATCGCTGTGTTTGCTATTCTCGTTGACGAAGGTATTGAGGGTACTCGCCGTTATCTATTCAGTGTCAATGCGGGAGAAGCATTGTTTGGGATATCGGCTAATAGCCATAAAATTTTGGCGGTATCGATAGAAGATACTGTGTTGTTGCAAATACCTGCACAAGAATACGAGCAATGGATAAGTCAGGAGAAAGACGAAGCAGGAAGTTTTATTAAGTTAGTGCAGATATGGGAGGAAAATATTCAAAGTTGTGTAGTCCAACACTCTTCTATTCTGCCAGTTTTTTCCTACACTGAAAAACTTACCGACTGGAACGAGATCCAAGTTACTCTGAGCGAACTACACAGCAATTTCTGCGAAATTCTGACTCAAATAGAACAGGAAGAATTGGCAGCAAAATGGACTCAATTCCAAGCACGGCAACAACTTAACTCTCAGGTAAAAGTTAATGCCTTAGGAGAGTTAGCCTCAGTCCTCAAACCCAAGCAAGCCGAACTGATGCAGTCAGGTACACCGTTGCTGATTGCCGCAGGTGCAGTTGGAAGGGCATTAGGAATAAAGATTCTGCCACCTGTGCGTTCTGAAGACATGAAACGGATTAAAGAACCATTAGAAGCGATCGCACGTGCATCCCGAATTCGCATCCGACGGGTATTACTCAATGAGCGATGGTGGCAAAAAGATAGCGGTCCTTTATTAGCATATACTAATCAAGATAATTGTCCTGTTGCATTGCTACCAGCAGGGGTAGGAAAGTACGAAATCTTTGACCCAGAGAAGCACGTTCGCATACCTATAAACAATCGTACTGCTCAACAACTAGCTCCCTTTGCCTATGTATTTTATCGTCCCATACCCGAAAACAATTTAACTGCGATCGCCTTACTTCTGTTTGCCTTTAAGGGGAAAATTCGAGAACTGATTGTTATCTTCCTCACTGGCGTTGTTGGTGCATTGTTGGGAATGTTAACCCCCTTAGCAACTGCTATTCTCATCGATTCCGTCATTCCCGATGCAGATAGAGGGTTGTTAGTCCAAATCGGCTTGGGTTTGATAGCCGCCAGCTTTGGGACGATAATTTTTCAAATCGCCCAAGGTTTTGCCGGTCTGAGATTAGAAAGTAAAGCCAGTTTAGACTCCCAAGCAGCTTTATGGGATAGATTGTTTAATCTGCGGGTATCTTTCTTTCGCGAATATTCAATTGGGGATTTGCAATCTCGTGTTTCTGCAATCACTCAAATCCGCCAGAAACTTAACGATACAGTACTACGCACTGTTTTTACCAGCTTCTTCTCTCTACTAAATCTGGGACTATTGTTTATCTACAGTTCCAGTCTAGCTTTAGTTGTCGTAGCAGTAGCGTTGGTAGCGATCGTCTTCACTACGATCTCAGGCTTACTTAGCCGCCAAAAGTTGCGTTCCTTAGAAGAAATAGAGGGAGAAATTTTTGGTTTTACTGTACAGATGGTTGCTGGTGTGTCCAAACTTCGAGTCACCAATGCAGAAGACCGCGCTTTTGCCTACTGGGCAAAAAAGTATAGTCAGCAGCTACAACTCAAGCTGAGTACAGAGATAATTGAAGATATCTTAGCGATATTCAACACCGCTATGCCAACTGTCAGCTCGATAATTATCTTTTGGCTAGCAGTTACCTTAATCGCACAAACCCCATCTGAAAGCGGAACAGGATTATCTACAGGTACATTTTTAGCATTTAATTCCGCCTTTGCCATATTTATTGCTGGGGCAACTCAGTTGAGTAACACTATAGTCAGCATATTAGATATCAGCATTTTTTGGGAACGGGCAAAGCCCATCTTTCAGGCTCAACCAGAAATCGACCTGAGCAAGAGCGATCCAGGACGGTTAACGGGTAAAGTAAAAGTCGATCGCGTGACTTTCCGCTACCGCGAAGATGGCCCCCTCAATTTAGACGATTTGACAATTCAGGCAGAACCAGGAGAGTTGATTGCTTTGGTAGGGCCTTCTGGTAGTGGCAAATCAACGATTATTAGGCTGTTATTGGGATTTGAAACGCCAAAAGATGGCACGATTTACTATGATGGTCAGGACTTATCGGGATTAGATACATCAGCAGTGCGTAGACAGATTGGTGTAGTACTGCAAAATGGTCGTATCAATAGCGCCTCAATTTTTGAAAATATTTCTAGTGGCGCATTAGTGACAATGGAAGAAGCCTGGGAAGCAGTACGAATGGCTGGGTTTGCCGATGATATTAAGTCAATGCCAATGGAGATGCACACAGTCATTTCCGAGGGGGGTACAAATCTCTCTGGTGGGCAACGTCAAAGGCTACTAATTGCTCGTGCTTTAGTCTTAAAACCGAGAATTATAATTTTTGATGAAGCTACCAGTGCTTTAGATAATCGGACTCAAGCTATAGTAAGTACCAGCTTAGACCAGTTAGGAGTAACGCGCATAATTATCGCCCATCGCCTCAGCACCATCCGCAACGCCGACCGAATTTATGTGATTGAAGCCGGTCGAGTTGTTCAGCAAGGTAAGTTTGAAGAATTAGTGAATAAAAAGGGCTTATTTGCTAATCTGATGGCACGACAAATGGCGTAAGCGTTCAGGGAGTGCAAGGAAGACGAAAAAACTTTATCTTCGTCAATAGTATTGAATCGGAGAGTGAAGTGGTTAACTTGCGTCGCCTTTTAACCTCGGCGGGACTGCATCCACCGCTATAAAAATGTTGGTAGTGGCAAATATCTAGCGATCGCCAATTCTCATTTTAAGGTTTCATGACATTAAACTCCTTGCAGCAGGCAGGGTTGATAAATTCCTAACCAATACAGCGATCATCCCTGTAATTAATTGGCAGCTTTGTGAGGATGCGATCTACACCCCCACCAACCAATCGCACACCACAGACGTACACCCGCTCCCAAAGTTAACCCAAACCTGCCATTGCCCCAGGTGTGCGTTCCAGAACGGTTCACCATCAGCAACGCCGATTGCATCACCAAGCTGGGAAACCAAATGTTGGTGGAACTGTTCAACACTGTCGAGTCCTTGGCGTAATTTCAGGCTTAACCCCGTCCATCCAAGGACTTTAGGATCTTCCTGGGTAAATGTTTGGGGAATGTCAAGAGATTCCGTCTTTGCGCCTTTGCGGTTCGTTCCTTTACCCTTTAAACTTCGCTTGACAAACTACTATTAGTCCATCAAGCATAGACTACTAGGCAGGAAGCCAGGTGTGTAACCAACTATCTCGGCGCTTTGCGAAGTCGTAAAGCAAATCTTGCCGTTTCTCGCGCAAGCAGGAGAGGGCTTGATGTTGGGGCATTGCAGTGCTAGCTAGCCCTTTGAGAATTGCGAGTTGGCGTTGCCAAGTGGCTAAATCTTCGATGGGTTCCACAAAGCGGGCGGATACCTGTTGCCCAGCTAATAATGTGTCATAGCAGTGATCGTCAGAGAAAAACTCTGGCGGATGCAGTGTATAAAACATCGAATTTCGATAGGATAAGGGGGCCCGCTCGCTAAACAATGCTAATCGCTCTAATGCCCCAGAGATATCTGTGTCTCTATTAGCTGCTTGCCAGAAGGGAGTAGATAAACGGTGATTGAACTTGTAGTGAATTCCGAGAAACCAACGCAGGGCATCCCAACGATCGCTAATTTTGCGGTTGAGTACAGATTTCACCCCCTCATCTTGCTTTGATGCTGGAAAGTTGGTAAGTAGGAGTTCCAATTCGAGAACGATCATGTGAATGGCTGTCGATTCTAACGGTTCGACAAATCCATAAGAATTGCCGATCGCCACAACGTTGCCTTTCCAAAAATGCTCATGCCGCCCAGAACGAAACTTCACAAGCCAAGGATCGCCCATCCCCGGATTTTTGGCACGCATTTCCTCTAGGGCTTGATCGGCGCTACAAAATGCTGAAGAAAACACATACCCCCGATGATCGGCATCTTCAAAAGGAATATTCCAGCACCAACCATTATTCATGGTTTCGGCGAGAGTGTAAGGTTTAATGGTGCCATTATGAGGGACGGTAGCAGCGATCGCTTGATCGGTGCTGAGGGTATCTTGGTAACTTACGAATTTTGACCCAAGTTTTTGCTCTAGCAACATCGAGCGAAAGCCGGAACAATCAATATATAAATCGTAAGTTAGTTTACGCCCATCCTCAGCGATTAGATGGCTAATAGTTTCACCATCGGCAGACATCTGGGCATCAGAAATTTGCACATCAATATGTTGTATTCCGGCAGCGATCGCTTCCTCTCGTAGATAACGAACAAACCGCCGATTATCGAGGTGATACGCCCAGCGAATCTGGTGAAGTAGAGACAATGGAGTACCATCGCCCCGATCAAAAATGGGAGCGCGATCGCCACTCATCAGCATTGCCCCTAATGACTGATTGTTCAGCGTTGAGTCATAGAGAAGCGATTCTAGCAAGCGTCCACGCTGAAACGGAAACGTAAATTCATAATCACCGGGCAGCCCCCATTGGAACTTGATCCCCAGCTTCCACGTAGGAAGCACGCGCTGATAAAAATCAACGATGTCTAGTCCTAAAAAGCGGGGACTATGGAGAAACTTGACGAGTTCTGGAGTAGTTGCCTCGCCCACGCCAATCACCGGGATAGCACTCGATTCCAGCAAAGTTACTTTGATATCTGGTCTGAGAGCGCGAAAGGCTAAAGCCGTCAGATAACCAGCTGTACCGCCACCCAAAATGCCCACCGTTTGATAAGGATCGGCTGCTGCACGGATTGCAGCATTGGGTGAGTTCGGCCAGATCCGACCGATTTCTTGGGCAGCAGCAGCGATCGCACTTCGTTGCAGCACTCCTAACGGTTCATCTAATTGTGATGTACACTGCTGACATTCACCGCTAGGAAGCAGCCGCTTGATGGTGCGATTGCCTTGCTGGTTAATTTTCACAACGTTGGTGGCGCGAGCTGCTGTTAAGTTCAAACCTAAGATGGAAATTGCTTCTTCAATACAAGCCTGCGCTATGGAAGGCAAAAGTGGACTATCTGCTTGGGCAAGGATGGGGGTTGACAGTTGCGGCAAAATATCCTGTAATACTGATGGAATAGCTTCCAAGGTGACGACTCGACAACCAAAACAAGCGGTTCCCCGAATCACTGTTGGGCCGATGAGTGCTGTTTCTGGGGAAGCAGTGACAAATAAACACGGTGTGCCACTGGCTAGGGCTGACTTGTTGACATCGAATAGGGCTTGATATGGTACACCTTCCAAAGCACAGATTACAAAGTCAAATTCTTGAAATAGTTCACATAGCCCAGAAACACTCACAGCATGTAGACTATTTTCAGACACTTTGAAAGAGCCATTGAGAAGTATCCGTTCTTGCTGGAAGGCGAGAAATTCCGGTGTTTGACAGGAAGCAAAATGTGTGAATGAGAAAGCGCGGTGATTTTGAAAACCTGCGGTAGCAAAGGTTTTATTGAGAGTATCGAGTAACTGGTGATTGCCTAAGATAGCGATCGCCTTTTGGCGTACTTGCTCAGGGACTATTGGCAATTCCGAGTCATAATTTGGGGGTGCAGTTTCAGTTACTACTTCCTCTACGATATGCAACTTATTTAAAGCCAAGATAATCTCATGTAAATAGTTGCGATCGTAAGAATTTACCAGTTCAGCATAAATTGCCTCAAGCGATCGCACCCCATCGATCGGTGCCAGCAGTTCGCGGATGGTGTTAGCACCAATGCCTTCGAGTCCGAACGCTTCGCTGCCCACCCAGCTACAAACCTCACCCGTCTCACTGAGGATTAAATGGGCATTGGGGTTAACGCGAGGCACTTGGGGAATGGAATTTATGAAGTCAGCCATTGACATTTTCTTTCTTTAACAACCTGAATCGCCTCATGGATTGATAAGGCGTTAGTACACTGCTTCGTGAAATAGTTTTGGATTTGTCGCCAACGATCTAAATCTAAGGTGTCATTCTGGCTTTGATACTTCGTAGCCACTCGTTGTCCCATGAGCAGATTCAGATAACCGTTGTATCCAAAAACACTATTGGGGCGGAGCAGAATTTGACCAAGGCTTGATGGGCCATTGTGTTGAAAAAAATCTACTATTGCTTCGGCATCACCAATATCAGTTTGATGCCAGCAGTGTCGCCAGAATTCTGATTCTACTCGGCGATTAAATTTAAAGTGAATTGATAAAAAATCACGAATATCATCCCACTTTTGCGCGATCGCTCGATTCGCAAGATTAATTAATGCTGGGGTCGGTTGCTGGTCGGAATCAATCAACACATCGCACACAAATTTGATGGTTTCACCAATCATGTGTAACCCTGTTGATTCTAGAGGTTCTACGAAACCGGAAGCGTTGCCCACAGCGACTACATTATTTACCCAGAATCGTTGATGTCGTCCTGACTTGAACCTAATAAGACTATGCTCATCACTCATCAAAGGATTGTGACGTTTCATCTCTTGCAAAGCATCGTTATCATTGATAAAAGCGGATGAATATACATAGCCACGGTTGACTTTATCCGGCAAATCAATTTGCCAACACCAGCCACTCTGCATGGTTTGGGCAGTTGTGAAGGGATTGATTGCATCATCTCGCATCCATGTGCCTGTGACAGCAGAATCACAAAACAAGCTGCTGGCAAAACTGCAAAAGGGTTCTTGCAGAATATCTCCTAGCAACGCCGAGCGAAAACCAGAACAATCGACGAATAGATCGCCAGCCTGCATTGTGCCATCATCAAACTTTAGTTGGCGAATATACCCATTTTCGGCAACTTCAATATTTACAACAGGTTTATCAATAATCTTGATGCCAATTTCTGTTGCTCTTCTTTCTAAATAAGAAACGAAACTAACATTTTCAATATGGTATCCAAAGCGTTCATCAACTACGAAATCCCCATTTTCTCTACGGAAGCAAGGCGACTTGTATTGCTCCATCAACAGTGAGTAAAGACTGGATTCTGTCGTTGAATCAAGACAATAGTAACCAGTACTTTTGCTCAAAACACTCAGTTTATCTGCCAGATGAGTCACAAAAGGATAGTTGAAGTGAGACTGACTAGAATCTCCCCAAATAAACTTAATTCCTAGTTTCCAAATAGGTTGTGTTTCTTCATAAAATTGCTCTCGATTTAATTCTAAGTACTTATGCAGAAACCAAGGTATCCAAGCGGTAGTCGCTTCACCCACTCCAATAATCGGAATGGTTGTGGAATGGACTACAACCACGTTCAAAGCTGGCATTTTCACCTTCAACGCTAAGGCAGAGAGAAATCCAGCACTCCCTCCGCCAAAAACTACCACATTGTGTATTGTCTTTTCCACACGTATGACCAGAAATGTTAATAATAACTATCTAATCTCAGTAATGCTCTATATTACAGTATGCAAGTTTAATCGAATTTAGGAATTATTTGCTACCAATCTTAGCAATTGATATTTAGTTCTTAATTTCTTTAAACATTTCCATCTTTTGCTGTTTAAATCGGCTAGGATTTTTTGACAGTACCAGCTACGGAAACAATTCTCATGCGTGTCACTATCTGTGGTCATGCTGCTTTATACATCGAAACTACGGATCAAAGCATCTTGCTCGATCCATGCTTTTCGGATACACTCGTCGGGGGCACGCTTACGTACTATCCTGGTCGAGTATTTGAGTTAGACAAACTGCCAAACTTAACAGCTTTGGTGGTGACTCATGGGCACTTCGATCACTTTCATTTAGAAACACTCCAGAAACTTCCGCGCGAACTGCCCGTAATTACTGCGGATGAACCGGCACTAGTCGAACAGCTGCAAAAGATTGGGTTCTCAAAAATAATCATCTGTCAGCCTTGGCAAGCGATCGCTCTTGGACAAACTTACTTGCTCCCCACTCCTTCAGACCACGAAGAACCGGAGTTTGGGCTATTAGTTCGAGATGCAACGGGGACATTCTGGCACATGGCAGATGCAGAAGTGACGGCGGAAATTGGCGAACGAATCACGCAAGAATACGGTGCCATCGATCTAATTTCAACCAAGTATCAGCCAGTAGTGCGTGCCAGCATGGGCTATCAGCACGGTATGGGAGCAACCTTTGACAGACAAGGGGTAGTTAGTTGGTTGGAAGCGGCCTGTGCTTGCAACCCTGCTTTGGTTTTCCCCTACGCTTCCGGTCTGTGCTTTAGTGGTCGGCACGCCTGGTTTAACCGCTATGCGTTTCCCTTAAGTTCAGAAGAAACAGTTCGTTTATTGCAACGTCGGCTTGGTTCCCCAGAGCGAGCGATAACGGTGCGTCCCGGTGATGCGATTGAACTGCGATCTGGGCAGTCTCCGCAGCGACATGAACAGTCATCCGATTTTGTTCGGGCAAAGCCATCTCCTGAGTTGCGTTGGGAACCAATTGATATCAGCACTCTTACAGGATTGCCCACATCTGAAGAACGGTGTACTTTGCAAGAAAAACTGGATGTATTTCTGGCAGGGCCTTTTATTTCGTGGTTTAAACAAAAAGTCAAACAAGCTGATAGCAGTTGGGCTAGTTTCCCTGCCGAGCAAGTTGTTTGGCAGTTGGTGGTTCATGCTGGAGATGGAGAACGGCTAAATTATGCCATTGATTTGCGATCGCCAGATTTTTCCGTATTAGCAGGTGAGCATCCAGAAGCAAACTTCTTTACCCACATCGCCGGACAAGCTCTTGACGATGTGATGACGGGTAAAATGCCGGGGCTAATTTTTTGGCTGGCGGGTGAGGCTCGTAGTTATGAAAAGGTCATTTGTGTACGCAATGGTCGTTTCGAGTCGCCTAAGTGGCCCAAAACACCCGAAGATTTCCCATCAGACCCACTTACTTACTATCTCCGTCATTTTGGAACTGGAGAAACTTCTTTCGTTGAGCCGGAATTAGCTGATGGCCAGTTGGAGAAAGCATCAAATTCTCTCGAAAGTAGCGATGATATTCAGATTCTCACCCGCTTAGGTGAGAACGAAGAAGTGATGAGTAAAAAAGTCCTACTGGCTTATTTAGCAGTTCAAGAAGCAGAGCGTTTGGGGCTGAAGATTTCTGATGCGGAAATTCAAACAATGTCTGACTCCTTTCGAGAGCAGTTTGATTTACTCGATAACCAAGATACAGAGCAATGGTTAAAGGAAGCAGGATTGAGTCTTGAGGGATACTCAGCCGTGATGCGAGATTTCACCGCAGTACTGAAGTTGGAGCAACATTACACTAGGGCGATCGCGCCACTGCTCACCAATCATCGCCGCGTGGCTACAGCTAGATATACCCGCTCACGACGGGATATCAACGATTGATGAATCATCCCAGCAAACAATTTGAGCTTGCCCCCGTTGGCATCTTGCGGGCTGCTGCTTGGCCAATCGAGACTATTCAAGGTTTTGGCAATCAAGAACTCGCAAGCCTAGCGTTAGCAGCGAGCCGTACAAACGATGTTCATACCTGGAAAGAATATGCGATCGCATATCAACAGGTGCATGAAGACGAACGCAAAAGGCTTTGGCAGATGACCGCAGCAGATTCATGGTTTATGAAAGCGTTGCTGTTATCTAATCCGGCGCTCGTCACGGAGGTGCAGCGTGTAGCTTTCCAAAGGCAGGGAAAACGGACAAAAAAAATTCGCCATCTGGAGACGGCGCTGTATCGTTACCTAGCACGGGCTGCGGGACGAACTACACCTTATGGTTTATGGGCTGGCGTGAGTTTAGTCGAGTTTACTAAGACAGCACAGCATAATCAGGCAGAAGCTCAGTATTCATTTACACCTGACCTCCGTCCTTTTCAAACAATATTGCGATCGCTAGCTCAACGTTCAATTTATCGTCAAGGTGCAACTTGGCGATTGAATCCTACCTTGAAGCGACAAGCAGATGGTTCCTGGCGGTTTTGGGGACGCACTCCAGAGGGGTTAGTCGAGCAGCGTGAAATCGAGTCGCAGGAAATTGTGGACATCCTCTTGGAAGAACTGACCAAATTGGATCTGGGGACATTAGACGAACTAGCCAAAACAGTCTCAGCCTCACCTCGCTGGAACCATGCAGCCGGAATAGAGGATATTCTGTATCTCTTCATTGATGGAGGTGTACTTTTAGGCGGACTCGACCTGCCCCATCGATTTGAAAATTGTTGGGAAGCATTAACAGTTGTGGCAGAAAAGCTAATTGAGCCGGATCGCTGTCTTTGGAACAGTGCTATCCAAGAACTGCATTCCCTTTGCGATACTCTGGCGGCAAAGCTTGATTTCATGTCTCTGGATGCACTTGCGAATTATCTACAACAAGCAAAGACCTATATTCAAGAACTCGCCCAAGCCCTTGGTGTTTCACTAATCCAGCTATCCGATCTAGTGCTGCACTGTGATTTGGGGCTACCGTTTCGGATTGGCATCGATGAGGCGCAGCAAAACATTTTGCTGCAAACACTCGCAGACTACGAGCGTTGCTGGATTCAGGGTGCAAGTCCAGCCTCGGCAATGCGGATGGCGTTTCGTGAGGGGCTGAAACAGGAATTTGCGGCGGGTATTGCACTTGGCGATCTCAAATCTACCCTGGTTTCCGAAATGAGAACAGCTCATCGCCATCCTGAAGTCATCACCCGGTTGGAGGCGTGGGAGCGATCGCTGTCGCAAAATCAAGAGGTAGTCGTTCTCGAAACCGACAGTAATTCCCCAAAGTCTGCTCTGTCCACAGCCCCTTTCGGTTGCTTGTTCGTGGGTCTATTTGAGTCTTTCCAACTGGTAGTTCACGGGATTAGTGACGATCCGGTACCAATCTTTGCCCGATTTAAAGACTTACTCAATGGAAATAAATTACTACATTCTTGGTTTCAACAGAGGCTTGACTGTTTAGCAAGCCAACATCAAATTCAGGTTGCAGAATTACAAAGTCCGTTTGAGCCAAACCCAAATGTTTTAGCTCGTCCCAATTTCAACATTCTTCCCATTGAGTTGTGGGGCGCGAGTCAAGATAGTTTATCCCTAGTCGATGCAGAAATCTTTCTAGATCCAAAAACACAGCTGCCCTTTTTAAAACTGCGATCGGTTTCGCCTAACCCTGTTGCAGTGTTTTGGTTTTCTATGGCTGCGGTTAATGCCCGTGACCCCATCTCTGAGCAGTTACTTTGGACTACCTTTCAAGATAACCCGATGGCAATCTTTCGCGCTGCTACAGTGCCGATGCAGATTGAACTGACTGCACCTCGTTTCACTCCTCGTGTTCAGTTACCAAAAGAAGCGATCGTCCGTCCTCGGCGGACAGTTTTGAGTGGGCAAGTCTTAGCCGAACTCGCTCAATTGACTGGAATAGAGCGCTTTGCCAGATGGCAGCAATTAGCTGCTGAGTATGGCTGGCCGATGCTGCTAAATCTGCAAATAGAGGATAAGCCTTCACTGCTTTTACATCGGGACAGCCCTTTAGCGCTAGAGTCCTTTTTCAAAAAAGACTTACAAAAACACACGCGATCGCTAATTGTAGAAGAGTTAGTCAATCAACCTTGGCTAGTTGACTCTAAAGGGCAGCATTATATGGCAGAATTTGCCTTACCTTTTGCTCGTACTGAACATGGGTGGTCGTCGCGTAGAGATGAAACGCCGATTATGAAGGTGGCTGGCTGAAAAAGAAACAGGATTTAGGAAAATCGAACCGCAGAGGACGCAGAGGACACGGAGGAGAATAAGAGTTTCAGAGATGTCTTGCGTAAGTTCTAAGAAAGGAGGAACAGGCGTACAGCGTGGTATTTTGTGCTTTATATCTAGCGTGTACACACAAATCTTTTAGAGTTACTGTGTAACGTAAGGTAAATTAATTTTTGCAGGTCGATGCATTAAAAGTGCAGGTCAATGCATTAAAGGTGCAGGGCGATGCATTAAAAGTGCAGGGCGATGCATTAAAGGTGCAGAGCGATGCATCAAAGGTGCAGAGCGATGCATCAAAGGTGCAGGGCGATGCATCAAAGGTGCAGGGCGATGCATCAAAGGTGCAGGGCGATGCATCAAAGGTGCAGAGCAAAAGACTTGTGTGTACACCTAAGAGGATGTTTTAAAAGTCCTCTAGTTGGTAGTAAAACGTTTTAGATCCCCCTAAATCCCCCGATAAATTGGGGGACTTTGATTCCGGTTCCCCCCTTAAAAAGGGGGGTTAGGGGGGATCAACAAATGCCTCAAATTACAGCCAACCACTTTTAAAACATCACCTTAAGTGCTTTAGACCAGGGGTAACGTTAAATTGCAGATTTTTAACTTTTAATTAATAACTTGCTTATGATACGTCAAAGATTAAGCAGCAGCATTAAATTTCAACTCATCTATCAGGACGAAACCAAGTTTGGTAGTGCTGTAACTGGACAATGTGACACCACCATCCGTCGCTACTGTGCCAGCATCACAGCACACCGCAATCGATATGGTCTTGCAAATGTGGTGGCTCATGCGCGTGAATTACTGGCACAGACAATGATTCCGGGTGGTCTGGCGGATTTATATCAGCGTCCTAATATCCTTTTAGAAGATTGGCTATATCCCGATCCCAAAGCCGTTAAACCCGTCGGGCTTGAGCTAGAACGCAATATTGGCGAAACTATCGTCATGCAAAAATTATCTCCCAATCTCCTATCTGACCTAGCTTTATATCTAGGAGAATGGCAAGAAGGAAGTAATGCTCCAACTACAACCATTGCTAGCGAGTTATGGAACGCATTGGGTGATTATGGCGCACTGGTTGAAGTTAACGAACTATCTGTCAAGCCGCAACTGGGCCATGCAACTTTTGTCGGTCACTCCACCCTCCGGCTCAGTGATGGCAACTTTAGCATTCTCTTCGATCCATTTCTGTTGCCCAAGTCTGAAGTTTATCCGCCAAACTACCAACCCCTCAGCTTAGAGGAAATGGGACAACCCGATGCAGTATTTATCACCCATTCTCACCCCGATCATTTTGATTTAGGAACCTTGCTGCGAGTTGTTGCTAACACACCAATCTTTGTTCCCGAAGTTAAGCGAGAATCTGTACTGGCAATTGATATGGCGTTGCGGCTGCGTCAGCTTGGGTTCAAGAATATTCACACACTACGCTGGTTTGACGAAACTCAAATTGGTGGGATGCGAGTGATTGCCCTGCCCTTCTACGGGGAACAGCCAACGGTTGCCCAAGCCCTGCACCCAGAGATTCGCAATGAGGGCAACACCTACCTAATTGAGTACTGCGATCGCCGCGTTGCGCTCACAGCTGATTCCGGGACTGACTGCCTTGGAGATGTCAAAAAACTTGCAGCCGTAGCCTTAGAGCGTTATGGTTCCCTTGATACTTTATTTGGTGGATATCGAGGTTTTGGACTATATCCGATTCAGTATCTCTTTTCATCAGTCGCTCGCTATCTTCCCTTTGTGCCGGAGAACAGCTGGCAAGTCCGCCAAAAGATGATGTGCGATGCCGATGATTTAATTGATGTAGCGGAAATTTGGAATGCCAAACGAATTGTACCGTACTCTGATGGCGGTGCGCCTTGGTTTTGGCAGCGCGGTCTTGGCCCTTGTCTTGATGGATCGCAAGCACACATCATGGCAGTCGATCCAACCCCAGAGCATGTTTGCCAGGTAGCAACTCAGCGCACTGGAACCCGCAAAGATGGAGCGATCGCTTCTCCTGTATCGATTTGCTTGCTTCGCCCTGGAGATGCCCTTGCATTTGCTCAAGAGGATACGCAAGTAGTTCAAAACCAATCTTGGCCATATTGTTAATTAATTCAAATTGCGGGTTATAAAATTCTGGATGCTTGACATAAGAATGGCATGTGTAAGCTGTTACGCAAATAAGATTGTACATCAACTGGTGAGGTTGTCCTTTGTCCTTAGTAAACACAAATGACTAATGACTAATGACTATATGTAGGCGCGTTAGCTTACTCAAATTCAATTCAGCATTTATAGGGTTTACCGAACCAATAATTTTACAGTTTTCTACACCTTGTAATCCATTTAATTTTTCTGACGGTAATCATCATTTATTAGGTGAAAAAACCGAATTTTCACGCTTTGTAATTATTAATAGTATGGTATCAAAGCAAGGAATGAAATCCGAAGTTGGTTGAGCAAAAAACTACTACTGGTACAAGGGATAAATTAATATGTTAGTTCGTTACAACCCCTGGCAAGAATTGAACGCTTTTGAACGTCACATCAACGGTTTACTTGGAGATACCAGAGTTCCATCTACACGGCTTGAAAAAAGCTTTATCAGAGTTCCGGCTGCTGAACTACAAGAAACTGATGATGCGATTCATCTAAAGCTTGAACTGCCAGGACTAGACGCTAAAGACTTAGATATTCAAGTCACCCAAGATGCTGTTCACATTAGCGGTGAGCGCAAGTCTGAAACTAAAACCCAAAACAATGGCACTACCAAGAGCGAATTCTACTATGGTAAATTCCAACGTGTAATTCCTCTATCTGCTCGGATTCAAAATACCAATGTCACCGCAGATTATAAAGACGGCATTTTGAATTTGACACTGCCTAAAACTGAGCAAGAAAAGAACAAAGTTGTAAAAGTTAATCTTGAACAACCTGCTGCATAGTCTGAAACTACTCTACCTCCAATGATTGATTGAGATAGCTAAGAGCTTGGTTATGACATAACCAAGCTCTTTTGTATGCGATGTCTACGACGGGCTGCGCCTACGCTTAGGGTTTCCTCTAAAAATTAGGGCGATCGCTGTACTTTTACTGAATTTACATTAATTACTAAAGAATCAATATCAATACAAATCACCGTAACGTATGGATTAATTACTGATTCAGGTATATCAATTGTTAGTTCTCCTAACGGATTAGAATTGAGGATAGAATCCATAATTGCACAGCGACTTGTGTAGGTTAGTGCTGTGCCGTCAGCAAGAACAAACACCGATTTTACTTGTTTGATTGGTATACCCCTAACTGATATTGTTTCGTAAGGTTTCATTAATAGGTGTAGATAAATACGATCGCTCTCTTAGCGGGGCATAGCCCATCGCCCCCTTTTTCCCAGCACTAGAGCATCGATTCAGTAATCAAAAACCTAACCCCCCAGCCCCCTTCCCTACTAGCGTTGGGGGAGCCAAACTCCCATCTCCGCTTCGGAGAGGGGTTGGGGGAGAGGTTCTTTCAGGATTACTGAATTGGTGTTCTAGAGATAAGCGCTTGCTTGGCGTGGGTATAAGGTAAGGTGTTATGTAAATATGTATGCCTCAAAATCCACCGTACCGATTGCACAGGTGCGCCTTGGTCTAAACTATGGCTAGCATAGGCGTAGCCCTCCGCCGTCTTCAGTTTCTTAGAGGAAACCTCTATAGTTGGCACAAGAAATTCTAAAACTGTCTTGAGAGAAAACTTATGGTTATTACACAAAGACGTAAACTTGGACGTTCAGAACTAGAAGTATCACCACTATCTTTTGGTGGCAACGTGTTTGGCTGGACAATTGATGAAAATAGTTCATTTGAGATTTTAGATCGCTTTATAGCGGCTGGAGGTAATTTTATTGATACAGCTGATGTGTATTCCAAATGGGTTGCGGGAAATCTTGGTGGAGAGTCTGAGACAATTTTAGGAAAATGGCTCAAGCAACGTGGTCATCGCGACCAAGTGGTGATTGCAACGAAGGTTGGCAACGATATGGGTGTTAAAGGCAAAGGGCTTTCTCGTAAACACATTCAACAAGCTGTTGAAGACTCATTGCAAAGGTTACAAACCGATTATATCGATCTATATCAATCGCATATCGACGATGAAAACACTCCACTTGAAGAAACTCTTGAAACCTACGCAGAATTGATTCGTCAGGGAAAAGTACGTGCGATTGGTGCTTCAAATTATAGTGCAGAGCGTCTGTTACAGGCATTAGAAATTAGCCGTCAGCATGGCTATCCTCGCTACGAAAGCCTTCAGCCCCGTTATAACTTGTATGACCGAGATGGTTATGAACAGGGTTTACAACAAATCTGCCAAGAACAAGAAATTGGTGTGATTAGCTATTCCTCTCTGTGCAGTGGCTTTCTCTCTGGGAAATATCGCTCAGAAAAAGATTTGTCTATTAGTCTGCGTGGTAGTTCTGTAAAAAGATATTTAAATCCTCGTGGTTTGCGAATTCTAGAGGCAATCGATCGGGTGGCAAAGACTTATAATTCTACTCCTACCCAGGTTTCTCTGGCATGGCTCATTGCTAATCCTACCATTACCGCTCCCATTGTTAGCGCAACAAAGGTTGAGCAACTCAACGATATCATCAAAGCTGCCAATATAAATCTCGACCAAGATGCTATTGACCTTCTCAATCAAGCCAGTTCCTCAGACAGCTAGTACCGCAAGGCGAAATTAAAAATTAAAAATTAAAAATGAATACACCATAAGGGTTTCGTTGATTTGGAATGATTGGTTTATTTCCGCCATGTTGTACTAGTAGTCTGTCAAGCAAAGTTTGAAGGGAAAGGAACGAACCGCATTCGCGTTAGCGTTAGCGTCTCCCCTTGGGAGAAGGACGCAAAGGGCGCAAAGGAAGAAGGAAAAAAAAGAAATAAAAAGTTGATTTAACAAGCAAGTTTGGCTTGATAGACTACTAGTACCCCTACATTGGAAGTCAACAGTTATTCTCCCAGATAATGTAGTATTTAAGCCAATACGTTAACGGGGAAAATGAAAACATACTCAATTAACTTTCGAGAAAAATAATTATGGTTGACCAATTAATATAAAGGCTGCCCAATCTAATGAGTAAGGATAATGTTTCATTGTAGTCAACATGGCTTGACGCAATGCTGCTGCTTTATCAGTCTGATGTTGAATGTTGCGATAAAACTCGGTCATCAATAAAGCAGTTGGTTCATCGGGTACTGCCCATAATGAGACTACTACACTGGGAACTCGCGCAGCAACCAACGCACGAGATAACCCTACTACTCCATCTCCAGTAATTTTACCTCGCCCTGTGTTGCAAGCACTGAGAACAACTAGTTCAGCGTTTAATTTGAGGTCAAGAATCTCACTGGCAGTCAGCATACCATTTTCTTCTGTGGAGGGTTGCCCTGGGACTGTAGGATCGGGAGCCAGAGCGATCGCACCTGGTACTCCTAAGCCGCGAAAGTCGCTCAATAAGCCGTGGGTAGCTAAATGAACTAGGTTTGAATTGCTCATCTGTTGAATCACCCTAGATTTGTTAGCATTCGCACCAATCAGGGCTTTTGTCTGGAAAATTTGAGCAATTGCTTTGGCTTCTTGTTCAGCACCAGGGAGGGCGGGCAATTCTTCGGCTGGTTCGCCTAGTTGAGTGACAATTTTCGGCATAGTTGGATTGCCGACAATCAAGTTTGAGTCAGAATTCTTACTTGCGCCTGACTTTTTTCGTAGTTTATATGTGATATCTAAAACTTGAATGGAAGGTGAAATCGAAATGGTATGCTGTTCAATTAAGAATTTACCTGTGGCATCTTGAAGGGTTGCAAAAGGAACGAGAAAAAGCGATCGCTGAGGGATCAATATTACATGGGCATTTGCGTCCTGAGGAAGGAGATCGTTAATCGGTTGAATCAATAATTGATGGAGTTGATGTAAGGGGTTTTTATCACTTACAGAAGATGTGTTGCTACTTCTCTCCAAAGTAGGATTTCTCATATTGAGCAACTCACGAGTTTTAGAAACTAAATCTGTTACCCCTTTTGGATAACAAAATTGGGGATTTTGACACTGCCAAAGAGGTTTTAGATCAACTCGACGGAGAGTAATATTGCCTGTGGGTTGAACAACCCAGATTAAAAGTTCAGATTCGTGAGTTTCTAACTTTCCCTCAACTAGAAAATTTCCCGGCACGATGGAATACTCTACCAAAGTTGCACGATGATTTTGAGCAACTTTTTTAATCTCTGCAATCGTCGGTGAAGCAAGGGTTGCAGTCGGCGCTTCTTTCTGGGTAGGAACAGCCGAAAGGCGACGAGAGAGTAATTCGGCAAGGGCACGCCCCCGCCCTCGCTCAGATACTTCTAAGGCGGCTTCGGGTTGATTTTGGGCAACTAATACCGATTGCAAATTGCTATAAGGTGCATTCTGGGTTTCAAAGATGGAGATTTTAAAGCCATCATTACTGCCTAACCTAGCTCGTAAGGATTCCCAAATTTCAATTGCTTCTTGGAGGGTTTTGGCTGCCCCTGCTAGGTTTCCTGATTGGAGGCGAACTGCTGCGGCATTAATTTTCGCAATGCCTTGTTCTCGATGGTTATTGCGCGAGGAAGCATACTGAAAATATTTCCCGTAGGACTCTAGGGCTTTGTCCAGGTTGCCCATTTGAAAGTAGACGAGTCCTTGATTACCGCGAATCCGATACAGAATATCGGCATCGTGTAGCCTCTCCCAAGAAATTTTCCAGCCTTGCTCGTAAAGTGCGATCGCTTTGTTATAGTCTCCTTGAAAATAAGCTACTCCTCCTAGATTTGCTAGGGCTTCAGCTTCGGAACGCAAGTCTTTAAGTTGACGAGCGATCGCTAAACGTTGCTGGTGATAATCGCTAGCTTTTGTATAGTCGCCTTGATTTTGGTAAATAATGCCCAAGTTACCTAAAGCAAATGATTCTAGGGATTGCTCCTTAATTTGCTGGGCTTGGGCTAATGCTTGCTGTTGATAGTCAATCGCTTTTTTGGCATCTCCCAAAGCTTGATAGACAATCCCCAAGTCGCTTAGTGCTTTGGCTTCTCCTGCTTTATCTTTAATTTTTCGAGATAAAGCCAAACGTTTTTGGTGAAATGCGATCGCTTTTACATACAAGTCTGCTCCATAATAAGCATTGCCTAAATTTCCTAATGCTTGGGCTTCTTGGGTTTGCGCTGTGTTGCTATTTTGTTTGCGATCGTGAATTAATGTCCAATAATCATTTAAATAATCTATCGCCTCAGCATAATAATTTCCTTGTTGGACATGAGCAAGCCCCAAATTTCCTAAAAGGATTACTTCTAATTCTGAATAGGCATTTTGTTTACTAATTTCTAATCCTTGTTTATAGTAATTAATTGCTTTGTCATACTCGCCTTGCAGATGGCGAGATAATCCTAATGCTGCTAAAGTTTTAGCTATTTTATCTGGATCTTGGCTAGTACGTGCCACATCTAAATCAGATTCAGAAATAGACTCATTTGAGAAACCATCTAGAGAAAAGTAGGCAATTCCAGTATTGCTAACTCGTTCCCCTTCCCATTGCAGATGCTGAAGAGGTTGATAGAGCGTGAGAATTTGGACTTTTTGAGTAGTATCTGGAATAGAATCGTTTTTTGCCAGTTCTCCCAGCTTTTGAACTTTATTGTGTGTAGCTTTATCTAAAGATTTGGCAGTGATAATTTGCTGCCACATTAAAGTTAGCAGAGCCAAGGAAACGGGAATAAAAAGAGTTAAACTAATTTTTTTAAGGAATATTTGCATAAAACTACGCAGGCAAATTTTGGTTGTTTAGCTGTGTTAATCAGATCGCTAAGGCTTTCATTACGATGCTTTCCAAATAGTATAGGAATTCTATTTGATTTTTGAATAAGCTCCGTACATCTGTAGAGTGTCGAAATCAAAGGTCGTGTGTCTAATAAACCACTCAAACATCCACTTTAAATGAGAAAATGTTGGAACTAAAGCACAAAAACGTCTAACCCATGTTTTGGCTTGTAAACAAATATCCTCAATTGGATTTTGTATTGGGCAATTGGGGGCTTTAGCGTTCACAATGTATTTTCCATTGCTCGGTTGGCAAACTTTGATTAACAGAGTCCAAAAAACCTCGAATTTCTTTGGAACGGTGGTAACTAGCACCATCCCAAAAAATTAGTAATTGCTGGTCGGGAGAGTCAGCTAGCAAGTATTGTAGGTAGTCAATGGTATTTTTTGAATTTCCCGCTTCAATTGCTTTGAGAACTAATTTCCCCTCAAGATAGTCAACTGCCCCATAGTATGTCTGCTTATCTCGTTCATTAATGACTCTCACCGCTATTTCTTGGTCACTTTTTCCCCATACATAGCCGCTTAAATCTCCCCACATTAAATGACACTCATCAATTAGCAACACTCTTAATTTTCCTGTTTCGATTTCATGTCGGTGATTTGCCAGCAATGTTTCAATCTCTTTTTTTTTACGGCAACAGCATTATCGTCAGCTTTGGGGTTCAGCTTTGTAGTTTTGTTCCAACTGATAGATGCTGCATCGAACAAATCGTAGTAACTTTGTTTTGACTCATAAACCACATCATACTCAAAGGCCAGTTTGTACTCCAGTTCTCCAAGCTCCCAACAGTACGAGAGTTTGCAACCAACTTAACACCTGTTCTCGTTGTTCGGCATTCAGGTAGCTCTTCCTGCCTTTGTGGTTCAAGCGCAGTCCTGAAATTCCATATTGCTCGTAGGCTTGCCTCCAACCTGTTATGGAGCCTCTCGATACGTCTAGAATTGTTTGGATTTCATCATACAAGTAACCTTGATAAACCAGTTTAACTGCCAACGCTTTCCTGACCTCACGCACATCTGGACGCAGAGCTATAAAATCTTGTAGTTCAGCGATCGCATGAAATGCTATTCCCTCTGTTGACTGTTGGCGCGATACTTCCAATGCAAGTGTGGCAGTTTGTAAATCCTGGCTTATCATTGTCCTTTATTAGACTTTTATTTCCCTACGTATTATCTTGTAGTCTTGTTCAAAAATCAAATAGGAGTCCTATATCATTAATTAAATATATTCTCAAGATCAGTTAAGACAGTTAAGAAGTAATTATGTTCAGGTATTTAAGAAACTTAAAAAACTTAAGAAAGTTAAGCAAATAGATCAGAAAAATTTATTCAACAATTATAAGTGTTGAGTAATCAATATCAAACTATAGCAATTTTATTTGATTATTGAACAAGTACGGCATTCGTAAACAACAAAATACCCAAATTGGTAAAAAATAAAAAATTTGAGGATCTAAGGAATCTCTTTTTGCCGCTATTCGGAAGTTTTGAATTAGCTTTTTTGAGCATGTGTGCGTAAGTCTAGCCCCCAGTAAGTATTGCATTTCTAAGGGTGGAATAATTCTCTCTCTGGTAACTATTATTAGCTTCCAAGCCTCTCTTTATTCCTTCGGTTGTCCGTGAAAACCAGGATGATTCAGGGGATATGTTTAAATCTACTCAAATTTATAACTGATCTTGAGATTTCCTTTTTGACGTTTTACTTTAGTAACTATTACACTTTTTAATTCATTAAGTGATTTTAAATGAGTCCCTCCACATGGAGTTGGATGAAAATTGTCAATTGTCACTACTCTCAAAGGTTTTCCTGGAGGTAAATTATTGGGTATGTTAGACCAACGTACTGCTAATGTTTCTGGTGTAATGAGTGAAACTTCTACACTGGTAGCTTCATTTAAAGCTTGACTAATTTTTGTATTAACTTCAGCAATAAATATCTCCGTATTTTCAAACGAAGGGCTTCCTTTAAACTCTACATAGGAACCATCTGGAAAATGATACCCTTTAACTGCGATTAGATTTTTATCTAGGGATTCGATTATGGTGTACATAAGATGTCCAGCTGTATGAGCCTTAGCATTTTGCATACGATGGGCTTCATCAACATATAAATTTACCTCTTCGCCTTTTTCTAAAGATACAGATGAAAAATCTCCATAATGACGTACATCTCCATCTACAAAGCTTACGAAACCGATTGGAAGCTGAACTCCTTTTGCTTCAATAGTGCCTATATCTGAGGGCTGGCCACCACCCTGTGGATAAAACACAGTGCTATCGAGTACACAATAAGAACCCCGTTCATCATTGGCAACATACTCAATGTGAGCATTATCAGTGAATTTATACGTGTCTTCAAGATAAGCAAGTACTGTAGACATAGATAAATCTCTCTAGTTGACTTTTGACTTTGAGAACGATTATTTAACAAAGTGATGACAGTCTAGATTTTATGCCAAACGCCTGAGTATAATCCGAATCATGAATATCATTATACTAATGTATTACCATTAAAAGGCATCTATTCTTAAAAGTAGCAATAGCTACCTTTACACCCTTTTACAGGTTTATAAATTGCCTTTACGACCAAAAAACTAAATCACCTCCCGGCATTTTTCCAATAAAAGAGCTAATTGTTATACGTTCTCCAATGCCTGGTAAGACTTCATGAAAATTACGGCTGTTGAAGATGACTAAATCTCCTGTAAGTGGAATATTATGTTTTACTTCTGACTTAGTTACTAAAGAAGAATCGTAGCCATAGGAACCAGGAGTTTTATATTTTTCATCCTCGGGCTGCCATTGTCGATTGTAATTGTAGACTTTGCAGATACCTCCTTGGCTAGGCGCTTTGACATAGAGATTCCATACTAGCTGTGAGGTAACATTTCCTATTCCCCAATTTGGAGCATCTAATTGAGCAAAGTCTATGTGTAACAAGGCGATATTAATCTGACGGATCAATCCGGCAAAATAATTCCCATAAGCTTCATCTTCATAAGCAATTTTGACTTTACTTGAGACATTCTGGCGCAGAGTTGTTGCCAAGCGTTTGAGCGGATCAAAAGATAAAGAAGTTACCTGATGATAAGTTGCATTGGCTTTTTTAACTGCATCAAAATATCCCAACTTATCTCGGTTTCTATATTCAAATTGGGTAATTCCAATTCTTCCTATTGGTGGTTCCACATTTTTATAAAAATCAAAGCCAACTTTTTCAATTGCCAGAGCTAATTTGTTACATTCTTCAGATGAAGCAAAGTTAGAAATGCGAATTGATGGAATCTCATTTCTCAGCAATGCTTGAAAAGTTTGATGATTAATTTCACAGTCATTTAAGTTTTGCCACTTGATTGTTCTTAGCATGGGAATTTTCTCACTCATAATTTCTTGTAAATTATTTTTTTTCAGAACAGGGAATAATAGAAAAATTTATAAAGTGAAAGCAAACTTTTATTAGTTGCTAAACGGCTTTGGTTTGCATATTTTGGAATTAACCGAACTCTTTTATTAAATTTAGTAATATTTAGTACTGAATAATCAGTAACAAGTATCAAAGAAAAAACTTCAGTACTTACATACAGCAAATTGCAAGTAAAGGAGGTACAAAATGCTGGATTAAAAATCAGATATGAAGAGTTTCTAATCCCTACTTCCTGCCTCAAAACCGGTAGTTTTCTACTTCATACAAAAGAAAAATACTTTATAACTCGCAACTATCTTTGCAGTTGAGCAGACTTTTTTAACTGATATCACCTATTTGTTGAGTGCGGCTCAAAGCAGCAAGTACTGCATTAGAGATGACAGTTCGCATACCACCTTTTTCTAATTCGTAAAGACCAGCAGCAGTCACTCCCCCAGGACTAGTTACTTTGTTTCGTAAGACTGCTGGATGTTCATCAGTCTGAAACATAAGTTCTACGCTGCCAGCAATTGTATGCAAGGTTAGCTCTTGAGCTTGTGTGCGAGTTAAACCCATCTGAACCCCAGCATCAATCATCGCTTCGATGTACAGAAACACAAATCCAGTCCCCGCGCTACTCAGCGCCGTTGACATATCAAGGTAATGTTCACTTTGGGTAGCAAATTCCTTGCCCAATGCTTGTAAAATGACTTGCGTATGCGATCGCTGTATCTCTGTCACACTTGATGATGCGCTCCATACTGTAGTCCCATGACCAACTTGTACTGCGATATTCGGCATTGTACGGACAACAGCAGGATGATTCAACCCTTGGCATAGAGATGCAATACTCACTCCACCCACAATACTAATTACTAAAGCTTCAGGTGAAATTTTATCCTTCAGCATAGCCATAACAGATCCTAAAACCTGCGGCTTCACCGCTAATATCACAACGGACGCGCCTTTTACCGCTTCTATATTGCTGGTTGTAGTACGGACTCCATATTTTTCTTCCAAATGAAGACATCGCGCATCAAGTGGATCGCTGACAATAATTAGATCGGGTTTTGAAACAATCTTCGTTGATAACAATCTAGTCATTATCATTTCGCCCATCGTCCCACCACCAATAAAGGCAATTTGTAAATCTCCGAGCATATCTTCTCCCTATTTGTTATCAAGATAGATTGGGAACAATCACAGCTTTTAATACAGAGCCTTTTTCTACATCTGCTAGCGCTTGATTAATTTCTTGTAGTGTGTATGAACGACTAATTAGACTTTCCCAAGCAATATTTTTGCTGGAATAACTATGACGTTTGAGTAATTCAATCATTCTGTAAAAATGGCTGAAATCAATTCCCCAAGTTCCGCGAATATCAATATGTTTGAGATTAATCTCTAAGTGGGGATTGATCAGAATCTCACCGGTGTTTGTGTAATGCCCGACAATAACATAGCGACCTCCATTTCTCGTCATATTCAAGCCTTCTTTGACAGCAATGGGAATGCCTGTTGCTTCAATAGTCACATCAGCACCATGTCCGTGCGTTAGTTCCAAAACCCGCTCAATATGTTGTCGTGGATCGTTAGCTTTAATTACAAGAGTTTCATCGACTCCGAAAGATTTTGCAGTTACTAATCGGCTCTCAAATTTATCGATGACAATTACTTTGCCCGCACCTGATAGCAAAGCTAGAATTGCCACACTCAAACCCACAGGGCCACAACCTTGCACGACAACAACATCACCAATTTGAATCTGCGCTCGATCGATAGCGTGTAGTGCAGTTGGCAAAGCACATCCCCCAGCAATAAATTGTCTTGGTGAGACTTCTTCTGGTAAAGTTAAAACTTTAACCCCTGGTTTGAGGTAAATTAGTTCAGACCAACCGCCCAGTAAGCCATCATTCGCTGAGTAGGTGACACCATAAACTTTGCGTTGGGGACAGCGAGTGGATGCTTTGGCTACTAGACAATAAGCTGCTACGCAGTTAAATTTAATAAACAGCATTACCTTTATTTTTAATCTTGCGCTCCTATTTAATAATAAGTCCTCCTTCATTTAGCAATTTGTTTAACAACTCTTCTAGCTGTGATACTGACTCAAACAATCTATGAGCTATATATTCTTTTGCTGAATGCCAAACCAATTCAATTAAATTATAATCTGGACTATAAGGTGGTAAAAATTCCAGGATAATATTTGGCATTTCTACCTTAATATTAGCTAAAATATCTTTTCTTTTATGAAAACTGGCATTGTCTAGAATAATCACTATTTTTGCCGAACAATCATTGAAATATTCACTGAGATTACCTTCCTCTACCCATTCCTGCAAGAGAAAATTGTTCAAAGATTTAAGCTGCTCATAAAATACATCTGCATTTCCTTTTTTAATTACAAAGTTTATTCTTTTCTTGTCGTGATAACGTAACCCTCCCATGATATTTACTCTTCCTTTTCTTCTTTGCCCTGTGATTTGTTTTCTTCTACCCTTCTTACCCCAATTTTTTCTTCTTATTACTCTCAAACTGAATCCGTTTTCATCCCAAAACCATACTTATAGACGCTCTGGGGTTATGAGAGTTATTTTTAAATAAACTGATAGTTTTTCTTTAAATGCCTTACGTATTTCAGGGTTTTGTTTATCCTCTAGGCTATACTTTGCCCTGCATGTTAACGTACTTTTTTCGCTCTAATATTCTCCTAAATTGAGAGCCACTTAACTTAATTCCTGTTTGCTCTTCCATATAAGTTGCTAGTCTTGCTGCTGTCCATCGACCAAAATCATATCCATACTCTGTCGGCTCTTTTTCAATTACTTCTAATAAAATATCTTCATATTCTTTAGTAACTTTACGGAAGTTCCCTTCCCTTCTTCCATCTAAAAAGCTTTCTAGATTATCTGGATCTCCATGCACTGCCCAATACGCTACTGTTGGATATGCAATATTTAAAAATTTACTAATTTCTTGATAAGTTTTTCCATCATTCATCAACAATAAAATCAGAATTTTTTCTCTTACGTAGGGATTTTTATGCTCTTTTAGCGTTTTTAGTAGCCGTTCCTTCTGCTCTTCAGAAAGATGATTTTTTGCTGGCATAGATGGCTGATACTAAATTAATTACTTAATCTAATATTATACAATCTAGCTGCGTAACAGCTTACTCTTGATTGTTTTCCCAAAGCGCCGATTTAATCTGATTAGAAGTAGTCACGATCCAGCTCCTTACATTTAAATTTCAACTAAGCTCGCTTAATATTTAGGTAATGCAGACTAAACTTTTAACTTGTTCATTTTAGTTACCTAAAATTCTGACAATCTTATTGCGATCGCAATAAGATTAAATTATTGTAACTGTGCCCAAATCCCTTGACAGCGTTCCATAACTAGCCCCTGAAAAATCGATTTAGTTGATGGATGAATATCTATTTTGTACAGATAGAAAATACCTGTAGAACTTTTAAGATTTAATTCTCTTCGAGTCAGAGATAATGCTTGGGCCCGATGAAGTCCCACAGCTTGAAGTAAACCTGAATAACTCAAATTACGTAAAGCTAATTGACCATTTTTAGTAACATATATAGCATCATTTTGAAAAAGATATTCTAAGCTGATAAGGCTAGCATATACATCGGTATCTTTTTCTATGCCTCCTAAACGGTGAGCATCTAAGCCAAAGCGAATACAGAAATTTACAGCTACCAACTTCCCAGCTTCTTGTGCAGGTAAAATACAAGCTGCAAACTCAAATCCTAGACTATCATATCGCCATTCTTCTACACCAGCATAGTAATAGTTTTGGAAAAGGTTGTGTTTTACTTTAAAGTCAAATCCCAAACCACTTGCATGTCCTGCTTCATGAACTTGAGTGTCGATATGGCGATAACGTTCACTATTGATTTCGTCTTCTAAAGGGCCTAATAGTAAATTAGCTGTTTCATATTCAAATACTTTTTGGATGCATTGGCGGCTAGAACCTAAAAAACGTCGTTGTTGCTGGCTAGCATTATTTAATGCTGGGCCACAAACACTGTTAGGAAAAGGCCATCCATTTGGGACGATGAAAGCTTCACCACTTTCACCGCTGGTATTACCACAACTAGCAATTTCAGTAAAAGAAAGATTTCTAGGAATTGCTTGTCTTAATGTTCCAAACTTTTCCCGACTGAGATTTTCTAATTGTTCAATAGATGGCTGAGAATTATCATGCATTTTGCCATAAATTGCACTTAAAGCTATCTGGCTTTGGCATTGCCGATTTACTTGGTAAGGTGCGACGATCAAGAAATAACCATTTTTACCAATAAAATCCATATTGATAAAGTCTTCAGACAAAATACTCCAGTCGTTATTTTCTAAAGCATCTGCTGTTTTGAGTAACCAAGCTGAAGGAAGTTCACAAGAGTGTGCTGCTTCTTGACGGAGTTTTTTGACATCAATGGCAATTTCATTTTGCTCAATAAATTGAACTATTTGTTTAGCTAATTCTTGTTTGTCTACAAAAATTGTTGTCATTTTTTATGCCCAATATTGAAATTGTGTTACCTAAAAAGCATAAGTAAACACTAAACTCTTAACCATTTCAAAACTTTGGGAGCTTTGTTGTAGTAGTAGTTAAACCCGTCCTTAGCAGTAATGGACTTACCAAGGCTTGCTTTACTTCTAATACTTCCAAGAGAATAGTCTGTTAATGCCTGCATTTGTTTATGATAAAACCCTTCACTAGGTAATTTTAGTACTCCTATTTCTGGTTGAGATTGAGATTGATTCTTAGAGAAATCATCTATTTTGATTTGAGCATTGTGAGGAGGATCGGGGACAATTTGTGTTGTTTTTTGCCGTTGATAATCTTGTACGGTTACAAGTTGTCAACTAGAATCTTGTAAAAGTTCTAAAACCCATTGATGGTAATTAAATAAACTTTCTCGATGTCCAACACTGATAAATGTCGTTTTTGCCTCTTGTAACTGTTGATATAAATTTCCTTCATTCTTCAAATCTAAAGCACTGGTCGCTTCATCTAATATGGGGAAGCTAGGATGAGTAACTAATAGCCGTGCGAATGCCAAACGTTGTTGTTCTCCTAGCGATAATATGTTCTCCCAAGGAACTTCTGTATCGAAACCATTGACTCGACTAAGCAAGTTTTGTAGGTTGACTTGTTGCAAAATTCCTTCTAGTTCGCGATCGCTCATTTTGCGAATTGTCTGAGGATAGAGTAACTGTTCGCGTAAAGTTCCCAAAATTATATAAGGACGCTGGGGTAAGAATAAGACTTGCTCTAAGAGGTTGTTTGAAAAGTTGTTAGGAGTAAAAAACTATGCTAATCGCTTCACCATGATACGGATCATGGCAAGATAAATAAAAGTCTCTGATGTTTCGGGCAATAACTCATAATCTCGAACCAATCGCCGACATCCCATCAGCTTTCTCGTAAGTTCGCTCAACAACCCAACGTTTTTTGAGCAAGACAAAACCTTTAGCCTCTTGCGATCGCAACACTACCTGCACAATCCAACGGCAAAAGTCCATCACCCACTGCATAAACGGCTCACGATCAAAACCGCCATCCACCCAGATAGTTGTCAACCGAGATACCTGCTTAGTAGATTGTTTAACCCGTTTGAGAACCTGTTTGCCCCCTTCTCGCTGACCCACATTGGCCGCCGTGACCAAGACCCGCAAGATTAACCCCAAGGTATCGACCGTCATAAATCGCTTCCGTCCTTTGATTTTTTTTCCTGCATCAAAGCCTATCAATTGACTAACCATCGCTGCACTCTTGACGCTTTGACTATCGATGATCGCTTCCGATGGACTTCGATGGCGATCCTGCTCAATCCGTGTCCACTGCCGAAGATTATCATGAATTTTCAGCCACGTTCCGTCTTTGCGCCATTTGCGAAAATAGCTATATACCGTCTGCCAGACCGGAAAGTCACCCGGTAGCGTAGGCGTAGCCCGCCGTAGGCATCGCAACTGGACTATCCCGGACTACAATCCATGCAGGGATACAGTTATTGTTAGACGCTTCAGGGGAAGAAACCTTGAATGACAATAGTAATCGAATTCGTTCGTCAGGTGCTGGACGTAAACTACTTGAAGAAAAAGATGCGAT
>NZ_JBALDR010000060.1:0-61320 GCF_036917315.1 Nostoc sp. | reverse complement strand
ATCGCAACTCGCTATGATAAACGGGCGACCAACTTTCTCGGTGCAATTTATCTAGCTGCTTCTGTTATTTGGCTCAATTGATGACACGCCCTAAAACCCCTCCTGATGTGTTGGAAAAGTTAGCACAAAAAGACCCCCGGACTGTTGGCGAACACCCAAATACACCGCCAGAACTGCTTTTAAAATTCTCCAAAAGCGTTGATAGACGACTGCGTGAATCTGTTGCTGAAAACCGCAACACACCAGTCAGTATTTTAGAAGAGTTAGCTCAGGATGACTCTTCTGAAGTTCGTCGTCAGGTTAGTGGAAATCCGAATACACCAATAAGTCTTCTGTTTAAGGAATTAGCTAGAGATGCATCGGTAAGTAGTGCGATCGCCTATCGAATGTCAAGTAACAAATATGGTAAATACCCTGAAGGGGAGAGTATCTTGGATATCTTAGCAGAAGAAAGTACCAGCTCCCTAGAAACCATTTTGCAGCGATTAGCACAGGAGGGAGGAGAAGCGGCTCGTCTTTTTCTGGCTCGGCGCTTTGATTTACCTGCTAATTTTCTAGCACAGTTTGCTGAATCAACTGAAATTCAAGTGTGTGAGGCTGTAGCCCAAAACCTCAATACCCCTGTAAGCTGCTTGGAAAAACTAGCTCAATCACCAAAAACAAAAGTTCGTGAAGCAGTAGCCCAAAACCCTAATACGCCAATTAGTACCCTGGAACAACTAAGCAAAGATAAGAACTATGAGATTCTATTGCAAATTGCACAAAAAACTAACCTATCACCAGAGATTTTAGAAGAACTGGCGGGTAGTAAATCAGACCAAGTGCGTGAAAAAGCAATGCTGAATCCTAGTTTGCCAAAAGACGCTGTAGAGCGTATTCTTTGCGGGGAATATGCTACACATTATTTAAAACTGAATCCTGATTTTTTATCTCGTCATCCTGATAGCCTTGCTGTGGCGCTTAATCATTATGCCAAGTCTCAGTTTGCCTTAGTTAGCTTTATTGCTTTAAATCAACCCCAGATTTCACAGGAATTACTACAAGAAAAAAGCCTTTCTATCTCCTGGTTAGAACGGCTAGCCGTAGCTCAAAATCCCCAAGCTACTCAACAAATTCTTATTCAACTGGCACAAGACAGCAATCAGCTAGTTCGGGCAGCAGCAAAAGATAAATTGCAGAATTTCTCCCAATCTTAAAACTCATACCATCAATTTTAGATTTTAGATTAGAATTCCTTCTGCGTTTTCTAAATCTTCTCTGTGCTTCTGCGTGAGAGTAAATTCATCCTGTTAATCACCAATACCATTAATCTGATATTCGCAATTAAAGATTCATAATTATGCTTCCAGAAAAACAGGCGCAAACTACCAAAACATCTGCTTTAAGATCATTCCGAGAAATTGGCGGCGTTCAGGGATTATTAGCAGCTTATCAACTTGGAGAGCGTAATTTCACTCAGGTTAACCTCGAAAATGCTGACCTTAGTCAAGCTAACTTAACAGGAATCAATCTAGAGAAAGCTAACCTCAAAAGTGCAAACTTCTCCAACACAAATCTGAGCGAAGCCAATTTGATAGAAGCAGATTTGCGTGGTGCAAACCTGACTCAAACCAACTTAAGATGCGCTCATCTTAATGGTAGTGATTTACGCCATGCAGTCATCAAAGAAGTTGATTTATATCGAGCTAATCTTAGTTGGGCAAATCTCAGCGAACAAGACTTGAAAGGAGCCAATCTAGCAAGAGTTGATTTCCAAGGTGCTGATTTGAGTGCAGCTAATTTAAGTGAGGCGAATCTCAATGAAGCAAAGCTGGATGCAGCTAACTTGAAAGGTGCAGTTTTGACACGAGCTAATCTCAATTCTGCTTATATGCCTTGTGCCCAACTAGTGCAAGCCAACCTCCGAGAAGCTGAATTGGTTCGTGCTGATTTAACAGCAGCTAATTTAGAACAATGTATTTTAGATCGGGCTAATCTGGCGCGAGTTAGACTACGAAAAGCGCAACTACAACAAGCCAGTCTCCAAAAAGTTTATTTGCAGGAAGCTCAATTACAAGCAGCAAACCTGACAAATGCTAACTTGCAAAAAGCAGACTTATCTAAGACTGAACTAGAAGGGGCAATTTTAACACGGGCTGACTTGCGAGGAGCAGAAATTGCTCAGGCAAAGCAGGCTAACTTGGAATTAGCAATTTTGGGCGAACTGGATAAAGTAATTGAACACTCTCTACATTTAGAGCTAAAGGTATGCGGGTCATCTTTTGCCTTCAGTCCTGATGGTGAGATGCTGGCATATACTGAGTGGAATGAAAAGATTACCTTGGTTAATTCCAACACTGGCCAGCAAATTAGCCAGATAAATATCCAATCAGAACCAGTTGTCTCAGTCGTTTTCAGTGCAGACGGAAAAAATATCTACAAAAGTTTTTATGTCAATGATCTGAAACTATGGAATCCATTAACGGGGGAGTTAATTCAAAATCTTAAAAACCATTCTGTTAATCTGACTTCTATAGTATTTGATGGCAATGCCCAAAATATAGGCATGATAGGTACAGGAGAACCCTTTGAGTTATTTAATGTTGGTCATGAGACAAGGACTTTAAAGGGTTATTCTAGCGCTATCTTCACTCAAGCACATAGCCCAGATGGGCAACTCACCGCCCGAAGTGCGCCGGACGTAGATGGTCAGATTGAACTGCTAGACAGGCAAACTGGTAAACAAATTTGCCTTCTCACTGGACATAAAGCAGCAGTACAATCTCTGGCTTTTAGCCCTGATAGTCAGATTTTAGGCAGCAGAAGTGCTGAAGATTTTAAGCTGTGGCAAGTTCAAACAAGAGAAGAAACATATAGTCATTCGCAATCCCGCACTTACTACCCTACTGTAGCTTTTACTGAGGTGGACAATAAGTCAAATCCAGTCTTAATCAGTAGCGATTTCTGGGGCGATTTTGAATATAAAAGGCTTGAACAAGATAGAGAGGATAAAGCTAAATTGGGCGGAGGACGAAGTTCATCTTCTAACGCTTATGTTACCCTAAGTGCAGATGGAAAAGTACTGGCAAGACGCTATTATGAGCAACCAGTTCAACTCTGGAATTTACAAACTGGCGAGGAATTGGGTGTTGTAAATTTAGATGGTGACTATGGCTTTCCCCTAGCACTTAGTTCGACTGGAGATATTCTTGCAGCTGGGTATCGGGGAAAAATTGCACTGTGGGATGTAAAAACAAACAGGATGATTTACACTTTTACAGCTCACTCTGACTCGATAAAGCAAATTGTTTTTAGCCCAGACGATCGCATTCTTGCCAGTGGGGCTTACAACGGTAAAATTAAGCTGTGGAATGTGCAGACAAATTGTGAGATCAAAACTTTGGAAACATATTCTTCCATAATGGATTTAGCGTTCAGTCCATCAGAGACAATTTTAGCTAGTGTCAGTAGCGACGGTACCATCAGACTCTGGGACTTGGAGACAATGGAAGAAATCCACAGCTTCAAAAGCGATCAACAAAAAGTGATGCATAACCTAATCAATTTAAAATTTAGTCCAGACGGAAAATTGTTAGCTAGTAGTAACAAAAACAGCCTTCGTTTGTGGAAATTAAACCGAACATCGCAATTATAGGCATTTTTCAAACCGACAATAGCCGTACCGCTTCCCCAAAAGGAAACTCCGCCAAAGTCAAACCACCAGGAGTTACCACCCACAACACAGGTAATTCCGGTACTTGATCGGGGAAAGTACCATAACCATCCGTTAAATAAATACAAACGCCTTGAGTTTGCCCATCCCAACTTTCTGCGACTTTCTCAAAAAACGGTACAAATGACGTGCCACCACCACCTTGAGGTTTTGGCAGAGTTAAATCGAGATTGAGTTTGTAGGGGCCGTAAGCTTCAGCATCAACGTAATAAAGCTCACACGTTAAATGAGGATAAGCACTCAGAATTCCCTGCACTTCCCCTAAAAACATCCACAATTGCTGATTATCAATAGAACCGCTAGTATCTACAGCTACATATACCTCGACATTTTCTGCTTGTAGAGTTTCCAAATACAGTCTCCGCCCAATAAAGCGGCGGTCAAAGCCTGCAAAGTCAGTAGGTGTCTGTACCAAATAACGCCAAAGGTAACTACGCCAATTAATTTGAGCAGTGGTTAATGCTCCCAATTCCCGTTCTATCCCTGCTGGTAGTAAGCCTTGATTAACTGTACGAGCAATAACAGCAGCTTGTTGCAAAGCATTGCGCCAGTGTGCTTCTAATGCTGCTTTTCTTGCTTCTGACAGACTATCGCTGTTTGTGGAGGAAGTTTCAGCAGTCGGACGAGCAAATTCATTAGGGTGTGCTGTCTTTCCTGCCTGATTTCTGCTGTCATTGTTAGTCACATCTGAAAAGGATGAGGCATCAAAAGGGGCTTCATTGAGTAGATCGGGATGCAATAGTTTTACGGTATTATTAGTATTTTTTAACAGTAATTCATAAATTTCTTCTACACTCAAATGCTCCAGTTTAGCTTCTCGCAGTCTTCCTGGAGGCAGTTCAAATACACTCTGTTGGCTAATAATGCCATTGACTACAATATCTGCGGCAATATTCCACAGTTCTGCTTCGCGCACACCCCGGCGCGGCACATGTAGCAGTGCAGCGTGTAACACTTCGTGCAGTAGCAGTCCATCCTGTTGAGCGGTGGGTAAAGAAAGCAAATACTCTGGATTAAAAAAGATATCTTTGCCGTCAGTGGCAGCAGTTGGTAGTTGCTGCGAAGGAACGAAGCGAGCAAACAATGCCAGGGTAGCGAAAAATGGCGACTTCATCCGCAAACGCAGCACAGAAGCACTGATAATCCGGGAGCTATTTTCATTATTCATCTGTTCTGTCTCGCTCACAAACCCATTAGCTGTTGAAAATCTTTCATAAACTGCTGTAATTTGGGGTCTTTCTGGACTAATTGCGCCAAAACACCCAGATGTCCCCTACTCCGCATGACTCGAAATAAATCCACAGCAAACAACTGCACCCATTCGGCTGTTGCAACTTGACTAAGCCAAATAAAAGCGTTGTAAGCTTGGTTTGCGTCAGCAGCCCGCACTGTTAAACCAACTGCTGTGGCATATTTAGTACTTGGTTCTTGAGGCCAGGGAATGCGATCGCCTTTACCTGCCAAAATAGGTGTCAGATTCGGTAGTGTTTTGTAAAGTTGAATAAAAGCATGAAACTCAGTCGCTGTAGCCACCCCCACCGCCGGAGTAATATCTAATTCTGCGTAGTGTAGCGCACTTGCCATTTCCCAAGAACGAGGTGAAGGCCAAGCGGGTTGCTGGGGATCGATTTTGTGCAACAATGTGGGGCGAAAGGAAAGAAAGGCTATTATTTGCTCGTGTACGCCTGTTTCTAAGGCATAAGCTTTAAAGCTGTTAAAATCAGCTTGTGCCTCTAGATGTAAAAACCTATTTGCTAAAGGTGCAGGCATATCAAATACAGCTGCACGGTCTTCTTTACGATTGCCAGCAGCCCAGACAAACCAACCTGATGGTACAACGTAAGAGCCAACTTTTCGATCTAAAATTAACTGTTGAGCGACTCCCTGCATTGCTGGCGGTGCCATATTTAGTTCATCTAGAAACAGGATGCCTTTACCGCCACGAGGGAGAAATTCTGGCGGATACCATTTGGAAATACCATCTTCGGCAACGGGTAAACCGCGCAAGTCGGTGGGCGCGAGTTGACTGAGGCGGACATCCACAAAGTCGATATCATACTCTTGAGCTATCTGTGCGACGATGCTTGATTTGCCAATGCCAGGAGGCCCCCAAATCATCGTACTAATTTGCAAGTTTTTACGGATAAGGTTGTCTAAATATGCTTTTAGATCGGAAGGGGTCATGGATTTTAAATTTTCGATAAATGCTCAGTAGATGGAACTTTGACTTCTGTTGAGAAGTCAAGGATACGGGTATTATATTTGAGCATCTACAGTTTGTACCTGAAAACTATATTTTCAAAATGGGTTTTCCAATCGGAGAATCTGCGCCATCCAGCTTGCTTTTGACTTAGCCTTACTAGTGCGGTTTTTTGGTGCGTTGGCGTAGCCCTTCGTAGACATCGCAGCTATTAAACATCGCTGAAGTACTCAAATTGCGTGTAGCATTTATGTACTATAACTTTAGTTATGGAAAATAAATAAAGTGTAATCTTTATTTGAGAGTAAGCGGATTTATCTGTAAGGTCTTAACTACGAATTACTGTCTTTTCTATGAGATGCTCCGCGATCGCAGTGGGGCCTAGCTTATTAACAATTACCTCCGCAAACAAGATGACTGAAGCAACCGCAACTCGTCCCAATACCTACGTTGAGGAAACTGGGTCAACGATTCATTACCTGGTGGCAATGTCCCAACCAGAAACCCATCTGTTTGAAGTGACTTTACGCCTTGTGGATTATTCCTCACCGATTCTCGATTTAAAATTGCCCGTTTGGACACCAGGTTCCTATTTAGTCCGGGAATACGCCAAGAATTTACAGGATTTTGAGGCTTTTGCAGAGGATAAGCCTTTAGCTTGGCGGAAGATCGGTAAAAATCACTGGCAGGTAGACAAAATAGGTGTCTCAGAATTAACTGTACGTTACCGCATTTTTGCGAATGAGCTATCGGTACGAACCAATCACTTAGATACCACTCACGGTTATTTTAACGGTGCGGCACTATTTTTTAGAATACCAGGTTGGGATAAGCAACCCATTCGCGTCACCATCGTACCACCACACCCGGAATGGCAGGTAACTACTGCTCTACCTGCCGTTGGTGAGGAAACAAATACTTTCTTGGCTGGCGATTTTGATACTCTGGTGGATACTCCGTTTGAGATTGGTAGCCACCAATTGTATAAATTTGAGGTATTAGGAAAACCTCATGAATTGGCAATCTGGGGGAAAGGTAATTATCAAGTTCAGCAGTTGATTGCTGATATCCAAAAAATTATTCAAGTGGAAGCGCAGATGTTCGGCGGTTTGCCATATCAACGATATGTGTTTCTGCTACATTTATTTAGCCAAGCTTTTGGCGGTTTGGAGCATAAAGACTCTTGCTCCTTAATTTACCAACGTTTTGGGTTTCGCGCTCAGGAAAAATACGATCGCTTTCTGCAATTAGTTGCACACGAGTTCTTTCACTTGTGGAATGTCAAGCGAATTCGCCCAAAAGCATTAGAGGTTTTTGATTACGACCAAGAAAATTACACACCATCATTATGGTTTTGTGAGGGTACTACTAGTTACTATGACTTGTTAATTCCTTTACGGGCGGGAATTTATGATGTTCAGTCGTATTTAAATAACTTAGGTAAGGAAATTACCAGATATGAAACTACACCGGGACGCAAGGTACAACCCGTTTCCGAGTCGAGTTTTGATGCCTGGATAAAACTTTATCGCCCAGATGCCAATAGCGGAAATTCCCAAATTTCCTATTATTTAAAGGGAGAAATGGTATCGTTATTGCTGGATTTACTGATTCGCTCTACTCACCACAATCAGCGTTCCCTCGATGACGTAATGCTGAAAATGTGGCAGCTGTTTGGGAAAGATGAAATTGGCTATACCCCAGAACAGTTGCAAGAAGTTATCGAATCTGTTGCCGGAATCGATTTGACTGATTTCTTTAAACGCTACATTGATAGTATTGAAGATTTGCCTTTCAATCAGTATTTGGAACCCTTTGGCTTGCAGTTGGTAGCCGAACAGCAGGAAGAACCTTACCTGGGCGTGAGAATAAATACAGAGAATGGACGGGAAATAATTAAGTTTGTGGAGACTGGTTCACCTGCACAACTAGGGGGAATTGATGCAGGTGATGAGTTGTTAGCAATTGATGGGATTAAGATAGCGGCGGGTGGCTTAAGCGATCGCCTCAAAGATTACCAACCAAACGATAAAATCGAAGTCGCAGTTTTCCACCAAGACGAACTGCGTACCTATTCCATCACCCTGGTATCACCACATCCCACTCGATATCAGGTAAAACCTGTTGAGCATCCTAACTCTACACAGCAACAAAACTTTGCTGGATGGCTTGGGGCTGCGATCGCAACTGTTTGATAAAGGGATTGGGTATAGGGCAGAAGAGGCGGAGGGGCGGAGGGGCAGAGGGGCAGAGGGGCGGAGGGGATAAAACTTACTACAACTCCTCTGCTCCCCTGCTCCCCTGCCCCCCTGCTCCCTTGCTCGTTCCCCACTTCTAAGCCGTTCTCACCGCCCCAGAGTAAATCAAACCCCGTTGCAGATCCAGCGTTATAATCGCTCCATCCCGAATCGCCTGCGTTGCCTGCTTCACGCCGACAATCACTGGTACGCCAAGACGCAAGCCAATCACTGCTGCATGACTTGTAAGACTTTCATCTTCGGTAATAATCCCGGCAGCTTTCCGAATTGCCTCTACAAAATCGGCACTAGTGCGGGGTGCAACCAATATGTCTCCAGGATTAAAGTTACTCACATCCATACCAGTATTTGCCACCCGGGCGCGACCACTGACTGAACCTTGTCCTAGTCCAATTCCATGACCTAGTACTGCCGTCACCACCTCTACCTTAATCAAATCTGTGGAGCCAGAAATCCCTTGGAGTGTACCAGCAGTCATCACTACTAAATCTCCCTGAGATAGTAACTGAAGTTCCTGAGCCACATTAATCGCAGCTTGAAATGTCTGACCAGTGGAAGGTAATCCTAGCACCAACAACGGTTTGACTCCCCACACCATCTGTAGCTGCCGCGCCACATTTACGTGGGGTGTCACTGCCAAAATCGGTGTGTGAGGACGAAACTTAGAGACATTCCGAGCTGTTGCCCCGGTTTGTGTTAGGGTCATGATTGCCGCTGCACCTAGTTGTTCGGCAATTTGACCGACAGCTTGACTAATTGCATTGGGAATCGAGCGACGGGCATCTCTCGAAGAACGTAAGTTTAAGTGTTGGGCTTCTTCCTGCTCCATCCGCTCGGCAATTCGTGCCATTGTCGCCACTGCTTCTACAGGGAAGCTACCCACAGCGGTTTCATTAGAGAGCATCACCGCGTCTGTGCCGTCTAAAATCGCATTTGCCACATCTGATACTTCGGCGCGAGTGGGACGGGGATTGCTCACCATGCTGTCTAACATCTGGGTGGCAGTAATGATGGGAATCCCCAAGCGATTTGCTGTCGCAATTAGCCGTTTTTGGAGTACCGGAACATCTTCCGCTGGCAATTCCACCCCTAAGTCACCTCTGGCAACCATCACACCATCACACAAAGCCAGAATCGCCTCCATTTGTTCAATGGCTTCGTGCTTTTCAATTTTGGCAACCACTGGTACTTGCTTGCCTGTACTGGAAATTAGTTCTTTAATTTCGATCATGTCCTGCGGATTGCGGACAAAGGAAAGTGCCACCCAATCTACACCCTGATCTAGACCAAACATCAGATCCTCTCGGTCTTTGTCGGTCATTGCCTTAATTGACAGGTAAACGCCAGGAAAGTTTACACCTTTATTGTTAGAAAGTTTACCAGGCACGGTGATCCGGCAATGTAAATCACCTTTGTCTCGGTTAATCTCCTCCACTACCATTTCTACTCGTCCATCATCGAGGAGGATTTTTGCTCCAACCGGGACTTCTTCGGCTAAATAATCGTAGGTGACGCAGCTAATTTCCTGCGTGCCTACTACTGGACGATTTGTCAAAGTGAAGCGATCGCCTTTTGCCAAAACTATAGACCCGTTGTCAAACTTCCCCAAGCGAATTTTTGGGCCCTGCAAGTCTTGGAGAATAGCCACTGGCTGATTTAGTTCAAAAGCGGTTTGCCGAATTAAGCGAATACTACGCTGATGGTCGGCATGAGTTCCGTGGGAGAAGTTTAGCCGCAGCGTTGTGGCTCCCGCTTCAATAATCGCCTTGAGCATTTCAGGACTGCTAGTAGCGGGGCCAATAGTAGCGACAATTTTTGTCCGGCGCAGAGAATCTCGTAATTGCATAGGGGCTGAAGTTAGGGAGCTATCTGGGAAGTCATCGTAACTTAAGTGGCATCTCCTTTTCAGTCACTGCTATATCAATAAGATATAAGCAGTTAGATGAGGGTTTATGGGAGAGTGGGGGCTGTGGGATAGACTAGATATAGTACATCAATCTTGCATCCATCCTCCCTAAGAAGGAGTTTGTTCCATAAACTTTTTGCCGATTGTCATACCCCACTTATCAGTAAAGACTAGGCTTCGTCTGGAATCATAGCGTTATTCATCTGCTGATATGCAAAGCTGTGGATAAATATTGCTATACAAAACTTTGCAAAACTTTATTATTCACTAATATTTATCGTATATTCGTAATGTCTGCTTAAGAAGGAGTCAATGTTAGAGATGATCGCATCGGAGGCACAAAAGCCACTGACAATCCCACCCAAGGAATTTTTAGCGCCTCCTGGTGATTTCAATCCGACGCTGCTGTTGTTTTCTGTAGCTGTATCCATGTTGGTGTTATCCAACTTTGGTTACTGGCTTTGGGAATGGCCGCACTGGCTATGCTTTTGCGTTAACACCATTGCCTTACATTGTGCTGGAACCGTAATTCATGATGCCTGTCACCAATCTGCCCATCGCAACCGAGTGATGAATGCGATGTTAGGGCATGGTAGTGCGTTGATGCTAGCTTTTGCTTTTCCAGTATTTACGCGGGTGCATCTACAGCATCATGGTCATGTTAACCATCCTAAAGACGACCCAGATCATTATGTCTCTACGGGTGGGCCGCTGTGGCTGATTGCGGTACGATTTTTGTACCACGAGGTGTTTTTCTTTCAACGGCAACTGTGGCGGAAATATGAGCTATTAGAATGGTTCATCAGCCGCTTAATTGTCGGTGTAATTGTTTATATCTCAGTGCAATACCACTTTTTGGGTTACATTCTCAATTTTTGGTTTTTACCGGCTTTTGTGGTAGGGATAGCATTGGGATTATTTTTTGACTATTTGCCCCATCGTCCTTTTGCCGAGCGCGATCGCTGGAAAAATGCTCGCGTTTACCCAAACCAAGTTCTCAATATCCTGATTATGGGACAGAATTACCACTTAATTCATCATTTGTGGCCTTCTATTCCTTGGTATAATTACCAACCTGCGTACTATGTGATGAAGCCGCTGTTAGATGAAAAAGGATGTTATCAAACTTCAGGATTGTTACAGAAAAAAGACTTTTTTGAGTTTGTTTATGACATCTTTTTAGGAATTCGGTTTCATCATCACAAAGAAGAGAGTGCTGAGTAAAGCGATGCCTACAGCAGGCTGCACCTACGTGCACTAATGGCTAGTCTTCACAATCAACTGAGTGTGATCGCTGCACAATTCCAGATTTTTGAGTGTGTTCTTTGTGCGATCGCCTCAAAATAACCTCAAAGTAAATTAGGTTTCAGGGACTCAACAGTGAAAAAGACAACTCTAGAAACCAAATCGTCAAATCAAACTATAGCGATTTAATCACTCGCAAATCGCCGCAATAGATTATTGAACAACTCGTCAATTTTCTGTGGATCGGAAACCAGTGTTCCTCGCTCATCGCGGAAAGTGCGATCGCGCTCTCCCTTGAATGACAACCAGTTAAAGCTTGTACTAACAGCAAACTTGGTGTCCACAATGAGAATTTTGGCGTGAGTATCTCCAAGTCGTTTAAGTGTAAAGGTTTTGGAATACTGCCTTGCTAGCTTTTGCAAACTTTCTTCAGCCTGAATATCTATTGGGTATCGATTCTCATCTTTCTCACCCAAGCCATACCCGATGAAAACCTGCACTCCCCGTTTCAGCAGATTCTCAAATTGTTGAAGAAACCACCGATTGACTGATTTAGCTCGAATCCAGGGCGAGATAATCATCAGTCGTTCCTGGCTATCCTTTAGGGCTTGCTCCAATAAGGGACGATGGTCATACATATCTAGCCACTGCATAGGCACTGATGCCAGCATTAAATCTAGTTGGGTTTGAAGCTGCTCTATCTGTTTCAACGCATCTTGAAGCTGCTGATTCAAGATTTGCTTCTCTTGATCATCCTGAGTTTGTTCAATCTTCTCCTGAGTCGTTTCAATTTGAGCCTGAATCTTGGCTTGAGCCGCAGTCACTTCTTTCTTTAGCGTTGCAACCCGATCGGCGTCAGCTTGAGCGACAAATTCATGTCCCAAAATTTCCTCAGCTAACTTGCGTGGTTCGCTCTGAGCCAACATTTCAGCAATTTTGAGCTTCTTGACTCCACCTGATCGAGCAAAAGCTTTCTCATGTTCAGTGGAGGGAATGCCGTCAACAATAAATGCCACTTGAATTTCGTCGCTATCCTTTGCTTTGTAGACCAATGCTGTTGCAGGTTGAAAGAATGGCGGTTTCTTTTCGATCGCCTTTAATGCCAACAAATCTCGCTCTTGACGAATTTTAGACTTCCTGTTGTTATCTTCCTCAATTTGTCGAATAATATTATCGATATCCTTCAGCTTTAAATCGGACAATTCTGGAGGACGCTTGGGTGAAGGTTCAATTTCTACAAGACCCTCATCTCGCAGATTTTTCGGTTTTAGCAAGCCTCTCTCTAATCGACCATACCAGCGCGGGATTCGCAGAAGTCCATCGAAGTTAATCTCAAAGGTTCTTTCCTCCGGCACAATAATTCTGGCTTCTTGTAAAGTCTTTTCACCTTTCTTGGTGAGTTTCCAGACTTGAAGTTGTGAAGCGTCAGGAGCAACTAAGTCAATGTCTTCACTGATCCGTAAGTTTACCATTGCCTCCCTGACTGTTGGTAATTCCAAACCCAGAAATTCAGCAATCTCTTCTTCGGACGAAAGACCAATGTTGATTGTCTTGAGAACGTACTCTTCAATTGGTGGAATTGGTTTACGAATTTGGGTTAGGGCATCAACAGTAAGCTTATAAACAGGCAATCCGACTTCTTGACAGCTAACTAGATCAAACCCGGAGCGATTATCATAGCGGCGCAAGTCTTCTGAGCTAAGTGATGTAGGTTCATCCAGATTCATGGGTTAAAATCCTCCAGCTTGCAGTCTGTTGGGTTTTGCTCAATGTGCTTCAGAACTTCATAGAGAGGACTATTACTCAGGGAGCGACAAAACTGGTGATCGCCCACAATCACCAAACCAACTCGCCCTCTGGACAAAGCCACATTCAGTCTAGCTTCATCTTTCAAGAATCCAACTTTGCCGCTTTTGTTGGATCGTGTAACTGAATATACAACAATATCTGCTTCTCGTCCTTGAAAGGCATCCACTGTATTGCACTCGATCTTCAACGCTCTGAGGCTATTCTGTTCTGTGTCCAAGCTGCGGTTTAGCAGTTTTAATTGAGCTGCATAACCACTTAGAACTGCTACAGTGTAATCTTTCTGGGCTGCTTGGGCTACTTGATTAAGTTGTTGAAGCCACTGAACAATGACTCTGACTTCACAAGAATTATTGAAACTAGATCCTGAAGCTTGTTCACGGCTATTTGGCAATTTTGATGTGGTAAGCCATGTGACAGGGCGTTCCAGAACTCTACCCAAAGTCCGATCAATCTCTGGGCCATTACTGCTAAGTTCATTTTGGTAGAAGCATCTGCTGATCAGCTTTCCAATTGGTTCAACCATGCGATGCTGAATTGTCAGCATTTTACGACAGCCATCCGGCAATGTTCGTAATAGGCGATCAAACAGTGTTTCCTGAATGTCCTCTCGTGCTAATTCGTACTCTTCCAGAAACTCAACATTCCGACTGGCTTCGTCCTGAAAGGGCGGCAATTGTTTCGGATCGCCTACTAATATCCACTTTTTAGAACGCGCCATCGGCACTAAAACTTCTGTTGCGGTTGCCTTTGAAGCCTCGTCGATAATACAGACATCAAACTCAACGTCAGAAATTTCTCTGGAAATGCCGATGCAGGTTCCTGCAACCACTTGCGATCGCTTGATCAATGGCACCTTAAATCGTTCGTTCCGACCAAACTGTTCAAACCACTCCGTTTGTAAGTTAATTAGCTGTTGCAGCATTTTGGCATTAGGAGCATTGGGATTAATCGCTATCTGACTCCATTGTTCAAACTCTTGAGGAGACATTTTTAATGTTTCTTCTATTTTAATTCCAGCAATACTTTCCAGTTTTTTGGCTTTTTGCTTTTGTTGATTTCGTACTTCCTTTGCCTGTTTTTCTAGCTGTTCAATTTTCTCTTCTAATTGAAACTCCTCAAGTTTCTCCCCAGAAATCTTTCCTTTTTGCCGTGACTTATGATTTCCTTCGTCATTCAATGCAGGAAATTTCTTTTCTTTATCTTGTCTACAACTCGCCAGTTCTACCCGCAGTTCCTCTAGCTTCAGTGCAATATTTCTCAACTCTTGAAATAGAACTGCTTGCTCCAAATCTTGTTGAGAAATCCCACTGCGTGTAGACCAGTCAGCAAGGAATTTTTCACCTTTAGCGATCGCCGACTCTCGCCATTTTTCCATCTGTTCTTCTAACAGCAGCAAGTGAATGCCTTTTGCGACTCGCTCATGATTCCCAATCCTAATCAGCTTCAAATTAGGATTCTTTTCTTGAATCCGCTCCAATGCGTTATCAAGGGCAACATGGGTTTGAGAACTGAGCAGAATTCGCGCTTCAGAATTCTGCTGAAGGGTTTGCAGAATCAGTTCTGTAATAAATGTTGTTTTACCTGTGCCTGGTGGCCCCTGTACTAGTAAAAAGTCCTCTGTGGCTAGAGCCGCCCTCACAACTTCCTTCTGGGATTCATTTAGATCCTGAACAAATTGAACCTCTGAGTCGAATTTAGGAGCCTTAATTTCTTTGGGATTGACCAGTAATTCTCGGAGATTAGAACGAACGGCGCGATCATAACGGATTGCATCTAACGCGCTCTTTTGTCGATTCAGAGCATTTTCAGCCAAACGAGTGTCAAACTTAAGTTCACCTTTTTCAGGTAGGCGATCGGGAAAACCAGACCTAACATATAGCTCTAATTTATCATCGAAAATTCTGACTACATCCCCACTCAAAACGCTAAATCCTTTTGAGTTGGTGATGTGGCGGGGTTGTTCGGTGATATCTTTTTCTGGTAATTCTGCCAGTTGAAAAATCACATGATTGCCATTAGGCGTGGCATTTATGTATTTAATTGGTTCTTCTCGCTTTTGTTCCCAATCGGTTTTTGCCCTGAGAATGTCCCACCATACCCGAAAGATCCGCTGTTTTTCTGCTTCAGCCGTTTGCTCTTGAAGATTTGCTTCATGCTCTATGACTGCATCTTGTAGTTCTTGAATAACTTCAATGGCTTCATAAGAATAAGTTGGAGTTCCAAACCTAAATTCATAAGGCAACTCCCAAGCAAGCTCTCGGCGCTGTTCAAGTTGAGAATGAGGTGTATCCCAAGCATTGAAAAGAACAAGATGATTCTTCTGTCTATCATCTATCTTCACATGATATCGATAGGAAATACCATAAATTTCGTAGTGATTTCCATCAGAATTGCTGTCAGTATTCTTGAATTTATAGGGACGAATTCCACAACTTAGTTCACCATTTAGATCGCTCAGAATAATGCTTTGAATTTCAGCTTCAGAAGAAATATCTAGTTCATTTTGAAGGCGGCTTAAGCATTGAGGTGTAAACTTGAAAAAGCAAGTTTGCTTCTTGATTAGTTGCTGGCGCGATCGCTTCTGCCCAACAGCATCTAATTCTGCCAACAGTACTTCTGCGTTTGCCTGTCGTTCAGCTGGTTCACTTGAGACAGCACGTTGAATAACTTCGCTGACTTCAGGCGGAATATCCAGAGCAGCAATCGCCCTCAAAACACTGTCGTCATCAACAAGATCAACGTCAGTTAAACATTTCAGCGTCACTACCCCAAAGCTAAATACATCACGAGTGAAAGGATAGGAGCCATCATCCTGTTCTGGAGGTGTGAATGGACGCGAACCAAATTCTCTTAATGTGACAGTCGAACGGAAGTATCCCCTGAGCTTGGAGATACCAAAGTCAGCCAGTTTCACTCTTCCATCACTGCCAATTAGAATATTGCTAGGCTTAAGATCGCGGTGAACAAATTGACGTTCGTGTGAAAAAGCCAGTGCTTCTAACACTGGCCGTCCCACTTTCACCCAGTAAGAATCCCATCCTTCCAGGGGTAATTCTTTGAGCAGAACTGACAGATCCTTATCCATCCACTCTAAAACTAGAAAAGCTTCCCCAGTTTGCTTATCCTGTCCAGAGTCAACCAACTCCACAATCCGGGGATGCTTCAGTTCCTTGAGTGCCTCAGTTTCACGTCTGAAAGACTCAGCTAAAATAGCTCCTTCAATCTGCCCATGTTTGAAGACTTTGACTGCAACCTGACAACCCTCCCTCTGGTAATCGTTTGCTTTATGGACATCAGCCATTCCGCCTGACTTTATATTGGGGAGCAAGACGTAGCGATCGTTGATGATACGAGGTGACATTGTTACGGAGTTTTGCTTTTCAAATTAATTATTCCCTTAACTCCAGTTCAAATTCACAGGCATCATCTTGATGGCTTCCTCAAACGCGGAGTAAAGCCTCGTCCTTAATATTACAGGAAGTTAACAATGAACACAAACTCAGGTTAAGGCCCTCATCAGTAACAGCAGTGTCACAACGTCATAGATTTAAGTTACATAACCTGACTAAATAATTTACACTTTTGACTTCACTACTGGCTGTGATGTTTGTAAAGTCTGAGGCAAACTCCAGTCGGGACGCAAGCTAGCGGCGTTGCGTAAATAGATATGGTGAATTGAGGCGGAGGCTGGTAGATAGGCGTGGATTAAGAAACAAATGCAGCGCTGTAAACTACCTTCGACGTGCATTTGCTGCACATCCAACATGGCTACATTATCCCAACCAGGACGCGATCTAGCGATCGCATCTAGAAAAATACCATCCAAATCGCGTGTTACTGAAAAAGTCACCCTAATCATGTCCGTCGGCTGAAATTCATTCTCAACAAAAAGAATAGAGTTATTGCATAAAGCGATCGCATAACCTTTCTACTTTTTGTGCCATTCCCAATGCCCATAATTTAAAATCCTGCCAAACGATATGAAGGGTTCAAACTCAGGGATGATGAGTAATTAGCAATTAAATTGACAAAATCACACTATAAAGAGTGATATTAAGCGATAGATAGCGCTTGTAAAGGACTAACGGGCATGATTAAATCTTGGATGGTGATTGGGGGCGTGGCTTTCTTGGTTGCTTTAGCAGCAAACGTGATTACGCCTAGCGATCGCCAATGGTTCAAGCGTTTACAACGACCGAGATGGCTAACTTTTGAGGGCGCAATTCCAATTATCTGGACTGTAATATTTATTTGCGGTGCTTGGTCAGCCTATATTGTCTGGGAAAAAGACCCAGGAAGCACCTCAACCTGGTTAATCATGGGTTTATATCTGCTATTAGAAATTGTTACCATAGCCTATACGCCTGTAATGTTTAAGCTTCGCAGTTTGAAAGTGGGTACAATTCTCGGTGGCACGGGTTTGATTATTAGTGCTTTATTGATACTTGCAGTCTTAGGTTTTTCTGGTTGGGCAGCACTATTACTGGTTCCTTATTTGCTCTGGAGTCCCATTGGTACTTATACCACTTGGCAAATGATCCGTCTCAATCCTCAAGATGCCTAAGATTCGCACCAGGGAATGATTAAACATCTAGCCTAAATTGTCAAACTTGCAGTGTATGACTTGACAAAATACATAAGCAGGAGTGCATTATGATCCCATCTTGGATAATAATCGGGGCTGTAACTTTTTTCGTCGCCCTTGGTAGTTTCTTCATCACGCCACGTGATGTTAAATGGTTTGCAAACTTAAGTCGCCCTCGTTGGCTAGTTTTTGAGCCGTTGATTCCAATTATCTGGACTGTGATTTTTATTTGCGGTGCAGCTTCAGCTTATATTGTCTGGGAAAAAAATCCCGGAAGCCTAATTACTTGGCTATTAATGGCTTTGTACCTTTTGGTGGAAATTATCACCGTCGCCTATATACCTACAATGTTGAGGTTTCGCAGTCTCAAAGTTGGGGAAATTCTTGGGCTAATCGGTTTGATTTCAGGTGTTGTCCTGGCAATCTGCGTTTTGCCGATTTCTTTAGTAGCGGCGCTGTTACTCCTTCCCTATCTAGTTTGGACTCCCATTGGTACTTACACTACCGACGAGTTAAAAGAACTGAATCCTCAAGATGCATAATGCATCTATGTAAGACGTCCATAACGTGCTGTGACAGGCTTGGCTGGATTGGATTGATTATTCAGCCAAGCCCACATTTGATCGCCGACAGAAAAATGCCACCACTCTCTAGGATTGCGTTGAAAGCCAGCTTTTAACATTACATCTCGTAATAGTTGACGATGAGCATGATACTTTTGCGTTTCTGAGTCGTCGCTATTGGCATAATAATCTGGATGCGATCGCTCTGACATTTCATCAATCGGCGAACCCATATTCACTATTTGCCCTGCATCATCTACTAGCGTTACATCTACTGCCCCACCTGTACTGTGAGGAGGGGGAGTTTTTTCATCCAAACTTGGTACAGCCCAAATTGCATAAACTGCTTCCCAAATCTCTTGGCGTTGGTTTGGTGATAACTCCACCTCAGTCAGTCCCCTATGCTGCACTGCTTGGGCGAAGCTGTAATCTACCATAAACTGTTGGACTGCGATCGGGCGATAGGCATCAAAGATTTGGATATGCCAGTTGGGATGCAACAGTTGAAGATAATTTTGCGCTTGGAGCAAATTTTCGATAACGCTTTGACGGAGATAATAGGGGGAGTGTTTACCATAAGGCGCACCTAATTTTTCATAAGGATGGGGAGATTCCACCGCAAACAATTCTAAAGGAATCGCCATTAGCGGTTCACCACACTCGAAAATTGGGATTTGATGATAAGGTCTCATGTGATAATTCGTAATTCGTAATTCGTAATTATTACCTCATGCTGTGCATCAGGAATAATTTATTTCTGTACGCTAATAAATTTAACTTTCTTGTACCTTCAATTACGAATTATTAAATGCTCAATCAAAATCAAATACCTCTGTTAGATGCCTTAAAAGCCAATGCAGCAAGACCTCATGCGCCTTTTTACACTCCAGGACATAAACTAGGTGAGGGAATTTCTCAACCTTTGGCTGACTTACTTGGTAAAGCCGTCTTTCGCGCTGATTTAACCGAATTAGCAGATTTAGATAATCTCTTTGCACCCCAAGGCGTTATTCAAGAAGCACAACAACTAGCGGCTGAGGCGTTTGGTGCTTCGCAAACATGGTTCCTTGTGAATGGTTCTACCTGTGGGATTGAAGCAGCAATTCTCGCTACCTGTGGCACAGGCGATAAAATCATTCTGCCTCGAAATGTACATTCTTCTGCGATCGCAGGTTTAATTCTCTCAGGTGCAATACCAATTTTTCTCCATCCTGAATACGATCCAGTTTTAGATATTGCCCACAGCATTACGCCCAATGCTGTAGAATCTGCACTCCAACAACATCCCGATGCTAAAGCAGTTTTGACAGTTTATCCAACATATTACGGCGTTTGTGGAAATTTGAGTGCGATCGCCAGCATTACACATCAATATAATATTCCTCTACTCGTAGATGAGGCACACGGCGCACACTTTGCCTTTCATCCCGAATTACCCACTCCAGCTTTAGCCGCAGGTGCGGATTTAACTGTACAATCCATTCACAAAGTACTTGGTGCGATGACACAAGCATCGATGCTGCACGTTCAAGGTAATAGGATAGATTGCGATCGCATCAGTAAAGCTTTGCAGCTCGTACAGTCTACCAGTCCTAGTTATTTACTTTTAGCTTCTTTAGATGCAGCGCGTCAGCAAATGGCACTCTACGGAAAAATGCTAATGTCTCGCACTTGGCAACTTGCTGAAGAAGCTAGAACCAGAATCAGTCAAATTCCTGGATTATCAGTTTTGGAAATGCCTCAGTTGGAGGAATCTCCCGGCTTTATAGCTTTAGACAAAACGCGACTAACTGTCACTGTTTCTGGTTTAGGTTTAACCGGATTTGAAGCAGATGAAATTTTGGATGAAAAATTTGCCGTTACTGCTGAATTTGCCTCACTACAACATCTCACCTTTATCATTAGTTTGGGCAACACCCCAGCCGATATTGAACAATTAGTGCAAGGTTTCACAACCCTTGCCAAAGAATATCGTCGAAGCAACTTGACTGTTAAAAACCAGGTTTGGCTAAATTTAGACAAAACGCTAAATTATGCTTTACAACTTTCTCCCCGTGAAGCTTTTTTTGCTGTCAGTGAAATACTACCTTTGACACAAACCAATAAACGCATCTGTGCTGAAATCGTTTGTCCCTATCCTCCAGGAATTCCTGTGTTAATGCCGGGAGAAGTCATCACCAAATCAGTCCTTGAATACCTACAACAAATCCAGGCTATGGGGGGATTTATCAGCGGTTGCAATGACATTAGCCTCAAAACTTTGAAAGTTGTGAAATAACGTTATAACTACTGAATTCTTCTTCATAAAAGTTTAATTGATGAAGTCAATAGTAAATGTGCGGTTTTTCAGATGATTTAGGGAAAAATATACAGTAGTTCTACCAGTGTGAAACTTCAATAAAAATAGCTAGTAGACTAGTGCAATCTTTGATTTATACCCATAGGATCGTCTTGATGATTCCTAAACTAGAAGATGAAATCAAAAACCTATTATATTTGGGGGTTAGTAACAGCTCCGATTGTAGTCACTCTAGCGCTGGGTTTCTCAGCAAGAGCGAATGCAGTTGAGTTAGGCGCTGCCTCTGATTACAATGTATTTGTTTTAGGAGATATCTCTCAAAAATATACAGATATCGAAGGAAAAGTTGCTGCTGGCGGTAACATAAATTTCGTCGGCGGACTTGGAAGCAGACTTTCTGGTAATAGCGGCAATGTAGTAGTCGCTGGACAGAATTTAACTTTAAGCAACGGTCAAGTCTACCACGGTAATGCTGTCTATGGAGGCAGCGCCAATGTATCCAGCAATGTAGGATTTCCCCAAGGAACTCTCAGCCAGGGTAATCCCATCGACTTCAATGAAGCAGGGAAACAACTTCGAGGGTTATCCGAATATTTGGCAACCTTGACTCCTACTGGTAACACAACAGTTCAACCTTGGGGTGCTATTAACCTTAGTGGCAGTGGTACTGCTTTCAATGTTTTTAATCTTGCAGGCTCATCTGTTTCCAAGACCAACTATTTTGAAATTAAAGGGGACGCAAATTCAACTATCGTTGTCAATATCAGCGGTAAGGATGTGTCACTACAAAACTTTGGATTTAATATCATTGGCGCAGATAAACAAAAAGTAATCTACAACTTCTATGAAGCGACAAACTTAACCGCTAGTGGAATTGGCATCCAAGGTAGTATTCTTGCGCCTTTGGCTAATTTCAATTTCAATAACGGTCAAGTTAACGGCAATGTAGTGGTAGCTTCTTTGACAGGAAATGGTGAGTCTCACAACTATCTATTTAATGGCGATCTGCCAGATGTCCCAATAAAGTACTACAATCCGCCTAAGCTTCCTACTCGTGTTCAGGTTCCAGAGCCTGCAAATCTTCCAGGTTTAGGATTAATTGCTGTAGTATTTGGTTTGTTTCGCTACAAACGCAATCAAACAACTTGTTTAGAATAATTAAAAATTTTTGGCAGCATAGCGCATGAAGCGAACTTATTTACAGATTTTCGCTCATGCGCTATTTCCTTGCTCTCTACCTTCTACAATAAGGATAGACTTTATTGAGATTTGTATAGTTGGGGATCGGCTGTCATGGCTCCCGCCGTTTTCATTCAAAATTTGCAAAAGCGCTACGGTACAGTGGTTGCCGTCCAGGATGTTTCCTTTCAGGTAGAACCAGGAGAAATTTTTGGTTTACTTGGCCCCAACGGTGCTGGGAAAACTACTACCTTGCGTGCTTTGTGTACGCTGACCACACCGGATGCTGGCAAAATCGAAGTATCTGGCATCTCTGTGTTAGATAATCCCAGAGTTGCAAGACAACGACTAGGCTACGTAGCTCAGGAAGTCGCTATAGATAAGGTGTTGACTGGAAAAGAACTGCTGCAATTGCAAGCAGCACTTTATCACCTTCCAGGCGCAGTAGCCAAACAGCGAATTGAGACAGTATTAGATTTACTCGGTTTGCAAGAATACGCCAACAAAAAGACAGGAACCTACTCTGGCGGTTTACGCAAGCGCCTAGACTTGGCTGCTGGATTGCTCCATGCACCGGATGTTCTGGTATTGGACGAGCCAACTGTAGGGCTTGACATAGAAACTCGTTTTGTGGTATGGGATTTCCTAAGAAAATTACGCGCCTCTGGGACGACGGTAGTAATTACCAGCCATTATTTAGAAGAAATTGACGCTTTAGCCGATCGCGTGGCAATTATAGATCGCGGCGTTGTAATTGCAAGTGGTACACCTTCGCAATTGAAAGATCAAGTAGGGGGCGATCGCATCACCTTGCGAATCCGCGAGTTTTCCCCCATTGAAGAAGCTGAAAAAGCTAAAAACCTCCTGAAACCTTTACCCTTTGTCCAAGAAGTTATCATCAACAGCGCTCAAGGTAATTCACTCAACTTGGTAGTGACACCTCAGAATGATGTTCTCATTAACATACAGCAAGCGCTGAATACCGCGGGCTTGCCCATATTTGGCATCGCCCAATCTCGCCCCAGCCTCGATGACGTTTATCTCGCTGCCACAGGACGCACCTTATTGGATGCAGAACTCGCAGCCGTCGCCACCCGCGATCCCAAAGCTGAAAAGAAGCAGAATATGAGATAGCTAGGGAGCAGGGGAGCAGGGGAGCAGAGGAGCAGGAGAGCAGGGGAGAACAGTAAGTCTTTCCGCTCCGCACCTCTGCCTCTTGTGCCCAATCTAAAATCCAAAATCCAAAATCCAAAATTGCTATGAGTGTTACTCCTAAGTCTGATATCAATTGGCAGCCATTAGCATCGCCGCAAGCAGATGTTAATACTGCACCTAACTTTTTCGGTGAATTGGTACAAGAGACGTTGGCTTTAACTCGTCGCTTGTTTATTCAATTGCAACGCCGTCCCTCATCTTTGGTTGCTGGAATTATTCAGCCAGTAATGTGGTTAGTGCTATTTGGTGCTTTGTTCCAAAATGCTCCCAAGGGCATATTTGGCAATACAACAAATTACGGCCAATTTTTGGCTGCTGGCATCATTGTGTTTACAGCCTTTGCTGGAGCGCTAAATGCTGGTTTACCTGTAATGTTTGACCGCGAGTTCGGCTTTTTGAATCGTTTGCTGGTGGCACCTTTAGCATCGCGGTTTTCCATTGTCTTTGCCTCAGCCATCTTCATCATCAGCCAAAGTTTGCTGCAAGCTGCGGTGATTGTAGCAGCGGCGGCGTTTTTGGGGGCTGGACTACCCGATGTAGCGGGTTTAAGTGCGATCGCTCTAATTGTTCTACTCTTAGCTTTGGGTGTAACAGCCATTTCCCTCGGTTTAGCTTTCGCTTTACCCGGACACATTGAATTGATTGCAGTGATTTTCGTCACCAACCTACCACTATTGTTTGCTAGTACAGCTTTAGCACCTCTATCCTTCATGCCTAAGTGGTTGCAGGTTGTGGCTACTCTAAATCCTCTCAGCTATGCGATCGAACCAATTCGCTATCTCTATTTCCACAGTAATTGGGAACTAGGTAGTGTAGTGATGCAGGCTCCTTGGGGCAATGTTACCTTTGGAGGAGCATTGCTGGTGTTGTTTGGCTTTGCCCTAGTCGCCTTAGTGAGTATTCAACCCCAACTGCGGCGGACTCTGGCTTAAAAAGATAAAATAGATAAATTTTAGGTAGGGTCAAAACCCATGAAAAAACCATTTTTACAAATTACTAGACTCTTTGTAGCTACAGCAGCAGGAATTAGCTTTGCTTCCTTGCTCATGGCTCAACCAAGTTCCGCTCAAGTCAGCAGCCCAGCGGATGCTTTCCCCAGCAATAGTACAACAGACCAAAATACCGATCCTTTCGCCCGTTCCAACTCAGACAATTTCAATATGTTCGATCTGATTCATCGGGCAAACTTCGGGACTCTCAACTGGGATTCTAACCAACAGAACGAAGAACTAAACTCAGCAGCAGCAGCCTTTAAAGCAAGGCAACAAAAACTAATTCAAGGTCAACAACAGCAACCAACCCTCAGTTTGCCAACGGTTACACAACCATCAGTTACGCCGCTATTGGTGACACCACCATCAGGTAACTGAATCAAACAAAGAACCCCAAGCCTCTAGAGACTTGGGGCTAAGACCATTTAAAAAATCCTGAATTATCAGATCAGCCCAAGTGCAGCTAAAACATCGCTAGCATGGGTGGTGGTATTTACAGCACTGTCAACATGGGTAATTTTGCCACTAGGGTCAATTACGTAGGTGACGCGCTTGGCATAACCGCCGCCATCCACATCGAAAGCTTTGATTAGGGATTTGTCGCTGTCAGCCAGTAGAGGAAAATTCAAATTATATTTTTGGGTGAATGCTTGATGCGAGACTTCATCATCTGCACTGACTCCCAAGATGACAATATCTTTACCTTGATATTGAGACTGGGCATCCCGAAAACTACAGGCTTGTTTGGTGCAGCCTGGCGTGTCATCTTTGGGGTAAAAATACAAAACAACCGTCTTTCCGGCAAAATCAGATAACGAGACTGTGTTGCCGTTTGTATCTTTGGCGGTAAATGCAGGTGCATCCGTACCAACTGCTAGAGGCATAATTAACCTTTCCTGTTTCAGATTGTTGATGCACTTGAAATTTTACATTAATTTATAATGTTTAAATATAATTACTAAAAAATAGGATAAATATACCTTAGGTAACTAATTTTGGTTTAATGGGGTATTTAGTACAAGAAAAAATATATTATTAAATTAATCTTTATTAGAAGAAAAATTTATACCCATACACGATGCCTGCTGTTGATTCCCAAAACCCAAATATTTTTGTCTATCCTCAAAGCACAGTAGAAAGAGCCGAGCGATCGCTAGTGTGTTCGCCTTTTAATGTATCTTTATTTGAAGTGATGGGCCACCAGAGTGTATCAGTAACTGCGATCGCTCTGGAAAATGGACTCAAGCAAGGCTATACTAAACGCCCTTTATCAGAATTAGCCTGTGATGACGCTTTGGGCTGGTTGATTCAAGTAGGTGTATTGCGCCGAGAAGTCGATGGTCAGGGAATTACAGATAGTTTTCGTCTAACTCCTTTGGGACGCCAGTTAGTGGAACAATACCAAGGTAAAAATTGGCGTACTCCTTCATGGCGCGATCGTTTCTATGATGCTGTGATTCGTTGGTTACGGATACCTTTTTAGAATAAAAAATCCAAGAGTTAGGATTAGGGAATCAAAGGGAACAATATACACGGAAACATCACATCTATTCATGAAGTCTTTACCATAACCATCCAACTGCAATTTGTGATGGTTATAGTAGGCATTGGGTACAAGAGGCAGAGGTGCAGAGGGGCAGAGGAGAAAGACTTGCTACTACTTAATCCTCTGCTCCCCTGCTTACTCATCTCCCGCTGCTCCTTTGTTGTTCGCTCCTAAAAATTAACTCTGTATCTTGAAAAACTAAGTGATAGCAACTATGAAATCAATTATGGTAGTGGGGACAACATCCCATGCAGGGAAATCACTTTTAACTACAGCTATTTGTCGCATTTTATCGCGGCGTGGTTGGCGAGTAGCTCCCTTTAAAGGCCAAAATATGGCTTTAAATGCTTATGTCACCGCCAGTGGTGGAGAAATTGGCTATGCTCAAGCAGTGCAAGCTTGGGCTGCGGGAGTCGTGCCTTGGGTAGAAATGAACCCAATTTTACTCAAACCCCAAGGGGATATGACTTCTCAAGTAATTATTAAAGGTAGGTCTGTAGGTAAAGTGAGTGCCTCAGATTACTACGAGCAATATTTTGAATTGGGGTGGCGGACAATTGAAGAATCGCTACAGCATTTAGGAACAGAATTTGACTTGGTGGTTTGTGAAGGTGCCGGTAGTCCTGCGGAAATTAACCTCAAGCACCGCGACTTAACTAATATGCGGGTGGCAAAATATTTAAATGCACCAACTATGTTAGTAGTTGATATTGACCGGGGTGGTGCTTTTGCCCATGTCGTTGGAACTTTAGAGTTATTGGAACCAGATGAACGCGCCTTAATTAAAGGTATAGTAATTAATAAGTTTCGAGGTCAGCGATCGCTCTTAGATCCGGGGATAAAATGGTTAGAAGAACGCACAAAGATCCCCGTGATCGGTGTTATACCCTACTTGCAAGAAATGTTTCCAGCAGAGGATTCTCTTGACCTGCTAGAACGTCAATCGTCGTCGAATAAAGCCCAAACTGACCTCAACATTGCCGTCATCCGCTTACCAAGAATTGCCAACTTCACCGACTTTGATCCGCTCGAATCAGAAAGTACAGTTTCAATTAAATACTTAAGTCCGAAGCAAGATTTAGGACATCCTGATGCCGTGATTATCCCCGGTACAAAGACCACAATTGCTGACTTGCTACTGTTGCAAAAAAGCGGTATGGCAGAAGCTATCCAAAACTACGCTGCTTCTGGGGGAACGGTTTTAGGTATCTGCGGTGGCTATCAAATGCTTGGTCAAATCATCGCCGACCCAGAAGGGATAGAGGGACAAGCTGGCAGATTTCAAGGGTTAAACCTTTTACCAATCAGAACTGTAATTACAGGACAAAAAATCGCCCGCCAGCGCCAAGTTAGCTCAAATTATCCCCAACAAGGCTTGCCAGTCAATGGCTTTGAAATCCACCAAGGGCGATCGCGCATCGAACAGCAAGGCATAGATCCCCAATCCTACCATGCCCTATTTGACGATATTAATTTAGGGTTAGTAGATAGTTGTCAATCAGTTTGGGGAAGTTACCTGCACGGGCTTTTTGACAATGGACCTTGGCGACGCGCTTGGTTAAATCGCCTCCGTCAACAGCGGGGTTTAAAATCTTTGCCCACAGGTGTTGCTAACTATCGGGAACAGCGAGAGCAGATTTTGGACTCTCTAGCCATTGAAGTTGAAAGCCATTTAGACTTAAGTCTGTTTTTGTCTTAAGCTAAAATGCGTTGAAATGTCATTAGTCATTGGTCACTTGTACTGAGCGTAGTCGAAGTATTAGCCATTTGCGAAGGACAAAGGACAACTGACAAATGACAACTCTATTAAATGCGTAACATTGATGATTGTTCGTGTCCGTTTTTTACCAGATGATGTCACAGTAGATGCCGAAGTGGGAGAAGCCCTCTTAGATGTAGCAGACCGGGCTGGGGTTTTTATTCCCACCGGTTGTCTCATGGGGTCTTGTCACGCTTGTACAGTCGAATTAGAGGATGGAGAGATCATCCGCGCTTGTATCAGCGCAGTACCGCCACGTCAAGAATTGACGATTAATTTGTTTAGCGACCCAACTTGGTAATGTCGCTTATTAATTGCATGAATATTTAACCAAACTAAAGTAGAACACCACGGATAAATCTTATGTCAGACTACATAACAGTGCAAAACGGCAACGACATTATCAAGATTAATAAGGATAAATTTAGCGGTTTGTTCAGCAAAAATTCTAATGAAGATATAATTTCTCTTGCTTATGAGGATGATAATGGTATTCCCAAGGTAGTTCAAATTTATAAAGATAAAGATCCTGCTGCCTTTGCAGAAGCCTTGGATTTTTTACAAAGTCTAAAATAAGTAGGAACTGTCTCAAAAGTCTTTTAATACAGGCATTTTAGTAGTTAATGCTGCACAATTGCGCTAGCAATTGCAGGTCATTTTCATTGAAATAGTATTTTTACGTGTGATTACTGTTTTTTGGCATTTCAAGTGTATGCAATATTATTTATCAGATTGCACTTAATTAAAAATCAGTAAAATAATGGCAGATGCTTACTTTCCTTTACCTTATAAATTAAAAGGGTCAAATATAGGCTTTCATACTGAAATTGTTGGGAGACTCTCAATGATAAATAATTCATTGGTTTTTAAACGGCATCAAAAAATTGAAGTAAACGGTTTTGTATTCCCGTTTGATGCTAAATATTTAGGTAAACATGGTGTTCGAGAACTTGTTTACCCTATAGAAACAGCACATTTAATGAAACTTAATAATGATTTCTTTGCAAAACACAAAGAAGAATATGAACCTCTTTCTTACATAGAATTTATGGAATACTTTGATTTGTTTAATTAAAATACTTTCTAACAACTCCCGCCTTGCAAGAAAGGCGAGCAATTTTACCTACTGCAATTATTAAAAACTCAAAATTTTCCCATCAGACAGCAAGAAACTTTTACCCATTGTTCCTTACTGCCTGGTTTTGCTATCTATATCAATTAGCTTTAACATTCAGAGCGTATTCTTTAAATCTTTCCAAATCAGCTTGAATTGTCGATTCAACTATCCGCCCCAAAAACAAGTTATCCATAATTTTGCCAAGAATGCCGGGGATAGCATAGGAAATAGTCATTTTCACAATGCTACTATTGTGGCGATCGTAAAAGCGAATCGCTCCTTGATTTGGCAAACCATCAACCGATTCCCATTGGATAATTTGGTTGGGAATAACTTTGAGAATTCGGGATTGCCAATTAAATTCTAGACTGCCAGTTTTTAATTTCCAAAGAGATATATCTGGATTATCTGGCGGAATTTTCACCGAATCAATCCACTTCATCCATCGAGGCATTTGCTCCAAATCAGACCAGAGGCTCCATACTAAATCTATGGGAGCCTCTACTTCTACCTGCACAGTATGCTCTAACCAGTCTGGCATCTCTACTTCTTCCTTTGCGCTCTTTGCGCTCTTTGCGGTTCGTTATCTCTTCAAACTCTCCAAAATCACTTTTGCCGCCCGCCGTCCAGAAATAGTAGCACCTTCCATGCTGTCGATGTAGTCTTGCTGAGTATAACTGCCTGCAAGGAAGAAATTATCTACTGGTGTTTTTTGGTTGGGACGGTACGCATCCATCCCTGGCGCTTCTCGGTAGAGAGACTGAGCAAGCTTTACAACACTGTACCAAGTCATATTTAGCTCCCGCGACGAAGGAAACAGTTCATGGACTTGCTTGAGAACATGTTGTGCGATCGCTTCATTACTTTGGGCAATAAACGGATCTCCCGGTGTCAGCACTAACTGTAACAATGAACCCTGTCCTGGGCGATAATAATCAGCAGGGCTAGTCAACGCTAAATCGGCAAAACAAGAAAAGTCAGCATCGGCTGTGTAAAGTAAATTATCGATTCCAGCTGCATGGTTTAGCTGTTTACGTTGCTCTCCATCGTTCAGTTCTGTTACCCAACCGTCAAAGCGTAACTGCACTGTAGCCACTGGCACTGCATCCAGTTTGTAAATATTGTCAAATTCTGACCACTTACGCCACTCCTGGGGTAGGATGCGTTGAATTCCTGGAACATCACAGGCAAAAACATAAGCATCAGCAGCGATCGTTTCTACTGCATCACCTTGGGCAACTACTATACCTGTGACACGGGTTTGTTCAGCTGACTCAGTAAACTGAATTTCCCGAACTTGTCGGCGCGTGTAAATTTTGGTGCCTCTAGCTTCCAGATATTCCAGAATCGGCTTGTGTAAATATTCAGATGGAGAACCTTCCAGCATTCGCAAAACTGAAGCTTCAGTTCTAACTGCAAATAGCTGAAATATGGTTAACATACAACGGGCAGACATGTTTTCGCAATCAATAAATCCCAATGCGTAAGCAATGGGGTTCCACATCCGCTTGATGCTGCCATTACTCCCACCATGACTGCGAAACCAATCGGCAAAGCTAACTTTATCTAAATTGCGGATAGTTTTCATCGCCCCATTAAAGTCTACCAATCCGCGAACTATCGGACTAGTACCCAAAGCGATCGCATTTTGCAATTTATCCTGCAACGATAGTTGGGAAGTAGTGAAAAATGCCTTTAACCCATTGAAAGGCGCACCTGTAATAAAACGAAAATCTAAAGCACCAGTGCGCCCCCCTTTATTAATAAAAGTGTGGGTATGTTCCTTGAGGCGTAAGTTTTCTAACACCCCCACTTTTTTCATTAAGTCAAATAGTTGGTAGTAGCACCCGAAAAATACATGCAACCCCATTTCTAAATGGTTGCCATCTCCATCAACCCAACTGCCAACTTTACCGCCGACAAACGGACGAGATTCAAAAATCTCTATTTCACAACCAGCATCAGCTAGATCCACTGCGGTTGCTAGCCCAGCCAGTCCCGCACCTACGATTGCAACACGCATTCCGTCGTTCCTTTTCAGTTTCTTTACAGATTGTAACTGGCTTGGTGTCGGAATTTGCTACTTAATATCAACTCCAGCAGCATATTAAGGCTTGCCAATATCGATACTAAAACTTCTTTGATTACTTTTTTTAGTCCCGGTAAATGACCAGACGCGATCAAAACGCGTCTGTATCATCTAGACAAACTTTTGTCCATAGCAGTGGACTCTCATAAGTATCAGAGATATTTTTTTGGTGGCAAAGCAGTTTTCTGGATAAGTTGTGAAAGTCACTTCTTAGTTATTTTCATCTTTACTGTCGTCGGAGACAGGCAAACTTCTAATCAGTTCACGAATCACATCAGTTGCAGGTCTACCTGTTTGTTGGCAATATTTTTCTAGTTTTTCCGCTTCCTGCGTTGCGAGATTAACTGTTATGCGTTTAACTGCCCATTTTTTATTTGTCATTATCATGCTATCTGCTGTATATTTAGATGGTCGAAAGAGTCTAAATTAAAGAGGGAACCGATAAGGTTATCAGAGTTTGTCTCACGAAACAAGTAATACCATTAATATTAAGAATGTTTGTTTTGTCAAAGGATCGATCATTTTCTAAAAAAATCAAAATACTACACTTTATTTGTTACTATTGTGACAGCATAAATAGCACATCGTTGCTTTTGAAGATAATAACCCTACTAACAGCATGAGTAAACCCTGACAATGAAATTTTATAAAGGAATTCAAGATACCTACTGTTGACTCAATGAAGATTTCCAAAGTTATTCTCCATTGAAAGCATTTGACCTTCTCTCTTAACTAAGTTCGTCAAACCCAGTTGGAGAGAATATCTGCTAGAACGCCAAAAAATAAAGCTTCCGAATCATTATCATGCGGAAATGCTTGTTTACAGGCGGGTTAGAGTGGTGTGTATAGAGCGTTAATAGTGACTTAGAAAGTAGGCAAATAAGCGATCGCCTTAAAACAAACACCTATATAACCAGACTGCAACCAAGAACTTAAGAGCTACTTGAACTGTTATGAATTTTGGCTTACTTCGATCAAGCTGATTGCTTTTCACTGCCAATATAGTAGCCATAAAAAAAAGGACAAAGCTCAGTCTACTGAGTGTAAATTGCCAATATTGTTGGTATTTTTTGACAGTAACATCTGTAATTTTACACAGACGGATTCATCCATAATATATGTGATGTTATTTGACTGTTGCCAATAATAATATTTTAGTTTTGTTTCATACTTTCACAATAAATTATCCTCAGAATGCAATACTTTATTGCATCTTTCTTATCTTCTTTCTAGCGATATAGCTTGCTTTAAAAGCAGCAATATTTTTACAATTTTTCGTCTTCATCTATCTGGAGCTTATATAAATCATTTTTAGCAAAGTAGGGCCTTATAAGTTTTACATAAGACATTTTCCTCATATTTAAGCCAAGATATAAATTACTGCCAATAAAATTTTTATTACAACTATTTTTATCTGGTAAGTATACCCATAAAAAGAATCGTATATTTTAATTTTTTCGGTAGTGTGTTTATTATAGCTATTATTTACGCGCTTTAAATAATCTTCATTTAGACACTAACAAAGATATTTTTTCTCCTTTATAAAAAAATTACAAAGAAAAACATATTATCTGAACTTTTGCTTAATGATATTGATATATAACAGAAGGCTAAACTCAAAAGCTTGTTAAAAAAAGATTCCAATATCTCAGTGCATCAGTTAGGTTTGATTCAAGCAGTCTTTGTAGATAAGCTTTTAGCTTGTTGTAGTTATTTATACTTAGTAAATTTAGATAAAATAACTATAAAACTATGAAAATACAGGGACTTCATGAAATTTAGGTAAAGTTAGCTTCTCAAGATTGGTCGCGTATTCGTATTCACATATACATGAATATTCATTACAAAGTGCCGCACGCTGATAGGTACGCAGATCGCAGAGACTGAGTGGAACCGGAAACACTCTGCCTCTACTTAAAAGACTACCTACCAGGGATGGGTTATATACCAATAGGGTTTAGTTAAGGGTTATTGGTGTAGACAATTGGTCTTTCAAGACGCGATCGAGCGCCTGTCTACATCTGGGTTTTGTTGCTCATTCTGAGCTGTATTGAGGTATATACAAAAGTAAAAATCCTGATTTCTTTTTACTTCCCTGAAACAGTTACTCCTTAATTCAGAATTCTGAATTAAGGGGTAAAACACGCTTTATATCTGGGTAACAGACTTAACTTGTGTAACTCACTTTCCTTGAAATCTGCTGTCAATGATGCGCCCTGACTTCCATCCCCACGTTTTGCTATGGGGTAAGACAGTACTCAGCACTGGTGAATCAACACTCCGTTGGTAAAGAGAAGAGAAGTAAAGGTTATAAAGGCAAAGCCTTCCCCTTTTTCCCTCTCAAATGCAGTTTTAATCAATCAAATACACATCAACTTAATTTCTCATACCGAGAATTTGAGATTGAGGATTGCGGCAATTCATACAATTATTCAAATTTCAGTTGGGGCATAAGTTGGAGAGTGCCAATACCTAAATCTTTAGGTGAAAGCGATCGCCCTTCAAACAAAGCCATCATATCTCGTAACTGAGGATTGCCACGGGAGGCTCCCGTTAGTCCTTTGGCAATGATTAAGCCACAGTAGCCCTGAGTATTTTTACACCGCTGATTCCATTTTTTTCGGGCTTCGACATGAATCGGATCTTCATCTAAAAATTCACCGAATAGGAATAATTCGCTATTTTGAGTTTGCAATAAACCCAGGTCGTAGCGATCGCCATCAAAGAGATCGGCACCTGGATTAAAGCAAATTGCTCTCAATCCACCTGCGGCTTCAATTCTTTCAATTACAGTCTTCGCTTTGGGCCGGGAGGTTTGAATTAAAATCACCGGCAAACCGTCACCCACTTGTTTGATTTCACTAGCCTGGTGGTAGCTGACCCCCTTTCGCAGAGAATCCAATATTTCCCAAGACACTACACCTAAGCTGAGGAAGGAATCTTCTGGTATCAAGTCATCTCGCAATGATTGGAAATCAAGGTTGTTAATCTCCTCACCATCAATACCAAAGCCTGCCATTTCCTCTAATTCTGCTGCTAACTGCGGCATGGTAGAGACTGTCACAGGCACTGATTTAGTTGATTCTTCCGATTGCGGTAGAGAAATGCGATAGCGACGGCCCAGAGTAGGGAAGATATCCTCATGAAGTTGGCGACGGTGATCGCGAATAAAGCGGCTCAGGCTTTCGATCGCAACCAAGATTACCAATGCTTCTTCGTCATACAAAACAGACCGTAGTCCTTCTAAGGGGTGGATATTACCAAAAGTAGGGTCGATTTCTGATAATGGCAGATCCGCCAAATCATCTTCTTCATCCTCATCTTCATCGGTTTCGTCAACGCTCTCAAAAGTGAGAAACAAGCAATCTTGCTTAAGGAACGCTTCTTCTAGATGCTCTGTTGATTCTTCATCCGTTAAAACTGCGGCGCGAAATTGTTTTAAAGATTCTTCTGAGCGATAAAACAAAATCCCATACTCCATTCCCAGCATTCCCATAACTGAGGCGTAGAGTGTGCCAACATCCCACTTATTAATCTCGATTGACAAAATTTGCTGTTCTTCCAAAAATTCCCAAGGTGCTGCTTGCCAAATTGCAAATGCTTTCTCTCGCAAGATTTGTGCATACTGTGGGGGTAAGTCGGGGGTTTGACTATCGAGGATGTCGGCGAATCCACGAAATAGTTCGTCAATTAAAGGCAGTTCTGGTGCATAGTCAATGGCGATATCCAAATCTTGCAGCACTCCCCGCAGGTAAAATTGGATCTCGCGGTCTTTGACTACAATTCTTTGGGGCCTAGCAGGTCTTGCCGGACTTTGAGGATGCTCCATTGCTTGCATTAAGGTGCGAACTATTGCTTCTGGGCCGGTATCGGAAGCTACCACGTCCATTCCTCGAACAACACCTTGGGAGTAATCTACCCAAAGAATGCATTCTCCCTTTGCCTCTGAGTCTGACAGCTGGTTTGGTGATGACAACGGACGGCGATCGCCCTCCCATACAGAAGGAATTTGAGTTAATTTCTTCAACCGACGACTGGTAGAGCGATTAAAACTTGTCATAGAGATCAAAAGAAGCAATTTGGAAGTAAACTTTGGGGGCTAGCTAGCCTCGGATTAAATTTTTATGGCTGCACCTGAAGGGTGGTTGCTTCTGTTGCTGCCGTAAGGCTTGAATTTTAAGAATACCGAATGTATAAACACATTGAGTCTCTAATTCTAGAATAAAAATCTTTGGCTACTTTTGACGGAGTGTTTACAATTTGGTATCTAGCAACATCTAAGCCGCTAGAATGAATACAAAAACACCAAGAGCAACCCAGAAGCATTAACAAGCCGATATAGGGTAACGCTTATACTAATTAAGGAGTTGAAAAGCAGATGACACAAGCAATTCAGGCTCAACAACGCGGAATTCTGTTGAGCGAAGCCGCATTGCACCAGGTAAAATCCCTCCGGGACAAGCAAGGCACAGACTTCTGCTTACGGGTAGGAGTGCGTCAGGGTGGCTGTTCTGGGATGTCTTATATGATGGACTTTGAAGATACCAGCAAAATCACCCCTGATGATGAAGTTTTTGACTATGATGGCTTCAAAATTGTCAGCGATCGCAAGAGTTTGTTATATCTCTACGGTTTAATGCTCGATTACAGCGATGCCATGATTGGCGGTGGTTTCCAATTCACTAACCCCAATGCTAATCAAACTTGTGGTTGCGGCAAGTCATTTGGGGTGTAATATTGTCAATTGTCATTTGTCATTTGTCTTTTGCAAATGACCAATGGCCAATGACTAATGACTAATGACCAATGACTAATGACCAATGACTAATACAGTTGAATCCCTGTTTGATACAGGCTTAGAACGCTATAAAGCAGGAGAATCAGTAGAATCTTTAATCCCTGTGTTTAAAGAAGTGTGCGATCGCGCTCCTAAAACTAGTGCAGCTTGGGTTTGTTTATCGTGGTTGTATCTACTCGATAACAAACCCAGTTTGGCTTACAAAGCTGGACAGAAAGCAGTCAAGTTAAATCCACAAGATCCCCAGGCTAGAATCAATCTCGCCTTAGCAATGCTGGAAACAAAGCAAAAAGGTTTACGGGAACACATTGATATAGCACAGCAGTTGATATTTGTCAACGAAGAATGGAGTGATGAAATAAAAAATAGTATTGAGGACGGTTTAAGTAGAAAACCAGATTGGCAAAGTTTGACAAAAGTCAAAAATTGGCTGTTTGAAAAGTAAAAGATGGGGACTGGGAACTGGGAACTGAGGGTTAAGGACAACGAGGAGAAGGGAGAATTTATTGAAGTAACTCTTTAGGCTGTCTCTTCCCAATGCCCAATGCCCAATGCCCAATCCCCTATGCCCAATGCCCAGTACTCAATCCAATCATGAAAGATAAATTGTTAAATTGGCTAAACATGGTTTTAGTCGCCGATGTTTTTTTGGTTTTGTTTGGCTTTGGCTGGTTAGCGATCGCTGCGATCGGTGATGCCGCAGGAGTAAACCTGGGTTTGGATTTGTGGCATCAACTGTGGCAACCCTTGTTTAACCCCGCAATTGGCATACTCATGGGCGGTGCCATTCTCAGCGGTATTATCAGTTGGGTTTCCAAAAAATTTCTTTCTAGTCAATAGTCAAAGAATAAGGCATGGGGCATGGATCAGAAGAGGCAGAGGTGCAGAGGGGCAAAGGAGCAGAGGGGAAATTACTGAACTTCTCCTCGGTCACTGAGCGTAGCCTCTCGTAGAGAAGTGCTGCTCCCCTGCTCCTCTGCTCCCCTGCTCCCCACTCCCTTTTAATTAAGAATTTGTGTTAATGCCGGTTGCAAATTAGGATATTTGTACTCAAAGCCTGTTTGCACGGTGCGTTTTGGAATAACTTGCTGACCTTCTAAAACTACTATTGCCCCGTCTCCTAAAAGGGCTTCGATCGCAAAAGCAGGAACAGGCAACCAAGAAGGGCGATTCATCACTTGTCCCATAGTTTGGCTTAAATCTGCCATTCGGACTGGGTTAGGGGCAGTGGCATTATATACACCTTCTATTTCCGGTTTAGTTAAAGCTTGCAGAATCAGGTTAACTAAATCGTCTACGTGAATCCATGAGAACCACTGCCGACCACTGCCAATAGGCCCACCAGCGAAGAGTTTGAAAGGTGGAATCATCTTACCTAAAGCGCCACCATTGCCCAGAACAATCCCAAAACGCAAAATTACCAGTCGTACACCAGCATCTTTTACTTTTCTCGCTTCAGCTTCCCACGCTTGGCAGACTTGGGCAAGAAAATCGTTACCAGATTGACTGGTTTCATCAAAGGTAGCCGTTTCACTGGTGCCGTAGTAGCCAATAGCCGAAGCGTTAATTAACACAGATGGTTGAGGGTTAGCGTTGGCTATTGCTTCAACTATTTTTTGTGTACCTAACTTTCGGCTATTGAGGATTTCTTGTTTCCGTTCTGGTGTCCAGCGCCCTTCACCAATAGGTTCTCCTGCCAAATTAACTACGCTATCACAACTAGCAATGACACTTTGCCAAGAACCAGATGCATTTGGTGTATAGGCAACAATTTCTACATTAGGGAAAGCCTCTGATGGAAAAACCTTTTGAGCAAAAGTGGTATTCCGAGTTAATACTACTATTTTATTACCTTCTCCGTGTAATCGTTGTACCAAACGACTACCAACAAATCCTGTTGCTCCAGTAATTGCGACTTTCATTTTCTACCTCAGCCAAACCTTTATTGTAAAGTTTTTGATCAAACTTTCAGCTTACCAAAGAAGGCAGTGGGCAGAGGAGCAGGGGAGCAGGGGAGCAGGGGAGATATGTTTTAGAATGCAAGTTAGTGTCACTATAACTTTAATGAGTCTTTGAACTCCTTTAATGAGGCTTTGATACTCATTAATGAGCCTTTGAACTCCTTTAATGAGTCTTTGATACTCATTAATGAGCCTTTGAACTCCTTTAATGAGTCTTTGATACTCATTAATGAGCCTTTGAACTCCTTTAATGAGGCTTTGATACTCATTAATGAGTCTTTGAACTCCTTTAATGAGTCTTTGATACTCATTAATGAGCCTTTGAACTCCTTTAATGAGGCTTTGATACTTGCAGACGTAGCTTGGAACTTTTCCCCCTGTTCCTCTGCCCCTCTGCCCCTCTGCCCCTCTGCCCCTCTGCCCCTCTGCCCCTCTGCTCCCCTGCCCCTCTGCTCCCCTGCCCCTCTGCTCCCCTGCTCCCCTGCCCCTCTGCCCCCTGCCCCCTGCCTCTTCATTGACTGTATATCTGGTAGTACCTGCTCTCAAAAACTTTGATTTTTTAATGACTTTATATTTAGATACTTCGGTATTATAGGATGGACGGAGTGTTGCAAGGCTTGGGGCTATTATGGCTCGCTATACCTGTTCATTTATTGTTTCTGTTCCTAGTGACCATCTGTTGCCGTTACTTGTAGAACTTCTACAGGACTGTCAGTTGGATATTCAATATCACACAGCCGAATATATTATCGGTCGTGAGGTTCCTGGAAATGTTCCTTTTCCTAAATTAATAACAGTAGAAGTACTGATTGATAAATCAAAATCTACTGAAACTGAAACTCGCATGAGTATTGTGATTAAAAATGAAGAACTACCAATTCACCTAGATAATTACTGCCGACAAATGTTTGAGTTAATCAAGCAATCTATTGAAAGTAGCCGTCATTGGCATTTGATTGAAAGTATTGCAGGATAGCTTTGGTGATTGAATTGATACTCCCACGGCTTGAAGCTGTGGAAGTGTCAGACTGTAATTGGTAGTTATAATTCACTCGCTTACTCCTCTAAATCCTCGGCCATACCGGGGTTTATTAGTGTAATATCATACTCACTCGAATCCGTTTGTCCTAAACGCTGAGTATTTCTTAAAAGGTAATAAATGGCACGTACTTGAGGCCCAAAAACGATCTCGTCTTCATTTCTGAGATCGTGGGCTGGTATCTTGCGTCCATTAATCATCAAACCGTTGGAACTAGGCTTACCTTTGGCATCGCCATCTACAATCCGGTAATAGTAGCTATGACTATTATGCTCTCGTGGCAATCTCACTAATGTGGCATGGCGGCGGGAGACAAATTGCGACATTAAACGGATATTACATTCGCGGTCTCTACCAATAGAGTAGACGGGGTGCTCCAGAGAAAATTCTTTGCGACCTTGATCGTCTTCAATAATCAGTAGATGGTTTTCATTGGTTTCTGCTGCCATTGACAAATCGGTGGAACTGTAATTGATTAAGATTTGTTTAGTATCGTATCTTGCCATTTTCGGGCACCATCAGTCTGTGGTGCTAATCTAAATAAGCTTTAAAATTGCATAATACCTTGAAAGAGTAGAACATGGCCGTTCTACTCCAGTAGCTATGATAGCTTTGGTAAGTGTTTTAATCTGACGACTGACTCCTGAATTGTGTTTTGATAACCAATATTTGTGGTGGCAAATTGGACGTGTAAAGGAGTATTCTACGGGCGATGAGCGAATCGCCGTAATAATATTGAGTTGGTGACGACGCTAACAGAACTAAAAGCCATTAATGCAGCAGCACCAGATGGGTTAAGCACAAAACCCAGGCTAGGGAATAAAACACCTGCTGCTAAAGGAATGCCAAGTGTATTATATGCAAAAGCCCAGAATAAATTTTGGCGGATTTTGTTGAAGGTGGCGCGACTAAGCTGAATAGACTCGACGACATCGTTTAGGCGATCGCGCATTAAAATAATTTCAGCAGTTTCCATCGCCACATCTGTCCCAGAATGTAAAGCAATTCCTACATCAGCTTGGGATAAAGCTGGAGCATCGTTGATCCCATCTCCTACCATTGCCACAACTGAGTGAGGAGTTTTCTTTGTCTCCTTGTCTCCTTGTCCCCTTGTCCCTTCTAACTGGAGTGCTTGTATTGCAGCTGCTTTTTTAGCTGGGGGAACACCTGCTATTACATCAGCACTATCTAATCCTAGTTGTTTGGCTATAGCGCTAGCTGCTTCTAGGCGATCGCCACTGAGCAACATTACCCGTAAGCCCATCTGACGCAACTTATCTACTGTAGATCGAGCATCCGATCTGAGGGTATCAGAAACACCAATTAGTCCGGCTAAGGTTCCCCCAATCGCGACGCAAACGACTGTTTTACCATCTGTTGCTAAATCCTGTGCTACCTGTTGTGCGGTTTCGTTAATGGCAATGCCGTGCCAACTCAACCATTCCCAGTTACCCAACAATACAACTGTGCCTTCTACCACAGCAGATACCCCTAGTCCTGGTTCCGTGTGAAAGTCTACAGCCTCTGGAATAGATAACTGTTGCCGCTGTGCTTCTTGCTGAATTGCTTTTGCTAGGGGATGGTGAGTACCGCTTTCTACGGCTGCTGCTAGTTGAATGAGGGATTGGGCATTATTATTCTTCTCCTGCTCCTCTGCCTCTTCCCCAGACCCCAATTCCTCAATTAACAGACAATCTGTGACGATGGGATTACCTGTAGTCAGAGTGCCAGTTTTATCAAATACTACGGTGTTTAACTGGTGTACTTTTTCTAAAACGTCGCCACCTTTGATTAACAGACCTCGTTCTGCACCCATAGCAGTTCCCACAAGAATGGCTGTTGGTGTGGCAAGTCCCAAAGCACAGGGACAGGCGACTACCATAACTGCGATCGCTAGTTTTAAGCTGATTAAGAGTGATGAGTGATGAGTGCTGAGTGCTGTTAGCGGTGGCGGGGCGTTTAGCCCTTGCTGGGCTTCATGTGTAGCGTGGTTCATCATTTCCATGCCACCAGACATGGTGATATCAGTCCAGATGTGAGTGCCGAAAAAGTACCAAAATCCAAATGTTAAGACAGATGCTGTCAGCACCCCGTAGGTAAAGTAACCAGCTACTGTATCTGCTAATTTCTGTACTGGTGCTTTCCGAGTTTGGGCGGCTTCTACTAGGGCCACAATTTGAGCTAGAGTTGTATCACTTCCAGTCCGGGTTGCCTGAATTGCGATCGCTCCTGACTGGTTTAGTGTCCCCCCTGTCACCATATCTCCTGGTTTCTTGATTACTGGCACTGCTTCCCCGGTTAGCATTGATTCATCAACCGTTGTTTGACCAACTACCACTTCACCATCAACGGGGATTTTATCGCCTGGCAGCACTTGTAAGCATTCACCGACACGCACCTGTTCAGCAGGAATCTCAACACTAGAAGAACCCATTCCGGCTTTCTCTGGGTTGGCAATTAATCGCGCTAAGAGTGGCTGGAGTGCTAGCAATTTCCGAAATGCAGCCGCCGCACGACCTCTAGCTTGTTGCTCTAATGTCCTTCCTAAGAGAATAAAGCCCAGCATCATTACTGGCTCGTCAAAAAAGCATTCCCAACCCAATTGGGGAAAAAGCAGCGCTACTAAACTAGCAATGTAGGCTGTCAGCGTTCCCAATCCCACTAGAGTGTTCATGTTAGGTGCATTTCGCCGCCAGCCCAGCCAGCCATCTACTAAAATCGGGCGGCCGGGAATTAACAGCGCTACTGTCGCCAGTCCACAGTGAAACCAGATGTTATTTAACACTGGCAGCACTGAGCTACCAAGATTACCAAAATGTCCACTTCCCGACAATATCAGCAACACCGCTGCGATCGCTAATTGCCATAGAGAAGAACGCATTTCTCGGCGTTGTCGTTCTGCTGGATCTGGTAAGGTCGATATTTCGCCCGCTACTGTGCCATGAGCTTTTCGGGGTTGAGTCGGGAATCCAACAGCTGTTAATCGCTGTGCCAGTGCATCTGCATCTATTGCACCAACTTCTGATTCTACAACTGCTACCTCTGTGGCCAGGTTCACACAGGCACTCTTGACTCCTGGATGTTGAGTCAGCTGTCGTTCTACAGCGTTCACACACCCAGCACACTTCATACCCCCAACATCTAGAATAATCTTCTCTAGGATTGGGTCAAGTTCTAGGGCTGGCTTAGTTTTCGGGACAAGTTGCATGGCTTGTGTTTAGATTCGCTACAGAAATTCAACGCCTGACTAAAAGCGTCTCTAATTCGAGCGTAGGCTAAATATGGAACTATGACTCAATGTCAACCATATTAAAATTATTAATTTATCGTACTTCGTTGAGCATCATGACTATCGCTGCATTTCAATTCAAGGTTTCAAGTCCCCAGATTTATCTGTAGGGTTTTGAATTTTGAATTTTAAATTTGGAATTTTAAATTCCCCTACAGGGGGTTGACAGTTCCAACGTCGATAAGTGACATAAATAATAGCTGCCACCTGTATTGGCGCGATCGCAATCAGGTTTTTGAAGAAATAGTTGATTTCTAAATGAGACATAACACTGAAATATCCTAAGCCCAACAAGAAGAACATTGCCCAGTTAAGCTGTTTAGGTTTGAAAATGAGCATATCAATAAAAATAAATATAGGAGGTAGAAGTGCTATATAACTTTTGCTAAGGGTGAAGCGGAAGGGAAAAAGGATCTTTCTTTGGTTGCTGCCCTTTATCCCTGCGCTTTTGCTGCAATCCTAAGTTGGGAAGTGGGTATCATTCTCTGCTTCTAGTAAGAAAGCTATTCTTGCACTAGAACCAGCCCTGCTTATTCACAAAATAGGTACTTACAAATCCTTCAGGGGATTTATTTAAGTAGATCATGCCTTCAATTAGACCTACAAGTTGCATAACTAACAAAGCAACCCCGTAGGTAAAAGAACCCCCAATTACAGAAATCACTAACATGATAAAGCCTTCCGAAGCGTATCCTAGAATAAACTTATGAACCCCAAACGCTCCCAGGATAATGCCACAGTAACCAGCTAGAAGTTGTTTGGTAGGGTGACTGGGGTTAAGATTTGCCATATAAGTGCTGCTCCTTGATAAGTGAGTATAAAAATAAAGTCTTTATTGTAATGGAAGCAAATACATTTACTTGCTTAATAAATAGATTTTTAATTTTTTCAGTCTGAGTAAGTCTCAAAATGAATAATTAAAATCAGCGTGCTTCTATTCCAGAGGAGACGCCAAGATGTCTTGCTGTTTAGGCCGAACTGGTACTCCTTGATGACTTTTGCTGGATTTGACGATCGCAAACCCTGGTGCAGCAGTTTTGCAGATTTTTAGCTCAGACATTTATCTTGAGCAGAATAAATCTTAAATAATCAGCAAAAGCTGCTACATACACCACTTTTTACAAGTCCATCAGTATTATTTCCGGATTCTTTTGCGATGCTTCTAGCGAATGTAAAACGCCATCGCACCGGCAAGACAATTATGTGGCTAGTGGGAATCTAGAAGCGCAAAAGGCATCTTCCATATCTTTCTAACCGCTTTTTAGTTACCGATCCCCACTTCCATGAGCGCAAACCGGAATTGCATTCCAATTTATGACAGCTAAAAATGGTTCAAGAAGACAATTAACATCTCGAAAAATGGCTAAAATCTACCCGAATGAGAATGTTAATAGCATTCTTTAATTTGCTTTTGCCATTATCGTAATTGGGTTTTCAGCTAGTATTTATGCTTATAACCAATTATTACTAGTAAATTGTCTCTACCTATGGAGATAAAATCAGATATTTTTGTTTTTGGCAACAGTACTGTACTTGTATTAAGTACTACCTAAAATGAATAAACTTAATAGTGTACCACTATTCCAAAGGCTGTGGAGGAGCATAGGAGCGAGGAGATTGCGCGATCGCGTGTAGACTACTCCCAAGACGATGCCCAATGCGGTCAGAGGGAGAATTTCCGATAAGCTGAGGTGAGCGATCGCAAACAACAAACTACTGATCAGAATCGATCCCCACACGGGTAAGTAACGAGTTAGAGAGGGTAACAAAAAACCGCGAAATAGGATTTCTTCAAAAAATGGAGCTGCGATCGCCGCTGTGGAGAAAAATATACCAAGTGCGATACTATCTTGGCTTTCCAGAGCTAGTTGCAACAGAGGATTACTCCCACCCTGTCCTTGCCATAGCTGCTGATTAATCAAAGATACCACCACAACTACAGGTAAAGCCGTGCAATAGCCTCCCAGCCCCCACAAAAACCAGTTATCTTGAAAACGGAAGCGAAACCAGAATTCTGGTAGTGGAAAAAAGCGCTTGAGAGAGAAATACAGCACTAACAGCGCACCTAATGCCACCAAGAAGTAGCTAACCAACACAGAAAATGCCTGAAGTCGCACATCCACAATAGGACGCGGAATGGGTAGCAGCGATATTACCAAAGGTACAAAAATTTGCCCCATAAAGAAAAAGCCGATGATAAAAACCTGCAAAACCGTTTCACCACCCCAAGGCGTTGACCAAGGGATATCAGCATTTTGAGCTAATAACGAGGCTTTTCCTTTCAACAAGCGTTGAGCAAATAATAAAATCAGTAGTATTAGACCAATTAAAGCTGCCAAGGTGGGAATAGTGCCGATAACTGCCAATTTCACCACTGCTTGAGCAGAAGATTCTTGTTGTGCGGCTTTTACTGCTGATAAAGCGTCTTGTCGTTGCTGGAGTTGGTATAACTTAACCAAAGCAGTAGAGCGAAACCAACCTTCTAAATTCCTTTGAATTGGTTCTTGAGCATTTGGGAGGATACGAGGAGGATTGCTCCACAGTCCAGTCAATACAGCGGCGGTTTCCCCAAACCCTGGATTAATATTTGAGCGTTGTTGTAATTCGCTCCAAGTCTTGAAGGCTATATCCGTCTGTCCTTGCTGTGCTTGTAAAATTCCCAAGCGCAGGTCTAATTCAGCCAGTAATTTTTGTAATTGCTTAAAAGACTGTTGTAACTGTTGCTGTCCCTGTTTAGAGGTTTTAATAGTGGGAGGAGCGTCCGGTAGAGGTTTCGGAGGCGTGGGAGTTATTTCAGCTTGAGAGCGTAATTGTGCAAGTTTGTTGTTAACTTTGTCTAAATTAGCTTTAACTGATTGACGCGCCTCCTGATACTGCTTTGTAGCGCTTTCTAGGGGTTGCTCACCAAGTATTGCTTCCTGAATCGCCTGGAGTTTGTCATCACCGCTATCTTCTGATTGCCAAGCTTGAGCTTGTAAAGCAATATTTGTTTGGTATAGTTCCAAACGACTTTGAAATTGAGGTTCTTGCCAACTACCGAATAAAGCTGAAACTGCCAACAGAACTGCTATCGGCGTCATCACAAAAAATAAAACCAACCGCTTGAGTGTCATCTATCCCCCTTTAACTGACCAGTGGAGAGCGCGTCCCCCTTGGGAATTATCGCAATAAAAAGTCAGAGGTGGATAGATATCATCAATATTATAAGTTTGCGATGCCTGTGGTTTTTGCTAGCCTATGCATCCACAATGTTAAATTACAGTAGTATTCCCCCACATTGAGGAAGCCGATCATCTTTGTTTGGAGCGATGAATACACTACGAACTAGGATTTTATTTTATGTTTAATTATGCCTACTATGCCTAGTTACTGAGTCTCACCAGTTTAACTTAATACAGCATTTCATTAATTTGTAGCGAATTAAATTTGACATACCTTGCAATGCCAATGCATCCCAATACAATGTTAATGCGTGCCTCTGTCATGCCATTGCATCTCGATACAATGTTAATGCGTGCCTCTGCAATGCCAATGCATCTCGATACAATGTTAATGCGTGCCTCTGTCATGCCAATGCATCCCGATACAATGTTAATGCGTGCCTCTGCATGAAGAGTGAAGAATCAAAATTTTAATCCTTCACTCTACCTCATTCTATATTTCTAAGATTCTCTTCCCGATGCCCAGGTATCACGCCATTTGACAGTACCTTCTTTCGCAATCACCCAGCGGCGATTTACGAGATTTTCGCGTAGAGGCGATCGCCCTTCCCGCCACATGGCATATTTATAAGCAATTAGCTTACCAGCACTTTCATCAAAGGGAATCTCGGCAAACCAAGTATTGGTGTTGATGTACTCTAGGGGATACGCTTTGCCAATATCCCAGTTACCTAACTCTGGGCAATCTCCTGTCACCACGATGATTTCACCAGGTTTGGTCTCCACGCCATTGAGTTGGACGCGGACAATTGTTTGTGCTTTTATCCGTTCGCCAACGTGGCTGAAAACAATTGCTCCCCTTTCTTCTAGTACTAAGTCATAAATCTTGCCATCTTTTACCTCATATTTGTTGCGAGTCACCACGCAGGTATGTTCGCCATCGGGCAATTCTGTTTCTACTTCTGGGAGAGTAACTTCTCCTCCCCGGTTTAAAGCGACAAAACACGCAGAGTCGCGATAGCGGCGTACATAGCAGTAAACATCCGGTGTTAAGTATTTTTGCCAGTGGCTACCCATTGATACGGCTGGATTCAGTCGTCGTAAGCCAGACAGCAGCCTGATGCAACGATAAATCTCACTCTCAGTATCCCAATTTTCCATCATTGGGCGGTTGTACGGGTCGTTACCGCCATCGGTGTCGTTGTGCAGATACTGTTCTGTGCCGTAATATATGCAGGGAATACCGCGACAGGTCATAATTAAGGCGATCGCAACCTTCAGCATCGCTGGATCGGGGTTCAGCGATTGGAAACGGCACATATCATGGTTATCAATGAAGGTAACTAACTCTGTTGCCCCGTTGTAGCGATAATCTTGATCGAAAATGTATTGAATTGTTTCAAATCCCATTTCTGAACCTTGTCCCAGTGCGGCGCGAATTGCCACGCACAAGCCAAAGTCTAGAAGTGTCATGCCTGAGTGGTTTACAAATTCCACTGAGCGATCGTCAGTTGGATTACTATAAATCCATTCACCAAAAATGAATACATCTGGTTTGTGATTGGTCATCTCGCCAGTGAACTCTTGCCAAAACCAAATCGGCATGTGCTTGACAGTATCCACCCGCAGTGCATCCACACCCCGGTCTAGCCATTGTTTAATTGCTGACTTGATATACTCCCGATATTCAGTATTATTTTCATTAAAGGTTGCTAGACCAGATAGTTCACAGTTTTGTACTTGCCAATCGTCTTCCCAATTTTGCACTTCGCCATAGTGGTGATACCAATTATTGACATCATCATTGAAGTCAGCAATTTTGACACCATCATCATACAATTCACCTTTACTACCGCTAGTATCAGGTGTGCTATGGTTGCAGACAATATCCAGCACTAGCTTCATATTGCGCTTGTGCATTTCTGTAATTAACCGATCGAAGGTTGTATTTTTTTCTTCTTGAGTGGCGTTTAAAGAAGGGTTGTCTCCGTCAGCAATATATCGAGGATTAAGCCGTTTAAAGTCTTTTGTCCAATAGCCATGTATTGCTGCATTGCCAACAAATAACTCTTCAACCTGCTCGAACAGTGGAGTTAGCCAAATGGCAGTCACTCCCATATTTTTGAGATAATCTAATTTATCGATGACACCTTGCAAGTCGCCACCCCAGTACTTACCCCAATCCTGTCTAGTTGGATCGTACAGTTCTGAGTTTGCACCTTCGCTGTTATCTGGATCGCCATCATAAAAGCGATCGACTACGAGAAAATAAATTGTTTCCTGACGAAATTCAATATCTCTGGTGTAAAGGAACTCTAGAGCAATCTCAATATCTAACTGCGGTTCTTGTATAAGAGCTTCTACATTTTCCTTTGCAGGATCTACTTTATATTGATCTGGTGAAAACTGGGATGGTGGGGTTTGTACCATAAAAAACTCAAAATTTCATCTAATTCACACTTGCAGAACCAACAGTACAACGTTTCGGGTATTGCGTGTCACTACAAACTTCGGTATTGTGACATCCTGCTTACGGTGTAGGTATCTATCGCTAGCTAGTTTATAATTTTATCGGTAGATATAATTCATCTGCTAGAGGATAAATATAGAAAGCTATAGCAGTTATTTACGATAATTGCTCGATCGCAAAAATTTACAATATTTAATTAAATTGACTTGCGGTAAATATTGAGCCTAGCTCGTGTTTAAGTGTATATTCGACAACAGATTTTAGAAAACCTCAACTCCTGGGAAATTAGTTGTCAATAAAGTTTTGTTACACCCGTTCGATACTGAGTAAACCACGTATAAGCCAACTTTTTCTCTAGAAGATTCGCTCCATTGGTAAACTGACCATTGTCACTTTCAATTTGTTATTACTATCAAGGAATTAATTTAGGTAGCAATTATGACTAAATATGACAAGGTTTTTAACTCACCAAAGACATCAGAGGAATCACTAAGTCCAGAGGAAGCGGTGGCGGCGATCGCAACTGTGACTGCGATCGCTGATTCATTTATTGAAGAGGTAGATGCAGAAAGTTTAGCGGGTATCCTCTGGGAATTCGAGGTTTTCGAGGAATACTCAGAAGATGAAATTGCAGAAATAGTTGATAGACTCATCTCCATTGCCGAAGAAGAGGGAATTGGGCCCCTATTTAATGCCGCCAAAGTATCTCTCTCAGATGAATTAGTACTAGATGGTTTTGCTGCTGGGGTAATAGTGCTTTTAGACGACGACCTCGCCATCCCCAAACCAAAACAAGCCTACCTGAAAAAGCTACAAGCGGCTTTAGAACTTGAGGATGAAGAAGCAGACGAAATCATCAAGGAGGTAATTGCAGCTTTTAAAGAAGCAGAAGATGAAGAATATGAAGACGACGATGATGATGAAACGGTGGTCATCGAAGATTTTAGCGAACAGACATATCAATCTCCTTTAGGTAATTTTACTGTACCGATTCCGGTTGAACCGCAGCAGGGTGGTAGAATTCAAAGCCAAGAAGGAGTAGTTGGCTTTTCTGATGACATCGGTACTTTACTGAGAATCGATTATTATCCTTTCCCCCTAGAACAGTTAGAGGAATTGGAGTCTGTTGGACAAGAAGAATATTTACAAACAATTTTAGTAGACAAGTATGTACCTCAAGCGATTTTTGCCAATGTACCAGATGCTTCTGTGGAATATACTGAATATCTGGAAAATACTTTGCGAGGCGCTTACTACGTGTTAATCGATATGCCCAAAGGTTCCACAATTTCTAAGCAAGAAAATAATGGAACTGCAATCAGATTAGATGCGTACCGAGGATTGCTCACCTTTATTAGTGGTGAATTTTTGTATATAGTTAGTAGTCAGCACAGCTTTATTAACGGCGAAATTCCCGATTCTGTTGAGGAAGAGGCTGAAGACATCAAAGAAAGTATTTTAGAGTTTGTTGAGACTATAGAGTTCACTTAGTACAGTATTTCATTCATTCGTAGCGAAGTAAATTTGGCAGGATTCTGCGATACCAATGCATCGGCTTGCATTAGATACAGCAGAATTCAGAATTCAGGAGTCAGAATGGGCTAACAGAAGTAAAACAGGCTTTGTACCTGGCTTTGAGACTTAGTTTGTGTACTTCACTTTCCTTAAAATCCGCTGTATGTGCTGAAAAAGAATGAAGAGACGTAGTACTGCTACGTCTCTACAAGGGTTCTGGATAACGCATATTTAATTTCACCAGAGTATATTCGCCTTGGCTTCGCTCATGTGATGTACATTTGGAAAGGGCAATGTCTGACGACAAGTTTGGAGAAGACAAGAAGTCTCCAGCTCTGCACTGGGTGTCTACGCTTATAATTTTTCATGACAATAACCCTGCTGAACAATCGCTATCAAGTTATCCAGGTAATCGGCGCTGGTGGGTTTGGCGAAACCTTTCTAGCAGAAGATGTCCACATGCCTTCTCGTCGGCGCTGTGTAATCAAGCAACTAAAACCGATAACCAATAATGACGCGCAAACCTACCAACTTATCCAACAAAGGTTTGAACGCGAAGCCGCAACCTTGGAGTATTTGGGTGAAAGTAGTCACCAAATTCCCAAACTCTACGCCTACTTTTCTGAGAATGGACAATTTTATCTCGTCCAAGAATGGATTCACGGCCAAACCCTGACAAAAATTGTCGAAGCCAAAGGATTTGAGAGTGAAACTGTTGTTCGGCAAATTCTCTTGAGTCTGCTTTCAGTTTTAGATTATGTTCACAGTAAAGGCATTATTCACCGAGATATCAAGCCAGATAACATTATTCTGCGTTCTGTTGATAACGAGCCAGTTTTGATTGATTTTGGTGCAGTCAAAGAAACAATTCGTTCAGTGGTGAATTCTCCAGGATACCCCACGCGATCGCTTGTTATTGGTACGCCTGGATATATGCCTAGCGAACAAGCCGTTGGCCGCCCAGTTTACGCCACTGACATCTACAGTTTAGGTTTAACGGCAATTTATCTGCTGACTGGCAAACACCCGCAAGAACTAGTAACCGATCTAAAAACTGGGGAAATACTTTGGCAGCAGCACGCCCCTAACGTGTCTTCTCAATTGGCGGCAGTACTCAATCAGGCAATTAAACCTCATGCTGGCGATCGCTACAGCACTGCCAGTAAAATGCTATATGCCTTGCAGTCTGCTACTAATATACCTCCTGAGCTAACTGCAAATACTCCCACAGTTAGTTTTTCTCCCATTGCATCGACTCGACAAACTCAAGCATTATATTCTCCGCAAAACAATTCTGCGATTCCAGGGTCTTCCACTCCTGGGAACTGGCAAAAATCTGCTGTGATTATTGGTAGTTTACTCATAGGCGGCTTGATTGGTGCAGTAGCAATTCCTAGCATCATTCGTCAGCAACAACCAGAAACAACCATTGGCAGAACTTCCACGCCATCGCCAGAATCTTTTTCCACTCCTGAATCAACCGAACCGCCCGTTTCCTCCCAAACTTCTCCAGTTCCAGTTATCCCTAGCTCATCACCACGACAGCGACCAACCTCTAATCCCCCAGTTGTACCCATACCACAGCCAGAAAAAGAGCCTATAACTTCAGAGACTCCTGCACCCGTAGTAACATCCACACCACAGCCAGAACCAGAGAGTGAGGCAAGTGCAGTTCCCACACCAGAAGCGCGTTCTACACCACAAAACAAGCCGCGCAGTAAATTAGCTGCCACTGCCAGCAGAGAAAGCGTTCCCGCATTCCCTACAGGTACAACAAGAAATATCGTAGAAGCTACCCTCGGCAAACCAAATCAAGATTTAAGAGGTGCATGGGGCAAGACTCGTGCTGTCGTTTACAAACTAGTGCCAAACAAAATTGACCTTGGCTACTTATTCGATCGTAATTCTAAAACGCTGCGTCAAACTGAAGTATCTTTTGCTCAATCGGTAGATCCAGAAGTCATGGAGACTACCTTGAATGGAATGTTAGCAGGGCAAGCCACTGAAGAAATTAAGCAGGGACTCAAACAGGTACAACAGCGCCAATCGGATAATTTTAGTTTTAAGAATGGCTCAGTCAAGGGTCAAATTATCCGCCAAGAATGTGATTTTATTTACATCAGCATTTGGGATATAGATTTGCATGATTTTGTGAGTCCATCTACAGCAAAACAGTGTTAATCTCCTAGAAGATTGACAGAACTTAAAAATTGCATCAGTACATCAAGTTATAAGCCTTATGATAAATGCACTAAGTCATGAAACTTCCGTACCTGATGTAGTAAACATCATTCAAATAGCACCGGATAGTACACCCATCCTAGTAGATTTAGATGAAACTCTTTTCCTACGCAATTCAACGCAAGAGTACCTCAACACTTTACAACCCCGCGTACTTGGGTGGTTGTTACTCACCTTGTTGAATTTTGTCAAACCGTGGAATTGGTTGCCAGGGAAAATTAAAGGAGAGGTGTCACGAGATTGGATGAGGGTTTTAGTCGCAACCTTACTTTTTCCCTGGACTGTAATTTTGTGGCAATGGCGGGCTAAACAGCTAGCTCAAGATTATGGGAATACTACCTTGATCCAGGCACTTACTAAGAATCCAAATTCACGTGTAATACTGACCACCCAAGGGTTTGATTTCATTGTTCGTCCGCTGTCCAAACACTTCCCCATAAATTTTGATGGCATCATAGCTTGTCGATTTTGGCAAGGAGCGATAGATCGACAGCGAGGAAAACACTTCTTGGTGACAGCATCATTGGGTAATAATGAAGTTGCCCGTGCGATCGCAATCACAGACTCAAAGGATGATAACCCATTACTTGCATGTGTAGCGACTCCATGCTTAGTTATTTGGCCAGAAGCAAAGTATGTTTCGGCTATGGCTGATCTTTATATTCCGTTTTTGTATCTAGAGCGAGCGAAGCGACCAGGTAAGAAATATTTTCTCAAAGTGATATTATTAGACGATCTTGTGGTTTTGATAGTAGCTTTGAGTTGGGTGAATAGCCAACCAATCCTTCATGCCATCAGTATGCTTTTTTTAGTACTTTCTTTCTGGTGCATCTATGAACTAGGCTATGTAGAAAATGACATAATTGCTGAAAGGTTTGAGAAAAAACCAACGCTTTCAGAAACTTACCTAAAATATAAGAACCGAATCAGTATATGGCAGGCTTGGCTTTGGTCTATAGTTTTCGCTGTTCCCGGACTAATTGTTTTGGAATTGGCTAAAGTTGTTGCAAGTGATAAGAGTTTTGCTTTTGAAGTTAGGGCTATTGACTTAGTAACAGTTTTAACTAATACGGCATCCTGGATCGGTATGCTCCTGGTCGTAAGAGTAACTTTTTATGCTTACAACCATGTTGATAAGCAGACACGAATTTGGCTTTACTTTTTATTGCAAGCTTATAAGTACTTTGCCTTTCTGGTAGTGACAAAAACCAATATCATCGGGGCGATATTATTCATAGCAGAAGTGATTAGTCGCTGGATACGCTATTTTGTTTATCGTTTTGTGAATAGTGAGTGGTTAAAAGATTTACCCCATAAGATGATTACTCTCGTTCTGTTTGGATTTATAGTTATCGCCGTCGTTTTAGGGACTCAAAATAGTTCTATATTAATGAATTGGCAGACTTTGGTAATTTTAACTTTGTGTGCCTACCGGGCAAGAAATCAGTTTTTGAAAATAGTCCGTGAAATATATCCGATTTCCAAAGATAAAAGAATAGGATAATAAGTTTTCATGAACTGTGTATACTAAGAGGCTGTTTATAAAAGTCCTAAAAGGTATAATTTTTCCCTTTTGATTTGGATCGATTGCAAAGATAAATTAAGGTTCCAGTCATGTACCGAAATTCTTTGCTGCGATCGTCATGAAAGCAAAATACCCTTTTAAAACATCCTCTAAGTCTTGACAATCTATCTTCGCAGTTGACCCAATGCTTAAAGATAGATTGTCAAACTGAGTTTCCAATCCTTAATCTTCATAAAGTTATAAATACCATTATTAAGTTTTTAATAATACTTGTCTCAGCTTCTACATTCATGTCGTAAAGTTCGATTGGAATTGTGTAATCTGAAGACAGCAAAGCTAAATTATTCAATTGAGGTCTGATGACTCCTACAATCATGCGTCAGCTTTGGTCAGTGGTTGAAACCGCTCAAGCCAAACTCCTTTTACAACTGGATGATGCTAGCTTGGTGCAGTGGTTAGTGAAACAAACCGAAACGCAAGTGTTGTTAGATTCTAACGAAACTGATTTTCTTAGCCACTACATTCAATCTCGACTAGCCCTCATACGCGATCTTGCACATGAACGCCAGTGTTCATGATGCCTACGGCGGGCTACGCCAACGCAAAACCAAGATAAATAGATCGATCGTCAAGTGTTATTACTGTTGACTATTAGGTTTTGGGGAAAAATAACCTTCCACTAAGCAGTCAGAACCTACTACACGCCAACGAACACGTTCTAAAGACAACGCCTCAGTCATGGTAGTAAAACCTAAATCGCCCACTGGTGTGGGAGCAATACTACCACCAATGATTTTTGGGGCAATAAATGCCAAAACTTTTTGCACTGCTCCTTGAGCGATCGCACTAGCAGCTAAAGTACCACCACACTCCCACAGCACGCTACAAAAACCTCGTTCATATAAGTACGCCATTGCCTTATCCGGCGTAAGTGATGCTAATTCCACCACCTCCACACCCTGTTTGAGCAACAGTTCTTGAAAATCGGGGTTAGCACCCTTCTGTGTCAACACCAAAGTTGGAGCATCCGCAGTTTGCCACAGATGGGCACTTGTCGGTAAGTTGAGATGGCGACTCATTACCACCCGCAGGGGATTATGTGCCCCTACCTGATGGCTGGTTAAATAAGGATTATCTTGTCGGACTGTATTACCGCCGACAATTATGGCATCACAAGCCGCCCGCACTAGATGTACTTCACTGCGGGCTTCTTGACTTGTTACCCAAGCGCTATGACCAGAGGTAGTAGCAATTTTGCCGTCTAAAGTCATGGCATATTTTAAAATTCCCAAAGGTCGCTTATAGAGAATGCGATGCACAAAAGCTTCATTTAGCTGACGGCAGGCTTCCTCTTCTACTCCAACCAATACTTCGATTCCCGCCGCTCGTAAACGGGCGATGCCACCTCCAGCCACCAGTGGATTGGGATCAACCATACCCACCACTACTTTTGCCACCCCTGCTTCGATCAATCCTTCCGAACAAGGGGGAGTACGTCCGTAGTGATTGCAAGGTTCGAGGCTGACATAGATTGTTGCACCACGAGAGCGATCGCCTGCTTCCCTCAAAGCAAACACTTCTGCATGAGGCTCACCTGCGCGAGGATGAAACCCAACGCCTACAATCTCGCCATCCTTGACAATCACCGCTCCCACTAGCGGATTTGGCGAAGTCCGCCCTAAAGCGCGACGGGCAAGTTCCAAACACCGCAGCATCATGCGAGAGTCAAAGTCAGTTCCTACCTTTTGCTTCGGTGGTGAATTCGAGCCAGATGCTGACTCCACTATTCGTGTATTTTCCTGAGTGTCATTTGGTAAGGATGCATCTGCTTGAGCCACTACTGGGGAATTATCCATAATTTTAGGCAACACTGTAAATATTCTGCACGCGATCGCGCAGCCTCTCCACAAGAGAATCGCGCTTTGCTCCTGATAATTAAACAGTAATATCTAGGCGCTATTATTGGCTGTTTCAACTTACATGAGTCTGTAATATTCACACTTACAGTTCAGGGTAACTGAAAGTTTGAGAGATTTTAAAACCCTTCATCCAAATGAAGGGCTATCGCATCAGGTCAGAGGAATCATTTTACACAATTCTTGGAACAGTAGGTTTACTACTTTACTCATCAGCTTTCCCTGAATGTGTTTACCACCTAGCAGCTTCTCACCTTGTTCGGTGACATTAGCTTTGAGTGAGTCGCGGTAGTCAATCAATTCCTTGGTCAGTTCGTTCTCTGGTAGCCTTCCAGTTTCCACGCCGGTTAAGACGTACTGCCACAGACTGATTCTACACAAGGCTGAACCGCTCGGTTTTTCAACAAGTCCATCCCCGGATTGTTCCAAGGTTGTACCCATTCCTAAACGCATTTTGAAAGTGTCGCGGCTGCGGTTGCGTTTAATTCGTTTGGTTTCACCAGCCAGTCGCCTAACAGTGGTTTCTCCGTTTTTGCGATCGCGCTCTGTTCGCTTCACCTCCCTAACCTCATATTCAATTACTGGCTTACCATTTATACCCAGGAACGACTCAAAGGGATAAATCCTGGTCAGCAGCCGCGATCGCACTCGCAACCCAAACCCGAACTTATCAAACACGCTCATGTAAGGTTTAAATGCTGACTCAGAGAGCATTTCACTGATTCTTGTTTCTAAGCGTCCCTCATCAAGTGAGATATCACACATCCAATCAGCGTGCAGTTCCAGGATGGGGTCAATCTGAATTCCATAGTCCTGGGCGATTGATTTTTTGTAGCGATTATCCATTCGGGTTTTCCCGGCGGGGGAAATTTCATTACTACCAGCTAACCATCCCCAAAGGGGCGGCACTAATCCCGGTTTAGTAGATTTGCTCTTGGTGTGTGCGACTTCTGGGAATTGCCAAGCGAGAAGCTGTCTAGCATAGTTCACGATCGGCGATTGCACCCGGTTCAGGTGTTCAAGCTGCTGGCACAGATCCCGTAACTCATCAATGGGTTCTGGGCGGTGCATGAGAAAGTATCTTAGGTTCAACTCCCCAGTCTCCAGTCGATGATCTGGATCGTGACCGTAGGCCGCCATTGCTAAAGCATCAGCTGGATCGCTTTTATTCGGGAGGTTTTTACCACCCCGGTAACGTCTGAGTTCGACGTGACCAACCCACAAGATTTTGATTTCCAATTTATTGAGGATGGATGCCCACAGTCTTGAATAGTGGTTTCCAGTTGGTTCTAGGATTGCGTAATCTGGCTTGATTTCTGATAGGTAACAAGCAAAGTCAAAAGCTGATTTTTGCTTCTTATTAGTATCAGGATTGGAGTAAAAAGCCGGATATAAACTTGATGCTTTATTTCTGGTTTTATTCCAATATGTTTGCAATCCGCCCTTGGGATATTGTGTTAAAATATGGCAAGTTACGCTTGCTTTACTAACATCAATTCCCAGAATTGTTAATTCTATTTTCATGGTTCTGCGAGATATGAGTGATGGTTTTAGGGACTGGCATCCCTTAAATATCCCGAACTTAATAGCGCACGAATCACCCTAACGCCCCACGCTTGAGGGGCGCGATTCAGGAGTAAACGCATTCGGGGAATTAACTAGAGTTGTGCCGCGCATGAACATCGGAACGCCGCAGTTCAGTAGCGCAATTCGTCGTGAACGCCGCACAATACTAATTAACTTGCTGATTGCTTTGGACACAATCCGCGACGGTGGCAACGATGCCACCGTTTCGGCTAGTGTGTCAGCTAGCCTCATCAGGCGGGGTGACGTTGGTGAAATTGGTAATGGAACCGTGGAGTTCTGTTAAAAAAGAAAGCAAACCATCGCGTGTAAAATTTGTGAGTTGTAGGTTGAAATCAAAAGTTTCAGCATTGTTGAATTCATTAGTACGTTTGAACAATTCACACTTGATTTTTACTTGGTTATTGCTCATTCAAAGTAGTCCTCTTCTTCATCTGGGTAGTAGTAAGGTGGCATTTCTCCCCATTCATCTAACCAAAAATCATCCTCATCTAAGTATTCATGTCCACATAATTGAGGTGGTCTACCGGGATAAAGAATGGTAGCTACACACTGAGCAAATAAAATAGAATAACCACATTCGGGGTTTTTGAGGTCGGTGTAACAATGGCAATTGTTAATATATTTATTGCCATCACTCACCCATTCCAGACGGAAGAATTCATAATGCCAGCGTTCCTTATCTCCCCAATCTTGAGGACGAGAAAATTCTGCAATTGGTCTTTCTACTTCAGTTCCGTCTTCATTCATGCCGTAAATAGTTACAGCATTATGAGTTTCACGAATTGTTAGGACAGAACCTAACTTTGTTGTACTTGAGTCATTTCCCGTATCTTTGTTATTAAGAAAATCTTGGATACTTTTATCAATTTGTTCGGGGGTTAACTGGTCGTATTGAGAATTCGCTTCTTCACTAATTTTTTTAGTCCAATAACTCAGGGGTTTATCTGAGTAATCAGAAAGGTATTGCACTGCAAGCCCTAAACCCAAAGAGTTAACCATGTAATCTTCTTTGGAAATTAAAAATTGATCGCTCATCCTGACCTCCGATTTTTCAAGCGATGATTACAATTGCAGCGCTGCTCTAATAGGTCTGCTGCCTGTTGCCAAGCTTGCAGAATGGCTGTGGCATTTTCACCTGTGAAAGCCTGTCTTTCGCCGTTGTGCCAAGTAATTACAACGACTGTAGCGGGGTATTCTTCATGCTGAAGTTGTCTGACTTGGGCTAGATTTATCCAACCCTCTGTTGGAGTTTTGCAACTAAACACTACGGGGGTATTAATTATGGTGTGCATTTTGGTAAGCTGATTTTGGTATCGATCAGTGGCGATCGCGTTCTTGCCAAGGGAGGCGATCGCCTAAAAAATTCCGACTAAAATCGGTCGTCTTCAACCTGGGATAAGCTAGTTTTTTCAGCTTTGAGAAGTTCAACCTCTTTACTCAGCGCTGCATACTCTGCCTTGACAGCTGTTAGTTTTTCCCTCCTGTCTCTGACCTCTTGATCGATTTGCTTGTGTATCGCGTTCTCATGAATTTGGCGCTCAACACTTTCTATAAGATTCTGTGTTGCAATTTCTTGATCTTCAAACTCGTCAGCTAGTGCGGTTTTCTCTAACCTGCACGAATTGTAATCGCCAAGATTTAGAACTCTTTGGTAAGTGATGGTTGTTACTTTCATTTGCTCAAAATGTGCTATTTTTTACTTGTACAAGTTTGAAGTGTTTGGGTAGATGAATTCATTTGCGATCGCACTTCTCAACCAGACTGCGATCGCTCTCAATTAACCCTACAGTCCAAACTCTGTGAGGCGGTTGCGGAAAACCACTTCAATCGGGTCTGGGGAGAGTTTTCTCATCATTTGGTGGTAACTATCGGCATCGTTGCGGCGTCGGAACTGCGACAAGATAACCCAGTTGCACGGGGAAACTTCTTTGACAACGATCCAATCAAAAAGCTGTTGTCGATAAGTCATAGGTAAATGCTCTTTCAAAACTAGGTTGGGTAGTTTTCTTTCAAAAAAGTGTGTAATTCCTCATCAGAAAATTGATGAAACTTTTCATGGCCAAGGTCGAGATATTTCACTCGGTGAACAATCGCGGCTTCTCCGGTGTACTTTGCTAAATCCTCTGACATAACGGCATAAGCGACAACCAAATATGACAGGAAGTCATTGGAAAGTAATACATCAGATTTGTGTCGTTTAATCTGCATAATTTAAATTTGATAGTAAGAAAAATCAGTCAGCCAATCAGCTGGTGACTGATTTTTTGTGGAACAATCTACTTTTGGCTCATATAAATGAAATTTATTTCATAGGCATATTCCTCCTACAAAAATAGTTAAGCTTGAGGGCGCGGTGATGAAGAGTTAGCCGTGCCCTTAATAATTAGGCGGCCATTCCGATCGCGCTCCATCACCAAGTCAGCGCGGGGTGCAATTGATAAATTGCGGATTTTGCGCTGTACCCTTTTTTTAGCGATCGCAACCAGCGCTGCGGGCGGTAATTCTGATGGCAACATCTCCTCATGGAAATCTCGCTCGACGGCACGCGCCAAGCCAGGACGGGAACGATAAATCATCCCGTGGGCATCGTCGAGTAGTTGGGTGAGGGTTTTAACCTGGGCCTTCAACTGCTCAATCTCTTTTTCTAGTTGGCGTATCCGTTTTTTTCGTGTTACATATTTTCCTTTAATTTCAGTCATATAAAAAAGTGCGACCGGCCGCAGGTTTGCGCGTTTTTCCAAGAAACTGTGAGCAATTGCATAACCACACGGTGATTTGCAATTTCGCGATCGTGCATCTGTGCGTGAGCCATTACCTACACGCCAGCCTCTACGGGATTTTCACCCAGGTCTTAATTTCCACAGCCCACCGTGTCACCACGTCGGCAAATTGCCCAAGGTAAATGTGGAATGCCCTACTAAGGTCGGTTACAGATTGCGGCCGCATACAAATGCACGTCACCAGCTTTTATCTAAGCCGCGACTTGTATAGACAAACACTTCAGTTTTCTACTCGCTGACTTCACCACTTACGGGACACTGGTAGCCTGAAATACTCTTTATCAGCTTTCAACGGCTATTACACAAAGTGCTAATTTTCCCGGATTTGGCATTTGCTACTGAGATGAGACACTTTAGGTGAAACCAGCTGAATAACTGTTTCTTGCCGAGGCAATTACGTTGGCTGGTCTTTTTGTCGTCTATTACTAGACATTATGTCTGGATATGTTGTCCCTGTCAACCCATCTAGTCATATTGTCTAGACGGGGTATTATGGTAAAGAAAAGAGTGAGTAGAGAAAAAGATGGGGGTGAGTCACCCTTGAAAGCCCTTAGAAGTGAGCTAGATATGTCTCAAGAGGAGTTCGGGCGATGTATTGGCACAACAGCCAGAACTGTAAGTAGATGGGAGGCAGGCGATAGTGTACCTACGTTCACGATCGCCCAAATGAAGGCACTTGATCAGTTACTCAAATCAAAGGGTAAAACTATCCAAGATTTGCCCGATGATTTTGGCCCACACGGTCGATTGCCACTTCCTCAAAACTAAAAAATTCGCCACAGTGATGTAGCAATCACTGTGGCGGGGATTAAGACTAACCTAATTATGACGGAATCCGACAACGGAGCGGCCCCCAGGCAGCTGACATTGTTCGCGGTGGAGTCCGTTGCAACGGCTCCCCCCTGCTCCCCTGCTCCCTCTTGGGAAAAAACCTATCGCTCCTGGCGCGGTCAATTTCAGATCGTTGGTCACAGGCAGCAGCGCAAGAAAACAGAATATGACATTGCAATTGAGATTTACGATCCACAAGGCCAGTGGCAGCAGCTGGTAGAGATTACCACTCAATCCCTCGATGTCGCACTACAGGAATTTCATGATACAGTTGACCACACTTTTAACCGTAGTGGTGTAACACCGCTTGCCCCAGAGAATAAGACCCCTTTGGGGCATTCTTTTGAAGATGTGTGGGAAGCTGCGGACTGCGATCGCTGGAATCCTGCCGACTTTGGAGAAGTGCCCCATGTCAGCGACAACGGACAACTGACAATTTTCTACGATGAATCACTTGAACCACCAGACCCAGACGATTTTTCAAATCAGATCGAATTTGAGCAAGCTTGGGAGCAGTGGGAATCAACCCGCGTTCTGGAACGGGATACACAGCCAGTTCAATTAGTCAGTGAAGACTCGCAAGAAATAGCGGGCGATCGCCTCTCCTTTGTTCTGGAACGTGATACACAAAATCCTGTTCCAGAACAAAAAACCCCAGGATTGGAGGACTATACCGATGTTTCAGAACACATTAAAGCTGTTCCAGAACATCTTCACTGGGTAGAAAAGTATTGCTCTTCCAACCGCAAAGACAACCATTATTACCGCTATTGCTGGAAGACTGGCAGGAAAATTAAGCATCGGCACATCACCGGGGGGAATGTGCGATCGCAGTTGGCCCAAAGCAGGAGGCAGGAAATTGAGATTGCGATCGCGGATGGACTAGCCCCGGTGGAAATTGAGAGTTTGATGAAATCATGGAGAGAAGGGAATGCCTAGACCAAAAAATAATCACTTCCGTCTTGCCCTAAGCGAAGACAAAACAGTTGTACAGTTGACCGTCAGCGCATCGTCGCTGGAAAAAGCAATTGAATTATATGAAAAGCTTGAGCAAGCGATACTTGAAATGATGCGAGTTGATTTAGAACTTGACTGGCAAGAAGACAACCCAGATACAAGCCAGGAGTAAAGTTTGTCCCCAATCCCCAATCCCCAATCCCCAATCCCCAATCCCCAGCACCCAATGCCTAATGACGAATGACTAAGTTTATCCCTCGTCATCGTTGTCGCCATCATCGCCATCCTCAGAGATGACGATATTCACGCCGTCAGACCCAGCCTCAAAACCGTTGATGGTAAATGTCTCACCATAGCCATCAGTCAGGCAAATCTGTGCATCACTGGGAAAGTTTTGTAATTCTTGAATTAGTTCCTGTACAGTCATTTCTTTGGTTGCAGTGGTCATATTTTCTCCTTTAAAAATGCGATCGCGCTGTGACTAATTTGTGATTTGAGCTTACCTTACCTGCTCATAGAAACTTTGTCACAGATTGGGGTAAACTTCGTCAACTTCATCCCATGCTTGATTTGCAAGATTCTCCAGTGCCATAGCCAAATACAAAGGGTGATCGTATTCGCCGTGCTGCAATCGGTCGAAGAATATCTCAATTTGCAGGAATAGGAGTTTGGCGTTCATAGAGTTGCGATCGCGCCGCGGCGCTCGTCCATTTCAATTTCAAAATAAGGGTCAAGTCCTTTGTTGTCGCGGTGTCCGGTGAAAGTGCGAATGATTT
>NZ_JBALDR010000059.1:0-122253 GCF_036917315.1 Nostoc sp. | reverse complement strand
TTACGTGTGGAAAAGGTTATAACTGCACAGTTTGACAACTTTATGCGCCAACGATTACTGCAAGAAAATTTTGAAACTTGGTTTCAACAGCAAGTGAATCAACTGTCACCCGAAGAAAAAACCTGGATGTGAATCATACCAATTCAAAATTAAAATTTTCAAGTACCCTTCTTCTGTCACTACCGTTGGGTAAATTTGAAGCAGATTTACTGTTTTGAATCTCTCAAACATACTAAAAATGGGTTATAAGGCAAGCGCAATCACTTTTTTTTAGCGCGTCAGCCAAGCTGTTAAAAGTCTGATATGACAAACCAAATGCTCAATAAAGTCGGGTCATTTGACCCAACTTTATTTTCTCTCCAATAATTACATTTGAAAATGAAATACCAGATTGTCCTCCAACACAGTGAAGAAGACTGCGGTGCTGCAAGTCTTGCAACCATTGCCAAACACTACGGACGCACATTTACCCTCAACCGCGTCCGAGAAGCCGTGGGCACAGGTTCTAGAGGAACATCCTTGCTGGGATTGAAACGGGGTGCAGAAATACTAGGATTCAACGCCCGCCAAGTTAAAGCCAATCCCCAATTAATCGACCAACTAGATCAAGCCCCCCTACCAGCAATTATCCACTGGAAAGGCTACCACTGGGTCGTATTATACGGTCAAAAAGGCAAAAAATACGTCATTGCTGACCCTGGTGTTGGTATCCGTTACCTTACCCGTCAAGAGTTAATGGCGGGTTGGGGTAATGGTGTCATGTTACTACTGACTCCAGATGACAGTCGTTTTTATCAACAAGAATCAGATAAAATTGGCGGTTTGGGAAGATATCTGCAACGGGTTTGGCCTTATCGTTCTATTCTCGCTCAAGCGATCGCTATTAACATCGCCATTGGACTACTTTCTTTGGCATCTCCCTTCATGATGCAACTCCTCACCGATGATGTCTTAGTACGAGGTGATACCCAATTACTAACCACTGTGGCTATTGGCGTTATCGCCATGAACTTAATTAGAAGCGCCATTAGTTTAGTCCAATCTCACCTCATCGGTCACTTCGGTCAAAGATTGCAATTAGGATTAATTCTAGAATACGGACGCAAACTCTTACATTTACCCCTATCCTACTTTGAAGGACGACGCAGTGGCGAAGTTGTCAGCCGCATTGCCGATGTCAAAGCCATCAATAACTTAGTTTCCCAAATTGTCCTCGGATTACCCAGTCAATTCTTTATTGCTGTAATTTCCTTGGGTTTTATGCTCTTTTACAGTTGGGAACTAACTCTCGCTTCCATAGTTGCATTTATGGTTGTCACGGGTGTTAACCTGCTTTTCTTACCCGCGATGCGCCAGAAAACCCGGAATCTAATTATTTCTGGTACAGAAAACCAAGGCTTTTTGGTAGAAACATTTCGCGGCATCCAAGTATTAAAAACTACCCAAGCCACTCCCCAAGCTTGGTCAGAATACCAAGGGAATTATGGTCGCCTCGCCAACTTGGGCTGGAGTATGATGAAGCTGGGACTGTATAGCAGTACAGTTACTGGCATTCTTTCTACCTTCATTAGTATTGGCATCCTTTGGATGGGTAGCTATTTAGTCATTAATCGCACCTTAACCATCGGTCAATTAATGGCATATAACGGCATGAGTGGTAACTTTCTCGGTTTCTTAGGTGCTGCCATTGGCTTAGTAGATGAGTTTATCACAGCCCAGATAGTCCTTCAACGGATGACAGAAGTGATTGACGCTACCCCAGAATCCGAAAATGATTTTAAAAAGCCTTGGGCACAAATTCCTGGCAATGCAGATATAACTTGCACTGAACTGAACTTTCATCACGCAGGTAGAGTTGACCTCCTACAAGATTTTTCCTTAACTATTCCTGGCGGTAAAGTTATTGCTTTAATTGGCAAATCTGGCTGTGGTAAAAGTACCCTGGCAAAATTGCTCACAGGCTTATATAAAGTCGAGTCTGGGAATATTCGTTATGGTTTTTATAATCAGCAAGATTTATCCTTAGAATGTTTGCGTCAACAAGTGGTATTAGTTCCTCAAGAACCCCACTTTTGGAGTCGTTCAATTATTGATAACTTCCAGTTTAGCTATCCCCATATTAGTTTTGAAGAAATTGTCAGAGCTTGTCAAATTGCTGGTGCAGATGAATTTATTAGCAAATTACCTGATAAATATCAAACTGTTTTAGGAGAATTTGGGGCAAATCTTTCTGGTGGACAACGCCAAAGATTAGCCATAGCCAGAGCCATAGTTACTCAGCCACCAGTCTTAATTTTAGATGAATCTACGGGCGCACTCGACCCAGTAAGCGAAAGACAAGTATTAGATAGACTTTTATCCCATCGTCATAATCAAACGACTATTTTAATTAGTCACCGTCCCAAGCTGATACAGAGAGCAGATTTAATTGTATTTTTAGAACAAGGACGCTTAAAAATCCAAGGTACACCAGAAGAATTGCGCTCTTTCCCTGGCGAACATTTAGATTTCTTAGATGATATTTTTCCCTCTCATAATGGGTTGGCGCTGATATCTTCCCCGGCTCATCATAACGGTAAGACTGCCACTATTAATTAAGATAATTCGTAATTCGTAATTCGTAATTCGTAATTCGTAATTCGTAAGAGACATGGTTAGTAACACAAATTTTCTTCCCCCAATTCAAACAAACGAATTCCTCCCACCAATTACTCGTTGGACAACATGGGGCGGCATGTTTATTCTCTGCGTTCTCGGATTAGCTGGGCCACTTGCTGCAATTTGTAAGTATAAGGTTACAGTCCAAGCACAGGCGGTTGTACGTCCGGCGGGTGAATTGCGAATTGTGCAAGCGGCGACTGAAGGTCAGGTTATGCACATTTATGTCAAAGAAAATCAACTTATCAAAAAAGGAGATGCGATCGCAACTATCGATGACTCCCGTCTGCAAACCAAAAAAAGCCAATTGCAAACTAGTATTCAACAATCTCAGTTACAACTAGTGCAAATTAATGCCCAGATTAGTTCCCTCAATAGCCAGATTCAAGCCGAAACTGACCGCCTTAACCGGATTATTACTGGCGCCCAAGCCGAATTGAGCGGCCGCCGTCGCGAATATCAAGATAAAAATCTCACCACTGTTTCCGAACTCCAAGAAGCTGATGCCAACGTCAAAATTGCCGAGAAGGAATTGCTGGCTGGGGAAGCACAGTTAAAAACTACACAAGCAAATCTCCATGCTGCTGAAGCTGCTTTGGGTGTAGCCCAATCAAAACAGAAGCGATATGAGAGTGTAGCTAACCAAGGGGCGCTATCTCAGGATCAATTGGAAGAAGCACAATTATCTGCCAGACAGCAAGAGCAAGCGGTAAAGGCGCAACAAGCAGCAGTGGAGGCGCAAAAACAGACAATTGAACGGTTACAACAAGCGGTATCTGCTGTGATTGCCAGAAGACAACGCGCCCAAGTTGCCGTCAATCCAAGTAATGCAGCAGTAACTGTTGCTACTGAGCGAATTGCTCAAGAAAAAGCCGGAGGGGAAAGCAACAAAGCAACAATAGAAAAGGAACGCCAAGCCTTAGTTAAGCAACGGATTGAAATTGAAAAGCAGTTAGAGCGCGATACTAGCGAACTCAAACAAGCAGAAATAGATTTAGCTCAAACTGCGATCGCAGCTACCGCCGATGGCATCATTTCCCAACTCAATCTGCGAAACCCAGGTCAAACTGTGCGGGCTGGCGAGGAAGTATTGCAAATTGTCCCCTCTGATGCACCTCAAGTTTTGAAAGCTGCGGTGGCATCTGAAGATCAAAGTAAGTTAAAAATTGGTCAAAAAGTCCAAATGCGGGTCAGCGCTTGTCCTTACCCAGATTATGGTACTCTTGATGGTCAAGTGCAGACGATTTCTCCAGATGCGTTCGGCGGAGCCGTGCCGAAGGCATTCGCTCCTCAAAAGAATGGCACAAATGCATCGATGAATGGGACTACTAGTCCAAAAGCTACTGCGCCTGGTGCTTTCTATGAAGTCACAATTGAACCGGAAACTTTGGTTTTAGGTAAAGGGAAAAACCAGTGTCACATTCAATTGGGTATGGAGGGTAGGGTTGATATTATTTCCCGTGAAGAAACTGTGCTGCAATTTTTCCTCCGTAAGGCGAGGTTGATTAGTGATTTGTAACTTTTTCTTTAATGTAACTATTACCGCCTGCGATCGCATATATTTTTTACCCTACCCTAACCCTCACGCCACTTGCTTCTTTGTAGGAGTACAAGTCGGCAGAGCCGACAACAGTCGCCTCAAGTCGCGAAACCCGCCCCTACTAACTGTCTCCCCTTGGGAGAAAACTGCGACTCCCTCACTGATGCAGCGTCTACGCTTTGTATCAGTTGAACTGTTGCGTTTTCGCCCTTGGCGTTGGCAAAGCCATCGCTTTTGTGTTTAATAAAAGCAAGTTTGCGAAATTCCTATATTGAATTCGGGCAGTCGTTTATTGAATTCGGGCAGTCGTTTATTGAATTCGGGCAACCAATGTGTAACGGAATGTAACATATTCACAGATGAAAATGAGCAAGCGAGGCTGGTTCTGATATGACTACCTGTAAAAAGAGAAATTGGCACTCAGATTTATTAGGAGTTTTTAGTATTATTGGAGTGCTTGCTCATGTCATATTTTGTTGTGAAAATCACGCCTTAGCCCAGATTACCCCTGATGGAACATTGGGTAATAACTTTTCAAGGAGAACCCCCAACGTCAATATTAAAGGACTTCCGGCTGACCGCATTGATGGTGGAGCAACTCGCGGTGCTAACCTGTTCCATAGTTTTCGTGAATTCAATGTCGAAAAATCTCAGCGAGTTTATTTTGCCAATCCCACAGGAATTAAAAATATTCTCACAAGGGTGACGGGAAGTAACGTCTCGAATATTCTCGGCACATTGGGGGTAGATGGTGGCGCAAATTTGTTTTTTATTAATCCCAATGGGATTTTATTTGGGGACAATGCACGGCTGGATGTTGCAGGTTCATTTGTAGCAAGTACGGCGAATTCTTTTGTATTTGGCAATGGGTTGGAATTTAGTGCAACGAATCCTCAGACTCCTTCCCCATTACTAACAGTTAATCCTTCCGCTTTGCTATTCAATCAAATTACTGCTGCACCGATTCAAAACAACTCAGTCGCACCAGCAGGATTCAGTAAGTCCGGCTTTAATGCCTTTGGTTTACGTGTAGCCGATGGTCAAAGTTTGCTGCTAGTGGGTGGCAACATCAGCATGGATGGTGGAGGATTAAATGCTTTTGGTGGGCGAGTGGAATTGGGAGGATTGGCAAGCGCAGGAACAGTTGGACTGAATGTTGATGGCAATAACCTAAGTTTGAGTTTTCCTCAAGGGGTACAACGAGCAGATGTATCACTGATTAATGATGCTCAAATAAATGTTCGTACAGATAATGGTGGCAGTATTGGAATCAACGCTCGAAATTTAGAGCTTTCAGAAGGAAGCAGTCTGCGGGCAGGAATAGGATTGAGGTTGGGTTCGACTGATAGCAAAGCGGGAAACATTGAGGTCAATGCAACAGGAACAGTTAATCTTAGGGATGGTAGCCTGATTTCTAACGCTATGCTAGGCGCAGCTGGAAAGGGAGGAGATATTAACATAACGGCAGGATCGTTGGCGCTTACAAATGAAGCTACTGTGCTAACCAGCACCTTTGGGCAGGGAGATGCTGGAAATGTCACGCTTCAAGCTCAAGATAGGGTTGCATTCACCAATGGCTCCTACATAGCTACCAGTGGTTTAGGACAGGGAAATGCGGGAAATGTGACAATTTCAACCGAAGGTGCCATTGTTTTCGATGCTCTCGACAGCCTTAAGCCTAATATCACGGGTATATTTAGCAATGTAGAGCCGGAGAGTGTAGGTGATGCAGGTAACATATACATCAAGGCAGCGTCAGTTTCTTTACTCAACGGAGCGAATATATATAATCAAAACTCAGGAAAACTTGGTAATGCAGGCAATGTGATTATCCAAGCTCGTGGTGGCGTTTCCTTTGATGGGGTAAGTATAGATAAAAGCTCTACCAGTGGCGTTTTCAGTTTTTTGGGATTTAATACTGTGGGTAGGGGAGGAAACATCAGTATCACTACAGAGACGCTTTCACTTACTAATGGCGCTGAAGTAGCCAGTAGCACTTATGGACAGGGTAATGCGGGTGATATCACAATTGATGCTAGCAATCGGGTTTCCTTTGATAACAGTGCTATATTTAGCACGGTGGAACAAGAAGCAAGAGGACAGGGAGGAGATATCCGCATTAGTGCCAAATCACTCTCTCTCAGTAATAATGCTCTACTGCTTGCTAGTACCTTTGGACAGGGAAATGCAGGAAGTATCATAATTGATACAACAGATGCTGTGTTTTTGGATGGTAATAAAAGTCGTGCCTTGAGTACGTTAGAAAAAACAGGCGAAGGAAGGGGTGGAGACATCCGCATCACTACAAGAGCGCTCTCTCTTACCAATGGCGCTCAACTAGCTAGTAGTAGTGACGGTAATGGTAATGCAGGTAATATCATAATTAATGCCCAACAAACCGTTTCCTTGAGTGGAGATGATACTGTTGCCTTCAGTACTTTAGATGATGATGGCAAGGGTCGGGGTGGAGACATTAACATCACTACAGCATCCCTTTCGCTTACTAATGGCGCTCAACTGGCTGCCAGCACTTTTGGGAAGGGAAATGCGGGCAATGTCAATATTGATGCCCAGGACACCGTTACCTTTGCTGGTGTAGGTCGTAATGGCTTGTTTAGCGGTGCTTTTAGTAGTGTAGAACCTGGGGCAGTTGGTGACGGGGGTAACATAAATATCACAACTGGCTCCCTTTCTTTAAATAGTGGTTTTCTGAGTGCCAGTTCATCAGGAGAAGGAAAGGCAGGCAACGTAAAAGTCGAGGCAGACTCTATCCGTCTCGATGGAGGTGGTATCGCATCTTTAACTACATCTGGTGACGGAGGAGATATTGTCGTATCAGCAAAAGATATCTTCCTGCTGCGCCGTGAAAGTCTGATTTCAACCACCGCAGGCATTGCCCAGGCTGGTGGCAATGGTGGCAACATTACGATTAACACTCCTTTCCTCGTCGCCGTTCCCAACGAAAATAGCAACATCACCGCCAATGCCTTCAAAGGCTCTGGTGGCAAAGTCACAATCAACACTACTGGTATTTTTGGTATGACAGTGCTGAGTCGAGAAGACTTAGTGCGCCTTTTGGGAACTAACGACCTAACTGAACTCGACCTTCAAAAGCTTCCAAGTAGCATCACGGCAATTTCCCAGACAAGTCCTACTTTAAACGGTCAGGTAACTATCAACAGTCCAGATACTGACCCCAGTCGCGGCTTAATTCAATTACCCTCTAACCTCATAGATGCATCCCAACAAATTGCCCAAGGTTGCACTCCTAGAAGAGGAAAAAACGCCAGTAGCTTTATCGCCACCGGACGCGGTGGATTACCCCAAAGCCCTAATGAACCGTTGCGAGGACGAGCAGTGATTACTGGTTGGGTAGATTTGCCCGCACAAGCAACAGCGATCGCGGATAAATCATCTATTGCATCTATGACCAAATCTACCGATCGCATTGTGGAGGCTCAAGGATGGATTGTCGATGCTAATGGTAATATTATGCTTGTGGCTCAATCTGTGCAAAGTTCTTTTATTCCCTCTGCTATTTCTTGTAGTCAATAATTCGTTACTCCAAAAGTTGGGGGAGGAATTACGATGAAACCCAAGAGCGATCAAAACAATCAGATGCATTACCTAATTTTAAGTTTTAAAAAGTTTACTCCGATCTAGTTACAATATCTGATGAAATTAATTGTAGAAAAATTGATTGGGACGGCTAGCTGAAAACCCTTGAAGATGTGGCTCAAAGCTGTGGCGTAAGAAAATTGCATATTCACAGGTAGGAAATGAACAAGCGAGGCTGGTTCTGATATGACAACCTGTAAAGATAGGAATTGGCACTCAGATTTATTAGAAGTTTTTGGGATTATTGGAGTGCTTGCTCACGGCATATTTTGTTCTGAAAATCACGCCTTAGCCCAGATTACGCCTGATGGAACATTGGATAATAACTCTTCAACGATCGCTCCCAATGTCAATATTAAAGGACTTCCGGCTGACCGCATTGATGGTGGAGCAACTCGCGGTGCAAACCTGTTCCATAGTTTCCAGGAATTCAATGTCGGAGAATCCCAACGTGTTTATTTTGCCAATCCCACGGGAATCTCCAATATTCTCACACGGGTGACGGGAAGTAATATCTCCAATATTCTCGGCACATTGGGGGTAGATGGTGGTGCAAATTTGTTTTTGATCAATCCCAATGGCATTTTATTTGGAAACAATGCACGGCTGGATGTAGCGGGTTCCTTTGTAGGGAGTACGGCGAATTCTTTTGTGTTTGGCAATGGGTTGGAATTTAGTGCAACTAATCCTCAGACTCCTTCCCCATTACTAACAGTTAATCCTTCCGCTTTGCTATTCAATCAACTTCAGACTGGCAGAATTGAAAATAGGTCAATTGCACCAGCAGGAGATAATATCTTTGGTCTACGAGTACCAGATGGTCAGAGTTTACTATTAGTGGGTGGAGAAATTGCCATCAACGAAGGTAAATTGAATGCTCCGGGTGGGCGAGTGGAATTGGCAGGAATTGCAGGTGAGGGGACAGTCGGACTGAATGTGGATGGTAATAATTTGAGTTTGATTGTTCCTGATAGTGTAGCTAAAGCCGATATCTCGCTCAGTAATCAAGCTTTGGTTAGTACCAGTGGCGAAGGTGGCGGCGCTATTCAGGTGTGGGGTAAAGGAGTTACAGTCAATGGAGGTTCCCAGATTGAAGCCAGCACTTTAGGAGCATTACCTGGAAAAGGATTGAGTGTAAATGCTTCCGAATCAGTGCAAGTCGTTGGAGAATCACCTACTGGAATTCGTAGTGGTTTATTTACTGAAAGTTCTGGGACAGGAGATGCAGGAAGCCTGACAATTAACACCAGACAGTTACAAATCTTATCAGGAGGAAAGATTTCATCTAGTACAACGAATGCAGGTGTGGCAGGAAATTTGACCGTGAATGCCTCAGAATCAGTGCAACTAATCGGTATTCCAGATAATCCCAATTTAGGTACTGGTATATTTGCTGCATCTAATGGAGTGGGAAACGCCGGGGACATCACGATTAACACTAGACAGTTACTCATCCAAAATGGAGCCGGAATCATAACCGATAACGAAGGTAAAGGAGTTGGAGGGAGTATAACCGTAAATGCCGAATCAGTGCAGCTAGTCGGTACTGCTATTCTTCCCCAGTTTCCTAATAGATGGTATCCTAGCAAAATAAGTTCTAACGCCTATGGCACAGGGCCCGCAGGAAAGATTACGATTAACAGCAATCAGTTGTTAATCCAAGATGGAGCAGCAATTTCAGCTCGAACTAACGGTAGTGGGGCTGGAGGAAGTTTGACGGTAAATGCCTCCCAATCAGTTAAACTGATAGGATTTGCTACTAATAGTAATAGTCTTTTTCCCTTTCCCAGCAGCTTGGTGACTCAAACATCGAGTACAGGAACAGCAGGCGATTTGGCAATTAATACCAATCAGTTGATTGTCCGAGAAGGACAACTATCTGCCAGTACTTTTGGACAAGGGAATGCTGGCAATATAAACATTGAAACTGTCACGATGAATATCATTGATAGTCAAGTGGGAAGCAGTGTTTACCGCAAAGGGTTTGCGGGAAATTTGACTATTCACGCTGCCGAGTCAGTAGAAATCAGTGGAAAAATCAAATCATTTACATCTAATCTGGAAAATCCTGCTGGCTTATTCGCTCAGGTAAACCCTAGAGGTGAGGGTCGCGGTGGCAACTTGACTATTGAGACAAAACGCTTGAGTGTCAGTCATGGAGGCAAAGTGCAAGTCGCTACTTTTGGTCAAGGCGACGCTGGTAATCTCACAATTCGGGCTTCTGAAGTAGAGGTATTTGATACACCTGTTGATAACTTCTATGCTACAGGGATCAATGCAGGTATTGAACTAGACGCAGACGAAACAGTTATTCCACCCAGAGGCAACGGTGGCGATTTAACAATCGAAAGCGATCGCTTGAGTGTGAGAGGTGGTGCAATAATATCGGTTGGCACTGCTGGAGTGGGCAATGCAGGTAAATTGCGAATTTATGCGTCGAAATCTGTCGAAGTCGTTGGGAAATCACCAAATGGTAACTTTAACAGCCAAATCAGCGCTGCGGTGACGCCAGAAGGTACTGGTAGTGGGGGAAGTTTAAAGATTGAAACTGGGCAGATGAGTGTCCGGGATGGAGGTGAAGTCACTGTCAGTAGTACCGGAACGGGGACGGCAGGCGACCTTGACATCCAAGCTCGTTCTTTGAGCTTGGATAACCAAGGAGCGATCGCCGCCATAACCAGAGCGGGGAATGGTGGTAATATTACCCTGAAGTTGCAAGACTTATTATTACTACGCAATCATAGTCAAATTTCTACCACTGCCGGCAGTAGCGAATTTGGTGGCGATGGCGGTAACATCACTATTAATAGTCCTTTCATTGTCGCCGTTCCCAAAGAAAATAGCGATATCAGCGCTAACGCCTTCACTGGAACTGGTGGTAGAGTTGACATTACAACTAACGGTATTTTCGGTATTCTGCCGCAAAAACGCCCAACCGAAAACAGTGACATTACAGCGAGTTCGGAATTGGGACTGAGTGGGCAAGTAACTATCAACAGTCCAGATACTGACCCCAGTCGCGGATTAACTCAACTACCTTCCAACCTCGTGGATGCATCCCAACAAATTGCCCAAGGTTGCACTCCCAGAAGAGGACAAAATGCCAGTCGTTTTATCGCTACAGGACGCGGGGGATTACCCCAAAGTCCTAATGAACCGTTGCAAGGACGAGCAGTGATTACTGGTTGGGTAGATTTGCCCGCACAAGCAACAGCGATCGCGGATAAATCATCTACCGCATCTATGACCAAATCTACCGATCCGATTGTGGAGGCTCAAGGATGGATTGTCGATGGTAACGGTGATGTTATTCTTGTGGCTCAATATGCACAAAGTTCTTCTATTCCTTCTGCTATGTCCTGTAGTCAATGATTCGTTACTCCAATCGGGGGAGGAATTACGATGAAACTGAAAAGTTATAAAAATAATCAGTGGCAACGGATATGTAACGGATGCAATATATGGTTGATTCATCCCTTTAAAATCCATAAGTTACCTGTTTTCATGCTCTTGGTTGTGGTGACAGCTTTTTTGTGCGTTACTGCTTTTCCTGTTGCTGCAACTATAGAGACACAAAATATCGTAACTCTTGGAGTGTCAATCAAAAATCCTCCCGCACAAACACAAGACTTGCTGCAACAGGGTAAAGTGCTGTATGAGGCAGGAAAATTTGCAGAAGCGGTGAGAGTTTTGCAACAAGCAGTTAAAAGTTTTGGCAGCCAAGGCAATGAATTGCAGCAAGCTGTGGCATTAAGTAATTTGGCGTTGGCATATCAAAAACTCGGTAATTTGCCACCAGCGCAACAGGCAATTACGGATAGCTTGAAGTTGCTCGAAAAATCCTCTCCTGCCGAAAATCTTCAGGTTTTGGCTCCAATTCTAGATATTCAAGGTAGTATTCAGCTAGACTTGGGACAAGCTGAACAGGCACTTAACACCTGGCAACGTGCGGAAGCCAGCTATAAGCAATTAGGCGATCGCAATGGCATTATCCGCGATCGCATCAATCAAGCTCAAGCATGGCAAGTTTTGGGATTTTACCGTCGGGGTTTGACAATCTTGACTCAATTGCAGCAAGAGTTACAATCAAAACCTAATTCAGTCAGTAAAGCAGTAGAATTACGGTCTTTTGGCAATGCTCTGCAATTAGCCGGAGATTTAAATCAATCTCGTCAGGTATTACAGCAAAGTTTGTCAATTGCCCAAAAATTGGATTCTCCCCAGGATGTGAGCGCGGCTTTATTCAGTTTAGGCAACACGGCACAAGTACAGCAAGATTTTAAGGGTGCAATACAGTTTTATCAGCAAGCTGCTGCGATCGCTCCTAACCCGATTAGCAAAGTTCAGGCTCAAGTTAATCAGTTGAACTTGCTAGTGAACGCGGGACAAACAGCCGCCGTGCAGACATTATTGTCGCAAATTCAAACTCAACTGACACAACTACCTGCTTCCGTGACAACTATTTATGCGCAGATTAATCTAGCTCAAAGCTTGATGAAATTCAAGACTACACCCGAAGCGATCGCTCAAATCTGCGCAAGGGCCCTGCAACAAGCTGAAGATTTGGCAGATAAACGAGCCGAGAGCTTTGCCCTTGGGACTCTAGGCAGTGTATACGAGCAAACTAAACAATGGTCAATAGCCCAGAACCTCACCCAACAGGCACTGAACATAGCCCAAACAATCAATGCCCCAGATATCGCTTATCGTTGGCATTGGCAGTTAGGACGCTTGTTAAAACAGCAAAAAGAGATTGAGGGCGCTATTGCCAGCTATGATACTGCGATCGGTGAGTTGCAGACTCTCCGTAGTGACTTAGTAGTTGTGAATCGAGATGTCCAGTTTTCCTTTAAAGAAAGTGTAGAACCTGTATATCGAGAGTCCGTAGAATTATTGTTGCAGTTTCAGCAAACTCATCCGAGCGAACCAATCCTTGACAAAGCTAGACAGAGGATTGAAGCACTGCAACTAGCAGAATTAGACGACTTTTTCCGGGAAGCTTGCATTAATGCCAAAACTGTTTTGCTTGACACAGTGGTAGATAAAGATAATCCCACAGCCGCGATCGTTTATCCAATTATTCTGCCCGATCAACTGCAAGTGATTGTTAAAATTCCTAAACAACCACTGCGTAATTATACAGTAAATAAGTCCCAGAATGAGGTAGAAGGTACTATAAAAAAACTCAGAGAGTATCTATTAGAACCCGATCGGACTGAGGAAGTGCAAGCGTTATCACAGGAAGTCTATGGGTGGTTAATCAAGGAAATTGAGTCAGATTTAAAAGATAGTGGAGTCAAAACCCTTGTATTTGTACTGGATGGGATATTGCGAAATGTGCCAATGTCCATATTGTATGACGGTCAGCAATATCTGGTAGAAAAATACGCTGTAGCCCTCAGCTTAGGACTCCAGTTACTCGCACTCAAACCCTTGACACAAACAAAACTCAATGTACTAGCTGCCGGGTTAGTGCAACCACCACAAGGCTTTCAACAGCAATTTCCACCCTTACCAGAAATTAAAGCAGAATTCGACTCTATTTCCCAAGCGATCGCCTCTACCACCCAGTTACTAGATCGAGACTTCAACAGCAAAAACTTAGAGAGTAAGGTAAATACTGTACCATTTAATGTGTTACATCTGGCAACTCACGGTCAATTTAGCTCCAGCGTTGAGAATACTTTTATACTTGCAGATGATGGGCCGATTAACGTTACGCAATTTGATAGCCTACTGCGCCGTCGAGATCAAACTCGCTCAGAAGCCTTGGAAATGCTGGTGTTAAGTGCTTGCCAAACCGCTACTGGTGACAATCGCGCCACGCTAGGGCTAGCAGGAGCATCCGTGAAAGCCGGTGCCCGTAGTACCTTGGCTTCACTATGGCATATCAGTGATAAATCTACTGCGATCTTAATTGGTGAATTTTATCGTGAGTTAGTTAAAAATGAGGTGACAAAGGCTGAAGCCTTGCGTCGTGCCCAAGTAAAGTTGTTAAAAGATTATCCCAATTACAGTCGTCCTGGTTACTGGGCGCCTTATGTTTTAGTTGGTAACTGGCTTTGACAAATTCTATCCACTGATTGAAAAGCTTATTTTTGCGTCAGTTTTGTTTTTCATTCTTCCTGTTTTCCCAGATATACTTCAATCACACGAGAGTCATTTTGCACTTCTTCAAAATTACCTTCGCACAACACCGAACCTTCATGTAACACCGTTACTTTCTTGGCAATTTGACGCACGAATTCCATATCATGTTCAATGACTAAAATTGAATGACTCTGCGCTAGTGCTAAAAGTAATTCGCCGATGTTGTATGTTTCTTCATCTGTTAAACCCGCAACCGGTTCATCAACAAGTAATAAATCTGGAGACTGTGCTACTAACATCCCAATTTCTAAACGTTGCTTTTCTCCGTGAGAAAGTAAAGCCGCTCTGATATCGGCTTTTGGAGTTAAACCGATGGTTTCTAATAATCCTTTAATATTATTCTTTTCAACAGCCTCAGAACGTTCAAACAAAGTAGAAAAGACATTTTTCTTCTTGTTACTAGTAATTTCTAAATTTTCACGGGGCGTTAAGTTCAGGTAAATTCGGGGTGTTTGAAACTTGCGCCCAATTCCCAATCGGGCAATTTTATATTCAGGTAAAGAACGCAGATTTCTTCCTTTGAATAAAACTCGCCCCACGGTTGGTTGAACTTTCCCCGTAATCACATCCAGAAACGTTGTCTTTCCCGCACCATTGGGGCCAATTACTACCCGTAATTCACCCACATCCATACTAAAATTAAGCTGGTTTAAAGCCTTAAAACCGTCAAAACTAACAGTTACGTTTTCAGTTTCCAATATTTTCGCGTTCATGTTGCACTTCCGGGTCTTCTTCCAAGGTGGGATATGTAGCAATTTCTTGACGACGGTTGAAAAAGGAAATATTCTGACTACGCAACCATCCCACGATGCCGTCGGGAAGGACTGTGACGACTATCAAAAATAGTGCGCCTTGGAAAAATAGCCAGATTTCGGCAAATTGTTCGCTTAAAAAAGTGCGGGCATAATTGACTAACAAAGTTCCGACAATCGCGCCAATTAAAGTAGCGCGTCCGCCTACTGCTACCCAAATCACCATTTCAATCGAAAAGGCAATATCCATTGCTCTGGGTGATACTGAACCACTTTGAATAGTGTAAAATGCTCCTGCTATACCTGCGATCGCACCGGAAACTGCAAACACCAACACCTTAAAATCTGTAGGGTCATAGCCAGAAAATCTTACCCGACTTTCATCATCACGAATTGCTATCAACAACCTCCCAAAGCGTCCAGTTGTCAACCAGCGACAAATTCCGTAGGTGATTGCGAGAAATATTACCGTCAGCGTGTAGAAAATAAACTGTGTTTTGGCATCGCTGACCGTTGCCCCAAACAAAGTTGTAAAATCTATCAGTCCATTCGTACCATTGAAAAATTGTTGCTGACCATTGAAGAAGTTGAAAAATACAATAGTTCCGGCTTGAGTCAAGATAGAAAAATAAACTCCCTTGAGGCGATTTCGGAAAACCAAATATCCTAACAATCCCGCCAATAACCCTGGAATTAATACCACCAAAGCTATTGTCAAAGGAAACGAATAAAAAGGTTGCCAAAATGCGGGAAGTTCTGTAACCCCATAAAGCCCCATGAAATCAGGCAATTCTCCAGTAGGGACTTGCAGTTTTAGGTACATTGCGATCGCATATCCACCCAAACCAAAGAAAATACCATGTCCCAAACTCAATAAACCAGTATACCCCCAAATCAAATCGATACCCAAAGCTGCGATCGCCAGTGACAAAAATCGTCCCAACAAATTTAGACGAAACTCCGACAGCACCACTGGCATAACAATTATAAGGAAGAGTGCGATCGCGATCGTCACCCCCACCTCAATTAAAATTAACCTTCCCCCCTTCTTTCTCATTCTCTGCGTCCTTGGCGTCTTGGCGGTTCGTTTAAACATCAACAGTACGTCCCTTTTGCGGAAAAATCCCCCCAGGCTTCCACTGTAAAAACACAATAATCAGCGCAAACACCATCACCTTCGCCATACTCGTCGTCGCAAAAAAAGTAAACAAATCAGCCAAAGGTTTAACAGGAGTCAACAACAAAGCCAAAGTCCCAGAACCAATTAAAAAATTAGCCGTACCAATACCCAACGCCGCCACAATCGTCCCAGCCAAATTGCCCACACCTCCAACCACAACCACCATAAAAGTATCAATAATATAGTTTTGTCCTGTATTTGGCCCCACAGAACCGAGTAAACTAATCGCACATCCCGCCACACCAGCTAAACCCGAACCCAGTGCAAAAGTAATCGCATCCACCTTTTGAGTTGGGATACCCAAACAAGCACTCATACTCCGGTTTTGCGTCACCGCCCGAATTCTTAAACCCCAGCTAGAACGTTGTAAAAATAAATAAATTCCCGCCACACAGATTATTGTTAAAGCAATAATAAATAATCTGGCAAAGGGCAATTGCACACCACCTAAAGATATCCCCGCTTGTAACCAAGTCGGTGCTGTAACATCCACATTTTGAGCGCCAAACCAAGGTTGAGTTACTGCTAACTGATAAGTTTGACTCAATAAATTGCCCGTTGTGATTGTCACCCCCAGCGATAATAAAAATATCACCGCCACAATCCAGTTACGAACCCTTCCCAAATCAGTGCGAGAATTTAAAATCCATAAACCTCCAAAAAACAGCAGAGAAAATAAGCCTAGACCAATTATCAATACCCAATTCACACTGCGAACAAACTGCTGAAAAATTAAACTTACTCCCCAAGTTGCTAGTAAAGTTTCTAATGGGCGTCCATAGAGATAACGAATTACACCTTTTTCTAAAATTAATCCCACACCTGCCGTGAAGATAAAAGCAATAATCAAAGCCAAAAATATATAAACTTCAAACCACACGCCACCCAATTGTTTGCAGACATTTTGCACAACATAAGTTGTATAAGCGCCGAACATCATCAATTCACCATGCGCCATATTGATGACGCCCATCAATCCAAATATAATGGCTAGTCCCAACGCGGCAATCAATAATACAGCGCCAATACTAATACCATTAAATACAGCTTCTAAGAATCCTGCTAACACTTATTTCTCCACAACAGCTATCAGCTTTTTTAGTCATCAGTCCTTTGTCCTTTGTCCTTTGTTGCTTGTAACTATTAACCGATGACAAATGACTAATGACAAATGACTAATGAATTAAACTTTCTTGTACTTACCACCCTTAGCAGGGTCACTCCAATCACAAGCAAATCCCTTAGTTTCTTTCACAAATTGATTCCAAGGAACTGGTTCAACTGCTGTCGGAGTAGCATAGACAATATCAAATAAACCATCTTGCCTAACTTGACCAATCCGCACAATTTTGGATATGTGATGATTGGCATCCATTGTCACTTTACCTTCAGGTGCATCTAGAGTTTGACCGTAAGCCGCAGCGCTTACCTTAGCTATATCTGTACTACCAGCTTTTTGGACTGCTTGTTTCCACAAATAAACTGCAATGTATGCTGCTTCCATTGGGTCATTTGTCACCCGATTTTCACCGTATTCTTTTTTGAAAGCTGCTACAAACTTCTTATTAGCAGGTGTGTCTACTGTTTGGAAATAGTTCCAAGCTGCATAATGACCTTTGAGATACTCTACACCAATTGCTTTCACTTCTTCTTCGGCAATACTTACAGACATGGAGGGATATTTATCTGGTGTCAATCCAGCCCCTTTCAATTGTTTGAAGAAAGCAACGTTGCTATCACCATTTAAGGTGTTGTAAATCACGCCACCATTGGGCAAATTTTGCTTGATTTTAGTGATAATTGGTGTAACTTCTGTGTTACCGAGAGGTAAATAATCCTCACCAACTGTTTTTCCGCCTAAAGCTTCTAGTTGAGCTTTAATGATGGTATTAGCTGTCCGGGGAAAAACGTAGTCAGAGCCAACTAAGAAGAATTCTTTGCCCTTATTTTTTAACAGCCAATCAACAGATGGTTCAATTTGTTGATTTGGTGCAGCGCCAGTGTAAAAAATATTTTTAGAACACTCTTGACCTTCGTATTGCACAGGATACCAGAGCATGTGGTTTTTGCTCTCGAATACTGGCTTAACGTTTTTGCGACTAGCAGAAGTCCAACAACCAAAAACTACAGCAACTTTATCTTGATCGATTAACTTAGTTGCCTTTTCTCTAAAAGTATCCCAGTTAGAAGCGCCATCTTCGGTAATTGCTTCAATTTGTTTACCTAAAACACCACCAGCAGCGTTAATTTCTTTGATTGCTAACTTTTCAGCATCAACAACGCTTTTTTCACTGATAGACATCGTACCACTCAGAGAGTGCAAAATACCTACTTTGATAGTGTCACCAGCAGTCGCCGCCGCTGGTGAAGCCGTAGGAGTCGCGGCTGGACTCTCTGTAGCAGTTGGAGAATTATTCGCGCAAGCCTTCAAAAAAAAGCTGCTTCCAAAAGTTAAAGAACCGTAAATTATAAACTTGCGTCGGTTAAATTGTCTTCTCATCTTTTTATGAATTTTCCTCTTGATGAATCAGCCAACTTATAGAAAGCTGACAATATCAATCTTTAAAGTGTGATATTAGTGCGATAGTTTACTAGTAAAAAGTGACGCCTTATACAAAAAAGTTTGTTTTTGTAATAAAAAACAAACTTTTTAAGATTAAGCTTTATTAACTTTATAAAGATTCTCATATCTATGCAATACGTTATGGAAGAGTAAAAACTTTCTCTTCCACCAACGTCTTTGATTCTAGACAGTTAAAAACTGCTAAGTATCTAGGCATAAATAAATTTAAAGTTTGTAGTCAGGACTTTAATCTTAATAATTCTTGCTCTGAGCGATAAATCGCTCACTACAAACTACGAGTTTATTTTATATTTAATTATGTCTACCTACTTATCTCTTTTCAAAAGTCTGGTATGTGCTGAACAGATAGCTGGTTAAGACAACAATAGTTTTAATCAACTACTGCTATTATTCAGATATTCCTGGTTCAATCCGTGCCCCAAGCTGAAGAACCCGTCCAAGGTCGTCAGCGTTTCGCCAAGTTTCAATTATCTTGCCGTCGGCAATATAATGAATGAATGTAGCAGTGAAAGTCTGTTGACGGCCGCGACTTGGTATGCCAAGAAAACTCTCCTGGATGCAGGTATTAGTCGCACGCACAACAACTTTGTCACCTTCAGCGATTACGTCTTCAATTGTCCATTTCTGCTGGATAGGGCCAAATGAACCAAAGAGTTTGCGTACCCCTTCAGGGCCAAGGGGAAGTCCCGGTAAACCGCCGTGCATTTTCCAATTCGGGGCGGTTATCTCGCAAATTTCTTCGATTTTATGCTCGCTAATAAGTTCCATCCATCTTTGAGCAATGATTTTGTTGTCCTCAATGGAAGACATTGCTGCTGTTCCTCTACTGAAAATTAGGCGAACTCTAATTGTTTATTTAGACAGACAAGATGCACTATTGTCAATTAACCAAGTTTGAGATTGAATTAAAATCAGTGCAGCGCTTAATTTGCCAGCATCAGTAATATTTGGGTTTTTCACTGCGGGGCTTTTAGATTAGCATTTGTGTAATAATTTCATCTTCCTGGCCAGTTGCAAAATTAGCAAAGCGCTTTGCCAAAGGTGGTATAAGTACTAGGGGATTACTAAATCCAGAGAAAACATGAACGCTTTCAAATCCTGGGATAGCACCAATTAAGGGAAGTTGATTGCTACTAAATGCCACTAAGCACTGATACCAAGTCCCTGGTAAATGCTCCAATGCTGGTAAAATTTGACCAACACCTTTTCGCAACCATTTTTCGCTTACATCTGAGTTTACCTCGGCATGAGGATCTGCGATCGCACGGCTAATCTGCCCAATGCGAATACTACCATCTTGAAACTGAATTGCACCCACATCTAAAATCGCTGGTACTAAATCATTACCAAGTTCATCCCATAATTCATCAACTTGAGTAGATTCAGCTTCTAGTTGAAACCGTTGCTGATTCGCTGGCATAACTAAGGTGCGTAAGCTGATATCAACGGCTGGGGTTTCAATGATTTCTGCGTGGGTGAAATACAGCTTGATGGAAACACCAGCAGATTTGAGAAGTTGGCGGCTGAGTCCACCCGCACAAACGACAACGTTAGCGCTGTGGAAAGTTGCAGTGGTGGTTTGTACCCCATCTTGCAATACTTGCAATACTTGGGTAATCTGCATTTCACCCCCAGCCCGCTCAAAAGCTTGGATGTAAGCTTGTGCTGTTTTTTCTGGGTGAATATGACCGTGTTTGACAGTTAAAGCACCAGATATTGCCTCTCGATTTAGCTGCGGTTCCAACTCACAAGCTTCTTGAATACTGAGTAAATGGGGTGGAATGGCACAATCATTATATGATGCCGCAGTTGTTTCTGGGTCGCTATGGGCAGAAATAGTCAGTAATAAATCTAATTCCCGAAATTGGATATCAGCGTCTAACTCTTGAGATAAGATATGGTAACGTGCGATCGCTTCTTCGCACAATAACCGAGTTAGTGGTGTAGTACCAGACCAATAGGCAAGCCCACCATAACTATAGCGAGTTGCATTCTGCGGTCTGCTATGTTGCTCCAACAAAAGTACAGAAAACCCACTTTTAGCCAGTTCATAAGCGAGTGCAGCACCTGTAATTCCGCCACCAACCACAATCCAGTCGTAGGTTTTCATCTAATATGTTGCTTGTAAACGTTGTAAAAGATATTCTCCCGCCAGGATAGGGGGATAGATAGGCGATTGTTCTTTCTGGCAACTCTCCAAACAAGCAATTTCTGTATCATCATTAGGATGACAGAAAAAAGCCATAGAATACCGCGACTGGTTCACTCTTTTATCAGTGGGAATCATCACTCGATGCTTAGTTGAGCAAAATCGATGATTTGTCCACCGTTGCATTAAATCGCCAGTATTGACTATTACAGTATCAGGAATTGCAGGCGCGACAATCCACTCTCCAGATACTGTCTGTACTTCTAACCCGCCAATGTCATCTTGGAAAAGTAAGGTAATACTGCCATAATCGGAATGCTCGCCAGCACGCACCTGTCCGGGTTTCGGTGGTGTCTGCAATGGCGGATAGTGTAATAGCCGTAAGGTATGATTTTGTTGATTATGTCTTATAGTAAAAAAATCTTCTGGCAATTCCAACGCCAATGCATAAGCTTGTAATATCGTATTAGCAAGTTCTGTACAATTATCATAAAAGGTGACAAGAGAAACATTTATCCCTACCGCTTCTTTGTTGACATTAAATGCCTCTTTTAAGTCGCCTGGTTGATTGGGGTCAAGACGTTCTCTCTCAATCCCAACGTAACCCATATTACTAAATTCATCACTCCAAGCTTGCTTTTGCTTAACTTCTAAAGGTAAATTGAAAAAAGATTTGCTGTGAGTGAATACTTCCTCAATCAGGTCTTTTGATATTCCCGAATTTTGCAAGTACATGAAGCCAATTTCATGACAAGCTTCATAGATTTGTTTGATGACAGCTTGCCGAGTTATTGCGTTGCCCTTAGTAAAATTAGTGAAATCAATTACTGGAATTCTGACCATTGATTCAAAATACCACATCTTTACGCAGCTTCAGATTTTGAATGCGAGTATCTTCGGTAGGTGGTACATCTTCCTGAGCAAATGGAATCTGCTTAAAGTTAGCAGCCAGATATTCTGCTAATGCATCTTGTTCAGAACCATCAGCAGCAAATGTGGCTGAACCTGTACGTTTAGCATTTTTTGATGTCAAATCAACCCGTTCAGTTTTGGGAAAAGGATAACCATCACCACCATTTGCTAGGAAGTTTAAGGTGACAGCGCGGAAGATGCGATTAGAGTCACCCACTAACTCTGCATTTTTCACCACTACATCAATAATTTTGCCTTTTCCATCTTTGATAGCCAGGGATTTAACACGCTTACCTGCTGGCAAATCTGGGTCAAAGCTAAAGGCTAATCCCGCTACTTGGGGAAAACTGCCAGGGGTAGCACCGGGTGCGATCGCTGCTACACTGTGTTCAATTACTGCTATTAGTTCCTTAGCATTCAAAGTAACTAAAGTCAAACCATTGTTGAACCGTAAAGCATTGGCGATATCAAGTTGGGAAATTTCCTTTTCTTTCTTACCTGCTACAGGATTTGCTTGGGGTGGCAGTTTGATAACATCCTGTGAGCGAGTCGAACCTGGGGGAAAGGTATATATACCAATATTTTCACGGATACCACCACCATTTTTAATAGAAATAACAGTTTTAGGATCGTATCGTTTAGCGATCGCTAAATTAGCTTCAGCTGTCAAATTCCCGAAATTGGTTTCTTGGGTGCGGACATCACCCCGCCAGCCGTTGAGGAAAACATTGGTTTTCCCAAAAATCTGACCATCTTGGGCAATAATCACTTTTTTGAGTGCTTCTGTAATGGCAACAATTTTGGCATCGGGTTTCCCACCTACAGCTACTACCCCTTGGGAATCAGTGGCATAAGCACCGCTGATTTTAGGGTCAATACTTTTAGGAATAATCACTCCCTTGGCATCAAAGTTAACTACTAGACGACCAACATAGCGATAGTTTCCATCGGTATTAACTACCGCTATCGGATTTCCATCTGCGGCTTTTTTGATAATTGGATAAGCTCCAGCAGATTTATCACCCACGCGCAGACGGTCTGTTTTGTCGGCTAGTAAGGTATTGGAACCGCCAGCAACAATAATATCTACTCCCTTAAGTAATTGTGCTAGCTTTTGCTCAATGGCAATTTGCTGCATGTGTGTCAATAGAATTACTTTATTAATCTCTGGGTTTTTTGTCAGCAGCGTATCAACAGAAGTTTGAATTTCAGCAGCCAAAGCAGCGATATCTGCGGCATCGCGGTTATTAAATTTTTTAGGCAACACAGTCACACCACCGGGAGAAGAAATAGTCCGCAGTGTGGGAGTTGTCGCCCCAACTACAGCAATTTTTTCACCGTTGACGGTAATTATGGTGCTACGGGCAATTTTATTGGGAATTTTACTTGCCTCTTGTCCATCAGCAGTAACTAATTTTGCCAAATGTTTATCAGTGGTGAAGTCTAGATTCGCGCTGAGATAGGGAAATTTTGTACCTGGGTAATCTTCTTTAGCACGGAGTAAGTCGGCAACAACATCCGTACCTAAATCAAATTCATGATTGCCAAAGGCGATCGCATCAAACCCAAGAGCATTTAAAATTAAAATATCTCCTCGTCCCTGACCACCAAAAGCTGTGTCACTGGCAAATAAGAAAGGACTGGGAATATAAGCATCTCCAGATGAAAGGATTAAGGTATTAGGATAATCGGGTTTGCCATCACGATTAACATCCTGATTTTTCAGTGCATTCAACACCGCCGAAAAGTTCGGTGCATCTTTCAGCGCTGGGACACCTGCTTCTTGGTCGGAAGTATGTAAAAGTTGTAGTGTGAACCCTGACTTCTGTGCTGTTTTAACTTGCACGACACCACCAGTAGTTCCTAAAAATAAAAATATGCTAGATATAATCAGCGAACTTAACTGGCTAGTCCTGAAATCTCGGCGATTAAACTTACTGAAAAATCGACTTTTCCAATCTAAAAAAGACATAATAAATTTTCTAGCTCATCAGTGGTGAATAAATTTTTAGTGTGTTATCAATATCCCATAAGAAATATTTCATCAGTTAATTTTAATATTCATCTTCATATCTGATTGGAAATTGCCCATGTATAGGAAAAGATTATAGATAAAAAGGTAGGAAAAGTAGGAAAAGTAGGATGTTTTGTATTACCCCTTGATTATCAGGTTATTACACGGTAATTTGAATCTTATGTGCAGCTTGGGAAAAGGAGTATGGGGGTATGTAAAAAAGTCACTGCAATTTTGAAAGGAAAATTTTCAGATGAAAAAACTGAAATAAAATAGGGAACATAGAGTTAAAAAAAAGCGCTTTTTTTAACTCATTTTATGTTGATACTTATCTAACTTTTTAGTTTTAAAATCGCTTAACCTGGTGGGACTGCTTCTTCAAAGGGACGGATAATCGCCGGCGCTGGTGTAACTTCTGGTTTAAAGATTCCCTGCAATGCTTGTTCTAAGGTTTGTGCCATGACAATCCGGTTTTCGTAGGCAACTACTACTCGTACCAAGGTTGGCAGACTATTCTGTGTGGCTTCTAGATAGATTGGCTCGACATACAGCAGCGATTGCTCAATGGGAATTACTAGTAGATTGCCTTGAATCGCTCTCGAACCCTGGCGATTCCATAAGGAAATTTGCTGAGAAATTACTGGGTCTTGGTTAATCCGCGCCTCGATTTGCTCTGTTCCGTAAATCAGGCGTTCTTTAGGAAAGACATATAGCACCAGCCTACCGTAGTTTTTGCCATCCGATCGCGCCGCTAACCAAGCGATTAAATTAGTCCGCTGTCTGGGAGTATAGGGTAAAAACAGCAGAAATTCTTCAAAGTCTACGGTGGGTAAACTAGTAATCAAATAATACGGCTCTACCGGACGGGGTTCACTGCCATAAATTTCATTAGGAATCTGCCACTGGTCTTCCCGGTTGTAAAATACTTGGGGGTCGGTCATGTGGTAGGTCATCAACCGCTCAGATTGAATTTTGAAAAAGTCCACCGGATATCGGGTATGACTGCGGAGATTGACTGGCATTGTACTGAGCGGTTTGAACATATTGGGAAATATCGCTGACCAAGTGGCAATAATCGGGTCGCTCCGATCGGCAATATAAAAATTAACGCTGCCGTTGTAAGCATCAATCACTACCTTGATCGAGTTACGAATGTAGTTGATACCATCGCTACCAGTGTCTGAGTAGGGATAGCGATCGCTCGTCGTGTAGGCATCAACAATCCAGTAGAGATAACTGGGATTACTGGGGAAATCTTGATTAGCAGCACCAGCAGCAACTAAATAGGGGTCGCTGTCAAATTTTAGAAAAGGCGCGATCGCTTGAATTCTTTCCTTGACATTTCGCCGCAGTAGCACCCTTGTCTCTGGCAAAAAGTCTCGCGTCAGCACCATCTGCCAATCTTTCAAATACGTGGCAAATAGCCAGCGTCGCCATCCTGAACCAATTTCAACACCACCCAGACCATCGTAAGAGTTGTAAACGTTGTCACTACCGCTAGGATAGTCTAACTCTCTAACTCTTGTGCCAGTCATTACATAGGCATTGGCGATTTCACCGTAATAAATTCGTGGTTGCCCAATCGGAATACTTTCACGAATGGCTTTACTGGAAGTTGTCAGAGCGCTACTATCACCACTAATATCTTTGACAAAATATTCTGGTAGACCACCCGCCCCAACTGTATTAACTGGGCTAACAGTAAACCCAAAACCGTGGGTATAAATTAAATGGCGGTTAACCCATGTTTGAGCTTCCTGTGGTACGCCAGTGTAGTCTAATTCTCGTGCGGCAATCAGTACCTGCCGCCGTTCTGTTGATTCAACTGCTTCCTGCTTAGGTTCTGGTAGCTTTTGAGAGGGTCGGCGTGAAGTTGCATCTGTTTTCAGAGTATATCGATCGATATCGGCATCGGGAAACCGATAATACGGTCGAATTTGTTGCAGCTGACGGTTAGTTTCTAACAGTGGTCGCTGATCCCATAGGCGAATATTGCGAATTGTCGAGTCGTTCTTTTGAATATCAGCTTCAGTCAGTGTTCCTTGCGGGTTGAAGATTCTAACATCGATCGCCTCTAAATCGAATGCTTGACGAGTTAAGGCAATTGTCCGCTGAATGTAGGGTTGCTCTCGTTGCAACTCATTAGGTTGGACAATTAAATATTGCACCACAGTAGGTAAAACAACATCAGCAGCTACAACTAATACTAGATAAACTCCTAACCCGTAAAAGACAAAGCGACGATACCGAGATTTCGGTTTCCAGATCAACGTTCGCCAAAGGAGATAAAAGGCGATCGCTACTGCCACGATGCACAAGACGGTGTAAGCTGGCAACTGGGCTGTCACATCAGTATAGCTGGCACCATAACTTACTCCACGGGTAGAATACACCAGTTCATAGCGACTCAACCAATAACTAAAAGCTACTACCAGCATCAACAAGCCACCCATACCGAATAAATGACGCTGCTGCTGGGGCGAGAAACCAGGGAAAATTCCCTGACTCAAACTATCCGCCGATAAGAGATAAGTGAGAGAAACGGCGACAAAGCCATACAAACATAATCCCATCAGCCAGAGTTCTAGCAGTTCCCAAAAGGGTAAGGAAAATACGTAAAAGCTAATATCTCGATCAAATAAAGGCTCAGTGCTGTTGAAAAGGGTAGGGTGCAAATATTGCAGCACCTTTGGCCAGTGTCGGAATATGATGAAGGCAAAAATGGGACTGGAGAGAATTGCGATCGCAGTAAGTAAAAATTGCGGATAGATTAAAATTGCGATCGCTACTCCGCCAATTAAACCGAGATACCAGACTTGAGAGACAATCTGCCTCAAAAGTTGCCAGATTGTCTCCGGTCGAAATAGGGCGGGAATGGGTAGAATAGCCTGATTGACTGGAGAATGCCAGTAGAAAAGAGCAATTTGACCATAGTGAGCCAGCATTAACCCAATCAACAAGCTCAATATCAGAGTTAAGGGTAATAACCAGGGCAATTTTAATGCTTGAAAGCTTTGTGGCGCAAGTATCCGGGTTTCGTTGCGTCTTAGATAATTAGGACTGAGAAAATTTGTTAATTCACTGTTGAGTTCTGCTGACTCAATCTTTACAGATTGGGGATATTTTAGCCGTTGTGCTAAAGCCAGGTTTAGCAATAGATAGGCAGCAGTTATTCCAGCCACGACTACCCACAAAATACCACGAGTCAGCAGCCTTAACAAAAATACTTGGAGATAGCCGACTTCCCGAAACCAAAAAATTTCTGCTCCCAGACGGGAACCCAGATCCAGAAGTAGCCACAGCCCGAAAAATCCGATTAATAGCCTAAAGCCCCATTTCCGATACATTGAATATGTAATTTAAGAAGAACGCCAATTCTCTATTTGCAAGCCGTTTACTCTTTGAAATTCTCGAACATTAGATATTACATGTTGCTGCGATCGATACATCATAAGAACCGATAGGAGTACCCGCTGTTTTCAAAATACTTCTAATTTTGGCAGTTCGTTCTGCTTCTTCCACACTAAAAGGTAAAATTGTAATCTAACCTAACAATGCTTCAATCAATAATTGGATTTTTAAGGCACATTGAGGATTGATTGCTAATCCATACTTAACCTCCATTACTGTTAAGGAGGAAATAAAAATATCTGTGGGAGTAGTAGACTTTAATAACTTGAGAGTATTTTTTTCTCCCTTGACAAAATCACTAATGACGCAGGTATCGAGTAAATAACCATTAAAACTCGATTTCGTTAGGTGGTAGCAGTTCGTCTCGGTAGGACTCAAAAATAATACTTTCTACAACACCTTGATATTGCATAATAGTTTCTGGCCAAGTCATGGGTTTTGTTTCTAAGAAAGTAACAAAGACTTTGCTTTCAGTAATACCTTGTGGTTGTTCAGCTAGTTCGATTTTGCCGTTTTTATAAATTCCTTCAATGGTTCGTAGCATTGTTTTTACCTCCTATCGAAATTTTAGTAGTATTTATTACCGAACTGGTGGTTCATGAGTAAGTTCGGTAAATATTGGTATCCTTCTTGTGCCAAGCGAATATCCTTCAACCGTAGCAGCAAACGCTGATATGCGATCTGCATTTCCTTACGAGCAAGCATAGCGCCCAAACAAAAATGAATCCCATAACCAAAAGATGGCTTGGCATTGGGAGTGAGAACGAGTATTGCAATATGCCAGTAGTTGAAACGGCGATCGATCAACAGTTTCTTGTAAAGATTTAATAACTTTTTGTTTAACTGTCTTAACTGTCTTAACTGTCCTTGTATTTTCATTGAAAAACTTAGAGTATATGCATATTCAAATCATACTTCAGGAATTTCACATAGCAATTTGTCACAATCAACACATATATCTTGCCACTTCACAAACTACTGCCATAGTATTCTGCTCGAGTGTTTTACTAAGACAATCCGCTTGCAGGCATCGCGGGAGTGGGGTGAGAAATCCCTCTGTGAAAAATCATTCATTACAAGTAATTGGAAATTATTTAATGAAAGCGTTACTAGCTGAAGCTACATGGACACCCAAGAAGCAAAACCTTAACAAAAATTCAGGTGTTATAGGGAGCCTTGCTTGGAAAGATCCACAATTTAAGATTGTTGATAAAAGCTTCCCTGTTCTTAGGCATGATGAGCTTCTAGTAAGGGTTAAATATTGCGGTGTCTGTGGGTCAGATATTCACGTTTATGAGACAGATAAAGAAGGGTATATTCTATTTTCTGGCCCTACCAAGTTACCCATTGTTTTAGGACATGAGCTTTCAGGTGAAATAGTCGAAGTTGGTCAAGAAGTTAAAGGATTTTGCCAGGGTGATATTATAACTACAGAAAGCATTTTATGGTGTGGACACTGTACTCCTTGCCGCACAGGAATGCCGAATCAGTGTGAAAATGTAGAACTGTTGGGATTAACAGTAGATGGTGGCTTCGCTGAATATATAACTCTTAAAGCAAAATATTGTTGGAAACTTAATCACTTACAAGAAAGATATTCCTTTGAAGAGGTTTGTAAAATAGGTACTTTAATAGAACCTATCGGTTGTGCTTATAACGGTATCTTTATATCGGGAAATGGTTTCTTACCTGGTGCATTTGCCATAGTCTATGGTGTAGGAGCAATTGGACTAGGTGCTGTGATGTTACTTAAAGCAGCAGGTGCAGCAATAGTAATAGCAGTTGATTCTATTGAAGAAAGACTCAATATTGCTAAATCAATGGGAGCTGATTACGCTTACAATATAGCCTCCAAAAATGATTTTTCGGAAATGGTTCAAGAAATTACAGGAGGTTGGGGAGCCGATATCCAAGTTGAAGCCGCAGGAGCAGCTAAATATACCATCCCAATGATGGAAATAAATATTGCCAAAAGAGGAAAAATTATTTATTTAGGTAGGGCAGAGTCAGAAGCATTTATAGATTTGAATAGTCTTGTAAGTGGGGCACATACAATAGTAGGTTCTCGCGGACATTCTGGGTATGGCATATTTAATAACGTAATCACCATGATTCACAAAGGAAAACTTTGTGGAATTGAAAAACTTATAACTTCATCTTTCCCCTTGAGAGACATCTTAAATGTTTTCGAGTCTTCGCGTTCCAGAAAAGATGGAAAAATACTAATTAATATGCACTCTGTATAAGATAATCAGAAAATAGTTACTTGTTTAGCATAATTATTGCCTGCGGTATTAATATCAGTAATGCATTTACACCTCTAATCTTGTTGGCTACTTCAGCATACTATTAGGAGTTTAAAACAAGCGATTAATTACTTTACCTGAAATTTTTGAAAGTAGTCTTTAGCAATGAACAAAACTTTATTTCATCTTACCTTTCCTGTGACAGACCTTGCTCTGGCAAAAACATACTATGTCGATGGTTTGGGTTGTATTCCTGGTCGAGAAAACCGTCAACTTTTAATTCTTAATCTCCACGGACATCAATTTGTTGCTTTCTTGACTAAAGAAACCCTTGTACCTCAACCTATATACCCCAGACATTGCGGAATTGTCTTTAGCTTAAAAAGTGATTGGGAAGAAGTACTTTCAAGGGCAGAGCAACAAAAGCTCACTTTTAGACAAAAACCTGAACTCCGTTTTGCTGATTCTTTTATAGAGCATGACACCTTTTTTTTAGAAGATCCTTTCTATAACTTGATAGAGTTTAAACATTATCGTCACCCGGAAGCAATCTTTGGGTATTATGATTATACGCAAATAGAAGAACGAGTTTGACAGGGGTTAAAATAATTCGTAAGTTGTAATAACGTTCCTACCTCGCTAACGTAATTCGCGATCAAAGTAGTAAGAGATTTATTTACAACTAATTCAAAATCACCAATTTTACAATTTAGTGTGGTGTTTCACCGAAAATAACAAATTACGAATTAGCTAAATATCCAATCGCATCAGCTAACTAATTCCAAATGTTAGATAATAAGGACTTGCAAGACCGATGGATTCCTCGCTATTTCAGATTAGCGATCGCGAATATGCTCTCGAATTTAATGGTGCCGTTGTCTGGAATGGTTAGTGTTTCCTTTTTAGGACACTTGCAAGACATTCGTCATTTAGCTGGCGTTGCACTGGGGACAGTTCTGTTTAATTACTTCTATCGAACATTCAATTTTTTGCGTCTCTCTGTGACTGGCACAACTGCCCAGGCGACTGGAAGGAACGATCGCGAGGAAGTACTACTGCTAGGCTTACGGAATGTTTTAATTGCCCTCAGCTTGGGATTTGCTGTTTTGCTCCTACAATACCCACTGCGAGAGTTGGGGTTTATTGTCTTGAACAATGCTCCAGAGGTGAAAGCGGCTGGAGTGGACTACTTCAACATGCGGATTTGGGGTGTACCTGCGGTTCTGGTGAATATGGTGCTGTTCGGCTGGTTGATGGGGCGCGAACAGAGCCAGAAAGTGTTGGTCTTGTCGGCTTTTGGTAACGTCCTTAACATCGTCTTAAGTTACCAGATGATTTTGCGAGCGGGTTGGGACAGTGTGGGAGCAGGCTTGGCACAAGCTTTGAGCCAATTTCTCATGATGGTGTTTGGACTAATTTGGGCCAAGAGTGAAATCCAGTGGCAAGAGATCCGTGCCGTCGCGCCTCAGCTTTGGGACAAATCTGCCTGGAATGAGACTTTTGCCTTGAGTCGGGAGCTTTTTGTGCGGACACTGGCAGTTGGGTTTACCTTTTGGGCTTTTACCAATATGTTTGCTGGGATGGGAAGAATCGCCTTTGCGGAAAATGTCTTGCTGCTTGAGTTGATGACGCTAGGAATTCAAATACTCAATGGCTTGTCTTATGCAACAGAAACTTTGACAGGCAACTTTCATGGCACAAACGAGCAGAGGCGGATAGTGCCACTACTTGGCGTTTCTGTAGGCGTGACTCTGATGTTTGCAATTACCATGTCCCTTGTCTGCATCCTGTTTCCTCAGACGGTATTTGGGCTACTCACAAATCATACGGAAATAACCACCCAGAGCGATCGCTACATTCCCTGGCTAATGAGCGTACTGGCGCTGTATGCCTTCGTCGTCTCAATTGAGGCTTATTTCTTTGGTTTGGCAGAAGCATTAATACTCCGAAATGCGGCTTTTATTGCAACTGGGTTAGGGTTTATTCCGACAGCAGCCCTGGCTTGGAAGTTACAGAGTGTCCATCTATTGTGGTTGGCGATGTCTTTATTCATGGTGACTAGAGTTGCAGTGCAGGGAATTCAGATCCCTAGAACCTTGAAACTAGCGACAGAAGATATTGTTCCTGCTCAAAAGACTCAAGCTTCATAAAATTTCACGAAAGCAGCTAAGGCAAATTCATCGTGCAACCACAAAAATAAGAGTAAATATTAATGTTCAGCTTATCTATCGAAACTATAACTAATATTTTCTTGGACTGTGCATTACTTGGTTTAGCCTTATTTGCGGGCTGGGTTGCCCCAAAGTGGAAGCGAGTTTATTTGTGTTTGGCGATAGTAGGAATTGCATTGTTCTTTGGAAGAACAGTAATTTTGTATAACTGGCTGATGCCGTGCATAATGCTTCTCATTTTATTGATAGAAGCACCGTGGTCTCAGAGTTGGTACAATTGGTCTACAAAAGAAATATTAGAAACATTGGGCATTAATGCTTGTGCTGACCTCTCAACAATAGTTGTTGTAGCACTCGCGTTCGGGCATTTACTCAGAGATTTTCCGTTAGGAACAGGAAACTGGGGACTTGTCACTATAGGGGTTCCGCTTTGGCTTCAAGTGGTAGTATTTTTAGTATTGATAGACTTCCAAAGATATTGGTTTCATCGATTAGACCATTCTTTTATATTTCTTTGGCGTTTTCACAAGATCCATCACGGAATCTCCAAATTCAATGTTATTTCCTCTCAAAGAGCGCACCCTAACCATAGGATAGGAAATACCATTTGCTATTTAGGGATTGCATATCTTATCGGCATCACAAAAGAGGCTTATGTATTAACCCTAGGGTGTAGTTTAATCTTTGATATCTACCTTGCTCACTCAAATTTGAACTTTCCGCGTCTAAATGAGAAGTTTCCGTGGTTTGCTTACCTAATCGTTACCCCCAATTTTCATGGGTGGCATCACACGGTTCACTGTCGATATAATGCCAATCTGGCAGATTTTTTTCCATTTTGGGATATCCTATTTGGAACCTTTGAGAAGCCGTATGGAAACCGTTGCGACTGGCGGTTTGGGCTGCAAGAGAGCGAACAATTGCCGTCGTCAGTGTTGGGACAACTCATGTCACCCTTTAACAACATTGAAAAATTACATTGAAGCCCCTAATTGTCTAATTGGGTATCTGTGATTTGAACGATAATTTAGCCTAACGGTCACGAAATACTTCAAAATGCTCAACAAGCGTGCTATATCAATCTTAGTAGCCACTACAGCACTCTCATAACTGGCGCGCGCCAGGACAATGGAACGACGATGAACTCACAAGGATCTCAGTCGAGAGTTGAACTACGAGATCGAGGGATGTCTCCTTTGAACAACCCAAAGGATTGGTCATGGCCATTCTGGGCTGCTGTCCCACTCTACCCCTACGGCAGGCGGCGGACACTTCGTCAGGAAATAGTTCAGGACACTATCTGGACATTCGATCAGCTTCACGGCATTCTCTACACCATCGTGCCGATTCGCATGACTATCGTCAAGCTCTCTGCCGGAGGACTTCTGGTATATGCACCCGTTGCTCCAACAACTGAGTGTGTCCGCTTGGTTAATGAGTTGGTAGCAAAGCACGGTGAAGTTAAGTACATCTTACTGCCAACCAGTTCTGGTCTGGAGCATAAAGTCTTCGTTGGCCCCTTTGCTCGTCGCTTTCCTCAAGCACAAGTCTTTGTTGCCCCGCATCAGTGGAGTTTTCCGTTCAATCTGCCGCTTAGTTGGCTAGGCTTTCCCCAAAAACGAACTCAAGAACTCCCAGAGGACTCAAGCCTTGCTCCCTTCGCTCTGGAGTTTGACTATGCAATATTGGACATCGACTTGGGACGAGGATCTTTTGCAGAAGTTGCAGTGTTTCACAAGCGATCGCGCACTCTGCTTGTAACTGATTCTATCCTTTCTGTTCCATCTGACCCACCAGAAATCCTCCAATTAGATCCTTATCCCTTACTGTTTCATGCCAGAGACAATGCCTGGGAGACGATCGAGGACAATGAAGACAACCGCCGCAAGGGATGGCAACGCATTTCACTGTTTGCGCTTTACTTCCGTCCAAGTGCCTTAGAAGTTGCTTCAATCGGACAGATGTTTCGTGATGCTCTCAAAGCACCACAGCGATCGCTAAAAACGTACTTTGGTTTATTTCCTTTTCGCTGGCAAGAAAACTGGAAGCAGGCATTCGACGCTCTACGAGGTCAGGGGCGACCATTTGTCGCACCGATTTTGCAAATCCTGATTCTTCCTCAAGCACCAAGCCAAGTCCTCAAATGGGCTGATACAGTTGCAAGTTGGGATTTTCAGCAGATTATTCCCTGTCACTTTGAATCGCTAATTAAAGCAAATCCGCGTCAATTCCGGCAAGCATTTGCTTTTCTGGAAAAAAATCTTTCTTCTAGCGAAAGCCAGCTTCTATCGGAGGAAGACTTAAAATTCATTCAGGAACTTGAAGCGGGTCTAGTTAAACGCGGTATTGCAACGCCAGCTAAAGAGAAGTCGTAATCAATTAGCTGAATTACTTAAAATCTTAGCGATCACCTGGGAAACCGGTAAGCCAGGACAGCGTTCCAGCCAGAAGAACTCGCCAACTGGGTTAACTTCAAGGAATACATGACGACCATCAGGAGTCAAAATAATATCAAGCGCCCCATAGTTTAAACCAAATTCTGCCATGAGTTTGAGCAATTTCTCTTCGACATCTTCGGGCAAAGTGTATGACTCCCAAGCGTTGACTAAGGCGATTCCCTGTTTGCGCCAGTCGTAACGTGCCTTATCCAAAGCTTGAGAATCAACCGCAGCCGTTAGCACACGCTTACCTACAATAATTGTCCGCAATTCCAATGCCTTGGGAATCTTCTCTTGAAATGTCATTGGGCAGAAACGTAAGCCATCAAGGTTGTCTAGATCCTCGGATGAAATTGGATTTGTAAACACAACTTTTTCTCGCCCTCGTTCATCATAAATAGCGAAGGAAGAGAGCATTTTGGTAATCATTCCCTGCTGACATTCTTGGGCAAATTGCTTTACTGCTATTGGATTATTTGTAGTCAAAGTGCGAGGCGTATCTAGACCGATCTCTCTTGCTATTTGTAATTGCAGTTGCTTATTTTCGGCTCGGCGAATATTTGGCAGAGGGTCAAGATGAAACCCCCTGATACTAGCAATCATTCCCTCAATGCTGACGCGAGATTCTTTCAGTGAGGCTTGTCTAAGTTGCCTGTCCATCGAGTTAGGAATTTTTGAGCCAATTGCAATGCGCCGATACCAAACTGCTGACACTTCATTTAAATCTAATGTCTGGTCATCGACACTTAAAATCACTCGCTTAGTACTACCATAGTAAATATCTAACTGCATTTCTGTGGGAAATCGGTCTGTGTCAAAACGAAATGCTTTCTTTCCTTGGGCTTCAATTGCCTGAATAACTAGAGGAATACTTTCGTTATCTTGGCTGTAAGTAATGATTAGAACAGTCATTTACAAATATGGGAATGAAGTACGCTACAGATAAATATAGGGGTTATCAGTTGGTTGGGAATTTTTAAGTAAGAGTATTTTACTTCGGGTTTTTTGAAAGTAGTGCAGATGCGATCGCTAGAGCAATTGGATAGTCCAAATCTTTCTCCAGCATTCCCCACTCTCCTGTAGGATTAATTTCTAAAAAAACATATTCTCCTGATGGGGTTTTAATCAAATCAAATGCTCCAAAAATCAGTCCAAACTTAGCCATAAAGGCATCTAAACAACGGATTAGTCGATCGGGTAATTGCTCTGGTTGCCAAATACGCCGCATCCATACTGCTTGCACTTGCTCGGTGTTGAGGGAGCGATCGCTATATTGCAGTGTATGATTGCTACCAGAGTTACTTAAATTAACCTGGAGTTGGAGTGCGCTCGGAAACTTATCAGTATCAAGACGAAATGGCTGTGCGCCTAGTTTTGATACTGCTTCTGCAACTCTATCTATTGTAAAGTAATCACCACTATGGGTAATTAATAAAACTACATCACGAGCGAGGTGCATAAAATATTTTTATTAGTTTTGGCATTTTCACTATTGTCAACTCTTGAGAAAGCAAAATATTAAAAAAGTGAACTTAATTTTAATGAGAAGCCAACCCCTAGATGAAGTTGGCAAAGCTAACTGTATTTTTATACTGACAATAGTTTTAAAACCGCATCTCTGGTGTAGTCAAAAGTATGCAGCTATGAAGGTGAAGACGGCGAACTGTCATCAGCATCTGAAGGAAACTTCAGAGTAACAGCCCACTCGACATTATCAGGATTCTGGGTTACTGTAGTGCCATCTTCTTGATCGGATGGATACTTCTGAGTTTGGACAATTTCATCATTATTCGGGTTTATGGTATTATTGCATCCACCGATAATCGCTTTTGATTCTTCCTCAGAAAGGTCTTCAAGGCTTTGCCCTTCCAAGAATCGAGCAAAGAATGGTACTGCTTGTGAATTCAACTTTTCTGGTTTGTTTTCAAACACAACCTTCCTCCTATAACAAGTGAATCTAAATTTATACTGTACCTATATGATATGACATAATACTTACCAATATCTTTGCCAAAATAAGAGTTTATACATCAACTCACCCTCGGAAATTGGTGAAGGTATTGACTTACCAAAACAAGTATTAATTTATCTTTTATAAATATTTACTTTTGTACAATTATGCTTATATAAAGTTAAAATATAATAATTTTTTTTAAGCAAGTATGTACGGGGCGATCTTTAAAAGCGCGACATTTCCAAGAATTATTCACTTCAAAATAATTCAAAATATTCTCTTTGCTCCCAGCTAGTCACCTGCTTTAAATAGTCTTCTGGCAGCCGATCCGCGACGGACTGCAAAAAGCGATTAATTTCACTCTGTTTCATCTTAATGATGAAGTTGATGAACTGCTGCCCCATTTTTTGAGAAAAAAGTTCGCTTTGGCTCAAATATGAAATCGCCTCTGACAAACTTTTGGGTAAAGTGGGACTTTCTGTAGCGTAAGGTGACTCTGTTGGGGAGCCAGGGTCAAGTTTACGATCTACACCATCTAGCCCAGAAATCAATTGCGATGCCATATACAGATAAGGATTGGCTGCTGGTTCTCCAACTCGGTTCTCAATATGGGTGGTGGGATCATCAAAACCGCCTTGTAATCTAATCATTGCCCCTCGATTCTCCAATCCCCATCCAGCACGATCGGGAGCTAGAGAATAAGGCCTAAATCTTTTGTAGCCGTTAATTGTCGGCGTTGTGAACACAGAAGCAGGATTGGCGTGTTTCAGAAGACCACCAACGAAATGTTTACCTAAATCTGACATTAGGGTTTTGGAGTTTGCAGACATGAAAGCGTTCTCGCCTGTGGTTCGGTCTACAAGGGATTGGTGCAAATGCCAGCCATTGGAAGAAGAACCTTGCAATCCTGGACGACACATAAATGATGCTATGTAACCTTGTTGACGGCAGATTTGCTTAGTCGCCATTCGGAATATCATCATTGTATCCGCAGCTTGTAATGCCGGAATCGGGTCAAAGGTAAATTCAAATTGACCGACACCTCCTTCGTTTTCTACACTCCTTAAAGGCAATCCCATTTCAACTAAGTTTTCTGCTAAAACGCGCAGTAAGTCGTGAATTTCTGGATTATGGGATTCTAAAAGATATTGGAAACTATGCTCTACAGCGCTAACTTTGGCAGGTTCACCAGGTTTTCCAGAAGTACCAACATTAGCGATCGCTAACATCGGATCTTCCAACTTTGCCAGATACCACTCAACTTCTAAACCGACAATATGCTCCAACCCTCTTTGATGTAACTCTACCAATGATTGGCGCAAAATACCGCGACTGGAAAAGGGCATTGCCTGACCATTTTGAAAGTACTCGTCACAGAGGATAAAGCCAGTACGTTTTGCCCAAGGCAGAATTTTGAAGGTATCAGGGTCAGGAACAGCCACAAGATTTGGCGCACCTGTCATCAAAGGCATATCTAAACTACCGCCAGGCACAAACGGGTTAAATACTATTGCACCACCAGTATCAAACAGGAATGTCCCTGTGCTGATTTGCATACCGTTTTCTAAAGCGCTGAAAAATGTCTGGGGTAAGAGCGATTTGCTGCGAACAATCCCATGCTGGTCTGACCAAGCGGTACGAATCAACAATAAATCCCGTTCTTTGACAACAGCCTCGATCTTTTTAGATGTTTCTTTTTGGATTTCTGTCCACAGGTGATGACGCTCAATAAATCCAGGTCTTTTCATTGGATTGCCTAATCATGTTCAACTGCTTGTGCGGTGAGTTTGAAATCAGCCTTCATGAGACGTTTCCATTCTTGGTGATAACCGCGAATTGCTAACTCATCTGTCACAGGCCCGGTGATGACACCATCAACATCAACATGATGGCGATCGCTAATGCCAAACCCGCGATTCATTGCCACCCACTCGATTTCTGGAATACTTAACCCCCGCTGACATTCAGCAAAGTTGATCGTATCGTCAGGAATGCCAAAACTGGGAAAATCTTCCTGAGTCCTCATCCGCAAAACATTCACTTCATCTGGTACTTCAGCGATGGTGGTAGCATATATTGTCAGTTGAGTGCGATCGACAGCTAGGGGTTCAATCACTTCGATTTGATTGCCAAAAACTACCAGATTGGGAAAAATAGTTAAATTCATCTGCGAACCAATGGACAAATCTAACCAATAATCTGCCCGATCGCCCCACTTTTCTCGGATCTTTGCTTCATAAGCTTCTCGTCCTGGCTGGGGTCGTTGTTGTTGCCAGAAAGCACCAGCTCGTTTTTCGTAACTGGGGCGCTGATCGATGAACATGTGCCCATGACCAAGGTACTGCACATACATCGGCCCTTCATCAGGATTGTGGGCAAAATATTGCATGTCTTTTTCGGTTTCTAAGCGATTGGCCACAGCCAGCAGAGAACGGTGCGAAAAGGGGACATGATAACCATCAGCAGCATTATCATAGGTAAACTTCCAGTTACCTTGATAAATCATTTTGTGTGCGCTACTTTGTACGGTGATTTGAGCGTTGGGAAAACGGTCAATCCACTGATCCAATAAATCTTTGGCTCGTCCGAGATAGGTGATTAAATCTGGTGCTTCAGAATTCAAAGTCCCAAAGATGAAACCACGATAGCTTTCTACCCAAGGAATTTGTCCCAGGTTAAATTCTGGGCGATGAAAGTCAGCAGCGTAACCATTTGCCCAAGGAACTCCTGTGAGTTTTCCTGTGTTGCTATAAGTCCAGCCATGATAAGGACAGGTAAAAGTTTTCGCACAACCACGAGTTTCACGGCAAACTGTCGCTCCTCTATGGGTACAGCGATTGAACAAAGCGCGAATTTTATCTTGGCGATCGCGCAGGATAATAATTGGACGATGCCCCAGATTAGATGTCTTAAAATCGTTGGGGTTGGGTATTTCGCTTTCATGAGCAAGGTAAACCCAGGTTCCGCCAAAAATCCGAATCATTTCCTCCTGGAAAATTCTCGCATCCGTATAAACACAACGGTGGACTCGTTCTGGCTGAATTAGATAATCCCAGTCATAGTCTTGTTTGAATTCGCTGTTTCCATGTAGCATGGTTAGCTTTTCTCAAAAGAAATTTGACAAATAGGCCTGTATGATATTGCTAACTTTAAGCTAATACGTCTCTAAATTAGACATTTTTTTGTTACAGCAGTTTTCATGTATTTGAACCACACCTGTAGTCAGGGCACAAGGTCTTGCGCCCCTACCCCGGATTTCTCACAAGTTAGCGATCGCCTACGAGGGGCAAGTACGTCATCGCAATTCTTAACAATCGCTCTAATCAAAGTAAGAAACTCAAGTTTTCATGACCTCGATCCGCATCAATTAAATTCACCTGCTTGAGAGCTATTTTCCATTTGCCATACTGCTGGTGCAACCTGTGTAAGTACCAACCAGCAAAGGTTTGCGTCCGTCCTTGACGAAATTCGTGAATGAGAAAGTTGGAGCGAATTTTGACTTCTTCTTCCTTTGCACACGAAAATATTTCAATATTACTAATTATTCGGCTAGTACGCGATCGCGGTGTTTGAGCATAAGCAAAACCACACTGCAACCAAAAAACCTTATCTTCTAAGCGTCTGTGGTCATCGAAAGCGATGGATACTTCTTTTCTAGGGTCTCCACCACCTGGAATAGTAGGAATCCAATAAAGGCATTTGTTAGTAAATAACCCCAACCAATCATCAAATTTCCCATCATCCAGTAACCGTGCTTCCAGAAACAGTAATGCTTTGCACTCTAACTCAATTGATTGATTAACTGCTTTTCCTTCATTTTCCCACTCTGGAAGTCTTTTAATTAATTCATGATAAAAGTCCCGATCCACGTAATAGGAATCTTGTGAACTTTTGGGATTTTCTTTATTATATGAATTCATGTCAGTGTGTACGTTGTTGACAAAGCTAGAGATTGCATCATCGCCAGTGCCCGTATCGATGATGTCCTCTCAAGATTGTAGATATAGACCGGGTTGTATGTATCCTTGGTTGGTTTCTATATCAGTGATTGTGTAGTTGCCAGCGCCAGTTTTATGGAGAATTTAGAAAAAGTAAGTTTAGAGTCTAAAAGACTGATTTTGCAAACGATTTCGTTGGAACATACAGAAGATGTATTTCGAGAATTTACAAGCGAAATTACCACCTTTATATATCCGAAACCAGCCCAGAGTCTCAGTGAAACCGAAAAGATAATTAGAGAGATGATTCTACAACGAGAAAATCACACTGACCTAGTGTTAGTAATTCTCAAGAAGGATGGTTTAGAGTTTTTAGGAATTTGCGAGGTTGGCGCTATTGATACTCAGACACCGGAGTTAGGAATTTGGCTCAAGAAATCCGCTCATGGTCATGGTTTTGGTAGAGAGGCAATTGATGCACTAAAAGGCTGGGTGGATAAAAAGGTGGAATACAATTATCTTTCCTACCCTGTTGATCAAAGAAATATCCCCAGCCGGAAAATTGCGGAAAGTCTTGGGGGTAAAGTCTTTCGGGAGTTTCAACAGATTAACAAGAGTGGCGATCTTCTGGATGAGGTTGAATACAGGATTTATAAATAAACGGCATCTCCTGCTAAGTACGCGAAAAATACTTCTTAAATGACTAAAATTGTCGCATCTCGCCAAATCCCTTGATATTACCCAGATTTAGAGTAATCTATACTACTCTTTAGATAAGGGATTGTACCACTGATCCTTTGGTAAGAGCAGTCGATCTGACTCAGGTGGCCCCCATGTATTTGGTTCATATTCATAAACAGGTGTGACGTTATCGAGAATTGACTGGACAATCCGCCATTCCTCTTCTACAGTATCTTCCCGTACAAACAAGGTGGGATCGCCCCGCATAGCATCAGCTAACAGACGTTCATAGGGTTCCATCTCGTCGCCACCTCCATAAAAGGCCAGAAGTTCAACCGCAGAGCCGATCATATCTTCTCCAGGGATTTTAGTGCGAGCGCCCAATCCCACAATTACCTCTGGATCTAGTAAAAAACGAACATAATTAGCGTTTTCTTTTCCTCCTTCCTGGAACACATCTAAAGGTGGACACTTGAATTTGACCATTACCTCAGTACTTTTAACAGGCAATTTCTTCCCAGCCCTGATGTAGATGGGAACTCCTGACCACCGCCACGTATTAATAAATAACCGCACGGCAACAAATGTTTCTACTTGAGAGTCAGGCGAAACACCTTCTTCGTTGCGGTAATCAGAAAATTGACCGCGAATAATCTCATTGGGTTGTACTGAAGGTATAGCTTTGAGAATACGCTCTTTTTCATCCCGAATGGAATCGGTAGCAGTACTAGCGGGAGCATCCATGCACACTGAAGCCAATACTTGCAGCATGTGGTTTTCCACCACATCTCGAATTGCACCAGTCTCCTCATAGAAACGCCCCCTTCCTTGAATGCCAAAGTCCTCTGCCATCACAATCTGGATGCTTTCAACATAGTTGCGATTCCAGATGGGTTCGAGAAAAGAGTTGGCAAACCGAAAATAGAGTAAATTCAGCAGTGGTTCTTTGCCCAGGTAATGGTCGATGCGATAGATGGCTGATTCGGGAAAAACTGATGCCAGAATTTGATTTAACTCGCGTGCTGATTTCAAATCCCGTCCAAATGGTTTTTCAATTACCACCCGCGCATTTTTAGCACACCCTGATTCGCCCAATCCTGATACTACTTGTGCAAACAAGCTCGGTGGAATTGCCAAATAGTACAAGGGATGAGTGGCATCACCAAGGGCTTGACGTAATTTTTCGTAAGTTTCTGGTTTGTTGTAGTCACCAGCAACGTACTGGAGTAGACCAGAAAGTTTCTCAAATGCGTCTCGATCTATACCACCATGATGTTCTAGGCTATCACGTGCCCTTTCTCTAAGTTGCTCCGTCGTCCAAGGTCGTCCGGCAACCCCAATCACTGGGACATTAAGATTGCCCCGTCGTACCATTGCCTGAAGGCTGGGGAAGATTTTCTTGTAGGCCAAGTCACCTGTTGCCCCAAAAAATACCAGTGCGTCTGAATCAGGAGTTCCCATGACTAACCTCTTTAGGAATTAGCTTTTTTATGATGCCCGCCAAACTGATAGCGCATGGTTGATAAAAGTTTGTTGTCATGCACTTAACACCGATTCATTAATTGCTGCGATCGCACTCCAGCGACCTTCGCCAGAATTCTCTTGCTTGTATTGGAGTCCGACTGGTGGATAAATTATATTATGTCCGCTTGATTACTTATTAAACCCGAAGAACCCCACCCCCAACCCCTCCCCGCAGGCGGGGAGGGGTTGGGGGTGGGGTTCTTTTATTATGGGTAATTTGGCGGACATGATATTACAGGGGTCTAAGACCCTGACGACGAAAGTTGTGACTTTTGAATTCTGGTATCAGAATTATACTCAGGGATTTCCGAAAAATAAATCATACCAATTTGGGATTTTAGATGAAAAATCCTTGCAACTCTCAGATACGCATAGAATGTATACTCAAAAACCTGAAGAATAACACCCCAGTGGATAGAAGAGACAGCCAATAGAGTATGCGACATTACGATGAGGAATTTCTCAGAAAAGACAATTGATTTGATTTGGGCGATCAAAGAATTTCTTGGTGCCCACCAATGCTGCACTCCTTAGACGAAGAGATTCTAGAGCAAATGTTGTCAGAATTAATCAGATAGTAATTTATTTTTCTTAAAAATTAGAGTTGGCAGTAATTAAATAATGGATTTATTTGACCAGCATCTTGCAAAAATAACTGAAGAAGAAGCACCCCTAGCGGCTCGGATGCGTCCAAGAACACTTGATGAATTTGTTGGTCAAGATCATATTATCGGACAAGGAAGGCTACTGCGGCGTGCTATTAGCTTGGATCAACTGTCTTCATTAATCTTTTCTGGGCCACCAGGGACTGGCAAGACTACTTTAGCGCGGGTTATTGCCAACAGCACCCGCGCTCACTTCATCGCTATCAATGCCGTACTTTCGGGAGTTAAAGAAATTCGAGCGGCAATTGAAATAGCCCAACAACAGCGCAAGTTCCATAATCAACGAACTATTCTTTTTGTCGATGAAGTTCATCGCTTTAATAAGTCTCAGCAAGATGCTCTATTGCCTTGGGTAGAGAATGGTACAATCATTCTCATTGGTGCTACCACCGAAAATCCTTTTTTTGAAGTCAATAAAGCACTTGTCAGCCGTTCGCGGATTTTTCAACTTCAGCAATTAACTGATAAAGATTTATATAAAATTGTTGAGCAAACACTAGCTGATTCTGAACGCGGTTATGGCAACTTAACAGTACAAATTGACGCAGATGCTTTAGATCATTTAGTTAATGTTGCTAACGGTGATGCTCGTTCATTATTGAATGCTTTGCAACTAGCTGTAGAGACTACACCACCTGATGCTACAGGTGTTATTCATATTCCCCTAGCAGTGGCAGAAGAATCAATTCAGCAGCGTGCTGTTTTATACGACAAAGAAGGGGATGCCCATTTTGATACCATTAGTGCTTTTATCAAGAGCTTACGAGGTTCTGACCCAGATGCAGCACTCTACTGGTTGGCTAAAATGGTTTATGCAGGTGAAGACCCGCGTTTCATTTTCCGTCGGATGTTAATTCTGGCCAGCGAAGATGTCGGATTAGCTGACCCACAAGCAGTTGTCGTTACAAATGCCTGTGCTGAAGCATTCGATCGCGTGGGGATGCCGGAAGGACGTTATCATTTGGCGCAGGCAGTACTTTATTTAGCGACTGCACCCAAGTCCAACAGCCTTATGGGTTTTTTTGATGCTTTAGCCGCAGTAGAAATTGAAAATGTTGCAGAAGTTCCCACTCATCTTAAAGATGCCAATCGGGATAAAAAAGGTTTTGGGCATGGAGCGGGTTATCTCTATCCTCACGCTTATCGAGATCATTGGGTAGAACAGCAATATTTACCCAAGAGCTTGCAAGGTCAATTGTTTTACCAACCATCAACCCAAGGTTATGAACACCAAATCGCAACACAAGTGGCGCGTCGTCGAGAAGCTCAACTTGCTGCAATAGTAGAAGGTATTGGTGTTGCACCAGTGGAAGTCATGACTTTTGGAACTTTTGACCGAGCAGATGAGCGTTGGTTGCAACGTACACTTTCTCAGGTAAGTACACAATTAGCATCTGTGCGCGATCGCATTTTCACTTTCGCTCAATTACAACGTCATCATTTAGTATTGGATTTAAATGCCGCTACTGGTTTACTTACTTGGGAAGCAATCCGGCAAGTTCCTGAAGGTGGGGTTTATGCCTGTGTTCGCGATCGCTCTGATGCCAATGCTTTAATTGAACAAGCTGCGGCACTTCCTGAAACAATGCGACCAATAGTTTTTACTGCATCTGCTGCACAGATACCTGCTATGCTGGCATCTCTTGCCCCAAATGTACAGTTTGACTCTATTATCGGGCGCAATATACTAGCCTCGGAATCAGATAAGGGACTTGCTGCTCAAGTTTTAGGTCAATTGATCCCGCACTCAGTCAAGCTTATTTTAGCTGAGACAGTACCTCGTCATACCCAAAGATTTTACCGCTTACTGCCCAGCCAAAATCTCGATGCCCAATTGTATGAGCGATTAGTTTTAGCAGAAGAAGCTATTTATACAGATGCCTCTGACCCCATGCTTAACTGGGACGCTGACGATTTGCGTCAGGCTTTTGCTTCAAATGGACACTACGTACAAGTGGTTCTTGAACAGTATTTGACACCGATGCACATCTCTGATAATTTTATCAAGCGTTTATTTACTTCTAATCTTAATCGACCAAGTTTTGCCGATCGTCTGGCTGCAAATTTGACAACTGAGGAAATACAGACTATTAAAAATTTGTTTATTCGTTACTTACTCAACCAATCGGTTAATTGGTCAAGCACTGTGGCATTTTTAAATATTAGCAAATAGAATATTTTCTCGCTATCAAATCACAGTTATTGGTAGCCGCAAGCGAGGACTTAGCCTAGATGTAAAAAAGGCTGTGTGTTCAACAGTAGCACTTGCTATTTCTAAAATACAGTTTGGGCTTGTTCTCTTGAAGCTGCTCGTAATTATACTGAGTTATTAGACTAGATTTCGCTACATGGTTGCCGCCATTTGCTTAGGCATAAATATCTGAAATCCTACTTGATGGCAAAGTTAGACGGGTCTTGATCTCGTCGATGCTTAGTGGGAATGGGGACTGGCTGCCCATCACCTGCAAGGGCTGCGGTTTTCTCCAGGGATTCCCTCAATCGCTTGGCTGCGTAGATAGACATATCTCGTGGTACATTAATGCGATCGCGCAAATATCGGAGAGCGACATCAGATCCCGATGGAGGTACACAGTCTTCTCCTGTCATCATGTGTGTTAAAGCACAACGTAGCGCTCGATCGAACAATTTATCATCTAAGGGGTTGACTCGGATAATATTGATCCGGTGATCGATTGTTCGTTTAAGAGCTTCCATCCGGGAGTTTTCCGGTTCTGGATAAGTAACATCTGGTAGCCCGAACCAGGGGCCGTTATCCACCCGCGCTTTATTGAGAAACATCTGGGTTTCGCCGTTTTCCCAACAGCCCCCCATTTGGGGCGGCAAATCATGTGCGTGGGTGTGAAAGTCGCTCTGCGTACCGCAGTAGGTCGGTCGGCTTTCCATTGCCGCAAACCATGCACTCAAGCGAGGGTTTTCCTCCCGCAGTGAGTAGCCCTTGTAGTAGTAAAGGCTCGCATTCATCCGTTCGAGATATGGCGTAAAAATGACATCGACGATGCCGAAGCTATCTAGAAAGTAAGGGCTTGGGGTGCTACTCAGAGCTTCCTCTACCCTAGCCACCACTCCGATAAATTGTTCTCGGTTGCGTTGTTCTTGTTGAGAGGAATCGGTTCTAGAGCATAGCCAAGCGCACCAAGCTCTAAATAAAAGTCGTTCTAATTGACGTAGAGTCAGCACCGTGCGGTCTTCCATCCCTTGGTTCAATGGAGCAAATACCTTTTCCAAAGCGATCAAAATGTCATCGCTTTCCTTAATAATCCGTCCATCTAGCGCGATCGCGGGGAGCATTCCTGATGGTACCTTACGTTTGTACCAACTTTCTTTCTCCCCATAGCAGAACATTGTCACTTTTTCGATGCGGTAGGGGATCTGTTTTTCCTCTAGCCATAACCAAACTTTTTGACAGTAAGGACACCAAGCGTGGTTATCGCGGTACAGCGTTACCCGCACATCAGATTCCGGCTGACCAAACAAGCGCAACCTGGCTCTAGCATTGGTGAGACCATTAACGGTATCTATTTGATAGTCCGTGAGGGTTTCTAGTTCTTCCCAGCTTAAGGGTGCGGTAGTCATAGGGGGAGTTGCGTAGGGCAATACTTAGGACAATTCTATACTCTACAATATTTTCAATTACACCAAGGCTGAATTTAACCGATAGGTTCGCCCATCAATTCTTTCCACTTCTCCTTTAAGAAAAAGTTTAAGTGACGATATCACGCTCAAAGATTCTGGCAATTTGGCATAACTTGTTTTTGAATTGCCGTTTAAATGAGATATCAACAGAACAGACGCAAATCGCCAGTTGTTGACCCAACGCTGTAGAAGAACTCAACAGACCACCCACAGCGCTCGGTCATCGCTTCACCACAACTGGCTAGTAATGTACTAGAAAATACATAGTAAATGTGCAATGGTAATGCCTGCAACCGTAAACTACGCTCTTTTCCTGCTTAAATTTGGCGGAATTTTTGAGAGTAAAGTTCATCAGACACTTTTTTTAGTTCTGGTTCAACTACTGTCAAATGTTGCTCCAAAATTGCCAAATTCCGAATGTTGGACTTATAGAAAGCATCAAACAAATCACCCACTAAAGGCACAGTACCAACGACTGTTTCCAAACCTACATTAAAAATCATTTTGGCTAAGTCTTGACGCGGGATACCAAACCGAGTCGCTAAAAATATAATGTAAGCTGAAAACGCTGTACTGATTAAATCACCAGCACCTGGAACTAGACCAATGATTGGGTCTATTCCAATGCGAAAACCTGTCAAAGGGATACGTATTGATGTATCCATCAGACGGCTGAGTTTGCGGATGCGATTTAGAGTTGCAAGGCGTTTGGCAGCGTCCATAATTGACCATATTTACACTACTTTTAAATTGCACCATTTCTAGTTATTTGTCTTGTACCGTTAGAAATAACAAGTATGAATAAAAATCCTGAATACTGCCTAAAAAAGCATTATAACTAATTAGCCAGACATGATATGAGACGTTTTCTCCATGAGTTTGCATACTCTCTAACATCTCTGCCGTTCAGTCATCTTTACCCCCCCTACCAATGCATAAATATATTGCAAATCCAGGAAGGCGAGGGCGTGTTCGTGTATTCGTAGGTGCAGGTAAGCAGCAAGTTCCTACCAGCGCAAACCGACACTTACTGCTTTGATAGCCGTTTGCAATTGAATCGAGTACAGACTTTCTTAGAGGCACGGCAATGCCGTGTTTTTACCCGCTTACTTTACTCCAAACATATTTACGGCAAACTTCGCAAGCGGCTTTTGCTTCCTCAGTTTGCGGATTGGTGAAGATGGGATGGTAACGCAACCTGTTGCAACAGACTTGCAACCATGCACGCCAACCACCCCGCCACAACCGCACAGTGCCGTCACCACCACCACTGACAATGGTCTGCCCATCTTGGCTAATGGCGACAGACCAGACAGCACCCCCATGACCACGGAATGGTTCAGCTAAGAAAAGACCTTGGAAATTCCACAACCGCACCATGCCGTCAGTACCACCACTGACAATGGTCTGCCCATCTTGGCTAATGGCGACAGAAGAGACAGTACCCTCATGACCACGGAATGGTTCAGCTAAGGGAAGACCTTGGAAGTTCCACAACCGCACCGTGCCGTCAGTACCGCTACTGACAATCGTCTGCCCATCTTGGCTAATGGCAACAGAAGAGACAGTACCCTCATGACCACGGAATGGTTCAGCTAAGAGAAGACCTTGGAAATTCCACAACCGCACCGTGCCGTCAGTACTGCCACTGACAATGGTCTGCCCATCTTGGCTAATGGCGACAGACCAGACAGCACCCTCATGACCACGGAATGGTTCAGCTAAGGGAAGACCTTGGAGGTTCCACAACTGCACCGTACAGTCAAAACCGCCACTGACAATCGTCTGCCCATCTTGGCTAATGGTCACAGAATTAACATAATCTTTATGACCACGGAATGGTTCAGTTAAGGGAAGACCTTGGAAGTTCCACAACCGCACCGTGCCGTCACGACCACCACTGACAATTGTCTGCCCATCGCCGCTAACGGCAACAGAATTGACATAATCCTCATGACCACGGAATGGTTCAGCTAAGGGAAGACCTTGGCGGTTCCACAATCGCACCGTACCGTCACGACCACCACTGACAATTGTCTGCCCATCTTGGCTAATGGTCACAGAATTGACATAATCCTCATGACCACGGAATGGTTCAGTTAAGCGAAGACCTTGGAAGTTCCACAACCGCACCGTGCCGTCACGACCACCACTGACAACTGTCTGCCCATCGCCGCTAACGGCAACAGAATTGACATAATACTCATGACCACGGAATGGTTCTGTTAAGCGAAGACCTTGGCGGTTCCACAACCGCATCATGCCGTCACGACCGCCACTGACAATCGTCTCCCCATCGCCGCTAACGGCAACAGAATTGACATAATCCTCATGACCACGGAATGGTTTAGCCAAGGGAAGACCTTGGCGGTTCCACAATCGCACGATGCCGTATTCACCGCCACTGACAATCGTCTGCCCATCGCCGCTGATGGCAACAGAACAGACCCAACCCTTATGACCACCGAATGATTCAGTTAAGGGAAGACCTTGGCAGTTCCACAACCGCATCATGCCGTTACGACAGCCACTGACAATCGTCTGCCCATCGCCGCTAACGGCAACAGAAGTGATATCATTCTTAAAAAAATCATGGAATGGTTCAGTTAAGGGAAGACCTTGACGGTTCCACAACCGCACTGTGCCGTCATCACCGCCACTGACAATCGTCTGCCCATCGGCGCTGATGGCGACAGAATTGACAACACCCTCATGACCACGCAATGGTTCAGCCAAGGTCTTTCCTTGGCTGAACCATAACCACAACATGCCATCACCGCCACTGACAATCGTCTGCCCATCGCCGCTGATAGCGACAGAATGGACAACACCCTCATGGCCACGCAATGGTTCAGCTAAGGGAAGACCTTGACGGTTCCACAACCGCACGGTACCGTCACGACCGCCACTGACAATCGTCTGCCCATCGCCGCTAACGGCAACAGAATTGACATAATACTCATGAATACGGAAAGGAATGAAGACTATTACTTTATTCATCACCCGAATCAAACTGTTCTGAACTGGTCCGAGAATCTGCTGGGGTAGTTTCTCCAGATTCTCACCCATAGCTTGAATTGCCAAAACTAGACTTTCTAGGGGTTGGACTGTCAATAAATTCTCTACCCTCGTAGCTTTCTGTCGCAATTGTGATTCAGTGAGTGCCCTTTCCAGTTTGGCAATGCGGTCTTTTTCATCGGCATCGCTGCGCTGGTAAAAATCCTCATCTTCTTGGGGTGATTGTAAATGAGGCTGCAATTGTTGCCAGGTATCCCTCACTTCCGCCAGCAGTCCCCCTTGCATTAAATATTTGTCATCCTGCCTTTTGTTCACCCATTCTCGCCGCGTATCTTCTAACTGATCGCTCAACCGCCGCAAATCTCGGTCTTGTTGTCGCCACCAAGCAAACTGCTGCCAACCTTCAATTAAAGCTTCATGGGCTAAATCAATCCAGGCTTCTCCTTTTTCATCTTTCCCTGTAACTAACAAGCGTCCCTTAACTAATCCCGCTTCCCCATCTAGTAACTCACTAAGTTGTTGCTGCTGATTGGCGTCATCACCTGCAATATTTAATAGTGTGGCTTTTGGTTGGCGCTGTCGGGTGTCTTTTTCCGCCTCTCCCGTTCGCACTAAGCGCAGAAAAATTCGCTCAATCCATTCTTTTTCCTGCTGAGTGCGTTCTTGGGTTGGGGATTCCTCCTCATAATTTTGGTAAAGATAAACATTTTCTGCATGGAGATTCAACGCCCCTGTTAATTCTCCCAACTTTTCATATTCTTCTAGGGTAAGTTGATGTTTGTTGCGATCGCGTTTGTCCCAGAGTTTGGTTAAAGCAAACTCCAACAGAGGCAAAAACCCTGGTTCTTGTTTCACATCTTCAAAAATCTTCAGTACTAGCCGTTCTTCAACACTATGACCTTGAAGTTTGGCTGGTTCGGCGATCGTCTCCTTTAAATCAACTCCGGTTAAAGGTGGCATATAAACAGCCTGGGTTTGAATTAGCTGAGTCAGGGAGGGATATTGCAAACAGGGTTCGAGAAAATCCGCTCGCATGGTAATCACAACTGCTAACCGCGAATCGGTAATCTCTACTACCTGAGTCAGTAAGTCAATAAATCTCTGCTTTTCTTGCTGACTAGCACCGCCAGTAAATACTTCCTCAAACTGATCCACTACCAATAAAAGTTTTACTGAACTAGGGAAATTTTCGAGAATTGCAGATAAATTATTCTGCTCATTGTCAATTAAATCTTTCAGTTGCTTCTCTCTTCTAGCCCCTGGAAAAAATTGTTGAAAAGCTCCACGCAACTTAATTAAAGGTTCAAATCCGGGTTTAATTGGTTCTAAGACTTGCCACTCACTATCATCTAATTGTGGAATCAAACCCGCCCGCACTACTGAAGATTTGCCACTCCCGGAAGCGCCAATGATGGGGACAAATTTAGCCAAGTCGAGTTTCTGTTGAATATGGTTAACTACTTTTTGACGACCAAAAAAGAATTTTGCGTGTTGCTTGTCAAAAGCTTCTAAGCCCCGATAGGGACATTCGTCAAGTACTTGTGTAATAACTACTAATTTCTTGGGTGGATACGAAACCAAGGGAATTGACCTACCACCGCCCATGTAAATAGGTTCTTGTCCACTCTGCTTGAGTTCTCGTGAAATGAAGCCGATCAAGTCATTGACATTAATTTCCCCGGTAGCTTCATCAGCTTTATTCTCAGCAAGTCCTTTGAGAATTGCTTTGGTGAAAATCCCGCCTTCTGCATCTTCACGCGCTCTTTCAAAGTCACGACAGGCAGTAATTAGGCAGTAGTTTTGTTTGCTGTTGAAAACGGAGAAACCAGACTTGATAAAACTCTTCTCTAGAAAAGACCCCGCATAGCAGCAATCCAGCAGTACTACTAAGCTGCTGAGTTGAGATTTAGCAATTAAAGTGTAGAGATCATCAAAGGCGATCGCATTCTGTCCATCTACCTTATTACAATCCGAAGTTGCCAAAAAGCCTTTCGATTCACCTGTGAGGCTGAGTGCTTCAAAGCCATGTCCAGCAAAATAAATCAGTGCCTCACTACCTTTGTCCTTCTCCAGTAGAAACGTTCTCAGTGTTTGACCGAGTTCTTTACCAGTTAACTTTTTATCCAGTGTGACTTGCCAGCGATTTTCACTCTCGATTAGCTTACCCGGTAACGGCTGAACATCAAACCGACCACGTTCACGCAGAAGGTGTGCTATTTTTTCTGCATCGTTGACAGCTTTTGGTAAGTTTGTCAAATTGTCATACTTAGCAATGCCAATCACCAGGGCATATCGAGGCATAGCATCTAATCAGGCATCAGTTTTTACATAATATTACAAGAGTAACAACTCAAACATTAACTGAGGCTACTAATGTCACAAGTGCAACGCCTGATTGTCAAAGAAGATGATCGAGAGTACGAAATATATGTGGAATCAAACACAGCCGAGGAGGTTCCAGAAGAAGAGGAACCAGGATACCGTGATGGTTTACCTACGGTTAATATGAAAGAATTTCAAAACAAAGTTCGTGATTATGCCAAGTTAGCGGTTGGGGCATTCAAGAATTTACCTGACGCTGAAGAGGTAACAGTTAAATTTGGCATCAAGCTGGGTGGTAAAACTGGGATTCCCTTTTTAACTGAGGGTTCGGCTGAGAGTAACTTTGAGATTGAGGTTAAGTATAACTTGGCGCAGAAAAAACCATAACTCTACGCCCTAAACTCACTATGATTCACTCTTGGATCTCGGACGTTGCTGTTCAAAGCACGAAGTTTCGAGTTCAAAGGGTAAGCGATCGCCTTTGGATCTCGGACGTTGCTGTTCATAGCTTCAAGTTTCGTGTTCTTATCTCGAACTTCCATGTTCTGAGGTTGAAGCTTCGAGTTCAGAACTCGGAACGCCGAGCAATTTACTCCAACATCCGAGTTCTGAGCTTCAACATTGCACCTAAGAAGTGCAATTGTCGAGCTATTTTCTACAACGCTGCGGCTTGAGGCTTGGATTTGCGAGATTTACGGGCGAACCTTTGCCCCATTTCCTCAACTACTCCATCTAAACCAGCGCCTTGTCCGCTAGCTTTGGCATAGTTATACACCTGCAACGCGGCTGCATAAGCTTCACTACCCACTGCTGTAGATGTATCATCTAGCAACTCTTGTAATTGCGACAAAGACAGCAGTACCGGATACAAAGCTTCAAATAATTGTACGTCTTTCCGCATCTCATCGAGGTCAAACGATCGCGGCAAAAACTCTGGGTTCTGTGTCGCTACCTCCAATGCTTTACTGACAAAGGCGCGGCTTTTATCTCCCATCTTGGGTAAAGCTTTCCGCTCCTCGTTACTTAAATCAATCAAAAATGGTAGTTTCTCTTTAATTGTAGCGATCGCTTGCAACACAGCATCTCTATCTGATTGCGCTAGTGTTGCACTAATTGAGGTTGTGGACATAGAAATTAGTCTCCAGTATGTTGCTTAATTTTAGAGTGCCCACATATACCAGTTAAATTTAAATAACACCAATAAAAATTCCAAGGTCAAAAGGTGAGCTTTGTCAAAGTGCGGGTTACGCCTAAACTTTTCACTCACCATAATTTACCCTTGGATCTCGGCTGTTGCAGTTGTGAACATAAAGTTCCGAGTTTTGAGCATGAACTTCCAAGTTCTAAAGGAGAAAACTGGAGTTCTGAGCCTAAATGGAGAAGATAATAAGTCTCTTTTTTGTGTTCCCCTTTCTTTACTTACTGCCTTTGTAGCCGTTTGCAATTAAGTCGAGTACAAACCTTCTTAGAGGCACAGCAATGCCTTGTTTTTAACCGCTTACTTTACTCCAAACATATTTTTGGCAGGTTTCGCAGGCGGCTTTTGCTTCCTCTGTTTGCGGATTGGTGAAGACGGGATGGTAACGTAACCTGTCACAACAAACTTGCAACCATGCACGCCAGTCACCGCGCCACAACCGTACAGTACCATCTTCACCGCCACTAACAATCGTCTGCCCATCGGTGCTAATGGCGACAGAATAAACCCAACCCTGATGACCGCGTAAAGGTTCAGCCAAGGGAAGACCTTGCAGGTTCCACAACCGCACAGTGCCGTCATCACCGCCGCTAACAATCGTCTGCCTATCGGTGCTAATGGCGACAGAATAGACCCAACCTTTATGACCGCGCAAAGGTTCAGCTAAAGCAAGACCTTGGTAATTCCACAAACGCACAGTGCCATCACCACCGCCACTAACAATCGTCTGCCCATCGGCGCTAATGGCAACAGAATTGACAAAACCCTGATGACCGCGCAAAGGTTCAGCTAAGGCAAGACCTTGACGATTCCACAACCGCACAGTACCGTCATCACCGCCACTAACAATCGTCTGCCCATCGGCACTGATGGCGACAGAATTGACATAACCCTGATGACCGCGCAAAGGTTCAGCTAAAGGAAGACCTTGCAGATTCCACAAACGCACCGTGCCGTCACTACCACCACTGACAATCGTCTGCCCATCGGCGCTAATGGCGACAGAATAGACCCAACCCTTATGACCGCGCAAAGGTTTTGTGGAAGGAAAACCTTGGTGGTTCCACAACCGCACCATACCGTCAGTACCGCCACTGACAATCGTCTGACCATTGGTACTGATAGCAACAGAATAGACCCAACCCTTATGACCGCGCAAAGGTTTTGCGGAAGGAAGACCTTGGTGGTTCCAAAACCGTACTGTTCCGTCAGTACTACCACTAACAATCGTCTGTCCATTGGTACTGATAGCAACAGACCTAACATTGCCTTCGTGACCGCGCAAAGGTTCAGTTAAGGGAAGACCTTGGCGATTCCATAACCGCACAGTGCCGCCATCACTGCCACTGACAATCGTCTGCCCATCGGCACTGATGGCGACAGAATTGACATTACCCTGATGACCGCGCAAAGGTTCAGCCAAGGAAAGACCTTGGCGATTCCACAGCCGCACCGTACCATCAGCACCGCCACTGACAATATTCTGTCCATTGGCGCTGATGGCGACAGACCTCACATTACTCTCATGACCATACAAAGGTTCAGCCAAGAGAAGACCTTGGGAATTCCACAACCGCACCATACCGTCAGCACCACCACTGACAATCGTCTGCCCATCAGCACTGATGGCGACAGAAGAGACATCATTTTTATGTCCACGCAATGGTTTAGCTAAGGGAAGACCTTGGCGGTTCCACAACCGCACCGTGCCATCAGCACCACCACTGACAATTGTCTGACCATCAGCGCTGATGGTGACAGAAGATACATTACCCCGATGACCGCGCAAAGGTTCAGCTAAGGAAAGACCTTGGTAATTCCACAACCTCACTGTGCCATCAGCACCGCCACTGACAATCATCTGCCCATCAGCACTGATGGCGACAGAATTAACATTACCCTGATGACCGCGCAAAGGTTCAGCTAAGGAAAGACCTTGGTAATTCCACAACCGCACCGTACCATCAGCACCGCAACTGACAATCGTTTGCCCATCAGCACTGATGGCGACAGAAGAGACATTACCCTCACGATCGCGCAAAGGTTCAGCTAAGGGAAGACCTTGGTAATTCCACAACCGTACAGTGCCGTCAGTACCACTACTAACAATCGTCTGCCCATCAGCGCTAATAGCGACAGAAGAGACATTCCCCTCATGACCGCAGAAGGGAATCGAGACTCTTGCTTTATTCACCACCCGATTTAAACTGTTTTGAACTGATGCAAGAATCTGCTGGGGTAGTTTTTCTTGATTCTCCCCCATAGCTTGAATTGCCAAAACTAGACTATCTAGGGGTTGTAAGGGCAATAAATCGTCTACTCTAGCCGCTTTTTCTCGCAACTGGGATTCAGTAAGCGCCCTTTCCATCTCGGCAATCCGGTCTTTGTCATCGGCATCGCTGCGCTGGTAAAAATCTTCATCTTGTTGGGGTGATTGCAAATCGGGCTGCAATTGTTGCCAGCTATCCCTCACTTGGGCCAGCAATCCCTTTTGGATTAAATATTTGTCATCCGGCCTTTCGTTCAACCATTCCCGTCGCGTATTTTCTAATGTTTCGTTTAACGGTCGCAAGTCTCGGTCTTGTTGTCGCCACTGGGCAAACTGCTGCCAACTTTCAATTAAAGCTTCATGGGCTAAATTAATCCAGACTTCTCCTTTTTCATCTTTCTCAGAAACTAATAAGCGTCCCTTAAGCAATCCTGCTTCACCATCTAGCAACTCACTAAGTTGTTGCCGTTGATTGGCATCATCACCTGCAACATTTAATAATGTGGCTTTTGCTTGGCGCTGTCGGGTATCCTTTTCTCCCTCTCCTATTCGCACTAACCGCAGAAAAATCTGCTTCATCCATTCTTTTTCTTGCTGACTGCGTTCTTGAGTTGGATATTCTTTCTCATAATCTTGGTAGTGATAAACATTTTCTGCATGGAGATTTAACACCGCAGTTAATCCTCCCAAGTTCTCATACTCTTCTTGGGTGAGTTGATGTTTCTTTTGCTCGCGTTTCTCCCAGAGTTTAGTTAAGGCAAACTCTAACAATGGCAAACTCCCTGGTTCTTGTTGAAGATTTTGGAGAATTTTTAATGCTCCTGCTTCTTCAACACTATGAACCTGAAGCTGGGCAGGTTTGGCGATCGTCTCCTTGAAATCAACTCCAGTTAAAGGCGGTATAACAACTACTGGGGTTTGAATCAGGTGAGTCAGAGAAGGATTATCTAAACAGGATTGAAGAAAATCACCTCGCATAGTAATTACAACTGCTAACCGCGAATCATGAATTTCTACTACCCCAGTTAGTAGTTCAATAAATCTCTGCCGTTCTTCCTTATCTATACAAACTGTAAATACTTTCTCAAATTCATCTACCACCAGCAAAAATTTTTCTGTGCTGGCCAAAGCTTCTGCATCATCAATAGGTTTAGTCAGGCTGCCGAAACTGTTGTCATTCTGAGCAATTTCAACCACAAGGGCGTATTGTATCATCTTGTTTTGTTAAAACTATTGAGAAAATTACCTCTGTGCTTTAAAATACCCAAATTAACGAGTTATTTACCCACTAGAGTTAAAAACTCTAGATTTAAAGTTCAAGTAGCAGTTGAGTAACACGCAGTAGAAGCACAATATTAAAGTCTTAGTGACTGGGATAAGCTCTATACTTTGTAGTTCAGTAGTAATTACGTGAGCAATGTCTAAGAGGTTGTTTGAAAAGTGGTTAGCTGTGATTTTCAGCACATCTTGATCCCCCCTAGCCCCCCTTAAAAAGGGGGGAAAACTTCTTAAAGTCCCCCTTTTTAAGGGGGATTTAGGGGGATCTAAAACTTTTTGCTACCAACAACAGGACTTTTCAAACATCCTCTAAGGGTGGGCTACGACCAGTTAGAAAATTTCAGCTTAAATTGACACCAACGGGCATTACCGTGCTACTACCTTGAGAAAAATCTCACATCGCGCTAGTCTTCATTGACGTAACTGCACGCTGTAACATTAGGCGATGACAAATCAACTCTCTCTAAAAATTCCCTCTTGCACTTGGAGCCGGTCCATCGGCTTAGGTTGGGATAAACCTTATACAGTCCGCTATGCAAGTAATATTGATGATGGCCCTTGGCATGGTATGCCTTTAGGCGGCTTTGGTGCAGGTTGCATCGGCCGTTCTTCACGGGGAGACTTTAACCTGTGGCACATCGACGGTGGTGAACATACCTTCAAAAACATTCCGGCTTGTCAGTTCAGTGTGTTTGAATCCAATAGCACATCTTCCCAAGCCTACGCTTTATCTACCCAAGCGCCCGATGATGGCACTCTCAAAGCGTGGCAATGGTATCCGACATCTCCCGACACAGAGGGAACGGGCGATTATCACGCGCTATATCCACGTAGCTGGTTTGTATATAAAAATATATTTCAAGCACAGTTGACTTGTGAGCAATTTTCCCCAATCTGGGCAGGTAATTACCAAGAAACTAGCTACCCTGTGGCAATATTCGTCTGGAATGCTCATAATCCCACAGATGCACCGATTACTCTCAGCATTATGCTGACTTGGCAAAATGTAGTGGGCTGGTTTACAAATGCTCTCAAATCTCCCGAAGTGCAGGTACGCGATGATGGTAGTCCGGTTTACGAATACCAACCGCGCTGGGGCGAAAGTCAAGGAAACTACAACCAGATAGTTGAAAATACACAACAGTTTGGCTGTGTTTTAGGTCGGGTTGGTAGTAATGAACCTTTGCAAGAAGGTGACGGAACTTGGTGTATTGCGACGCTGAAACATCCCCAAGTGGAAGTATTTCATCATAGCCGCTGGAATCCTGAAGGTACGGGTGATGAGGTATGGCAAAGCTTTGCCCAAGATGGCTCTTTGCCCAATTATGTTGATACTACTCCAGCAACAGAGAATACACAAATCGGGGCTGCGATCGCAATCCGTTTCACTCTCCAACCAGGCGAAACTCTCGAAATTCCCTTTGTCGTCGCTTGGGATTTGCCCATCACAGAATTTGCGGCTGGGGTTAATTATTACCGCAGATATACAGACTTTTTTGGTAAAAATGGAAACAACGCTTGGGCGATCGCATCGACTGCGTTACAAGAATACCAAACCTGGCGATCGCAAATTCAAAGTTGGCAAAAACCCATTCTCGACCGGGAAGATTTACCCAACTGGTTTAAAATGGCTCTATTTAATGAGCTTTATGACCTCACTAGCGGCGGTACTCTCTGGAGTGCAGCATCAGAACTTGACCCCATCGGTCAGTTTGCGGTGCTGGAGTGCCTAGATTACCGTTGGTATGAAAGTCTAGATGTGCGGTTGTATGGCTCTTTTGCCCTGCTGATGCTGTTTCCAGAACTAGAAAAATCGGTGATTCGGGCATTTGCACGGGCGATTCCTAAAGGTGACGATACACCACGAATAATTGGCTATTACATGACAATTAAGGCCGAAAGCCCGATTGCAGTTCGCAAAGTTGCAGGTGCAACACCCCACGATTTAGGCGCACCGAACGAACACGTTTGGGAGAAAACCAACTACACCAGCTATCAAGACTGTAATTTATGGAAAGATTTAGGTAGTGATTTTGTTTTGCAAGTATACCGTGATTTTTTGCTCACGGGTGCTGACGATGTGGAATTCCTGGCAGATTGCTGGAATGCGATCGTTCAAACCCTCGACTACCTGAAAACTTTTGACCTCGACGGCGATGGGATTCCTGAAAATTCTGGCGCACCCGATCAAACCTTTGATGATTGGCGATTACAAGGTGTCAGCGCCTATTGTGGGGGGTTGTGGTTAGCGGCGTTAGAAGCTGCGATCGCAATCAGCGATATTTTATTAACTCACAACCTTGGCGATATTGGCGTCTTGGCGGTTCAAAAATCCACTTATGAAACTTGGTTACAACAATCTCTTCCTATTTACCAAGAAAAACTTTGGAATGGGGAATATTACCGACTGGATAGTAAAAGTGGTTCCGATGTGGTAATGGCAGATCAATTATGCGGACAATTCTACGCCCATCTGCTGGACTTACCTGATATTGTACCGAGCGATCGCGCCCTATCTGCCCTAAAAACAGTTTATGACGCTTGCTTTTTGAAATTCTGTAATGGTGAGTTTGGTGCTGCTAATGGTGTTCGTCGTGATGGTTCACCAGAAAATCCCAAAGCTACTCATCCCTTAGAAGTTTGGACGGGGATAAACTTTGGGCTGGCGGCTTTTCTCGTGCAGATGGGAATGAAAGATGAAGCCTTGAGGTTGACGCAAGCTGTGGTGCAGCAAATTTATGAAAATGGTCTGCAATTTCGCACGCCAGAAGCTATCACCGCAACTGGTACTTTCCGTGCTAGCACTTACCTGCGGCCAATGGCAATTTGGGGGATTTACTTAGTTATTAATTGATTGACTATCAAAGCGGTTCTCGTTTTGATGCAACACATGTAGCTGTCATGGGTGTCAACTTAAGCTGAAATCTTCTGAATGTATAAGTTTTACCCCCAGCGCCTCTCTCAAAACTAGCAGAAGGAAGCGAATTCTCCAGTTCCCCTTCTCCCAATATGGGAGAAGGGGTTAGGGGATGAGGGCAAGCAACCCTTAGAACCTTTACTCTTAAATAACTTCTACCTTAAGTTGACACCTATGACAGATGTGCGTCCCTAGCAAATTTAACCTGTCTTCATTTGAGAAAGCAGACTTTAGGTTTGCGATTTTATTTTCCGAGTATTTCCGGAAGCGAAGGAAAATTTCAGTAATGGTAAGAGTTGAAGCATTGAGAATTTAAGACTACTGTTTCAAAAAATGCAAATATTACTAGCTTTAGCTATAAATATTGCTAATGCTTCCCAGACTACGTTCACAATCAAAAACTAGGTTATGACGTGCCTATTCCTTTACTCAACAGCAAAGTTAATCAAATTGTGGCGCTGCGTGTTTGGCAGTGATTTAGCCAACACTGCTGCATACGCTTAAACCCTTACAATTTGCGTAACTTAACGCCAGTAAATTTTACAGGTGCATTTCACCAGCCTTTAGTAGAAGCAGTCCAAACTTCAGGAAGTGAAGCGCTATCAGTTTCTTCCGCGTCTAGTAAGTTGGACTCATATTATAACCCTTGGATAGCTCATTGTCAAATAATTCATTGCCTAGTTGTCTGGAGAGATAAAGGCGATCGCATATTGATACCACCATTTAGCTCAATTGCCACTACATTTGTAATCTCAATTCTATAAATCTGTTAAATATTCATATCATATAGAACTTTTTGCTAAATCAACTTAAGAATATTCTGTGTTAATTAGCTTTATATCTATTCTTAAATTCTCTAATATTGTACAGACTTAGACTGCGACACTTGTTGAGTCAATTTATCCATTTGCGGATCTTTTTGTTGACTCAATTAATGCTTGTTATAACTATCTATTTATATTATCCCTAACCAGTAATTTTCTTTGACAACTGGTCTATTTTATAATGACTGACTACTCGTTATGAAATAGTTGACAGCGATTATATTTAGATACGCTAAAGCTGTAGTCTTTGCAAACCAATAAAGACAAGTCTAATAAGTATCATTGTCTAACCGAACTTATTGGAAAATAAGCTCAATCTTATTGCTATGAAAGGTTTTATTCGCTATCGGCTAATATTTTTACAAGTTGTTTTACATTCTATTTAATGGTATTGTTTTTTAGTTACTCGACAATAATAAAGGTTTTAAAATGATATCGGGTGAGGGGTAAGACCCCCTCAAGAATTAGCAAAAGAGGACAAAACTAAAAGCTGCACAATACACAAGTAAGTATAGGAATATATTCAGTAAATTTGACCTATAAATACACTAGATTAGTAGATGACAGCAACGACAAAAAATAGTATAAATAGGAATGGTGTTGTTGACGCTCAAAGACAAATATATTTTCTCTCTTAGTCTAAAAAAATATGCAAACTTCCCGGAAATTGCCTAATCCAACAGTAGTAAGAAATATAAGCGTGTGAACCAAGAAAATTTATTTACTTATGGATTTTTATCCCTTGTAAACATCAAACACCGCTCCACTGCTGATAATTTGCCACAAGCAATTCAAGATTTGCAAAAAGGCTAGTGCAGTTTGTACACCTCAATTGAAACATCAACAATCGCAGAGAAGAAAATAGTTTACTTCACCCAAAATAACTAAACACTATGATGAATCAAGACCTTGCTGGTATTAGTAGTAACTTAGATAAGACAGTGAAAGCTCAACAATTTGACAAAGTAGTTGAAGCAATTCTTGCTGGAAAGTATTCCTGGGCATGTGTTTTAATGCTGCGATTTGGTGGTTATAATCCTCTGCATTACATTCCATATCGCACCTACAATCGATTGCTCAAAGAGAACTCTCAAGCCGATAGGACAAAACAACAGCAAAGTGAAAATCTAAAAATGCTGAAACACACTCATAATTCCCAGTCTGATAATAATGTTTCATCAAGCTGCTTCAGCAAAATTAAAGACGTAGCTTATCTAGAAGTAGTTAGAAAGCAAAAAGCAGAAATCCGTGCTGGTAGTTTAGACCAGAGATTGACACAGCAAATTAACGAACATCAATCAAGCAAATCGCCATTAAAACCAGAAAATGTTCAAGACATTTCCTTGAAATCCTGTGGATTCAATTAAAAAGTATTTGGAATCAATAGATTCTGGTCTAAAGTTGATTGATTATCTGAAAGCCTGTTATGCTAATTGGAAATTTATAGCATGACAGGTTTTCTATAGCAGTCATGAATTTGATAATATTTTGCAAAAATCTGCCAAAATGGCAAATATATACTAATGATATTGGTAAACTAATAACAACTACAACCTAAACCAAAATAGAGGTGATTTGGCAAGCAAGTTAATTTAAAAAATAAAATCAACGATTAGTTCTAACTATGAAATAAATCAAACTGATTACCAAAGTAGTCAGTATTTCATGGAGTAAATAACTCCTAGACCAAGACCAATAATCCAACTGTTACTACTGGTGGTTCTTTTTCTGAGGAAGTCTGAGCAAAGAGAATTTGGCGAGGTGGATTCCCCCAATCCAAATTTTACACAGCTTTCACTGACTGCAGACAGTGCGAGTAATGCTAATAAAACTTTCTATCCTGTGGTTGATGTTGCTTTAGTTAATAAAGCAAACGCTTAACATCAATTCTAGGAACGGAAATAGAAAAGTTACGGTGAAATTGTTGTCCTTGGCTGGTAGAACTAGTAGCTCATACGCTTCTCTTTCGACTATTGTAATCCTAGTCCTCCCAACCTGGATTATCTTTGGTTTCTAAACTTTCAATTTATGTAGCAACTACTGGAAGGTTCAAAACTTGAATAGCTTCCAGTTTTTTATCTATATATAAAAATAAATAAGGTAGGCAATTTGCCCACCTTATTTTTTGTAAATACTAAACATCGGGTGAAATTAATCTAGAATCCTTGTAGAGACGTAGCACGGCTACGTCTCTACATTCTTTTTCACTTCCATGTTTAATGATTGATTAATTCAAAAATGAATTAGACCTTGGCTAATTCTGGAGTAGGACTCTTGCTATTGCGAATTGCTGTAATAGCCTCAGCATAATCTTTTGCGTTAAACACAGCTGAACCGGCGACGATCGCATTGGCTCCCGCTTCCAAAACTTGCCAAGTATTATTTGCCTTCAGTCCCCCATCCACTTCAATCCAGGGGTCAAGACCGCGTTCATCACACATTTGGCGCAGCTTGCGGATTTTGGGTAATACACCAGGGATAAAGCTTTGACCACCAAAACCAGGGTTGACGCTCATAATTAGTACTAAATCGCACAAATCTAGAACATATTCAATTAGCTCTAGAGGGGTACCAGGATTAAGTACAACACCAGCTTTCTTACCAAGCTCTTTTATTTGCCCCAAGGTGCGGTGTAGGTGTGGGGAAGCGTTATGCTCGCAGTGTACGGAGATAATATCAGCACCCGCCTTAGCAAATCCCTCTACATACTTTTCTGGCTCCACAATCATCAAATGGACATCCAGAGGCTTGGTTGTAATCGGACGAATCGCCTCCACAATCAGAGGACCTATCGTAATATTAGGTACAAAACGACCGTCCATGACATCAACATGAATCCAATCCGCTCCAGCTGCATCTACGGCACGAATTTCGTCACCCAGGCGACTAAAATCGGCTGATAGGATAGATGGAGAAATTACAATGGGCTTTTGAGATAGGTTTTGGGTCATGGCTAGTGGATTTTTAAGCGTCCTCGTCTGTACGCATTGTAACAAAACATTGAACAAGACTCATAATTTTGATCCCGGTTTTTTTGCAGGAGTAAAGAGCAGAGGGAGAATAATAACTCCGAATTCCTAGCTCCTAGCTCCTAACTCTTGACCAATCACTAATGACTAATGACTAATGACAAATAACAAATGACTAAAAAACTAACCTGGATATTTTGGGGATTAACTGCTTCTTGTCTGAGTGCGCCGGTAATTGCTTCAGTTTTAGAATCTGCTTTGGGAACTAACGGTATTGATGCTTTGAAGCTACACCAAGCTCCTTATAATTTAATCGGTCGTAAGATTGCTATTGGTCAAGTGGAAATTGGTCGGCCGGGAATGTTTGGGTGGGATAAGGCGGTGTCTAAAAATCGTGCCATATCTTTAGCAGCGGTTTTCTTACGCAATGGCCCAGCTAAGTCTAATAATGGTGTTGACCCCCACGCCTACAATGTCGCTGGTGTGATGGTGAGTCAAGACAAAGCTTTGCCAGGAGTTGCGCCGGGAGCGCGATTGTATTCATCAGCAGTGGGTTCCACTAAAAACATGGGTCAGCCAGAGGAGTGCTTATCGGCACAGCACATAGCGCTCCAAAATGGTGGCGATGTCCGTGCGATTAACTTTAGCTTTGGGGAACCTCTGAGCCGCGATCCTCGACCGGAAGCTACTTTAGACGGTAATGCTTTACTAACTTTATGTGTTGACTGGTCTAGTCGCGCTCATGATGTTTTGTATGCGATCGCTGGCAACCAGGGCAAAGGTGGTATTCCTATTCCTACAGATAATTTTAACGGAATAAACGTGGCTTTTTCATCCCGCCGAGGGGGAGTTTTTAACAAAGTAGACGTGGCTAATCTGGCAGGTGTTAACCAAGGGGTGAATCAAAGACTAGCTGGAAGGGAATTTGACCTTGATGGGCGTCGCGCTATCAGTTTAGTTGCTCCTGGTAATAATATTCCTTTGCTCAATCCTGATGGCAAATTGAACAAGGTTACAGGTACTAGTTTTGCCGCGCCTCAAGTTACGGCTACCGTTGCTCTGTTGCAGGAACTTGCAGACCGACAGATGCGGACAAAACAACCCCACTGGAGCATTGATTCTCGGCGTCATCAAGTGATGAAAGCTGTATTGCTGAATTCAGCAGACAAACTTCTAGATAGCGGCGATGGCTTAAAGTTGGGAATGACTCGGACGCTAATTGATAAACAAAATCAAAACTGGCTAGATTCTGATGCTTATAAAGATCCAAAGATTCCTTTAGATGCTCAAATGGGAGCGGGTCATTTAAATGTATTTCGCGCTTATCAGCAATTTAGTGCTGGTCAATGGCAAGCATCCGCTGCGGTGCCGGCTATTGGTTGGGATTATCGCACAGTTGATGTTGGAGCATCTGTTGACTATATATTAGCAAAACCGTTAAAGCAGGGAAGTTTTGTTGCTGTCACCCTGAGTTGGGATCGATTGGTAGAACTCAACGATAAAAATAAAAACCAGCAATATGACGTAGGCGAAAATTTTCGCGATCGCGGCTTAAATAATCTCGACCTATACTTAGTAAAAGCTGATGCTCAAAATTCTGAAGCTGGTGCTGTTTGCTCTTCAATCAGCCAAATTGATAGTGTAGAACATATTTTCTGCCCCGTTACTGCTACCGGCAATTACAAAATCCGCGTCCAGTTTCGTCAAAAGCTCAATGAAGCGACTCAACCCTACAGTTTAGCTTGGTGGAGTGTACCTATTAATTGAAATAAGTTAGCACAAATATCTGTGTAAAATTAGAGTATTTTTCTCGTTCTCATGCTCCGTATGGGAACGAGATTTCCTGCCACTGAGAAACCTTATTCGATCTATAAAAACCTCACAGAAGTGGTTATTTTATGATTACGTAGCTTACAATACGTTTATACGTAAAGATAAAAATTCTTAGAAATCAAAATTTTTTATAATTCGTCTGTATAGCCGTCTCAATAAGGAGTTAGCAACTCCACAAGTTGTGTTTAATTACTCTGAGCTACTAATTTGCTGTTACGAAAACTGTAACAGTCCCATTTTTCTATTGGAGTAAATGCAATAGTTAATCATTGACACAGTATCTGCGTCAAATCTGAGCACAAGTCGGGAATCTTTGGCAAGTGAGGTAGCAGAATGAATCGCCATAAATTGAGTGATGCAAAAGAAAATTTCCTGCAAAGACGTTACGGTGTTAGTCTAGGCAGACGTTATGCTCTGGCAGCTGCAAGTGTCGTTTTATTCAGTGTATTAGGGTGTTCTCAAGTCGATAGTAATAAAAGTGCCCTTGCCCAATCTAGTTTACCTCAGCCAGAAACTCCATTGCAAAAAAAAACAGCCAACACTGATACAAAAATAGTTGAGTCTAGCAATAAGTTTGGCTTCAAACTATTTTCAGAAGTTCTGAAAAACGATCGGGGTGAGAAGAATATTTTTATCTCACCTTCGAGTGTTGCGATCGCTCTTGCTATGACTTACAACGGTGCTAGCGGTTCGACTCAACAAGCAATGGCAAAAACCCTAGAATTACAGGGGATGAATCTACCAGAAATCAACTCTTCTTATGCGGCGGTATTAAAACAGCTTTTAGACAATTCGGATACGAAAGTGCAATTGAAAATTGCTAACTCACTTTGGGCAAATCAAAATGTTAGCTTTGCACCCGACTTTCTCAAAAGAACCCAGGACTTCTATCAGGCCAAAGTCAGCAATTTAAACTTTCAAGATGCCGCCGCATCTAATATTATCAATAACTGGGTAAAAGAAAATACTAACGGCAAAATAACTAAAATAGTTGAAAAAATTGAACCAGATCAGGTATTATTTCTGATTAATGCCATATATTTTAAAGGTAATTGGAGTAATGAGTTTGACAAGAAAGAAACTGCTCCATATCCTTTTTACATCACATCTGGCAGGCGGAAACAACACCCAATGATGTCACAGCAGGGTGATTATAGATACTATGAAAGCGAAAATTTTCAGGCAGTTAGTTTACCTTATGGTAAAGATGGTAAGGTCAGTTTTTATATCTTCCTACCCAAACAAAACTCTAACCTCAAAGCATTCTATCAAAACTTGAATGTTGAGAACTGGGAAAAATGGATGACTCAGTTCAACAATCAAAAAGGGTTTATTCGCCTACCCCGCTTCAAAACAGATTACGAGATTACACTCAATGATGCTTTAAAAACTTTAGGTATGGGGGAGGCTTTCAGCAACAAAGCCAATTTTTCTGGCATGGGTAAAAATTTTGCCATTAGCGAAGTTAAGCATAAAACTTTTGTCGAAGTGAACGAAGAAGGCACCGAAGCGGCTGCGGCGACTTCAGTGGGAATAGTAGCAACATCTTCGAGAGAAGAACCAGAACCATTCCGAATGATTGCCGATCGTCCCTTCTTCTGTGCTATTCGGGATAATCAGACGGGAAACATTTTGTTTATGGGTTCAATTATCGAACCACAATGAGGATGTAGGAGGGATTGAAGACTTTATCTTTTTAAAAGAGAATTTCTAAAAAATAAAATCCTCAGTGAATATAAATGATTAATTTACATTCACCGTATGTGCAGATAATAATTTTTAGCAGTCATTATCCGTAAAGGGAACTATGGATGGTGAAAAGCTTTTTAGTGATGGAGAAAATTCTAACCTCGCGGCATAATCATCTATTTGTGATAGTTCCAGCTCAATTGTTTGTTGCTCTTTTTCGTCAAAAAGCAACTGAATTTGATAACTTGTCCAGAATTGTTCGCCTAGTTCATCTTCTAAATCAAAAGGCTGTTCTTCATCACCCCATATATTCGACCAAAGGACTATTTGATTAGCCCGAAAATGGTTTTGACCTTTTGTATCTCCAACTACAAAATATACTTCGACATTTAAATCAAATCCCAAATCATCGACTTCTGCCTCTGCTATCTGACAGCTAACGACAATTAAACTATCTGGGTTAATATCTACTACCTGCTGTTGGCGTTGTAATAATTCTTGAAATACAAAAGTAGGTAATAATTTTGAACTCTCCTCAAGTAGGTCTTTTTGAGTTTCTGGAGAGTAACGAGTTTTTAATTCTTGCGCGATTAAATTTAAAATATCTTCACTAGCTAAATTGACAACTATCTGTTTATTGGCGGAATTAAGGAAACATCCTTGATTAAGATTAATGTGTTTTTGAATTGGCATAGTTCTCTAAAATCCTTTGAATGCGAACGGATAATTCACAAATCAAGCTCAAACAAAGGTAAAGAATAAATATTACTTTAGCTTCTGTTCTATATTTTTAGCAAGACAACAAAACCATGACTAAAGTCACAGATCAAACATACACAAGATAAACAATAGTTGTTAAATTAGTAATGATTTGCAATAATTGCCCAGTTAAAAGCTTCGATTTCTATCGGGACTTGTGACTGATTTTTCTTACTCTTTCAGCAACATCGTTTTTTTATGTGTAGATTAATTGGCTATCTTGGTAACGCCATCCTCTTAGATGAGTTGCTGTATAAACAAGAGCATTCGCTCTACAAACAAAGTTACAGTCCTTTGGAATTAAAATCAGGAGTAGTTTGTGGAGACGGAGTAGGTGTAGGCTGGTACGACGAAGTAGGTAAACCCTTTATTTACCGAAATACTATCCCGCTGTGGAACGAGCCAAATTTGGAAGAGTTGAGCAAGTATGTACAATCCAGTTGTACTGTAGGCTATGTTCGATTAGCTGGAACAGGTGAATCGCTTGACATTAGCAATTGTCAGCCATTTCGTAGTGGGAAACTTTTGTTTGTGCATAATGGCGAGATATCAAACTTTCAACAAACTCTTTGTAGACCAATACGTGAGAGCCTCTCTGATTCCACTTACCGCCTGATTAAAGGCACGACTGACTCTGAACACATCTTCGCCCTACTAGTGGAAATATGGCAGTCGTCTCCAGACAGCACTCTGTTGTCAGCATTAAATGCCACACTTCAAAAATTGACTAAGTTGGCATCAGAACACGACACCAGCTTTAGTGCCAATGTAATTGTCAGTGATGGTCAAGCAGTTGCAGCAATTCGCTATGCTTATCGCACACAAGCACCTACTCTTTATTGGTCTTGCGATCAACTCAAGCAGCCAAACCAAGTTATTGTTGCTTCTGAGCCTTTATCCAATCACCAAAATTGGACTGCTTTTGGGGAGCAAACTGCGCTATTTGTTGAAGCCCAGTCATTACAGCCAACAATTAGCCTGTTAGAGAGATTTGTTCCCATTGGGGTTTAAATAAGCATTGCGATTTTGTGGAAATTGAGCTTTTCTTTCTAAAGTTGGTGCGATGCGAGACTTGCATTGCTGTTACTTGTGCCAAAAGGTAACAGTTAGAGGCAAATCAGAGAGACAGCATAAATCATCCGTCCTTTTCCTGGATTTCTCACAAGAGAGAAATCCAAAGGGTGTGGGAGGTGTGGGAGGTGTGGGAGGATGGAGAAGAAGTCTTACCCCCCATACTCCCCACACTCCCCACACTCCTCTTCCCCTGAAGCCTACACTATGCGTAGAGAAATCCGGGTTTTAACTCCTTTGGGAGCTAGCGTCACCGATGACTCGCTAACGCTTCTCTACAAGACGCACTCGCGTTCGCTATCGGTGACGCAATCATCATTCCTTTATGGCTCCCTTGTACTTTGTCCGCCACTATACCCATATAAGCATAAGCTGGAGCGATCGCATACTTACTTATAATTTCGTAAAAAATGCCCTGTTGCCTGATTCAATCCAATTTCAATTACCCTGAATGACCCAAATAGTTTTATGATTCTCTACGAAAGCATATTTGAAATTATTCTAGGTCTACTACCAAAATATTCTCAAGCTGATTCTGGAACATGATAAATCACCTAAAGGTGATTCGTGCAATACTGGTTTTGAACCTTTTTCCAGGGTCAAATAAAGTACAGGGAGATGCAAAAGTATGGTTGAACACACATTTCACGACCAACTGAGTTTAGAAGAACAAGCTGAAAAACTCGGCAAACAAGCAGTAAGCTTGGGTTTGATTCCCAGCTTTGTAGTGCATTACTTTCCTGATACCTGGGTATTTTATATACCCAATGAAACTCAATCGGAACCGCTGACACCAGAAGAGGCATACTTTCGTTTAAAGCAACTGGTTAAACAGTAGATATTTTAACGACAAATTTTTGAAGATAACGGCTAGACACTGCAATTGTTAAGTAACAGTAGTTATGGCGAAACCAGCAATTTTAACCGTCGATGACGATCCAGAAGTATTGCAAGCGGTGTCACGAGACTTGCGGCATCAGTATGGCGATCGCTTCCGCATTGTCCGGGCAGATTCCGGGATCGCGGCTCTGGATGTGGTGCAGCAACTAAAATTGCGGAATGAATCAGTTGCTCTATTTCTAGTGGATCAACGTATGCCCCAAATGGGAGGCGTAGAGTTCTTGGAACGAGCAAAAAGCATCTTTCCCGATGCCAAACGTGCCTTGTTGACGGCTTATGCAGATACGGATGCTGCGATTAAATCGATTAATAGTGCCAAACTTGATTATTACTTACTCAAGCCTTGGAATCCACCAGAAGAGAGATTATATCCGGTTTTAAATGATTTGCTAGATGACTGGCTAGCTGGATTCCGCCCACGCTTTGAAGGCATTCGAGTCATTGGTAATCGCTGGTCGCCTTTTTCACATCAGGTGAAAGACTTCCTAGCACGTAACCAGGTTCCATTTAAATGGTTAGATGTTGAACTGGAGCCGGATGCAGAAAAATTGGTGGAATACGCCCAAGCTGATTGTAGACAACAATTACCCTTGGTGCTGTTTCCTGATGGTTCCCGATTAATTCAACCATCTAATTTAGAGATTGCCGCCAAAATTGGACTGCAAACTCAGGCAGAGCGTCCATTTTATGACTTAGCGATCGTGGGTGCTGGGCCTGCCGGACTGGCAGCCGCAGTCTATGGTGCTTCTGAGGGATTGAGTACTGTCTTAATTGAGCGTGAAGCGCCAGGAGGACAAGCTGGTACGAGTTCGCGGATTGAGAACTATTTGGGGTTTCCTGTTGGCTTGAGTGGCAGCGATTTGGCAAGGCGGGGAGTCACTCAGGCGCGGAGATTTGGGGTAGAAATTCTCACTCCTCAAGTAGTAACTGGGGTTCGGCTGGAAGATCCTTATCGGGTTCTGCAATTAGCAGATGGTAGCGAGATTAGTTGCCATGCACTTTTAGTTGCAACCGGCGTTTCCTACCGTTGGCTAAAGGTTCCAGGAGCCGAGAAGCTCACAGGAGCAGGAATTTATTATGGTGCTGCCATGACTGAGGCGATCGCCTGCACCAACGAAGAGGTTTACTTGGTTGGCGGGGCAAACTCTGCTGGACAGGCAGCAATGCACTTTTCTAAGTATGCCAGCAAAGTGATTATGTTAGTGCGGGGTGAGTCACTAGCATCAAGTATGTCTCAATATTTGATTGACCAAATTGCCGCGACTGAAAATATCAAAGTTTGCACGGGTTGCAGCGTCGTGGAAGTAAAGGGAGAAGAACATTTAGAAGCAATTGCGATCGCCCATGCCAACACTGGACAAACCGAAACCGTGTCAGCGCGATCGCTATTTATTTTCATCGGTGCTAGCCCCAAAACGGATTGGCTCGATGGCGTTATTCAACGCGATGCTCAGGGGTTTATCATCACCGGGCCAGACTTGATACATAACGGCAAATCTCTTCGTGGTTGGTCATTAGAACGCTCTCCTTTCTTATTAGAAACCAACATTCCCGGAATCTTCGCAGCCGGAGATGTCCGCTACGGCTCAATTAAGCGGGTGGCATCTGGTGTCGGAGAAGGTTCGATCGCCATTCAATTCGTTCACCGCTACCTAAGTAATGTTTAGCTAAAGCAGCCAATACTAACCTGTATAAAATCTGCAAACCCTCTCCCCTGCCCCCCAGTTCCCCAGTTCCCCAGTTCCTCTGCTCCTCTGCTCCCCAGCTCCCCTGCCTCCTGCCCCCCTGCCCCCCTGCCTCCTTCATTGACTTGCATTGATCCCAATTACCCCAATGATGATTAAGGAGATCGACACAAGTTTGATGAATGTGGCAGATTCCCGAAACCAAATAATCCCAATAAGAGCTACTAGAATAGTTCCTAATCCAGCCCAGACAGCATAGGCGACACTTACTTCAAGTTTCTTGAGAGCAAAGGTCAAAAAAGTAAAACAAAGTCCATAGAAGACAAATATTAATACTGAAGGAACTATTTTAGTAAATCCCTCTGATAATTTCATGCAAGTTGTGCCTGAAACTTCAAAAAGGATTGCTAATATAAGGTAAATCCAACTTGTTAACATATTTTTTGTAAGTGGTTTGTTAAGAGCAACTGCCCTAAAAATAGAATAAACACTCCTGAAGTAACTCATTAAAAATTTTTACAAGTGTAATATCAATTCTCCATGAAGATGCTTTGGAGGGAAGGCGTAGCGGGAGATAAATATATGCAGCTTCGCAAAGAAACGGTATAGGTGTTCCAACATTTAAAACCAAACGTGCAGTAGTATAATTGAGGCTATTCCGGGGCTTTATAGCGATGAAATTGCTCAAGTATTAGGGCAACATCTGCTGTAGTGTGATTGTGTTTTTGTCCTACTAATGGTATGAGAGATGACGGCTCAATTTGAATACAGCACTCTTGCCGATCCACAGGATATTCAGCAGCTTGGGAGTATCTTTGAGCAGTGTTTTATCAGCACACTTGGTGGCGAGGAAGCTTACATCAACCTGATTGGTGTAGAAAATTTTCGCATTATTCGTCAGTCAGAGCAATTAATTGGTGGATTGGCAACTCTGGATATGGGCCAGTGGTGGGGTGGTGTGCGTGTACCAATGACAGGAATTGCCGTAGTGGGTATTGCTCCAGAGTATCGCGGTTCGGGAGGTGCGATCGCTCTCATGCAGCAGACGCTCAAAGAACTTTATGCTAGAGGTATACCGCTCTCTGCTCTTTATCCCGCTGTGCAAAGTTTGTATCGAAAAGTCGGGTATGAGCAAGGGGGTAGCTGGTGTAATTGGGAAATTGCTACTAAAAGTATTCAAGTGCGAGAGCAACCCCTACCTTTGCAACCAATAGTGAATATCAATCATCAAGTCTTTCATCAACTATATCAGCAGCAGGCAAGACTAACGCATGGATATTTAGACCGACATCCCGCAATCTGGGAGCGCTTAATCCAACCAGATAAGAAGGAAACATTTTACGCATATTTTATCGGTACAAAAGAGAAACCCGAAGGCTACATCCTCTTTAGTCAACATTCAACAGAGGATGGCGCAATCCTGCGAATTAAGGATTGGGTAATTCTCACAGTTGCGGCTGCACAAACATTTTGGTCTTTTCTTGCCAGTCATCGCTCCCAAATTGAACGCGTGCGATGGAGGAGTTCTGCAATTGATTCTTTGACATTGCTGCTACCAGAGCAAACTGCCAAGCTTAAGAATACGATGCGTTGGATGCTGCGGGTAGTAGATGTAGTCAAGGCGCTGGAGATGCGGGGTTATCCATCGGGAATTGAAACTGAACTGCACTTAGAAATTCAAGATAATTTGTTAGATGCAAACAATGGTAAATTCATTCTTTCTGTTGCCAATGGACGCGGTGAAGTTACAAAAGGTGGAAAAGGTGAGTTGCAGTTAGATATCCGAGAACTAGCACCACTATATACAAGTTTGTTCTCTCCCTACCATTTGCAAATAGCTGGAAAACTGCATGGAACAGAAACAGCTATTTCAGCAGCAACGCAAATATTTGCGGGTAGTTCTCCTTGGGTGGCTGATTTTTTTTAATGTGAGATGTCAACGAACCTCTATGCGAGTTGAACTAAAGTTCAAGTCTATCTCTCTCGCTTGTTGGCTACGGTGTATACACAAGTCGAATTACCCCCCTTAATCCCCCCTTGTCAAGGGGGGAAACAATAAATCTAGTTCCCTCCCCTTTCTAAGGGCAGGGCTGTTTCATTCGATCTCTTAAAGATTTTGTCAAGAGTATGAGTCAGAAATTTGCTTGATTGGGGAAAAGAAAAGCTACCACCTCAACGAGTAAATTTAAGTGCGATCGCGATTTTATTGCCCAATCAGATTTTTTAGTCACCTGACTTTTTTGCTTGAAACGCTTGTAAATCAGAGTCTTTTAGGGAATGAAACAGCCCTGCTTTCTAAGGGGAGGGTTAGGGTGGGGTAAAACCTTGGTTAATCAGCTATTTCAGACTTGTGTGTACACCGTAGCCCCAATACCTAAGCCTTTAATTTGGTTACATTCTGATGATCTAACTATTCGGTAAATTGTTCAAGTTATTTTTACATGATGCCTTAATGCATTAAAGGTGCAGGTCGATGCATTAAAGATGCAGGTCGATGCATTAAAGATACAGGTCAATGCATTAAAGGTGCAAGTCGATGCATTAAAGATACAAGTCAATGCATTAAAGGTGCAGGTCGATGCATTAAAGATGTAGGTCGATGCATTAAAGGTGCAGGTCAAGAGACTTGTGTGTACACCGTAGGCAAAGGAGGCGGAGCCTCTAGGAGGACATTCCCAGCCTCCAACTGGGAACGAGACAATATCTAAAAGCTGGTTCTAAGCTGGCTTTCACGTTAAGTTGACACCTATAGGCAATGCCGTGCCCCGACGCGAAATCTATATGTATTAGGGTTTTAGTGAATAAATTTTATTTTCTCTCTCTATAAACATAAGTTGGAAACATAATTAATCCTTCGCTCGTCCTTCCGCTAGATTAACAATTTCTGTTGTTGTCAACTCACACCACAAATCAAACTGTCAGCGATTTACTTTTAATAAGTAATGATGATTTATCGTGCTTATCTAATCCCAAACATCATCTCACGAAATAACTCAACGGGATTTATGACTTTTTCTCCGGAAGTTCAGCACAGTCATCAGAAAACAATCTAAGTAAACCTGATTAGTTTCTCCTAACTTGCACACCCACATTCACAACATGAAATCACATCTACTGGCGATTGGTTTAAGCAGTTTGGTTCTAGTTGCAGGACAAGCTAAAGCCTCACAATTACAGTCTTGGTACTATGATTCTAGCCAAAACCAATTAGACTTAACTACCACTTCGGGAATAGAACCAAAAGCCTTTTTATTAGATAATCCTAATCGATTGGTGATTGACTTACCCGGAACTAATTTTAATTCCGATACTGTCAAACGAAGTTTTGGTAAGGCGGTGAAAGAAATTCGCCTCGGCAAACCAGACCCTCAAACCACTCGTTTTGTCGTCGAGTTAGCTCCTGGTTATGATGTAACTTCCCAAAATATATCAGTTAAAGGAGATTCTCGTTCTCATTGGAGTTTCAAATTCAATTCATTTAACCGCCAAAGTAATCCCATTGTTGGAGAAAATCGAGAAGATATTGCCATCCGATCCACAGATGCATCGACATTTGCCGGAGTTGTGAATCTTGGACAAGAGATGGCTGGTATTACTTCTCAAATTCGCACTTTGTTAGCAAGTTATAAATCATTAAATCCAGGAATATTTTTCTTAGATTTAGATACAGGAAACTATATAGATATTAATGGCGAAAAAAGATTTGCTGCTGCCAGTACAATCAAATTTCCCTTATTAGTGGCTCTTTTCCAAGAAATAGACGCAGGTAGAATTAAACTCACCGATAAATTAGTGATGCGGCGCGATTTAAAGGTTGGCGAATCTGGAATTATGCAATACAAACCCATCGGCACTAAATTTAGTGTCCTGGAAACTGCTACCTTGATGATGACAATCAGCGATAATACCGCCACAAATTTAGTTCTCGATCGCTTGGGTGGTGCTACAAAAGTTAGTCAACGTTTTCGTAGCTGGGGATTGCAAAATACAGCACTTCGGAATCTACTTCCAGACATTGGCGGCACAAATACAACTAGTTCCAAAGATTTAGTCAGATTGGCGGCGTTAGTTTCTAATAATCGTTTGTTATCCCCAAGTAGCCGCGATCGAGTTTTAGGCATTATGCGCCATGTCAAAACCAATAGTTTACTACCAGCCGGTATCGGCCAAGGAGCGACCATTGCCCACAAAACTGGTACATTGAGATTTATCATCGGTGATGCCGGTATTATTCAAATGCCCAACGGCAAAAGCTATTTAGCAGGTGTTTTGGTGCAAAGACCAAACTACGATCCTAAAGCTGGGGATTTTGTCCGTGAAGTTTCCAGAAGAGTCTATAATTACCTAGACAATACCAAAGTTAGTAATATACAACCGATAGTTGACGATGCCTCCGGCGGGCTACGCCTACCCACTCGTTAGTCAAGCGATACTAGTCCACCACATCAACTTTGAAAAGTGCTGAGTGCTGAGTAATTCACTCTAAGCCAAGGCACTCACTACTCAGCACTGAGTAAGGTAAATAAGTTCGTAGTAAGGACTTTAGTCCTTGGCTTGAGGGCTAAAGCCCTCACTACGAACTTCGCAATTGCACCAAATCGCAAAAATAGGGACGTACCTCTGTACGCCCCTACATATCTATCTGTATTCAGGTATTTCGTCGTGAAATGAGATTAACTCAGGAAATTTGGTGTACCACTATTACCACTCCTACCAACAGCAGGAATTTCCACTGTGTCATCTGTAGCTTTACCAGTGCCGTCATTGACAACGTAATTAGTGTTACCCACATGTCCATTAGGGATAAACAATTGTGGATGGTCAAAGGGCGCTTTATCAAACCGAACTCGGTCATCAGTCAGTCCTTTTAAAAAGGCAACCAATTCCTGTTTTTCTACTGGTGAAAGATTTAGCGGCGGAAGTACCCCATAATCACCACCACGATTGTAAAAATCAATCACTTGCTCTAGAGTTCCCTGACCTCCATTGTGAAAGTAGGGAGCAGTTAGTTCTACATTGCGAAGTCCAGGTGCTTTGAAAGCTCCGTTTGCAAACACAGGTTCACTGGAATTCAACGGTGGAGTAAGGGTTGGGGGGTTTTCGCCCAAGAGATCCTTAAATTTACCCAACTGAGCCAATCGTGCTTCTGAAAGCGGATTACGTTGACCGTTACTTTGCAAACCGTCATAACCACCCAAACCGGGGTCGTCTGTGGGCGGTCTAACACCGATATTGAAGAAACCAGTGTCTTCAGGGGAGTTTGGAGGGAACGGCGCACGTTTGATTCGTCCCTCTTTAGCCACGTTGATGACTGAAGCCGCTGTTAATTCTACTCCAGTGTGGCAACCAATACACAGTCCTTTGCCTTCAAACAGTCCTTTCCCTCGTTGCTGCTGCGCGGTTAGGGCGCTGGTGTTTCCTTCCAAGTAGCGATCGTAGGGCGTATCATAGGAAATGAGTGTAGATTCGTACAACTGAACTGCCAGCCCAAAGAATAGCGAGAAGTTGTACTCTAGCAATGTGTACTCATTAGTCGTCAAAGAGCGATCGGGCCTTTTGACAATAGTCCGTTTACCCTCAGAGTCAACTTGGATAAGTCGATTAGAATTCCACCACTCCGGCTTGAAAGCCTCTTGAATCATCTGCTCGTATGTTCTATCTTTAAGTCCAGGTTTAGGCGATCTACTATCTTTACCTAAAACGCTGTCTTGTGGATGCACAATCTGTTTACCTAGCGGTCTTAGAGGTAATAACTTTTTCGCAAGTTTTCGGGGGAGCTTTTTACCCTTACCAACGCTGAGAGGTGTTATGTCAATTCGCCCGAACTTATTACCCCCGAACTTATCACCAATTTCTTGAAAAGTGCGACCATCTGCGGATGACTCAAAGGAACTGAGTGGCGGCCCGACAGCTTGAGATGCCAAAGACGAGTTCTTGAGGCTGACTTTCACAAATTCTACCCTAATTGGGTTTATAGCCTTGACGACAGCGGCGTTAGGATCTCTTAAACCGAAGGGATTCACCCCATTAAAGATGTCTTGTGCCCTGCCATCCCAAAAGTTGCGGAAGTTGAATGCGGCATTTATCACAGTTGGCGTGTTACGCGGCTCAACGCGCCGCACATTTATACCTCCTACGTTAAACACCGGATCTGGCTCGGTTGTAACTTTGTCTTCTGCATTCCCAGGTGTGACATCCACAAACTTCGTATTGAAAATCCCCTGAGAAGAACTGACATCGTTACGGTCAGATACAACAGTCGTAGGATCGTTTGGGTTTGACAGCTTGTGGAAGGGAAAATCTCCTGGTTTGAGCTGATAGTTTGGTAGTCCGCCGACATTGAAAACTGAATCTGGATTCTCTGTACCATCGGCATTGACCCGCAAAAGCCCAGGAGCAATCTGATTTTTGGATCTATTGTCAGCTCCAGCATGGAAATGACAACTAGCACAGGAGGTCTTTCCATCGCTCCCAACCTGCATATCCCAAAAAAGAGTCTTTCCTAATTTGATTGCAGCCGTTTTGTCTTTTACGAAGTCTCCAAGATTGTCAGGTTCTGGAACCGATACACTCTTGAGCGAAATTGGGGATGGGCCTGTAACCCCTGCTGATACAGTATTTCCAGCTATTACTGCTACCAGAATAATGGCAGCAATTGTTATAGTCCTTGAAAATCTCGATCTCAAGTAGTTAGACTTGCCATATCTGAATCTCCACTCTTGCCGCTTTATTTTTGTCACCAAAGATTTGAGCAAAAATCGACCTCTTGAGGTCAGCAGTAAGTAACTAGATAAGGCAGTCGTAAAGATTACTAAGCTGATTATGGGTATAATCCCCATAGTTGTATTATAAAGTAACACCGAGATAAAGTATACATTTCCGAGGAAGTTTGAAAATTAATATTCATGTAAAATGAACACGCAAATTACGAATTTTACATGAACACAAAAAAACACCCTTTTCGGGCTGCGAATTATAAATTGAGTTGGATAAATTGATTATTTTATATTGAATTTGCATTAGCTAAACTATTAATATATTTTTTCGATAAGAGTTTGATAAAATGTTTAAATATTTAATTAGATATAACTTACTTATCAGTTTTACTTTTTGGATATTTTAATGTTACTACATCAAAGTTCTGGTCGGTGGCGCTTAGGGCTAGCGTTATCGCTATTGACAGTGTTTTTGTGGGGAATTTTACCTATTGCTCTTGCAGTAACTCTACAAGTACTTGATGTCTATACCATAATTTGGTTTCGTTTTTTAGTATCATTTATATTGCTTGCTGTGTATTTAGGGATACGCGGCAAATTACCAAAATTAGAACAACTGCGTTCTGCTTCTGGAAAATTATTAGCGATCGCGACAATATTTTTAGGGATTAATTACTTTTCATTTATCCAAGGTTTAGCATTAACATCACCTGCTAACGCTGAAGTTCTCATTCAATTATCTAGCCTTTTATTAGGTTTTGGAGGGTTAGTAATTTTTAAAGAACGTTATCGCCTGTCCCAATGGATTGGCGTTAGTGTGATGATTTGTGGTTATGTTTTATTTTTTCGCGAACAACTAACGAATTTAATTACAGCACATGGCACATATATACTAGGCAGTGTTTTAATTGCGCTAGGAGCAACAGCTTGGGCTATTTATGCTTTGGCACAAAAGCAGTTATTACAATCTTTATCTTCCACCAGCATCATGTTGGTCATTTATGGAGGCTGTGCTTTATTATTCACTCCTCTAGCCAAAATTAAATCACTTTTTATACTTGATACTTTTCATTTAGGAATGTTGATTTTTTGTGCCTTGAATACCTTAATCGCTTACGGTGCTTTTTCTGAATCATTACAACATTGGGAAGCATCACGAGTAAGTGCAGTAATAGCTTTAGCTCCCATTGTGACATTAATAGCAGTCGCAGTTGTATCAGTTATTGCACCTGCTTGGACACCACCAGAACACTTCACCCTCATAGCAATATTTGGAGCGACTTTAGTAGTTACAGGTTCAGTGGCGATCGCACTTGGTAAAAGCTGATTAATCGCCATATTTTTCCGGATTTTTACTGGATTTTTCAGCTAGTGAATTTGTGCAATATTCAAAGCTACAACATAAATACTGAGGCAGACTATTTTTTATTTGTTATGATTTAATAGTGAAGGCAAACTACTGAAGTCAGTCGGATACTTTACCCATCTGCGTGACTTTGTAGGATTTGATTGTTGACTTTATAGCCGAAATATCCTTGCAAAAGAATTCAAAAATCAGAATTTAGGAGTCAGAATAAATTACTAGGGCATTGGGAATCACTACTTTATTTGACTGCTAAATCTAAGATTGAGTGGAAATTTTAAACCCATTTATACCCATTATTTTCAGCCAGCTACATTCGCAAGTCATACATAATTCATCGTGAATTATAACTCCTGACTCCTAAATTCTGTTTTGATAAAATTGAGGCTAATAACTTTAAAGAAACTAAGCAGGGCGCCCGAATAACTACCAAAGCCAACACCCGATAAAACCAGACCACCGAAATAGTTGAGCGATGAATAGTTTGTTTGGTAATTGGGCCAGCACCCTCAGAAAAAATTCTTTATTGCTGGTTCTTTCAATGGTGCTGCCAACATTTGGAATTAGTAATTCTGTTTTGGCAGCAGAGCGGATTTATGCATCTTATTCAGCTTTGGAGCTTTCAATTTCAGTCACAACTTTAGAGAACTACGCCAAAACAGGTGTAATTAACGAAGACTTAGCAGCCTATCAGCGATATCTGCCTTTAGAACAGCTTCAAGAATTGCGGCGGATTTTGCTTAATCGTGTGAAAGTTAGTCCAGTAGTAGTTTCGCAACTTCTCTACACACCGCAAGGAGAATTTTTACTGCATCGATTGGCGCAAGTGATTATAAATAAATCTTCTCAACCAGAACCAGGATTTGGTGCTTTGCGTTCGGCGCTAATTTCAGCTTCTGGGGAATCGGGAGGTTTGACACTTTTGAATGTGTTGCGTAAATATCCCACCAGCAGCATTCGCCTTGATGTCGCCGAGACTTTGGAAATAGCTACGGAATTGGAGAAACTTGTTAACCAAACCCATCAGGCGATCGCAGCTGTTTCCGAAAAGTCTAAAATAGAAGCTGAGAGCATTTCTCAACCAAATTTCTCGCAATTGCCCGATTTAAAGGTTCCGGGAAAATTTAAGTCGCAAAAATACATCCTGAAGTTTTTCGACTCAACCCGCAATCGGCTTTTATTGACTGATGTTTACATTCCCAATGTCCAGAAGACTGCACCGATAATTGTCATTTCTCACGGCTTGGGTTTAGACAGCAGTAACTTTCAATATTTAGCCACTCATCTAGCTTCTTACGGATTTGCCGTCGTTGTTCCCAATCACCCTGGTAGTGATGCGAAACAATTGCGTTCTCTGCTAAATGGACGCGCCATTGAAGTAGCAGAACCAAGCGAATTTCAAGACCGACCTTTGGATGTAACATATATACTGAATCAATTGCAAAAAGATAATCAATCTGATTCACGGTTTAAAGGTCGCCTAAATCTGCAACAAGTCGGAGTATTTGGTCAATCTTTGGGAGGCTACACAGCCTTAGCCCTGGCAGGCGCTAAAATTAACTTCGAGCAGCTAAAACAAGACTGTCAACCAGCAGCACTCCAAAATACCTGGAATATGTCTTTACTGCTCCAGTGTCGCGCTTTAGAATTGAGCATTAGCAAGTCTGGCAAAGATTATAACCTGCGGGATGAGAGAGTAAAAGCTGCGATCGCAGTTAATCCCATTACTAGTTCGATTTTCGGCAAAGCTGGTTTAAGTCAAATTAAAACTCCAGTGATGATTGTCAGCAGCAGTGATGATACAGTTGCACCAGCTTTATCCGAGCAAATTTTACCTTTCTCCTGGTTAGCGAATTCTCAAAAGTATCTCGTCATGCTTGTTGGTGGCACCCATTTTTCTACTATTGGCAATGCAAACCCTGCAAATCAACAAGTAGCATTACCTGCCGATATGATTGGTGATGCTTCTCAAGCGCGTCGTTACATGAATGTTTTGAGTTTATCTTTCTTCCAAACATACATTGCAGACAAGCCGCAATACACACCATATCTGAACGCTGCTTACACTCAAAGTATTTCTAGTAAGTCTCTTGGTTTGAGTCTCGTCAAGTCATTGAATACAACCGAATTGGTACAATTGCTGGATATTAAAGGAGCCAAACTCGTAAAAAAAAAGTTCCCAACACCATAGTCAGCTTCGGATTTTGGATGTTGGATATTGGTGTTGCATTGCTGCATGTAATGATTTTTATTTGATTTGTACAGACGTAATTAATTACGTCTGTAAAATTTATTTGCGTCTTTATAAAATCAGAAGTTCAATTTTTGCTACGGAAGCCTTGCCATGTTATTAGACCATCCTCTAATTATTTGCACTTACCTGAGTTAGTGTAAAAACCGTAACCAGCACAGATATATACGATCGCATTCATACTTCAGGACATATACTTTAAAGAAATATGACATTTAATTACGCTATTTTAAAAACTAGCTTTACATAAGTTCAGTTATGAGCCAGCCGGAATATACTACAGCCCAAGCTACTGCCCTGACTAACCACGATCGCAAACCTATTCACATACCTGGCTCCATTCAACCTCATGGTATTCTCATAGCACTCAGTACTCAGCTAGAGATACTACAAGTTAGCAACAATACCCAAGTGTATTTGTGCAAAACTCCAGAAGATTTGCTCGGTCAACCTTTGAGCTATTTACTTGAACCTCAGCCAGTGGAAATTGTCAAGCAGTGCTTAGTAAAAAAGGTTGGCAGCGCTAATGCGTTTAAAGTGTTAATAAATACTTTGTATGGGGAAATATACTTTGATGCTATTGCTCATCGTACAGAAGAAGCTGTAATTCTGGAGCTAGAACCAACTGACTCGGAATTTGAGGTGAGTTTCTTAAACTTTCATAGTTTTGCGACTGAAGCGATCGCTAAAATGCAAAGGACATCGAATCTGGGAGAATTTTTGCATTTAGTGGCTGAAGAAGTCCAAAAAATCATCGGTTTCGATCGGGTGATGGTCTATCAATTTGACGAGTCACAAGCGGGTTCTGTTGTTGCAGAAGTTAAACGGGAAGATTTATCACCTTATTTAGGACTCCACTATCCCGCTACAGATATTCCAGCGCAAGCTAGGGAGTTATACACGCGCTGCTTTCTCCGATTTCTTCCCGATTTGACTGCCGAACCTGTCAAACTAGTTCCAACGGAAAATCCGACAACACATCAGGATCTTGACTTAAGCTATTGTCTGCTACGGAGTTTTGATTGGTGTTGTACTGAATATCATCAAAATATGGGAGTGAAGGCTCTTTTGGTGATTTCAATTATTCAAGAGCAGAAGCTTTGGGGATTAATATCCTGTCACCATCAAACACCAAAGTATATTTCTTACGAAGTCCGTAAGATGTGCGAATTTTTGGGACAAATTGCATCTTCAGAATTAGCGCACAAAATTAGTCACTCGGAATGGGATTATAAAGTAAAACTCAAATCGCTACAGTCTGAGTTTCTAGAATCTATTTCCCAAGCAGACAATTTTATCGATGCCCTAATCAAACCGGAAATCCGCTTGCTCGATCTTGTTAGTGCTTCAGGAGCGGCGGTTTGTCTGGATAATGAAATTACCCTTGTGGGAGCAACACCGAATATTGATGAAGTTCGGGCACTCATTGAATGGGCAGATACCCAAGTTAGTGACAACCTGTTTTCTACTGATTCTCTGCCGAAGGTTTACCAAGAGGCGCTGATATTTAAAGATACTGCTAGTGGCTTGTTGCTACTGCGGATTTCTAAAGTCCGGCGCTATTACATCCTTTGGTTTCGCCCGGAAGTTATCCAAACGGTACACTGGGCAGGAAATCCACAGGAATCCATGCAAGCACAGGCAGACGGTAGCTATACCCTGTCTCCCCGAAAATCCTTTGAACAATGGCAAGAAACGGTTAGATTAACTTCTCTACCTTGGAAACCTTGCGAACTTGACAGTGCGATCGCTTTGAATAATGCGATCGTTGGTATTGTACTCTCGAAAGCGGATGAATTAGCTAAAATCAACCTGGAGTTAGAGCGCAGCAACCAAGAACTAGCATCCTTTGCCTACGCCGCTTCCCATGACCTCAAGGAACCTTTGCGGGGCATTTATAACTTCTCGACAGTGCTGTTAGAAGACTATGCCCAAGTATTAGATGATGACGGCATTGAGTGCTTGCAAACAGTAGTGGCCTTGTCTGTACGCATGGAAACTCTGATTAATGCTCTCTTGCGGCTCTCGCAGTTAGGACAAGCCCAACTGCGCCTGCAAGCAACTGACCTCAACGAATTGCTCAACCAAGTAATTGATGTTTTTCGTGCTAGTCGCCAAGACTCTGGGCTTGTGGATATTCGCATTCCTCGGCCTTTACCAACAGTTTTGTGCGATCGAGTGCTGGTTAATGAAGTCTTCAGCAATCTGCTTGGTAATGCGTTCAAATATAACGATAAGGCGGAGCAATGGGTTGAGATTGGCTACTTTTCTCAAGGAGAGGCAGAGGGGCAGGGGAGCAGGGGAGCAGGGGAGCAGGGGAGCAGGGGAGTAGGGGAGCAAAGGAGCAGGGGAGAAGTTACAGTAGTTTCCCCTCTGCCCCTCTGCCCCTCCGCCCCTCTGCCTCTTGTACCCAATGCCCAATGCCCAATATTTTATATCCGAGATAACGGTATTGGAATTCCACAGCATCACCTAGAAATTATCTTTAGATTATTTAAGCGGCTCCATTCCCAGGAAAAATACGGTGGAGGAGCCGGTGCTGGACTAGCTATTGTTAAGAAGATTGTTGAGCTTCATAACGGTAAAATTTGGGTGAAATCTACTGTAGGCGTTGGCTCAATTTTTTATTTTACGCTGGAATAGTTTAAGATAATGACTAAATATATATTTTTGTTAAGCTCTTTTAAGATCGCGAATGACAAAAAAACTTCATGAACCGCTGCTCGTTGTTGAGGACAGCAATGAAGATTTTCGGATGCTGCAACGTCTGATGCGACGTATGTCAGTCCAGAATCCTATACACCGTTGTACTAATGGGGATGAGGTTTTAGAGTTTCTCTATCAACTGGGGAACGATGCCTACGCTAAAGGCGAAGACCTACCTAACTCAAAAGTAGCATTACGACCCTCTGTAATCTTGCTCGATCTCAATTTGCCAGGTATTGATGGGCGTGACATTTTAGATCGGCTCAAGCAAGACAAGAGTTTCAAGGGAATTCCCATCGTTGTTTTTACCACATCATCTAACCCCAAGGATATTGAATTGTGCTACCAAAAGGGCGCAAATGGATATCTGGTAAAACCGATGGATGCTCAGGAACTAAAAAAGACGATCCAGGCATTTGTAGACTACTGGCTTGAAGCCAATACGCCGCCTGTGTTGGATTAATTTATTTATTTTTTGTCGATCTAACAGTAGGGGAAAAACGATAATAAAGGAGACGGCTCAAAGGACACACAGACATTATCCTCTTTGAGTCACTGTGTCTATGTTGTCTCGTTAGATTCCTTTTGCCGATTTTCCTGTTTTTGACTATTTAGTGTTTCTTTAGGATTACTAAAGAATTTAAATTTTATTTACACTTATTTTATATTATTTTTAGAATTATGCAAGAAAACACAATCTGGATAAAAGGGATCTAGTATGATGGCTCCCCGATCCTCATAAGCTTATGTTGGACACATGGACGCTACTTATCATCGATGATTGTGCGGCAGATCGGAAAATCTATCGTCGATATCTTTTGAAAGATCCGCACCAGTCCTACCAGATTTTGGAGGCAGACTGTGCAGAAGAAGGACTTGCTTTGTGCCAAAAAGTACGCTGCGATGTCATTTTGCTGGATTTTTGCCTACCTGATATGAGCGGGTTAGAACTTTTCGATCGCATCCAGCAGGAGATATTTAAGACTTCTGTCCCCGTGATTATGTTGACAGGGCGCGGTGATGAAGAAATAGCTGTACAGGTAATGAAACGGGGTGCTTTGGATTACTTAGTCAAGCACAATCTTACACAGGATGTGCTGCAACTAGCAGTCCGCAACGCCATTAAGCAGTCGTGCTTGCAAGCTCAACTGCTCAAAACTCAGGAGAGACAACGCCTAATTGCCACAACTGCTTTACGAATTCGCCAGTCTCTTAATCTAGAGCAAATTTTGAATACGGCTGTAGCCGAAGTTCAGCAACTTCTGAAGTGCGATCGCGTGATAGTCTATCAGTTTGCCCCAGATACAGATGGTAAAATAGTCGCCTCATCAGTTGAGTCATACCGCACTGTATTGTGCGATCGCGTCAGGGCTGGGATTGGGGAGCAGGGGAGCAGCACTTCGGCTACGCTCAGTGACCGGGGAGCAGAGGAGCAGAGGAGCAGGGAGGAAGTTGCAGTAGGTTTTTCTCCTGTGCCCCTCCCCCCTTGTGCCCCTCTACCTCTTGTGCCCAATTCCCAATCCGCAATCCCTTATATATATGAGCTTGGCTTGTGTAATTGTGTCAGCTTAAAAGAGCAATTTAATACTAAGGCAAATCTGGTAGTTCCGATTAATCTGAGCAACAATGGGAACCCAACCCCCAAGCTTTGGGGTTTATTGATTGCTCACCATAATTCTGGGGAGCGACACTGGCAAACTGATGATGCAGAAATGCTCAATGAAGTTTCAGTGCAATTAGCGATCGCTATTCAACAAGCGGAATTGTTAGCCCAAACTCAAGCAGCTCTTGCCAAAGAAAAGCAACTCAATGTATTTAAATCCCAAATAATTACAACGGTTTCCCATGAGTATCGAACGCCGCTAACTTCAATTCTGGCTGCGGCATCAACTTTGGTAAAACATAGCCAGCAACTAGATGAGTCCAAACAACACAGGTTTTTGGGAATCATTGAACAGAAAGCCAGATATATGTCCAAACTCGTGGATAATATGCTTCTGGTTAACCAATTGGAACTGGAAAAACCCAAGTTTCAACCAATCTCAGTCGATTTACTACAATTTTTTTCTGACCTTTTAGAACAAGAGCGAGAAACAGTAGGCGATCGCCACGAATTGATTTTTAAAATTACTGGTAATAATCATGGATTTTGGGGCGATCGCGGGCTTTTGCAGCAAATTTTTATTAACTTAATATCCAATGCGATTAAGTACTCTCCAGATGGAGGTAGTGTAGAATTCCACCTGATTGGCAAAGAATCAGAAGAAATTTTTTACATTAAAGACTGTGGAATTGGTATCCCGATGGCAGATCGGGAAAATTTGTTTCAATCCTTCAGTCGTGGAAGTAACGTTGATACAATTCCTGGTACAGGCTTAGGGCTAGCGATCGCTAAAGCTTGTGTCGAGTTACATAGTGGCAATATTACTTTGTCGAGTGAAGTGGGGCAAGGAACTAAAGTTACAGTTAGCTTACCGAAGATATGTCCAACTGGTCAACTATCCCCATCATCCACTTGATTTAGATAATTTTAAAAAGCATAGTGTAATTATTGCTCTTGAATTTCTATCTTGCTAATCAACCATTCTTTGATTGTTTTCCCACAAGGCTCAGAACTTTGGCAATCACTGACGTTCTCTAGAGAATAAGACATTTTTACTTTTTTGTTGACGTATTTCTCTGGTTCGCAAACCTCAAAGACTGCACCGACACCTTCATATACTTTGCCATTTTCATCGACAACAGTAACGTAGCATTTTAAGTCTCCGTTTTGCATGTCTTTGATAGTACCAGAAATTGGATTATCGTTTTTAATTTCCTTGGATTGATTGTTTTTAGGAGATGTTTTTTCAGTTGATGCTGACTTAATAGTTTTTTTGCTATTATCTAGTTTTACTTGATTTACAGAAATAGATTCAGAATTCACTTGCGTAGCTGTTGCAGTATTTTCTGGATTAACTTTATTCTGTTGAGAAGCACTATTGCCTGAGTTGCTACAACTCACAATCAACATAGAGCAAAAAAACAATGTAGTAGTGAAGATTGATTTTTTCATTTTATTTATGTTAGTAAAAACTATTGATAGTTGTTTGGCTAAAAGCGCTATAGGTAAAATCTTGGATTGACAATAAAAACTTTTATGAAGTTTTCTAGGATATTTCTTGAGTATTACAGTTTTATATCTTGAAAGTTATAAATGACATCGTGATATTTGCGGAAAATACTCGATGTTATCTGCACTTTTTGGATATTATTCGGTAAAGTGCTTAGAGAATGTCTTGATACTGATAAAATAATGCTTAAATAAACTTTGATTGCTAAATATTAATGCTGGGAGCATTAAATAAGTATTTAATAGAGTTTAGAAGCTGTTAGTATTGATTTTGTGTTATTTCAAGGTTTTCTCAACTTAAACAAACCATTTGACTGGACTTCCCACGACTGCGTAGCGCGGGTGCGAAAATTGTTGCGCCTCAAACGTGTAGGACATGCGGGAACCTTAGATCCAGCAGCAACAGGCGTTTTACCGATCGCACTTGGTAAAGCCACAAGATTATTGCAATATCTGCCAGAAAACAAAGCTTATAAGGCTACGATTCGTCTGGGCGTGCAGACTACAACCGATGATTTAGAAGGTGAAATTATTAGTTCTCAAGCTTGTGCTGGATTGAGTTTGGCAGAAGTGAAAACTGCACTGGCACAATTTGAAGGCAAGATTGAGCAAATCCCACCGAATTATAGTGCAATTCAAGTGGATGGGAAACGTCTCTACGACTTAGCCCGCCAAGGGAAAATGGTGGAAGTTCCAGTGCGGACAGTGGAAATTTTTCAGATAGAAATTTTGGATTGGAGAGAAGGAGATTTTCCTGAATTGGATGTGGCGATCGCCTGTGGATCTGGTACATATATTAGAGCGATCGCTCGTGACTTAGGTGCAATCTTAGAAACTGGTGGCACTCTGGCGGCTTTGATCCGTACCCAAAGCAGTGGTTTCGATTTAACAGATAGTCTCACTTTCACCGACTTAGAAACTAAATTGCAAGGCGGGACATTTCAACCTCTTGCCCCTGATGCCGCCTTACAACATTTGTCGTCTGTGACTTTACCAGCAACATTTGCTCAAAAATGGTGTCAAGGTCAGCGAGTTTCTCTAAATTCTGATGTTACTGGGATAGTGCGAGTTTATCAAGAAGAGACTCGCTTTTTAGGTGTTGGACAATTACAAGATGAAGTGTTAAGTCCTCAAATGGTTTTTGAACCGATTTCTTAAAACTTACCTCATTTTTCGATCCCTGAGCAGCCACAAATACAGCAGATTTTAAGTTGTTGACATCCTCACCGACCTAAAGGCGCGGGGAAGAAGGAGTAAGGAGTAATAAGTAATAAGTAATGAGTAAATACCCATTTTTCATCCACTCATTACTCCTTACTCATTACTCATTACTCCTTACTCATTACTCCTTACTCATTACTCATTACTTTAAAGCATTGCGTGAAGCACGGGGCTTTAGACCCAATTCTTTGGTAAGGTACACCAGCTAAATCTCTTACCCAGGTATAAAGTGTGTTTTACAGCAGAATTCTGGATTCTGCTGTAAGATTCCCGATCACTTGCTATTTTTCTTAATGGGATTGAGCGATCGCTCAAAGTGACTAAACGCTTGGGAAGAAAGCAGCGTCAGGAATAAATAAACTAAGGCGACAGTGGCGTAAATCTCAAATGAACGATAGTTGTCAGCTACAATCAGCTGTCCTTTGCGGAACAACTCTTCAAACCCGATGATAGCGACTAAGCTCGTGTCTTTGAGCAAGCTAATGAACTCATTGCCCAGAGGTGGCAACATCTGCCGCAGGGCTTGAGGAAAGATTACATAGCGCATCGTTTGCACCGAGCTTAAACCCAGTGATTGAGAGGCTTCTGCTTGCCCAGGCTCAATTGATTGAATGCCTGCCCGGACAACTTCAGCAATGTAGGCAGCACTATTGAGACTCAATGCAATTACCGCTGCTGCTAAACGATTTAAAGTGAAGGTGAAACCAAAAGTTTGGGCTAAAGCAGGCAACCCAAAGTAAATCATAAAAATCTGCACCAGCAACGGCGTTCCCCGGAAAAAGTCTACATACGCCCTAGCAATCCAGGGTAAAGGCGGAGTAGGCAAAAGGCGAAGAATTCCAATCAGTGTACCCCCGATCGTACCCAGCAAGATTGAGATTGCTGTGAGTTCAAGTGTAACTAAAGCCCCACTTAACAAGGTGGGTAGGGACTTAAAGATAATGCTTAGTGAGGTAAATAGTTGGGATACGCCTGTTTCGGTAGCCTGGTTTTCGATGGGTGATTTTTCTGGTAGTTGTGGCGGTTGGATACCAAACCATTTTTGGTAGATTTTGGCGTAAATACCATTTTTCAGTACCGTTTCTAGACCTTGGTTAATCGCTTGCAAGTTGGGCGATCCTTTAGGTGTAGGAATGCCATAAAATTCTTCTGTTAGCAGACTGCTGACCACTTTGAGTCCGTTAAGGTTGCCGCTCTTTATGCCATATAAGATTACAACCCGATCGTTAAGAACGGCATCGACATTACCATTGATTAATGCTTGAAGGGTTAAAGGTGAATCATTAAAAGTGCGAATTTCAGATCCAGGAATACTTTTAGCTTTCTGTGCGCCAGTTGTCCCAATTTGCACGCCAATGGTTTTATTTTTAAGATTATCGAAATTGATAATGCTTTGATTATCTGTGCGGGTGACGATCGCTAGCCCTGATTTGAAGTAAGGACGCGAGAAAGAAATTGTCTTCGCCCGTTCGGCAGTAATCGTCATTGCTGCAACTGCGGCATCTACAGTTTGCGCTTGCAATGCTGGAATCATCCCAGCAAAAGGCATATTTTGATACTTAACTTTCAAGCCAGCTGATTGGGCGATCGCATTCATCAAATCGATGTCAAAGCCTTGCAACTCACCACTGACAGATTGAAACTCGAAAGGCGGAAATGTAGGTTCTGTAGCAACCGTAAGTGTGTTACCACCAGTAGAACTATCTGTAATACAACCTGAAAGTAAAAGTAGACAGCTTAAGCTTAAACCAAAAACTAGCTGACGTAACCAAAGAACAACAGTTAATTTCGTCATATTCTTTAGACTTCTCCAAAAATACCTAAGCTAAGACTATGACTGGTTTTCCAAAATCAAAAATCAAGTCAACCATAATTGCTGCAATATATAGTAAAATCTTCTATAACAATGGACACTTTGTTGCAGTAAATAGTTGTCCGTAAATACTTCTGTAGATGGGTTGACAAATAATGCTTGCAACTTCAATAAATCAAGTCAAAAGTATCATCCCATCCATATTGAAAATTAACTTAATAAATCAGATTAAAAATGCTTGTAAATACATTTGATCGTAACAGCGTCTTTGAGGAAGATTATCTTTACTTTTATGAAACGTTGTTGACACCAGAACGTACTCAACACGAAGTTGACCTCATTTGCCGATTGCTAGATTTACAATCAGGGATGAATATTTTAGACTTAGCTTGTGGTCATGGACGGATTGCTAATCAGCTAGCGGCTCGTGGCTATGATGTGACTGGACTTGATGCAACAGCTTTCTTCTTAGAAAAAGCAAAACAAGATGCGGCTAGCAAGGGTATTAAGATAGAGTACCTTCAAGGCGATATGCGTTCTCTACCCTTTAGCGATCGCTTTAACTACATAATCAACTGCTTCACAGCCTTCGGTTATTTCGATGACGATGAAAATAGATCGGTCTTAACCGAAGCGTATCGCGCTCTAAAAGTAGGTGGCAAATTACTAATTGATATTTATAATTTTAGCCGCGTCTTGCAAGAATTTACGCCTGAGTTAGTTACTGAGCGTGAGGGGAATTATATGCTTGCACGCACGCGCTACGATGCGCTTACCAATCGTACCTATACCGAGCGGATTATCATTCGTGATGGACAAGTGCGGCGCGGTCAATATTTTGTTCGCAATTTTACCTTTCCCGAAATCCGCGATTGGCTCCTGCAAACAGGCTTCAGCGAAGTAGAGGGCTATGGTTATGATGGTGAATCGTTCGCGCTTGATAGCCGCCGAATGATTGTGGTAGCAAGTAAATAGACATCTTGCAAAAGTAACTTTTGCATAAGTGGGGTGCGAGTCGAATGGCACTAAGTTAAGCTGAAGGGTAAGCGGCGTAAGGATGGCAGAGGGGCAGGGGTGCTCTTATGCAGAGGGGAATTTCTAAATATCCGAACGCAATGCCTAAAATTTCTTCTTTCCCCCCTGCTCCTTTGCTCCGGTTGTTGAGCGTAGTCGAAACACTGCACCCTTGTTGCCTCAACGATTTTCCCTTTTCTTAGTGCCATTCGGGTGCGAGTCGTTAAACCAAATAACTCGTATTAGGTACGATCGCAAAGAAGGCGTACTCATACCAAGCAGTCCAGATGAAACTGCGAATCCATCGCTGACGCTTGTCGGGACTCAATTCATATTCAAACGCCCCACGAGATACATCAATGGAAGATAGATGAGAGTTGCAACCGCAGCCATGCTGATAAGTAAAACCATATTTAGAAGCAATACTTTGCACCTTCATTTGAATAGCAAATACCTTACCTGCATGGAGTATGGCATCCCAAGCACGTTTATGCTCAATATCGCGCTGGTCGAATCGCAAAGCACGTTCTTCAAAAACATGATCGCGGTAAATTGGGGCTAAATGCACGTGATAAAAGCTAGCAGGTAGTTCATAACCAAATTCATTGAATAAATCTATGCCGATGCGAGCCACTTTTATTTCATCAGCGTAATCGATTCCTTTGGACTCCACATCACGGAGAATTTCTGCAAAGTTCGGATAGCTGTGTTTGAGAAAGTCTTGTCCAAAAAACTCTAAGGTTTCCCATGCCAGTTGTGCAAATAACTGAGAAAATGACGGTATTAGGTGAGCTAGTTGGGGGCGATCGCTAAATAAGTCAACATCACCACGTTCTAATTTATACAAAAACAACTGCGCCATTTCAACATAGCTTTGGGGTTGGGAAAGTCCGACACTCGTGGTTCCTCTAGCAATGTCTTGCCATATAGAAGGTAGTTGAGAAACATGAACCGCATTTTCTCCAGCAATGACTGCAACAGGAGGACATTCGAGAAGTTGCATCGACAATCTCCTTTAATACTTTAATGTGTAATTTACCTTAAGCGATCGCTAAATCTATCTTCTGAACACAATAAAAAATGTTTGACAGACTGTCTTTTGACAACGAGCGCAATTTTATTCATAAATTTTTGGAGAATTAGGCATTAGCTTATGGGGCATTCTTTATTTTAGGATAATTCATAATTCAATTCCCTACTCAAAGAATTCTCTTCATCCACCTGCTATTTTCCTATATATTTTCTCACCCTTGATTAACTCTTCATAGTGCTGCTCATAAGAGGTGAACCGGATAGATTCTTGTCTTCCTAAACCTAAGATACCAAAGGTGCAAAGGCTATTATAAAAAAGTTCGTGTACGCGTTTTTGAAGTACCTGATTAAAATATATGAGGACATTACGACAAAGAATCACATTAAACTCATTAAAAGAACTATCAGTTGCTAAATTATGCTGGGCAAAAACAACATTTTCTCTTAAGGATGAGCGGAAAATGGCATTGTCATAAGCTGCTGTATAATATTCTGAGAAAGATTTTTTGCCGCCTGCTTTCAGATAAAGGTGAGTATATTCCTGCATCATTTTCAGCGAGAAAATCCCACTTTTGGCATTTTGTAATACCTTCTCGTTCGTATCAGTGGCATATATGCGGCAACGGTGATAAAGTCCTTCTTCTTGCAATAAAATTGCCATTGAATAGACTTCTTCACCAGTTGAACATCCAGCGTGCCAGATGCGAATAAATGGATAGGTTTGTAAGAAGGGAATAACCTGATTTCTGAAGGTGTTATAAAAGCTGGGATCGCGAAACATTGATGTTACATTCACCGTCAGAGCAAGCAAAAATCTTTCTAAATAGGGACGATTGTGGAGTAAACGCTCTTGCAATGCAGAAATATTTGCTACACCTTCTAATTGCATGAAGCCCTGAATACGGCGCTTGAGTGATGAAAGAGCATAATTGCGAAAGTCATAACCGTAGTACTGATACACACCCTCCAAGAGCAAGTGTATTTCTATATCCTCCAAGAGCGGTTTTGGCAGAGACATAATATTCATAATTCATCATTCATAGGTTTCAGGTTAACCAAGTGGCTTTTACGACTAAAACAGCGATCGCAATTATTGAAATTCCAGCTAGCCATCTTACCTGAGAGCGCAGATTTTTAATCTCTTGGCTCAGATTTTCTGTCTGTGGTATGGAATATGGTTCCAGTTGTACAACTTCAATAGCTACTTGTTCGGGTGTCTTTTGGGGATTTTCAAAAGAGACTTGCGTGTGTAGCCAATTAGTAATCAGTTGGGGACAGTTCTTTTTAAACCAATTTAAAGCTAAGGTTTTAAAAACTGGTTTAGACATTCGGGCAATTAATTTCATCACCCTGTTTAAAGGTTTCAGGCGAAGCTTTTGATTAATCAAATTGACTGAACCAACATCATAAAGACAATCCAGAATTAATTTGACAGTGGCTTCTTCACTGTTAATCAAGTTTTGCAGTAAAAGCAGAACATCACGCATACGCTCTGCTTCCATATACTTTTCTGCCAAGTTTTCTGGAGGACTTACTGAAGGATTTACAGTTGGATTTAGGGTGTTTTGTCTTACTATCGTCATATTGGTAACATAGCAGCCATAATAATGTCAGTACACCTATCTATCGAGAGAAAGATTTTTTATCTAGAGAGAGAATCTAAAAGCCAAAATTTATTCGTGAGAGACATAACTATAGCGTGTCTGTAAAAAAGCTATTTCTCTAGTATTTATAAATCTTTTATCTACTTTTGGGTAAATATAATTTTTATTTAGATGCTAACACCTCAATTTGTAAAATCACCCGTTCTAATTCGTCAATTATTACAGTGGTTTCAGTCTTTTTAAAAGCCTCTACAAGCGCCCGATAATACCAAAGAGTACCTTCTTTACGCCCATGAAAACGTTCCCAAAGTGATTCGCCCAAAATGCGATAATCTTTGAGAATAGACTGGGCATTGTAAAGTTTATCCGCTGATGACACCAGCAGAACTGATGGAGAAGCAGTAGCAATATGAGCAATGTATGCCTCCTTGCGCTGTCGCCAAGGGGGTTTTGGAGTTGTATCAGCGTCAGTACAACCATCTACAATTGCCGTTACATTGTCACCAAAGCGACGACGAATTTCTTCTCGTGTTGCAGCGCCACCTTGATCTTCGATCGCATCGTGTAAGAGGGCTGCGATCGCTTCATCTTCATTTGCCCCGTATTCTAAAGCAATACTGGCGACACCTAATAAGTGGGAAACATAAGGGACGCCAGAACCTTTACGAACTTGGTTAGCGTGTAGTTGGGTGGCGTAGGTAAGGGCTGCGGTAAAACGTTCTGAGAGCATTGTATAAAAAAGTTCCAGCAGTCAGAATAACTCAACCGAAATATTGGGTTTGTGTCAATTTTATAACAAATCGCTCCAAGTGCAGAGGTAATAAAGGATAAAAAGGGTACAAAGGGAAAATTGAAATTTGAAATTTGAAATTAGATAGACAACATTTAAATCTATATTCCATCGCCAGATAGATAAAACTCTGCTGTTAGTTTATTAAATTTACTCAAGGATGTGCTTTAAACTAGGAGTTAATTTAGATAATGCCAGACAATCCTGGATTGGGAGAGCAAGCGCTCAATAAAGCGGCAGAAATAGGATTATCTAGTCAATTAGATGAAGTAGAAAATTTAGATGTAGACATCAAGACAGACCCGCTGAAACTGGTTCAGGGAGAGGTGGATGAAGTCACGATTGAAGGTGAAGGTTTAGTTATGCAAAAAGACCTCCGTATGGAGGAATTGGAAATGCAAATGACTAATGTTGCCATTAATCCTCTAAGTGTGGCTTTTGGTAAAATCGAACTAACTAAACCGACTGAAGCTAATGCACAGGTTGTGTTAACCGAAGCTGATATCAATCGTGCTTTCAACTCCGAATATGTGCGATCGCAACTGCAAAGTCAAAAAATACATATTAACGGACAACTGAGGACTATTGAACCTCAAAATGTAGATTTTCAATTACCGGGTGATGAAAAAGTAGCACTAAATGCCAGCATAAAATTAGTAGAAACTGGTGAAAATCAACAAGTTGCTTTTTCGGCAGTCCCCAGAATTAGCAGTAATGGAAAAAGTGTTGCTTTGGAAAATGTCGAGTATGGCGAAAGTGAGGAAATATCGCCAGAGTTGACAAAAGCTTTGATAGATCAAACTAGCGAAATTTTGAATCTAAGTAACTTTGATTTAGATGGCATGAGTCTGCAAGTCAACCAACTAAAAGTAGAAGTAGGCAAACTAATCCTACAGGCTGAAGCTTATGTGGAAAAAATTCCTTCAGCTTAAAAATGTAACGTTCATAAATTCAGGATACTAATAATGGAAACTACAGAAACAACGCAAACAGGTTCAACACCTTTTCCAAATATTCCACCAGTTATTGAAAGTAACGATAGTGAGTATCGTGATACTGGTGTACCCAGTACAGTTGCGATCGCCGGACATCCCCTACACCCCTTGAGCGTGATCTTTCCCATAGCATTTTTAGCTGCTGCCTTGGGAAGTGACATTGGTTATTGGTTAACTGGCGATTTCTTTTGGGCTAGGGCTTCGCTATGGTTAATCGGACTTGGATTAGCTGGAGGCATCCTTGCATCTGCGATCGGTCTGAGCGACTTTGTGAAAATTGAACGAGTCCGCAAGCGCACCGCCGGTTGGACGCATTTGATACTTAACGTTTCTATACTAGTTTTATCACTCGTTAACTTTCTCCTACGCTTGGGTGATGCTGAATCCCGAATCGTACCTTGGGGACTGTTAATCTCGCTTGTTGTCGGTACGCTAACCAGTGCTTCTGGTTGGTTCGGCGCTGAACTCTCCTATCGCCACAAAATTGGTGTAGTGGGTGGAGGTAGCAGAAGATATCCTTAAAGGATGTGTAAGGCGGTGTTTCGACTACGCTCAACAATCAGACAGGAGGCAGAAAGCAAGTGGTAACAGAGCGTAGTCGTACCCCTCCGGGGAAGCAAGCTACGCGCAGCGTCTCGTAGAGAAGTGCAGCCTCTTGTAGAGAAGTGAGGCATGAAGATAGGAAAACGCAGCACTTAACAAGATAGTTGCCTGAAGCTACAAATCCAGTGAGAGATTATTATTTACAGCTTCCGCTAAGAATATTTAGCAGTTATCGTTTGTATTTGATACAGTTTTGATACATCTTGTGGAATGGAGATAAGTCCGATCTAAAGCTTTTCTAAATTAAAATTTGGGAGGATATTTTCCTTAACCAGCAAGGCTTTTGAACCCATCTAACAATAAAAAATATAGCTTGTTTAGTTAATAACTGTATACTTTATCTATGTGGTAAAAAAAATACATCCTGTTAAATACTAACTATTTATATACACAAACTTATAAAAATTGCAATTATACAAAAGGGTGAAATTACAATATTGAATTTCATACTAAATTAAGTTTAAAAAAATGCGCGATCGCTAATTTTCAGACTTTAAAGTGTTTTAATAAAGTTATTACCGAAAGTTTAGAGAAGCAAAAACATGAAAGGTTTCAGGAAACTATCCTCAATAGCAGTGTTGCTATTTGCCTTTGTGTCTCCGCCCTCATTAGCTGAAGCGAAAGATATTTCTTCTGTAAGTAATGTTCTGAATGAACAGAGCGTTGCGCCAGATGCCAACCTGGTTGGAAATAAAACCGGAGAGCTTTTGATTGCTCAACGGTGGTCAAGAAGATACCAGAACAGACGACGGCAGATAATCCGACGACGGCAGCCCTACGGACGATACCAGAGAATCCAACGACGGCAGCAGCCTTACGGACGATACGAGAGAATCCAACGACGGCAGCGTTTTGGAGAACGCCAGATTATAGAACGACGGCAGCCCTACGGACGATACCAGATTATCCGCCGACGCTATTAGAGATAGCAGTGAAAACTACGTAGGCATAATACCCTTCTCTTAACCGAAAGGCTGCGCGTAGCTTGCTTCCAGAAAGTGCTATGGGAAGCCTCCAGCTACATGAATTTTGCCTACTAAGGATTTCGGATAAGGCAGATAATTAGTTTTTAAAGATGTCTATTGAGGAATGGTGATACAAATAGGCCAATTGTTAATAGGATATCTGGTGAAAAAGAATGTAGAGATGCAGTGCTGTTAAATCTCTACAAGGGTTTTGAATAGCACATATTTAATTTCACCAGATGTCTAATGGTTAGTAGTTGTTCTATTAATCACTAACCATTAACTATAGTGGCTCACTCCAGCCTGGGATTAATCGCTGGTATCACCTTGAAATTGGCGATTTTCCAAGGTTGTATCATCAAGATTTGTTGCTGAGATGAAAATTCAGTACTGTCAGAGCGCTCTAATAAATCTACTGTATTTTCGAGATTTAACCCTAAATCACTTTGCAAAGATAACTCGGCTGTTTTTCCGTGAGATTCATAACATCGCAGAATTAACTGCTGTGGATCGTCTTCAGATGGCTTCAAGGCCATCAAAATTAAATTTTCAGCTGATAAATCTAGGAAACTTACTCCTTCAATAGTGCCAGTAGCAGAGGGTTGAGCCAGCGACCAATTGAATATCACTTGCAACGGTATATTCAATTCATAGCCACGCCGTACTGTATGGGCTGATTCCCAGCTATCAGTATGAGGATACAAAGTATATTTGAACTCGTGAAAACCTCGGTCAGCTTTTGAGTCTGGCCAATTAGAACTGCGTAGCAGTGTTAGGCGGAGTTGATTTGGTTTGCTGTCATAACCGTATTTACAATCATTGAGCAAACTTACACCATAACGATTTGGGATTGCGGTATCTGTGTGTGTGTCTTCTGCTGTTAAATCAGCCCAACGCAAAGCAGGAACTTCCCATTTTGCTTGTTCTGCGGGGGTTTGCGGTTTAGTTGGGCGGCGAATCGCGCCACAGGGAATTTCATAAGTAGCAAAGTCGGCTTCAATATTTAGAGGAAAAGCAGCTTTCACTAATACATGATTTTCTTGCCAATTGACAGTTGTAGCAATGTTCAGCAGAGATGAACCAGCTTGCAGAATATAGTCTTGGCAAAATTCCGATTCACCCAACTGACGCACCACGCGCACACGACTTTGCACCGGGCCTTGTTCTAACCATTGAATAGATTGAAGATTTGTTGAAGGTAAAGGATGTTGAGCATAATTGGGGTCTATATTCCAAGCATCCCAATATTGCCCACTGTCTTTAAAAGCTTGCAGTTGATTCCCCGCCCCACTCAAAACTTCTCGCTGATAAGTTTTGTCAAAAACACTTGATAAATCTCCGGTGTCAGGATCTATAAGAACTCGCAAGAATTCATTTTCTAAAATCCAGTCTGGGAAGAGTGCGGGAGATGAGGGAGAGACGCGATTAATCTCGTCTGTAGTGGAGAGTGAAGGGGAAAGCCAAAATATGCGGTAGCCGACAGGTGGAATTTCGGTGGCGAGAAATAGTATAGTTGATGGTTCAGATAATTGGGAGACAAGCTGGTTTCCAGAAACATCGTAAATCTGCCATTCCTGGGTAGTTGTTGGTGGTGTGGGTAAGGCTACAGAGATTACCTCAGAACGTTGCCAATTGAGAGAATTGAAAACAAAAATAGGCAGACTATCGGGTTTTGGTGGTTCTGATAGGGTAATGTGAGATGCGATCGCTAAAAGTGATTCCTGTAATATTTTCGTTCCCACTTCTTCCACTTGCTGCCATTGGGGCAACGCATCTGTGTAAACTTGGGTAATTGAAGAGCCAGGTAAAATATCGTGAAACTGTTGAAATAACACCTGCTTCCAAGCTGCTTCGATTTCTGCTTTCGGATATGTCAAACCACAGCTTACGGTTGCCAAAGTAGCAAATAGTTCAGCTTGATATAATAAATTTTCACAACGACGATTCCAACGTTTTTGATCTCCGTGGGTAGTGTAACAACCGCGATGAAATTCTAAGTATAGTTCATCATTCCAAGTAGGGAATGACAGAGAATCATCACTACTACCTCCCGTCTCCTGCCTCCTGCCTCCTTTACTGATTTGCTGTAAATACTTTTCAGCCGTCGTAAATTCTAAGTCTGGGAAGAAAGGAGACTTTTGCCAGCGTTGGGCGGTTTCTAACATATCACGGGTGGGGCCGCCGCCGTGGTCGCCGACACCGGGAAGCCAGAGGGATTCTGATAAACCAGTTTGAGTTTGCCACTCAAGAGCATAAGTTGCCATTTTAACTGGGTCTATAGCTTCACCGATGAGTGCAGACATCAAACTAAAGACTTCACTGCCATCAGGCGATCGCCACCAAAAAGCCCCATAATCAAATTTAGTAGTATCATTCCACCGCAACTTCTGCGTCACAAAATACTCAATTCCGGCATTAGCGAAAAACTGCGGTAAAGTTGCACAGAAACCAAAAGAATCTGGAACCCATTCTACAGTTGAAAACTTGCCAAATTTCTCCTGGATATAGCGCTGACCATACAATAACTGACGGACTATTGATTCACCAGCAATTAGGTTGAGTTCTGGTTCCACCCACATTCCGCCGACAACTTCCCAACGTCCCGCGGCTACCTGTGCTTGAATTGCCCTAAACAAATCCGGGCGATGTTCTTCAATCCAAGCATAAAGTGCGGGACTTGAATGACAGAAAATTAACTCAGGAAAATCTGCTTGCAACTTCAGAACCGACTCAAAAGTATTTTGCGCCGCATTCCAAGTTTCACTCACAGGCCATAACCATGCTAAATCTAAGTGAGCATGACCCAACAAGAAAATTTTAGATTTTTGATCCCCCCAACCCCCCTTCAAAAAGGGGGCTAAGATGTCGGATTGAATTAAATTTTGGCGTAGAGACAAAAACGACTTTACTAACTCTCCCTTTTCTTCCTTCGCGTCCTTCGCGCCTTGGCGGTTCGTAACCTCCCCCACCATCGCCGCCAAAACATCCAACCTCTCCGGCGCAAATTTTTCCAAATAAAGTTGCACCACAGCTAACTCATCAGCCACAAAACCCGGATCGGGATTATTATCAACATAAGACTCATAAACTAGGAGCGATCGCACTAAAGCACCATCACAATGTCCCGGACTCACTAACCGCAAAGCCACAGTGAATTCTTCCCCTGGCGTCACCCCCTGACTGAGAAGCACTCTCGGCGAACAATCAAATAAATCACCCTCCAGCACTAACTCGCCATTTACATAAATCTCAGCAGAATCCGCCCACCAAACCAGCGCCAGCCGCAAAGATAACCCAGCTAAGGAATAACCGTGTAAATCTTGGGGAACCACCAATCTTTGCACTAGCCATAGCACTTTTTTCCCACCCGTCCAAGCAATATGTTCTTTAGCATTCAACTGGACAGGTTGCCAATGAGACAAATCAGCAGCTACAACATCAGTAATAACTAGGTCAGATTCCTGATACAGCCACGTAGACTGAAGATTAACTTGACAAAAAGAGCGCAGTTGCTCAATCGCTTGTGAGATAAATTTGGTCTGGGATTGAGAGACAGTCGGGGTCATATATTCGCTAAGATGGGGTGTTGGTCGTTTTTATTGTTTGGCGCGAGTCTCACAACTTAACAAGACTTGAACTAAAAAATTACTACTATGTCTTCTGGTTCCTCTGGTCGTTATCAAAGCAGACTATTTAACTTTGTCCACCAGCAATCTCGGCGGGTGACACAACAGTGGGAACACACCTTTCGGCATTTGCAAGTCGCCACTAAGTGGGGTGTCGAGGTACTACTTTACCCAGTGTATCTACTGTTTCAGTCATCTGAATCATCTGGGAAAACGCTACATACTAAAGAACCACAAACTAGATTAAAGTTACAACCAAATGATACCGATTTCCAGCCTGAAACTCTACCCAATGCTGATAGTCCCATTCAAAATGTACTAGAGGCAGTCAATTACCTGTCATCAGATGAACCCGCCTCCACTGCTACGAAAGCATCTGCACATTTTAATCCCTTGGCTTTATTGGGAGTTTTTCGGCTGAAATTGGTTGAAAATAACTCTAACCTTACTCAATCATCAAATATTACGGCTAATCAAGCTGTCAGTCTCAACCCTTCACAATTAGACAATGCCCTTCAACAGCGTCTGCCAATAGTGCGAGGAATTGCCACAAATTTGATGAGTCGAAATTTAGTACTTGTTACTGCCGACAATGAAATTCTAGATATCTTAACATCGGAACAACAGGCAAAATTAGAAGACCGAATTATTAACGAAGTTGCTAATTACTGGCAGTCCTGGCGTTTGATTACAGCTAAAAAAGAAACGCAGCTATTACCACAAATTGACCGATTATTAGCAAAACTCACTGACGTAAATCCAGCTAAAATTCCAGTTTTAGCTGAGGGTATACCAAAAGATTTACTCAATACAGATAGATTATTAGCATTTCTAGATATAGCCGTTGCTAAGTTGGAATCGAATGCTTTAGTCCCAGTGCAAGAACGCAGCCAAGAAATTGTCCAAGTTGCCCAAACTCAGTTAAACATATTTCTTTATGGCAAAGAGCAATTAGCTGCTAAAGGAGAAATTGCCCCTAACGCTGATGGTTTAGAAACTCATTCACAGAATTTTCAGGCTTTGATTGAGGCGGCGCTGAATTACTTTTTTGGTGTTGGTAATAGAAAAACACTTGAGACAACAATTAGTAATGAGAGATTGCCAGGTAAACTCTTCTCGTCACGCTTTAGAAAAGCCTTATCCAAAAGCCCTCTGGGAGAGAACCAGGATTTCACAAACGATCCTTGGCTAACGTGGAATGATTTATTTGGTGACACCGAAACCGTTGCTGAAAAGCCAGTTACACATTCTGGGGGGGAAAATCCTGCTTTAGCCCCAAGTTTATCAATAAGGCATTTTCCACAAAAGAATTTAAGTGTAAAACAACCTAAATTCGGATCTGGTTTAGTACAAAGAAAACAACCAAGTAGTAATCTCGTCTCAAGTCAAAAAGCATCTGGAAAAGTCGCCTTTGTAAAACAAACTCAAACCCGTATTTCCCAAACTAAAAGCGAGAGTCGTAAAGGAGAAATTTTGCAACAGCAGTTTCACCAAAGCAGTCAAGTTGAGGCGCAGCCAGACTGGATAGAAACGAAAGCAACTTTAACTGGCTATGAAAAGCACCCCTTAGAGCAACTTTTGGAATGGCTTGATTATGTTATGGTCTGGCTAGAAGAGAGATTTGTCAAGATTTTTCAGTCGTTGCGGCAGCTGTGGCAAAGGAAATAAGTTAAGAGATATTTTTTCAAAATTTACTATAATATTCACAATTTTCCAATTCAGATTTTTAGAATAAACGTAGGGTGCGTTAGTAAAACGTAACATACTCTACATATACTCTTAAATTTTGAATTTTGAATTTTGAATTTTGAATTATTATTGGTGGCTGTCTAAGTGAAAATTATTGTTTACTGTAAATACTTCAATTTCAAAAATCCATTAGATAAACCGAAAATTGAGACATTTGTGGTAAATCTGCCTCAAATCCCGAAGATAGGTGAAACAATTGTAGTCGAAAGAATTTCACCCCAAAAGCAGTTTGTAATTATCTTTGAATATATTGTGACAGCAGTGCAATTTAATGCATCTAGGGAATCGGCTGATTCAGCAGATGCCCAGGTAAGTGCATTTTTGAACCACTGTTGGGAGGGAACATCAAATTTCAAAGTTACAAACTTTTTAGAAAAATAATTTCTTACCACAATATATGATTGAGTAAATAACGTAACAGCTTTAATCCGGTTGGTTCAGGGTAATCGGTTGGCAACAAAGCCAGCATTGCATTTTGCAATTTTTCCAAAGCAATGTCTACTTCCTGGCGCTTTGGTCTACTTTTTTGGGGAAAGTGTAACGGTTCGCCTAGCCGAATTATTAGCTCTTTTCCCAAATAGAGATCGTGAGTTCCAATCAGCGCAACTGGAATAATCGGTACACCAGCCCGCAAGGCATAAATTACAGTCCCGCGCTTCAAGGGAAGATGCAATTGAGCTTCAGCAGTTCCTAGTCTTCCTTCAGGAAAGAGAATCATCCCATCCCCACGAGTCAAAATTGCCAGAATAATCCGGTCTATTTGTCGCAGTGTATGAATGTCTTCCCCTGTGGCTACTGTCTGTTTAATTGCTGCGGCTAGCTCAACTAAATCTTGTCTTCTTGCTTTAGCCGCTTCTATGACAGCAATTTCTTCTTTCCACACCCGTTCCAAAGGAATCACGCCTCCTGCAAAATCCAGGATGAAGCGCTTCCACCACTTGTTATAGAGGGTACGAGCATCGCCCAGGATGTAATAGTAAGGTTGGGTGGGAAGTTCAGCTAGGAGGAGTAAAGGATCGATGTGGTGGAGATGGTTAACTGCTAGAATTGCAGGTTTCTGAGGTATCCTTTCGAGATGTTCGACCCTTACTTTGAAAAAGGAATGGATGAGCGATCGCATTACAAAGCGACGCAGCCCTGAGTTTGCTCTAGGTTCAAAATGCCCTTGACTAATGGCTTCGAGACGATTGAGAGTTTTTTCGATAATCTGGCGAACAGCGCGATCGCTAGCCGCAGCTACACCCTCTTTTACTCGCTTGATTGCGGCAGCACTCAAGGGTGGCAAAGTTTCTAATTGTGTATTATCTTCCTGCTGATGGCTAGATTTTGAATTGGAAGTTACCCCATCAGCTAGGTCTTGCCGAACAGATTCCCTAGAATAACTTTTGATAACACCCTCTTTGAATTCATAAAATAATCGTAATTCTTGAGGTCATATTATTAACCAACCCACGGTTAGAAGTTGTGGAATCATTTTCAGGATATTTTAACTATATGAGGGTAACTCAATTAACTCTAATTACTCTATTAGATGTTGACTTTTTAGTAGCTTGTTGGGAAAATACGTAAAAAATTAACCAGATGATTGACCATAGCGATCGCCTAGCTTCTCGTAAAGAAGGCAGATTTCCAGGTGTTGGAGGACTTGAACTGTATTACCAAAGCTGGCATCCAGAGGGTAAAATCCGCGCAATATTAGCCATTGTGCATGGACTCGGAGCGCATAGCGATCGCTACAGTAATGTAATTGAGCATTTGATACCCAAGCAATACGCTATCTACGCCTTAGATTTGCGCGGTCATGGACGCTCACCGGGTCAGCAAGGCTATATCAACGCTTGGAGTGAGTTTCGTGAAGACTTGGGAGCTTTTTTACAGTTAATTCAGACTCAGAATCCTGGATGTCCAGTTTTTCTCTTGGGTCACAGTTTAGGCGCGGTGATTGTCTTAGATTACATTTTGCGTTATCCCCAACAAGCATCATTATTGCAGGGTGCGATCGCTCTTGCGCCAACCTTGGGGAAAGTTGGGGTTTCACCGATTCGGGTACTTTTAGGAAAAATGCTCTCACGGGTGTGGCCCCGTTTCACCCTGAATACAGGCATTGACACCAGTACTGCTTCACGAGATCCGCAGGTTGTAGCTGCGATCGCTCAGGATACAATGCGACATACTCGTGCTGCTGCCCGTCTAGCTACAGAATTCTTTGCAACAGTTGATTGGATTAATGCTCACGCAGGTGATTGGCAATTACCATTATTGATTCTCCACGGTGGTGCAGACCGAGTTGCTTTACCTGTGGGAAGCGACAACTTTTATCAACGGGTAAAGTATACAGATAAGCTGAGAATTGAGTATCCAGAAGCTTATCACGAAATTCAGCGTGACCTCAATTATCGAGAGGTAATGGCTGATTTGGAAGATTGGTTAGAGCGACATCTACCACCTGAAACAGCGCAGTTAAGAAGGGGAAGTGGTGAGTTAGAGTTTCCTAGTTCTTAGGTTTCAGTACATGAGGCTTAATTACTGTATCATAAACTAATGCGTAAGCGTAGCCCGTCGTAGACATCGCCTCTCGATTTCTTGATGATAAAATTCTTGCATCTTCTTGCATCGTGATTATTTTTTAAATGCATAGGGAGCATAATTTCTGATACCAATGTTTATATTATTTTGACGATGCATAATGGTTTTAATATAGTTTTTAAGACCTGATATTGTAACCAAATCAACTCTGTAATTTCCTCTTATATAGTTTTTTGTCTTGTATTCAAATCGGAAAGGAGCGGAGTCTACTTCTTCAATATGTATCTCTCCAGAATCAGTTAGTTCAGCCGTAACTAGTATGCCATCTAAAATAACAAGAGGTTGAAAAAAATTCCACTCAGTTGGTTCTTCTAAGATATTAGAAGTCGTTTTATTGCCATCCAATTTATTGCGTTCATAATAGTCTTCACAAGCTTTACATGCCGTTATAAATGCTGGATACCAGCGAGAAGGAGTATTAGGATCTTTAAAGGCCTGGTGTATTCCTGAGCCTTCCCAGCCCTTAATAGCTAATAAAGAATGCTTTGTAATATATTCAACAAGGTTGAATCCATCAGTAGGAAGATTAATACAATCAATTAGATTATTCCAAGCACAAGATTGAAAATACCGATCCGGATAAGTACGAAAAACAACCCAAGGCTGTTCTGATTTTTTAACTTCAGCACATATATGGAAGAAATTTGAAACACAGAACTTATTGTTAACTTCTAAATGTGCTGAATAGTAAGCATAAATATCAATTTCTCTACTTTTATTTTCATCTTTGTCAAAATAGCCTTGGACTGCTTCTGCTTGCCATCCAAGTGAATGAAATGTCTTTATAACAAGCATTTCTGCTCCAAAACCAGATTTTTCTAAGTCTTTAATTATCTTCTTTTTTAAATCTTCATTCATGTATTTTTTAGGGTAATTAGTTTAATGCTTTTATCCTATACGAATCCTACTTGAATATTGCTAATTCTACTGATAAGCAAGTTTTTGTATAACAAGCTTCTAAGCAGTTTAGTTGTTCAAAAATCAAATAGGAGCCTTAATTTTAAGAAAAAGGCGATCGCACCTTCAAATGTAGAGTCAATTGTTTGTATTATCCGAAAAATATATTGCTGAGGATTGAGAGTTTTTTTCAACCAAAATAGGTTCTCCTTTTACTCCTCCACGGGTAAGAGTACAAATCTTATAAAGGTTTTCACACTCAAAGATTGCCAGAACTAGCTCTTTCCCTGTTTGGTAAGAGGATGGTAAAGGTTTCCCTACCTCGCATTCCATATCAATTTCGCGATCGCGCCACTGTAACTTCCAAATACGCTTTTCGGTTATTGGTGCTTTAAGAGACTGAGCAAGAGCAGTATAAACCTGCTCTGCTTTGATATCATCCTTGGCTGCTGGCACAAAAAACTTCATAGGCTGAGGTTACAAATAACGTAGGTTTCATTAGCACCAGCGTAACGCAGTTACCAAGGCAATCTGCTCCCATCCCACGAGAAAAAGTGTCCACTATCGCCTTCTTGAAGCTGTTCGATGACAGCCAATAATTGGGTAACAGTACGTTCCACTGAAAATAATTTTTCCGCAGGTACATTTCCCTGGAAAGGACGAGAAAGGCGGGTATCAGTTGTACCAGGATGCAATGTTACTATTAATGCTTTCGGACAACTTCTTTTATACTCAATTGCCGCAGTTCGCATCAACATATTGAGTGCTGCTTTAGAAGCCCGATAGCCATACCATCCACCAAGTTGATTATCGCTAATACTGCCCAATTTAGCAGAAATAGTGGCGAACACGCTGCGTTCTTTATGACGAAATAGAGGCAATAAATGTTTAGCCAGTAAGACAGCACCAATACTATTTATCTGAAAGTAGCGTAGCAAATTTTCTGAATTGATCTGTCTTAAGCTTTTTTCAGGTTGCAAAGTATCTTCATGTAATAGTCCTACACAGTTGACTACCAAATGCAGTTTGTCAACTTGAGTATGTATTTTTTGAACAGCTTCAATAATCTGTAACTCGTCAGTAATATCCATCTCCAAACAAATTAATCGCTCAGGATATTCGTCTGCAAGAGCTATTAACTCTAAGGCCGATTTGGGTTGACGAGAAGTTGCATAAATTTTAACTATTCTGCGATCTTGTAGCAAATTTTTCACAAAACCCAAACCAATACCTTGGCTGGCTCCCACAATCAAAGCATTGACAGGATTAATTTCATCGATAAAAGACATATCAATTTAGATAACTTGTGGAGGTAATTGATAAGCTAAACCACATTTAGTTTGCATAATCTGAAATTGTACATTTATTGTGGGGTGGGCGTCTCGCCCGCCCAATATATGCAAGTTAAATGTGGAACAGCTTATTCATAGCCAGAGACAAAATAAGCACCAATTTGTCTCTGGCTGCGATCGCGGAAACCAAAGCCTTCATATACTGCTCTCAGGCGCGGACGCAAATCATCGCAATCTAGACGTAGATAACGTTTACTAAGTGTTTGTGCGCGTTCAACAGCCCAAGTCAGCATTATCGAACTACGAAGCAATGTACAAATGCTGACTCTTCCTCAGAGATATCGGGCCACAAAAGTAAATGCTCTAGCTCTTAGAGCAAAGCGCCACCACAACTAGAACCACACCCAGCAGTGCAACCATAGCAATAAGCAGCAGTTTGTACCTCACCGATCGGGTCTAAATTGCCAGCTTCTAACAATTTACCAACTGTCAAAGTTTCACCATTACGAGTTTTTGCAGGCAAATTCATCATTTGGTTAAAGTCACAATCATATACATTGCCCAAATAGTCAATTGAAAGTTCATCGCGACACATTAAATGTTCAACTGTGCTGGGATTAAAATGCGACTCTAAAAACTGCAAATAGCTAGCGTACAGTTTTCTCCGTTCTAAATGCATTTTGGTTCTACCAACTGGTAAGTTGGTAAAGGTGAAGAGGTTGTTAAATACAATATTAAAATGTTCTTGTAAGAACATTTTGTAATCTCGTTCTAGGTTGCTCTGTTCGGGAGCTAAAGAAAAGTTTTCATCGGTGGGTAACTGGGGATTAAAAACCAAGTCCAAGATTAAATTTTGGTCTTTACCATAGCCGAGTTGGTTAAGCCACTGCAAAGCTTTGACTGAACTATCAAAAACACCAGTACCGCGCATTTTATCAACATTATCTGCTAGGTAACAGGGTAAGGAAGCTACAACTCTTACTTGGTGTTTAGCAAAGTATTCTGGTAAATCACCAAATCCATCTTCAAAATAAATCGCCAAATTAGACCGGACAATGACTTGTTTACCAGTTGCCTTTGCTGCTTCTACCAGTGGCTTAAATCCATAATTCATTTCGGGTGCGCCACCAGTCAAATCCACAATTTTAATTTCGGGAAATTTATGGATTAGTGAAATCAATTGTTCGCAAATTTCCGGAGAAAGTTCTTCTGTACGTTTTGGACCGGCTTCGACATGACAGTGTGTACAAGCAAGATTACAACGCTTACCTAGATTAATTTGTAAAACAGTGATTCCTTTCTTTGTCAAAGGTGAACTGAGTTTGTTCTTAAAAGCTGTAACTGCTGTATCTAGTAGAATTTTTGTTTGAGTTTGCATTAGTTATTACTCCTGAAAAATTACACAAATATATTTATTTTTTCTAACCTTGCAATAATCTGTAGGTTATTGCACTAATAATTGCAGCAGTTGGTAAAGTTAAAATCCACGATAGTAGAATCTGATAAAAAACACGAGTATTAGATTTAGATTTTTTGCTAATTAATCCTACACCAAAAATAGAACCAACTGAAACGTAAGTGGTAGAAACTGGAAGCCCAAACCGAGTAGCTGCAATGACCAGAACTCCAGTTACTATATTTGCTGATAAGCCTTGAGTCTGATTCATTGAGGTAATCTTTTCACTCATGGTTATTGCAACTTTCTGAGAGTTGAGTAAACCGCCAAGTGCCATTGCGATCGCTATCACGATCGCTCCTCCCTGAATCGAGAAATATTCAATAATTAGGATGAGTGAAACAATCTTAGGAGTATCATTTAATCCTCTAGCAAAACTGACAATTCCAGCGCTGAGAAAATGACAACCATCAATCATTTTTTGGTTGACTGGTAGATGCAATTTTGAATTAATATAGCCAGATAAGCTGTAAATTCCTGCTCCCAAGGGAATAGCAACGATTGAACTGAGTAATAAAGGCAAAACAAAGGAAGTTCCCAAAGCTGCAAAATTAACTTGTAGTCCGATCGCAACTAATCCAGCACCAACCAGCGCACCTGTTAAACTGTGAGTTGTGGAAATGGGAAACCCCATGAGGGTAGCAATGATTACAGTCAATCCAGTAGCGATCGCGACTGCGAGATGAAACTCTGGAGAATTAGCGATCGCATTAGGTAATAGTCCTTTTCCAGAGAAGTTTTTAATTAATGATCCTGCTAAAAAAGTCGCAGTTATTGCACCTGCAAAAGTTGTGAAAGTTGCCCATAGAATTGCTGTTTGATAACTGCTAGTTCGACTACCAAACAGCGTCGCTACACCTTTAAAATTATCATTTGCTCCATTTGAATATGCTAAAAAAAGCGTAGCTAAAAATAGACTAATTAACAACATTTTGGAGTTTATAAAGAAGAAGTCAGAATCCAGAATCCAGAATTAAAAATGTAATTAGTGAAATCTTCAAATTGTGCATTTATTACCCAGTTGTACAGAATTATTCTGAATTCTGAGTCCTGAATTCTTTGTTAAGAAATTAACAGCAGCCACCACCGCTATAGTGCCAGGTTGAATCGGTAACAATTATTTCTGCTGGCTTACTAGCAGCAAGTTTAGCAGCAGTTTTATCACACACCGCAGCTGGAATACCTAGCTGAAGTATATGACCTGCCAAATCGTCAAAGAAGGGTTCAGAACCAGCATAAATTGCCGTTTTTCCAGTGAAAATGCAAGCACCATCCTCTGGAATTACAACTTTAAATGACACAGAATCCAGACTTTCTAAAAGTAGGTTTTCCTCTAAATTATAAGTCTGGGAATCTAGTAGGCGATAAGGACGACGGGCACGAATTTCAACTTGACCAAAACCAGCATTTATAATCCTTTCAGTATACTCTTGATATGTGAGTGCGCCTGATAAACACATGGCTCTCAGTCGCTCATCTTCTTGAAGATGTGCTGGAATGGGACGAGTCGCAATTGGATCGCTCATCTGCAAGCGTCCACCTGGTTTTAACACCCGATATGCTTCTTTTAAAGCACGAGTTAAATCTTCTGGTTCAAAGATATTGAAAAGGCAATTCTGTGCCACGATATCAACGCTAGCATCAGCAACAGGTAAGTTAAAAGCATCACCTTCGCGAATTTCGACAAAGCTGGTGTTAAACCAGGGGTTTTCTTGAGCAGCAATTTCCAAATTACGTGCAGCTGCTTCCCGCATAGCGCCAACCGGTTCAACGGCAATTACAGCACTTGCATAACGTGAAAAATAAGCGAATTGCAACGCTTCTAAGCCGCCACCAACGCCGACGTACAGCACAGTAGGTTGCTTTCCTAGTTCGGTGGGGTGAACAGTGGTGCCACAACCATAATTCATTTCCTGCATTGGCAAAGGAATTTTCAATCCTGGTAGTTGCAGGGGCGTACTTTGTACACAACAAAGTCCAACTTGCGGGGTTTGGGCAACTTCGCGGTAGAACTGCGCTGCTGTTTCTAGATAGGTCATGCCACTTTGAGTTTTGGATTTTGGATGATTACAGCTTTGTGCATCCTAATATAATTAACTCTGAGTTGGATGAGTTTTTGTAGAGATTGCCAAAAACGCCAAAATTTGATATTTTAGAAAAATTTGCTTTTGGGCAATAGGCACTGAGGCAATAAGGAAGAATTATTGGAAAGTCTTTTGCTTGTCTCCCCCCAATCCCCAATCCCCAATACCCAATTTAATCATGCAATGTGTAGCCAACACCGATCACAGTTTGAATGAGGCTTTTTTCGTTATTGGCCTCAAGTTTCAGGCGCAGGTAGTTAATGTAGGGTTCAATAATATTGGTATCGCCCATGAAGTCATAACCCCAGACTTCCTCTAAAATGCGATCGCAGCTAATTATCTGTCGCGGATGGGCCAGCAAATATTCTAGTAAATCAAATTCCTTAGCAGTTAACTCAATTAACCGCCGATCTCGATACACTTCCCGCGTGCGACGATTTAAACTCAGGTCTTCAAATTCTAAAACATCTGCGTATGCTTGGTTGCTTCTTCGTAGGCGAGCGCCGACTCTGGCTAATAATTCATCAACGCTGAAGGGTTTAACGAGGTAATCATCAGCACCAGCGTCTAAACCTGCAATGCGATCGCTCACTTCATCTTTGACGGTTAATAAGATTATCGGCACTTTCTCAGCGATACTCCGCAGGCGGCTGCAAATTTCCCACCCCGACAACTCAGGCAACATCCAGTCTAAAATTACTAAATCCAGATGCAACTCCCTGGCTGCGGTGAGTGCAGTTAATCCATCGTAGGCAATACTGACTTGATAGCCTTCATAATTCAATTCCAATTCGATAAATCGTGCCAGTTTGACCTCATCTTCAATCAGTAAGATGTGCGTCATGATGATCTTAATAATTTCAGCAGGATACGGGAAGCAACAATAGTGCCAGCTACTTAATAGCCAAACATCTAATTAGGTGTACGTTAGCTTAGTATAAACCTGAGTAAGTAACAACCGTAAATCTGCAATTACCGATCGCTGCTCGATCGAAGAACAATCCAACTGGCTATCAGCAATAAGCTGTGATATCTTCACCACATTCATCGGCAAGATAACAGAGCGCTCTAAAACGCAAACCAACCACTTCCTCGTATAGAGGATTTAATTTACACATAGGTGGAATATGAAATAGCTTTCGACCAAACAGCGTGATGTCTCGCTCAAAGGGACACTGAGCAGGAATAGCTTTGCATAGGAAATGAGCCAATTTGGAGTTATGAATTTCTATTGTTTCCAACCACTCGCGGACTGGGTGTAGTAGATCTTTGTGTAAGTGAACTTGCATAAAGCTTGTCATAATTTTTCACCTTGATAATTTCCAACTAGATTAAGTTTTTTGTATTTGAACCTCTATAAATAAATACAGTTCGGTTTTGTAGTTTTATGCACTTATTACTTTTTATTTGGTTCTCTACAGAGATAGAAGGAGTACTGTTAACTACACATTTAAATACTACAGTTACCGATAATTTGTTCTGACTTTTCAGTTCATATTGAAAAACCCGTCCACAATCCAACCCCCTAACGTTTCTCTAGTAGGAAAGCTCGATTTTCAAGGTAAAAATGTAGACAGGACAAGCTTTTCAGCAAATTGGCACTATTTGACAAACATTTCGGCTCAATCCCTTAACGATGCAAAATTTTTCAGGTTACTGCCAGTACTTTATGTTTCTATAGGACTCATATTTGATTTTTGAACAAAACTCAGTACACCTTTATTCCTTCTTCCCAGTCCCCAGTCAAGAGTCCCTTACCTCTATGAGTGATTCAGAAATCAAAGACGCTCGATAGCGCAGCGTTAGCGACGCAGGAGCGTCTGACTCGCTACCGCTTCGCTATCGGATTGCTATATTTAGTCTGCGTATTTATTGATAAATTTAATATCAAGCTAACATAAGTAAAGATTTTTAAGTGCAATTACTGATTTTATTTAGCACATTAACATAATTTATGCAAGCGAAAATATCGTAAAGCGGCGAAAACTAATGACTGATAACTTTTTCAATAACAAAAAGCTACTTTTTGATCTATGGGCATCAAGTTACGATTGGTTCTTTCCTTCAGTGTTTTATCGAGCTGTTCACCAACGGTTACTGGAGTACGTCGATTTACCAGAGCCAGCAAATGTACTTGATATAGGTTGTGGTACTGGACGCTTACTTGAGCGCCTTGCTACTCAGTTTCCCGATTTGCGAGCTACCGGATTGGATTTATCTGCTAACATGTTGCGGGTAGCAAGACAGAACAACTGCCACCGTCCACGCTTAATTTATATTGAGGGCAAAGCTGAGTCTCTTCCCTTTGCTGATGGTCAATTTGATGCCGTTTTCAGTACTATCAGCTTCTTGCACTATTTGGAACCTAAACAGGTAGTTAGTGAGATAGCACGGGTACTTTCTCCTGGTGGACGCTTTTATTTGGTTGACATTACTTCTCAAAAAGAGACAGAACCTCAATTATTGCCAGTCTCTCCCCGTGGAATTAGACTCTACAGCCCTAATCAACGTCAACTTCTTGGCTCCTCTGCTGGGCTATTGTGTTTAAATCATCATTATTTACTAGGGCCTGTCTTACTAACGATTTTTGCTAAACCTCCAAGTTGAAATAGGAAATGGGGAGAGTAAAGGGCTGGAAACATTTTGTATCAAGCCTTGTTGTGGATATCATAAATTACAAATTACGAATTAGTCTCACCTCGATATTCACTCTAGTCATTTGAAAGCTTAAAAACTTGAGTGCATATTTTCAGATGCCCCTGTATTGCTTCATCCCAGGTGGGGTAAAAGTTCCTTTTTCCATTCATTGCCCCACCCATGACCAAAGTTTCAAATATCATCGGTTGAAAAAGCGAGTTGCTGCTGCCAGGGTTTAAGTCTATGCCCACAAACCTAGTTGAAACAATAGAGTCTTTAAGTTCATTGATCATAACCGTGGTGCTAGCTGACATTATCCACAAAGACCACTCCATGAAGGACTCAACAGGAACTGGGGTTTGTCCTTCTAATTTGTAATAGTACTGATTAGGCATAATCTCCATTTTGTCACTTCAAAAAATCCCAGCTTTCAGCCAAAGGAATTACCCAGACAAACACCTCGTTATATTCGTCAGTTCGGGGATGCTTTTTAAAAGCTCTGCCAGCACTGATTAATACTTCTGGGTAGTCTGGTAGTTCTGGGATTTTAATTGTTTTGCGCTCACCATCACTACGAATTAAAATAACTTCCATTAAGTTTTGTCACTTCAAGCTTTTAACTAATTCTCTAAACAGTAACCTTGCTCCTTTGGCTGCAATCCGATTTCTTACTAGCTTCACCGGACGACCTGCCAATTTTTCAGCGTCTAACTGTTCACCCAAGATTTTACCAATATCATTTTTGAGGCGCGATCGCTTTGGCTCAATGCGAGTGAATACCCACTGCCAGAGAGACTTGCGACATAAATCAGATCCGCCAACTACTTTGGCTTTACGGCTATCGCCCGATGCTTCAAGCGAAGGAGCAGCGCCCAAGGCTTTTTGAAATCTTCTCAGTGAAAGGTGGCGTTTGGTAGGCTTTTTAGAGTTTCGCCCCTGGCGTATCCTCACCTCTGGTTTACCATCTGCATCCAAAAATCCCTCAATCGGGTAAATCTGGGAGAGAACGATCGCAGTTAGGCGATCGCCAAAGCCAAACTTTTTAAAAACTGTACGGTAATTCTCAAAGCGAGAGTCAGCAAGCAGGTTTTGTAATTCTGCCTCGATGACGTGTTCCTCACGCTGGAGGTCACAGATCCGTTTTGCGTGTTCTCGAACAGTGTCGGTGATACCCAATCCGACGGATTGAGAGTAAAGGCGGTCGTAGCGGGTACTTTTCCGAATTCCTGCAAGCCAACCCCACAATAAAGGGGGTTCACCAGATTCACCCCGCCGGGACTTTACTAGTGCAACTTCTGGAAACTGCCACGCCAAATCCTGACGAATGCGATTCACGATCGGAGATTGAACGCGATTTAAGTGAGCGAGTCTCAGCACCAGTTCGCGGATTCTGACAATAGTGCGATCGCGAATTTGCACAAATCGCCGCGGGTCTTTTTCGTAGTCGAAGTAGTAGCAAGCCAGCGCTAGGGCATCGGCATCATCATCTTTATCTGGGAGTGCCAAGTGATTTGCTCGATAATTTCGCAATTCCTTGTGTCCCACCAACCGAACTTCTACCCCAGCACGGGCTAAGTGAGTGCCCCAAAGCTTGCTGTAATTGTTGCCAGTTGGTTCTAGTAGTGCAATGTCCGCGTTGAGCGCGAGTAAATTTTGAATTCCCTTTGCATCAGCGCTCAACTTAAAAAACGAACATTCATAATAAAATTGACGTGGATCTTCGGGCTTATTTGTAAGCAGACAAGCCGAAACTGAGGACTTGCTAACATCAAGCCCCAAAATTCTAATCATTCAGTTCTCCCCTGGGTGGTTTCGTCTTGTTCCCTGATGCCATGCCTGCGAATCACCCGAAGGCCACTTTGAGCCTAGTTCACTCTCAAGGCAATGCCGCAGCGCGAACTGCGGCGACATAGGGAGATAAAACAGCGCACTCACAGCAGCCGAGCTTATGAATATCGGAAAGCCATTACAGCTTGATTCCATAAAAAAGCCCTAAGCTGCTGTGTGTATGTGCTGTACGTCTGGGTTGGACTCCAGTCCGCGACGCGATCGACACGATCGCGTTTCGCCGGCGAGTCAACCGGCTCATCGGGCGGCGTACACAGCGAATTCTAATGTGAAGTTTTTTGCCGCAGCTTTTTTCTTTAAACTATTAGTAAAAGCTTTATTCAGGAGAATTACCTCGTATTCATAGTGATAAACAAGTGTCGTCCCTGAGTTGGGCTTGGCATCAAGAATTATGTCTTTTATGAACTCCCGCCTTTGTCGAATGGAATGTTTATTTAGTTTCATGTTCATCAATTTGAAGTTTTAGTCATTTTAAAAATGCTCGTTTGAAATTTCTTGACTTTTGAATTCGGCGTTGCGTTCGAGTAAAATCAATATCCTCGAAGCTATAAAAGAGCGATGGTAATGATTAATGCCAGTCGCAGAAAGCATAAAGAGTAAAAGTTTAATTTCTGATCTTAACTTTGTAGCTATATTCAGAGCTTCAAAAATTGCCAGCATACACCTTGCATAAACTTTTACCTCTTTATGGGTTAACTTTCCTAAATCATCATTACTTGCAATTCGTTCCAGGATAATTTTCAGCCCTTCAGTATCACCATCAAATCCAACCATTAAACTCCTGACTCTCCTAAGAACTTCACAGCACCCGCAAGAATTTCTAATCTTTTAACTTCATCAAGTTCATAATCAGTCATACAAATTATGGGGTAGTCCTGATTTTTATATCTCAGTCTCATGTGCCGTATATACATATCTGGATAGCCAAATGCACCAGGAATAACTTGCTCTTTAACTATTAAAGTTCGTTCGTTGGGTGGAATATCTTTAGAAGAGAAACCATGCTTTTGTTCTCTATCTAAATCGTGATAAGTAATGAAATCTATGCTTTTGCTCATGATTGTGTGATATTTTTTACGCTTGTTGATGAATTTTCATTAGCGATCGCACTCCTTCCACAAAGCGCGATCGCTTTTGAATTAGCCCCCGAACTGCTTCCTTAACCGCTCCAACAGCGCTGCTCCCTCCCCATAGCGTCTGCCAGTGAAGCCCAAGACCTCGGTCACGATCGCACTATCACTTTTTTCACCTCCCAGGCGTTGAATTAACCGCCAAAGTACGCGGTCGTTATCCGAACAATTTTCCTCTAAATCCGCTTCTGGAGCGGGTTTGAGGGCATTTTCAGGCAGTTTTTTGGGGTTAATCGCATTGTCATAGTAGGGTTGTACTATGGTTGAACCACTGCGACCTATAACAGACTTCATCTCCCTGTATGGCGGGAGTTTTAAGGGCTGATCGTCGAGCAAGCAGTGACTCTGGTCAGCTTTTAACCAGTTAATAAGCTGCTCATTTTTCAAGGATTTGGCGTGGGCTAGAGCCTTTTTACCCAAGCGAATACGGAAGAAAGCATCGGCTAAATCGCTCTTACCCTCCAGTCCCCAGGCGGCTACACGGTCATACTGCGAGAGTAAAACTGTGAACCGTCGTCCTTTGCGTCCCCTTCTAGCGTGGCGTTCCAGCCATTCACCCGAACTGGACACCTTGGAAACTAGTTCGGGGTACTCTTCAGCGATCATGACTCGTTCTGTACCATCCAAAGCACCATCACCGCGTTCGGTTCTGGTTTGCAACTGGTTAGTTAAATCCTCCAGATCCTCAGCCATGCCGCGTTCAATGGCGGCCCAATTTTCGCCTTTACCAATCACCTCAAGCCCTTGCCAGTCGGTAGGTGTGCCCTCGCACTCGTAAACGCGAACGCGACCGCCCACGGTATAGGCGAGATATTGGGCTAGCGTTGATTTACCAGTGCCCATCTCACCAATTACCATGACTTGCTTGCCCTCAATCGCGGCGATGATATCGGTGATGATTTCTAGTGGTTCATCGACCGGAACAGCTGACGCTTCAATGACTTGGGACATGGGAACCCCGGCGTAGGGCAAGGCATCGTAGACTTTCAGCAGTTTTTTGACGGCGTTTTCTGTTGCTTGACAGATGGTAATACCCAACTTCAATGCAGCTGTGACACCGTAAAGGCTGAAAAGCCCAAGGGAAAAGACTACACGACCCAGACCCCAGGCACAATAACGCATTAACGTTTTGGCATTGGGCAAGTGCATCTCTACCCAGGTGTGGGCATTGGCACTTCTGGGAGGGGCCGCAACTTTGATATCTATTAGATCATTTCCCATACTGCACCTCTATTTTCAAGTAAAAAGGTTGCTGGCTTTGCTGTTTGCACAGTGCAATGATGCCGATTATCAGCGCTGAAGTGGTGAGAATGAGAATAAAAACTTGGTTCATTCCTTAGCCTCGGCTGCTAATTTCTGCAAAACTTCCAACGAGCATTTGTCAAAGATGCGTTGAAAAGCTTTCTGTACTTCTGGCGATTCTTGTTTGACTTCTTGTGTTATTTTTGTTACCAGGTCTTCCCAGGAATTGTAGTTACTGCTCACTTGTTATCCTCCGATTCTGTCCCCTGCTCCCTTTCTCGAATTGCCTTCCAAGTTTCGAGGTAGGTTTTGCGATCCATGCGGCGAATAGATTCTTGTACCTCTGGCGGCTCTAACTTGAGTGCTTCGTTAATTGCGATCGCAGCATCTAACCACGGACTACGCTCTTGATTCATGGCTCACCTCTACTTCAGGAATTTCACGAACTGTTGCCAACGGATCGACTACCCAAGAAAGGTACACCACCGCTGTACAAGCATCGGCAATATTTAGGTCTGCACTGTATCCCTCATCTACCAGGTCTCGGTAGTCTGGATGGTCGCTGATTTGGGTCAATAGTAATGAGGCTTCAGTTATTAATTCAGAGAGTGTTTTCATCCGCCGATCCTCCGGTACATGAAGGAATTAGATGATGAACCCTCACGGGCTACTAACTCGGATTCTGGAGTATCGGCAATGATTTCAGCCCAGCCGGTTTTGTCGTTATTGCGGATGTTTTTTTCTGCGATCGCACCCAGACCAGGGCGGGCTTTTTCAAATTCGTCAACTACTTTTTGTTCTTTGGGTGTTAGTGGTTGGTTGTTCATGGTAAGTTTTGGTTAAGCAAGATGGGAATAAGTTCTAGGTCGTGACTAGAGCTTGTTTGGTATCAGTTCAGTGGTTAGACAGTGAGACGCGATAGCAGCGTCCAGAGCCGACCATCATCACTTGACGGTCGGCAAGTCTCACCGCTTTGGAGCGGCTGACTTTCATCATGGGAAAGGAGCCATCAGCACTGAGGCTAAACATCTCGTAATTTCTTAAAGAACTCCATTCCACAGCAGTTTTGTCTGATAACCCAGAAAAAGTTACTGGGTTCATGTCTGCGGCAGAGGCGGCACTTGGTAAAGATGGCAAGTGTCGCTTTTGTTTATCTTTTTTTGGTTTATCGTCGGTCTTTGGTGCTGCTTTAGTGCCATTACTAGCGGCTTCTAGTGTTTCCATAGTCCTTGCATACTAGGGTGATGGTGGGTCTTAAATCCCTGCATAGTCACGCTTAAGTTGCACTTAAATAGGTCTTAAGTGGCACTTAAAGCTGTGTTGACAGGTGTTTAACTACTGCGATCGCGCCGCAGTCATTTTTGTAAAAGGCTTGTTATCACTGGGTTTGAGCGTTTTTGTTTGGGGTTTACCTCCGTTAATCTTGGGTTTTTAGTCAGTTTTAGGGTGTTTCCGCGCCGGGGCACTAAGGCAATGGGCGGGTGCTTGCTCCATGTTTGCCACGCGAACGGTGAGGCGTGGGGGAGCGTCAGACATGGTGACATCCCACAATGAGACGATTAAAAAGGATCTAGCCATAATCCAGATGCCAACCACTAGAGCGTGGCTAGTTCCTTGTTGTCCACCTAAGTCTCATATTGAGGCATCTACTTGCATGTGTCAAGTGAGTGCCTCATAATGAGCTATAGCCAAATAGAATGAAGCACAGAAGCAAACAAAGGAAGCAGGAGAGTGATTCCCCCTTGGAGACTCTAAGACTTGAACGCACGCATTTAAATCAAGACGAATTAGCTATGCGCTGTGGTATCCCAAGGGCAACCTACCAGCGCTGGATATCGGGAAGGACAGAAGCCAGGTTGACAGTTATGCAGTTTAAAAAGCTTTGCAAGGAACTGAGCATAGACAAGATCGAAGACTTGCCCGATGAGTTTGGCCCACCAGATCGGATAGAAAACACCGAAGTCTAATCCCTGAAATTTCAAAAGCCCTGTGCTTATCCAACTGCCTGGTGCTTTTGAATTACGATCACGTTCCTGATGAAAGTGCGGTGCGATCGCCGATTGTTTAAAAAAACCAAAAAGCCACCCAGATTTACAAGGTCGGTGGTGGCTTTCTGATATCAAACTAATAGTATTATGCCAGAAAATTCATTAAAAAATGCACTTCCTTGGACGGAAGAACACGAAGCATTTTGTTATCAACACCATATTTGCCCGGCTGCTAAATCACTTTGGCAATGGCTAATGAGGCAGGGTGTAATAGCTGAAGAAGTCGAGCCAGATTTATCAGAATTCAACGCCACAGTAGCCAAAGCAAGAGGTAAAGGATACTCACACAATTACCTCAAACAGATATTCGATACTCTTGTAGAACACAGAGTTATCCAAGTCATTAAACAGTACTCTTGGAAGATATTTAAGTTACTTGTGCGACCCCTCGAATGGTTGAAGCCACCGAGAAAGAAGCGAGAAAAAAACTTACAAAACCATAATTTAAGTTACACTTCAGACCCTTCAAATGAGCAATCTGCTGTGACGGGTAATATACAGCAGCAGCATTCCAATTCTTCTATTAATCAAGAGATACTCTCGGAGTCTGGTATACATTTTGACGACAATGTAACCGAAGTATTAGAACGCCCAACATGGCAAGTAAAAATCGCTTTAATCTTATTTGAAATTCGCGGAGGTTTCGACAAGGTAGAGAACCCCGAAGGCTTTATTAGGGATTGTTTACGTGGTTGTTGGTGGGAGACAACCCGCAATCACTGGGCAATATGTAAGAAGCTTTCACATGCGACAAAACCAGGCGATCCAGTTTGTGCATTTGATTTAGAAACTTTCTTTGATGACGAATAAAAAAACTGCCTCCATTTGGAAGCAGCGGACATAATAACCAGTTTGATTATGAAACAACCTACGCTGTTTGATTTAGAAGCTTTTACTAAGTCTTCACTCCCGACTCCTGTTTACGATCCGGCTTGGGATGAACTCACCCCCCAAGACAGTCATAGTGTTGGGGCGCAAATCTCAGAGTCAGACAATCCGTATAAAACTGTTGGGGCGCAAGTTGCAACTGATACCAAAAAACTTGCGCCCCAACACGATACCCACTGGATAGAGAAGTACTGGGTCGAGCGGTCTGGTAATAAATATTGGTATTACCGCTATTGCTGGATGGTAGGCAGGAAGAAAAACCGCCTTTACCTGGGTAGTGTGGATAGTGCGATCGCCAAGCGTAAAAAGGCAGATGTGGAAATTGCGATCGCAGATGGATTAGCTCCGGTGGAAATTGAGAGTTTGATTAAATCATGGAGAGGCAGATAGACAATGGCCAAATGTAAACACAAGAAAGGCAATGTCTGTGATCCACCAAAAAACGATCAGCCGAGGTGCAGAACTTGCCCTTACCGCCCTTACCGAACCCTAGAACCAACCTTAGACTACGACGAAGAAGACGGACTGTGCTACCTCGATCGCACCTCACCGGACGACTATGAGCCAGAACCAATAATTGCGATTTTAAATTTTTAACGAAAAGCAGATGGTAAGCTTCCAGTTGAGATTAAACAGTTAATCCGAGGCTGGAAAAATGAATCGTCCACCATGCCCAATATGTGACCAGCAAGTACTAATTTTTAAAAACGGTAGCTACAAGCTGGTTGACAAAACAGTAATCCAAAGGTGGTTTTGTTAAAAATGCCGCAAGAGCTTTAGTCCCGCAACAGCTCGGGAGACTCCTGCACCAACTTCTGAAACTTCCGTAGCTCATCCCATGCACGGGTGCTAGTATCCAGCTTCCTAGAATTCTGGTTAGGGTGGTAATTGTGGCGTTTGAATTCGATGTACCGCTCAATCAACCCAAGGGTGAATTCCTGTAAAAAATCCCCTTTCAGCATGGGGATGATTCGAGACTTATCGCTTATCAGTTTAGAGTCTACGGCTCTAGCGTAAGCTAAAATGTCGCTCTTAAGCACAATGGGCACGCGGATTAATGTGGTTTTCCCGCCGTTCCAAGTGCTGCGTGATTCCCAGGTTGTGCGATTTCGTCCCATAAGTCTCAACTGCCGTGTAACACGGCAATATTACCACTCCCCGCTCCCCTGCACCCAATAACTAATAACTAATAACTAATGACTAATGACTAATGACTAATGACTAATGACTAATGACTAATGACTAATGACTAATGACTAATGAAAAGCGATCGCGCTTGGTCAGAGATGAAAGTGCGATCGCTTTATCCAATGAGGTTAGGTGTTATTTAACCGAGTCCAGCCTATCTGCCCCGACAAACTTTGTCACAAATTTGGGTAGAGTCGGTCAACTTCATCCCATGCCTGGTTAGCTAAACACTCCAGAGTCATAGCTAGAAACAGTGGATGGTGATATTTCCCAGCCTCAAATGCCTCAAGGAAGATTTCGATTTGCAGGAATAGGAGCTTGCTGATCATAAAGTTGCGATCGCGCCGCGGCGCTCGTCCATTTCAATTTCAAAATAAGGGTCAAGTCCTTTGTTGTCGCGGTGTCCGGTGAAAGTGCGAATGATTT
>NZ_JBALDR010000058.1:0-174596 GCF_036917315.1 Nostoc sp. | reverse complement strand
TCTAAACTTAGAAAGCCAATAGCCGGCATAACAACCTGTACCCGAAGTTATATTCATCTTTATTATATGCAAATTGTAGGCGCAACAGCTTATCATTGCACAGGAACTTTAATTGATGATGATATAGTTTTGACAAATGCCCATTGCGTTATTGATCCTGATACCCATAAATTAAGTCAAAAAATTCTGTTTATGCCAAACGTCATTAATGGTGTTGTGCAGGATAAAACAGATGTTGTTTTAGTAGAGCAAGTTGTTTACGGTACAGATTTTACAGACGACAAGCTCACAAATCAGATAAACGACTGGGCACTTCTCAAAATTAATCAGCCTCTCGGTCGGAAGTATGGTCATTTAGGCTGGAAATCTTTGCGTTCTTCGACTCTCATTAATAACCCGAAAACGTTATCTTTTGTTGGCTACTCTGGCGATTTTCCCAATCCCAAGAAAAAAGGCTATGAAGACCTGACTGCTGGTACAGGATGGACTGCAAGCTTTGAAACTGGGTGTAGCATTGTTGGGGAGGAGTCAGGGGTACTTTTGCATAATTGCGCCACCGCAGGTGGTTCTTCTGGCGGGCCTCTTATTGCCTGGGTTGGTGAACAACCCTATATTGTTGCCCTGAATAATGCGGAAATTAAGAACTTAGAAACCAATCAGGATATAACCAATCTGGCTGTAAAAATCGATTTCTTGGATAAGTTGGCTGCTGGTAATTAATCCTCGGTGATTTGAATTTTGTAGGACACGCATCTTGCCTGTCCTACAAAATGGTTGATTTTTGGAGTTTTAAATGCACACTTTTCGTATATTGTCAAGATCGTAGTACATAATCTATAGAGGATTTTCTCGTTTGCCAGAGTCAGAGGCGATCGCTCATAAAACATCTAAAATCGAAGTTAAATAGCTTTGATATAGTTATGGCAATCACTCGCTCTATGCTAGGGGCCGTTTATTTAAAAAACCTAAACTCTAACTAGTGCGATCGCTCACTGTATTTGTGACAGCAGCACGATAAAATTCTAAAACCATAATCGTACTAAAAGGTCTAAATGGCAGAAACACTATTCTTCAACGCCTTACGGGAAGCCATTGATGAAGAAATGGCGCGTGATTCCAGCGTATTCGTTCTCGGTGAAGATGTTGGACATTACGGCGGTTCCTATAAAGTTACCAAAGACCTGTACCAAAAATATGGCGAACTCCGCATTCTAGATACCCCCATCGCTGAAAATAGCTTTACTGGGATGGCTGTAGGAGCTGCAATGACTGGGTTGCGTCCCATCATTGAAGGTATGAATATGGGCTTTTTACTGCTCGCCTTCAATCAAATATCCAACAACGCTGGGATGCTCCGCTATACTTCTGGCGGTAACTTTAAAATTCCGATGGTAATTCGCGGCCCTGGAGGTGTAGGACGGCAGCTAGGCGCAGAACATTCCCAACGACTAGAAACCTACTTCCAAGCTGTGCCAGGGTTAAAGATTGTTGCCTGCTCCACACCAAGAAATGCTAAAGGACTGCTGAAATCCGCTATCCGCGATGATAATCCAGTATTGTTCTTTGAACACGTTTTGCTTTACAACTTGAAAGAAGATTTACCAGAAGAAGAATACCTGCTCCCTTTAGATAAAGCAGAAATTGTGCGTGAAGGGAAAGATGTCACAATTATTACTTATTCCCGAATGCGCCATCATGTGCTGCAAGCCGTAAAAACTCTTGAAAAACAAGGATACGATCCAGAAGTTATCGATTTAATATCCCTCAAACCATTAGATTTTGATACCATTGGTGCATCAATACGTAAAACCCATAAAGTCATTGTTGTGGAAGAATCGATGCGAACTGCGGGTATTGGAGCAGAAGTCATCGCTTCAATAAACGATCGCTTATTCGATGAATTGGATGCGCCAGTACTGCGGCTTTCTTCCCAAGATATCCCCACACCTTACAACGGCAATCTGGAACGACTAACAATCATCCAACCAGAGCAAATCGTAGAAGCTGTAGAAAAAATGGTGGCTTTGCGAGTTTAGGGACTAAAGACTGACGAGGCAGAGGGGCAGAGGGGCAGTGGGGCAGAGGGGCAGAGGGGCAGAGGGGCAGAGGAGCAGAGGGGCAGAGGGGCAGAGGAGCAGAGGGGCAAGAAAAGAATAACAATGCCCAATGCCCAATGCCCAATGCCCAATGCCCAAACTCCCAACTCATAACTCCTCAAAAGAACGCTATTATAGCGTTTGTCAGTTGCGAGTTATGGTATGCAAAGACAGCGATCGCTATTAGTTTTGATTTTAGTCCTGATAATCGCCGCTATTACGGTGATTGCCACAATTCCGATACCCCTTGGGCTGGACTTGCGCGGAGGTTCACAGCTCACAATTCAGGTGAAACCATCAGCGGATATTCCCAAAATCACCGAACGAGAATTGGAAGGTGTGAAGAAAGTTGTCGAAGGCCGGATTAATGGTTTAGGTGTTTCTGAGCCAGTAATCCAAACAGTCGGCACAGATAAAATATTGGTGCAACTACCAGGAGTTAACGATCCAGAGCAAGCTGAACGGGTGCTAGGGGGTACGGCACAGTTAGAATTTCGTACCCAAAAGGCGAATACAGAAACTCAACTGCTTGCTTTTCAAGCATCAAGAGCAGAATTGAAATTTAAGCAAGAAGAATTAAGAAAGAGTACCGACAAAGCGGCAATTGTCAAGAATCAAGAAGACTTACAAAAAAATAATCAAGCGATCGCAGAATTGTTTGAAAGCACCGATCCACCGCTGATTGGCAAATACCTCAAGGATGCCTATGGTGAACCCACTCAAGGTAACAACTGGAATGTTGCCATTCGCTTCGACCAAAAGGGTGGCGAACTGTTTGCCAATTTGACGAAAAATCTCGCTGGTACTGGTCGTAGTATTGGTGTTTTTCTGGACAATGAACTAATCAGCGCTCCCACCGTGGGTATAGAATTTGCCGCCACTGGTATTACTGGTGGTTCTGCCGTGATTACAGGACGGTTTACCGCCCAACAAGCCAATGACTTAGGCGTGCAGTTACGCGGTGGCGCATTACCCGTACCAGTAGAAATCGCAGAAAGACGGACAGTCGGAGCAACCTTGGGTAAAGATAGCATTCAAAGTAGTATTTATGCTGGAGTCGGTGGTTTGACTTTAGTATTAATATTCATGGTGTTTTACTATCGACTACCAGGATTGATTGCGGATATATCATTAGTAATTTACTCCCTCTTAACTTGGGCAACCTTTGCTTTGTTGGGCGTTACCCTGACTTTGCCGGGAATTGCTGGTTTTATTCTCAGTATTGGGATGGCAGTTGATGCCAATGTGCTAATTTTTGAAAGGACGCGGGAAGAATTGCGGGCGGGTAAATCTCTGTATCGTTCTGTAGAATCTGGTTTTTATCGAGCATTTTCTAGTATTTTAGATAGCAACGTCACTACATGGATTGCTTGCGCTGCCCTGTTTTGGCTGGGGTCTGGTTTAGTCAAAGGCTTTGCTCTTACCTTGGCTTTGGGGGTAGCTGTGAGTATGTTTACCGCAATTACCTGTAGTCGGACATTGCTATTTTTGGCAATTTCAATTCACTCCTTACGGAAGACAGAACTTTTCTGTCCAAACCTGCCAGCATCGAATAAGGCAGAGGTGACTCCATGAAACTGAGTATTAACAAATCGCGATCGCTTTGGTGGACTATTTCTGCCGCTATCATCCTCGCTGGTATCATCTCAATGGTGATTTCTTGGCAACAACCCAATATTCGCGCACCTTTACGCCCCGGTTTAGATTTTATCGGTGGTACGCGGTTGCAGTTTGTCCGAGATTGCACCAAACCCGGTAACTGCGACAAACCAATTGATATCAACGCTGTTCGGGAAGTAGCAAAAGCGCAGGGACTAGGTGATAGCAGTATCCAACTTGTCTCAGAAAATGGTGCAGAAAATGGCGTACTAATTCGGTCAAAAGATTTGGGTGTCGATCAGCGTACCAAATTACAAAACGCTTTGAGCGAAGAAATCGGCGTTTTTGACCCGCAAAAGAACCAGATTGACTCCGTTGGCCCCACCTTGGGAAAAGAACTGTTTACATCCGGGATATTAGCTCTGATAGTTTCCTTCATCGGTATTACTATCTACATGAGCTTCCGCTTCCAGTTAGATTATGCTGTGTTTGCGATCGTTGCCCTATTGCACGATATCTTGATTACAGTAGGGGCTTTTTCAATTTTGGGTTTGGTGGCGGGTATCGAAGTAGATAGCCTTTTTATCGTCGCCTTACTTACGATCACAGGTTTTTCAGTCAACGATACAGTGGTAATTTACGATCGCATTCGGGAAACCCTTAAAATCCATCCCGAACAGCCGATTGCCGAAATTGTAGATGATGCGGTTAACCAAACATTGACAAGATCGATCAACACTACCTTAACCGTATTACTGACATTATCTGCAATCTTTCTATTTGGCGGGGAAACACTGAAATACTTTTCCCTTGCTTTGATTATTGGTTTCACAATGGGAGCTTATTCGAGTATTTTCATCGCCAGTACTCTTCTAACTTGGTGGCGAGAGCGTCAAGGGGAATCCCAGATGTTAGACAACGCTGATTCGATTGATACATCTCCCAGTTCCCAGGATAGTTAAACTTGTGTATATTTCACAATTGGGTGAAAGCATTTTGAATTGCTCACCCACGCCTTGCAATTTTATTCCCCTATGGATCAACCGGAAGAACGATTAAATACTGTCCCAGACTTAGAGAAATCTGACCCATCGTTTGCTCAACAAGTACAAAGGCTACATCAGCTGACAGTATATGGCAGGTGGCTATTTGTGGGCTGTCTATGGCTGACTGTTGCGCCTGTCTCCTTGTGGGGTCTACGTGGAGAAATTGCTCTGTGGCAACAATATTTTACCTGGGTGGCAGTGAGATTTGGATTATTCTACCATCCGCTGTCTACCTTTGGTCTCGCCTTTTGTTTTGGGATGACTGCCGCTGTTTTAGTTTGGCAAAGTCGGAATATTCTACTCGGACTACCACAGCAGGAAAAACAACGTTTAGAAAAACAAGTTTATCGGATACGTCAACAGGGAGCAACTCATCCTCTATGGAAGTGGGTTTGTCATTAAATTTTCTTTCTCTACACGTACAGCAATTTATAGCAAAATATGACTTAACTCAAAGTTTAAATTGATGGGTAAGCAAGTTCGTAGTGAGTTAGCGCGATCTTCTCCCAAGGGGAGACGCCAAGGGCGATAGCGCAGCGTTAGCGAGTCCGCGAGCGTCTGGGGGTTTCCCCCATGAGCGACTAACGAACCCGTTCGCGCAGCGTCTCCGTTAGGAGAAGGGTAAGGACTTTAGTACTTAATTTTCTCAACACTAAAGTGCTTACTACAAACTTTTCATTACTAGCTTAGACATCTGCTGAAAAAGAATGTAGAGATGTAGTAGTGCTAAGTCTCTACAAGATTTCTGGATCGTGCATATTTAATTTCACCAAATGTCTGCTCAAAGATACTGCTAAAAGTGGATGCCATACATGAACGATCTTCAGATTAAATTTAGCGAACGCAAGTCTGAAATTGACCTTTATCAACTCCAAGAACTGTTAAACGTTTCCGCTTTCTGGGCTAAGGGACGCAGTATTGAAGATTTAGGTATAGCTATTGCCAATAGTGAACCAGTAATTTCTGTCTGGGATCGCGATCGACTCATTGGCTTTGCGAGAGCAACATCTGATGGCATCTATCGCGCCACAATTTGGGATGTTGTGATTCATCCAGAGTATCAACATAGTGGCTTGGGAAGCAATTTAGTCAAAACTGTTTTGAGACATCCCCGGATGAGGTCGGTTGAGCGTGTTTACCTGATGACTACTCACCAGCAGGGTTTCTACGAAAAGATTGGTTTTCAAACCAACACCACCACTACGATGGTGTTACACAATCAAGCTAATCGTGCTTTCGTTTCTGCGACAGAAGTTCAGCTGCAAGAATCATCGAAATAGTTCCGAACAATAAGTGCTGAGTGCTGAGTGCTGAGTATAAGAAGTGTAGTAGTAGTAGGATATGTCAAGAAGCAAGATTTCGTCTCTACTACTCAGCACTCAGCACGGGCTAAACCCTAGCTATCCGCTAACAGCACTCAGCACTACTCACTAGGGGGATAGAGATTTGTAGTCTGGTAAGCTGCTGAAGTGGTTCCTTCACAGTAGTCGAGGGTAAGATTTCTAACTTTCCTCCCATAACTTCCACCAGAGTCTGATTGATTAATAGCCTCATTCCTGGGGAAAGAGTAGCGTTTTTTTGTTCAATCTGGGCCAACCGATCTTCAAATTTGAGCAAATCAATCGGTTCGCTCCAAGGTACAGCATGGGTTGGTAAATCTAGCCAAATGTTTACAAAATTGTTTGTAGGTAGAGTGCTAGTGGAAATACAAATGCTGCCTTCCTCCATCTGAGTAATGGCAGTGTCTATTAAACTTATCAATACTTGGCGGAGCCAGAGATAATCTGTCAAAACATAAATTTCTGAGTCGGTGGGTAATAATTTTAAGGGAAAATTGCGATTTGCCGCCAGCATATAAGTTAAGTCATGAACCTCATCTAAAATTTGGGCTAAGGGTCTGGGCTGAATATCTAATTTATTAGTGCCGTGTTCAGCTCTAGCAACATTGAGAATTTCATCCATGAGCTTCAGCAACTTCAGTGTTCGTTCGTGAGCTTGGGCAATAAATTCTCGCTCTTCAGCTGGATTTTCACACAAATCTGACAAAATTAATTGATGTAAGCCAATCAAACCATTAAAAGGCGATCGCAATTCATGGGTAGTCCGCGCCAAAAAACCAGCTTTAAACTGGCTCATTTCCCTTGCCATAAGGTATGCCAGCTGTGTTTGCTGTAGCTGTTGCGATATTAGTGACATATCCTGTTGAGCTAATGGCGCTACTGGGGATGAGCTAGATGAAACATTTGGCGATGCCTGCTTTGGGCGTAGCCATCGCCCAAATATCTGACGGAAAATCATACCTAGTGCTATTCCTGCTCCTAGATATATCCAGTTGCTCCAATTCATATCTGGCAATTATTAATTTGCTAATTAAGTACAACAGCGCAAACTAAAGTTTCAGATTTCTCTGTTGTTAACACCACGAAAACAACATTATAGCTACCTATACTTGGTTATCACTCGAAATCTCTAACTCGATCGCACCTTGTCGCAAAATTTGCCAATTTATCCCTGTCCATTTAGCAACGGTGGAAGGTACACCCATCCCTGGTATTTCACTCTGGCATTCTGTCGTTGCTAAAGTCAAAATCTGGGGAAACTGAGTCTCAATTTCTGTCATTGTTTGCAAAGGCGGCTGACCAGAAAAATTGGCGCTAGTGGTGGCAAGAGGGCCTGTTTGCGCCAAAATAGTTTGAGCGATCGCACTGTTTGGTACTCGAATCCCAATTGTTGTTGGATCGATGGGATTCATAACTTTTGGTAAGCGTTGACTCGCTGGCAAAACTAATGTCAGCCCTCCTGGCCAATATTTATCTGCTACTTCTTGCCAAACTTTATATTCATTCTCACTACCTTTGACATACGGCCACAAATCTTCAGCACTAGCCGCCATCAAAATCAAAGGTTTGTCTTGACTGCGTTGCTTCGCTGCAAAAATTAATGCTGCTTTTTCTGGCATCGCTGCAAGTGCCGGAACAGTATCCGTCGGAAAGCTCACCAAAAGACCAGCACGTGCGCCAGCTATTAAATTTGTTAAAGAAACTTGGGTCATGTTTACAAGGTTAGGAGTTAGAAGTTAGGAGTGAGGAATTTTATAACTCATCACTCATCACTCCTAACTTTTGTAGGCCAGGGCAAAACGTTCAATTCCAGCTAAATCAGCGTGAATTTGAATCTTACAATAGCTACCTTGATTTTGTAAAAGTTCTCGCACTGCATCCGCTTGTCCAGCCATCATCTCAATTAGCCACACGCCACCCGATTGCAAATAACTGGGGGAGACTTCGATCAAATGACGAATGCAATCTAAGCCATCAGCGCCACCATCCAAAGCTAGATGTGGTTCGTGGTTAACGACTTCTGGTTGCAAAGTAGGTAAGGTGCTGGTAGGTATGTAAGGGGGATTTGATACCATACCACTGAACTGACCTTTTAAGAATGCCAGTGGCTCCCACCAGGAACCTTGATAAAATTGAATCCGGTCAGCAAGACCCAAATTATCAGCGTTGGATCGAGCGATCGCTAGAGCCTCTAAACTGTAATCAACAGCATGAATTGTGGCTTTTGGCAAGACATCTGCTAATCCGATGGCGATCGCACCACTCCCAGTACCCAAATCTGCCCAGTGTCCTGAAACATTGCTAGCAGATGCTTCAGCTAAATCGATTAAACACTCTGTCTCTGGTCTAGGAATCAAAACCGCACTCGACACCGCAATTTTAAACTGACGCCAAGGTGTAACTCCGGCAATGTACTGCACTGGTAAGCGGTCATTTAATCGCCTCTGCCAGAGTTGGTCTAACTCTTCTAGCGGCAATTGCAGTTGAATTTGCGGCCAGTTTTTAAAAGACTCTAAACGTAGTGCCAAGCGGTCTAATCCAGCAACTTCGAGGAGCAACCAATCTACTTCCATTGGTGGGACATCAGTGGCGATCGCTGCTTCGATAGCTGCATTCCGCCACTGCCAAAGTTGTAAACCAGAAACTATCAGATGTTTCTCCCCCATACCTCAACCTTGGAGCGCATATCCGTTATTTTTTCGGAGCGGCGGCAGGAGCTGGCTTGGCACCGGGTGATTGATTTGGCGCCAGGGAGCGAATAAAATTGATCGACTCCCGTGATGGATATAGAACAATTTTATTGATACTAGGGTCGCTGCTGCTATTGAGAGCTTCCATAACACCGTACAAATCTACCACCTGAATTTCAGTATTGGCTCCTTCCTTTGGCACGGCTTTTTTGAATTCCTCTAACAGAGCCACTGCTTGTTCTTTCTCAAAAAAGAAAGGGATGTACCGTTCATTACCTTTAGCAAGGGGAATAGTCAGATAGCTATTATCTTTCTTAAATTTGGGTACAAATAGGGGAATACCATTGAATTGCTCTACCTTTTTACCATTTTGATTGAGCATACTTGTTGCCGAGGCTACTTGCTGTTGCGTCGGAACTAAGGTATAAATCACAGAATCTGATTTCTTTTTGCTTTCTTGGACTATTTTATAGTAGTCTGCCAAGGACAAAGGTCTAACCTGTAGAGTGCCTGCTAACTGGGGATTTTCTTTTTTGAGTCGATTATCAAGGAATTTTTGAGCATCTTGCTTGCTAATAAAAAATCCCACTTGTGACACCGGCTTAGATGCGTTGTTTGCGTTGTTTCTCGAAAGAACTACGAATTCGCCTTTAGGATTGGTGAGCGTGAATACTGGTACTTCTTGGAGCTTTTTCACTACCTGATCTTGTGGCAGAGCGATCGCCTCTAGATTGCCCATTCCTGGTAGATTGCCTATCCCTGAAAGCCCTGTTAAAAATACACTGCCAGCTATACCCAATGTTGCGCCTAAGCGAATAAATGATTTCATGACTGCTCCTCGCATCAATAGTCCAATTAAATTAAACAAATGGTTGGATTTGCACAGCACCAACTAGCTTTAGTTATATAGCAATCTATTTCAGTTTTGAAAAATTCATTGTGCGCGTTGAGGTTAAGTGTTAAGCGTCAACGGTCAAAATCCAATGTTCCCTAACTATTTAGAGTTGCTGTAGTATCGTTTTCACAAATTGGCTGTGCTAACGTTGTGTTTTTCTAGGTTTTGCTTCGCTATTGACCGCGAAATGCCGTAGATGCTTATTATATGTCTTCTCAAACAGCAAAAAGTCTCTCGATCTATCCAACCTTGGAGATGATAAATGCCATTTTATCGGCTTTTTCTAAAATTAGTTGACGCTATTAGTTAATCAATCGTTCCATCTGCGATTGCTTTAATATCTTCTCAAATCTATACAAAGCTCAGTGTGAAAAATCACCTTACTACTTAACTGCAAAATTTACCTGTTAAGCCTCAACAGGAAAACAGCTTAATTGGTCTTCTGCATAAAAATATCCAATTAAATTGCAGATTTCAGCAAATAAAACCTAACTAACTGCTCTAACTGTTAACTATATTAATTAATTGAATCGGGATGACAGGATTTGAACCTGCGGCATCCTGCTCCCAAAGCAGGCGCGCTACCAAGCTGCGCTACATCCCGTTATACTCATCCGCTTTTTTGGGTTTGGTTTTAACTCCCCATCAAAGCGATCGCGCTTTCACAAAAGCGTTAAGGCAATCATATCACATAACACCGCTCATGCCTAATATATTTATATCTTCTGCAAATACTAGCTAGATTAGATATTTAGACTGAATAAAGGTTAAAGGTTTGTCTGCCGACTTAGTTTTACAAGAGATATTACTTGTGCGTTCGTCGGCTAAACCTTGTCAAACCAAATTTAAATAATAGATTTGTACTACTATACCTGATTTTATTGTGCGAATCGGGTTGTATTTGGATTGAGCATTAGTGAGGATACCAGAACATACCTTTGATGCCTTCTGGATCGGCCATAAACCCCATAGTTCGGTAGAAATCTACAACATGGGGATCGGCAAAGAGAGTGACATTACTAATTTCTTCACTCCTAAGTTTTTTGAGAACGTATTTCATCAGCGCCTTGCCCAGTCCTTGACTTTGAAAGTCTGGGTGAACCACTACATCCCAGATAGTGGCATTAAACGCGTGATCTGAGGTAGCACGCGCAAAACCAATGAGCCGCTTTTGGTTTCCTCTCACTTGCCACATTGAGGCAACGAGAAAACTATGCTCAATAGCTTTTTTTACTTTTCTTAGAGGACGACGCGACCAACCAACTGCATCACAGAGTTCTTCTAGCTCATATAGGTCAATATCTCGTTCCGTACTGAAGACGATCCGAGCCTCCTTTGAAGCAGCTTCGCTAATACTACTGGGGCTGGAGTTGCCCGCAGTTTCCGCTGTATGCTCTTCAAAGGGGTTTGTCCTAGTTGTCCCTACAGATTCAGGAGTACTAAACCAAGTTTTCCAAAAACCCATGCCAACGCGGTTCGGGTAGTATAACTGAATTGGTTTCCACTCTCAGGAGTGTTGATTCACTTTTAACATCGCTACCCCCATTTATTACCCTTTACACTCAAAGTTTTTCGGTTGTTTTCGGGATTTGCAATGGTAGCAGCCAGTTAGAGCGTGTTTCACACCAATCATTTTCAACTTTAGCATTTTGTTGTAAAGGCTAGGAGAAATTCACCAAAACGGTAAGGATATAAACAATTCAAAATTCAAAATTCATAATGGAAAAACCTAATCCTGGCAATTGCTCGTATAGAGCTTAAATGCACGTTAGCTTAGGAATGAATTGTATACACGTGATTGGGCATTGAGAAAGAGGCAGAGGGGCGGGGTGTAGGGGGCAGAGAGAGGGTAAAACTACTCTTCTCCCTTGCTCCCTCCTCCCTTCTCTGAGTCCCCAATCCTCAGTCCCCAGTCCTTAACACCCAGCCCCCAACACCCAGCCCCCAGCTGACGAAAGCAAGCGAGTCTTACCTTTAACAATGGCTTCTGGTTTAAAATCTTCGACACTGGAACTCCTAAAGCGCTTTAACCGAGCGTTTCCCCAGTTTTATGAGCAATTCGTCAGTAGTGAAATTCAACTGCAAAATTTGCGGTTAGCCTACCGTCTCTATAAAACTAGACGCGCTGTTATTGAGCTGAAACCGGAAGGTAGCAAAAGTGCCCTGCATTTTGCTTACCGCAACCAGTCTTTTCTCCTCAGCGATATTTTTGGTGTACTAGCAGCTTATGGGTTGACTATCCACGGTTTAAGTCTATACGGTCAAATCCGTCCGCCAATGTTAGTTTTTATCAAACTGTTGGTATCTCGTGGTAGTAAAGCCTTGACCGAGAAAACGGCAGAAAATGTTTGTCGCGCGATTCGGGAGGCTTTAGGAGGTCGGTTTGAGGTAGAAGAGATGCTGGCAGTAGAATTCAATCTTGACACTGGCTTAGAGCAGGTACAAACTGAGTTCTATGTCGATCCGGTCTTTCATCTCCCTGCCTTAGTGATTGAAGCTGATAATCAACCAGGATTATTCTACAAAGTGATGTACGCCATCTGGCAGGAAGACCTGCTGGTAGTCAATGCCAATTTACTGGTTTGGCGCGGACGTACACGGCTAATTCTCTACTTGTTGGGGCCAAATGAAAGCCTGATTCCTGAATATCTGGGTCACAAAATTGCTGAAGGGGTGCGACAGAGGTTGCTGGGTAAATGAAAAAAGTGAGAAGTTATGAGTTATGAGTTAAAAATTTCTCACTTCTAACTTCTAACTCTTTCCACTTTAGTATTTAGTCGCACCCGTCCTTAAGGGTACGATACAAGTATGGCAACTATCGAAATCTTGGGCGTTCCACACGCATACGAGCTAACGGCTCCCACTTCCTGCCCCCATGCTTTAGTATTTATCCACGGTTGGCTCAATAGCCGTGGATATTGGCAACCTGTGATTTCCCGCCTATCAAATGATTTGCAGTGCCTGTCCTATGATTTGCGGGGTTTTGGTGAATCCCAATCCCAGGTAAAAACCGATTTTAGTCGAGCACAAACGTCTTTGAGTCTGACGCCCATCTCCAGTAGTACGGCTGACTCATCTTTCGATTCTCTTTATACTCCTGCTGCGTATACTCAGGATTTAGCAGCTCTCCTGAAACAGCTAAATATTACGAGTGCTTGGCTAATTGGTCATTCATTAGGAGGGACGATCGCTCTTTGGGGAGCAGATCAAATGCCTGAGTGTGTTAAGGGAGTTATCTGTATCAACGCTGGCGGTGGTATTTACCTCAAAGAAGCCTTTGAGCAGTTTCGCTCGGCGGGTCAGAAATTTTTGCAAGTCCGTCCGCGCTGGCTGTCCCAAGTGCCTTTGATTGATTTGCTGTTTACCAGAGCTAGTGTGGCTCGTCCTTTAGAGCGCTATTGGGCACGTCAGCGAGTAATAGATTTCGTTGTGGCTGACCCAGAAGCGGCTCTGGGAACTCTGTTAGACTCCACAACGGAAGAAGAAATCAATCGCTTACCTGAGCTAGTATCCCAACTGAAGCAGCCAGTTTATTTTTTGGCTGGCGCGGAAGACAAGGTTATGGAACCCAAATATGTCCGCCATTTAGCCAGCTTTCACAGGCTTTTTCAATATTGTGGTGACAATGTTCTGGAAATTCCTAATTGCGGACACCTGGCTATGTTGGAACAGCCGGATGCAGTGGCAGATCACATCCGAGCAATAGTCAATAGTCATAGGGCATAGGGCATTGATGATTACAAATGACAAATGACCAATGACCAATAACCAATGACTACTCAATAGGTTGATACAACTTCATCACCTGAGTAAGCCCTAACCTAGATTCAACGCCTAGTGTGAGGGGCGATGTATGACCACGGGATAGATGGTCAGCGGCGGCACAGCCAATCATGGCGGCGTTATCGGTACAGAATTTTAGAGGTGGGAATAGGACGCGTAGGTTATGTTTAACGGCGGCGGCTTGGAGATTTTTTCTCAAGCCGCTATTAGCTGCTACACCGCCACCAATGGCAATTGTGTCTAGACCATAGTCAAGGGCACAGGCGATCGCTCTTTTGGTTAGCGATCGCGCTACCGTATCCTGAAAGCTAGCTGCTACGTCTGCCACTGGTACTTGTCCACTATCTTTCTCTAACTGCTGCACCAAACGTAATACAGCCGTTTTTAACCCACTAAAACTCGCATCATAACGATGAAACCCGCCACCGGGTAGAGAAACTCTTCCTTCTGGTAAAGCAAAGGCTTGAGGATTACCCTGCTGTGCCAACTTGTCAATCACTGGCCCGCCCGGATAACCCAGCTTTAACAATCGCGCCACTTTATCAAAAGCTTCACCCGCAGCATCATCACGGGTTTGTCCCAGAGTTTCGTAGATACCACAATCTTTGACATAAATCAAGCTTGTATGTCCGCCTGAAACCAGTAAGCTAAGAAAAGGGGGATTTAAAGTTGATTCGCTCAAGTAAGTTGCGTAAATGTGACCTTCGAGGTGATGAACTCCCAAAAATGGCTTGTTGTGTACCATTGCTAGAGTTTTGGCAGCAGTTAATCCCACCAATAGCGCTCCTACAAGTCCAGGGGCACAAGTGGCGGCGATTGCGTCAATTTGTTCCCAATCTAGTTGGGCTTGCTCTAGAGCTTGTGCGATCGCAACATTTATCGTTTCCAGGTGCTGGCGAGAGGCTACTTCTGGCACTACCCCGCCATACTGCTGATGGACTGGGATTTGTGAGGCTACAATACTGCTGCAAACTTTACGATTGTTAACAATTGCGACGGCTGTTTCATCACAACTGGTTTCTATTGCTAAAACGGTTGTCATTGAGAGTAATCACTGCTGGGTGCTGAGTCTGGAGTCCTGAGTAATAGAGAGAAAATCTTGCTTCTTTACTACCCTACAACAACAATTCTTATACTCGACGCTCTAACTGGGCACTCAACACTCTATTTTGGTTGAGAAGCTTTAACTTTTATTGACTTAAACTTTACTCGGTTCCCACCCAAGAGTATGATGACTTCCTAGTTATGCAAATAAACAACTGTACAAGCCGCTTCGTTTTGTACAAAGAACTTCTTGTTTTGTAATAAAAGGAAACAACTCTATGCGACGATTGTTTGCTTTGATGTTAGCGATTAGTCTTTGGTTCAACTTTGCCCCCCCAGCACAAGCTTTAGGGGCTAATTTGACACCGTGTAAAGACAATGCCGCTTTTCAAGAGCTAGCAGCTAATGCCCGTAACACCACTGCCGATCCCGAATCTGGGAGAAAGCGGTTTGAGCGTTATTCTCAGGCGCTATGCGGCCCTGAAGGATACCCACACTTGATTGTTGATGGTCGTCTAGATCGTGCTGGTGACTTTTTGATCCCCAGCATTTTGTTTCTATATATTGCCGGTTGGATTGGCTGGGTAGGTCGTGCCTATCTGCAAGCGGTCAAAAAAGACCCGAACACTGAACTAAAAGAAATCCAAATCGATCTTGGTTTGGCACTACCCATAATAGCGTCAGGCTTTACTTGGCCAGCAGCAGCAGTCCAAGAACTTCTGTCTGGAAAATTAGCAGCCAAGGATACAGAAATCCCCATTTCTCCACGCTAAATCAGCTTAACTAATTCATTCGTTTTGGAGATTAAATTCATGGCAGACAAAGGCGATCAATCAGCTTATTTGATTAAATTCATTACCACTGCACCTGTAGCAGCTACCATCTGGCTGACCATCACAGCAGGTATCTTGATTGAATTCAACCGCTTTTTCCCAGACCTACTTTTCCACCCACTACCATAAGTGTCAAATGGAATTTAGGACTGTTGAATCAATGTCTTGTTTTTTGCTTAATATTGTGTAGTTGATTTTTTCAGCTTATTTAGGCAGAATTATCACTAAAATAGCCGGCAAAAATAGTTTTTTGAAACTCGTGATACTGTTTACAGATCGCGAGTTTCACGGTTTTAAAATAAGCTAAATTAATTTTTCTAAACTTCCTAAACAAAATGCTTCTTGAGCGACAATTATTATTAATATAAAAATGCCACCATTTTAATTTAGAGGCGAACATAAAATATGGCACAAGCAGTAGATGCATCAAAGAATCTTCCCAGCGATCCTAGAAATCGGGAAGTTGTTTTTCCCGCATTTGGCGATCCACAGATAGGCAACCTAGAAACCCCGGTTAATTCTTCTCCCTTGGTCAAGGGGTTTATTAATAATTTACCTGCTTATCGCCCAGGTCTGGCTCCTGCTAGACGCGGTTTAGAAGTTGGTATGGCTCATGGTTACTGGCTATTTGGCCCCTTTGCCAAATTAGGCCCACTGCGGGACACAGATAATGCTAACTTAGCTGGGTTACTGTCAGCCATTGGCTTGGTTGTAGTTCTCACAGGCGCTCTATCGCTGTATGCAAATAGCAATCCACCCAAAGCACTTCCTAGTGTTACCGTACCCAAGCCTCCAACAGATGCTTTTAACTCTAAAGAAAGCTGGAACAACTTCGGCAGTTCTTTCTTGATTGGTGGTATTGGTGGTGCAGTAGTTGCTTACTTTTTGACTAGTAATTTAGCACTAATTCAAGGTCTATTTGGTTAATTACTAGGAGTTAGGAGTTAGGAGTTAGGAGTTTAAATTCATAACTTCTAACTCTTAACTCCTAACTTATTTAAACAAAACAGCTTCAATATCATTTAAAGCAGTTTCAAAATCGTCATTAACGATTCTAATATCAAATTCATCTGCGGCTTGAATTTCTTCTTGGGCGCGGAGCAGACGACGGGCGATCGCTTCTTCAGAATCTTGGGCACGAGAGCGTATTCGTTTCTCTAATTCATCAAAGGAAGGCGGTAAAATAAAAATGCTGAGGGCACTGGGGAAGGAAGCACGAATTTGTCTTGCCCCTTCTAGTTCAATTTCCAGCACCACCAACTTACCGGAATGAATTTGGTTAAGTACAGCTTCACGGGGTGTGCCGTAATAGTTACCAGCAAATTCTGCCCATTCTAAAAATTCACCTTCAGCAACTAATTGCTCAAACTTACTGCGGCTGATAAAGTAATAACTTTTGCCATCGATTTCCCCTGGACGGGGAGAACGAGTTGTCACGGATACAGAATAATAGAGTTCTGGATGACGCTCTAGGAGCGATCGCATTAAAGTGCCTTTACCGACCCCACTGGGGCCAGTTAAAACAATTAACCTGCCTAAATGTAAGCATTCTTCGGTAGTCGCACTACTCTGGATGGGTAAAACTGGCATCATCCCTTCAACCTGTGAATCAATCAATACATATTATTCATTAGTCTTGTGTTCCTGGTCTAGTCCACTAGTGACTAAAGAATTTGTAGCAAGAGTGACAGAAAATTTGTCTAATTCACATGGTACTACTGATACGGTGCAAAGAGGAGTGGGAAAAACCCACTGCTAGTCAATTATCTACAGTTTGATGCTCGCGAGAAATCACAAAGCGATTCGCTACCGTTTCCGGCTGAATCGCTGACAAAATTACGTGGCTGGAATCGGTGATAATTACAGCTCTAGTCCGACGACCGTAAGTTGCATCAATCAGTTGACCTCTGTCTCGTGCATCGGTAATAATCCGCTTAATCGGGGCAGACTCTGGACTGACAATGGCAACTACTCGGTTGGCAGACACGATGTTACCAAAGCCGATGTTGATTAACTGAATGTCCATAAAAAAACTGACGCTAAACGCGGTTTGATAAAGCTTGAAATAAACTTCTTTCCATGTTATCGCCAAAAAACGGGAGTTACAACGCTTAAATTCAAGCCAATCTGCATTTTTAAATAATGTCTGCTTCTTTTAGCTATTTATTAGCTATTTTTCCTAAATATATTCCTAAAGATACAGGCAAAATTAGACTGATACAAGCTAATTAGGTGATGTATCTTCATCAAAAGAACTAGTAGCGCAAGGCGAATTCAAAATTAATAATGACACTTGCGGACTCGCTAACAAAATTCAAAATGAATACAGTGTAAGCATTTTACTGATTTTAAATTGGTAGTTTATTTACGCCACGCTATAAAAATTTAGCTTATCTTTAACAAGAGGGTATGCCGCGTCAGAGCATTTCAAAGTCACTAAATAACTTTCGAGCTTGTGTTTTTGCTCATTACCCAATTTTTCAATCTCTTTAATCCAATGATCCCAATCAAGATACTCTAAATTTCGTTCTTGCAATTATTTCAATGTAGTTTTTAACCACAAGTGATAATCCTATTCATAGAGAATTTGAGTAAGTATTTTTAGAAATTACTTAATATTCTTCTAGTTGGCGAAGATTGGGAATTAGGTTTTATTGACGTAAACTTCCAGCTTCACAATCGCGCAACCAAGCTTTAACCCCTTGGGCAACAGTACCGTTACTACTATCGCGCGGTGGAGATAGTGGCTGCTGTTCTGAATGGGAACCAGCTTGAGAAAACATCATTACTAGTTGCCAACCACTTTGAGTTTTAGTCAATAACAGCCAGTGAAATTCTTGCAATTCTACAACTGTCTTACCTATGTACTGCCGCTCCAAGGTAGTAAAGAAAACTTGCTCAACTCCTGATGCAGCACTTTTAGACGCATCTGCACTATATTCTTCAAGGTTAAGGGGCAGAGGAGTAAATTCAGGTCTTCCTGCCACTAACATATAACTGTAAACCTGACTGCTTCTACTGAGGCGACGGGCGCGTTGACTAGCGCGATTGGTATAACTAGGTAATTTTTGCAGTAGCTGTATAGTTAATGTTTCTAAATTTTGCTCAGAACACAAAGACTTTACGCCACTGTTGACATTTTCCCTTTCTGCTAGCGCCGAGGGTTTAGGGGTGGGGTTTATGGAGAAGGCTGGGTAAGCAAAGTTATTTGATACTACAACCCAGAAGCCACAAGCCAAAAGCCAACTATAATTTTTCTGACTGAGCGAAGAGGCAAGATTGTTCTCCCCTGCACCCTTTACTCTGAGTATCTCACAGACTCTTAGCTTCATGCCACCGTGGTTAACTCCTCAGAAATCCTCTTCCAAGCTAACTCAGGCTCAGTAGCAGCGGTGATGGGACGCCCAATCACTAGATAATCTGCACCGGCTTTAATGGCTTGGGCTGGAGTGAGCGATCGCTTTTGATCGCCTTGATCTGCCCAAGTTGGTCTAACTCCCGGACAAACTAGCAAAAAGTCATTTCCACAAGTTTGTCGTAGTTGTGCCACCTCTTGAGGCGAACAAACTACCCCATCCAAACCAGATTCCTGAGCCAGCAAGGCCATTTCTAAAGCGTATTCTGGCAACTCTAGGGGAATCTTTAAATCAAATGCCAACTGCCGAGCAGAAATGCTTGTTAGCAGAGTAATCGCAATTAACTTTGGTGGTTGTACACCTGCTTTTGCAGCCCCTTCCTGTGCCGCCTCAGTTGCGGCTTTCAGGGCATCTCTACCAGCAGTAGCATGAATTGTCAGTAAATCCACTCCGTATCTAGCTGCACTCCGGCAAGCACCAGCAACGGTATTGGGGATATCATCAAACTTTAAATCCAAAAAAATACGCTTTTGCCGAGACTGTAACACTTCCAGAATTTTCGGGCCAGTGCTGGTAAACAACTCTAAACCGACTTTCCAGAAACTAACTTGCGGTAGCCGATCTATAAGAGCGATCGCAGCTTGTTCATCGGGCACATCCAAAGCCACAATAACTCGTTGTCCTAACTGTTCCCTATTCCCCATTCCCTATTCCCCATTCCCCATTTAAGGCACTAAGCGCACAAACTTATTTTTCCCGACTTGTAAAACTTTACCTTGTAATTCACCAGGAGCATCGAAAGTGGTATCAGCATCAGTAATGCGATCGCCATCTAAACGCACTCCACCCTCTTGAATTTTCCGCTTTCCTTCTCCCGTACTTTTGCACAAGCCAGTGACATTGAGAATATACGCTAACTTAGTAGGGAACTGCTGCACGCTAGCTAGAGAGAATTCTGGAACTGCACCTTCCTTACCGCCGCTTTGGGCTGCTTCTTTTGCCTCTTGGGCTGCGGTTTCGCCGTGATACTGTTTAACAACTTCCCATGCTAAAAGTGTTTGGCGATCGCGGGGATTTTCTGGCAGTCGATCCAAAGGTAAATCCGTCAACAGTTCAAAATACTGTTCTAAGAGATTATCGGGAACTCCTTGCAACTTTTGATACTTTTGTCCTGGGTGTTCTGACAATCCGATATAATTACCTAAAGACTTAGACATTTTTTGCACGCCATCCGTGCCAATCAAAATTGGCAACAGCATTCCAAATTGGGGCTTTTGACCAAAATGGCGCTGTAAATCTCTGCCTACAGCAATATTGAATTTCTGATCGGTGCCGCCTAATTCCACATCTGCCTCAACTGCAACCGAATCAAAACCTTGCATTAACGGGTACAGGAACTCATGGATAAAAATCGGATTCTCTTTTTTATAGCGATCGGCAAATCCTTCTTTCGCTAACATCTGCCCCACCGTCATCGTGGAGAGTAACTCCAAAATTTTCTCTAAGTTGAGCTTAGAGAGCCATTCGGAGTTATAGCGCACCTCTAACCTTCCTGGTGTGTCAAAATCCAAGATAGGACGTACTTGATCTAAATAAGTCTGAGCATTTTGAGCTACATCTGCTTCTGTAAGCTGACGGCGCACTTCAGATTTACCAGTTGGATCGCCAATACGCGCTGTAAAATCGCCAATAATTAAAACTGCTGTATGACCTGCATCTTGAAAACCTCGCAGTTTTCGTACTGGTATGCTATGACCTAGATGAATATCAGTACCAGTAGGGTCAATCCCTAATTTTACCCTTAAAGGTTGGTTTGTAGTTAGTAAGAGCCTTTCTAGACTTTCGCTGTTAACATCAACTGATTGTGGGAATACTTCTACTACACCACGACGCAGCCAAGCAAAATCTTGCGTCATGTTAACAGATTCATTATTAGCTATGTTTTGCACACTAGAAGTTAAGTTGGTTATATTCACTGGCAATTTATCCACTTTCTCATCTGCCAAACTACTATAATTGCAAAAAACTAACCGCCTTGCTTCACCCAATCAATTACAGTTAAATTTACAAGTGAGGAAGTGAAATAGCCGTGTCGTCGTCTAGGACTTTTGAAGATAAACAGCCACAGCGTCGGGCTTCATCAGGTTTTGAGTTTTTGAAAGGAGTCGGTCAGGTAACTGGCGGTACTCTCCTCTCAATCACCATGCTGGCAAGTTCCATTGTAGCCGGAGGACTGGTTGGTTTAGCCATCAGTTTCCGTAATTTGCCAGATGTGAGACAGCTACGTAACTTCTTTCCCTCAGAAACGACTTACATTTATGACGTTAAGGGCAAGCTTTTAACGAGTATTCACGGGGAAGCCAACCGGGAAGTCGTACCCTTAGATAGAATTTCTCCGAATTTAAAACGGGCAGTGTTGGCAAGTGAAGATAGCCACTTCTACGATCACCACGGTATCAACCCTACTGGTGTTGGACGTGCTGTAGTAGTTAACGCTGTAGCAGGTGGAGTCAAAGAGGGTGGCTCTACTGTTACTATGCAATTGGTAAAAAACCTATTTTTGTCTCGTAAGCGCGCCTTTACTCGGAAGTTAGCGGAAGGAGTGCTAGCAATCAGGTTAGAGCAAATTCTCACTAAAGACCAAATATTAGAAATGTACCTCAATCAAGTTTATTGGGGTCATAACAATTATGGTGTACAAACGGCAGCCCGCAGTTACTTTAATAAATCATCAGAATATTTAAGCTTGGGTGAGTCGGCAATGATGGCGGGTTTGATCCAAGCACCAGAAGAATTCAGCCCGTTTGTGAGCATGAAGCTGGCAAAACAGAAACAAAAAGAAGTGCTGGGGCGAATGCTGGAATTGAACTGGATCAACCAGTCAGAATACGACAATGCCCTCAAGCAAGAAATCAAACTTGGGAGAATCAAATCCTTTCAAGGTAGTGCCCTACCTTATGTAACTAATACCGTAGCGCAGGAGTTGGCTAAAAAGTTTGGGCGTGAGACACTACTCAAAGGTGGGATGCGGGTGCAAACTACAGTTGACGCCAACTTCCAAATCATGGCTGAGGAAACTGTCGTTAAGTGGCATAAAACACTTCTGGGGCAAGGATTATCTAAGAATCAAATGGCCCTAGTGGCAATCGATCCGCGCACGCATTTTATCAAAGCACTGGTAGGTGGTATAGATCCTAAGACCAGTGAATTCAATCGTGCAACTCAATCTCAGCGCCAGCCCGGATCTTCTTTTAAACCGTTTGTATACTATACTGCTTTTGCTACTGGTAAATATGGGCCAGACTCAACAGTGGTAGATTCCCCAGTTAGCTATCGAGATGGTAACGGTTGGTACTTTCCCAGAAATTATGATGGCGGTTTTAGTGGAGCTATGCCAATCCGCAGAGCTTTAGCCCAATCGCGCAACATTCCGGTGATCAAGATTGGTAAGGCTGTGGGGATGAATAGAGTCATAGAAACGTGTCGTACCTTGGGCATTATGAGTCCAATGGAACCTGTGACTTCCTTACCACTTGGTGCAATTGGTGTCACCCCTTTGGAAATGGCTAGTGCATACGCTACCTTTGCTAATTATGGCTGGCAATCTCCACCAACTGTAATTGCCCGTGTTACCGATAGTAGTGGTAACGTTTTGCTAGATAACACCCCTAAACCACAGCTAGTCCTCGATCCTTGGGCATCAGCCGCAATTCTAGATGTGATGCGATCGGTAATCACTGAAGGTACAGGTAAAGGTGCTGCCCTCGGTCGCCCAGCCGCAGGGAAAACGGGAACAACATCATCAGAAAAAGATATTTGGTTTGTTGGGACTGTGCCACAGTTGACAACTGCTGTCTGGGTAGGGAGAGATGACAACAGACAATTAGCTGACCATGCCACAGGTGGTGTCATGGTTGCTCCCATTTGGAAAGATTTTATGGAGAAAGCACTTAAGAACGTACCCGTAGAAAACTTCAAGTCACCTTCCCAGTTTTCTCGTCCCAAGTCAAATTAAAGTTAGGAGTGATAAGTTATGAGTTATGAGTTTATTGAGAACTCCTAACTCCCAACTCCTAACTTTTGTTAGGGCTGTTTTTCTAGCTCGGCTTTCATCCGTTCTAAAGTGAGGTGCATTTGGTCAAACATTTGTTGCGGGGTGACACCGAACTGACCTAATTGTGTTTTCAGTTGTTCTACTGTCATTTGTGCCATGAAATCTTCTGATAGCTCGAAGCGCTTCATAAAGATGCGGTATCGATCCATCATGGTTTCCATTTGCTCAATAAACAGCTTTTTGCCATCGCGGTCAAATTTGCCGTAGCTGTTGCCAAGCTTGATCAGCGCTTGATAATCCTCAAACAGCTGTTTTGCTTCTTGCTGAACTATTTCAGAATCGAAGAATCCCATATTGCTTATATTAAACTGAGCGCCCAGACTCAGTAGCTTAATAGTTTTACTTCTATTTATTATTTTAGTCTAGGGGAGTAATCTAGTCACGAAGCTTCGGTTCTGGTACGGTTTGCTACCGAAATTTCAACACTTGACTTGAGAACTTTTCCCCTTGTTAAATCGACTTAATAAAGCCGCAATACTCAGAGCTTTAGCCATTGATTTCGGATTGGTATTTTCACCCGGTTCAATTTTCAGTCTGGTAGCGTATTTCAAAGCTAGTGAATCTTGCGGGTTAAGTTTTAATGCTTGACGGATGTAGACCCTGGCCATCCCGATAAATTTCTGTTTGAGATGTACTAAACCTAATAAGGCATAATAGTCACTATTATTTGGCTCTAACTTGATGGCATCGCGCAGTTCTTGCACGGCTAGGGCCCAATTGGCTAGCCTGACGTACTCAATAGCTCGCTGGTAGTGACGTTGAGCGTAGTTTGTCAAAACTGGTTTGACATTAGTTTTTTCATTTAATGTCAATTCAATTGGCTTGATTTCTACTTCAGGGATGATGGGAACAGCTTTTTGCGGTAGAAACAGGTCAGGTTTATGCAACTGTAAATAAACTAAGTTCAGTATACTAATTTGTTGTGTAACTTGATAGAACTGATGCAGTGATTTGTATTGAGCTTCTGCATAAGAGGCGATCGCTTCTTCATAAAACAATTCTGCTTGGGGTGCAGACATTTCTATAATTTCCTTAGCGATGGCACTTTTCCCACACAAAGCTTCCTGCTGTAATACTCTTGCGTCCGATCGCAGCATAGCTATAGCAATCAAGCGCTTGTGTCGATTTTTGAGTTGTTCGTAAGCTGGATTGATTAAATGGCTCAGTATTGCCGTTGCTAATTGTTGGTCTGGATTGCAGCTTTTGGCATAGCGATCGGGATGTAGGAGTTTTGCTAAAGTGTGATAGCGTTTAAAAATCTGGCGATCGTCAGCACTCACAGAAATTCCTAGCACAGCGTAAGGATCGTAAAGCTGTTTAAACCATTCTGGCGGTAGGAAGGTCTGTGACATTGCAGTAATCCGATCCATTAAAAACTTCAAATTAACATCAAAGCTCAATGCACAGTCATGTGAAACTTACTCAAATTTCTTCAAATATTTGTGGGGCTTACCACCCAAAAGTCGGCAGGGCAAAACAGGGTAATTGACTAAAATGAGTGAGTTTTGAATTGTTTCTGTGCTTTTTGGCTGTCTTATTGTAAGAACTATGGTATTCGTATATTTATTAGAAATATGTTGACTAAGCGCAAAAGCCGAAGTGTTGCCGCTGTTTTAGCTTTTTCTGGCACGCTGACAATTTCAGGATTACATAAATTCTATTTGGGACAGCCGCTGTGGGGTGTTTTGTATGTGTTGCTTTCCTGGACGCCGATCCCCAAGGTAGCTAGTGCGATTGAGGGAGTTTGGTATTTAGCCCAAGACGAAGAAGCTTTCGATCGCAATTTTAATCTCGGCAAGTCAGCGGCAAGAAACTCACAAAAGGCGATTAATCAGGTAGGAGCGATCGCTGACGCAATGCGGGAATTAGATGCTCTGCGCCAAGATGGACTGATTTCAGAGTATGAATTTGAACAAAAGCGCCGCCAATTGCTAGACCAGATTTCTTGAGGTAAGCGACAATCATGAATAACTGGCTACCTTTAAATTCCAGATTGCAAAAACTCCGCGCCAAGCTCCTCAACGATCCCTACTATCGCCTACAATCTGGGGAAGAAATTCAGATCGCAGCTCAATTAGGTATCCGCATTGATGCTAATCAAGCCACAGTAGATGATTGGTTACGCCTACCAGGTTTGTCAATTCACCAAGCGCGATCGCTTGTGGAACTTTCACATTCTGGTGTTAAATTTTACTGTATTGAAGATATCGCTGCGGCTTTGGGTATACCAGCGCCGCGCTTAGAGCCATTAAAGCCTCTACTGAATTTTATTTACTATGACCGCGAATCTTTAGAAAATCCTACCCATTTACTCAACCCGAATACAGCAACCGTTGAAAAGTTAGCACAAATTCCATTTATAGATTTGTCTTTGGCAGAAGCAGTAGTGCAAAATCGCCAATCAGCCGGGCCTTACCGTAACCTGGCTGATTTCCAGCGACGGCTGGAGTTAACTGGTGATGCGATCGCCCAGATAATGTATTATTTGAGATTTTAAGTTAAAAGTTAGAAGTCTTAAAATAACTCCTAACTCTGGCAATTTTGGATTGAAAGAAAAATCCAAAATCTAAAACTGATTAAATGAACCCAATGCGATCGAGAGGCCAAAAGCGAAACGCTGCTCGACCGATGACATTTTTTCTGGGTAAAAAGCCCCAATAGCGAGAGTCATTACTATCGTTGCGATTATCTCCCATCACAAAAAATTCGTCTTCTGGGACTTTCACTGGTTGATATGGCTGATTTGGAGGTTCTGCGATGTAGTCTTCTGCCAAGGGTTGACCGTTAAGGTAGACTTTGCCAGAAGCAACACTAATTACCTCACCAGGCTGACCAATAACTCGCTTGATAAACGCTTGGTCTTTGGGATATCCTCGACGTTGTAGTTCTGCGGGTGGCTGAAAAACAATAATATCGCCAGTTATCGGAGGGTGAAAATGGTAGGAGATTTTTTCAACTACCAAGCGATCGCCAGTATGTAAGGTGGGTAACATTGAGTCAGAAGGTATATAGCGCGGTTCGGCGATAAAAGTCCTGATTAAGAATGCCAAACACAGTGCGATCGCAATTAAGATCAGATTTTCTTGCCAACTACGCCATACTTTTAACGACGCACGCTCTTCTTTTGCATCACTTTCGTGAGGAATCATAAAAGTTTCTAGCCAGTTTCAGAAGTGAGACAAATACCTTGATTATTTTGACTCAAAAGGTATATTAATAGGAAAATAGGATTTAGGGTCAACCTATACAGACATCAAATAATACACTTATCCATTTACAACAGATAAGCAAAAGTACTGTAAATAAACTATGAATTGTCTAAGGTAATATAAGCTAATAATTAGGATTGCTAAATAGATTATTAAAAATAAAAATTCTAATTGCTGTAATTATAAGGCAAGTTATGAGACAATCGTAAGTTTTGTTGTTTACTGCAAAAGAAGCTAGTTACAGACTGCTAGAGCGATACAAGCAGTAGGTTTTTTCTTTAAACATAAAATTGGTCGTAGAGCTGCAAAATAGATATACCTCATGTTTGACAGTATCTACCTCACTTTACTGAAAAAAGGCAGAGGCAGTCTTGCTGGAGGTTGAGTTGCAAGAAAATATATTGTGGTCTATATTCTTAAGTGATATTACATAAAGTTAGCCAAGATATAAATGTATTTTTCAATGCACAAATTTGATTAAAATAAGCATTTTTAGTAAAAAATACTACTTTTAAAGATGAAATATAGACTTTATTGCTTTAATAGATAGATGCCATGCTATTGTGATTTTAATCACTTGCCTGTATCTACGAAATTAATTTCCGTAATTACACGGTGACAGTGCATATTAAACTGTACTATTAATTAAGATATAAACATACTTAACGATCGAGAAAAACATTCACAGATAAAAAGCTACTAGCAATTTCGGCTAAAGTATCAGCATCCGAAAGAGAAGTAAGCTGCTGATAGAATTATTTTTGTTGAATGAGTCAAAGGTGACTAGATTTAAAGAATACATGCCCCTTGGCAATAAGAAACTATATTGAATCAATTTTCGTCTGCTCTATTTCATAGAAGGTACAAGGTAACATTCTGTCAGTTGAAAATTTAACTTTTTCTTAAAAAGGAAACAATGGCAACAGGCAGTAAAATATATCCTATCAAGAATATAACTAATAGTTTACCAGACTCTTTTTTAAAGAGATACCGCCCTTTTAAGTAGTTTTGTATGTTAATCAAACAATTCACTTAAGTTGTAAATTATACAGTTTTACTGTCATAAAGTCTGGCTAAAAGTGCAAATTATAAGTATGACAACTGAGTTCATCTTATTTGAAAAGTTATAAAACTTGAAAAGATAATGCTGCCTTAGCGGTGAACTGAAAAACAGCAACTAATTCATAACTCCTATTTAAGAGGATTTTGGGGTGTGGTTAATTATCTGATTGTGTTCCTCTCCTTCTTAGAGCTAGCGGTAATAATGTGGAAGCACAAAGCTTACCTTTTGTGACTGGGTTGAAATTAAACAGTACCAAATATTGTATATTCAACGCTGTCAAAATCTAGAGCATATAGATTTCAGTTAAAGCAATATAGTCTGTCTTATCAATTCTGAATTACCGTTAGTACCAATTCTAATTTTCATGATTACCAGAAAGCAGCTGGTATCTAAATATCTAATAAAAATGTGCTATAACGTACCGTCATAACTGTGGTGATGGTTCGATCTTTGAAGGAGCTTTGAGGTGGAAAACAATAAGTCGTTTCTGTGGCCAGAAGGAATATTAATTGCACTACTTGCTTTAGGTGGTGTTTTTAGTCTTGCTTTTATGATGCTTCTAAGGCCAAATGCTTCGGATGCTCAGAGTAGACCAAGTATAAATATCAAGGATGTATCTGCAAACGTAGGAACTCAGCAGCGCATTGAGAAATTAAAGGCGGCGATGCTTACAAGTTGGCAGCAAGAAGCACAAACAAAGGGTCTAGCCTACCCCATACCATCACGTTTTCAAGGGGCAATCATTAAGGCTGCAAAGCTTACTCAGGGAGAGAAAGTGATTGCTCTCACCTTTGATGATGGCCCTTGGCCTGAGACTACAGAGCAAGTGTTAAATATTCTGAAATCAAATAATATCAAAGGGACGTTTTTTGTAGTCGGGCAGAACCTAAAAAATTATCCAGAGTTAGGAAGGCAGATTGTCGCTCAAGGTCACGTCATTGCCAACCATACTTGGCATCACTGGTATCACTTCTTTAATCAACAAGCAGCTGCTTTTGAAATTGAGCGCACAACAGACTTAATTTATCAAGTTACAGGTGTCAAAACAAATTTGTTCCGACCGCCTGGTGGTATGCTACACAATGGATTAACTGGTTATGCTAAAGGACAAAAGTATGCTGTGGTGATGTGGTCGGCTGATTCCACAGACTACAAGTTACCAACTGTACCAAAGTTGATCGATAACGTGATTAAAGATTCTAAACCAGGTGGGATTGTGCTAATGCATGATGGTGGTGGTAATCGTTCTAGAACTGTGCAAGCTTTACCAGAAATTATTAGCAACTTTAAAAAGCAAGGCTATCGCTTTGTGACTATTCCAGAACTTTTAGAAATCGAAGATACTGACCAAAAGTTGCTAGCGAACAAGAAACAATAATTATTAATTATGGGTAATTAGTCAATACTAATCTGCGAAAAATTAAAATTATATTTTTTGGTTAAAATGCCTAATTTTTACGTTCGGTTAGAGACTGATAATTAAGGGCACTCTAGCAGTGAATCAAAACATTTTTCTCTAAAGAGCGATCGCCCAAATATTGATACTGTATTGATATTATTACATGACTATTACAAAAGTTTTTTGGCGCTGAAAACCTTATTTTATTAAAAGGCAGGCCAGAAGGCCTGCCTCACAAGATTGAATTTATTTGTTAGAAGTCTCTTAATGACTGCTTACCAAACTTAACTCAGTTGTTTTTTCAGGATTGGCTTCTGGACTATCAGCTTCAGAAGGCGGAACTAACTGCCAGAATTTCGGCAAAAATTCTTGCCAGTTTTGCAGAATTTTCTTCGCCTTTGGTGAACCAGTGCGTTCTGCATGATTTTGGATTAATTCTTGCAGTTGCTTTGCACCTAATTCGGTAATCACGCGCTGTATTTTGACAATTTCCGGGTTGACTAACTCACGAAATGAGTCGTCTTCATCCAAGAAGTATGCGAGTCCACCAGTCATTCCAGCGGCTACGTTACGTCCTACTTTGCCGAGGACGACAATCACACCACCTGTCATGTATTCACAGCAGTGATCCCCAGCGCCTTCAATCACTGCTACGCCTTTGGAGTTTCTCACAGCAAAGCGCTCTCCTGCTAGACCGTTGGCAAATAATATGCCGCCAGTAGCACCATAGAGACAGGTATTACCAACTATCACGTTTTGTGATGCGTTATAGGTAGCATCAGTTGGAGGTTTGATGATGATTTCACCACCATGCATCCCTTTACCTACATAGTCGTTTGCTTCTCCTTCTAGGCTGAGAATTATGCCTGGGAGGTTGAAAGCACCAAAGCTTTGCCCAACACTACCTGTAAAGTTGAGATTAATTTGTCCTTCAAAGCCACTGTCACCGTATTGAGAAGCGATCGCACCCGCTAATCTTGTACCCACTGTTCTATCAGTATTGATAATTGGGTAAGTCTTGGTGACAGTAGACTGATCCCTAATAGCAGCCAGAATGTCGGGATCGGCAAGGAATTTGTCATCCAAAACCACGCCGTTGCTGTGAACTTCTTCATGCACCAACCAGCTACGATTGTCTTTGCTATTTGGTAGCTGAAGTAAGCAGTCAAGATTTAGCGATCGCGTTTTGGCGAGATTTACCTCTGGGCGCAGTTTTAACAAATCTGCACGTCCAACGATTTCTGACAAAGAACGGTAGCCAAGTCGGGCTAACAAACTCCGCACTTCTTCGGCAATGAAGTAGAAGAAGTTGACAACTTGTTCCGGTATTCCCGTAAACCGCTTGCGGAGTTCTTCTTTCTGAGAGGCAACACCGACGGGACAATTATTTGTATGGCAAATCCGCGCCATGATACAGCCTTCAGCAATCATGGCAATGGAGCCGAAACCAAATTCTTCGCCGCCCATCAATGCACCTATTACCACATCCCAACCACTCTTGAGTCCGCCATCTACGCGTAAAATCACGCGATCGCGCAAGCCATTTTCCATCAAGACGCGATGCACTTCGCTTAAACCCAGTTCCCACGGTGAACCAGCATGTTTAATCGAACTGAGTGGCGATGCACCTGTACCACCATCATGTCCAGAAATCTGGATAATATCAGCGTTTGCCTTCGCTACACCAGCCGCGATCGTACCAATGCCAACTTCTGAAACTAGCTTCACCGACACCTTTGCTTTCGGATTAATTTGGTGCAGATCAAAAATCAGTTGTGCTAGGTCTTCAATCGAATAAATATCGTGGTGCGGTGGTGGCGATATCAGCGTCACACCTGGTTTAGAGCGCCTTAACATCGCAATGTATTGGCTTACCTTGGGCCCTGGCAGTTGTCCACCTTCTCCAGGCTTGGCACCTTGGGCAATTTTGATTTCAATTTGTTTGGCGTTAACTAGGTACTCTGGTGTGACACCAAAGCGTCCCGATGCTACTTGCTTAATGGCACTATAGGCTCGATCGCCATTTTGCAATCCTTTTAAATGAGGTAAGGTTGGCGAGTGACCAGACTCGTCTACATCATCTAAAACTGTGTAGCGGACAGGATCTTCGCCGCCTTCTCCAGAATTTGATTTACCGCCAATGCGGTTCATCGCGATCGCTAAAGTTTCGTGGGCTTCTCTTGACAAAGCGCCTAAAGACATGCCGCCTGTGCAGAAGCGCTTGACTATTTCATATACCGATTCCACTTCTTCTAGAGGAACCGGGGTGCGATCGCCTTGGAAATCTAGTAAATCTCGCAAGGCTGTTGCTGGTCTGCCTTGGAGGTGCTTTTTGTAAACTTCATAGTGGTCGTAGTTTTTGCCATCTAGAGCCTTATGCAGTGCCTTAACCATTTCGGGGCTATTCATGTGGTACTCGCCGCCAGGACGGTACTGCACAAAGCCCAAGTTTTCTAACTTCTTGGTCGTTAGTTCTGGGAAAGCTTTGACGTGGAAGGAAAGCACTTCATCAGCAAGTTCGGTAATGCTCAAACCACCGATGCGGGAAGTGGTACCACGAAATCCCAGGTCGATTAAATCTCCACCGATGCCAATAGCTTCAAATATTTGGGCTGCTTGATAGCTGGAGAGCAGAGAAATTCCCATTTTGGAGAGAATTTTGAGCAAACCTGACTCTACTGCTTTGCGATAGTTTCCTAAAGCTTGTTCTAGGGTGAGGGTGGGAATTTTTTGCACACCCATTAACTTTTGAGTTTTGGGATCGGACCACCAATCACGCACCGTATCTAAAGCCATGTACGGGCAAACTGCGCCAGCACCATAGCCAATCAGACAAGCAAAGTGATGGGTACTCCAGCATTGAGCAGTATTCACAATCAGGGATGTTTTCATTCGCAACCCCTCACGAATTAGATGGTGATGCACCGCACCTACTGCTAATAGGGGAGGAATGTAGGTATATTCTGTGTTGAGACTGTCATTGACCCGATCGCGATCGCTTAATATTAAAATCTTTGCACCTGCTCGGACTGACTCAGCTGCTTGTGCTTGTAAAGATTGCACTGCGGCTTTCAATCCTTCTGGGCCGCTAGCGATCGCAAATAGAGTTGACAACTCAGCCGTGGCAAATCCTGACAGCTTAATTGCCTCTAATTCTGCATCCGTTAACACTGGCGACTCAAGTTTCAATCTCCGAGCATATTCTGGCTTGGGTTCTAATAAGTTACCCCGTTCGCCCAGTTCGACTTTCAGAGACATCACTAGCTTTTCTCGCAGGGGATCGATCGCTGGGTTCGTCACCTGAGCAAAGCGCTGTTTGAAATAGTCATAAAGTAGGTGGGGCTTTTGTGACAGCACCGCTAAGGGAATATCATCACCCATGCAGAAAGTCGGTTCTGAACCTGCGATCGCCATTGGATGAATCACCATTTCTACATCTTCTGTGGTGTAGCCAAAGGCAGTTTGACGCTGAAGTAAGGTTTGCTTGTCAATTTTGTCAGTTGGACTATGCCCGTTACCATTCTCAGCAGCCAGATGTCCATTGCCATTCACATGTGACGGCTGACTACTGACAATTTGTTTAAGTTCTTGACGGTGCTGTTGCAGCCATTCTCCATAAGGGTGCTGCTTGGCGATGCGCTGCTTAATGTCCCAATTCTTCAGCACTTCATGATTTTCTAAATCCACGGCAATCATTTGCCCTGGGCCGAGTCTACCTTTCTCGACAATATCGGCTTCTGGGAAGTCCACCACACCAGCTTCCGAAGCTACAACAATGTAATCATCTTTGGTGATCAGGTAACGAGCTGGTCTTAAACCATTACGATCTAGAGTTGCACCAACCTTTTTGCCATCGCTGAATACTAAAAGTGCTGGCCCGTCCCAAGCTTCTTGCAAACCACTGTAATATTCGTAGAAATCAACAATTTCTGGAGATTCACGTAAAGAAGGTTGATTTTGGTAAGCCTCTGGAACCATAATCATTAAAGCTTCCAAGGGGCTGCGTCCAGAGCAAACCAGCAATTCCACTACGTTGTCTAGGGTAGCTGAGTCGCTGTTATCAATATGAACTAATGGCTTGAGTTCCTGGATGCGATCGCCCCATACAGGATGATTCAGGCTAGCTTCTCGCGCCATCATCCAGTTGATGTTACCCAATAAGGTATTGATTTCGCCGTTGTGACCCAAAAGCCGCATCGGTTGGGCTAGGGGCCACTTGGGCATGGTATTGGTACTAAAGCGGCGGTGATAAACAGCAAAGGCACTTTTGTAAGCTGGATTTTTTAAATCGTCATAAAAGCTGCCCAAGACAGCAGAACGCACCATGCCTTTGTAGACAATTGTGCGACTTGACAACGAACAGATATAAAATTCTTCTGAGATGTTAGTTGCAGCTTTACTAATTCGGCGGCGGGTAATATACAACTGCCGTTCTAATTCATCACCGCTTTTGTCAACAGAAGCTAACAAAACTTGTTCAATCTGGGGCTGATTTTCTCTTGCTTGTACCCCCAGCAAATCAGATTGCACTGGCACTACTCGCCAACCCAATACAATTAATTTCTCTTCAGCAGCTACTTGCTCAACAGTCACCCTCGCTTGTTGTGCAGCTTGCTGGTCTTGTGGTAGAAATATCATCCCCACAGCTATGCGATCGCTAGATGGAAATTCCTTTCCCCTTTGGGCAAAGTCTTGTTGGAACAACTCCCAAGGAATTGCTGTCAATACTCCAGCACCATCACCAGAGTCGCGATCGGCGCTACAACCCCCCCGGTGTTCTAAGCAGGTTAAAGCAGCTAAGGCTTTTTCGACAATTTCGTGGCTGGTATGATTTTGGCGATGAGCAATAAAACCTACACCACAGGCATCTCGTTCCTCTACTAACCACTTTTGCCCCTGATAGGTATCTCTTGGGTTGATATTCGCTGTGATTTTCTGGTCTTGATTCATCGGTTGATTATTCATACCCTGTTCCTGAAGTATTGAGTTACCAATTTTGCCACTACATTGTGGGAAAAAATTTCTAATTTCAGCGATGGAAAAATATATAGGCACCGAAATTTAGGGAAAAAAAATTTTAACTTCGGTTTTACTTTATCAGTTCCCCCGTGTTAAAATAATTGCGTATTTTTATGTGTTTATGCGGTGTTAGACAAGTTACCTCCGCCAAGACATTATTTTTGCCCTGACAGTTTCTTTTTTATATTTTGAAGCTAAGTATTTTTTCAATTTATTTTTCCAGATGCACGCTAGCTACTCATGGAGCCTATTTCGGCTCACCTGAAACAAAACTAAAACTGAACGCTGCACTATTTTTTAAAGCCACAGCCCAGATAATTCGTAATTGCTCGTGACAATCAAGAACTCACTCTAAGCAGTCGCGTTGCGTTTCTTAGAGAAGCTATGCTAAAAGCTTTACGCTACGCTACCTTAATTCGTGGTTGCAATCAGTGAGGGGTTCTACCCTTCATTGTCTTGTTAACCATTGAATTAAAAATTGAGTCCGATCTGGTGTTCCTTTTTAATTACGAATTACGAATTACGAATTAGTAATTATTTGGTTATCCCGATCCAGCAATAAAATCAGCGTATTACAATATATACCCATTTGACAATTCCCAAATATTGTTGTTGTCTAGAATTTTGCCGCTTACCACTTGCCGCATGTATTACTATTAACTAGACATTACTGAAGTAATAACAGTAGCAACCTTCAGCTAGGATTAAATATTTTAATCCAATTTTGATAACCAAAACTACCGTATATAGTGTGGTTAGAATTAGTGGGAGTTAAAAAGCTTGATTGCAGTGGCTTTAGCGTCTAAGTAAATTAATGTGTGCCTAAAAGAGATAACTAGCCAATATATAGATTACCATATTTATTAAAAAATAAAGTCATGTTTCCTTTATATTTCCAAATAATTGGTTAGTTTAAACCTTGGGTAATAGTTTTCCAAAGTATCTAGTAAATTATGGTAAAAATGCCGAATTGTTGCCAATCAGAGATTAGCGATGGCTTTGCAAACGCCCTTGGCGTTTGCAAGTTTTTTCGGGCTACTGTGTCATCAATACTTTTGACAGCACTGTGCTTAACTACCACCTATGCTACCAACGCCCAGGAGTCCGCAAAAACCACCAAATCAACACCCAGGTTAATATCACAGTCACCCGCACCTCTTTTACCAGGTGTGGCATCCTCTGGTAATCAAATTTCCCTCAATGGTCATACTTTACCAGGAACTTGGTTACAGCGACCTGGAAAATCTGGACAGGTGACAACTCATCTCAGTGACGGAGCATTCAGGCAATTAATTGGAGTAAATTTCTTAAACAGTAGTAATTCAGCGAAGCAACCAATACAGTGGTTTTCGCCGGTGACAAAGCCACAGGTGTTAACCACTAGGCTACTAGGAGCATATCGCTATCTGGATATCACTAATTTTGCTCAAACATCTGGCTGGCAAATTCAAGCTAATGGCAACATTTTGGTGATTGCTACCCCAAAAACACAAATAACAAATATTGTTCAGAGTCAGGAACCTCCAGAAGCGAGTACCCCTTTGCAACAGACTCGGATTCTTGTCGATTTAGATCGTCCCACTCCCTGGCAACTTGCACAAGGGTCAGCGATCGCCAAACCGCAAACTCCGTCTTCCGATCCAGATACGCCAACTCCCAAATCCACTGTACCGCCAAATAGACAGTGGACGATTACCCTGGATGGAATAGCCGACCCTGTTTTGATAGAACGCTATACTCCCCAGCCACCAGTAGCACCACCAACATTGCTGCCAAACCTACTCAAACAATTATCACCAGCTACACCAACAGAACCAACACCACCAGCCCCTGAACCACTGATTCAAAAAGTGGAGGTGGTGAAAAACCAAACGATTATTAGTCTGAGCGTTCCCTTTGGTCTATCGCCTCAAGTTAGTACTGTAGATAACCCCAATCGCCTGATTATCAATATTCGACCCGATCCTCTAGAAGAACAAGATATTACTTGGGCCCCAGGATTGCGTTGGCGACAGCATTATGTCAACTTAGGCACAGAGCGTTTTCCTGTAGTCTGGTTAGAAGTTAATCCCCGCAAATTTGGGCTAACCTTAAAACCTATGTGGGCTAGTCCTGATGGGCTTGCGGGTACTGCTCCCTTAATTCAAACAGCACAACGTTACTTAGCAGTAGCTGGAATTAATGGTGGTTATTTTAACCGTAATAATAAATTGCCATTGGGTGCGATTCGTCGAGATAGTCAATGGTTATCAGGCCCCATTCTTAACCGAGGTGCGATCGCTTGGAATAATTCAGGCCAATTTTACTTCGGTCGTCTCACCTTAGAAGAAACTTTAATCACAGCAAACGACCAGCGCTTACCAATTCTGTTTCTCAACAGTGGTTACGTCCAGAGTGGCATTGCTCGTTACACCTCAGCTTGGGGATCAACTTATACACCCCTGACAGATAACGAAATTATCTTAGTAGTAGAAAAAAACCAAATTACTAATCAGTTACCAGGCGGCAAAGTTGGTGCGACAGTGGTTCCCATTCCCCAGGATGGCTACCTGCTAACTTTACGCGCTAACGCTACTAGTGCTGCCTCCCAGCTACCTATTGGAAGCGCAGTAAGTCTTTCCAGCGCCACTACTCCAGCTGATTTTAGTCGTTATCCCCACATTATCGGTGCTGGGCCGCTACTAATCCAAAATCGTCAAATTGTCCTTGATGCCAAAGGCGAAAAATTCAGCAATGCCTTTATTGCCGAAAAAGCTATTCGTAGCGGTATTTGCACAACAGCAACAGGCACACTGATGATTACTGCCACACATAATCGTGTCGGCGGTTATGGGCCTAACTTGGCAGAACATGCCCAATTGATGCAATTAATGGGCTGTGTGGATGCCCTAAATTTGGATGGTGGTAGTTCTACCAGCCTTTATTTAGGAGGGCAACTACTCGATCGATCTCCCAGTACCGCTGCTCGTGTTCATAATGGAATTGGTATTTTCTTGCAACCACGAAAATGAGGTAATAGGGAATAGAGAAAAACTCACTTACCAATCCCAAATCCCCAGTCACTTTTTAAAGTTTAGAACAAGCTGTCATTTTGCTTGATGAAGACTTGGTGTAGACATCAGAATTTTAGTAGTGATAGTTTACGCTATAAGGTTTGATTTTGCTATGTTTATCAAAGTGCGACAAAATTGCTGATTTTCAAGGTTGCAAGATAGCGCCGGATTTTTTATCAATAATTAAGAGTACCAACGGTTTGTTATGTCTTCAAATGAGGTAACTATGGCTCGATATCAAGAAACTACACAGACTGAAACTCTACACCTCCCTCCAACCATAACTTCCAGGGGCGTTGCTGCAACTGAATTACGTCCTTGGGGTGCTTTTACAGTTTTAGAAGAAGGGCGCGGATACAAAATTAAGCGCATCGAAGTTAAGCCTGGACACCGCCTCAGTCTACAAATGCACCATCACCGTAGCGAACATTGGATTGTCGTCTCTGGTACAGCTAGAGTAGTTTGTGGTGAGAAAGAAGTACTACTGAGCAATAATGAATCAACTTATGTACCCCAATGTACATCTCATCGTTTAGAGAATCCTGGCGTGATCCCCTTGGTATTGATTGAAGTTCAAAATGGCGAATACTTGGGAGAAGATGATATTATTCGCTACCAAGATGACTATGCTCGTACCAAAGATTAAAACTGAAAGAACGTTATTAAAGCTCTAATCCCAAAGCTAAATACATTTTTGTGTAAACCGTCTTTGTAAACGAACTACTACACCCCAGAAGTCCCTACCTAGTCAAGGTGGGGACTGAAGCATGTTAGTGTTATAAATGTAGTAATAGCGATCGCGCTCAAGCCTTTGGTGATTTGGAATTTTGCACAAGCAAGGGTCAACCTATCTGTAAAATGGAAGATGGGGTATTCAATTGCAAAAAACGAGTTCCATGATTCATCTGAGTCAAGCAGCCGTAAGTGAGATTGGGCGAATAAAGTCCAAGCAAACAAATGTCTTGTTTCGATTGGCAGTAAAACCAGGTGGTTGTTCCGGGTTCTTTTATGATATGTCCTTCGATGAAGCAATAAAAGTTGACGACCAGGTTTTCGACTTGGATGAGATTCAAGTGGTCATAGATGCCGCAAGCTTAAATTACCTTAACGGTTTGAGAGTTGATTATTCAGAAGACTTAATGGGTGGTGGTTTTCGCTTCCACAATCCCCAAGCGATCGCTACCTGTGGCTGTGGCAATTCCTTCTCCTTGAGTCCTTAATGATTGAACAATTAGTCAAAAAACAGATGTTTGATCGCTAAGGAAAAATAGCAATTGACATAAAGCCGTAAAAAAAGATATAATCAGGATTTGTTAAAACTTAGACCATAAGCAGCTTTACGCGCTGTAACTCATGCCAACAATACAGCAGCTAATACGAAATGAGCGCGAACAAGCGCGTCAGAAAACCAAGTCCCCGGCTCTGAAACAATGTCCCCAACGTCGGGGAGTTTGTACCAGAGTCTACACGACCACACCAAAAAAGCCTAACTCAGCCCTACGCAAAGTAGCAAGAGTCAGACTTACTTCTGGATTTGAAGTCACAGCTTACATTCCAGGCATTGGTCACAACTTACAAGAACACTCAGTTGTGATGATTCGTGGCGGTCGGGTTAAGGATCTACCAGGCGTGAGATACCACATTATCCGTGGCACCCTAGATACAGCCGGAGTCAAAGACCGCAAGCAAGGCCGTTCCAAGTATGGAACCAAGCGTCCTAAAGAAGCGAAAAAATAGGATTAGGCGATTAATCGCATCCAACACGATTAATCGTCTATCTAAAAACGCTGAAGGGCAAAAGAAGGAGCGCCGTCTTTGTTCTAACAGTAGTGATGAAGACTGCTAAAGTCTGTTTCAAAAAATCAAGCAAGCTACATCTACACTAAGCGAGCAAGTGTAGAAGTTCTGAAGAGAAAGCTGTAACTGACAGCAAATTTCTCATCTGAACATTAAAGTTTATAATCTTGTCGCCTTGAGTATTTAGTTGCAGGTAGCAAGTCAAACAATTTTAGATTTTAGACTTCGGCTACGCTGAGTCGAACGATTTGCGATTTTGGATTGGTCAAACCCACAAGGGAATTAGGCTTACAGACTTTTGATTTGTTCAGATCCTTGCGATCGGAATATATACCGAAAACTTTTAATCCAAAATCAAAAATCAAAAATCAAAAATTGGCAGTAAATAAGTCAGCCTTGCTGCAACGGTCGAAAAAATTGAGGAAGTCTGAGGGTTGGATTCTACCGCTTTTAGTTTCCGGTGTCTGATAGCATATAATTTCGTTGCCAATTCCGAATTAAAGGTGAAGTATGTCTCGTCGTGGTGTTATTCAAAGGCGCCCAGTTCCGTCTGACTCCGTATATAACAGTCGCCTTGTGAGCATGATTATCAGACGGATCATGCGTCATGGCAAAAAATCACTTGCCGCACGCATTGTTTATGATGCATTAAAAACTATTGAAGAACGCACTGGTGCTGGTGCCTTAGAAACCTTTGAAAGAGCAGTGCGAAATGCCACGCCTTTAGTAGAAGTAAAAGCTCGGCGAGTTGGTGGAGCAACCTACCAAGTACCAATGGAAGTGCGTACAGAACGGGGCACTACTTTAGCACTGCGTTGGTTAGTGCAATATTCCCGGTCAAGACCAGGCCGGACAATGGCCAGCAAATTGGCAAATGAGTTAATGGATGCTGCCAACGAAACTGGAAATGCCATTCGCAAACGCGAAGAAACACACCGGATGGCGGAAGCTAACAAAGCATTCGCACATTATCGTTACTAAGTAAAAAAGCGATATATCGCCTTGCCAAAGCGGTATATCGTAAATTTACAAAAAAAGACGGTTTTCCGTAAAAGTATAGAATCTTAACAAAGAGTAATATACAAGATATCATGAGGCAAAAACTATAGGAGGTAGCTGTGGCACGCACGATCCCGCTAGAGAAAGTACGCAACATTGGTATTGCGGCGCATATAGATGCGGGCAAAACAACAACAACAGAGAGAATATTATTTTACTCTGGGATAATTCATAAAATTGGCGAAGTTCATGAAGGAACTGCCGTCACAGACTGGATGGAGCAGGAGCGGGAACGGGGAATTACCATTACTGCCGCTGCTATCAGTACCAGTTGGAAAGATCATCAAATTAACATTATCGATACTCCGGGTCACGTAGACTTCACAATTGAAGTTGAGCGTTCCATGCGCGTGTTGGATGGTGTAATCGCAGTATTTTGTTCTGTGGGCGGCGTGCAACCCCAGTCTGAGACAGTGTGGCGGCAAGCAGAACGCTACAAGGTTCCTCGGATAGCCTTTATCAACAAGATGGATCGCACCGGAGCGAACTTTTATAAAGTTCACGAGCAAATCCGCGATCGCCTGCGGGCGAATGCGATCGCCATTCAACTACCAATTGGTAGTGAAAATGACTTCCGAGGTATCGTTGACCTAGTAAGGCAACGTGCGTATATTTACGCCAATGACCAAGGAACCGATATCCAGGAAACCGATATCCCGGAAGAATTGCAAGCGCAGGTAGACGAATTCCGTACCAAGCTAATAGAAGCCGCAGCAGAAACCGATGATGCTCTGATGGCTAAGTACTTCGATGGCGAAGAACTTACAGAACAGGAAGTTCGGACTGCCCTGCGTAAAGGCACAATTGCGGGGACAATTGTACCAGTACTTTGCGGTTCGGCATTCAAAAACAAAGGCGTACAGTTGATGCTGGATGCCGTTGTCGATTACCTGCCTGCGCCAAGTGAAGTACCGCCAATTCAAGGCTTACTGCCCAATGGCGATACTGTTGAGCGGCGAGCTGATGACAGCGAACCCCTAGCGGCTCTAGCATTCAAGATTATGGCTGACCCTTATGGTCGCCTGACATTTGTTCGCGTTTATTCTGGTGTCCTGAAAAAGGGCAGCTACGTTCTCAACGCTAGTAAGAATAAAAAAGAACGGATTTCCCGCTTAGTTCTAATGAAGGCAGACGATCGGCAAGATGTCGATGAACTGCGAGCGGGTGATTTGGGAGCAGCTTTGGGATTGAAAGACACCTTGACAGGTGACACGCTCTGTGATGATGGATCGCCAGTAATTCTGGAATCCCTATTCATCCCTGAGCCTGTGATCTCGGTGGCGGTTGAACCCAAAACCAAGAACGATATGGACAAGCTGTCCAAAGCTCTGCAATCTCTCTCAGAAGAAGACCCCACCTTCCGTGTCCGCGTCGATCCGGAAACAAACCAAACCGTAATCGCGGGGATGGGAGAGCTACACCTAGAAATTCTAGTAGACCGGATGTTACGAGAATTCAAGGTGGAAGCGAATGTAGGTGCCCCACAAGTAGCTTATCGAGAAACAATTCGGAAAGCTGTGAACAAAGTTGAGGGCAAATTCATCCGCCAAAGTGGTGGTAAAGGTCAATACGGTCACGTTGTGATCAATTTGGAACCTGGAGACCCCGGTACTGGCTTTGAGTTCGTCTCCAAAATTGCCGGTGGTTCAGTACCTAAAGAGTACGTTGGCCCCGCAGAACAAGGAATGAAAGAAAGCTGCGAATCCGGTGTTCTAGCTGGATATCCGTTGATTGACGTTAAAGCGACGCTAATTGATGGGTCATACCACGATGTAGACTCTTCGGAAATGGCTTTCAAAATCGCCGGCTCAATGGCGATGAAAGAGGCTGTGCTGAAAGCTTCACCCGTCCTCTTAGAGCCTATGATGAAGGTTGAGGTTGAAGTTCCTGAAGACTATATCGGGAACGTCATTGGCGACCTCATCGCCCGCCGAGGGCAAATTGAAAGTCAAAGCACCGAACAGGGACTTGCTAAGGTCGCATCCAAAGTTCCACTGGCGACCATGTTTGGCTACGCCACTGATATCCGGTCAAAGACGCAAGGTCGGGGTATCTTCACGATGGAGTTCAGCCACTACGAAGAGGTGCCTCGCAGCGTAGCTGAAACTATCATTGCAAAAAGCAAAGGGAACGCTTAGTTAAAATAAGGAAATGAGCATTCATGGCACGCGCAAAGTTTGAAAGGAATAAACCCCACATTAATATCGGTACAGTTGGCCACGTTGACCACGGTAAAACTACCTTGACAGCAGCCATCACCCTGACATTGGCAGCTCTTGGTCAAGCTGTAGCTAAGGGCTACGACCAAATTGATAATGCCCCAGAAGAAAAGGCACGGGGTATTACCATCAATACTGCTCACGTAGAGTATGAAACCGAAAGTCGGCACTATGCTCACGTAGACTGTCCAGGACACGCTGACTATGTGAAGAACATGATCACCGGTGCTGCCCAAATGGACGGAGGTATCCTCGTAGTTGCTGCTACCGATGGCCCTATGCCCCAAACCCGCGAACACATCCTGTTGGCAAAACAGGTAGGCGTTCCCAGTCTGGTTGTCTTTTTGAACAAAGAAGATTTGATGGATGACCCAGAACTCTTGGAACTAGTAGAACTAGAACTGAGAGAACTGTTAAGCAGCTATGATTTCCCTGGCGATGATATCCCCATTATCAAAGGCTCTGGTCTGCAAGCTCTGGAAGCAATGACCAAGAATCCCAAGACCAAACGCGGTGAAAATCCGTGGGTAGACAAAATCTATGAACTGATGGATGCTGTAGATTCTTACATCCCAACTCCTGAGCGGGATGTTGATAAACCCTTCCTAATGGCTGTAGAAGACGTGTTCTCAATTACAGGTCGTGGTACTGTTGCCACCGGTCGGATTGAGCGGGGTGTAGTCAAAGTTGGCGATAACGTTGAACTAGTGGGTATCAGAGATACTCGCGCTACAACCGTAACTGGTATTGAGATGTTCAAGAAGAGTCTCGACCAAGGTATGGCTGGGGATAACGCTGGCGTACTACTCCGGGGTATCCAGAAGGCTGATATTGAACGGGGTATGGTTATCGCCAAACCTGGTTCGATTAAACCTCACAATGAATTTGAAGGTGAGGTTTATGTCTTAACAGAAAAAGAAGGTGGTCGTAAGACTCCATTTTTCGCTGGCTACCGTCCCCAGTTCTACGTGCGGACAACTGATGTAACTGGTACCATCAAAGCTTACACTTCCGATGAAGGCAAAGAAGTAGAAATGGTGATGCCAGGCGATCGCATCAAGATGACAGTAGAATTGATCAACGCGATCGCGATTGAACAAGGAATGCGCTTCGCTATCCGCGAAGGTGGTCGCACCATCGGTGCTGGTGTCGTTTCCAAAATTATCAAGTAGCACCTTTTTGCTCATAACAAAGGAGCAGAGATGGTATTTATTTTGCCTCTCTGCTCCTTTCTCTTCCCTCTATAAATAAGGTAATAGGTTACAGGGGACAGGTAATAGTTTTCTGTAACCTACAACTTGTAACCGTTAACCTGTAAATACTCCCCTAATTACGCAGAACCTGGAAAATTAAAGATGGCAACTCTACAGCAGCAGAAGATTAGAATTCGCTTACAAGCCTTTGACAGGCGCTTATTAGATACATCTTGCGAGAAGATTGTAGACACGGCTAACCGCACCAACGCTACAGCTATAGGCCCAATTCCTTTACCAACAAAACGCCGGATCTATTGTGTGCTGCGATCGCCTCACGTAGATAAAGATTCACGGGAGCATTTTGAAACCCGTACTCATCGCCGGATTATTGACATTTACCAGCCCTCTTCTAAGACTATTGATGCCCTGATGAAATTGGATCTACCATCGGGTGTAGATATTGAAGTCAAACTTTAATTTATTCATTAGTCATTGGTCATTTGTCCTTTACTAATGAAAAAGGACAAAGGACAAAAGACAAATTACATTAGTATGAATATTTACACAGCCCTGAAGAAATATATCTCAGGGCTTTTATTTAGCTAGGAAACAAATGATAGAATGTAGATAAAGTACGGGAAAAGCAGAGAAAAAGAAATTTTAAAGATTAAGTTTATACCAAAGTAACAATGACATCATCTTCTAAAATTGCAGTTCGCGAACTACCTCTGTTCCCGTTACCCGAAGTAGTTCTGTTTCCTACCAGGCCATTACCCCTGCACATATTTGAATTTCGCTACCGAATCATGATGAATACGATTTTGGAAAGCGATCGCAGGTTTGGTGTTTTGATGTTCGATCCAGTCAAAGGTACAATTGCAAACACTGGTTGCTGTGCCGAAATCATTCATCACCAACGGCTGCCAGACGATCGGATCAAGATGATGACTTTAGGGCAGCAAAGATTTCGTGTATTAGAGTATGTTCGTGAAAAGCCATATCGCGTTGGCTTAGTTGAGTGGATTGAAGACCAACCACCGACTAAAGATTTGCGACCTTTATCAACTGAAGTAGAACAACTACTGCGAGATGTTGTGCGTCTGTCAGCCAAATTAACCGAACAAAACATTGAATTACCAGAAGATTTGCCCGATCTACCAACAGAGTTATCTTATTGGGTAGCCAGTAACCTTTATGGCGTCGCCGCAGAGCAGCAATTATTGCTAGAAATGCAGGATACTGTAACTCGTCTAGAGCGGGAAGCTGAAATTTTAACTTCTACTCGGAATCACTTGGCAGCTCGCGCTGTTCTCAAAGACACGTTTAGTGAAAAGTGAGGAGTTAGGAGGTAGGAGTTAAGAGTGAGGAGTTAGGAAGAAAAAACAAAAATAAAAGATTGACAACTTATAATTTATATTTCCTAGCTGATAACTGGTAAATCCTAAATGATAACTCTTAACTGATAACTCCTAACTTTTTAAGTAACGGCAGCGATCGGTAAAACATTGTAAGCGCCAAGAATTTTTAAAATCTCTGTGTGGATAGTTAATTCTGCTAAAGCAGATTGCATTTGTGCTTCCTTGGCATCTGCTTCTAAATCCATAAAAAATAAGTATTCGCCTAGCGATCGCTTCGTCGGACGAGATTCAATCCGGCTGAGGTTAATTCCTAGTTGAGCAAATATTTGCAAAGGTTTGACCAATGCTCCGGGTGTGTTGGCAGGCATACTAAAAGCCAGTGATGTATGACTAGTAGGAGCTTTTGTTGCCTGGTATCCAGCGTCCACTTCACCCTGACTTACTACCCAAAAACGAGTAAAGTTTTCTGGATAGTCGTTGATGTTACTGGCAAGTATCGGTAATTTGTAGAGTTGAGCAGCTCTACTAGAAGCGATCGCTGCTGTTGTTGTCTCTTGCTCCAATCGCTGTAGTGCTTCGGTTGTAGAATTGCTGGGAATAATCTGTACAGATGGGAGAAACCGCTGTAACCATCCCTGGCATTGTGCCAAAGCTTGCGGGTGAGAGTAAACAGTCTTAATACTATCTAAATTAGGCGCACAAGAAATTAACATATGGGCAATGGGTAATACTAAAGCCAACTGAATTCGCAAACTGTCCAACTGCCAAAGTGTATCCAGTGTTGTAGTAACACTGCCTTCAATAGAATTTTCCACTGGCACAACAGCCAACTGCGCTTGACCATTAGCAACGGCGTACAGTGATTGGGAAATGCTGGGATAGGGGCATAATCTAGCCTCAATTCCCTTACTTTTGCTCAACCAGTTGACATAAAAAATAGTTGCTTGTTCTGCATAAGTGCCGGGAGGGCCTAAATGTGCGATCGATAAAGTCATACTTTTAGCCTTGAGTTGCGAGTTTAATGGGTAAATAAAGATGGTAAATAAAGATTATGATATTTTGGTTTGGTAAATATATCCAACATTTACTCTTACTAAACACTGTTATCTCTAAAATTTACGCACTAAAAATATGTATCTAAGAAAACAAGTTATCGAAATCAGTCTTCTAGCAGATAGATTTCCTAGTAGTTTTTTTGCTCATCCCTCTGAAGATTTAAGAGCAATGATATTGGTTTATCCTAAACAAATATGCATATTATTGATTTTGTGTCAAGAATTAAATTCTAATCTCTATTTCTTGAACTAAAGATAGAATGAGCGTACCAACTTTTTGCTAATGATGTATAGGTGATAAGCAGCAATCGTTTTTATAGTCAATAAATTTTGTACTTTTCTAATAATCAGAACTAAGTTATTAAAAAATATTAAAATTAAGAAACAGATATTTTTATTAGCTCATGGCTACCCGGTTTACTGCCTCCCAATCGGTTGAAATCGCTGTTCCAGAGCAGCCTATTCCCATTCAGCACTACTTGCGTCAGCCTCAACGTCTGGTTAAGGCTTTGGTTGACAATAGCCGGATTCAGCAGCTTTCTGAAGAAGTATTTCGCTTGAAGATGCGTCCGTTGACTTTTATGTCATTGAGTATTCAACCTACTGTAGACATGAGAGTCTGGGCAGAATCAAATGGAATAATTTATTTGCGATCGCTAAACTGTGAAATTTTAGGTTTCGAGTATATTAACCAGCGCTTTGCTCTCAATTTAAAAGGCTATTTGTCTCCCAAAGAGTTTAGCACTGGCACTCGCCTGCAAGGAAAAGCTGATTTAGAAGTAGTGGTGGATTTTCCACCGCCATTTTCCTTTACTCCTAAGCCGATTTTAGAAGCTACTGGCAATGGTTTACTCAAAAGTGTACTGTTGTCGGTTAAGCAACGGTTATTGAATCAACTTTTGACGGATTATCGCTACTGGGTGATATCACAAACCAAAGATAGAGGACTTGACAGTGATAGTACTGAATTACCAATCCTGAATGCTGAGTAATTTGTTAACAAACAGAATTCAGGAGTCAGGAGCCAGAATACCCTTTCAGGGAAGCAAGCTACAGAATTGAATTCTGTAATTAGTAGAAGGTCTGTAGCTTGCTTCCCACAGCTTATCCCCTACTAAACTAATTGATTCTGAATTCTGTATTCTTCTTCAATCACTCAACACTCAGACCTTTGATTTGGCAAGGACGAAAAGACTGACGATGTAGGGGCGAAGGCCCATATTGTTGCAAAGCCAGCAAATGCCGCTGGCTACCATAACCCTTGTTACACTCCAGATTGTACATAGGGTATTTTAATGCTAGACGTATTATCAGATCGTCACGCCAAACCTTAGCGACAATACTAGCAGAGGCAATAGTGAGCGATCGCTCATCCCCTTTAACTATTGTTTGTTGCGGCAATAGCAAATCTTTGATTAACTGATTGCCGTCAATCAAGCAGAGTGCAGGCTGTACCTTTAACTTCAGCACAGCCCGCTTCATTGCTAACAACGTCGCTTGCAAAATATTTATCTTGTCAATTTCGGCAGTAGAAGCAAACCCAATTTTCCAATCTATAGCCAGCGCACAAATTTGCTGCGCTAGCTGAGTTCTCCGAGAACTAGACAACTTTTTACTGTCTTTGATTTTAGCTGCCATCAGTATTGGCAAAGCGCGATCTGGTAAGATCACTGCTGCCGCCACCACAGGGCCAAATAGAGCACCTCGCCCTACTTCATCAACACCTGCAACCAACCCTGGAATTTCTGACAAGGTAGAAAACTCCAACCAAGTGGATTGTTCCAAAGGCGTTGGCAATATTTCTACCATAAAGCAAATTAATTATCCTCGATCGCTGAGGAACGGCGGCGGCGGCGGCGGCTGGCAGTGGCGCTGCTATTAGCTTCATTTTCATCTGCAATTTCGTTCGCGGCAGCTTTCGCAGACAAGCGTCCCGAAGGATTCACAGTCAACTCCGATGGTGGTTCAGTTGGCTCTTCGATCAAAGATTTTTGTTCTGGCTCAATAACTTTTGGTGTCGGTATTTTGCTTGCAGTTATTTCAGGTGTTGCCTTTTGGGCAATAGTGATTATTTCAGGTGTTGCTTTTTGGACAATAGGTGATTCTGAGGTTGATTCGGTTGGGGTCGTTGGCTGTTGACCGGGCTGAATCACATTAATAATCACAGACTTGGTATTTTTAACCTCTTGCTCTAACTTCACCAAGGGAGATATTCCCATCAAGGCAAATATATCCTGTTCTTGAAGGCTCATTTCTACAGTTCTAATCTCCGGTGGTTCTACCACTGGCTTAACTGGTTCTGCCTTAATTATTTTAGTGCGCTCTACTCTTTCTCTTTCACTCCAGCCTGGTTTACCAAGGGTGGGTGAGGGAATTTCTGGCGCAACTCCTAGTTCTGGTTCTATATCCAGGTCTAAATCTGGCTCGTTAACAAAAGTCAGGGGACTGGGAACAATCCGAGCTTCATCTTTCCCGTTTAACCCATTGACACCAATTCGACTACGGCGAGTGCGGGTACGGCGCTTATCATTCAGTTCTTGATAACTAGGATGATTGATCAGATTTAGGTTGCTCAATTCCGAGTCGCCGTCAAATGCTTCCCCAAATCCATCGTATGTTTCTCGTGGTTCCGGGATGCGGGCAGATGGCTGACGTGGTTCTCGGTGAGGCAAGGATACAAAACGTTCGCGCTCTGGTGTCTCTGCCGGTATTGGCAATCGGTTTTCGATTTCTCCAGGCAGACGCACAGTATGTCCTAAACCGCCACAGGTAGGGCAAGTTTCACCAAACAATTCATAAATATTTTGACCCTGACGTTTGCGGGTCAATTCTACTAAACCTAGTTCGGTAAGTTGGGCAATCTGGGGACGAGCTTTGTCTGCTTTGAGTGCTTTATTAAAGTGTTCGAGAACTTGTAGTTGGTCACGTCGCGATTCCATATCGATAAAATCAACGACGATCACCCCGGCGATATTTCGCAGACGCAACTGGCGAGCAATTTCTGTTGCTGCTTCGCAGTTTGTCCACAAAACTGTTTCTCTAGCTGTTGCCGATCGCGTGAACGAACCTGAGTTAACATCAATTACGGTTAATGCCTCCGTCGGCTCGATAATAATATAACCGCCAGAAGGTAGGTCTACTCTCGGTTTCAGGGCTTCTCGAATCGCAGCAGTGATACGGAAGTACTCTAAAATTGGGGAGCGATCGCGATGATGGTCAATCAACAATCCCTGCGGTGTTTGACCGCCACTCCAATTCTGCAAGTACTGTTTGACGCGCTTCAAACCAGTACTGGAATCTACGACAATCCGATTGACATCCGCGCCGTACATATCCCGCAATACGCGCTGGATAAAGTCATCGTCTCGGTTGAGCAGTGCTGGAGCACGGGTGGAATGGGCTTCCTGCTGAATGGCCTCCCATTGCTTTTGCAGTAACTCCAAGTCTTCCATAATCGCTTCTTCAGGTTTGCCTTCTGCTTCTGTACGCACAAGCAAACCCATTCCCGCCGGTTTGACCAAAATCGCCAGCGCTCGTAAGCGGTTGCGCTCACTTTCACTTTTAATCCGTCGGGATAAATTTACGCCCCGACCATAAGGCATCAGTACTACGTAGCGTCCAGGTAAGGTGATATTACCCGTGAGCCTAGGCCCTTTTGTCCCCGTTGGCTCTTTCATTACTTGCACCAAAACTTTCTGTTGTGGTGCAAGTAGTTCTGTAATTGCCGCTGCGGTGCGCTTGAGCTTCAATGGCCCCAAGTCGGTAACGTGAATAAAACCGTTGCGCTCTGGGTCGCCAATATTGACAAAAGCTGCATCTATCCCAGGCAATACGTTTTCTACTACTCCTAAGTAGATATCACCTATTTGATGATGACCCGTAGCAACAACGAGTTCTTGTATTTGATCTTCAGAAAAAACCGCAGCAATTTGGTGCTGCTCCGCGATGATAATTTGTTTCGGCATTCAATTTCCTCAAAAATTGGCAGCACTTACAGGTTTGAGGTTTGTTGTATCAAGTCCGGTTAATTACTTAATAATTCAAAACTACCTGCGTCTCCGCGTTAGTTTTAATTACCAGTGTTTCTCGGTTTGATATTATACTTTCGCTGCCCTCGCAACCCTCAAAAGGCGCTACTGAATAATAAAAATTGCAAATCTGAGCTTCTAAGTTAAATAGCTATTGGCGCTCTTAAGAGCGTTTTTACGGCTGATTATTCCAGAAATGCTGCTATCGTTTAAGCTATTAAATCAACCGTCCGTGGTTGATTTGTGATGCAATACTCTTAATCAAGAGAGTTCTGAGTTGAAGTTCTAAATCCTGAGTGAGCATTGTAACTCAGGATGCTTTCTTTGAGAGTAACCTACTGTATTCGTTAAGAAAAAGAAACTATTTCTATTTTCCATTCCCCGGATTTATCTTAGGGTTATACTCAGCAGCCACAGTTGCTACCCTGCCTTGAGTCGCTTTAAACTAAGACAAGCAACACTTTGCGCGTCTCGCGAACGTCTACAAGTAGGCATAACCGGCAGCAGTTGCTTTAACTCTAAAAAAGTAATGCACTAGCTCTTCGGCACTACCTGGATTAGACATTCAGCAGTTGTTTAAAAAGCATGAATTTAGAGAAGCTAACCGAGCCTGCTGTTAGTTACTGATTCACAAGGTAGCTATATAGAGAGTGTGCATTCTTTAATCTGCTTTTTGTTTGTCTAGGATAAAATCCTAGAAGTTGCACTCTAATATCTTTGCTTTCGCCCCCTGAATACCAGGGTAGTGAACCAGCTAATTCAATGCAGCGCCAGAAAATTTCTCTTCACCCTATTCTAACGCAACCTTGCTAAAAATCAATTCCTGTGAGCTGCCATCTTAGGACAACTACTAGCAAGTTGCCCTACAGGGATTATACCCCTAAAGTTAGCCGATTGCGATGGATGTGCAGGAGTTGAAATTCTACACCAGCCACTGTCTCTAGCATAAACAGGATTTGTTCGGGACGCAACACCAAACCGTCCTGGCGATAGCTACCTAGATAACGGATTACAGATGACATAGATTCTGCAACGCTTTTGTTGGTTTCTACTAACTCCAGTTCAAATAAGCGATCGCGCAGATTTATTAACTGGCTCTTGCCTGATTTAGTTATTTGCTCGTACCAAAGTTCCTCTTTTGCTTTGATTGTATCAATCCAGTTTTGCCATTGTATGGGTGTTGTTTCTGCGAGTGCTACTACAGTAATTAAATACTCTGCGGACTCTAGCAGTTGGGTAGCGGCACTAGTTTTTAAATCTATCTGCTCCACATTATATATAGGTATGTCTGTGGGCATTTCACGAGCCAACTTTTCTCGGAAAGTATCAACTTCCACTGGCACAGTTAACTCAAAATCTGCAATTTCACCGCTGCTAGTAGCCCCTAAAGCCAAAGCAGTTGCTAGAGAAATGCGTGGCATTGGATGAAACCCACCAGTAAAAGCAATTGGTAAGCCTGCTCGTCGAACAACTCGGTCAAACAGACGGATTAAATCAAGATGGCTTATTAAAGCCATATTACCTTGTTTCCCAAACCAAACTCGCAGTCTTTGCCCCTTAGTTGTGTTGGGGACAAATTCGCCAGCAAATTTTGGGATAGCAGGTGATTCAATCACCACGTTATGCCCAAAATCGGTGCCACAAACGCCACAATGAGAACAACCTTCAAAAGAGCAGTCTGGTACAATTGCAGCTTCTAGAGCGCGTTGCAAGTCTTCTTGGAGCCACTTTTTGTCAATCCCGGTATCAATATGATCCCAAGGTAAGGGAATATCGAGGGAGTGGGGAGCAATAAGTGAGGAGTTAGGAGTTAGGAGTTGGGTATTTTCTCCATCTTCTTTGCCCTTGGGCGCTTCTGCGTGAAACACATTCCATTCGCCATTTTCTACTTGGCGGTATTTCCAATCTAAATCGGCTTGGGCGATCGCAGATCCCCAAGCGCTAAAAGCTCGATCTAAATTTTCATACCAGGAATCCATACCAGCACCCAATTCCCATGCACGGCGAACTACTTTGCTCAAATTGCGATCGCCTCGTCCCACAAAATCTTCCATTGCCGAAATGCGGACATCGGTAAAATTTACCTTCACTGCCTTGATTCGGCGGAATTCTTGCCGCAACACGTTTTGTTTGCGCTTAAATTCATCGGTAGAAACTGAGTGCCACTGGAATGGTGTATGGGGCTTGGGCGTAAAGTTAGAAATTGTCAGGTTAAAGTTTAGGGGTTTTCTACCCTTACCTCGACATTCTCGCTGTAACCAGCTTACTGTTTCCGCAATGCCCATAACGTCAGCATCGGTCTCACCCGGCAAGCCAATCATAAAATACAACTTTATTTTATCCCAGCCTTGCTCCCAAGCGGTTTTTACTCCCCGCAACAATTCTTCATTCGTCAACCCCTTATTCACAATGTCTCGCATCCGCTGAGTACCAGCTTCTGGAGCAAAAGTCAGTCCACCTTGGCGCGTACCTCCAAGGATGTTGGCAATATTCTCATCAAATCTGTCTACCCGTTGGCTTGGTAGAGTCAGAGAAATATTTTCATTTTTTAAGCGATTTTTGATTTCCATCCCCACTGCTGGTAGGGACAAATAATCAGAACAACTCAGAGATAGTAGGGAAAACTCATTGTAACCAGTTGCCCGCATCCCCTGTTCAATTGCTTCTACAACCTTATCGGGTTCTACATCCCGTGCTGGTCGAGTCAGCATTCCTGGTTGACAGAAGCGACAGCCACGAGTGCAACCACGCCGAATCTCAATGGTCAAGCGATCGTGCACTGTTTCTACGTAGGGAACCAAACCAATAGAATATGCTGGTATGGGAGTTGCAACCCGTCGCAGAATTCGTTTTGGTACGTCTGGGTGCAGAGGGTGAACTGAGCCATCCTCTGCCATATCGTAAAACTGAGGCACATATACGCCTGGTATCTGTGCCAAATCCAGTAACAGATTTTCCCGACTTAATCCTGTTTGTTTGCCTTCTTCTAATACCAAACCGATTTCTGGCAGCAGTTCTTCTCCATCTCCAAGGGCGATAAAGTCGAAGAAATCAGCATAAGGCTCAGGATTTGATGTCGCTGTTTGCCCGCCAGCGAAAATCAACGGAAAGGATGACTGGGTATCGGTAGATTCTCTGCCTCCCTGCCCCTCTGCTCCTCTGCTTTGCTGCCTCTCTCGCCACGTCAAGGGAATTCCTGCCAAATCCAACATTTCGAGGATATTAGTTGCACCCAGTTCGTAACTGAGGCTAAAGCCTAAAATGTCAAATTCTGCCAGCGATCGCTTTGACTCTACCGCAAACAATGGCGTATTAGTTTCGCGTAGTTTGGCTGCCAGGTCTTTTCCTGGGAGGTAGGCGCGATCGCACAATTGACGCGGTTGGGCATTCAAGACGTTATAAAGGATGATGTGCCCTAAATTAGATGCACCGACTTCATATACTTCTGGGTAGGTTAAAACCCAACGTATTGCTGCCGTATCCCAAGGTTTTCGTACTGCTAACAGCTCGTTACCCAGGTAACGTGCTGGTTTTAAAATATCCGACGTTATTAATTTTTCAACTGCAACAACCACTGTGCTATCTTCTAGCTACCTTAATTACAGCTACCCAAACCCAACATTAGCATTGAATTAGGTCTTCTAACAGATTTTATCGTTGCAACTTACAACTCCTTTACATAAAGTCCGCTTATTGCCTGAACCTTTGTGCTTTTACATAAAGTTATGTTTGAGCCAATTCGGCTTCAGCGTCTAATATTTCAAATACCCTATCGAGTTGCGTCAGTTCAAAAATCATTCTAATTTGTGGGGCAACAGCGCTAAGTTGGCAATTTCTTCCTAAAGTAAGAGCCAGCTTGTGTGTAGATAACAATGCCATCAATCCCGCGCTGTCTAACGATTCTACTGCTGCGAGGTCTACTACCAAGGTGGAAATACCATTTTGCGCCAACGCTGTAGCCATATCTCGTTCAAATTCCAAGGCGTTTGCAGCATTTAAGCACCCTTGGGGGCGAATAACTGCAATTTTGGGATAGTTAAGCACTGCCTGCATAGTTACATCCTATTAAGAATTTTGAAGCGTCAAGCTAAGGATTATTTGAACATAAACTCTATTTTGTTGCATCGACCATACGTCTTAGCTCTCTTTGCTGAATCTTTATTGCTTTAGTATGTCTGTTTAAAGATTGTTATAATTCCAGGTTAAAATGTGTTTATATATACTTTTTTTTTATGTCACTTCAAAAACAATCAACTATAGACGGCCATAGAGCAGACAAATTATCAGTAACTATGCTGAGAAACCTTGCTTAGTCTATAACTAAAGCTAATTTAGTCAAGTCTTAACGTTAGGTTAAATCTCCCACTTTAGCGTTGCTGATGGCATACGGCAAAGTCATAGTGAATTATCTATCTAACTAATTAAATTGTGATATATATCACTACTAAGTTAGTATTTGGATCGCTCTTTATACTGAGACCGATCTGGGATGATTAGTGTCATATTACAGTTGGGTTATTACTTATGAGAACTCAGTACGCTATTCGTAAATTGGTAGAAAAAGCTCTTGACATTAAAAAACTAACTCCTGAGATAGAGAATGAAATCAACTCAGAACTGACGGAACTAGGTTACATTTCTGATGTTGATTACGAAGCACTAGAATTATTAATGGCAGAGATGGATGCTGGACGAATCCAGTTGGTTCCTAGCCTGGGATTCTAAAATAATTCATAATGACGCTTTCTTTCTACGAACGCGAACAGCGTGTCGCAGACAGAAGTTTTGTGTAGCTTGCTTCTCTGTAAGGTTAGAATGACTCCCTAACGTAATTCGTAATTAAATTTAGCAGGGGGATACAAGAGCGATATGATTGCTAGTCTTTTTCTATGAGGTTGATTATTTAAATACTTTAAGGTGGCGTAAACTGTGCTGGTGAACCTCTACATTATGCATTCATCGAAAATTTCCATACAGTTCGCTAAACGCCTAAAAAAATTCCTCCCAATCTGTTTGCTGAATTTGTCCACAAGCAGAATGAACTCGTTGCTAAGGGAGTTGATATCATCAATATGGCTACTGGCGAGCCAGATAAACTTACTTCTAGTCATATCGTTCAGGTGATGCATGAGGCGATTGACAACGCTGCTAACCACAATTATCCACCTTACGAAGGGACGAAATAATGTCTGGTGCGAAGGATGTAGCAATCGAATTTCACAGTCTTCAACGTATGAAAAATGCTGGGAATTAGGGACTGGGGACTGGGAAGATAAGGGGGACAAGGAAGACAAGGAAGAATTATTCAAGAAGTCTCTATGTTGTCTATTTCCAATGGCCCATCCTAATCCCCAATCTCCAACCCTTCTTGATATGCTTGCCAAAGTTGGTGAATAAACTGATTCAGTTGCTGCTTTGCGGCTGAATCAGGTTCAGTTTTTGGTTCTTTCGCTAAAAGTTGGCTCAAGAAGGTAATTACTTCTGTGTCTAATGCTGGGCGAAATAAATTGGCAGGCCAAAGTAAGTCAGATGCATCTCGCAAATCGGTAATTAGAGGTGATTCTTCTATAAAAGTAACCATTAATAAAGGACGCACCCAGCACAACTGGCGGGAAACTACAAATTGAATGACTTCTGCATACAGGTTCCTGTCGCCATACTCTAGAGACACAATTTGTCCCGGTTGAAGAAAATCTAGGCTCATGTCCATTTTGGGCAGGGGCAAGGATTATTTTGCTTGCAACTTCTTTAATCTTAAAAGTGAAAATGCGCTACGTTTAAGAAAAGCTTCTGTAAGATTAGGGTAGCACTCTTACGGCAGCCATGTCTTAGACGTGTGCCTTATCAAGTGGCTACGCAAAACTAATACAACCAATCCCTGCCAGCAAAGGGTTTTCCTCGCATAGTATCTGAGCAGAAATACTATAGAATAGGTAAACAACTGTTGAGCGATCGCAAAACAGAGACTTTGTTGTAGTGAAGTAACGAGAAAAGAGCAAAGAGCCGTGTCAGTTGAAACTATCGAAAAGCCTTCCACAACCCGCAAGCTCGCGCCTCGGTATCGCGTTTTGCTCCATAACGACGACTACAATTCTATGGAGCATGTTGTACAGTCACTAATAGCCACTGTACCAAGCCTTACCCAACCCCAAGCTGTGAGCATCATGATGGAAGCCCATACTAACGGGCTAGCTTTAGTCATTACTTGCGCCCTGGAACACGCTGAATTTTATTGCGAAACATTGATAAGTCACGGTTTAAGTAGCACGATTGAACCTGATGAATAGTCGTTGGTCATTGGTCACTTGTACTGAGCGTAGTCGTTGGCGCAGCCTCTCCAAGAGTTGTATTGGTCATTAGTCGAAGTATAGAGGATTGGCTGGTGACTTAACATTGATATGAAAGAAAACCTTGTCCGTTTAGCTGAACGCCCTGCCCCTATTAGGCTGGGTGCTTTTATTTTGACTTTATTGTTGCTATGGTTGCCATTGGCTACACCAATATACTTACTAGTGCATGATTCAAACTTAGAAAGTATATTGACATTGGTATTGTTATATGCAGTATTTATTTTTCTCCTGAGACTATGGGGTAAATATGTCTACCAACAGCCCCAAATTCTGCGGCATTATGGCTTAGAATTTACGCGGCAAAACGGTGTGGATTTACTGCGTGGCTTGGCTCTGGGGATAATTAATATTCTGATACTTTTTGGAATAGAAAGTTTGTTGGGTTGGTTGGTGTGGCAACAACCGAAAGTTTTTTTGGTGAAAGTTGTTTTAGAGGGTTTACTTGTTGCTTTGGGCATTGGATTTGCTGAGGAGTTGTTATTCCGAGGCTGGTTACTAGATGAGTTACAACGAGATTACAGTTTGCGTGTGGCACTGTGGACAGATGCAACTGCGTTTGCTACATTGCACTTTATTAAACCCTTGGAGGCAATTATTCATACACTGCCGCAATTTCCAGCTTTAGTACTGCTGGGATTAACGCAAGTATGGGGAAAGCGTTGGCGGAGGGGACGCTTGGGTTTTCCAATTGGTCTACATGGTGGTTTAGTTTGGGGTTACTACATTATTAATGTAGGTAAATTAGTGAAATATTCTGGTCAAGTTCCTGATTGGGTAACTGGTGTGAATAATAATCCCCTACAAGGAGTGATGGGGGTGTTGTTAATGAGTGTACTAGCTTTGTGGATACGGGGAAGGACTGAGCGATGAGCGATCGCGTCATATATGAAAATACAAATATTAATCGTATCAGCTATTTGTTTATGAAAAATCAGCAGACAGATAGTGATTTTTGGATGCAGTGGGTATTAGCAAATGCTACTAGCTTCTGTGTAGGTCTTCTTTACTTTCCATTTATTTTCCCATTTAATTTTTTTACTTCATTAGTGCCTGGTCTAGCTCAATGGTTAATACTAAGAAAGCAAATTAGTGGACTCAGCAGATGGTGGATATCAACTAATATTCTTGGTATTATCATATATGGATTCATGGGTGGAAAACTGGCATTTAGCAGTAGCTCATTTAGTAATTTTTGTTATTATTATACACATATTTCTAATATATGTGCAGTATTGGCTTATTCCATCAGTGGATTTTTTGGAGGATTTATCACTGGAGTGCAGCAGTGGTTTTTCTTAAAAAGATATGTTTCTTTATCTCGCTTGCAGACAAGTTGTATATTAGCTAACACTCTTGGCTGGACTTTGGGTGGTTTTATAGGTAGTATTACATTATTAAAAACTATTTTTACTGTCTATTTTTTTATAGGATTACTTGCTTATGGATTATTATTTGGTATGCTCAATGGAGCTATTACAGGAGTGTTTTTAATTAAAATTATCAAGCACAACAATAGGTTAATAACATTAGCCAAGTGATAAAGTTATGCAAAAAGTGTCATCTAAGTTTTGAAAACTTTTAGTGACTTCAATACATTCTTATTTTAACATCTCTTTTTCGCTTGCTTTAATACTACACTAATTTATCACACTTAAATCGCCAGACTCAAACTGGATGTATTTATAGGATTTTTTTAATTAAAAACTAATTAAAATATATGATATTTACGAAAATAAAAATATTAATCGTATCAGCTTTATTACTTACTTTTCTTTCTGGTTGTAAAGATTGTCAGGCTAAAAAAACTTCAAATCCGGCTCATGTGAAGCAGTTGCTAACAACTAAAAAATGTCCCAAGTGTGACTTAGGTGGTGCTGATTTAACAAATGCTGATTTAGCTGGAGCAGATTTAAGAGAAGCTGAACTGACTAATGCTAAATTAGACGGAGCTAATCTACAAGGGGCTGATTTAACTAAAGCTGAACTAAGATGGCGAGATGATGTTGGCGATAAAGGCAAAATGGGTATATCAGAAATTGGGGATGATTACTGTAATGTTACCTATGAGGCTTCATTCAAAGGAGCTAACTTGAGGGGAGCAAAACTTATTCAAACTGACTTATCAAGTTTGGATTTAAGTGAAGCTAATCTGAGTGATGCTGATTTGACTAATGCAAAACTAAACTGGGCAAAACTAAATAAAGTAGATTTAGAAAAAGCTAATTTAAATAATGCTTCTTTAGAGTCAGCAGAACTAGATTACGCTAATCTAAAAAAGGCAAATTTGCAGGGTGCGAATTTAAGTTTGAGTAGCTTGTATCATGCAAATTTAGAAAAAGCTAATTTAAATAACGCTTCCTTAGAGTCAGCAGAACTAGATTACGCTAATCTAAAAAAGGCAAATATACAGGATGCAAACTTAAGTTTGAGTAGCTTGTATCATGCAAATCTAAAAGAAGCTAACCTTACAAGTGCCAATTTAGATCGCAGTTCACTTTTAGGTGCAAATCTGCAAAAAACACAGTTGATAAATGCTAATTTGCAAGGAGCTAAACTAAGCGATTATCTTATTGATACTAATCTAAGTGGAGCTAACCTCAGCAGTGCTTCTCTAACAAGTCTTAATTTACAGAAGGTTATCTACGATTCTAATACTATTTGGCGTGGAGCCTCTTATAACGAGTTTACACAGTTTCCTAATGGATTTAATTCTCTAAATGAGCAAATGGAATTTAAAAGGCTTTCTCCTTTTTCCCCTTTTTAATAATTTGTTATTTTTTAATATTATTTTAATTAACTTTTTTGTCGCTGGATGTGCTGAGTTATATTCGCCAGGTGATGAACCACAATATGAGAAAATTGCAGAAGATAATATTATATCTATGATTCAGAATCAAAAAACCTACTTTTCAACCCATAAAACTTTCCTGAAACCACTTGATAAACCATTAAAATCAAATTCATCTTTTTTCAAAACTGAAAAATGTTATGGTTACTACACTAAAACTATTCCTGAAGTTAATGGTACATCAACTATAAATGGTATTTATATTTATGCAAGACAGGAAGCATGTGATGGCAATTGGGGCATAGATTTGAGTTCTTATGTTGGTGGTGTTTTTGTTGTTCCTATTATTGATGCTAAAGAAATAAAAGTGGTAAGTATCGTATGTAAAAGTAATGGGCCAGGATATGCACCCTTAAATCATCGACCATACTATACAAATGGTTTAGTAGATTGCCCTCATGAAGCCAAAAAAGTATATTTAGAAACTGAATTATTTAAGAATAAAAACGATGACGCAATCTAACACTATTAAACAGCAGCGATCGCAAAGAATATTAGAACTATTTGCGATCGCACCTACGCCACATTTTTGACTGAGATAATTCCTTCACCACACCACTGGATCAGTAACCATCTGTCAGAATCTTTATCTAGTGCTGGCTTGAGACGGAAATTAAAAACCTCTTGCCATACCTCTACTCCATACTGGGATACAAAATCTGCTTCCAGTTCTTTGAACTGTTCCCATTGGCGATTTGCGATCGCGGTCAACATGGGAATGATTGTGGTGATTGAGACTTGGGCGGCGACGGGTGTCATTCTGGATAGTCCTCAAAAATACAAATAATCGGCATGGGTGGTTTTTTGGTGTTGATGATTTTAACCAACCGTTTACCCTTGCTTCTGGCAAGCGCAAAACAGGCTAACTCTGTTTCTGCTGCCGACCAATCCCTTGAATGTGTTACCGGGTCAAACTCTTCTTCATCTGAGTTGTTTGATTGGCTGTCATCGGTCATGCTTTGATTCCTTAATCGGGACTGCGACTAGGTACGGTTACACAAATTTTCACGCAAGCGTTTCAACCACAGTCCCCACCACACAAGCTTTATTCAAATTAACGCCGCTTAAATTTGCACCTTCTAACTCTGCACAAAGTAAATTCGCTCCCGTCAAATTCGCCCCTGCTAAATTCGCCCCTCGCAAGTCAGCTTCTTCAAGGTTTGCTTCACTCAACAAAGCCCCTTGCAAATCGGCGCGACTCAAATCTGCACCTTTGAGATTTGCTCCAGTCAAATTTGCACCGCGCAAGTCAGCACCGCGCAAATCAACGCCTTGCAAGTTCACATTCATTAAATTGGCACCACTCAAGAAAGCACCCGCCAATGACACATCACTGAGTCTGGCTCCCATTAAGTTAGCGCCACGCAAATTACTACCCCGCAAGTCAGCGCTTGTTAAATCTGCTTGCATCAGGTTCGCTCCCATCAAATTCGCCCGCAAGTCAGTCTCTTGGAGGTTGGCTCCCATCAAATTTGCCCCCTCCAAATGCCCTCCTTCGAGCTTAGAACCAGCAAAATTAGTGCCGACAAGGGTAGCGCCAGCAAGATTAATCCGGCTTAAATCCAGTCGGGAGAGTTCCTCGTCTTCTAAATTTGCCCCTGGAAGTTGTTTGAGTTTTCCTAATCTAATGGCTTCAATATTCATGTAAAGTAACTACCAATCTCTTCACTGATCTTGCTGTGGCTATCCCATTGGGAATCAAGTATCCAGATGCCGGCGCTGAATTTGGGTGTCATCAAGGGTAAGTCGAGTCCCTGTTGTAAACCCATAACTAATAAAGCTAAGGTATCTACAAGTTTAGGGTCAAAGCGGGTAGATTGTTGCTGTCTGCACTCATCTAAAGCTTGAGTAAATATCTGTTCCCGGCTTTGATTTGACGATTTTCGCTGATTAAGTCGCCACTGAAAATCTGCTAATAATGCCAAAATTCTCGACTCTAGGGGAATTTCATCTCCAGCTAAACCTGCTGGTTCCCCTGTGCCATTCCACCACTCGCTTTGGTGAGTGATAATTTGGGCAACTGCTCGTAATCTTGGCATGGTTCGCAATACTTGCGCCCCTGGTACTAAGGGACAAGTTAAGGGAGAACTGGGGGCATCTTCTTGGTAGCGTGTGGATATACCGCCAGTGAGAACGCTTTCTGCTTTTTGTAATGGATCTATGCGATGTAACAAAGCCGCTAGCCGCAACCTCTTAATCTGCCATGCGGGAAGATCCAAAAGCTGGGCGATCGCTTCAGCAAGAACTACTATTTCCGCAGCTGCCATTGGATTGTTGACATCTGCCATATCCATCAGTTGCGCCATTCGCAAAAAGGCTTGAATTTCGTTAGAAACCAAGTTGCGATCTAGCGTTTGTTTCTGAAGGGCTGTGGGGATGGATAAATTATCTTGTCCAGTCTGGAGATAATCTACTACACGGGAGACAACTGCACCTAAATTTTGGGATCTGTCCATTGACGGTACAATTTCTTGTTTATCGGCTGTGAGTTTTTCTGCCAGTTCTGGGTTGTATTTTTTGATGTGAGCGATCGCTATTTCTGCTGTCTCTCGCACTAACTCTGGCTCAAATGTCCACAAGCCATAGAATTTGCGCTCTAAGTCTGATGTCGGTACTCCAGCACTGCCATAATCAGCCTCTGATAATTCTTGACAAATTACCATTGCTGTGTATTTAGGCGATAAAATAATTAAGTGCCACTCCTGTGCGACTGGATCGCCTGCATCTAATCCTACTAAGTCTACATTGGGTAGCTGGCTGGTAGGATGTTCAGCAAAGCCAGATTCAGCGGCAGCCATGATGGCAATTTGGCAACTACATTGGGCGATGTCTGCATATCGCCCGGCTTCTTGTAGATACCATTTACCTTGTTGGAAGGCTGCGATGACTAAGGGCGTACCGTCATCGGTTAAGATATGGTCTTCTAAAGCGTGGCACAGGGCAACTAAGGTATTTTTGTAGTAAACACCGAATCGAATTGGCCTGGTGGTATGGCGATGAGCTGCTTCGAGCTGTTGTAGGATTGAACCTTCTAACATGGGATTTGGTAAAAATAACCGCAGAGGCACTGAGGAAGATAGAGGGTGAAATTCAGAATTCTGAATTTCTTCACATTTTAGTGTTTTCTAGGATACACCTGCTAACTGTTTTTCTTTCGTCTCTAATGGTGCTGTCAGTGCTGCTTCTAAGTCAGCACAACCCAGTTTTTCTTCTAAGATTTTCATGACTTCGCGCCCGAAGTCATTGGGGTTTTGTTGCCAAGCTTGCAAGCAGACTTCGCCGAAGAATGAACCAAGGGGTTCGGGATTCCAGAGAAGTTTTTTGGCTGTCCACGGCATCAAGCTCATTGGATCGTATCCTGGTTTGAGGATGCCTTCTTTGAAAGCGTATTCTTCTAAATGAGTATGGGGTTGTAATCCAATAAAGAAGATAGCAGGTTCGACTTTATCTGCACCAAAAATCCGTTCTAGTTCGCGGTGGTAAGCGATGGTTTGGCGGATGGTTTCGGGACGTTCGTCAATCACGTTAAAGGAGTAGTTAACAGAAACTAAGTCGTTGAAACCAGCGGCTTTTAAGTCACGGCAGTTTTGCAAGACGGTTCGCAAGTTATACCCCATCCGCATTTTCCGCACAAGTTCTTGAGAACCACTGGTAATGCCGATTTCAAAGTAGTTCATCCCGGTTTTCGCCATCAACTCACACAATTCGGGTGTCAAATTGTCGGCTCTGATATATGCTGCCCAGTGGATATCTGTCATACCAGAATCGACGATTTTTTGCAATAGTTCTACAGCATCGGCGATAAATTTTTTCGCGGGAATGAATTGGGCATCGGTAAACCAGAAGTTGCGAATGCCGCGATCGTATAATTGGCGCATCTCAGCAACTACTTCATCTGCTGGGTTGATGCGTACTTGTTTGCCTTCAACGACAGTGTAGACGCAATAACAACAGTTGTGAGGACAACCACGTTTAGTTTGTACACCTATATAAAAGTCTTCTTCTTGCAGGTAAAAGTTAAATTCCGGCCAGATGCTTTCGATATAGTCGTAGTTACAAGCTGTTTTTTCTATTGGGGTGGGTTGTTCGTGAATTAGCCGTTGACGTGGTTGAGTTTCTCCAGCAACATAACAGCGTTCATCTCGAAAATCTCTGCCACTTAAAAGTTTTTCCAGCAGAGTTTCGCCTTCACCTACAGAAATAATTGTTCCTTGGGGTAAGCTTTTACCCAATTGTTCGTAAAATACACTGACTGCACCACCACCGACAACTACACGCGCATCAGAATTATATTTTTGGGCACGCTTTAAACCGCGTTTGATTAAGCTCTGGTTTTGCCATAACTCTACATAGTAAGCGATGAAGATTCGTAAACCGCCCAATCCGCCGCGTAGTTTCAATAGAGGATTCTTGGCGTAGTAAAATTCAAAAGCGTTTTGCAGTGGGTTGCCACCACGTCCGCCAACTGGGGCATAAATTTGAATATCCCGCCAAGAGAATACTAATAGTGTCGGTTTAAATTCATCAATACAACGATCCAGAGCCGAACTGTAATCTAAAGGTGGCACTGTTCCCAAATCAAAGATGCGCTGTTCAATATTAGGAAACTGCTTGTGGACATGATCGCTTAGGTAGACAACCCCAATAGGAAAGATGGGGTTACAAGGAAGGCGAACGTAAAGAATTCGATTTTCCATCATCTGTGTTTTAACTTCCATCTTGCCAATCTGTGGAGAAAGCGAGAGAAACATCCAGTCTTAAAGTGTGTACTTGTTTTATTTGGTTTTATTTATCACAATCGTACTTGACATTTTAGCCGATTATTGGTAATCCCGAAGCTGCCATTAGCAACTGCGGAAAACGCTAAAATTGCTGTGCATAAAACATACATGGAATTTATAAAGAGCTTTATGAAGACATTTTTTCATATAGCTTTACCATAACATTGAGTTTATTCATTAAGCGATGATCCCAGCCGATTAATCCTGGGATAGATGAAAGAGCAAAACTCACTTCCTCACTATGCCAAAAGCTAGGGGATCGTTGTTATCTCAATTCCCTAACAATCTGCTTTAAGAAAATTGAACCTTTTATACCAGGAAAAAATATCAAAAACTTTTGTTTATAGTGTATAATTCCGAAAAAGGTGTGAATAATTACAAAATTTTCATAACTGAAAATATATCTTTAGACAGAAATAATCTACAAATACTCAGTTGGTATTCGCAGTTACAACAACTGGGGATCAGTGGGTGCTAGGCTTGGCTAGTGTAATGTAAAATTGTGGCGTAAAGCTCCTCAGCAGTTATGGCTCAAATATTAGATCCTCTACCACCTGAGCAATCAGGAAAAATTCTCTGCTGCTACATTAATGCCACGAGCAAAATACAGGTAGCTCGCATCTCCAATATTCCCAACTGGTATTTTGAAAGGGTTGTTTTCCCTGGACAACGTTTAGTTTTTGAAGCTCCGCGAAAAGGTCAAGTGGAGATTCATACAGGGATGATGGCTAGTGCAATTTTATCCGATAAGATTCCGTGCGATCGCCTGATGCTCGAAGAACCCAGTACTAATGAGTTTGATACAGACTCATCAGATGAAAAAGACCCTTTTAATACCAAACTAATGGTGCAGCAAATTAATACAAAAATCGGAGATACTACAAAACCCTTGCAAATTCTTGGTTTAGCATCGGTTGATTAAAAAAAACAATTTTATCTAAATTTAAGGGTTGCTAATTTAGCAGCCCTTTTTGTTTATTATTTATTGGTCATTTGTCATTGGTCATTGGTCATTAATTATCCTTCCCTGCTCCCCTGCTCCCACTCTCATTTACAATCAATCTTATGAATCTGCCTTCATTTCTTTGGTTGTGGAAAATAGCCGCCTGGTCGATGGGGTTGTCCCTGCTGGCATATCTAATGTTAGCAATCACCGGCGTTTGGATGTTTCGGGCGAGAACTTCGCAACAATTTCCTTTTATTACGCCATTTATGGGCGGTAATAAAGGGGTGCGATCGCTCCACTATACAATGGGCATCAGCATGGTAAGTTTAGTCTTATTACTGCTAGCGATCGGTATTGTTGGCACTTTAGGGCACTTTGGTTCTTTAGGTCACTCGTCACACCTAATCGCTGGATTGATAGTGGTAGCACTAGTTTTACTCTCTGCTTTTAGTGCTACACAAATTAGTGCTAGACGATCTTGGGCTAGACCCTTACACATCGGCGTAAATATTATTTTGTTTGTCGGATTTGCCTGGGTGTCCCTTACTGGTTGGATTGTAGTGCAAAAGTATTTACCGTGAACTGCCATACATCAACTACCAGGGACATAGACCTACCCTACAATGAAGAAAAGCATTGTAATTGAGCCGTGACAGCAAACTCAGCCAATATCTCAGCTTCTATTTTTCGTCTGTCTCCTTTGATTCGGATAACGTTGCTGAGTCTATACATAGCACTCACAGTCCCATTACCTTTTTTATCGCAGGTAACAGCTGCACCCGTACCTCCAGAATTATTGTGGATAGGGATTAGCATCGGTTTAGTTGCCTTGTACGCGGTATTGACAGAACAAGTAATAGTAGATGACGAGGGAATTCAGGTTACTTACCCCGCCTGGGTGCCTCGCTTTTTTCGTAAAGGCTGGTCTTTACCTTGGTCACAAGTCAAAGAGTTAAAACCCCGCACCACTGGTCAAGGAGGGCTAGTTTATTACTTCCTCAGCCAGGATGGTAAAGCTTATTTACTACCGATGCGTGTAGCCGGATTTGCCCGTTTGGTGCAAATTGTGCAAGCAAAGACGACCATTGACACTACAGATGTTCGCCCTTTAGCACAGCCCTGGATGTACCTGATTTTACTGGGATGCACACTGCTGCTACTATTAGTCGATGGCTGGGCGATCGCTACAGCCTTAACTACTGCACAATTAACTTAGGTTATTTCTCTGCAATCCCCAGTCCCGTTGAATACAGCAAAAGCCACACTCAGGCTAGAGCAAGTTAATCTGTTTACAAAGCTGAAAACCCAACTTCCCGGCAATCAGCAAGGGTATCCCATATTGCGAGATATTGACTTGGAAGTATTTCAGGGCGATCGCATTGCCATTGTAGGCCCAGTAGGCGCTGGTAAAACTTCGTTATTACGCCTCATCAACCGCCTAATTGAACCCACGAGTGGTAAACTCTATCTAGAAAATCTAGAATATCGCCAAATTCCCGTCATCCAACTACGGCGGATGCTTGTACTTGTATTACAAGAATCAAAGCTGTTGGGGATGACAGTTGGGCAAGCCTTGGCTTATCCTTTAGTTTTGCGTGGTTTACCCAAACAGACAATTCAGGAACGAGTCAATCATTGGACAGACCAACTGCACATTCCCAATGAATGGTTAGGGCGAACAGAGGTGCAACTTTCTGCGGGACAACGACAACTAGTAGCGATCGCTCGTGCCTTAGTCATCCAGCCTAAAATATTACTATTCGATGAGCCAACCTCTGCCCTTGATACTGGTACGGCTTCTCATCTAATGCAAGTCTTAACCCAGTTGAGTCAAACTCATCAAACCACGATTCTGATGGTAAATCACCAACTGGAACTAGCCCAGATGTTTTGCACTCGGTTATTACACCTACAACAAGGTCATTTATTCGCAAATCAAACAGCCTCAGAGATAGACTGGATTGAATTACGAAAAAGCCTGATTCAAGCAGCAACTCAAGACGATTTTGGATTTTAAATTTTGGATGAGATAGGAATCAGGAATCGTTTTCTTACTCCTCCTCACCCTAATGCTCAGTGCGCCATTCACACTTGGCTACTAGTAAGTGTTGAACGTTGATTATTAAATCTCTCTCTAGCTAACTTTGTTGTTTGTGACTGTGAAATATTGGTATTCAAAATTTCCATGTTAAAACGGTATCCAACATTGCGGATAGTTTGAATCAAATTGGGTTGCCGAGGATCGAGTTCAACCTTTTTCCGCAGCGATAAAACGTGAGTATCAATGGTACGAGGGTTATCAATAGCATCCGGCCAAGCACGACGCAATAATTCCGATCTACTTAGAGGTACTCCCCCAGCTTGTGCTAAAACATACAGCAAACTAAATTCTTGGGGCGTTAAGTCAATAAACTCCCCTTGAAAGCGGACACGACGCTGAACTAAATCGATTTGCAAAGTGCCATAATCCAAATAAGCTGGTGCAGTAGGTGTGCGCTTCCGGCGAATCAGTGCCTCTACCCGTGCCAAAAACTCTTGCATCCCAAAAGGTTTGCTCAAGTAATCATCTGCACCCGCCTTTAAACCTGCGACTATATCAGCTTCACTATTACGGGCAGATAGCATTAAGATTAGAGGCTGCTGCTGACGATGCAACCAACGACAAAACTCAATGCCATCACCATCAGGCAGGTCTGCATCCAAAACTACCAGTGTTGGTTGATGGCTTAAAAATACTTCCCTTGCTTGATAAATACTGGCAGCTTGATGCACGCGGTATTCTAGTTGTTGCAAGTGCCAACCCAACAACGACCTCAGATGGGGATTCCCCTCAATGATTTCTATACAAACCGAACCCACGGTGGCAAGACCCCTTAGCGTCGATGACTTTCAAAGTAACAAGCCCATCTCTAAGGTTTTGTAGCCTTTGTTACTTCAATTGCGATTAACTTTACATTTCCTAATAAAATAAGTGGCAATATCTTTAATTTATGCCTTGCTGATAGGCGATTAGAAATATTATTAAATTTTTATTAAATTTATCTAAAGTGTTGTTAGACTTATGAAAAGTTCTTTTAACTTAACATTTTGCTTTGAGATGGGTGTAATGTGGCAAATATCTATAACCCAACCAGCTAACAACAATAACAGCTTTTCAACCTGATTAAACCTGATGGCAAAAGTGGATTTTTTCGCAAAAATTTCAAAAATTTAGTACTCCCATCCAGGAATATAACATCAATATAATTGGGCTGTGATTGTGAAAATCAAAAAAATAACTTAGCAGCTAACTAGAATTGATGTTTTCTGGAATAAGATGAAAGTAGCTTGTAGCTGCTATGAGGGTAATACCCAAAGTAGATGTGTTGACTTTGAGTTTATGCCAAAGTGAAATTACACTTCACTTTTTAGCGTGAATCATTTACAATTCTCATTCCAAAGAGATTAATACAGCAGTTATGCTCCAAGACACACAAACCATCCGCTATTACCAAAGACTCACCGATGCCTTCATCGAGTTATGGAATCGCGGTTATCGCACGGATGATATGCGGATGTATTTGGATGGATATCTAGCCGCACTGCGACATAGCAACGTCATTGAACCTTTTCTGATTCATCGCCTAGAAGAGGAAGCCAGCCGCTTCTTGTACGATGGTTCAAACTTTGCAGTGCCGCAACCACAGCCACAGCCAGATTACTACTAATTACCATTTGCCTGGTCATTGATAGTAACCGTTAATTACCGCAGATGATTATAGCATATTATCTGTATTGGTCAACGGGTTGTCGTGGTGTGAATTTTGGAGATATTGTATTGATTAAACGCATCCCCTCAGCCCTATATTGGTTTTGCCAATTAGACTGAGGGGATTGTTGTCTAGCAATAAAATCAAGTCCAACAAAGAGTATTTTTGTCAGAAACCGATTAAAAAACCCTTGAAAGGGGAAATAAATAGTATCTCTCCTTTCAAGGATATAAAAAACGGTATATTGCCTTGATTGCGAAGTGCAAATTCAGCAAGCTACTCTTTAGTTTTGGTAAAGAGAGATTACGAAGCTAATGCTACTTCTACCTTTTCTTGCAATTCACCTTTTTGGTACAGTTCAATCAAGATATCAGAACCGCCAAGGAATTCACCATTGATATATACTTGGGGAATTGTCGGCCAGCTAGAGTATTCTTTAATACCTTGACGAATTTCAGGGTCTGATAGAACATCAACCGTCTCAAAGGGAACTCCCAAGGTATTGAGAATCTGCACAACGTTGTTGGAGAAACCACATTGGGGCATTAACTTGTTTCCCTTCATGAAAACTAAAATCTTGTTTTCTTGTAGCAAGCTATCAATTTTGTCTTTGAGTTCTGGTGTCATGGTATTTATGTTTCCTATGTTGGATTCAACAGTGAGAAGTGAGAAGTGAGGAGTCAAAATTCATAACTCCTAACTTCTGACTCTTATTTACGAAGCTGCTGTTGCTTGCCAAGCTTCGGGAGTGTATGTTTTCACCGCCAAGGCATGAATTGCTTCAGTTGACATAGCTTGACCCAAAGCACCATAAACTAACTGGTGCTGTTGCACTAGTCCTTTACCTGCAAAGTGCGATGAAACTACTGTCACCTGATAGTGGTCGCCGCCACCAGTCAAGTCTTGCACCTGAACCTGTGCGTCTGGCAGTCCCGCCTTGATCATTTCCTCAACCTGTTGCGGACTAATCATCGCAATTCCTGAAAAAACTTACTTTTCTATTATTAACAGATATAGAGCAAATGCCTGTGCCAACTTCAGGCTTTGGCAAGGCTGTAGATACACACCCTTCTAAGGTGTATTGCTTGAGAACGCTCAGGTTTTGGTTACGGGGGATAGCTCTATCCTAGCACTGGGGCGTTCCCAAGCGACTGATTAGGGAAATGGGGATAGGAAAAACAAGCAACAAAAATTTAATTTATTTTTTTGGGGATGAAGAGGATGAATTACCACCTTCTCTGGGATAGGGAGAATCAACAAAACCCAACTCAAATAACTGTTTATAGGCTTTCTTGCCTAAATCCCGTGTCGGGTTTTGACTCTTAATTATTTGAACTAACAACGGTACAGCTAATTCTGGCTGATTTTGTGCCCGATGTACCAATGCTAGCTGAAAGGTGGCTTCATCTCGCTTTTGGGCTGTTAATAGAGCTTTTTGACGCTGAGAATCAGAAACTCTGTTGTCAATTCCCGAAAAGCTAGAATTTAACTCTTGATAAAAATTAGATAGCTGATTATAAACTTGACGTGCTTCTTGCAGTTTCTTGGCAGCTAAGGTGTAGTTTTGAGCAGAAACGGCTTGTTCTGCATCTTTTACTAAGCGATCGCCACCTGCAATGCTCAAAAGGCTGTTACTTTCGGTTATGGGGCGGAGGTTATTAGGATCGTTAGGGTCAATGGGTTGTGGTTGGCTGGTAGTGCCTGGTGACTGTGATACCTGAGCATTCACAGGTGATAGCAGGCTGAGGACTGCTATAACTGATAAAACAGTACGGTGCATCAAGGTAACAGCGACAGCAGTGTTCATGGGATCAATTAGTGCGACAACTATACAAGAGAGTTATGGAAACTTCGGGTATCTTAACTCTGTTTTGGTCTTGGACAAAGCAAAGTTACATCCTAAGTATCTCTGATTTAGACTAAAAACCAGTTTAATAGAGTTCCCATTACCCCTGTATACCAACTAACTTATATCGCTGCGATCGGCGATACCTACGGGGGAGTCCGTCACCATCTGTCTGAGTACCTACTTTTCTCCCCAAGAATTATCTCCGGTTAACTGGGATATTTGGCAGGAGAATTTTCCCAAAGCACTGCTTGAAGTATTTGCGTAGGCATCGCACCAAACTAGTTCAGAATAGCGATGTCTTCAGTCGACGCTTCCCAACTTTTATTTAACTGTCTGACCAAATAGTGAAAATATTTATCATCAAGCAATTCGGTAGTTTGCAGGCAATTAATTAGCTATTGGCTCAAAAAATGCCAAATTGGCTGAATATATCATCAATAGAGGGTAATCTATATATGTATACATCCTCAAAGATTGCAAAATACCACTAATATTTTGTGACTTACTCAGGATGAATATAGCAGTTAGCAATTAGTGTCAAATATTGAATTTTGCAGTTTCTGAATTATGCACAGTCAATGATTATGAGGTTTGACTGTATCAAGAATTAGTAATTTCTGCAAATGCGTGATTAGTAACTTTTGTTTCTTGATGGCTCAATTGTTGCAGTGCCTTTGCTAAATCAGTTGTGATGTTTTTTGCCTCTTGTTTTATACAGCCATTCATGTAATCCGCTACTCTGATTGGGGAGCCAATGTCAATACTGACATCTGTACCCCAATTGGGATAAGGTTGGCTGTAATTAATGCCTATGGGTATAATTTTCACTCCCAGCCCGGAATGACTAGATTCAGCACTCAAAGCAAGACGAGCAATTCCTGGCTTCAATTGGTGAACTTGGCCATCACGAAAAATGTTACCTTCTGGAAAGATAACCAGGGTTTTTTGCTGCTGAAGTAGTTCTACTCCATGTCGCAGCGTGCGGATTGACGGATGCTTAGAATTTACAGGAAACCCCCCTAAACGTTGAACAAACCAGCCTTGCAAACCTTGGCATTCATCAATAGTCACCATAAATCGCAAGTCTTGCTTTCTCAGAGAAGCAGTAGCGTAGGGTACAAGCAAGGCATCCCAACGCGCCCGATGTGTAGGCGCAAGGATCACAGGCCCAGTTGTGGGGATATTTTTTTGTCCGGTTATTCTAATTTGTCCAAAGAATAATGGTAATAGGCAGTGACGCCCTAATAAATATGCCAGGGGACTTAACCAAGGAGAAACCTTTGAGGTAGTGCTATCTACCGGAGGATTTGCTGGGATGTGCTGGCAGGTATCGGATGAAGAGTAAAATTCCATCATGACGGATGCAGCTGATTGACGGGTAAAAATTTAACGAAAGGCGTGATTAGTTACACCGTAGATTCTCTTGTGTGACTTGTGTCGTAGTAGATGGACAGTTTTACCTCTGTCCGTTAGTTTACCTTACGCCGCCTAGTAGCAAACCAAGTCTGTAATTGCTGACGACAAGCTGACTCTAGAATGCCTCCGATTACTTGGAGACGGTGATTAGAAGCAGTACTATCGGGGATGTTAATAACTGTACGAATTGCGCCAGTTTTGGTATCGTCTACTCCATATACCAGTGTTCCTAGTCGTGATTGGACGATCGCACCTGCACACATCGGGCAAGGTTCGAGAGTTACATACAGAGTGCATTCATTGAGATGCCAATTTTGTAAAGTTGTTGCGGCTGTCTTGATAGCGAGAATTTCCGCATGAGCAGTAGGGTCTTTGTCGCGCTCTTTTCTGTTTTCTCCTTGTGCTAGCAATTTGCCTGTTGAATTAATGATAACAGCACCTACAGGGATTTCACCTGCATCACCTGCTGTTTTTGCTAATTCTAGGGCATAACTCATCCATTGTTGATGTATAAGATATTCCGTATACTTAGTTAACATATTCTTATCAATTCGATATTCCTTGCCCTAAAGATGGGCAAACTTGCTCTACAGTTTTCTGGCACTTTGTCAAGCTAGTTTTGAGGGTTTAGGTTTTGTAGTAAGGACTTTAGTGCTTATACCAATTCTGTATGAATATGCGCTAAACCATGTTTAAGTACAAGAAAGCAAAATGAACCGCATACCCCTTCGGGGAAGCAAGCTACGCGCAGCGTCTCGTAAGAGTTGGACGCAAAGTAAAAAAAGAAGTTAAAAGGGTTTGGCGCACCTCACAAAGAAATGGTATTAGAAAAGTAAGGACTAAAGTCCTTACTACAAACTTGCTTACTGAGCAATTTACAAATCAAAAATTGCCCAACATCGCATCACCAAGGAAATTGTTGGGGGCTAATTTGATTTCTAAATAGCGGCTTGGGCTAAAAGGGGATCGAGTTGACTTTGTGTGTCTAGCTGATATAGGTCATCGCAGCCGCCAATATGCTGGTTATTGATAAAAATTTGTGGTACTGTGCGGCGACCGTTGGCGCGTTCTGCCATTTTCGCTCTGGCTGCTGCGTCGCCGTCGATTTTGTATTCAGTAAAATTTACACCTTTCCACCACAGCAGTATTTTGGCACGAATGCAGTAAGGACAAGTTTGCCATGTGTAAAGTTCGACGTTGGCTTTGACTCGCTCTGGATGGCGATTTAAGAGGGGATTAAGAAAGTCCAGCATAATTTTCTTAAGCAAGGTTTTAACTATATCTTTAGCCTAGATCGTTGCTTACCGCATCGGCGCTGGAACCCATTTTTGGAAACCCTCTAAATGATTCCAGTAAGCTAAATATCCAGTCAATGCCCAAATTAGAGCGGCTACTATCAGCACTGCTACGCCAATTAGGCGCCAAGTTCGGTTGGTTTTCCAATAGAGAGTTGGTGCTGCAAAAATACCACCTAATCCAGTTAAAATAAAGCCGATTCCCGATAAAAGCGGTTGCTTTGTCAAATTCAAGTTGATGATACGGATGCCGACTACGATCGCAACTGCACCAGCAAAGAAGCCGTAAATTGCGATTGTCAACAAATCCCAATTTTGAGCCAGGGCGATCGCCGCTGCAATAAACAAGATTCCAAATAAGACACTCGTCTCACCGAAGGCAATGTTAAAGCTACCCATGACTGGCCAGGTGAAGCTCATGTGTAAACCAGTTGTAAGTGCGATCGCACCCGTAATTCCAAACCCCGGAATCCACTGTCTTTGATTAGAATTATCTATACCACGGTACACATAGTCAGCCAGGAGAAATAACCCAGCTACCATGTTGATTAACATGAGGGTGATGTAGTCGATAAACACGATTAACCTCTGAATTTGACAAGTTATTTACTCTACGCCTCGTTCTTTATTTTTTAGTGAATCTACCAGCTTTTTAATTTATTATTTTATACCTAAAGATAGATACTAAAGAAAAGCAATGTTCTAGATATACACTGTTACCGATTTGTGCAAGTTTTTAACTTAGTTACGTGTGAACACGTTTTATACTGGAGTAGTTATGAGTAAAAAATTAGGATGTGTTAACTGGCACTTTTCTAACGATTTAGCAGTAAAACTTAACTTTCTTCCACGTGTATCCGCCCTTTGGTAGACTTGAAAACTGAAATAGGCAGATGAAACGACGCAAATTCAAGCAGCTGAGAGGGCAAACTCTGTGGAAAATACACTTGGGTTAGAGATTATTGAAGTAGTAGAGCAAGCCGCAATCGCATCTGCAAAGTGGATGGGTAAAGGCGAAAAAAACATCGCTGACCAGGTAGCTGTGGAAGCTATGCGGGAGCGGATGAATAAAATCCACATGCGCGGTCGCATTGTGATTGGGGAAGGCGAACGTGACGACGCGCCTATGCTATACATCGGGGAAGAAGTTGGTATCTGTACCCAACCAAATGCCGAAAGTGTCTGTAACCCTGATGAATTAATTGAAATTGATATCGCCGTTGATCCCTGTGAAGGCACCAACTTGGTAGCTTATGGACAACCTGGTTCGATGGCTGTCTTGGCAATTTCTGAAAAGGGTGGATTATTTGCTGCTCCTGACTTTTACATGAAGAAGTTAGCAGCACCTCCCGCAGCTAAAGGCAAGGTAGATATCAACAAGTCAGCCACGGAAAACCTGAAGATTCTCTCTGAGGTTTTAGACCGGGGTATTGAAGAACTTGTTGTGGTAGTAATGAAGCGCGAACGCCACAACGATTTAATTAAGGAAATCCGTGAGGCTGGAGCGAGAGTTGCCCTAATTTCAGACGGTGATGTGGGTGCAGCTATAAGCTGCGGTTTTGCTGGAACCAATATCCACGCTCTGATGGGTATCGGTGCTGCTCCTGAAGGCGTAATCTCAGCAGCAGCAATGCGTGCTTTGGGTGGACACTTCCAAGGTCAACTGATTTACGATCCCGCAGTCGTAAAAACAGGTCTGATTGGAGAAAGCAGAGAAGCCAACATCGATCGCTTAAAGTCTATGAATATCAATGACCCCGATAAGGTCTATGATGCTCATGAACTAGCATCTGGTAAAACTATTCTGTTCGCGGCTAGCGGCATTACCAGTGGTAATCTCATGCAAGGTGTACGTTTCTTCAAAGACGGGGCAAGAACTCAAAGCTTGGTAATTTCCAACCAGTCAAAAACTGCTCGATTTGTTGATACAATTCACTTGTTTGGTGAACCAAAAGTTCTCCAACTGAACTAATTTTTAGGGAATGGGGAATGGTAAAAGTAGAGGTAAAGCATTTGGAAAGAAATGTTTCTATAAAAGTGAAAAATCATCGCCAAAAAGCTTTACCTTTATAGTAGTTAGTAGTTAGTAGTTAGTGATTAATGATTGGTTGGAAAACTATCAACCAATAAACAAAAATTCCCCATTCCCTATTCTCACTTAATGCCAGATTGCCAACTACCAACTAGTAACTACAATTTAGCAAATGAATATAGCAGTGGTGGGGTTAAGCCATAAAACAGCCCCAGTAGAAGTCCGGGAAAAACTGAGCATTCCAGAACCACAAATTGAAAGTGCGATCGCTCAACTGGCCAGCTATCCTCATATTGATGAAGTTGCAATTCTCAGCACTTGTAACCGCCTGGAAATTTACATTGTCACCAGTGAAGCAGACCAAGGTATTCGGGAAATAACGCAGTTTCTTGCGGAATACAGTAAATTGCCTGTGATTTCTCTGCGACAACACTTATTTATGCTGCTCCATGATGATGCCGTGATGCACGTTATGCGGGTAGCCGGTGGCTTAGATAGTCTGGTACTCGGAGAAGGTCAAATTCTGGCTCAGGTGAAAACTACTCACAAACTGGGACAGCAATATAGCGGTATAAAAACCATTTTGAATCGATTATTTAAACAAGCGCTGACAGCTGGTAAGCGGGTTCGTACTGAAACTAGTATTGGTACTGGTGCTGTCTCTATCAGTTCGGCTGCTGTGGAATTAGCGCAGATTAAAGTGGCAAATTTAGCTGCTTGCCGAGTGGTAATTCTGGGTGCTGGTAAAATGTCGCGGCTGCTGGTGCAACACCTAATTTCTAAAGGTGCTGTAGAAATTAGTATTGTAAATCGCTCTCGCGATCGCGCCCAAGAATTAACAAAGCAGTTCCCTCAACAACCGATCAATATTCATCCGCTATCGGAAATGATGAGCGTAATTGCCGATAGCGATCTAGTGTTTACAAGTACTTCGGCAACAGAGCCAATACTTGACCGTGCCAAATTGGAAATGGTGTTAGAAGTTCAGCGTTCTTTAATGTTATTTGATATTTCTGTGCCGCGTAATGTTCATGCGGATGTAAATGAATTAGAAAACGTGCAGGCGTTTAATGTGGATGATTTGAAGGCAGTAGTAGCGCAAAACTACGAAAGCCGTCGGAAGATTGCACAAGAAGCCGAGCGACTTTTAGAGGAAGAAGTGGAAGCCTTTGATATTTGGTGGCGCAGTTTAGAAACTGTTACCACTATTAGCTGTCTGCGAAATAAAGTCGAAACCATCCGCGAACAAGAGTTAGAAAAAGCTCTGTCGAGATTGGGTTCAGAATTCGCCGAAAAACATCAAGAAGTGATTGAAGCATTAACACGGGGAATTGTCAATAAAATTTTACATGACCCAATGGTGCAATTGCGATCGCAGCAGGATGTTGAAGCTAGACGGCGCTGTATGCAAACTCTGCAAATGCTGTTCAACCTCGATGCAGAGGAACAGTTTAGTTAAATTAAACAACAAGAACCCCGACTTTTGGTGAGAAGTTGGGGTTCTGAGGCAATCGGTTTTAAATTAGATATACTTCTAATTAGATATTTATCTAATTAGAAGTTAGTTATGCAACCAGAGCAATTTAACATATTACTGCGCTTTTTCAAGGCATTAGCGGATGATAGCCGATTGAAGATTGTAGGTATCCTGGCGAATCAGGAGTGCAGCGTCGAAGAAATTTTATAGAACTATTATCCCAAATCACCTATCGAATCGGGATGGTAATTATAAACTCTGCGCCCTGTCCCGGTAATGAAACGCACTGTAACGAGCCACCATGTTTTTCAGTAATAATCTGGTAGCTAATTGATAATCCCATACCAGTACCTTTGCCAACAGGTTTTGTGGTGAAAAAGGGGTCAAATAGATGTGACTGGATTGCTTCTGGAATCCCTGTGCCATTATCAGCAATATGAATAACGATATTTTCATTCACCTGGGCTGAAGAAATACGAATTATTGGTTCTGGACAAATCCCATTTTGAAAAGCCTCTTCTAAAGCATCAATTGCATTTGCCAAGATGTTCATAAATACCTGATTTAATTGTCCTGCAAAGCACTGAATTTTAGGCATTTCACCATAGTCTTTAATCACTGTGATTTGAGGTCGATGGCTTTGAGATTTGAGACGGTATTGTAAAATTAACAGGGTACTTTCAATCCCTTCATGGATATCAGCGGTTTTAAACTCGGCTTCATCTAAACGAGAGAAGATTCTTAAACTAAGGACAATTTCCCGGATGCGACTGGCTCCAATCTTCATGGAAGTCAATATTTTAGGCAAATCTTCTGTTAAATATTCAATATCAGCTTCTTCTTTAGCATTTTGAATTTCTAGTTCTGGGTAGGGGTAATGTTTTTGATAAAGTTGAAGTAAGCATAATAACTGTTGAGTATAATCATCAGTGTGCTTGAGATTGCCATAGATGAAATTAACTGGGTTGTTGATTTCATGAGCAATACCAGCAACCAACTGTCCCAAAGAAGACATTTTTTCTTTCTGAATTAATTGGGACTGAGTAAGCCTGAGTTCCTGTAAAGTTTGCTTGAGGAAAATATTTTTTTGTCGCAGTGCTTGTGTTCGTTCTTTTATTTTATCTTCTAGTGTTTGGCTATAAACTTCTAGCTTTTGATTCGCTTCATATTGTTCTGCTAGGAGTCGCTTTACCTGTTGAATTAGCTGGTTAAAAGCAATAGCTAAGATTCCCACCTCGTCTTCAGTTGTTACGGGAGCTTGGAGATCAAAATTAGATTCTTGGGTAACTCGTTGTGCTACCTGTGTGACAGCTTTGAGTGGACGAGTAATTGTTCGTGAAATTAAAAACCCAGTAATTGCTAAAATACTGCTTCCCAACAAAAACAACAGTCCTAAATGTTTCCATAATTTATATTGAGCAACCTCTAACAATGATATGGAATACAGCACTGTAGTTGTTAAAGACTGACTTGCTCCTGTAAATACGATACTTTTGGCTAAATAGTTTTTATTATCAATAGTGATTCGTCTAGCAGGCAAATCAGGAAGAGGAAATTGCCAAGTTCCGCTTTTGGATGCCAACAAGGTTGCCGCAACTACACGATTTTGTCTCTGGACAACCAGATGTTTAGAGGAACCCGCAGCAATTTTTTGCAGTAGAGTATCGTCTACTAAGTTACCAATGATGATTCCTCCCAAGAGTCCTGCTGATGATTTGATTCCATTTGTTACTACTTGTAGAACTTGTTGCTTGCCTTCTACATCTACCAAATCGACTAAATGCGCTCCTCTACTAGCAGTGCTGGTAACTATTTTGTCTAGAAACTTGGCTTGACTTAACGAGTTATTCCGTAAATCTATGAGGACATTGCCCTGAGTATCGATTACCTTAATCCAATCCAATTTCAAAACAGACTTAAGTGGTAATAATATCTGCAAAAGCAACCCTTGATTACGCTGTTTAACGGCCTGATTCAGCATATCTCGATTAGCAATTAGCTCGATTTCAGTTTCTAGTGTTTGCTGTTCATGCTGAAAATCCTGATAAACTCGTTCGCTAAAAGTACCGATTTGTTGGCTAAAGTTCTGATTCAAACTATCCGTAAACCACTGTCCTAACACGACTAAGCCCAACATAAAGACGCTAAGACAAACTGCAAGCAGCGGTAGAACAATTTTTTGGCTGAGTCTCAGCCCCCTGAAAAATCTCTGCATGGGACATTCAATTTATTTGGCAGTAACAAAGCCATTATCCTGTAGTAGTTTTTCACCTTCTTTGCTAAAGATAAAATCAATAAAACCCTGAGTAGGTGCTGAAGGTACTTTTTCCCAGAGAATACCTATGTGACGCACCATTTGATATTTACCAGTGGCAAAGTTTTGTGCTTTGGGAGCAACACCATTGAGACTGAGATGATTAACAGGCAATTTATTGATGAGGGAAGATGCCAAAGAAAAAGCACCGAGGGAATTAGGAGTACTTTGTAAGGTTTCGATTAGTTCTCCCTCTTTATTCAAAATCACGGCTTTAGCTGTAGTCTTTTCTTCTCCCAAATAATATTTTCGCAATAACTTTTTTGCTGACTCGTCTTCGGGTCTATCCAAGAGTACAATTTCTGCGTTAGCACCGCCTAATTCTCGCCAATTGGTTATGTCACCTTTGTAAATGGATTTTAATTGCTTGGTTGATAAGTTAGTAACACCTTTAACACTTTTATTGGTGGCGACAACTAACAAATCTTGTGCAAGTTCACGATATTTAATTTTCCCGTTATCTTCTTCTGGTTTGAGTTTATGACTGCTACCAGCAATATCAATAATATCGTTTTTTAGGGCTGCGATCGCACCTTCAGATTGGCTATTGGAGATAAACTCAATTTTGACAGTTTTGTTTTGAGATTGATAAGCTTGCGCTAAAAGTTTTAAAACAGTTACTGTTGAACTAGAACCACCAATTTTGATAATTTTTTGAGCTTGAGAATCAGCTTGGTTAGTAACTTGATTAGAATTTTTTAAATCAGTCGGTTTGACTGAGTTACAACCGCACATACCAAAGAAGATGATGCCGACGATCGTTGACTGAGCAATCTTTTTCATAAGTGAGTCTTTAAATTCCAAAATCCGATATCTGTCCTAAGCTCTCATAGGTTAATATTCCCAAATACTTATAAAATGTAACTGATAAATGAAATAATTCATCATAAATAAAATCCCCGATTTCTTTGATAAGTCGGGGATATATGACTTTCATTAGCAAATATATTTTTTACTTCACCAAATTATTTTCCTAAATAAGCTTCTAGAACTTTGGGATTAGTTTGAATTTCCTCTGGCGTACCGTCAGCCAAATTCTGCCCTTCGGCAAGTACCCAAACGCGATCGCACAAGGACATAACTACATCCATATTGTGTTCGATAATCAAAAAGGTCATGCCATCTTGGCGGTTCCAAGTGATAATGCGATCGCAAATATCATCAATCAATCTCGGATTCACCCCGGCTGCTGGTTCATCCAACAAAATTAACTTGGGGTTAGTCATCAGCGCTCGTCCCATTTCTAACAGCTTGCGTTGTCCACCAGACAAGCAACCAGCGTAATCGTGTGCTTTTTTTGCCAAGCCCACTGATTCTAACAAGTACATTGCTCGCTCTTCGAGTTGCTTTTCTTCCTTAGCAACAATGTGCGGTTGCAACTGCACCTGCCAAAAATTTTCACCCGTTTGTTTTTGCGCCGCCAACAGCATATTTTCTAACACCGACAACCGCGAGAGAGTTCGTGCAACCTGAAAGGTTCGTATTACCCCTTGTTGGGCGATTTGATATGGTTGCAAATTGTGAATCGGTTCGCCGTCAAAAATTACTCGTCCTTTATCAGGGCGAATGAAGTTTGAGAGTAAGTTAAATAAAGTAGTTTTACCAGCACCATTGGGGCCAATCAAGCCCGTAATACTGCCTTTAGCAACTTCGATTCTGGCCTCATTAACTGCTTTGACACCACCAAAGCTTTTAGAAAGTCCCGTGGCTGCCAAAAGGGGAAGTGGGGATGAATAGTTATTTACCAAGGGTGAGTTCCTCTTTTTTCCCTAAGATACCTTGAGGACGCCAAATCATCAGTACCATCAAAATTAATCCGATTACCATGATGCGAAATGCACCCAAACGTGCTTCATCAAGAGAAACGATTCTGGGTAAGACTTCCCGTGTCAGCGCATCGTAAGCAAAGAAAATTACCGCACCTACGATTGTGCCAACATTATTCCCAGAACCGCCTAAAATCACCATAATCCAAGTGTCAAAGGTAATCTGCGGTTGAAAATTATCAGGGTAAATGGCGCTGAGTTGCCAAGCGAAGAAAGCACCAGCGATACCCGCGATCGCACCTCCAAGCATGAGAGATTGTAATTTATACCAAAAGACATTTTTTCCCAGCGCCTTGGGAATTTCTTCATCTTCACGGATGGCTTTGAGAATTCTACCCCAAGGCGATCGCACCAAAATTTCTAAGCGCCAGTATACAAATGCTAAAACCAGCAGCAACACCAGCATTAAACCCGCTTTTGGGTTGTAGTTATACAGTCCGATTACCCCAGAAATATAAATCGCTGCCGCTAAAACTGCTAAGACAATTCCCACACCCAAGCGGGATATAAATTCTTGCTTGCTAGTCGTCCTTTTACCTAAATCAGTAGTCCGAGATATTTGAGTGGTACGAATCCATTGCCACAAAGTAAAGAAGGTTACAGCAGCCAGCAGGGTTAAAAGCCCAATCATTACTAATCTGACAAACAAGCTTGGCTCTGTAGATAGGGGTATGGGATAACTTTGGACACCAAACGCCCCAGAAATCCAAGTGTCGCCCACAGGTAATTCCTGATTATTTACCACCAAACGAATTAATTCGCCCGTGCCAATGGTGACAATTCCTAGATAATCTTCTCGTAAGCGGAGAGTTACAAAACCAATTATCAAACCCAACAAGGCTGCGACAATTGCCCCAGCCAGTGCCGATACAAGTAGGGGTACACCCTTTAAGCTTAACAATACCGTTGTATATGCTCCCAGAGTCATGAAAGCAATATGACCAAAGTTAATTAAGCCCGTAAAGCCCCACTGTAAATTCAGTCCTAGTGCGAATAGAGCAAAAAGCGCTGTAGAAATTGCTAAGAAAATGAGATAGTCAACCATATTAAATTATTTGGGAATTGGGCAAAACAGTTCCGAGTGCTGAGTGCTGAGTGCTGAGTGAGGAGTGCTGAGTGAAGAGTTAGGAGTTACGAATTTTCCCCCTGCTCCCCTGCTCCCCTGCCCCCCTGCCCCTCTGCCCTCTTCCCTGGGCGAATAAATTTTAGCGTAGCTTGAGCGTAGCTAATTTTATGGGAATACTATTTATTGTTGGTATTTGCTGGTAGGGAATAATTAACGTATGAATTTGCTGCGACTTAGAATGCATCACTTAATCGAGCAATTAGGCGATGACGATTTGCAAGACATTTGGAATGTTCTTGAAGCTTTACATTATGACTTTTATATGCTCAAAGCGATACAAAAAGTCAAGCGATCGCAGCAACCGTGGGACATCTTAACCCATGAAGAAGCGGTCAGACTGTTGATGTTTTTCTGATTCAGCAGCGCTTTTGAGCTAGTGCCAGTGGCCCCTCAAGTTTTGGTGAAGGTAACGCCCAGTGAGTCTGGAAATGCGCTATGCCAGGTCTTTTTTGCTAGACCTGAAGAATTTAGAACCTGCCGCCTACGAGCGGGTGCATGATTTTGTTTTTATTGAGTTAGCCCAAAAGTGGCAGTTGAGCGATTTAAAAGAACTGCGACAGCTTGATAGTGAAGGCATTTTTCACCGCTTCACCCTAGACAATTATCTGATTGGTATAGAAATTAGGGGTGAAATTGTGAAATTTCTGCGTGTCATCCCTATGCCAGATGTTTAAAGTCAAGAGTCAAGGGAACACTTAAAACTGTAAACTGTATAAGGCTAGGCAGGGATCGCTATAACCTTACACTAAACTGGTTTTTGAAAAACACTTTATTTGAGATTTCCCTATGGATGCTAGGGCACTTTGGCAACGATACCAAAACTGGTTATATTTCCACGAGGGATTGGGGCTGTACTTAGACGTGAGTCGGATACGGTTCGATGATGCCTTTGTGGAATCGTTGCAGCCGAAGTTTGACAAGGCGTTTGCGGATATGGCTGAACTAGAGAAGGGTGCGATCGCAAATCCCGATGAGAACCGCATGGTTGGACACTACTGGCTGCGAAATCCTGATTTAGCGCCAGCTCCAGAACTTACACAAGAAATAGTCCAAACCCTAGAACTAATCGAAGCCTTTGCGGAAAAAGTCCAAACAGGTGCTATTCATCCTCCCAGAGCCAGCCGCTTCACGGATATTATCTCCATCGGCATTGGTGGTTCCGCTCTCGGCCCCCAATTCGTCGCGGAAGCTCTCGCTCCTGATTTCCCGCCGCTGAAACTTCACTTTATCGATAACAACGATCCCGCAGGTATCGATCGCGTTATCAATCATCTACGGAATAGCCTCGCCAGCACTTTGGTTTTGGTAATCTCCAAATCTGGGGGAACGCCGGAACCCCGCAACGGCATGATTGAAGTTAAAAAAGCCTACGCCGGACACAATTTGGAATTTGCTCAATATGCGGTAGCAATTACCAGCGTTGATAGCAACCTCGATAAGCTGGCCAAAGATGAAGGCTGGCTGGCGAGATTTCCGATGTATGACTGGGTAGGCGGACGCACCTCAGAAATGTCTGCTGTGGGGCTAGTACCAGCCGCATTACAGGGCATTGATGTCCGCGCCATCCTAGATGGCGCAAAAGAGATGGATGACGCTACCCGCGTCCCAGATGTGAAAAATAACCCCGCAGCATTGCTTGCTTTGTCTTGGTACTTTGCAGGTAACGGAAAGGGCGAAAAAGATATGGTTGTTCTACCTTACAAGGACAGCTTATTTTTATTCAGTCGCTATTTGCAACAGCTGGTGATGGAATCCTTGGGCAAGGAGAAAGACTTAGACGGCAACGTTGTCCATCAAGGTATCGCCGTTTACGGCAACAAAGGCTCAACAGATCAACACGCTTATGTCCAGCAGTTACGCGAGGGTGTAGCGAATTTCTTTGCTACCTTCATCGAAGTGTTGGAAGATCGTCAAGGCCCATCCACTGAAATAGATCCAGGAGTTACATCAGGCGATTATCTTTCCGGTTTTCTCCAAGGAACCCGACAAGCGCTTTATGAAAATCATCGCGATTCAATTACAGTCACGATTCCCCAAGTTAATCCCCGAATTGTAGGGGCATTAATTGCTTTGTACGAACGTGCTGTTGGTTTATATGCTAGTTTGGTCAACGTCAACGCCTACCATCAACCAGGAGTAGAAGCTGGCAAAAAAGCTGCCGCCTCCATTCTCGATTTACAAACACGAGTAGTAGCAGTCCTACAAAAAGAAAAAACTCCCCTTTCTCTTGACGAACTCGCCGAGAAGGCAGGCGCATCAGACCAAGTTGAGGCAATTTACAAGATTTTGCGTCACATCCATGCCAATCAGCGGGGTGTAGTTTTACAAGGCGATCTTCAGAAACCCGGTAGTTTGACCGTTTCTGCTAGCTGATAGCTCTAATCTAAATCTCAGATTTTGTCCAGAATTGTTGTCTCAACAATTTTTTATTGTGAAGCATCCTAAATAGAAGATATATCTTCTATCTAGGATGCTTCACTGTATAATTCGTAATACAACTCTTGGAGAGGCTGCGCCAACGGCTACGCGGTAGTTGAATCTCGACTTCGCTCGATTACCGCGCAGCGATGCACTTAGCTTGTCGAAGTGTCGAAACTCAGTACAAGTTCGTAATTCGTAATTAAGTTTTATCACTCAATACCATTTGGTTAAGTATTGCTTTCTTCTCTTCCTTTACCTAATTACGAATTATTTTAATTATGAGTTACCAAGAGGCGTTGATTAAAGTAACTCTTGGGTAAGAAACAGCGATCGGGTAAAAAAGGATTGTTGAGATTTTGACATAAGAAAGTACTGGGTTTATCCCGATGACAAAATGGTGGCACAATTCCCCAGTGTTCTGCTAGCCAAATCCAGTATCCTGTTTCAATTCTGCCGTAGCTTGATACCGTGAGAATCTCTCCAACGCTGTTGTTAATAGATACTAAATCTGACGATGATTTGATTTCAATTAACAACCAAGCTAACTCATCTACAGAAAAGTAATAGCCATTTTCGGCAGCGATGTCGATGAACTGCTGTGGCTCTTTAGCTATTAGTAATTCTTCTTTGAGAGATGGCGTTTTTTGGGCAAAATCAAAAAGATCCCAAATCTGTCTTCTCGTAACTAGAAACCAGGCAAGTTCTTCTGCGGTCAGATTGTAACCGTTTTCTCTTGCTAACTTGAGAAACGGCTCAAGGCTATCGGTTTCTGCTAGTTGACTTTTTAACTGGAAAGTTTGCTCTACTAATGACAAGAAATCAGTAATCTTTTGCCATGTCACTTTGTCAAAGCTTTTGTTAACTTTTATTTTTTCTTTCCAATAAATGTATTTATCTTCTTTAAGAAAGAAATTCCAAATTTGATAATACATGGGTCATCTTGCCTAAATTTCAACTTGGTAGAAGTTTGTGATTAATGAACACCAGTGTAGTAAGTATAATGTGTTTCTTCGACAGTACTAAATTCTTATATCATGTAAATGAAGTTACACAGTGGCTAAGTATTAAATTTCTGTAAAGTTTATCACCATGAAGAAGATATACGCAGGAAAAGATGAAAGATTACGATAATTGCAGTGGGCTACGATTATGCTCATTATTGATTCTCATAAAAGAAAATTAAGTCAATAGATAGTATTAATTATTCATGAATGAATCAACTACACAAAACCTGCACTTCAGTTATTTTTAAACGAACCACAAAGTACGCATACTCCTACGGAGAAGCAAGCTACGCGCAGCGTCTCGTCAGAGAAGAACGCGAAGGTAAGAAAAGAGATATATTTTACTATATTTAGTTAATAGGTAAATCGCGGAGAAAGTAAAAGCGATGCCTACGGCTGGCTACGCCTACGCTATTCAAATTATTTGATTTTAAATATTGTTACAATAAGGTTAAAACTGTCAATAAACAGGAATATAAATCATGAATATCCAAATTAAACCTGAACTAGAGAAAATTATCCAAGCGCAAATTGCTACAGGTAGATATGCAAATCCCGAAGAAGTTATTAGTAAAGCATTGAAGTTGCTATTAGAGTGGGAAAAAGGTTATCAGCAATGGGTTGAAGAAACACGGGAAAAAGTTGAGGTTGCTATCGAGCAACTGGATAGAGGAGAAGGTATTGATGGAGGAGTTGTAGTTGAACAATTGCGGGAAAAACTGCGTAAAGCGAGAGAATTACAAGGATGAAGCAACATATTATCTCTCCAAAAGCCAGTCAGGATTTATCAGAAATTATTGATTATTTTGTCAGGATAAATATTGATGCTGGGGAGGATTTTATTAATAAGTTTGAGAAAAAGTGTAAATATTTAGCTAATTTTCCCAATATGGGACGTAGCTACGGAAATATTAAATCTGATTTGCGCGGCGTTCCTTTGGATAATTATATTATTCTTTATCGACTTATAAATAGTGGAATTGAAATTGTCCGTGTAGTGAGTGGTTATCAAAATTTGGAATCTTTATTTGCAGAATCAGATGAGTAAGTTTGTATTTTAGCTTACTTCTACTTATCTCCTGGCTTTGGCTATGTCTACACGCTTCAGTTATTTTTAAACGAACCGCCTTCTCTGCGAGAGGCTTCGCCAACGCGCAGCGTCTCGCAGAGAAGACGCAGAGAACCCAGAGAGAAGAAAAGAGATATATTGTACTATCTTTAGTTAACGAGTAAATCGCGGAGAAAGTAAAAGCGATCACTCTTCCAATCACTACCTTTAATTCGTCCTAAATAGCCTGTTAAGGGTGAAGAAAGTTCTATCAGTAGATCGTGAACTAATTCATCATTTAGTCGGGGATTATGAGTAGCATTGTAATGAACACGGATTTCTGTAACTGTGAAACTTGGATGTGTAACTTTTGAAGTTTCGTTGTCTTGTTCAGAGAGTTCTTTGGGTACTGTGATTATCTGCGATCGCAGACTAATATCTGTATAAACTTGGTCAATATATTTTTCTAATTCCTCATCAGATTGACCTGCTTTTAAATATTCTTTTAGCTTAAATAAGTCTACTGAATTGCGATGGTTACTTTGCAACTTGACTAACTTCTGAAGCGTTTCTGGTTTAATGATAGCCATACCTTGTATTTTTGCGGCATCTTGTAGTTGGGTTGTTGGTTCACCAGGGCCAATAATTAATTTAGCAGCCTGATTAAAAAGGTCTGGTCGGCGTAGCATTCCCAAATTCAATAGTTGCATCGCAGTATCATTAGGAATCTTTCTACCTGCTTTACATTCACCAAATAATGGGTATGGTTTAGAACAAAATAAATCTAAACCACCTGCACCGCCTTTGTGGGTATAGTCAATCGTAAATCCCAGAAGTTCTAAGCTATCACGCACTACATTTTCAAAATCTGTACCAGCTTGGTAGTTGCTTTTTTTCTCTTCTAGCTCGATGCTGCGATCGCCCAATTTTACAATATCATTTATCCAAGCTAAATTTGGATCGGGTTGCGTAATTAGCTTGTCACTACTCCAACCTAAGAATACTTTGATATCGTGGTCTAATTGTTTAGCTGCTGGTTGACTAATTGTTAGGGATGCGATCGCACTCTGTAATTCTTCCAGTTCAGGATACAGCGGTGGCTGTCGATTTTCTAACTGATGCTTGCGTTGGGCGAAGGTGCGATCGGTCATTACTGGGTTGACTTCAGAAACCGTTAGAGAATTAGGTAAACTAACAAATTTTCCTAGCTTTTCCTGAATCTTGGGATTGACTGATATTTCTTGTAACTGAGGTAACTGATAGACACGCAAGTAAGCCAGGAAAAGATACTGTTGTTGCTGTAGTATCTCCTTTAATACTTTTGGTGTCCATATTGTTAATTTAGACAAAATCTCTAATGGCTTAGTCTCATCTAAAATTTGGCAAAGCTCACATTTAGCCCAAGCTTTAATTGAAGCTGAAGAATCAGCAGGATAAAGTGCAAATCTCTGCCCAGGACGAATAAACATCCTGGGTAAAGCTGCAATTGTTTGCCCCTGTATTAAGGCTTCAATATCAGGGACGGGTAGACATAGTGCTGTTGGAATTGAAAACTGCTGATTCATTTATAGTTAGCTATAGATTGAGTGCGATATTATCAGCATTAGCAACACTTTGAGGAATACTAATAGGTAATCCATCATCAGTTAAATTAGTAGGTTCTTGCCCAGATGGATCGCTGAGTATTTCTCTAATCAAAGGATTATTTATTGCTAGTTTTTCTTGGCCAATAAAATCAAATATCTGTTCATCTGTCAGTTCGTAACTCTCACTGTTATACCAAACAAAATAGATAGCTAAAAGAGGTTTAATGTCTTGGCTTTGCAAGGCTACCCATTCTCCACCCTTTTGTTGCAAAAGTAATCTCAAATGCTTTCTAGCTAATACTGCATTTTGACTAATTATCTTTGAACGCACTAAGCAACCGCGAGTTAGGTTAAATGTTTTGTAATCAATTAGTCGTCCCAAGGCAGCACCTATAACAGTGCGATCTTGCTGAACTACATCTAATCCAATCCTCACTTTATTCTTATTGCCGATAATTTTGAAATCCATAAAGCCATTATTTGCTGCACTAGGCTCTACTTCTTGAATTGATTCGATTGTTACTCCCTCTACAGTTTCACCTATTAAACTATTGAAAGCCACCCAAAGAGCGTCAGTAATTGTTGCTTCTTCTTCCATTAATGAATCAATAGAAACCTCAACATTTGCTAATTCATTATCGAAGTATGGTTGAACCGTATGGATTGTTGTAGATTTAGTAGTTGTTGTAGTGTTTGTTGTTGAATTTGTCGGATTATCAATAATAGGAGAATTAGGTACAAAATTCTCTGCACACCATTTCAAAACTGACCTAACAGTAGGTCTACTCTTACCAAGTTCTCTGAGTTTAGTTTCATCAAATGGGTAGAGACGATGAGGCGGGGTTTGTTGATGTTCCTCATAAAAATCTTGTAACCATTGACTAACTAGAGCAACAATATCATCAGAATTTAGATACTTTAATGCAATTGGTTGCCTATCAGCTTGATCGCTTACTAATCTATCTATAACTGCTTCAGCTTCTGGTAAAGCCTTGATTTGGTCTTCCCAGGTACGAGGATACATTGCTAACAGTAAAACACCTTGTTTAAGACTGTTATATAAATCCTTAACTAAGTTTGCGATAACTTGTGCTGCTAAAAATCCATTATCAGCAGCATCTGCAATATCTAATTCGTCAAAACAAATCACTGGAACTCGATAATAGCTAGTGATATCTAGAATTTGACGAACATTGCTTAATGCTTCAGCTTCTCTATCCTCGCTTTTAGGATTTGGCAATCCCATTGCTTCAGCTTGTGATTGTGCTAATTCTAAACCAGATAGCCAATAGCTTGCATAATTAATATGGACTGGAGAAAGTGTCCACAAAATTGCTTTAACTATGTAAGGGTTGGTTATTTCAGGCTTGACTTTCAGAACACTTTCTGTTAGATGAACTATCGCCTTAGTTGAGTGTTGGCTCAACCAACCTGGATACATATTAATATACTGTTGTGGCGTATAGTTCCATTGCTTTGCTTCGTTAATTAAAGCTGCTGCAATTTCCTGCCATTGCATTACTTTTTGACTACCAAAAGCTCTGAGACTAGAGGCGACACTTTGCAGAAATAGAGACTTAATTTGATTCAAGTTATCATACTTACTCATATAGATAAATAAGCTACTGTCTTCTGTCTGTAATCGATGGCGAATCCGACTAATAATATGGCTTTTACCTAACCCTTTTTCTGCTGTAATTGTGATACCTACAGTTTCACGTTTTCCTTTACTGACTTTATCAACAGCATCAAAAACTGCATTAGAAGCATGAGCATTAATTGAGGGAACATCAGGAAAACTTTTACCCCATATTTGTTGCGGTCTGACCACAATATGGCCTGCAAAAGGGTTTTGATTCTTAATCAAATCATCAATGGTAGATGTGGTGACAGTCATAGTATTGTGAAGTTAATGTGTGAAGAGTCAAATAAGGTTTAAGGTTTCAGGCGTGTGGCGTAGCAGCGTAATCCATCTAATTCTGTAGCTACCGAATCTTCAATTTTGTCGGGTGCGCTGTCTTCTACACTCCCGCCCTGTAGTTGCAAAATATCGTTAGCTTGCGTTTCTAGCAGCCAATCATTAAACTCTGTACGACTCACGCGATCGCCAATTCCTCTTCTAATGCGGTAAATTGGCACTAAATTATTAAAGTTGTACTCATAGTTCAGCTTGTCGTAGACTTCCAACGCCACAGATTTAAACTCGTCGTAAGATGCGATCGCGATCGCACCCTTACCATTAACCAGTACATCTGCACCAGTTACCGCAATATCAATCTGACTAATCCACCGCAACAACGCATTCGCCGCCCAAGTACCGACAATCGTCCCTTCAAACTTAAAATCGCCACTTCTCAAACCCTCACCCAATACCTCTAAACCCTTGCCAGATGTCAGAGAATATCCCTTTTTGGAGATTGCGATCGCACCCTGATTCTGTAATTCCTCGAATATGCCCTGATAATCTGCTACCTTCTGGCCTTTGGATACAATTCGGTCATGAAGTTGACGTTTCTTCACTTCCTGCTGCGTTCCTCCCAAATTCCACAAAGCCAAAAGGAGACGAGTGCTAGTATTTTTTGATGTCATATTGAGTATATTTTTTGGCAAAAAGCATCATAGTAACTGTATCTTTCTAAGTTATTTATGCAGAAAAAATAACCGAGAAATTGCTGAAGATTTCGGCGTTTCAGCTAAATAGACTCATAAAAAATCAACAATATATTTCCTTGGGATGAATACGATTTCTCTCAAAGGCGGGATGGAATGCTTGAGAAAATCGACGAATATGAAAGAGAAACGCTCTAGCTGTGCAGTTGTAAATTGAGTGGTATATGTTTTTTCAATTCCCAGCGAAATAACATGGAATTCCAACTTTGTTTTTGCAACAGCAAGGCTTTTAGCAAATACAGGTGAGAACGAAATCCAATGAACACAATATATAAAGAACGTAAAATAGTTTCGCGTCTATTTGCAGTGCTGCTTTCGGCATTGTTAATGGTGCCCTTGCTGAGTAGCTGCGGAGGCGGTTCCCAAAAGGCTAATGTGCCACCACCAGTAGATGACACCATTGGTAGAACAGTGAGCGATCGCACAAACCAACCTGAAGCTAAGAAAGGATTGGGTACAGGGCAAAAAGTGGCACTTTTGGCGGGTGCTGCTGGACTTTATTATCTCTACAACCAGCATAAAAATGCTTCCCAAGAAGGAGCGCAAGGTAAATACTATCTTTCCAAGAACGGGCGTGTATATTACCGTGATGCTGAACATCGCGCTCACTGGGTAACAGCACCAGCAGAAGGAATTCGAGTGCCAGAATCTGAAGCACAAAAGTATCGGGAATTCCAAGGCTATAACCGGAGTGCCACAGGTCGCGATCTCACTGGTATAACTTCATCCGCAGCTCCGGCACTCTAGATCAGCGAAGCGTGTGTAAAGAAGAAAGCGGGTTTCCCGGAGGATAACGCCGATCGCGCACGTCGGAAACACGAACTTAAATCAGGAGACAGATTATGGTAGATGAATTTTTCCGAAAGGCGAAAGATTTGCTTTTGGGGTCGAACAGCGATCAAGCTGAAGAAGATGCCAAATTGCGCGATCGCAATGTACGTCCAGCCAGCGAAGATCCATACGGCGATCCCGCAGATCCGGCATCTTACGGCGATGTTCGCCCAGCTAGTGAAGACCCCTACGGCGACCCCGCAGATATCTCGTCTTACGGCAATGTTCGCCCAGCTAGCGAAGACCCTTACGGCGACCCCGCAGACACAGGGGAGTTTGGTGATGTCCGTCCAGCCAGCGAAGACCCCTACGGCGATCCCGCAGATCAGGATTCTCGCCGCTAACGCCAAACCAATCTGGTGATATTGGTTTTTATAGGGTGGTGAATTTTGGAATAACAAATAAGGCAGTAGGTTCAAATCCTACTGCCTTTTATTTTGGCTGCTATTTATACAAATTACGAACTTGTACTGAGTTTCGACTGCACGGTAATCGAGCGAAGTCGAGATTCAACTACCGCGTAGCCGTTGGCGCAGCCTCTCCAAGAGTTGTATTACGAATTATTTCCTGCGATCGCTCAATATTTTGACGCACAGATTGAGCCGAAGTATGCAAACACTCTCTTTTTTCATCAGTAAGCGTTAATTCCAAAACGCTCTCAATTTCAGCTGAATTCTGAATTCTGACTCCTGAATTCTTTTTACTTATTTGGTTGAGTCGATGGGGGATATTATTCCCCGCACCTCTCAGTTAAATCTGGGCGTGCGACTTTCACCGCACCCAGCTTTCGATGTTCTCAGCTTGCGCTTTTGCTCATGTGTTTGTAATCGTGGCAACTCTCGTGAATTGCTTCAAGATTATTTTTCTTCCAGTTGGCGTGATTTCCATCAATGTGATGCAGGTGAACCCGTTCCTCATCGATGAACTTCAGACCGCAGGAAGCACATCTATGGTTTTGCTTCTTAAGAGCTTTAGAGGTTTCGCCGTCGTAGAGCTTACTGTTTCGTTCGCTCCAGTAGGCTGTGTCTCCGTCGTATGGTGATTTAGTTCCCTTGACAGAAATGTGTTTGTTTTCGGAGTAGGAAACTGTTGGAAATGCTTTGTCTAGTAATTTCTTGCTAGAGTAGCGGGTTTGCTTGGTTTCCTTGTTGAATACCGTGTAAGCTCTTTTTTGGATGTAGTATAACGAGTTTTTAGACCCGTCCATCTTGCAGAACTTGTGGTAATTTCTCCAACCTCTAACTACCGGGGCTAATTTTTCTGCCTTAGTGGTAGCACCATAGTTCGAGTTGTTGACGATGTGTTTTACTTTCTTACGGAACGCTTTGAAGTTGTCCATTGAGGGAGTACTTTTGAACTTTCCGTTTTTCTGCACTTTGAAGTGCCAGCCGAGGAAATCAAACCCATCTGTCGCGGCGGTAACTTTGGTTTTCTTTTGGCTTACATTCATTCCGCGTTTGCGGAGGAACTCGCTGATTCTTTCAAGTATCTCTGTCGCATCGTCTTTGGGTCGGAGTATAATAACCATGTCATCCGCGTATCGGATTGATGGTTCGATGATGTCGTTGGCTGAGGTTTTAGCAGTGATTCTCCTCCTATGATCATCATGGTATCTGTGTATACTCTCAATCCCGTTGAGCGCAATGTTAGCTAGTAATGGGCTGACCACTCCCCCTTGGGGGGTTCCTTGTTCGGGGAATTCTGGGTTGACTCCTGCCTTGAGGCATCGGTAGATACCGAGTTTTAAGCCTTTTGGGGCGGTGAGTTCGTCCATTATTGCTGAGTGGTTTATCCTATCGAAGCATTTTTCAATGTCGAGTTCAATTACTCGCTTATTTATTCCATTGGCATTGGAGCTAAGGTTTATAAAGATGTATTTTTGTGCATCATGGGCAGAGCGCCCAGTTCTGAACCCGTAGCTCCTAGCGTGGAAAGTGGCTTCGTGTGCTGGTTCGAGTGCATATTTTGCTAGGCATTGCCAGGCTCTGTCCGCGATGGTTGGTATTTTTAACATTCTGGTAGTCCCGTCCTTTTTTGGGATGGGGATTTCCCGTAGTCCTTGATGTTTCCAATTTCCACTGTTCATTTTCAGTAGTTCTTCAAGGTTGAAGCGTTCTTCAAATGAGAGGGATTTCTTCCCATCAATACCAGCCGTCTTTTTACCAGCATTTAGCTGAGATACTTGTCTTATTGCAAGAAATCGAGCCGAGGTTGATTTTAGAATAAGCTTTTGGAGTAACCGAGCTTTCCGCTTGTCTCCAACTTGAACAGCTTTGTACACGCGCTTTTGAAGGCGGAAAAGGTTTCGGCGGAATTTCTTCCAAGGTAAAGCTCTCCAAGATTCACTAGTTTTGTAACTGTGTCTAATCATTTTCTCTTCTAGAGTTTGTGTATTCTGAACACCTCAGACCAATTACGGTCTGTCCTACCCGAATTGTGGGGGTTAATCCGCTCGTCTGGTCTACATGGGGAACGAAAAGCCCCTAGACCCACAACTCGTTTTTTTTCGTTCCCTCGGAGAGATTGATTGTTCCGTTAGATGTAGCCAATTCGACTACTGGATTCCCTGGACTCTTGCCTTACTGATTTTATGTTCGGCGGGAATTGGCTCCAGTTAAATCAGGGGTGTTTAGGGTTGCGCCCTGTTTCTCGGATAAGTCGCTTTTCTAGGCTCTGTTTCATCGTAGGAACTCCCTGTTAGCGCCAGTGTCAACCCGCAACGGTCGTCTGATTGCGCCCTGTTCCCAGCTTCACTCTACAAGAACCGAGCTTGTTCGGTGTGGGCAGATAAGGAGTCAATTCTGAGTCTGAATGGCAAGACTTGCACTTGCATCTGACCGAGAGTTCAGCCTTTAATGACAGTAATCTGCTGTCGGGCTGGATTAGTTATTTGCGGGCTGTTTACCGTGATTTACTAATCAACGAATCGCACAAACTCTTCGAGTTGATCCACACGTAACCAAACATTTGGTGTTGGCACTTTCCCAAACTTAATCAGGGCGTAATCACCTTTGATATCCACAATTTCGCCCTTAGTTTCAAACAAATAAGGAGGAAAGCGAGTATCACTGGCTTTAGCCTCCAGACTGTTTTCTAGTTTTTCGCGCACAGCGCGAACCATATCTCCTTTTTTGACTGCCATGAGTTCCTCTCTCAAATTTGTAACGTCTTTTACCTGCATTTTAAAAGAGTTCCGAGTTATAACTCCTAACTCTTGTAAAGACGCGATTAATCGCGTCTCCTAACTCCCCGTAACGTTTGACACTGGGAGCAAAAATGACTAGATCGCCCAGCTAACCTGATCCGTTGAATTGATGTACCACAAACTCGACACGGTTCTCCAGCGCGGTTATAAACCCAGGCTACACCACCATAATTGCCGTTAGTACCTTTAACATTTAAGAAATTACTAAATGTCGTACCACCAGCCTCAATACTGGTTTCTAACACTTGAATTATGGCGGTTCGCAAAAGTTCAATTTGCTTTAGCTGCAAATCTATACACAAGGTTTCAGGTAAAATCCCACTCTTAAATAATGCTTCATCAGCATAGATGTTACCTAATCCCGCCACCACCGATTGATCCAGTAGCGCAGTCTTAATCGGACGGCGACGGTTTTGGAGTTTGCTTGCTAGATATTCAACAGTGAATTCTGGTGAAAATGGATCTGCTGCCAGTTTTGCCAAACCAGTCATAATACTTTCTACAGCAACACCAGGCGGAACCCACCATATTTTACCGAAGGTACGCTGATCGACAAAACGTAATTCCTGCCGATCGCCAAAGAATAATCTAACTCGCGTGTGCTTATGTAGTGGTTCATCTCGATCCAGCCATAATAGTTGACCGGTCATTCGCAGATGAACCCCTAGCCAGCCGGTTGATGAAGGGGAAAATGAGGAGAGTTCGGCGAGGAGATATTTACCGCGACGATGCCAAGCAGCGATCGCATTTTTTTCAATTCCATTAACAAACTCACCAACAGAAAACGGGTAGGCGATGGTGCGATCGAGCAACACATCTCCACCCGTGATTTCTTGATTGAGGGTCAATTGATTTAGACCCCTTCGGACTGTTTCAACTTCAGGCAGTTCAGGCATTCAAGCTGAGTTAAGCAGGCAATTGTGATTTATTTGAGGGATCGAGCTAGAAGAGATGGGGTAGTAACTTACATAGCCGTAGATGGCTCGTATTACTACCCAAAAGAAACCGTAAATACCCGCAGGGCGGCTCTCTTAGATTAGGGTAGGCTAGGACAAAGAATGAATGAACTGAAATTTTCAGACTTCATACTTCAGACTTAACACTACCCTTCATCATCGCATCAAACAACCCCCTTGTAGCTTTGCTGCTATTTTTTCGGTGCTTTAGCCTTTGGTGCTTCAACCTCGACTAATTCATCCTGGGCAAAGTTGTTGGTATTGATACCAGAGTAATTGACCTTTTCAAAGCGGACAATTACAGGGTATTTGATGCCGCTTTGGTCGATGGAAGCCACAGTTCCTAGATCCTGAAACCAGTAGGATTCAGGGCGGAGAATACGTACTTTAGAACCACGTTGAACCATGATTATTTTCCCTTTTAGTTATCAATCGCCAATCTAGAGGGCTAATTGATTTCACTCTACAACCTCAAGGTCGCAGCAAGAGTCTTTGTTAAGTTATTTGTCTGAATTGGTTACTGGGCATGGGGCATTGGGCATGGTGCAGGGGCAGAGGAGAAAGATTTCCTTTCCTGCTCCCATGCTCCCTCATCTCCCCAGCCACATAGCACATCCAAAATTGCAAAAGGTATTAGACCCCACTTGACAAGGTACACGTTATAGCGTACCTTCGTTCGCAAAAGGTTATTTGTGCAAAGCTTATGTTTTAGTTAAGACAAACACACTTCCCTCATTACCTCTGCCGATCCGTAAGTCGTTATCTATATAAGTGATATCTAACCAGCCTTGCTGTTTGTCACTCTTGATGGCAAAATCAATTCCGGGAAATTTTCTACCTTCTTCAATTTGTTGGATAAAAGTTACCGGAGAATTGTATTCTATTAAACGTTGTAAGCCGATAATAGAACGCTCAAATTTCACTTGGACACGCCGACCTGAAACTGGCTCAAATTTAGCAGCAACGCTGACTAATCCTTCTAAAAAAGGTAAGCCATAAATCTCAGCGATGTTGTAAACACTGGTAGTATCTACCCGGATATACTGATAGATTTGACCCAGTTTACATAAAGGTAGACGATCTAAGTTTAAAAGAGCCTTGCTAGTGGTGTATAGTAATCGCCAATTGCCATCTAGCAAATTACTAGCTTCCACCGGACGGGGTGTAGGATTAAAGTCTTCTAAATTGGCGATCGCTACTAAGATAGACTGTTTCTGTTCTTCGGTCGCCAGTAGACCGCGATTTGTACCAGCGATCGCATCCATAAGAGCCGCTTTTCCCATCATCGCCTGTCACCTCAAAAATCACTCACTTTCCATCAGCATAAACAAGATATTAATGACATATATGTAGAGCCATAAAAATTACTAAGAATCGCTTGAACTAAGCCTTATGCTTATTAAATAAAAAAATTTCTATCTGAATGCGGATTTATCAACTAAAGGGTTGAAAAGATAACTAAATTAATCCGTGTCAAGTGATAGACTCTAAATGTCAACTTACGTAAACCTTTTCTTGCCCTGACTCGATATGTTGAACTCTCCATTACGTGAAGCAGCTCGTAACCAACGAGCCGATGTCATCCCCCTAAAGCCAGAGTCCTCTTTGTTGGACTGGTTACAAAACAATGGTCGCATCATCGCGCGTGACGTTCACGAACCGGATTTTCAAGCTGACGAAGAAGGAATAGACTCCCTAATGGGTGTAGATGATGGAATTGGCTACGACCTCGATGATGATGACGATGATGATATAGGAATCGCTGAGAATTAGCCTTTTCAGGCTAGGGACTTGGTAGTATCCCTAGTTACTAGTATTCAATTTTATAAGTGTGGAGTGAAGGGAAACTTCTGTGGACGCTAAATTATCTCCTGAGCAAGGATTAAACATTTCTGGAATCGCTCTAGCCTCTTTATTAGCCGTAGGGCTAGGTACAACAGCATTCTTCTTGGATTCGATGGCCAATCGGCTACCGTGGCAAAGTATGTCGCTAACTCTGCCATTACTGTTGTGTGCGTTGGGTTCAGGTGTGGTGGGCTATTGGGTAATACCTTTACTTCAAGCACTTAAAACTGGACAAATAATTCGTGAAGATGGGCCACAAGCTCATCTAAAAAAGGCAGGCACTCCCACAATGGGCGGTATATTTTTTATACCTGTATCTGTACTGATTGCCTGTATATTGTCTAACTTTTCTAAAGAGGTGCTTGCAGTTTCGGCTTTGACAATCAGCTATGGATTGATTGGCTGGCTCGACGATTGGCAAATTCTGCGCCGGAAATCAAATAAAGGTATATCTCCCCGCACAAAACTAGCTTTGCAGGTGAGTTTTGCGGCTGTATTTTGTCTATGGCTGATGTTTAATCAACCTTCTAATATTACAAATATTGCTTTGCCTTGGGTGAGCTTCACACTACCATTAGGATTCCTATTTTGGCCTTTAGCAGGTTTTGTGCTAGTTGCAGAAAGTAATGCGACTAATTTAACAGATGGTATTGATGGCTTGGCAGCAGGAACAGTTGCGATCGCACTTTTGGCATTAGGTGCTTTAGTCGCACCAACAGCACCAGGATTGATGGTTTTCTGTGCTGCTTTAAGTGGTGGCTGCTTAGGTTTCTTAGCCCATAATCGCAACCCAGCCCGCGTTTTTATGGGAGATACCGGTTCCCTGGCACTGGGAGGAGCTTTAGCTGCTGTAGCACTATTGACAAACACCTTAGTAGGTCTGTTTATTCTCAGTGGTATCTTCTTCGTAGAAACCCTTTCGGTGATGGCACAGGTAAGTTATTACAAAGCCACCAAAGGCCCCGATGGCAAAGGCAAACGTCTCTTCAAAATGGCACCTTTACACCATCATTTAGAACTTACTGGCTGGTCAGAATTGCAAGTTGTTGGAGTGTTTTATATAATCGCAGCGATTTTGGCTACCATTTGTTTAGCGATCGCTCCATTCTAAATGTTTTAAAAACTACTTGAATATAAAAACAACTCCCATATCTTCAGGGAGTTGTTTTTTTATAGAGTAAATTTATAAGTTTCTGATTTCTATGCCAACTAAAGCGCAAAGGATAGTCATAGAGTCAATCTAAAATCTAAAATTGTTTGACTGCTTGCGGTATTCTAAATTCTTTATTCTTCAATTATAAGTATTTACATATTCCCTAACTCGATTCTTCCCTGTTCGCTTTGCCTCAAGCATCGCTTGATTCGCCCGATTTAGAAAATCTTTAACCGTAATCCCTGGTTCTGATACAGCTATTCCAAAAGAAGCGGTGATGCTTTCGAGGAGCCGATCGCCGTCCTTCAATTGCATTTGTTCAATATCTACCCTTAATTGTTCTACTCGCTTTTTGAGCGTTTCCAGTGTCATATTAGGCATCACAATCACAAACTCTTCACCACCCCATCTGCAAGCAATGTCAAAGGAGCGAATAGATTTTAACAGTAACTTTGCTAATCCCTGGAGAACAATGTTGGCAGTCACATGACCATAGCGCGAGTTGTAAGACTTGAAGTTATCGATATCAAGAAAAATAATACTAAGAGGTTGTCCCGATCGTTCAGCTTCAGCTAGCCTTTGTTCCGTTATGCTTTCCATATAGCTTTGATTAAATAGTTGGGTCATCCCATCCCGCAAGTTTTCATGGGTTAGACGTTGTTTGATCGATAGATTATTCAGTGCAATGCCTAATGTCCTAGCAATAATCTCAGAAGTTTGTCGATCTTCTGGACTGATTTCTTCAAGCGCGTCGAGGTGTAAAATCCCAACTACTTCGCCTTCTGCAAACAATGGAACGCATAAATGTGCGCCACTAACTGGCTCTATTAAGTGACTGCAAATTAATCCTGAATTACGAGGCGATAAAAGGTTGAATTTTCCTCTCCGCAATGCCCAACAATCAGATAGTGAAAATATTTCTTTACTGCTTATTTTATCTCCCCAAATCCTATTAATCTGAACATAATTCTTGGAATTAGCAATTATACAGATACAACCACTCATTGTAGGAAACAGCTTGGAACAGGTGAAAGCTACTACTTGATAGACCTCATCTTCAGACTCACAGGAATAAAGCATATCCGCCATATCTGAGAGATATATAAGTTCTCGTTTTTTTGCTTCCAATTCCAGTGTTTTTTCTTCTAGCTGCCGATTTAAGTCAGTTAGCGATCGCTGTGCTTCTATGGATTCTGTAATATCAATACTGATCCCACCGATACGGTAAGCGCCCGTTGCGTAATCGCTAAACGGAAACTTAAATGATAGCCAGTAGCACGGCTGATTGTTACCAAGTATCTTTACCTGTTCAATCAGCTTCAAAGGGCGTAGAGTCTTCAAAACAACTCGATCGTTTTCCATTATCCTCAGCCCCTCTTCTGGATATGGCAAGAATTCACTATCGGTTTTCCCCAACCATTCTTGTGAATCTACCGAAAATCTAGACTGTAGCTCTTGGTTGTAGTAGAGAATTCTAGATTGCTCATCTTTGATATAGGCTGCAAAGGGGCCATGATCTAAAAATAGCTGTTGCATCTGCTGGCTGCGTTGAAGTTCGCGGGTATCTTCTTGAGATTTGGCGATCGCCTCTACAATTTTATAAGCGGTTGGCATTAGGTAGAGTAAAGCAGATAAAGAAATAAACGCCATTACATCAAGTACGCCTAAATGCAGAAGGGACACTGCCATATATGGCTCAAAGATTGCCAGAAAATGATGAAATCCGCAAAATAGTACTAATCCACCTGATAAGAAAAAGGCTAGCCAAAACTTAGAAGGGATAGTTGCCTTAGTTTTGGTAAAGAAAACCCCTATTACTATGGGGATACCAAAGTATGAAAATGCAGTGATGCTGTGAGCAATTGTGCAATTCCAGTAAATAGGCTCCATTACTGACCTGATATTAAAATTTCATCCGCTTCACTATAATTCTGGGTAGTCTTAAGATGTAAGGATAGAAAGGATGATTTCAGTGCCTCATGCCTTAGTTTTACAAAAGTTATCATGGTAACTTTCTGAACGGCTGCTCATGTCACCCCCTTACCAACCTGACTTACCAAGTGAGTGAGTTCGGGTAAAATCAGTTTTTCCATCGCCAGTCTTACAGCATTACTGGAACCAGGAAGCGAGAAAATTAATTTATCTTGATAAACACCAGCAACAGCGCGAGAAGCGATCGCCCGCGAACCAATTTCTTGATAACTTAAAAAACGAAATAATTCACCAAATCCCGGCAAAGTTTTCTCCAGTAACTTCTCAATGGCATCGTAAGTGGTATCTCTTGGTGCAATACCTGTACCACCATTGAAAATTACAGCATCCAAATTTGCACTTTTACCCAGATTTACTATCTGCCCTTGAATTTGTGTTGGTTCATCTTTGATAATCATGTAGGCTCCTACAGCATAGTTAGCACCAAGGAGTAACTGCTGAATTAGCTGGCCACTTTTGTCTGTTTCCAAAGTGCGTGTATCACTGACAGTAACCACAGCACAAGTTACTATAACTCTAGGCGAGTCTGGGTGGGGTTGTGGCATTATATGTCACTCATGAACTTTTAATAATGGATAATTGGGCATGGTAAATGGCGCATTCATTAGAACATGACAATTACCGATGCCCTATGCCCTATGCCCTATGCCTCGTTTTTGCTCAATCCCAGATCGTTTTCTTCAGCATACCGCTCCATGAAGCGCATAAAACGCTCCCATTCTTGGGCAGATTTCATTACATAAAGTGCTTCTAATTCTTCCGGTTTCCCGTTAATAAATTTAGCTTTAACTTCACGGGTAATTATTTCGCCTTCTTCGTCAATCAAGTACATTCCGGTAATATCTTCGGTGGTACCTTGATCTAAAATTTTCGGATTCGTAAAAATAAAGGTCGCTGTACCACTGTCCCCAGTACGCGATCGCGTCAAGCGCACATCTGGAGTTACCTCTTCGTCAAGACCTCTAGAAAACTGGATTTTCGCCATGATGAATGAATTTAAACTTTTGTGATGGTTAATTTAATATTCTCTCATCAATTAGAACACCACGGTCTAGAGGCTGCTGTTATTCAGCTTTTAGTGTATATACTTAAATCGCTTCTTTCTCAAGTAACAAAGTTACGGGACCATCGTTTTCAATGGTAACTTGCATCATTGCACCAAATTTACCTGTTTCCACCTGCAAATTGCTAGCTCTTAACTTGGTAACAAAACGATTATACAAATCTTGTGCCGATTGGGGAGCGGCTGAACGGTCAAAAGAAGGACGGCGACCTTTGCGACAGTCACCATAAAGGGTAAACTGACTAACTACTAACAAATCGCCGCCAATTTCTTGTATAGATTTCTGCCAACGTTCGTCTCCTTCTTCGTCAGGAAACAACCGCAATTCTAAGCACTTACGCACCATCCAGTCAATTTCAGCATCAGTGTCGGTATTAGCAATACCTACCAGTAAATTTAGCCCCCGCCCAATTTTGCCGACAATTTCACCATTAACTGTAACTTGAGATGATTTGACTCGCTGGATAACAACGCGCATTTTAATCAGAAAATTTATCAACGTTTTGATTTTAGAGCAATATATAAAAACTAAAAACAACGAGTGTCTACCACCTGATAAAATTTCTTAATGTTCGATAACGTTTGTAAGTTCCTTGCCGAAACTTTCTCTAGTGACTTTGCCACTTGGCTGTTAGGAGAATCTATTACCCTTACTGAATTAAGCCCTTCTGAACTTTCTCTGGAACCAATCCGCGCCGATGCGCTGATATTGCTTCAATCCGATGAAGTTGTGCTGCATTTGGAGTTCCAAACCCAACCGAAAGCTGATATTCCCTTTCGGATGATTGATTATCGGTTGCGCGTGTATCGCCGCTTTAAAAATAAGCGAATGCGTCAAGTAGTGATTTATCTTCAACAGACAAATTCAGAACTTGTGCAATAAACCACATTCGCTTTGGAAGAAACTTCTCATAGGTTCGAGGTAATTCGTCTTTGGGAGCAACCAACAAGTGTATTTTTGGAGCATCCAGGATTATTACCATTTGCAGTGTTAAGTCAGACAAATAATCGCACTGCTACGTTACAACAAGTTGCTCAGGAAATTTCAGAAATTACCGCTCAACGTATCCAGAACAATATTGCAGCCTCAGCGTTCATTCTGGCTGGGCTAGTATTAGAGAAAGAGATAATTCAACAATTGCTGCGGAGGGAACTTATGCAGGAGTCAGTAACTTATCAAGCTATCCTAGCTGAAGGTATTGCTGAAGGTCGTGCTGAAGGAGTACGACGTGTAGCGACGAATTTGCTTCAAGAGGGAATTTCAGTGGAAATCGTTGCGAAAGTTACGGGGTTATCCGTAGAGCAGGTACAGCAGTTGGTAAATGAAGAAGTTGGTAATGCAGGGGAGTGAAGAAGCGATTTCTACGACGGGCTACGTCTACGCTATTCTCTCATTTTCATTGCTCAAAATTGATGGTGGAGCGATTAGGAACGCATTCCCAGGTGGAACCTGGGAACGAGTATTAAACTTTTAACTTTTGTACAGAGCGTGATTAATCGCGTCTCTCCTAACTTTTATTTGCCAAAGCCTTTACCGCGAGAGGTTGAAGGTAGACAAATGCATTTTTCAAGTTGACTAATTAAAGCCTCACGATCCAAATTTTGACCAATCAGCACTAGTTGATTTTTCAATTGACCTTTCCATTCATCATCATCTAAGGTGAAGCGTTTACCACAAAGGTGGAAAATATGACGCTTTGGACTTTCATCAAACCACATAATCCCCTTCGCTCGAAAGATATTTGAGGGTAACTGGTTATCTAAGAAATACTGAAACTTCCTAATAGAAAAAGGTTTGTCACTTTGGAAAGAGATGGAAGTAAAACCATCATTTTCTAAATGGTCAGAATGATGGTGATGATCGTGATGGTCATGGTCATGGTCGTGATGATCGTGACCGCATGTTGAGTGGTCATGATCGTCATGATGATCGTGATGTTCACGATCGTGATGGTCGTGTTCATCCACCACTGTGTCAAAATATTTATCTGACTCAAACAGACCAACACTGAGAATTAAAGGAAGTGGCACTTGCGATCGCGTAGCGCGAATAATTCTTGCTCCTTCCTTGACTTCGTTAATTTTTCTTTCTAACTCGTTCAAAGTGGCTTCATCAACCAAATCAGCCTTGTTCAGCACAATTACATCGCCATAAGCAATTTGGCTGTATGCTGCCTCAGAGTTAAATAAATCTAGGCTGTAATTAGCCGCGTCTACCACGGTAATAATCGAATCCAAGCGGGTTAAATCCCGCAATTCCGTGCCCAGAAATGTTAAAGCTACTGGTAGCGGATCTGCTAATCCAGTTGTTTCCACTACTAGATAATCTAGATTTTCTTGGCGTTCTAAAACTTTGTAAACTGCATCTACTAAATCATTATTAATAGTGCAGCAGATACAACCATTATTTAGCTCCACCATGTTCTCACCAGTGGAAACAATTAGCTCGTTGTCGATGCCAATTTCGCCAAATTCATTTACGAGAACAGCGGTTTTTAAACCCTGTTGGTTGTTGAGGATATGATTGAGTAAAGTCGTCTTGCCACTACCGAGGAAACCCGTAATAATTGTTACTGGCATTCCTTGTTTGGGCGTATCCATTGCCGAAGATTCGGGTGTAACTGCTGATTGCATAGCGCTGTTATCAAATAGTCAAAAAATAGTAATGTAGCGCAGATAGTCCAGAAAACACTAGCATAGGGATGCTGGACTGTCATCCCAGCTGCTTTACCCTATTATTACGTATCTCTCTATTTCAGCATTACTCTGTTATGACCCTAACCCTTTACAATACCCTCACCCGTCGTCAAGAACCGTTTGAAACAGTCGAAGCAGGCAAGGTTAAGATGTATTACTGCGGCGTGACGGTATATGACTACTGCCATTTGGGTCATGCTAGAGCTTGCATCGTTTGGGACGTAGTACGCCGATACCTCCAGTTTATCGGCTATGAAGTGCGATATATCCAAAATTTTACCGATATTGATGACAAGATTCTCAATCGAGCCTGTGTTGAACATTCATCAATGGAAGCTGTGGCCGATCGCTTTATCAAAGCATATTTTGAGGATATGGCGCGATTGGGAATCAAAGAAGCTGATGAGTATCCCCGCGCTACCCATACGATGAATGGCATTCAGCGGTTAATTCATGAGTTGGAAAATAAAGGTTTTGCTTATCCTGCTGACGGTGATGTGTATTATGCAGTCCGGCAGTTTGCTGAGTATGGCAAGCTTTCGGGACGCAAGTTAGAAGATATGCAAGCCGGGAAAAGCGATCGCGTCAACATAGAAGATCCAGAGTATCAGAAAAAGAAAGACCCCTTTGATTTTGCCTTGTGGAAAGCAGCAAGACCGGGAGAACCCTCTTGGGAATCACCTTGGGGCGCAGGTCGTCCGGGGTGGCATATAGAATGCTCGGCAATGGTGCGCGATCGCCTGGGTGATACCATCGATATTCATGCTGGTGGTGCTGACTTGATTTTTCCCCACCACGAAAACGAAATTGCCCAATCTGAGGCTGTAACAGGAAAACCCCTAGCGCGTTACTGGTTGCATAACGGCATGGTAAAAGTAGATGGTGAAAAAATGTCCAAATCTTTGGGCAACTTTACCACTATTAGAGACTTACTGGATCGAGGAGTTGACCCGATGGCAGTGCGGTTATTCGTATTGACGGCTCAATATCGTACACCAATTGATTTTACCGACGAAGCGATCGCCGCAGCAACCAACGGTTGGCACACCATTAAAGAAGGTTTACTCTTCGGCTACCAATACGGCAAAAAACTTGGCTGGGGAGTGGGAACTGCTTCACTACTCGCTGAAACTGTTGAACGCTTTCAAGAAACCGTAAATAACGACTTTAATTTTCCTGGTGGATTAACAGTGCTGTTTGAATTAGCCAAAGAACTGCGCCGTGAGGGAAATATTATTGTGCATGAAGGGAAAACCGAAACATCACCAGATGAGTTACAGCGTCAATGGCATACTCTCCTCACATTAGCTGGAGTCTTGGGTTTAGAAGCCGAGATAGAAGCCGAAACTCAAACAAGTAATGGTTTAAGCGATGCGGAAATTGAGGCGAAAATTCAGCAAAGGCAAGAAGCACGTAAAGGCAAGAATTTTGCCGAAAGCGATCGCATTCGTAACGAACTCCAAGCAGAAGGTATTACGCTAATTGATAGCCGTGATGGCACGCGCTGGCATCGTAATTAGAGAGGACTGGGAACTAGGAATTGAATTTTTCCCAATGCCCCATGCCCCATGCCCCATTCCCCATTCTTTATTCCCCAAAATTATGTGGTCTGAACTTAAGAAAGCGATCGCTAGTTTCGATATACCCGCTGATTGGATTGGTATTAGAGCCGTAAAGGAGACTTCTACTAACCGTTCAGTCCGTGACGCCTTACCCCAACTAAATGGCAAATCCTTCACTGTCGGAGCCATGCTGGAAGTTTTGGTCAATGGCTGTCTGGGTTATGCAGCTACTAACTCTCTAGAACTATCTTCCCTTCAAACTGCTGCTCAAACAGCCTATAAACAAGCACTAGCAGCTAGTGAATGGTGGATACATTCCTTCCGTGAAAGTGAGCGCCCTAAAGTTGTTGGTGAATATAAATCTCCATTTCTTGAGCCATTCGATGCTCTGAGTCCAGGCGAAATCAACGATTTACTGGTTCGTATTTGCCAAACGCTCAAAGTTGACGACAAAATTGTGCAAACCATAGCTAGTGCCAGCACAATCGAGAGAGAATCTTGGTTTGTTAGCAGTAACGGCTCAGAAGTCTATCAAAAAATACTATCTATAGGTACTAATTACGGAGCCACTGCCCAAGATGGGGCAGTTGTACAACAGCGTAGCAACAACGGCTCGCAAGCAAACTGTTACCAAGGCGGACTCGAACTATTAAAACAAGAAGATTTATGGCATCGGGTGCGGCAAATAGGCGAACAAGCAATAGAACTTTTGACAGCAGAAGAATGCCCAACTACCCGTACCAATTTAGTTTTAGCCCCAGATCAAATGATGCTGCAAATCCATGAAAGTGTCGGGCATCCTCTAGAAATTGACCGAATTTTGGGAGATGAGCGTAACTATGCTGGGGGCAGCTTTGTTAATAAAAGTGATTTTGGCAACCTAGTATATGGTTCGCCGTTGATGAATATTACCTTTGATCCCACCGTGCCTGGTGAATTTGCCAGTTATGGCTATGATGATACGGGTGCTGTAGCAACACGGGAGTATTTAGTTAAAGAAGGTGTACTGCAACGGGGTTTAGGCAGTCTAGAGAGTCAAGCCAGAGCAGGTGTAGCAGGAGTTGCCTGTGCCCGTGCTTCCTCATGGAATCGACCAGCGATCGATCGCATGGGTAACTTGAATTTAGAGCCTTTAAACGGCACTTTTGAAGACATTATTGGCGGGATAGAATACGGCGTTTACATGGAATCTAACCGTTCTTGGTCAATTGACGATCGCCGCTACAAATTCCAATTTGGTTGTGAGTACGCTAAATTAATTGAAAACGGTAAACTTACCAAAACCCTCCGTAATCCCAACTACCGCGCCACAACACCAGAGTTTTGGCATAGTTTAATTAAAGTCGGAGATGCCACAAACTGGCAAATGTATGGTACTCCTTATTGTGGCAAAGGAGAACCAAATCAGGCCATTTGGGTAGGACACGGTTCACCTGTCTGTGTATTTGCTAATGTCGAAGTTTTTGGTGGAGGAACTTGAAAAATACAATAGTTAGGAGTTAGGAGTTGGTAGTTAGGAGTTTTGAATTAAGTAGGTAGGCATAATTAAACATAAAATAAAATCCTAGCTCGTAGTGAGCGATTCATCGATTAAAAAGGATTATCAGGACTAAAGTCCTTACTACAAACTTTAATTTATTTACGCCTAGCTACTTATAAAATTTTTTTTAACTCCTAACTCGTAACTCCTAACTTTCTCCCTCTCTCTATTCCCTATTAATATTTAATATCCATGAAAATTGAGGAATTATCTGCGTTAGAAGTCAGCTTTAATCGACTGATTGAAAGTCTGCTGATTAAAAAAGCAGAAGATGAACAATTCACCGTGAGACTCAGCAGTGAAATAAGTCAATTTACTCGCTTTAATCATGCAAAAGTGCGACAAACTGGTTGTGTTGCTGATGGTTGGATAGAACTGACTTTGATGCAAAATCAGCGCAACAGTGTTCGGCAGTTTCCCTTTACTGGAAATTGGGAGGTAGACTGGCAGTTAGCATATAGTGCGTTGCAAGAACTACGTGACGAACTTATTCTACTACCCATCGATCCATATCTAGTTTTGCCATCAGGAAATAATATCAGTAGAGAAATACATTCTGGAAATTTATTGGCGGCTGAGGCAGTAGTACCAACTGTGCTAGAACTAGTTGCTGAATTGGATTTTACAGGAATATATGCAGGAGGAGTGGTAATTAAAGCTTATGGTGATTCTAATGGTCAAAAACACTGGTTTGCTACTGATTCTTTTACGTTAGATTATTCTTTATTTTCCCCATCTGGACAAGCAGTTAAGGGTACGTTTGCCGGCAGTGATTGGAATGAATCTAAATATATAGCCAAAATTAGCGAAGCTAAAAAACAACTAGAATTGCTTGCTCACCCAACAAAAGAACTGCCACGTGGACAGTACAAAACTTATTTTGCACCTGCTGCTGTTGCAGATTTATTATTGATGCTTTCTTGGGGAGCTGTGAGCGAAGCTGATATCCAACAAGGAAACAGTGCTTTAGCTGCTTTATGGCGTCAAGAAAAACAACTTTCTCCAAGATTTAGTTTAAAAGAAAATTTTCAGCGGGGATTAGTGCCGCGATTTAATGAATTGGGAGAAATGGCAGCACCAGAGTTACCTGTAATAGAAAAAGGATATTTGGTAAATACTTTGGTGAATTCTCGCACTGCTAAAGAATATCAAAAAATTGCCAACGGCGCTAATGGTTCAGAGACTTTACGAGCGCCAGAAGTAAGTCCGGGAAATTTAGGATTTGAGCAGATTCTTCCGAGTTTAGATACAGGATTATATGTATCTAATTTGCATTACTTGAATTGGAGCGATCGCCACACTGGTAGAATCACAGGTATGACTCGTTATGCTTGTTTTTGGGTAGAAAATGGAGAAATTATCGCACCCATTGAAAACTTACGTTTTGACGAAAGTCTCTACCGCTTTTGGGGAGAAAACTTAGTAGATTTGACAAATTTTCAGGAGTTTATTCCCGAAGTAGGAACTTATGAAAGTCGCCAACTAGGAGGTAGTTTAGTTCCCGGTATGCTGGTAGAAGATTTTACATATACCTTGTAGTTATATTGTGTAAAAATACTCTATTTTTGCTAGAGACGCGTTAGCGAAGCCCAGTCTAAGTCCACGTCTCTACAAAAAATTATAAAATCATCTATCTATGTAAACTGCATTAATTACAATATCTTTAATACTCAGGTAAAGAATTAATAGCAACAATAAAAATTGCTCAAATTGAAGAACCGGATCTAAACGCCAACCTTGATAATACAAGATTACTCCACTTAACAACATTATAATTGGCGTAAATATAAGTTGAAAAATGTAAAGGGCTAAAGCCCAACCTCTAAGCCTGGTTCCACGTTGGGATAGCCAAGCTAGTGTTAAAATTAAGTAAATAATTGCCCAAAGCAAATAAATAATTCCAATTAAACCAGCTATATTTAATCCACACTTCACTTGAGCAAAAGGAAGAATTTATTAAAAATCCTGCTTAATTACAAGCTAAAATTTAAAATTTATTAGTAGGTAGATTCCCTAAAATTATTCATTCATGAAAATTGTTGGGTTAAGCAATAGCGAAACCCAACCGATAATTTTTCCTCATCTCTGGTTAAAACCTCTATCTTTTTTTGCCAGGAGGTGAATTGCGCTGAGTGAGGTTATCAATTTGCAATTGTTGCCGTCCGTTGGTGATAACTCGCAACATCTCTTTGAGATCCTGCTCGATATTTCCCAAAATGCCATCGGCATAAGCATCAGCACCATCTTCAATTTCTTGAGCATGAGCGATCGCATTTTGTCGCATCAGCTCTAACTCTTGCTGACAAGCATACCGCTTGCGGTCAATCTCGGCGAGTGTTTCTTGCATTATTCCCTCACACTCTTGTTGCACTTGTCGCCGCAGTCGTTCAGCTTCCTGTTCAGCCTGGTGAATAATATCGCTTTCAGCTAAAATTTGCGCTCTTTTTGCTTGTGCAGCCTCAACAACCTGCTGTCCATACTCTTCCGCTTCCAGCAGAATTTCGTCCTTTTGTTCGAGAACTGTTGCTGCTTCTTGAAAAAGTGATGGTAAGGCCAGCCGGATGTAATCAAGCTGATCTAGCAGCTTTTCTTCATCTATGAGTGTGCGTCCCGTCAGCGGAATTCTGAGACTAGAGAGAACCATTTCCTCTAGGCGGTTGAGTTCCTGCTGAATATCTATGCTTCCCTCTCCACCGATATATTCTTGAGGGGGGGGATTGCTTCCGTTGAGATTGGGTTCAACATTGGAGATTTCTGATTGTAGCATTGGTATATATCTAGGGCAATGTGTGGGGGAACGAGATGATCGATAGAGCCACCAAACCTTGCAATCTCTTTTACCACACTACTACTTAAAAAACTATACTCATTTGAGGTTGCGAGAAAAACTGTTTCTATTTGGGTAGAAAGAGTTTTATTGGTGTGAGCCATTTGCAGTTCCACTTCAAAATCTGACACAGCTCGTAAACCCCGGATCAAAACTTGTGCTTGTCGCATTTGGGCATAGTTGACGGTAAGACCATCAAAGCTAGCGACTTCTACATTAGGTAAATGTTCTGTAGAAATACGGATCTGATCTAGCCGTTGCTCGACACTAAAAAGTGGCATTTTGTTAGGGTTCCGCAGTACAGCGACAATCACCCGCTCAAACAGCCGACTACCGCGCTGGATAAGATCGAGGTGTCCCAAGGTGATGGGGTCGAAGCTACCAGGATAAATAGCGATCACAATTTTAAATATATCAAAGTTGTTTAGGTGATTATATCGAAACCATTTTGTGTAACTTACTCAAATCTACCATCTTGCGCTCTCGGTAAGGATGGTAAACTCAATTGTTTTAGTGGCACAAGTTATGCTCAACTAGGCGTTAGGAACTAGACTCCTAAATATGAATACTGGATTTTTACCTACGTCCCCACAATGTTGTGGAAGATTCAAGTGTAGTTACAGTATTCAAGACACAAGAAACTCCGTACTTAGCAAAGTGCGCGGGTAGTTAACGAACTTTTCTAGGTAATTTTTCATGGCACTGGATTTTCCCACTTTGCCCTTGGCGTTTCAGTTTACTTCTCCAGGACCGATTCTGGTGAAAATAGGGCCACTCAGTATTCGTTGGTACGGCTTGTTGATTGCCACAGCAGTGTTAATTGGCGTTATCCTTTCCCAGAATTTGGCAAAGCGCCGTAACGTTAATCCTGAGTTGCTAGGTGATTTGTTCTTTTGGTTGTTGATTGGGGCAATTCCTGGCGCACGGCTATATTACGTTTTTTTTGAGTGGTCAAAATATGCCCCAACTCCAGGAAAAATCTTTGCGATCTGGGAAGGAGGTATTGCCATTCATGGAGCGATTCTTGGTGGCGTTGTCGCTGCGTTAATCTTTGCCAAAATCAAGCAGGTTTCTTTCTGGCAATTGGCAGATTTAGTAGCACCTTCGCTGATTTTAGGGCAAGCGATCGGACGTTGGGGCAATTTCTTTAATTCTGAAGCTTTTGGCGATCCTACTAATTTACCCTGGAAACTCTATATTCCAGCAGAGCATCGTCCTTTAGACTATGTTAATTTCGATTACTTTCATCCCACCTTCCTCTACGAATCTCTATGGGATTTAATGGTGTTTACGTTACTAATAACGTTGTTTTTCCGGTCTTTATCCGGTAAGCCACGCCTGAAGGTAGGCACACTGTTCCTAATTTACTGGCCAGCCTACAGCTTAGGACGCTTATGGATTGAAGGCTTTCGTACTGATAGCTTGATGCTGGGGCCATTACGGATGGCACAAGTAGTTAGTAGTCTAGGAATTCTATTGGGATTAGTTGGATTAGCTTGGCTTTACTTACTCAAACGCCCTTTACCCGATGTAGTTCCTTCTCTTAAGGGAAATGGAGAGAGTGGGAGATGAGGGGGACAAGGAGAATAACTATGCCTTATGCTCAATTCCCAATGACTAAAAAATAAAAAATGCCCCAGAGTATTCTCTAGGGCTTAACCAGGGTGCATCTACCATTACTCTCTACTAGGGAAAGAGGGTGAATCCGGAAAGATACTGAAGAATTTGCCAAAAAATTTTTTTGAGGGATTGCCGTGTGTTCTTTTAAGAGTGAATATACAGAAAGCCTAAGCGATAAAAAAACACTATATGCTGTAGAACCATCTGTGTATATTGTCGGAGCAGGCCCTGGAGATCCTGACTTATTAACGGTGAAGGCGCAGAAACTACTGGCTGTTGCTGATGTAATTTTATTTGCTGATTCTTTAGTACCCGAACAGATTTTAGAACTTTGCCGAAAAAATGCCGAGATAATTAGAACTGCGAATCAGACTTTAGAAGAAATTTTGGCGATTATGATCGATAGAGTGCGATCGCAGCACAAATCTTTAGTCCGTCTTCATTCTGGCGATCCTAGTCTCTACAGCGCCATCCACGAGCAAATGCACCTCCTCGCAGAGGCAGATATTCCTTTTGAAGTTATACCTGGTATCAGCGCCTTTCAAGCTGCTGCTGCCAAACTCAAAATAGAACTGACTGTCCCTGGTTTAGTCCAAACCATCATTTTGACACGCATCAGTGGACGTACAGAAGTCCCCGCAGCCGAAGAATTAGCTACTCTTGCAGCACATCAGGCTAGCCTCTGCTTGTATTTAAGTGCGCGTCATGTCGAAAATGCCCAAGCTAAACTACTCGAACACTATCCAGCCGAAACCCTGATTGCGATTTGCTTTCGCATTGGATGGCCCGATGAAAAAATCAGGGTTGTCCCTCTAAATCAAATGGCAGACTCCACTCATCAAGAAAAACTAATTCGCACTACACTTTATATAATCAGTCCAGCACTCTCGACAACAACAGGGCGATCGCGTTTATATCATCCCGAGCATAATCACCTATTTCGCTCATCTCATAACTAAATATTGATTATTCTCCTCATCTCCCTACTCTCCATCTCCCTAATCTTTGTACTCTGTACCTCTGCATTTCGATAAACTTAACAATGTCAAGAAAATCCAAAATCCCAATTCAGTACTATGCCTTTAATTAAAGTGCAAACTTCTGCATCTGCTCCTCAAAAAGCTGAAATTGAGTCAATGCTTTTAAACCTATCAGCCAAGTTAGCGAAACATTTAGGAAAACCAGAATCCTATGTAATGACTGCTTTTGAACCGGGAATTCCTATGACTTTTGCCGGGAATACAGACCCAGTTTGCTACATTGAAATTAAGAGCGTTGGCACGATGAAGCCAGAGCAAACCGCAGCAATGAGTCAAGACTTTTGCCAGCAGATTAACCAAACTCTAGGTGTGCCGAAAAATCGCATTTACATAGAGTTTGCAGACGCTAAGGGTGCAATGTGGGGCTGGAACGGCACAACTTTTGGCTAGTTTCTCGTCATCTTTAGTCAAGACTAACTCGATCTAGCAGGTGTAGGATAGAGATCCAACATCAACTCACGATCTTTTTATGTCTGCTACGCCTCTTGTATCTCAGGTTGACTTCAACTCAGAAAAATCAGAATTAATCCCTCCCCTTCTAGGTGCTTCTCTGGCAGAGTTAACTACTTGGGTGCAGCAGCAGGGACAACCTGCTTACAGAGGAAAGCAGCTGCATGAATGGATCTATGACAAAGGGGTGCGATCGCTAGCTGATATTTCTGTCTTCTCCAAGCAATGGCGGCAAGAAGTAGCAGAAATCCCCATTGGGCGCTCAATTTTACATTACCGCTCTGAGGCTCCCGATGGTACGGTCAAATATCTTTTACGATTAACAGACGGTCAGATTATTGAAACTGTAGGCATCCCCACCTTCGCAGAAAGGGGAGAAGGCCCAAAAGCCCGTCTGACTGTTTGCGTCTCTACTCAGGTGGGTTGCCCAATGGCGTGTGATTTCTGCGCTACTGGTAAGGGAGGCTACAAACGCAACCTAGCACGGCACGAAATTGTCGATCAGGTGTTGACTGTGCAAGAAGATTTTCAGCAACGGGTTAGCAATGTGGTGTTTATGGGACTCGGCGAACCGTTGTTAAATACTGAGAATGTCTTAGCAGCCCTGAAATCCCTCAATCAAGATGTCGGTATTGGGCAGCGATCGCTTACAGTTTCTACAGTGGGTATTCGCGATCGCATCCGTCAGTTCGCGCAAAATAATTTGCAAATCACTCTGGCTGTGAGTCTCCACGCACCCAACCAAGCACTACGCGAAAAACTCATCCCCAGCGCCCGCGCCTATCCTCTCGAAGATTTACTGGCCGAATGTCGGGAATATGTAGAAATCACTGGACGCCGCGTTACTTTTGAATATGTTCTCCTCGCTGGTGTTAACGATTTACCAGAACACGCACTGGAACTTTCAAAATGCCTGCGAGGATTTCAAAGTCATGTGAATTTGATTCCCTACAACCCCATCCAAGAAGTAGACTACAAACGCCCCAACCGCGATCGCATTCAAGCATTTGTTAACGTTCTCAAACAGCAAAATACTGCTGTTAGCGTCCGTTATTCCCGTGGTTTAGAAGCTGATGCTGCTTGTGGGCAACTAAGAGCGAGTAAGAATTAAATCTGTTACAGTCAGTAAATTTAATTACTTTAATTTTACAGATATCTTGACGTTAGTCCCAATTGGTGCAATTGGGTAGCGGTAGAAATTGTTATATTAAGGTTAAGCGATCGCTCAACCCAACCGACAACAAATAACTGTATGTTGAATCGATCATTAACGCTTAAACTATGGCTACTAGCTATTGTTCTTGCAAAAGCTCTGCCGGTGAATTCTCCTGCTTATGGACAAATAATTCAACCGATTCCTCAGCAACCTGAGTTTTTTCAAGAAAGAATGAGACAACAACAAGAGCAAGGAATTCAGCAAACACAAGAACAAATGAAGGAAACATGGCTACGCCTAAACCTTCAACAACAACAACAGCTACAGTTACAACAACTACAACAACAGCAAGAATTTGCACGACAACGGCAAGAACTGATACGCCAGCAGCAATTTAGACTACAACAGGAACAAACAAGACTACAACAACAACAATTTACACAACAGCAACAGCTGAGAATACAACAGCAACAACTTAGACAAGATCAACAAATTAGACAACAGCAACAATTTAGATTACAAGAACAGAGACGACAGCAAGAATTCAGACAACAGAAACAAAACCTGTGAAGTGTTCAAAATTTCTGTTGAATAAGAAAGTGGGGAATACCCTGCAAAAAGCAAGCTACTGACTCGCCGTTAATGTAAAGCGCTAAATCTCCTTTCTTAGAAACGTGCAAAGGACGATTTAGCGCATTTTTTAAACTTACTTCTTCAGATGCTCTCTACAAGACGCTGCGTGTAGCTTGCTTCTTTGTTCGCGCAGCGTCCCGTAGGGAAGGAGTACAACAAGCTCAGAGCATCGCAAGTTCAGTAACCTTCCGACTCAAATTCATACTGAATTCTGACTTTGGACTCCTGAATTCTACTTTTATAAATAACTTTTTTATTAAAAACTAGAGAAAATATTCTCAAATTTTTAATTTTTTATTATTAGCTACCGATGTGCATGAATGCCAGGAGCATACGCTTCAATTACTTTGCCGGTGCGAGTGCAAGTAATCATCAAATAGTCACAACTTGGGCATTGTGTGCGAGTTAATTGACTATCCGAAATATAATAACGCTCTGCATGACTACCACAATTTGGGCAGTAAATCTTTTGTACTGTCTGCATTTTAAAACCCCTGGTTGTAATTATTTTTTATTTGGTAAAGCTACTAGTTAAACCAGGAAAAAATCTGGTTCGACCCAACTTAACAAACTGCTGTAATATTGGCTGATTATTTTAAACAAAACTTCAGGTTTGATAACTTTCCGATATCTTTATCTATTATTCTAGAATTTCAGTGATTTTACCCTCCTACTTTAGACACATAAATTATTTTTCAATAAATGCCGCTTAGAGATTTACTGATCCCCATAATGAATGCCTTGAGAGTGCCTTATTTATAGTCATTTCAGACTAATACAAAAAAAGCCGTTCTTGTATTCAAAAATTAAAACCAATAAATTACTGTATATTTAGTAACAAAATTTTTATCTTAAGATTTAGTTAATCTTTGCTAGCAAGATTGATGACGTTAAATTCTAGTGAAATAATTTCATCAAAATTAGCATACTTATGAGATACCGTAAATTTACGGTATTTACACATCTTAAATTTTAAATTTTCGCAGACAACCTTAACTGAATTCTCTGTGAGAGTGGAACAATACGGTTCGGTTCAGGCAAGAGATGCGATAAATCGCCGTCTTTACAATAATCAGTCCTTTGTAGAGACGGCGATTTATCGCGTCTTTGCGATTTACAAATTTTTTACCCATCAATTGAAATTTGACAGACTATTAGTCTCCTTAAGCAGGATGAAAATAATCGTAAATTTCTTGAGCCAAACGCGGCCCAATTCCTGCGACTTCAGCGAGTTGTGTAGTTGTCGCTTGCCGAATGTAATCAACTGAGCGAAAATGCCCTAGTAGCTGCTTTTGTCTATGATGTCCTAAGCCAGGAATTTCATCTAAACGCGATCGCTTCAATTTATCACTGCGCTGTTGACGATGGAAACTCACTGCAAACCGATGCGCTTCATCCCGCAGGCGCCGTAATAACTGTACCCCTGGTTGTTCTGCATCAGTTGTCAAGGGTTTAGATTCTCCCGGTAAAAAAATCTCTTCTCGCTGCTTTGCTAAACTTACCACTCGTAAGTCTTCTAATAAATTCATCTCTTGCAAAACGGCGACAACTGATGATAACTGACCTTTACCACCATCAATCATGATTAAATCAGGCCAGTCAGGATTACCCAAACGTGTTAATTGCTGATCTTCCGCATATTTACGGAACCGCCGCTGGATGACTTCAGCAAGACTAGCAAAATCATCTGAGTGTCCTGCTGTCACCGTAGGATTTTTAATTTTGTAGTGGCGATAGTGCTGTTTTGCAGGTAATCCGTCGATAAACACAACTTGCGAAGCTACAGCATTTGACCCTTGAATATGGGAAATGTCATAACCTTCGATGCGGTGGGGTACATCTGGTAAATCGAGAATGGCGGCTAAATCTTGCATTGCTTGGTGATTGCGATCGCCAAATTTCTGCATTCTTTGCAATTCATACTGAGCATTTCGCTCTACCATCTCAATTAATTCTGCTTTAGTTTGGCGTAAAGGAGTCAAAATTGTGACTTTTTTGCCTTTACGTTGAGTTAAGACATCCGCCAATATCTCCGCATCTGGTAAATCATGCTGTACCAAAATTTCTAAGGGTATTTCTACGGAATCAGCAGTTTGGTAATGTTCCTCTAAAGCTCGTTGTAAAATAGCTCCTGGTTCCGCATGAGCATCTGCCACAAAGGCTAAACGTCCAACCAATTGCCCAGCGCGAATCTGGAATAGTTGAATGCAGGCGTGCTGTTCGCCAGCTGCCAGTGCGATCGCATCCCGTGAAACAGTATCATCTGGTAAGGAAACTTTTTGGTCGGCTGTCAGCGACTTTAACCCAGAAATTTGATCGCGAATTCGCGCGGCTGACTCAAAATTCAAGTTCTCAGCGGCTGCGTTCATCTGTTGGGTCAAAATATCAATCAGTTCCTGGGTTCGACCTTGAAAAACCATCGCGATTTTTTGGACAATTTTGCGATATTCTTCTGGTGAAATCATCTGTTGACACACACCTGGACAACGCCCTAAATCAAAATTCAAGCAAGGGCGATCTTTAAAAAGTGGTTGAGGTCGTTGTCGCTGTGGAAAAATGCGCTTGCAGATGCGGACAATTTCTCGCAATAAACCAGCATCAGTATAAGGCCCGTAAAATTTATCCTTTTCTTTACCGAATTGCCGCTTACGGGTAATAAAAATTCGCGGATAATCTTCTGACCAAGTAATGCAGAGATAGGGATATTTTTTATCATCTTTGAGCAGCACGTTGAAGTATGGCTGGTGCTGCTTGATCAAATTGGCTTCTAGCGCTAAAGCTTCGGCTTCAGTATCAGTGACAATGAATTCAATTTCTGTCACCAACTTGACCATCGTAGCGATACGTTCAGTCTTGTTGTAGCCATCCCGGAAATAGGAACGGACACGCGATCGCAACTTACGTGATTTACCTATATATATAATGCGATCGCTCCTGTCCCGCATGAAATAAACCCCCGGTTCCGGTGGAATTTCGGCTAGACGGTTTTCTAGTCGTTCTGGCTCTTTAACCAGTGGTAATATTTGAGTAGATATTGTCACAACCAAAATTAGGTAATCTTTCTCTATTTTAAGAAAAATTATTTTTTCGTGCCGATTTAATAAATTATTTATCAAGTAAATATAAAGTAGCAGTCATGAGTGGCATATACCAGAACAGATGAAAGTGGGACTGGGGACTGGGGACTCCTAACTCAGCACCAGCACGAGCCAAACCCTAGCTATCTGCTAACAGCATCAATCCAGGTAGGCTTTTAGTCCGCACAAAGAGAAGTCTGCTGTAGTCACTTCTTTGGCTTCCAAGCTAGAGGCTCGTTCGCCAGAAAACTTACTGCAAGCATTAGAACTTTGGAGCTTACAAGAGTTTGTCTAGCTGCGACCTTAGCTATTGGCTGCTACTGTCAGAATAAAAACTTTGCTTTTTGCATTTATAATTAATATTTTTAAATTAATAATACTTTATTATCTGAAACTTCATAGTTTAGATTAGATAATCATATTTTTGTATTGACTTCGGTTTTTTCTTAATCAAGAATATGCTTCTATATTGCTTGTATAAATATTACATAAAATTTTTATTTATTGATACTATTTATGTTTATTTATTGAATTTATAATATTAAGCGAATTAACGGATTTAGTCAGTTAAATTTACGATTATGATTGAGAAATATTTATTATGATGATTTCATACGAGAGCTATACTATGAATTTACAAGACTTTGAAATCCAGTATCGTGAGGCTATGGCTGAAACTCTCAATGAACTGCAAACAGCAGTTTTGTTATTAGCGCAAGTACAACAGAAAATTTCAACAATTGGCAGTTCTGTACAAAGTATTAGCGAGTCCGTCGAAGAGTTTATTGCTGAACAAAAAGCGGAATAAACACACACCTAGCAAAAAAGTTTATCTGTGGCGACAAGTAAACTGTTCTTCAATTGCAAGGATGAGATCCTTGAGTTTTAAAGGTTTGACAAAATAGCTACATGCACCCAAACTCAGAGCTAGTTCTCGATCTGCTTTAAAAGCAAAGGCTGAAACCACAATGATAGGTATTTTTGACAAATCAGGTTTTTGCTGGACTTGTTTTAAGAGTGAATAACCGTCAACATCTGGCAATTTCAAGTCCAATAACATTAAATCTGGCTCGAATTTCTCTATGGTTGAGAAAAAAGCAGAACCTTCTGATAAACTTTGGACTTCATAACCACAGTAACTTAGATAGTCACTAAGTAACATCCGATTGAGGTAATGGTCTTCAACTAGTAAAATTCGTCTAACTTTGTGTGACTGCAATGGCTGATTTATATTGAGTAATTCTACTGTCATTGCTACCTATTATCTGATTATCTTAATTAAAAGCTAGTAATTATTACCATAAACGAAAACAGTAGTGCATTTAAAAAGTAAAACAAATAGAAATTGTACTTATGTAGTCTAATCAAATATCTGAATAAATCCAATTTAGCTGCACTACAATAATAAAATGGTAGTATAATTAAATCAAAAATTAATCTTTTTTTACGAACTTTTTATAATTTAGAGTATTAAGTTAACATCTTTTTCACAAATTTAATTGCCTAAACTTTATGAGTAAAACTACTTAAGTAATACTGGAACTAATATTGTGGTAATTGTCCTTACTAAAGATGTTAGGGTAAGTAATACCATTGTACGAAATCCATATTACAAAAAAAATCAAGTTGGTAGGTGCATACAGATGTAAAATCTTGCAACCGATTTATTTGTTGCAAGTATTTTTAGAAACAGTATAACCTAGAAGATTAAATTCTCTTATAGCTGCAAGGAATTATTCATCAAAAAAGGGAGCTGTTAGCTCCCTTACTTATTTTTTGGAATGGAAACCGGAGTTTCAACCAGATACTTTTTTTAACTTGCGTTGTGTAACAAAGATACCAGCAACACCTATAATACCAAATACTACTGAGGGTTCTGGTACAGAGGATGGAGAGACATACTTCGGTGTTGACCAAGTATAAATTGCACTGTAGGATACACCATCATCAGAAGCAGTAATACCGGATGCAGTGGGGTTAAAGCTATAGGCATAGTAAGTTTGACCACCAGTAACTACCTTAGCAATTTCACTAGCCGCAATTTCACCTTGATATCCATTTAATGCAGCTTGCAGGGTCAGTACATCTTTAAATGATGTGAGTTGAGAGATTTGACCTGGTAGCTGATTTTTAAGAGTATTCAGTTGAGAAATTTGACCTGGTAGCTGATTTTTAAGAGTATTCAGTTGAGAAATTTGACCTGGTAGCTGATTTTTGAGAGTATTCAGTTGAGAAATTTGACTTGTGAGTTGTTGCCTTTTTACTTGATTGGCTGGAATGTTAGGAGTTGCGTTGAGTTGTGTTTGCAGTGTGGTAATCTGTCCTGGAATTGCGTTGAGTTGTGTTTGTAGTGTTGTAATTTGTCCTGGAATTGCGTTGAGTTGTGTTTGTAGTGTTGTAATTTGTCCTGGAATTGCGTTGAGTTGTGTTTGTAGTTGTGGAATTGAACTTTCAAGTTGTGAAAGGGTTGGTTGAGTTGTTTGTTGAGGAAACTGTGATTGAATTAGCTTCCACTTTTCATCAACCTTAGTAGAAATAGTTGTTGCAAGTTTAGTCTTTACATCCAAGTGACCAACCAACTTCAGTTCCACACCCCCATTCTGACCGAATTGGAAACCACCAATGTTAGGATCTCCCATTCCCAAGGAAGGAAAATAACTAGTTATTAGTGATTTGCTGTCGGCTGAAAACCCGTTCCAAACTGATTGAAATGGTGTGTAGCTACTCAATAAATCGCCTAGCCATTGGGAACCAAAACTATTCCAGTCATTAGCAGTAACACTACTAACGGTGGCACTGTAGTTTCCTTTTGTGGCGGTGAAGCCAACATTAGAACCTGGGGTTTCGCTACTATACCAAAGCTCAACGTTAGAACTGGGGTTGTTATCTGTCAAAGCTTTGATGGCAGCTTTAGTACCACCTTGGGCATTCCCGTTAATGAAGGTACCATTTGAGCCACCAGTGTAAGTGTTAATTTCTCCATTATTATCGAAGCTAAAAGATGTAGCGTGTGCTGGGGCAGTGGCAAGAGCGCTCACACCAACGGCCATTGAGGCACCAATTACAAGTTTCTGAAAAGTCGTTTTCATTGTTTTCAAGTCTCTGTCAGTTTGGAAGTTAAGTTTTAAACTACTGTCGTTTTTAGGCTTGGGCTGTCTTGACCACTGGCTTTTTGGCAATACGGCTGCTTAAAAGCACGACCTGTATTCTTAGCCGTCTTTGGTATCTGAGCGTACAAACCCAGTTTAAGAAACGGAGAGACCTGATTGGGTAAAGTTACTGCCGATTATCAATAAAAAGATGAAGAATGTTTTGATAGTTTTATACGTCTAATTACATATTTTCAGCATTTAGCATAGTTATAAAAGTTACTTTATAATATTTTTAAGCTCAGTACAATACGGTAGGGACAGATAAATGTGCGCCCCCACCGTATGTTCTATTGGTAGACTTTGCCGCCAAAAATCCTTGGCGTTCAGCTTGAGAATAAATTTAATGAAGGAACTCAGCCATTCTTTCCACAGCAGTTTCTAACAAAGCTGGCTCATGCACCAAGGCAAAACGGACATACCCTTCTCCAGATTTGCCAAAGCCAGCACCTGGAGAAACTGCTACACCAGTTTGTTTGACTAGCTGGGTACAAAATTCTACAGAGTTTTCACTCCAAGGTGAGGGCAATTTTGCCCAGATGTACATTGTGGCTTCGGGAGTGGGAACATTCCAGCCAATGCGGTGTAAAGCATTGATGAAAGCATCACGCCGCCTCTGGAAGGTGATAACAGCAGATTTTACGCCAGCTTGAGGGCCAGTTAAGGCAGCGATCGCACCATTCAAAATTCCCCGATACTGGTTAAAATCAACGGCGGCTTTTACCTGGCGTAAGGCGTTAATTAACTGGGCATTACCGATGGCATAGCCAATACGGAAGCCGCCCATATTGTAGGACTTGGAAAGGGTGAAAAATTCAATCGAGACGCTTTTCTCTGGATCGGCTTGCAGAATTGAAGGGACTAAGGATTTTGGATTTTGGACTTCGGCTTGGCTCAGTCGAACGATTTTGGATTTTGAATTGGGAAAAGAATCGATCCACTCCCCAGTTTCCCCAAAGACCAAATCTACGTAGGGAAAATCGTGAACCAACACGAGATTGTGTTGTTGACAGAAGGCGACAGCTTCTTGGAAGAAAGATAAAGGTGCGATCGCAGCGGTGGGATTATGAGGATAACTTAATACCATCATCCGCGACTGGGCCAAAACTGGGGCGGGAATATCAGCAAACACTGGTAAAAAACCGTTTTCTGCCAGCAATGGCATCGGGTAGATTTGACCGCTGGCTAGGTAAACTCCCCCTGCATGGGAGGGATAACCTGGATCGAGCAACAGGGCAAAATCTCCTGGATTAAGTATGGCTAGGGGTAAATGGGCTGTGCCTTCCTGAGAACCAATTAAAGGTAGTACCTCAGTTTGAGGATCGACTTTGATACCAAATTTTTGTTCGTACCAGTTGGCTGCGGCTTCGCGAAATCCTTGGGTACCGTTAAATAACAGATAGCCGTGGGTACTGCGATCGTGGAGAGATTGGGCGATCGCCTCAATAACGTGTGCCTCCGCTGGTAAATCAGAAGACCCCAACGACAAATCAATTACCTCTCGTCCAGCAGCCAAAGCGACTGCCTTGGCTCTGTCCATATCAGCAAATACATTCGATTTTAGGGGTTGTAAACGCTTTGCAAACTGTATGTTAGTCATTAGTCATTAGTCATTGGTACATTGGTCATTGGTCATTTGCTATGAACTATGAACCATTGACTAATTACTATTTAAGTGGGTATCTAGAAGAGCAAATAATTTCTCTTTGCCGATGACTCCCTCGGTGGATATCAAAACTTCCTGTCCTTGAAATAGTCTGAGGGCAGGTACACCTTCCACTTGGTACTGCTTAACAGTCAGTGGGTTGGGGTCAATTTCCATTTTAACGACTTTGAGGCGATCGCTATATTCGCTGGCAGCTGAGTTAATCGCGGGCGACATCAATTGACAAGGCCCACACCAAGAAGCCCAAAAATAAACTAATACAGGCTGCTCGGCTTTTAACACTTCGGTTTCAAACTCAGCATCGGTTATGGTGATTACAGCCTTACTCATTGCAGTCTCCATCAGGTGGCGATCGAAGTTGGCACACACAATACTTTATCCCAAAGTCGTCAATAGTCCATAGTTAATAATTTATAGTGATTAGGATTGTTAACTATTGACTAATGACGTAAAATCCCACAGCCAACAGGTGTGGGACTAGCTTAAATAAGTTTTCTGTCAATTTTACAGTTGATCCAATTGCTTGCGTAAGGAATCCAACTCGGCATCAACTACCTCATTAGATTTAGGAGCAGTGGTTTCTTGTTGCGGTGGCAGTTGGGCTTGATTTTGTGGAGCGGCGGGTGGTAGCATCTGAGCTTTCAAAGCTGCTAATTCATCATCAACATCGTTACCACCTTCCAACAGGGCAAATTGGGTATCTAAATCTGCACCTGCTAACTCTCCTGCTGCCTGGGCCCGGGATTCTTGGATCAAGACTTTTTCTTCCATCCGCTCGAAGGCAGACATTGCACTGTTAGTATTCATCCCACGCACCATGCCTTGGAGTTGCTCTTGGGCTTTGGCAGTAGTGATTCTAGCTTTGAGCATTTCTTTCTTGGTCTTAGCCTCAGAAATTTTGCTTTCCAGCTGGATTAAGTTGCGCTTGAGGGTTTCAACTTGAGTGCTTTGAGTATCTAAACTAGCTTTGAGGGCAGCACTGGTGTCAGTATAAGTCTTCTTGCGCTCTAGAGCTTGTCGTGCTAAGTTTTCATCACCTTTTTGCAGCGCCAGTTGGGCATTGCGTTGCCACTTATTGATTTCATTTTGGGCATCATTATACTGTTTCTCACTGCGTTTTTGGGCGGCGATCGTCTGGGCAACTCCCTGACGCAGCTGTACCAAGTCTTCCTGCATTTCCAGGATGGCTTGCTCTAGCATTTTTTCGGGGTCTTCGGCTTTGTTAACCAGATCGTTGAGGTTAGAACTAACTACTCGCTTAATGCGATCGAATAATCCCATAACTTTGTTTTTCCTTGTGTGATTTACGCTTTTTGTTGGACAGTTAGCTTTTTTACTTTTTTATAGCTACCTATTTCAATGTAATCTTTACCAGTTTGAATCAGTACCTCCTAACAACTCTTAATTGTTAAGATATCGCCAAACTGGGGTAATTAGTAGAACTTCAAGAATCCTGAGTTTTGGGTAACTGCTGTTGGGGAGGCTGCTCTGTCTTTTGGCTCTCCTCGGTTAGGATTTTGTGCTGTGTGTTTTCTGATTGCTTGAAAACCTGTGCCTTCATCGCTGCCAATTCGGTATCTACATCATTAGATTCCAAAGAAGTAAATTGTGTTTCCAAGTCGTCGGTACTAAGTTGAGCTATGGCTTCTGATTGAGCTTCTATCTGTAAAACTTTTTCTTCCATGCGCTCGAAGGCACTCAGACTGTTATTAGTAGAAACTCCGCCGAGCATTTCTTGGAGGCGATAAGACGCTTCAGCAGAACGGGCGCGGGCAATATACATATCTTTTTTAGTTTTCGCCTCGGAAATTTTTAACTCTAGCGATCGCATATCCTTTTTTAGCCTAGCAACTATCTCGTTTTGCTGCTCTATCTGCGAAAAGAGGGCTGTAGTAGTTTCTTTATAGGCTTGGCGCTTAGTCAAAGCTTCACGTGCTAGAGGTTCATTGCCTTGTTGTAGGGCCAATTGGGCGCGGCGATACCATTCTTCCGTTTGAGACTGAGCGGCCGCTGCTTGTCGTTCAGTGCGTTTCTGGGTAGCGATCGCTTGTGCTACACCCTGCCGCAGCTGCACCAGATTTTCCTGCATTTCCAGGACAGCTTGCTCCAAAATCTTTTCTGGATCTTCTGCACCACCGATCAAACTATTGAGATTAGCGCGAATCACCCGCAGGATACGCTTGATTAATTCCATATCGGCTCTCCAACGAAATCCAGTTCTGAGTGCTGTTAGCAGGGCGTTTAGACCGTGCTTAGTAATAAATTTAGTTATAGAGTGCTGAGTGCCTAGTTAAAGTCCTAAGTATAGTAATATTTTTTGTCATCGGGTAGTTATGGAATGCTGAGTGCCTAATAAAAGTTTTGAGTATAATATTTTTTGTTGTGGGGTCGCAAACAAACAATATTCTGTCTCTACCACTCAGCACGGGCTAAACCCTAGCTATCCGCTAACACAACTGGGCACTCAGCATTTATTGACTCAGGACTGTTATCTCATGGTATCGTAGATTTTTGCAACTCATGGCTGCTGAACTCGTGCCTTGATTCCCTTCCCTTCTAACAGTTTCATCTGTTGTTTTACTTGCTCTTTAGTTTTAAAAGCACCCAGATAAATCAATTCTTTGTTAGGCGATAAATAAGCATCAGGAATTACTTGCCGTGCTGAGGCAAAAGCCGCGCCTTTATTATCTATCACTACATGATAAAACCCATCTGTTCCTGGCTTGATTTCTGCATCTGGCTTTGGTGACGTTGCGATTGGCTTGGGCGAGGTTTTTGTCGGTGAAGTGGGAGGTAAATTTAGGGGAGGCAAGGATTTTAGCGTCGGTACTGGTGCTAAAGCGATCGGGTTAGTCGGTTGGGCTGTATTGGGGTTAGAAAATGCCCCTTGAGGATTTGCGGGGTTTTGGGTAACAATTCGATTAGGCACTACAGGGGGGGTTGATTGGACTTTGGGTTTTAAGCCAACTACATCATTGGGATCTCTGACTTCAGGAAACTCTTCAGTAGCTAGATTGGGATATTTGGGTATAGATGTGCTTGGTGGCTGAATTTGAGGTTGGGCATTACTCCCAACTTCCTCAGTATTTTCTGGTGTGGGAGAGGAGTTGCCGTTAAATAAGTTGCCTAAATTCCATTGTGGCAAGCTTTTGGGATTGAAGACTGCATAACCCAAGATAAGACTAGCTACCAATAGCAGCAACATGGAGCCAATACCCAAAGGTGATAGCAGACTGTCGCTAGAATTGCTTGGTTTCTTGGTTTCTGGTTGTTCTTCTGTCAGACTTCGCAGCAGTGCTTCACTAGATTCTAAATAGTCATCTGGGTGCTTGGGGCTATCATCTGTCTGCAAGTGATTTTCGCTTTTAGTATTTTTAACGATCGCTGGCACGATGCTGCTATTAAAGTTGGGTGGGGGTGGTGGGAGTTGAGTTTGTGTTTTAGCTGCATTGGAGGTTGAGGGCACATTAAGATTATTCAGTTCCTCATTGTTTGCCGTAGTTGGTGCTGGGTTCATCTCAGGATTCACAGCTACAGATGCGGGTGAGACATCAATTTTTGCCGTAGCTGGCGCTGGATTCATCTCAGGATTCACGGGTACAGATGCAGGCGATACGTTGGTTTTAATTTCCGTTGCTGATGACTGAGTTGCGCCCAATATTGTCGAAATGGTAATTAACGGTTGGGGTTGTCCGCTGATGTAACTTGCAACACGGGACTGCTTAGATGACACCAAACCAGTTCGCGTGCGTCGGTATCGAGCTAACTCTTGATCTAGCGGCACCTCTAAACTTGCTAGTGCTGCTGCTAGTACTGGTTTCAACCCAGGTGTTTTAGACGATTGATGAGTACTGGAGTCGTTCAGGGGGTTTTGAGTCATTGCCTTTGTGCCTCAAACGTAGATTACTGGAATCAACTTTTTAGATATATTTTGTGACAATAGTAGCGGAAATTATTTAAATAGATAGATTGAGCGTTCGACATTAGTTATTCTTTCTCCCTCTGTTCCCACCCTGCGGGAAGCTAAAGCTACATCTTCTCCTGCTCTGTCACTACTCACTCCCCACTTTGAATAATGTCGTTGAAATCAATTAATGATGTTTTAAGGATTCTGGAAAAGCAGTCTAAATGGCAGGAGCAACCATTTCAACGTCTGCTCAAGTGTTGGGCAGAAGTTGTTGGCCCAGTGGTTGCCGCAAATACTCGACCATTATCGATTCAGCGTGATGTTTTGTCGGTAGCAACTTCTAGTGCTGCTTGGGCGCAAAACCTGACTTTTGGTCGCACATCTCTACTTTTAAAGTTGAATAAAAAGCTGCCAACGCCTTTGGTTGATATTCGCTTCTCTACTGCTGGCTGGCAGAATCCGTCGGTGGAAAGAAAACAGCAACAAATGGTTTCGCCTCATGAGCATCCCAGTTATCTTGGTGATGAGATTAGCCGCCCTGATGTTACACCCACTAAAGATGTAAATGCGGCTTTTGGACATTGGACGAAGATCGTGCGATTGCGATCGCATGGCTTACCCCTTTGTCCCCAGTGTCAATCTCCCACCCCACCCGGTGAACTCCAGCGCTGGGAAGTCTGTTCTGTCTGTGCTGCTAAACAGTTTTCAAAGCAAAATAGTTGAGCAATTATTCGTTGAGCAGAGTTGATCCTGAAATAACTTGCTGCCATTACATCAAATCTTTCTAATTCTTGAGAAAAGATATAGTTTATCGCTAAAATCTGCCGAATGTGGTAACTAAAGCAGACTATTTATCTAAAATTCTATGCCTTAAGGATGGCTTAAGGAGGAAGTTAAATGGCTGGACAAATCAAAAGCTTTACTTTTAGTCTTGATCCCTAATAAGTTTTAGACGATAGCTATATGTAACTGCTCTAGGAATTATTGAAATATATAACAAAATTATAAAAATATCCTGAAGTTTATTTTTTACTTGGGATCGCTGAAACCTATAGAAAATAATGACTTTTTGGCTTTTCTCCGTCTTTATATATAGAAGCAGAATATAAAGATGAAATTCAGCCAGAAACGACACTAAAGATGAATCCGAATGAAACCCATTAAAGTTTTAGCATCTGCCTGTAGATATTGCCGTCATTACCAGCCAGAAGGTCGCCGTGGTGGAACGTGCCAGCAGTTGGGCGCACCAGTTCAAGCGACTTGGAAGGCTTGCTCTTTGGCACTCCCACCTTTTGCACCTTCTTGGGAAACCTTGGAAGATGCTTGGGGTTTACCAGATGCAGCCCCAGTTTTAACATCTTGTCAATCTCTAGCTTCAGATTTAGACAATGCTACTCTTGCCCCGATAGAGGAAATCACGGTCTCTATATCTGAACAGGTAAAAACTAAAGCAGTGGTCATTTAGTCATCCATTATTACTGGACTGAGTTTGTAGTCCATTTAAAATAAGATTTGTTTTTAAGATTTTTAGTGCTGTAAAAGTTGATATATAAAAAATCGCACCTCACTAAAGGGTGCGATTTTTGCAATTCTATGGTAGCCAAGGAAAAGAGCGAAAATCTGGTGGCCGCTTTTCGAGAAAGGCTTGTTTGCCTTCAGACCCTTCTTCTGTCATGTAATAAAGTAGGGTGGCGTTGCCAGCGAGTTCTTGTAAACCAGCTTGTCCGTCACAATCAGCGTTGAAGGCAGCTTTGAGACATCGAATTGCGATCGGACTTTTTTCTAAAATCTCCTGCGCCCATTGAATACCTTCCGCTTCTAGTTGTTCTACTGGGACAACAGAATTAATTAAGCCCATTTCTAGCGCTTGTTGTGCATTATATTGGCGGCAGAGAAACCAAATTTCTCTAGCTTTTTTTTGTCCCACAACGCGGGCGAGATAGCTGGCTCCAAAACCACCGTCAAAACTGCCGACTTTCGGGCCAGTCTGTCCGAAAATGGCGTTATCGGCAGCGATGGTAAGGTCGCAAATCAAGTGTAGGACGTGTCCACCACCGATCGCATATCCAGCCACTAAAGCAATCACCACTTTTGGCATGGAACGAATCAGCCGTTGTAAGTCCAGCACATTCAAGCGAGGGATGCCAGTATCATCCACATAACCCGCATGTCCCCGCACACTTTGATCGCCACCAGAACAGAAGGCATATTTGCCATCAGTATGTGGGCCATAGCCAGTAAATAGGACGACACCAATAGTAGTATCTTCACGAGCATTACAGAAAGCGTCGTACAGTTCAAAGACTGTTTCAGGACGAAAAGCATTGCGTTTATGGGGACGGTTGATGGTGATTTTCGCAATGCCATCAGTTTTTTGATACAGAATATCTTCGTAGGTTTTGGCAGTTTGCCAGTTAATTTGCATTGGTATGGAGTGCGCTGTTGCTTCAAGAATTTTATCGCGGACGTAGGGACAAGCGATACCTACAGTGGGCTACGCCTACGCTAAAATTAGTGTCTCAAGCCTTTACAATCTGGTAATTGTCTGGGTGTGGAGGAATCAAAATGCGACGTGACACCATCTTCTACAAATTATTTAAGCAATTTCCGGGTTTGCTGTTTGAATTAGTAGATGAACCACCTCCAGATGCAGAAAACTACCAGTTTGAATCAGTTGAAGTGAAAGAAACGGCGTTTCGGATTGATGGAGTGTTTTTACCTCCCGCGAATGCAGTTTCCAAAACCGTCTTTTTTGCTGAAGTGCAGTTTCAGAAGGATGAAGACCTATATCACCGCTTCTTTAGTGAGTTGTTTTTGTTTCTCTACCGCAACTCTATTCGTTACGATGACTGGTTTGGAGTACTGATTTTTGCTTCTCGCAGCCTGGAACCTTCCAACTCAACAATTCACCGCGCTTTATTGGAAAGTGGTCAAGTCAGGCGGGTTTATCTGGATGAGTTGGGAGATTTGCGACAGCAACCTTTGGGATTGGGTTTGATGTTGCTAACAAATGTTACTTCTGAAACAGAAGCAGTGGAAGGGGCGCGGTTTTTGCTGGAGCAAGCACGGCAGCAGTCGGAGCAAGCGATAATTGATTTAGTGACGACGATTATTGTCTACAAGTTTTCTAACCTGAGTCGAGAGGAGATTCAAGCGATGTTGGGACTAAATTTGGAAGAACCACGGGCTATTCTGGAAGCGAAGGAAGAAGGACGAGAGGAAGGAAAGGTTGAAGGACGAGAGGAAGGAAAAGTCGAAGGAGAAAGAGCGATCGTTTTACGACTATTAAATCGGCGTGTGGGTAATATTCCTGATGTGCTTCTGTCCCAGATTCAAGGGTTATCGGTGGAACAGTTGGAAGCTTTAGGTGATGCTTTATTGGATTTCTCTACTCTTGCTGATTTGGAAGGGTGGTTACAAGGTGAAGTAAGCGGGTAAGTTTCACCCAGAGACGCAGAGGAGAAGAGCGATACCTGCGGTGGGCTACGCCTACGCACTCCGTAGAATAATTATGGCTACAAATAAAGTTTCTCGAAGTGAAGAAGCATTTGCAGACACGCGGCTATATCAGAAGCGGTGGAAGAAAAAGTGCGATCGCTTAACCTCCGACTGTTAAAACGACTATTTGGTGAAATTGCTGAGGAACAGTTGGAAGCATTAGCTTTGGCGTTTTTTATAGAGTTATGTGTTTTATACTTAAAAGATTGTATCGATTATGGTGCTGGAGATTGTCCTTTGATTTCATTCAGTAGCTATAAAGTAACTGCATCTAAGTGGATTACCATATTTGACTCACCATTCTACCCTGATTCTTTAGATGAAGCTAAAATACTCTACGAGAAAGTTTTGGAGCGTTTCATAGAATTGGTATACGAAGCAACAAGCTCTGCAAATTTACTCGAAATTATTACAAAAGACCCAGATCCTTTACGCATTCAACTTCTTAGAGTATTTCGGAGGTATGTATCACCAGATACGACAGTAGAAATGACCAAGAAAAAACGTGATATTCCCACTATAATTAACGATTTTGGTGATAGATTTCGTAGCTTAGAAGAAGTTAGAAAAAATTTGCAAAGTCGTCCTGTTCCCGATGAAACTCTGATGGCTCTTCTTTTAGAACAGAGTAAACGGGGGCAAAAAGGCTATGACTTGACAGAAGCGTTTTTCTTATGGTTTGACAGAGTATTTGGTAAAAACTATATAATTCGGGGGCCAGTTCGTGCTGGAAAAGATGTAATGCTTGATAAGGTTTTGGATAATTGGGAAGCTCAAACTCCAGCAGATATTTTTATATCTAGATTAGATGGAACCCCCTTGGTAGTTGGATTTGCTCGTTATGACTCTGATAGAGGAGGTTCTCAAGAAGATGATCGGACTGGTGGAAATCGAGATAAAGCAACTGATATTCTCAGATATGCCGATACATATAAAGTGGCTTTAAAAGTATTTTTTTTAAATGATGGCCCAGGATTGCTACTAGGATCTATGTGGAATGATTACGCTCGTCTAGAAAGTTATGGTAGTGGCAAAATAATGGTATGCACTCTGAAAATGCTTGATGAGAGATTTACACAAGATTGGCTTGAAAGTTGAGTTTGCTATCCCAATCATGTATTAAAGTATCAGAGATAAACTCTAATTCTGGTGTTTCTTCAATATATAAATCTAGACCACTTCGTAAAATTCTATTTATACCTATTAAGGACTTTTGTTCATGTTTAGCGGAACTATTTCCGTTAATGAAGTCACCCATTGCTTCTGACCCTTTAACTAAACGCTGAACTATTGTAGATATAGCAAGTTGGGAATTATCAATAGCTATCCATTTTCTACCTAACTCTTCAGCTATAGCAGCAGTAGTACCACTTCCAGCGAATGCATCTAACACAATATCTCCCTCATTAGATGAGGCTAGAATTATTCGTTTTATCATATCTGGATTTTTTTCTGTTGGATAGCCAGTAATTTTTATATTTTGATTGTGGGCATCCTTGAAATCAAGCCAAATATCTTGGACTGAAATACCCTGACTATTATCTAAATAAACTTTTCTTCTTGGGTTTCCTGTTAGTGACCAGTAAATTTCTCCACGTGCATCCATTTCGTCTAAAGTTTCTGGAGTATATTGCCAGTGTTTACCAGGAGGAGGTAGCATTCCTCTCCAGGGTTGACCTGTTGCACCTTTTCTTACACCTGGTGCATGAACAGGAACTTTCTTATAAACTCTTCCAGTCTCCTTTTCAACATATTGATATTCTTTCTTTGCAGTAGTTTCAGTCCAAGGGTTAAAAGGCTGATTCCATATATAATTATCTGTTTTTGTATAAAATAAAATGTAATCAGCGGTGTTTCCATACTGTTTACGTGTATAGTTTTTTGGGTTACATTTTTTTCTTGTAATCAAATTGCGAAAGTTTTTAGAACCAAAAATTTCATCCATTAGAATTTTGACAGCACAAGCCATCTTGTCATCTAAATGTATATAAATAGAACCTTCATCTGATAAAACTTCTCTTAGTAAAACCAGTCGTTGACGTAAAAACTCTAAATATTCTGCACCTTCTATTAGGTCGTGATAAGCATGGTCTCTTTGACGAGACTCAAAACTACTCCCTGTTGCATAGGGGGGGTCAATATAAATTAAACTAACTTTACCCGCGATAGTATCATCGTTCAAGAATGAACTAAGAACTCTTAAATTCTCTCCATAGATGAGTCTGTTTCTTGGATGTTCATCTATACTGATTATGTGATGTAACTTGGCGACAGGAATTTTTAATATATCTTCTATAGGAATTTTTCCTTCATATTCCAGACGAAAAGGAATTACATTTTGTTTTTGACTTTTACGACTATTTCGACTAGGTATTCCTGTTGCCATTTGAGTTAATATCTTCTTCTGCTTGTTTTCTACTATTATTTATTTGTAAGAACTCATCTAAGTCTTTTTGTCTGATACGCCAAATTCTTGGTCCCACTTTTGTAGCTTTAAGATTATTTGATGATATCCATCTTTGTACAGTTCTTTGGTGAACACGAAGAAGTTGAGCTACTTCAACAGTTGTTAAAAACGAAATATCTTCTTCACTCTCATTATTGTTATGTTCTACATGTTGTCGCATTTGTCGCTAAATTCGCTAGAGTCGTTATTGTACTACTAATTTTAATATTTCGCAAGTTTCAGCAGCACCACCAGTACTTAAAACGCTTTACACAAATCACTTTTAATTTTGACACCATAAACATTTTGCAAAATTAATACTTTGCATCTCGGTATTTAGTAATATCTAACGGCAGAGTTAAATTACAATATCTGCGGCAAACTTCTGTAAATTATCCTGTCGCCACTTAGCATCAGCTTTGCGATTTGTCTGCAACTCCAAAACCCGAATTACTGTGGTTGGAAGCTGGTTTAACCTTTCCTGCAAATGTTCCCAACAAGTAATCAATTCATGCTGCACATTATAAGTAGCGCACAACTGAGCAAAATCAATATCCTGGGGAGTGCCAAAAAACTCTTCAAATGGTGGATCAAACTTGGCAATAGGTAACATTTCAAAAATGCCACCGCCATTGTTGTTGATTAACACAATCGTGAGATGTCCGACAAACTTATTGCGGATTAAAAAACCATTGGTGTCATGCAACAGCGCTAAATCTCCCGTTAACATCACACTACTTTGCTGGCGATGAGCAATTCCTAAAGCGGTGGATAATGTGCCATCGATACCATTTGCACCCCGGTTAAAGTGCGATCGCACTCCTAAATTATTTGGTTTCCAGAAATATTCCACATCCCGCACAGGCATACTATTGGCAATAAACAGTGGCGTTCTTGGCGGTAAAATCTGAGAAATTAACCAAGCTGCTTTACTCTCAATGATTTCATCTATTTTCCCCATCGTCTGGTCAACCACTAACCTAACCTTCGCTTCCGCATCACACCATTGCTTTCCATAGTCTGAGGAGAAAGATAAATTTCTCTCCTCTACTTTTATGTCTTCTACAGATATCCGTAAATGCGTCGTCCTCCCGTGCAAAGGGTCGAGGTTTTGATCGCTCTTGTCAATTACCCAGCATCGCGGTTGGGTTGCATCTATCCAGGTACGTAGTTCTTTACTTGTAGGCATTTCTCCCACCTGAATCACCATTTCGGGCGCTAGCTGCTTTGCTAGTTGCTGATTTCGCAAAATCAGGTCATAGGTAGAAATTAAATAGGGGTTGAGTTCGGCATAATTTCTCACTGGGGAAAGCCCCTCAGCTAGCACGGGCCAATTGAGAGTTTGGGAAAGTTGCGCGATCGCTCTACAATACTCTTCTGGTTGCTGGGGTTGGGCAACACCTGCAATAATAATGCCGCGATCGCATTCTTTCCATTCTTTGGGCATGGGGCATGGGGCATAGGGCATGGGGCATGGGTTTGCTATTCCTGCGAAGAAGTCTTCTGATTCCAACTGCGATCGCAAATAACTCAAGTCCGTTCCATCAGGGACAGGTGCTAAGGGATCGCGAAAGGGAATATTCAAATGTACTGACCCCTTTGTAGGAGTTTGCGCCCTTTCCCAGCTATGAATTACCGTTTGTCGCAGGTAAGCTAGCATTCCCAGATCGGCGGAGGGTAAGGCTAACTCTGTTTGCCAATTTGGGTAGTTTCCATATAATCTCAATTGATCTATAGTTTGCCCAGAGTGACAATCTCGCAATTCTGGCGGTCTATCGGTAGTCATTATCAACAGTGGGACGCGACTATATGAGGCTTCAATGACTGCTGGATAAAAATTTGCTCCTGCTGTACCAGAGGTGCAAACTAGTACCACAGGGCGACCGGTTGCTTTAGCTTGTCCCAAAGCAAAAAAGGCGGCGGAACGTTCATCGAGAATGGAAATCGCTTCAATCTCAGGTGCTTGTTGAGCAAAAGCGATCGCTAACGGTGTAGAGCGCGATCCAGGACAAATGATCGCACAAGTCAATCCCAACCGCTTTAGAGTCTCTGTTAAAATATAAGCCCAAAGTTGATTAACATTCCTATAAGCGATCGGCATTAAATCAAACATAGCTATAAAACAATCTTAAATTTTAGATTTTGTCTAGGGAAATTCAATTTAAAATCCATCAATGCGGTGTTGGCTTCAATCACCGCCACGCGAGTTTCTGGGAAAGAAAATCTCCAAGCAAACTTGCTGAACTTTCTACAAAATGCACAATTTGCTCTCAAACTTTTATGGACTGCATTCATTTAACGGGAATTCGCGGCTATGGCTACACTGGGTATCTACCAGAAGAACAGGTGCTAGGACAATGGTTTGAGGTGGATGTGAGGTTATGGTTGGATATCTCCACAGCGGCCAAGACTGACGCGATCGAAGACACTTTAGATTATCGCAGCGTCATTAGCTTGACACAACATTTGATCAAAACGTCTAAATTTGTTTTGGTGGAGAAATTGGTAACAACGATCGCAGATTCTATCCTCCAAGAGTGCGATCGTGTAACAAAAGTCCAAGTCACTCTCAGCAAACCTGCTGCACCTATTCCAGACTTTGGTGGCAAAATTAGCATTGAACTGACTAAAAGTAAGTCCAATCTTTAAATTCACACAATGTGTTTTTTTGCAATATCTATCAGCTAGCAAAGAACAGGGGGTTTACGTCGAGCTTGGAACTTTCTCATAATGAGAATCTTTTCTGCCATTGCTACCTACCAAAAAACTAAAAAACACCGCGATCTGCTGATGAACATTTAACTTGCATATTTTCAGAGGACAGGAATTGTGATTAAGTATTAACCAGAAGCTATAGGGCTAGTATTTTATTTTTAAAATACGCGTAGTGGCGTGGCAAGGCTAAAATAGTGCAGTTAAAAATATCTCAACTATCGAGATTTGAGAAACATAATTAATTTTCTATTGCACATATTTAGGCTTGCCATGCTATTACAACAAAACTGAGACTTTTTTTTAAAGTTCCGGTTTTTATATAAACATTTATAATTAATACGAGTTGACTCATCATTAAAGATTTTAGACAGCTTTAGACCGTAATCTAGACCTCATATAATATAAAATCTATTTGTAGGTAAAGTAGCATTAAAATCTTTAATTACAGGTAACGATTAATTATTAATAATAATTTGATGTATGTATATTAGTATATTACATACGACACGCTCTAGACTTTTTTAACTTATATTAAAGTAATATACTGTGATTTTATGAAATTTTATTCTTGATTAATTTGTATATAGATATTATACTTAGTGTTTATACTTCCCCAAGAAAAAATTATTGTATACATTTTATTTTAAAATCAGTTTTTGAGTGCTTGATAATTACATTATCATTTTAATTTGATGTTTAGTAGCATCATATTAGCTACATAAATTAATCAAAATTAGCTTTGACAAGCATAGAACTTTTCAGAGATTAATAACATGATGCTATTTACTCATTAGTCAGTATTAATATCAAGCAATAATACAGGGTAGTTAGAGATTGTTTATGATAAGATCAGCGCTTTTGACTTGAGTTGACACTAACAACAAGAATCTGAACCTTAGCAAACAGGTTATCCTAACATGTTCGCCCGCAAAATCCTAGTTGTTGAGGATGAAAAAAATATAGCCTCAAATATTAGAAAAAGTTTACAAAAGTTAGGTTATTTAGTATCAGAAATAACTGAATCTGGTGAAGAGGCAATAAAAAAGGTAGCAGAAACTCATCCTCATTTAGTATTAATTGATATCTGTCTAGCTGGAGAAATAAACGGTATCCACGTAGCTGATATTATTCAGAATAACTTTCATGTGCCTGTAGTATATCTAACGGAGTATTCGGAATATAAAACATTAGATAAAAATCAGCTAAGTGGGCCTTTTAGTTACATAGCCAAACCATTTATTGAAAGTGATTTACATTTTGTGATTGAAATGACACTGTACAAACATCAGAGCAAAAAAATATTATACGAAGAAAAACAGAGGTTGATGACAATTATTAATAGTATGGGTTGTGCAGTGATTGTGACGTATGCAAATGGTTGTATTGAAATGATGAATCCCATAGCAGAACTAATCACTGGTTGGAAGCAAAGTGAAGCGCTGGGGAAAGATTTAATAGAAGTCGTTAACTTAGTTAATAAAGATGTAGGAGAAAAAATTGAAAATTTGGCTACTTATGCAATCGAAGCAGGTGAAATTTTCAATTTACCAGAAAACTGTACATTAATTACCAAAGATGGCAAAGAAATAGCGATTGGGGATAATGTTGCACCTATCCGCGATCGAGATGGCAATATTACTGGCGCGGTTTTAGTTTTTCAAGACATTACTAAACGTAAGCAGACAGAGGCACAACTGATCCGCAATGCATTTTATGATGGGCTAACAGAATTACCGAATCGTGTTTTATTTTTAGATCGGCTCAGACAAACTATTGAACGTAGCAAACGCAGAAGTGATTATTATTTTGCAGTTTTATTTTTGGATTTAGATGGCTTCAAAGAGATTAACGATCGCTTTGGGCATGGAATAGGAGATGATTTTTTAGTAGCGATCGCTAGACGTTTAGAGTCATGCTTACGTAGTGGCGATACTGTAGCACGATTTGGTGGTGATGAGTTTACTGTTCTTTTGGAGGATATTAAAGACATAACCGACGCTACCAATGTTGCCAAACGTATTCAAGACTCTTTACGATTGCCAGTGAATCTCAATGGATATCAATTATCTACTACAGCGAGCATTGGTATTACTTGGAATTTTAGTAGTTATGAGGAGCCGACAACTCTGCTGCGGGATGCTGATATTGCTATGTACCAAGCTAAACGCCAAGGAAAAGCTACTTATGCCATATTTAGTTAAGAATGGAATATACTACTCTAGGCGCTACTAAGGTTATGGTATACAACCGAGAAGCCGCATAATTCTGTCATGGAAAAAACTGAAAAACAGAATTCAGGAGTCAGGAGGTGACTGAGCGTAGTCGTTGGCGCAGCCTCTCGTAGAGAAGTGAGCCAGAATGGGCTAAACCTTAGCTATCCGCTAACAGAATTGAATTCTTGATGACTGGCGGACTTAGACAAGCGCTCAGGCGAAGGCTGAAAATAGGTTTAAGTTTGCCCCTTTCATTCTGAATTCTGAATTCTGCATTCTTCTTCAAAACTTATAACCTCTAGCAATCCAATAGAGCCAGTCTGCGATCGCTTCTTGAGTTTCACTGTCAGCATCAATGGCTGCTATTTCAGATAATTTTGCAGAATATACATCTTCATCCTTACCATTAATATAAGCCACTTCGACAAACATATCTTTTAAACACTCATCGTCTGGGGCCATTCCCAGTACTTCCACTTGTTTCTCTTCGACAGCACCTGATTTGCGTCCCTTCTTAGTCCATTTAGCCAAAAAGGGAAAATTCAGAGCCTCTTCGAGGTAGTAGTACCAACCCATAGCCCGGTCTTCTTTGTCTTCAGCATCTACAATAATCTCCGTTTTAATGCGATGCTCTCGGTTTTCGTCGGCTTCAACACTAGGCATAAGATAACACTTTGCGTATAATTCATTTTGATAATACTACCAAAATGTTTCTAAAATCATACTTAAATATATCTATAGCAATCCAATTTGATTTCTGAATCACTCGTAGAGGTAAGGGACTCTTTACTGAGGACTCTTTACTGGAAAGAAGGAATAAAGGTGTACTGAGTTTTGTTCAAAAATCAAATATGAGTCCTATATTATGTCCGCTTAATTACTTATTAACCTGCCAGAACCCCACCCCGTAATACCCTCTTTGCAAACTCTTAGGGCAGTGTGGGGTGCAATTGCTGTGGGAATCATAACTGATTATCTGGAAATGATATAAACTCGACAAAAAACCACTTGTCATTGACAAGCGGTTTTGTAGTTATTGCTCTTAAGGGGAAGTTATTCGTTGCACTAAGATGCAAAGTTTTTTTAGCGCTCAAGCGCAAAATTGTTCAGAGATTAAACAAGTCTCAAATCAGGATAATTCGCCAACACATCATCAGATGTGAGGGTATCATTTTCAGCTTGCGGAGTCCAAAGAACTTCAATTGCTAAAAGCTTCTCGCTAGGGATACTACCAATTTGCCGCAAAGCTTGACGCAAATCATCAGCACTATTAATCGCTGTGGGGATTTCAAACTTACCTAGTGTCGCCGCCAACAATGTGACGATAATGTATTCACCAGGGCCTTCGGTAAATAGGCGGGTGGGATTGTCGAGTTCACCAGCCGGAGGTAAAGCTTCTTTGGCAAGAGCTGCTTTTAGCTGGTTGTTGACGTTAGAAAGAGTTTCTTCGCTAAACTTGCTGCGTTCTGCCAATGACAGCCGATTAAACTGACCTTCAGCTGAATTCAAGCTGGCTTGTTGAGTGCCACCACCTGCATATACAAAGTATTCGGGATGGCGGAGTAAAGCTAGGCTGGCTTCTTGGAGAATTTCTGCTCTGCCTTCTGGGGTGTTAGTATCAGCAGTTTCAGCAATGTGGTTGAGTTCATTTTGCAATTCACGGGCTTGAGCTAACAAACCTACTTGCAAACGAGTTACAGAAACAGGAGAGTTACTGCTGTAATCTGTTTCTGGTGTTTCACCGCTAGAGACACGGCGGAAAGTTTGCAATAGGAAATTAGCGATCGCCAAGAAAATTAAGATGGTAAATATACCACCAAATCCTCCTCCAATACCCCAGAAGGGAACTATGAAGGGAAAGCCAAAGCCACCACCAAAGCCACCACCATAACCACCCCCAGGATAGTATCCGCCCCCGCCAGGAGGTGCATAGGTGCGCGGTGTATAGGTGCGGCTGGAAGGCGCTCTAAAGGAGCCACCACCGATACGACCCCCACTGCGGGCTGCTAATGCGCCATCAGCGTGACCAAGAGCCAAAGCTAACACCAAGCTTAGGGCTAAGAAGGTTTTTAACAGCGGTTTGATGGTTTGTTGTAGTTTTTTACGCATAAGACAATCGCTTGAAAAACGGAATTATTATTTATGATTTCTCCCTATTCTGGGAGCAGTGTTGCAGGATGTCGCTAACGCTAGTCCGTAACAACCAACTTTGTACCATTCACTTTTAGAGGCTACATATTCAATTTACCGCGTCTTATCTTGGGTAAGTAGCGATCGCAGGGGGGATTTCTCGACTGGGGAACCGTACCTGAAGACATGTTTATCCTCACAGAAATTGCGATGTCTACGACGGGCTATGGTTTGCTATGCCTTGGACTAGAAGTTTCAGGATACAGACTACAGTTTTGAATTATACAGATGATTTGAATTTTTAGTGATTATTTTGACTAATTTTTTTAATCCTTCACTGAATAGGTAGTACTACTTCTGAACTTATATACTCAATATTTAGCATGGGCAAAACGCCTTGCTACTGCTAATAGCACTCATTAATACATTTGGCTGCTAATAATTTACGCGTACATAGAAGGCAGGCAAGTATCTGTAATCCTTGTCAGTCATTCCAAATAGACATCATGTCGCTACTAAGTAGTTACAAAAATTTTGGCATTTTGGCACAACAGTCCAGGTTATTTAGGATATTCTATTGAACGTAGCTAAATTTCGGAATTTTCGCAGCAGTTGTTCACTGAGCAATTTCGCTACAAGTGTTAGCTTTGATTTTTTGTTCATTATGCACAGAAACTCTCAAATAATGAGAAATTTGCAACAAAAATAAAATTAACACAATCAAAAAACAATCTTCCTGGCTAATCTTTTAAAATAGGCTTCAAATTTGTCTACCAAATTTGTTTTAAAAGAAATAAAATAATAATGATGGCTTTGAAAGTAATCCTAATTGTAAATATTAAAAACTATTTGAAATATAGTCATCAACTTTATTATGGAACATATTTCTCAACTAACAGCCGAAATCAGAGACAAAGCTGCATACCCAGATATCCTAGTTATATCCCGGATTTTCATGCCGAAAGAAGCTGTAATTGGGGAATATATCTACAATCGCTGTCTTCAAGATCCAGAACGAGTAATTGTGCTGGCAGCTAGTTGCTCAGGAGATCGAGTATTTGATGAAGGTCAACAGTTTCCTGTGTATCGCTGGTATTATCCTAGATGCTGGCGTAGCGGCTATGTGGGAAATATCCTAAAGCCTTTGGTCAATATCGTCTGCTCATTTGTCCTAGCAATTAAACTCTATTTTCGCTATCACTATCGTTATATAGAGTGGGGCCACGGCTATGATTTTCCTTCACTGTTGCTATTGAGCTATTTGTTACCGATTCGCTTTTTTATCTATCTGCACGGCAACGATCTTCTTTGTACTTTACACAATCCCGTGCTGCGATCGCTATTTAAATTAACACTCAAACGCGCCGAAGGCATTGTTTGTAACAGTTCTTATACAAGAGACTACCTCAGAACTGCTTTCCGATTAGATACTCCTACCCACGTCATTAACCCAGTAATCAGACCAGAAAAATTTGGTAATAATGTAGCCAGTCCCAGTAGCCTGGATGATTTACGGGTTCGCGTGCGTCAGGCATACAACATTCCAGATTCAGCAATAGTTATTCTCTCCATCGGCAGACTAGTAAAACATAAAGGTTTCGACCGAGTAATTGATAACATCCCAATATTGCTAACTTTTGGGGTCGATGTTCACTATATACTTTGCGGTCAAGGGCCAAGTGAGTCGGAACTGAAATCTCTGGCACATCGTTTGCGAGTTGATAAGCGCGTCCACTTTGCCGGATATGTACCAGAGCGAGAATTAGCAGGTTATTATGCAGCTTGCGACATATTTGCCATGCTAACTTTATCGGATACTAAACCTAATAATATGGAAGGTTTTGGTATGGCTTATTTAGAAGCAAGTTACTTCGGCAAGCCGATAATTGCCCCTCGTTTAGGTGGTGTTCTAGATACAGTTCAGCATGAAGAAAATGGGCTACTGGTTAATCCCAATTCTGGTTATGAAGTTTTTCAAGCTTTCAATCGGTTGTGCAAAGACCAGCAACTACGCGAGCAACTCGGTCGTAAAGGTAAAGAATTAGCCAAGCGTAGAACTCTCCATCGATCGCTTTATAAATCAGAGGGGAAAAATGCAATTTTGTAAAATGATTTTATTAACTAAACCGGATTGAATCATAAAATTCAAAAAATACCAAAAAGGGCACTTTACTATAAGTCATATTTCTGCATAACCTTTAACAAATTGCTTCGCAAAAAAGCAAGATTTCATTGTAAAATCTCGCTTGTGATGCGATCAAATGTGCAATGAAAAATATCTGGTTTAACATAGAGCAATTCCTTCGGCGTTACACAAAGCAGCGAATGCAATCTTTCGTGTTTACAGTTATTGGATGTCTTGCTGTAGTTAGTGTGATTACCTTTGGGGCAATGTATGTTGTGGCTCAACCTGCTTCAACTTCATCTGAACGTCCCGCTAAAGCGCCAAATTTCGGGCGACACTTTCAAGAATTTGGGCGTGAAGGCTCTATCTTGATTTACGACTCAAAAAACAACCGCATCTATGAACACAATCCTCAACGTAATGCAACTGCGCTCGCTCCAGCTTCAACCTTCAAAATTTTTAACGCGCTGGTGGCACTAGAAACAGGTGTAGTTCCTGATGATGTGGCGGTTCTCACTTGGGATGGAATTCACCGAGACATTGATGCCTGGAATCATGATACAAATTTGCGTCAAGCCTTTAAGGATTCAACTGTTTGGTTTTATCAAGTATTGGCACGTAGGGCTGGACATGAACGGATGCAGCAATTTATTAATAAAGTAGGCTACGGAAACCGTCAGATTGGCACTGTCGCAGACATCGATCGTTTTTGGCTACAACCGCAGTTATTGCAAATTACACCTAAAGAGCAAATTAAGTTTTTGCAACGGTTATATCAAGGCGATTTGCCTTTCTCGCAACGGACAATAAATCTTGTCAAAGATATTATGGTACGCGAACAAACTCCAGACTACACACTGCGAGGAAAAACGGGATGGTTAACGAGTACTAAACCAAATGTTGGTTGGTTTGTGGGTTATTTAGAGCAAAACAAAAACGTCTACTTTTTCGCGACAACCCTTGATATGCAAAAATCGGAAGATGCACCTGCCCGCATTGAGATTACACGACGCAGCCTCAAGGATTTGGGCTTGCTGGCTCAAATCAACTAACCACCACCAACAATAGTTACTACTTCTAAGCGATCGCCTAGTTGCACTTTTGTTTGCGGCCAAAACTGGCGGTGTAAAATTTCACCGTTATATTCTACAGCCACCAAGCGGGGGTTAAAACCCAACTGTTGGAGTAAGTCGGGTAAAGAAGTTTGAAATGAACAGCTATGGGTTTCCCCATTTACCTGAATCGTAATCTCATTAGACATAATATGTATCTGGGGCATTGGGAATTGGGAATTGGAAATTGGGTATTGGTTACTCACTTTGAGCAAATGACAAATGACAAATGACTCTTTAAAGTTCTGGTTTAATGCGATTTAGTTGAGAGAGCAAATATTGCGTTACTAGGGTAGGCTGTTCGGCTTGCATGAGCGATCGCACCACTGCTACACGTTTGGCTCCGGCATCAATGACATCATTGATATTATTCGCATCTATTCCCCCAATAGCAAACCAGGGAATTGAGCAATTTTTCGCTGCATAACTGACATATTCTAAACCTGTGGCAGCTTTACCTACTTTCGTCGGAGTTTCATAAACTGGCCCCACACCAATGTAATCAACACCTTCAGCAATTGCTCCTTGCATTTCTTCTTTATTTGTGGTAGAAAGACCAATCAAACGCTGGGAACCGAGTAATTGCCGAGCAACAGCAATAGGCATATCTTGTTGTCCCAGATGCACTCCATCGGCATCGACAGCTAAAGCGAGATCGACGCGATCGTTAACGATAAACAAAGCACCGTAGATGTGGCATAACTGCCGAAGTTTTCTGGCTTGTTCCAGACGCAAAGAATCATCGGTGGTTTTGTCGCGGTATTGTAAAAGTGTTAATCCACCTTTGAGTGCAGCTTCTACGTTATTCAACAAATTTTCATGTGGGGAAGTAACCAGATACAAATGCGATCGCCACAACAATTGATGGCGCTGATGACCCATTAAACTACTTTCTAGGGTATAAACCTGATAGCGCATCTGCTTACAAGCTTTAGCCATATTTGGCTGGTAAAGCTTGCTGTATTCTTCCAACACCCGTAATGCTTCTTCTATCCGGCAAAAGTTAGCTTGCAAGACCGATTTTATACTAGCTCGTTGTTCTTCTTGAGGATGGGTTAACTCAGTGCCAAGATCGCCTGGTGTATCTCGCGCCGCCCGTAATTCTGAAGTATGCCACTTGGCTACCTCTTGTCGCAGCCGTTTGCATTCAAGAGACAACTGGGCATTATTCAACCCAAATCGGCACCATTCCTCGATAATTCGCAAGCCCTCACGAGCGCGGTCTAAATTGGCATCTAAAATGCGGTAAACAACTTGCTGTGTTTGCTCTTTTTGGCTGTATGGCTCGACCATCACAACAACCCCATTAGTGCTTTCATCGAAGTGTGAATTATCATAAGTCCTAGTAACCATAAGTTAATTAATTCGCTTTTTTTTACTAATTTTTGCGGAATCTACGCAAAACAACGTAGTAGTGAGGGTTACGGTAAATTATCCCATGTTCCTATAGACAGTGATAAGGGTAGTTTGAGGCTACAGTTTCGCACTGAGCTTAGTCAAGTATTTTATGGTAAACAACAAGGTTGCAAAGGACTGCTAAAAGGGAATACACCAGAAAATCCACAATAGATATATTATCCAAAACCTTTGTAGAAACGTAATACTGCTAGTCTCTACAACCCGGATTTCTCACGCATAGTGTAGGCTTCAGGGGAAGAGGAGTGTGGGGAGTGTGGGGAGTGTGGGGAGTGTGGAGGGTAAGACTTCTTACCCATCCTCCCACACCTCCCACACCTCCCCACCCCTTGGATTTCTCACAAGTGAGAAATCCAGGTACAAGGGTTTTGGATAACGCATATTTAATTTCATTCTTATATCTATTTAGATATGAGAGTGAAAATGACGTAGGCACAATTTATGAATTGTACCTACAAATTATTTTGGGCAACGCACAATTAATTTCTGGAGATGTCTAATATCATTTATTACTATGTATTAAATATCGCCAATCGGTCAATATATGAGTAATATTATCGACATAATACTCTCTAGAGAGTATAAGAATTTATGATTACTTATAAGGAGTCGTGTTAAATATGATTCTCCCTCGTGTGTTTACTGAGTACCGTAGAGTAGATGTTCTGTTTGCAAAGCTGAAGTTTCTGAAATCAGCAAGGCTTTTATTTTTTAGTTTTTCAGTATTATCTTTTACTGTAGGTATGGGGGCAGCAAGTATAGCGTTTCTGGGTATCAGCCTGGATAGTGCAAGCGCTCAAATTCCATCGACACCAGATTCAGCGCCTCTAAATCAGAAAACACCTTCTCAGGCTAATGTGCTATTTGTCAACCCTGGTGTTGGAGATGACAAGGCAGGCAATGGCAGCGAATCCGCTCCTGTAAAAACGATTACCCAAGGCTTGCGATTAGCTAACGCTAATACTGTAATTATGCTTTCCTCCGGCACTTATAGCGCCGAGACAGGGGAGGAATTTCCCTTAATACTGAAACCGGGTATTTCAATTCAAGGCAACCCCAGCAATCAAGGTAAAGACATTATCATTCAGGGAGGCGGTGATTACCTGAGTCGGAGCTTTGCCGGTCAAAATGTCACAATTGTTGGAGCAAATCAAGCTTTGCTGACTGGGGTAACGGTGACAAACCCTAATCGCCGTGGTTACGGTTTATGGATTGAATCTAGCAATCCGGTAGTCGCGGAAAATACTTTTACTGGCAGTACTCAAGATGGGATTTCAGTCTGTGGTAATGCCGCACCCACCATTAGTAAGAATTACTTCGATCGCAATGGAGCCAATGGCATCACAATTGCTGGTAACTCTAGTCCGCAAGTGAAAGAGAATGTCTTTCACCAAACGGGTTTTGGGATTAATATTGCCCAAAATGCTGCTCCTATAGTCATAGGTAATCAAATTCAGAACAATAGATCGGGAATTATCGTACAAGCAAATGCCCGCCCGATTTTGCGGAATAATATTATTCAAGATAATAAAGAAGATGGTTTAGTTGCGATCGCTCAAGCAATGCCAGATTTGGGTAGTGCATCCGAACCTGGAAGTAATACATTTCAAAATAATGCCCGCCACGACATTAACGCTAGTGCTGCTAAACAAGTGATTTCTGCTGCTGGTAACAACCTTGTGAGCGATCGCATCACTGGCAAGGTAGATATTAACGGTACAACAGCACTAGCAACCCAAAATTCTCAACCCGCCCCTGTCACCAACAATGCGTTACAAGAAATACCATCAACTGGGGAAATCACCTTCTCATCTCCCGAAGTCTCTGAAACTACTAACGGGCAAACCAGCAACAGCATTTCAGTAAATAATCCTGTTTCTACACAATTAAATAGTCAACGGCTGCCATTAATGCCTGCCAATAATGTACCGCCTTCCCCGCCTATATCCAAACAACCACCTACTTCTAGAGTCGCCGGATTTCCTACTCCTAGCAGCTTGTCAGGTAGACAAATACCAATTAATGCACAGCCACCTGATACACCACAGTTAAATTACGTGCGGATCGATCCTAATACCATTGAGTTTACTGCCCCTAAATCCCCATCCAATTCAGTTGCACAGCCACCAGTTTCAAGTATGAGGAATCAAACACAGCAGCCATTACCAATACTAGAAACTGCTGCCCCAGGTGCTTCAGAACTTTTACCACTTCCCGATCGCAATATCCCCATTGTTAATACTCGCAATCTGCAAACAAGTTCTGCAAATATTCCCTATGGTGGTAACTCTGCAACACAATTTGGTGTACGTTATCGCCTAGTAGTGCCACTTGCAAGTGATAAGGATCGAGATTTAGTAAAATTCCTTGCTCCTGGTGCGTTTCCTACAGTTTGGCAAGGTCAAAGAGTTATGCAAGCAGGAGTATTTAGTAGTGAATATAATGCCAAAGAAATGCTCAAAACACTCTCTAGTAAAGGTTTAAGAGTCATTATGGAGCCTTTGAATTAATTGGGCATTGGGCAAAAGATATGGAATTAGCGAGAAAAGCATCTCAAAAGGAATATTGCTCCACTTGAGAGAGCGAGCGCTTTTCTACTGTGGGGAGGCATCGCTCTTTTAGTCATCATAATTTACTTTTCTGCTTAAGCTAAGTACTAAGCTTAATTTGATACTTTATTCTCTCTTGACTTTTCAGCGGAATTTATAATTGATAAAAGCAATGTTATCCTAACTTGTCACGAATGAACCGATTTAATTTTATTCAATGGTAAAAGCTACGGAACCGACCATCGAACAACTTAAAGCATTCTTTGACTTTTGCGTTCGGGCTAGTAATTTGTTTAGAGATATAGCATTGGTTAGATTTGATCAGAGGACAAGCCGAATTGTGATTTTGATAGGCGAAACCATCCAAGTAGAAATTCTTAGTAATGGGGAGAACATTATCCGATGACAGACTATTTAACTCTTAATGAGCAAGAATTAAGACAATATGTGATATCAAACCCCCAGGATGAGGAGGCATTTCAGCATTACCTCAGCATCATGAGAGCGAAACCGGGAGTAGTGGTAAGCACTCCAGAACAATTAGAGGCTGAGTTAAAACGGCGTATTAATCAAGCTAGTTAACAACATAGAACCCGTTACTGGAATGTCAGTAACGGGGTTTTTTCAATTTAGCAGCTTGACTCAATGTGAATTTTGGGACTTGCTTTTATTCAGCAACGCCGATATTCCCGCGATCGCACACCCTTATATCTGCGCTGATTTGGCGACTTGTGTCTGGATACAGCAGGCTGAGTTTTTCCGTTTTACCAATTACTAAGAAAGTGATTGCCCTATTAGACTTGCCCCTTACCCACATTAATCCATTAATCTATGATGGTGGGTTATTTTCGACAAGCTCGCTGCGCGAACCTACGAAATGTAAACCGTTCTAGGGATGTGTTCCACCTTATAGCCCTAACGTGTAATCTAAAATCTTGCTTTATTTTGCGGAATCAAGCCGAAAAATCATGTACATGACTTACGCATTGACAAAAAACATCATCTATGGAGTTTAGATAATGCCATCACTGTTAAGGTTAGCAAAAATATGCATCAAATAATTCCTAAAAATGCGATTGAGGAAATCAACAAATACTCTGAAAATGACATCGTAAAATCAGCATATTATTCTGTCAACGGTGAAAAAATTGCTTATCGTGCTTGGCATGAGAATAAAATATGTATGGAATATGAGATAAAAAACGAAAAAATGCACGGTTTATTTCGCACTTGGCATGATAATGGAAATTTGTGCGAGGAAAGCTTTTATGTTGATGGAAAAGAACATGGAATTAACAAACAATATGATTATGATGGTAATTTCATCGGTAGTTACGAACTGTATCATGGTACTGGTGTTGATTTGTGGTACTCAGCAAAAGGTGTTATTTCCGAAGAAAGATATTTAAAAGATGGAGAACGTCACGGTTATGAACGATGGTGGAATGATGATAATAAAACTATTTATCGAGAACAGCATTTTCAAAATGGTATAGAACACGGAATTTATCGAGAATGGAATCAAAAAGGTTCTCTCCGTAGGGGATTTCCTCAATATTATGTAAATGGGGAAAAACTGATTAAAGTCAAGTATTTAAAAGCTTGCATTAGCGATAAATCCTTACCCAAATTTCAAGAATTAGATAATTGTAATTATCGAGAATTCCCAGCTATTTAAATCCTTGAGAATAGAGCAAAGTTGGCTACCATCAATTAGAATGAGGGCTGGGTACGCCATCTCTAGTTGCCCCACAATTCCGACATCAAAACTGCGATCGCTGCCAATGTGGTGCAAATTTCTTGCATTGTTACCTCAATCAGTGATAAAGGACTTTGCGTGGCTGAAATTTATATCAATAATCAATCACTGATAGGATTAGTGCGCCGAGTTGAAGAACCGCAGAATTGACGCACTTTATACGGCATCACCGTGCCAAATTGAAGTAAAAAACTATAGCTTAAGTCTCGACTCATGAGTTATGTAGCATTACACCTTTGAGTCATTACGTGTAATGGGGGGCGAAAAGTATTATTTTCTCGTGGTTGTGAGCAGCGTCACTAACCTTGAGTATTTTCCCAACTTATGATCCTAAGTTGGGATTTGAGTTATGACTGGATTAAATAGTTGAATTATATTTATGATACTTTTCTGCGCGATCGCCTTCGCCGTAAATCGGGTTAAGGCAAGAAAACTCATCATCTAATACCTCAAAACGACTTTGGAGTACCTCAAAACGACTTTGGAGTACCTCAAAACGACTTTGGAGTACCTCAAAACGACTTTGGAGTACCTCAAAACGACTTTGAAGTACCTCAAAACGACTTTGGAGTACCTCAAAACGACTTTGAAGTACCTCAAAACGACTTTAAAGTACCTCAAAACGACTTTGAGGTATCTGTTCCTTATTTAATGTTATTTTTTTGGCAAGCTTAATAAAAACCTCAGTACAATCAACTAAAAATAATTAAGTCGATCTTAATTTGCTTTAATTTTTCCGAATTATCTCTCAGAGAAGTTTATTGTTGCATTGGCTAGAGTACATGCAGTAATCCTATAACTTCCTTCAGGAGCGCATCTCATGGCACGACTAAAACGCAGTTCACTGACTCTCGAAAACGCTCTCCGTCGAATTGCAGGAATGCGATCGATTAGCCCGACGCTAGAATTTGGCAACGGATTAAATTTGACAGACTACGACAGGCGCATCCAAACCTTGCAAACCCAGCTATCTACCTACAACACTTTACTCTCTACCCTAGATGAAATGGCAGGTCGTCTCTCTCTAATTGAAGAAGAATTGCGCGGCTACTCTGAAAAGATGTTAATGAGTGTGGCAACCCATTATGGCAAAGACAGTTTGCAATATATGCAGGCGGGAGGCAAGCCACGCAAGAAATTATCACGCCGTTCGAGCAACACCCAATCCCCATCTGAGAGTACAGCTACAACTTTGAATGGTGCAAACAATGGTAAAGGAACCTCTGTTGTTTTACCTTAATCGTTTAACTGCATCATGCTAATGAATTCTTAATTACGAATTACTAATTATTTGATCGCTGGCTCTGCGTCGAAGAACGCCACCTGATACTCTTTATCCTGGTTTATGATCCAAACGGGTAGCTTGCTCTAGGGCGGATTTTTCTTTGGCTCGACGGACATAGGGTTGTAATTGGGCGCGATCGCAAGCTGTAAAAATACTCAGGTTTTCCAAGGTAATCCCCCGCATTAACATTTCTACGCGCCAGGTTTGTTGTGCTTGGGCGATCGCTGGCGTTTGTCCTTGGGGAGTTAATAGTCCTTCACTCCATACTTGCCAACGTGTCTCAAGTTCTGATTCTGAGATGGGTGTACCTATATCATTCAAAAACATGGCTGTTTGAGCATCTTTACGACTTTTCAGCCATTTGATTAAGGGATTATTAGTAAAAGAACCGTAGCGTTTGCCCAAAATCCACTGATTTACTGGCACTTGACGGACAAATCCGGGGATTGTGATTTGTAGGAAGTGCCCTTGAGGATCGTAGATTTGGTGCGATCGCTCCAAGCTAGTTATTTCTGTAGCGGATAACCCAGCCCCAAATAATACGTAAGCCAAGGCATAATCTCGTACTCCAAACTTCCTGGCTTGTTGCAGAATTTCGTGAACTAAACTAGCTGGTAAATCAGCTACTTCTGTGGTAGTGAACCCTCCTTGTAAGGAGTTGATTGCTAATTCTGCTGAAGATGACATGGCTCCATGTAAAAACAACTCCACCAAATTTTCCAGAAAGTCGTCCCGATCCTCCCAAAGTTCGTGAAATTCGCTGGTGAACTCAATTACGGCATATCCCAAGATCATCCCATTTAGCAAACTGGCTAATTTCTCTGCCGGTAAGTAGGTATTTAGGTGTCCTTGCTGGATTACAGTAGCTAAATACTGAGCTACATAACGGTTTGCCTCTGTTACTCCCCTGCCTAGTGCGCGGCGATTTTCTGCCGGGAATTGGTCGGCTTCACCTACCACAGACCGAACGAACTCTGGCACTCGTTCTAATGTATGTAAAGTGTCACTTGCATAATCTTTAAGAGCTTGGTAAACATTGCCGGGAGGTGTTGCCCGTCGCACCAGCGACTCACCTAAATCCTTAAAGGCTGCGGACTCTTCCAGCACAGCCAAAAGCAGTCCATGCTTATTGCCAAAATTCCGAAATAGAGTCACTTCGTTGACTTCGGCTTTTTCAGCAATTTGGCGGGTTGTGGTAGCGCTAACTCCCTGAGCAGAAAACAACTCAAGTGCAGCTTGAATCAGGCGTTGACGAGTGGAAATCAGTTGAGATGACATAGAGAAATGCAAGTGGCACTTGCAGGGGGTATCAGAGTTCTGCTAGCATAACAAATGTAAGTGATACTTGCTTTACTCTACTGTAACTAACTAGTGAGAGGGTGGATAAATCCTTAGTGGGATTATGCCCAATAAAAAGTAAATCACTGCATCATCCATCAACAGGAATTTTTATGACCGCAAATTTTGGGGCGATCGCTCCTGAGAGAGGCAACTCACCTCAACTCAGTTGGACAAATGTGGTATTTTTTACTACATTTCATGCTTTAGCACTTCTGGCTCCTTGGTTTTTCTCCTGGCCAGCATTAGGTTTGCTAGTGTTTCTCCACTGGTTGTTCGGGAGTATTGGTATTTGCCTGGGATATCACCGACTATTGAGTCATAAAAGTTTTCAGGTTCCTAAGTGGTTAGAGTATGCGATCGCCCTCATTGGAGCGTTGGCTTTGCAAGGGGGGCCAATTTTTTGGGTAGGTGGACACCGCCAGCATCACGCCCACACAGAAGATATCAATTTAGACCCCTATTCTGCCCAAAGAGGATTTTGGTGGAGCCATATATTGTGGATTTTCTACCCACGTCCAGAATTTTTTGACTATGACACTTATAAAAAATATGCCCCTGACTTAGCCAAACAACCCTTTTATTGTTGGCTAGATCGTTACTTCTTGCTGTTGCAAATACCCTTCGGGCTGCTGCTTTATGCTCTAGGAGGATGGTCTTTTGTATTCTACGGAGTGTTTCTCAGATGTGTCTTGCTTTGGCACTCAACCTGGTTTGTAAACTCAGCATCACACCTGTGGGGTTATCGCACCTTTGATGCTAATGATGGCGCTCGTAATCTTTGGTGGGTATCTCTCGTCACTTATGGAGAAGGCTGGCACAACAACCATCATACTTATCCTCACATGGCAAAATCTGGGTTGTCTTGGTGGGAAATTGATGTTACTTGGTGGAGTATCTTAGTGTTGCAGACTTTGGGTTTAGCTAAAAAAGTTGTCTCGCGTCCTCCTCAAGGTGCAACTCACGGCTAAATTGCAACTAAATTATCGTGAATTTGTTATGCCGATTGCTTCTTGCAGTCGGCTTACTAATTTTTATCAGTAGTATTTCACGGTAAAATCTAACGGATTAAATCACCGCAATACATTAAGTGTGAAAACTGACAGCATTTTTTATCGTCTTTTTCAAGAACTTCCTGGGATCTTTTTTGAATTAATTGGCAATCCACCCCAAACGGCAGAGACTTATCAATTCTCCTCAATTGAAATCAAGCAAACTGCATTCCGTATAGATGGTGTTTTTCTCCCAACACAAGGAGAAGAAAATCCGATTTATTTTGTTGAAGTCCAGTTTCAAACCGACACCGAAATTTATTCACGCTTGTTTTCAGAAATTTCTTTATACTTACGCCAAAATAAACCGAAAAATTCTTGGCGAGGAGTAGTTATCTATCCCAATCGCAGTTTAGATACAGCAGATATCAAGAATTACAGTGAATTTTTCACAAGCGGGCGTATCAGTCGGATTTATCTTAATGAATTAGGTGAAACTGCATCATTGCCAGTTGGAATTGCTACGATGAAATTAGTCGTCGATGAAGAGGAGACAGCAATTCTAGCTGCTAGACAGTTAATAGACAGAACCCAGCAAGAAATCAACATCGAACCACAACGGCGGCAGTTACTAGAATTGATAGAGACAATATTAGTTTATAAGTTTCCGACGATGAGTCGACAGGAGATTGAAGGTATGTTTGGGTTAAGTGATTTGAAACAAACACGAGTTTATCAAGAAGGCAAGCAAGAAGGCAAACAAGAAGGAGCGCGTGAAGAAAAGTTTAGAATGATACCTTTGTTGTTGAGATTGGGATTGAGTTTTGAAGAAACTGCGAAAGAGTTAGGTTTGAGCTTAGAAGAGATTCAGCAAGAAATTCAAAAACAGCCTCCAAGTCAGGATACGTAACCTACAATTACAGCAGAATTCAGAAGTCAGGAGTCGGGAGTCAGAATGGGCTACGCTCCGCTGTGCTAACAGAAGTCAAACAGGCTTTATACTTGGCTTTGAGACTTAGTTTGTCTACCTCACTAATTTTAAAGTCGGTGTATCCTTTATCGCGGATTTATCTACATATTCTTACTATTTCCCATTTCCATAATTTTTAATTTTTTCTATGATTTCGCTCTCTCCAATTCTCCAAGCTAGACTCTCCCAACCCTTAAAGATTGGCTCCTTTGAGGTAAAAAGTCGGGTTCTCCAGTCGCCTCTATCTGGAGTGACAGATATGGTGTTTCGCCGTCTCGTGCGTCGCTATGCCCCAGATTCGATGATGTATACCGAAATGGTGAATGCTACGGGGTTGCATTATGTCAAGCAGTTACCCAAAATCATGGAGGTAGATCCAAATGAACGCCCAATTAGCGTTCAACTATTTGATTGCCGTCCAGATTTCCTCGCAGAAGCAGCAATAAAGGCAGTTGCCGAAGGTGCTGATACTGTTGATATTAATATGGGTTGTCCGGTTAATAAAATTACTAAAAATGGTGGCGGTTCTTCGTTGTTGAGACAACCAGAAGTAGCAGAAGCAATTGTGCGGGAAGTGGTAAAAGCTGTTGATGTACCTGTGACAGTAAAAACCCGTATTGGCTGGAATGATAACGAAATTACTATTCTCGACTTTGCCAAGCGGATGGAAGATGCCGGGGCGAAAATGATTACAGTGCATGGACGCACCCGCGCCCAAGGGTACAATGGCAATGCCCGTTGGGAATGGATTGCGCGTGTGAAAGAAGTGCTTTCTATCCCAGTTATTGGAAATGGAGATATTTTTTCCGTTGAAGCGGCTGTGAGATGTTTAGAACAAACTGGCGCAGATGGTGTGATGTGTTCCCGTGGGACTTTGGGTTATCCGTTTTTGGTAGGAGAAATCGATCATTTCCTGAAAACTGGGGAGATATTACCGTCACCTACCCCGATTCAGCGTTTGGAATGTGCAAGAGATCATTTACAAGCCTTATGGGAATATAAAGGCGATCGCGGTGTACGTCAAGCCCGTAAGCACATGACTTGGTATGCTAAAGGTTTCGTTGGTGCTGCCGAACTCCGAGGACAGCTAAGTTTAGTTGAAAGGGTAGATCAAGGTTTGGCAATGATTGACCAAGCAATTGAAAAATTGGCTAATGGTTATGAACTTGAAGAAGAAGCAGAAGGTAGTTTGGTAATGCTTTAAAAAGTTGATTTTACCATGAACTTGGAGTGATATTGTTAGTTGCTAAAAGTGACGCGATCGCTTAAATCCCACTATTTCAATTAGAGGTTGTTTTAAAAGTGCTTAGGTGTGATTTTAGGCACTTATTGATCCCCCCTAGCCCCCCTTAGAAAGGGGGGAAAACTTCTTAAAGTCCCCCTTAAAAAGGGGGATTTAGGGGGATCTAAAACTTTTTGCTACCAACAACAAGACTTTTCAAACATCCTCTTAGGGTTTAAATCTCCTTATGTAACTCTTTTGAATTTTGAATGTTTTACTAGCCAAAATGGAGGCTCACAATGTTAGTTTCCAAACACAATGATGTTGTCACCGTCCCCGAAATCCTCTCATTAGAAGACTTTATGGCAAATCCTCCAGAGGGGATGGAGTGGGTAGACGAGCAACTAGTAGAAAAAACAGGGATGACATTAAAACATAGTGAAATTCAAGGCAACATCTACTTTTACTGGAGAAGTTACATCAATTCCAATCAACAAGGTGGGAAAGTTTACACTGAAGTACCTTGTCGTACATATAAACAGGGTCGTCGTCCTGATGTAGCTTATCTAACGCCTGAGTTGGTAACTGAATTTGGCGATCTTCCCACTTTGCCACAGAGTTTTCCCTTGATTGCTGAGATAGTTTCACCCACCGATTTAGCTGAAGAATTATTTCTCAAAGCGCAGGAGTATTTACAGTCCGGTTGCGAGGAAGTTTGGCTAGTGTTTCCTGAAAGTCGGTTAGTTTTTGTAATGACTGATAATCAGGTTTTGGGGTTTAAAGCTGGTGATGTGGTTAGTACTCAAAAAGTATTACTCGGTTTTAGTATAGCCATAGACGAATTGTTGGGTTGAAAAGGCGATCCATCTAACTAATAACCTGCAACTTGGGTTAATAGAGATTTTATCGAATTTAGTTAATAGCAATCGTTAGTAGTTTCAGTAGACCGAAAACTTTTGCGATCGCTAAAAAATCAGCACCAGCGGCTTCCTTCAATCCGTTGCACCGCAATTGTTATGCAGCGACCGAGCGCGATCGTCTTCTCTGCGACACCTTTGGCAGAAGCAGGATTCTGTCCGGTGACGAGATTTCCATCGGCGATGCTGAATGCCTGGTCTATGAGAGAGCGGGGGGTGTCGATAAGTAGAGCTTATGCCTAATGGCAGATATTCTGCTGTTTATCACACCTGTTATATTCAAATAGCTTAAGCAAAGAAGGCAAAACTAAATGGCGGCTGTAAAGCCTGTAGAAGTTGCAGCATTAATTCGGGAAACTCGACAGCTACTGCAACTATCCCAAGTAAAATTTGCAGAGAAACTTGGTGTGTCATTTGGGAGCGTCAATCGTTGGGAAAATGGACGAACCCGACCAATTCCTTTAGCACTCAAGCAGATTGAAACACTGCTGCATAATATGGGAGAAGAGGGTGAGGAACTGTTGGCCAAATACTTTAAAAATCAGGGGTAGCAGGGATGTCATCTAACAGAGAAGGCATGACTGGCAGAAGTATTTTTATTGAGGGTGGCGAGGTTGGAAACCTGATGCGATCGCTCGATTGGTCAAAGACTTCTTTAGGTGATGTAGCTAATTGGCCTCAGAGCTTACGGAGCGCGATTAGCATTTTGCTGCCTTCTAAAGCCCAGATTTGTCTGTTCTGGGGAACGGAATTAATCACGATTTATAATGATGCCTATAGCCCAGCTCTAGCCTCAAAGCATCCTTGGGCATTAGGTCGCCCAGCTAAGGAAGTATGGAGCGAAGTCTGGAATGTTTTAGAACCTTTGGTTAATGGAGTTATTGCAACAGGAGTTGCATTCTGGGCGCAAGATTATTTATTTTTTTTGAATCGAGATGGTTACATAGAGGAAACTTACTTCGATATCTCCTACGACCCCGTGCGAGACGAGAGCGGGAGCGTGGGGGGAGTATTTTGCATTGTCAGTGAAACAACAGGACGGGTGCTGGGCGATCGCCGCTTACAAACTCTGAGCTTACTTGCGAGCGAAACGGCTCAAGCAAAAACTGTAGAAGCAGCTTGCTTGAGTGCAATTCAATCTCTAGCAACAAATTTTTATGATATTCCATTTGCCATGCTGTATCAGGTGGAGGCAGACGGCAGTAATGCAAAGCTGGTTGGAACTACTACTGCAATCGAGCAAATAGAAGCAATACCATCGAGGGTGAACTTAACTCAGCAGAGTGATGCGTGGAAACTCAACCAAGTTTATCAGACCAGAGAAGCAGCAATCATTGATGATTTGACAACTCGGTTTGGGGCTTTGCCCAAAGGAGCTTGGGATAAACCTCCCTCGGAAGCTTGGGTTGTGCCGCTGATCCCATCTGGACAACAACAAATAGTTGGATTGCTGATATTAGGTATCAATCCACACCGCGCTTTCGGGCAGGAGTATCGAAAGTTCTTTGATTTGATAGTAGGTAATGTGACAAGTGCGATCGCCAATGCCCATGCTTATGAAGAAGAACGCAAACGCCTTGAGGCACTAGCAGAACTGGATCGAGCTAAAACGACCTTCTTCAATAATGTCAGCCATGAATTTCGCACTCCTCTAACGCTGATGCTGTCGCCGCTCAAAGAAACGTTAACCGAATTAGATGGAATTATTCCAGCTAAAGCAAAAGTGCAATTAGAGATGGTGCAGCGCAATGGAATACGACTGCTGAAGCTGGTGAATACTCTGTTAGATTTCTCGCGCATTGAAGCCGGACGCACTCAAGCCATCTATGAGCCAACTGATTTAGCTAAACACACCGCAGAACTAGCAAGCATTTTCCAATCTGCTGCTGAGTCTGCGGGATTAGAATTAATTGTAGATTGCCCTCATGTAGCAGAACTCGTTTACGTGGATCTGCAAATGTGGGAGAAGATTTTATTAAATTTGCTCTCGAATGCATTAAAGTTCACCTTTGAAGGAAAAATTATAGTTTCTTTGCACTTGCTTGGCAATATAGTTTCATTGGTGGTGTGTGACACGGGTACTGGTATTCCAGCACAAGAGGTTCCCCGGTTATTTGAGCGGTTTCATCGAGTTGAAGGTGCCAAAGGACGCACCTTTGAGGGAACGGGTATTGGGCTGTCGCTAGTCCAAGAATTAGTCCATCTACATGGTGGGACGATTACGGTTGACAGCACGATAGGTCAAGGAAGTACCTTTACTGTGCAATTGTCAACTGGAACGGCTCACTTACCGCAAGATCGCCTCAAGACTAACCAAAGCAGTGTTTATAGCGTCGTTGGTGCAACATCTTATGTTGAAGAAGCTTTAGGGTGGCTCCCGAAAGAAGCTGTTGAGCAAGATTTCTCTTCTGCCTCAGATAGCCCCTCTGCCTCTTCTGCCCGAATTCTCGTGGTGGATGATAACGCAGATATGCGCGATTATTTACAACGGATTCTGGGGGAGTACTACACAGTGGACATGGCTATTGACGGTGAAACTGCTCTAGCTGTTGCATCCAATACCCCGCCGGATCTGATCCTCAGCGATGTGATGATGCCAAGAATGGATGGCTTTGAGTTGTTACGGCAGTTAAGAGGTGATTCTAGAACACGTGAAATTCCAATATTGCTGTTGTCTGCCCGTGCTGGAGAAGAATCGGCAGTCGAAGGATTAGAAGCTGGAGCAGATGATTACTTGGTGAAGCCATTCAGCCGACGCGAATTGCTAGCGCGGGTTGCCGCCAATCTAGAATTGGGACGAGTCCGCCTTGCTGCTAGTCAGCAGCGCTTTCGCTTCCTGGCTGAATCCATTCCCCAAATTGTTTGGACGGCTGATGCCATCGGGCAGGTGGATTATTGTAGCCCCCGGTTGGTTGACTACACCGGATTGAGCCTTTTGCAAATCCACGGGTTCGGCTGGCAAGACCTGATCCATCCAGAGGATCGAGAACACACTATCTCCGTGTGGACTCAAGCAGTTGAGACGATCGCCGAATACGAGGTTGAACATCGCTTGAGACAGGCTGATGGAACCTATTGATCGAATTAAAGATGAGTTCCTGGCAGTACTATCCCATGAATTGCGATCGCCCCTTAACCCGATTTTGGGTTGGACGAGTTTGCTTCGCAAAGGCTCCTTAGACCAGAGCAAAATTGCTTATGCAGTACAAAGCATTGAGCGTAACGCTAAACTCCAGGTGCAATTAATTGAAGATTTGCTGGATATTTCTCGCATTTTACAGGGCAAACTGAGTTTGAATGTGATGCCCGTCGATCTGGGTGCAGTCATAAAAGCCGCCTTAGAAACTGTTCAATTAGCAGCAGTTGCCAAGTCAGTGCGAATTCAAACAACAATTTCATCCACGCCTGTGAGAATTAACGGAGATGCAGCGCGGTTGCAGCAGGTAGTGTGGAATCTGTTATCGAATGCAGTCAAGTTTACGCCTAATGATGGTGAGATTACAGTTGCTCTAACAATAGCTGGAACTGATGCCCAAATTAGTGTTAGCGACACTGGAAAAGGTATTAATCCTGACTTTATCCCCTACATCTTTGAACATTTCCGGCAAGAGGATGGGGCAACGACCCGTAAATTTGGCGGATTGGGATTGGGATTAGCGATCGCACGGCAAATTGTCGAACTGCACGGAGGCAGTATTCAAGCTGAGAGTTTAGGTATTGAACAAGGAGCAACTTTCACCGTGAAGTTGCCTTTGCCCAAGCATAATGATTACCAAATAAGCAATCAACCAATTTCCGATGGTCTAACGTCGTCTTTTACTTTGCCGTTGCTGAATGTGAAAATACTTGTCGTTGACGATGAATTCGACACCCGCGAGTTAGTTGTCTTTGTTTTTGAGCAGGCAGGGCCAATTGTTACCTCTGTAGCATCGGCGATCGCAGCATTGTCAGTTTTAGTCGAGTTCAAACCTGATGTGCTGGTCAGTGATATTGGAATGCCAGAAATGGATGGTTATATGCTAATACGTAAAATTCGGGCGATGTCACTCAATAAGCCAATTCCAGCGCTTGCACTCACTGCTTATGCTGGAGAGATTAACTCTAAGCAGGCAGTAGAAGCTGGATTTCAACGGCATATTTCTAAACCAATCGACCCAGAGGTACTTGTGCAAACTATTGTAGCTTTAATTTCTTGTACATAGTACTTGACAATTACCACATCTGCGATCGCCGTACTCCTTCCCCCGAATTTCTCACCACACCTCTGCTCCCCTGCACAAGTGCAGGGGAGCAGAGGAGCAGGGGAGAGTTCAAATACCAAGTTCTTTCCCCTCTGCCCCTCTGCCCCTCCGCCCCTCCGCCCCTCCGCCCCTCCGCCCCTCTGCTCCATCAAACGCCTGAAGCTTGTGAGAAATAAGGGTTTCCCTACGGGACGCTATTGCGAACAAAGAAGCAAGCGGGATCTGTCTTCGTATCCTTTGGATGTTGCTTTGGCTATTGCATAGAAATAAGGAAACAGAAACTTAAGTTGTGAGTCTTAGGAATCACCACCCTAAAAGTGCGGTGAGGATGTCAAAGCAGGTAATTACCTGAGAGTAGTTTGTATTACGATCGAATGGCACTAAGATAAGCCGAAAGTCTTGTTTCACCTCGTTCCCAGCCTGTAGGCTGGGAATGTATTTCGAGAGGCTCTGCCTCCGATCAAGCCTTTGGAGGTGGAGGCTTTCAGAATTAGTTCCTAGCCTGGAGGCTTGTTCCAGTCACGGCAAGGGCTGTGTCTTAACTTAGTGCCATTCCGCTTTCCCCTTTTTCCCTAGGCTAACTCGGTAAGCAGCAAAGCGATGGAAGAGCGTCTTTTCCTTTCCCCAAAAACATCGATCGCATCCTATTGCAGATGTTTCTTCAATTCAGCAGCAGCTTGAACAAACAGAGAGCGGACTTGTGGCAGTTCGGCTAAACCATTGAGCAGTCCAAAGTCATGAATCATGCCGTTGTACTGCACCGTTGTCACCTCCACCCCAGCTTCATCGAGCTTGCGTCCGTAGGCTGTGCCTTCGTCATGCAAAATATCGCTCTCTGCAACCACAATTAATGCTGGAGGCAAGCCTTGGAGTTGCTCAACCGTCGCTTGTAAGGGAGATGCGTAAATGTCTTTGCGCTTTTCTGGGTCAGGGATGTACAGGTCATACATCCACTTCATCGTAGGTACAGTTAGGTACCGTTTGTCGCCGAATTGATGATAAGAATTCGTTTCAAAATCCGCATCTACAATGGGCCACATCATGATGTGTAGCTTGATGTGTGGTCCTCCGTTTTCTTTCGCCTTCAAAGCAGTGACTGCTGTCATATTTCCACCGACACTGTTGCCGACCACTGCCAAATTCTTGCCATCCACCCCAATCTCCTCACCATGCTCGGCAACCCATTTGGTCGCAGCATAAATCTCATCGATCGCCTGTGGGTACTGAGCATCTGGCGTGCGCGTGTAGTTGACAAAGACCCCTGCAAATCCTGAAAGCACAACCAGATCGCGAACCATGCGCTTGTGTGTTGGATAATCACCTAACACCCAACCACCACCATGAATAAAGATGAAAACAGGTAATGTGCCTTTGACGCCTTCCGGTCGCACAATATTGAGCGTAATCGAATAACCGTCAGCGATAATTTTCTTCTCAGACTCTTCAATACCTGAAAGGTCTACTGCAACAGAAGCCTGTGCATCCGCGAGTACTTGACGTGCTTCGATTGCAGTGAGTGTCTCCAGTGGCACACCTCCTGAATTCAGCACTTTCAAAAATTCCTTCACCCCACTGGAAAGACGTGGATCGTCTGCAACTTCCAAAATTTTTGCTGCTGACGAGTTTATTTGAGCAACCATGACATTCTCCTTTGATAAGTAGTAAACAATCTGTTGAAATGACACTGTTAAGTAAATTGATTTAACAGTGATATTTGATTCAGCAGTGATTGTGGAATGGCAATCACTTTCTACTGACATTGTTTCCCAGCCGGAATTATTTGTTACTGGTGAAAAGGTTGTTGACCTAGTGGGTCGCTGCCTCGATCGGTTGTTTCCACACCGCAGCAGCATAGAGCGAGTTCTCAAAATCGGGGGCGATATCGCCTGTAATCCGTGCCTCATGATGCGCCCAGTCTTCAAAGAACAAGTCGTGACTGATGCACGATACTATTGCAGGTATGTCGCGGCGGATGCTAAATATGTCACCAATTGGTAAGCCAAAGCTGACGAAACCAGCAGGATTAAATACGTGAATGTCTTTCAGGTAAGGGGCAGTGCCGGGTACTTTTTCTAGGTATTCGCGGGCGTTACCGAAGTAAGGGTGCGTTCCCAAATAGTCGTCGCGCAGGTCTTCTGGTGGCTCGTAGCGATCGCGCCAGAGGGCAATGTGCTGGGAAAAGTCGGCTAATTCGGGACGCTTTGTTGGGTCAACGAAGTAACCAGTGCCAGCGATCGCAAAATCAAACTCGAAAACATCATCATTCACCTGGGTGACAATGCGATTGCCCATTTCCCGTGCCGATTTCACCTGTGCAGATAGGTGTATGTGAAAGTTCGGGAAGGCGATCGCTCGCTCAATCGCGTTCCGTGATGGCGTGGAGCCTGCTTGACGAAAGCGCCAAGCTTGGAACCATCGGGCTGCATCGGGTAGTTGGGGATAGTTGCAGTAAGCACCAGGGTATTCCCGTATCCGAAGTAGTGGTAGAGATGCGATCGCCGATCGCCGTGAAAACAGGTGTACTGCCTTCGCTCCCGATTCCAGCGCCACTCCTGCTGCATCGAAAGCTGAAGCCGCCGCACCCAGCACCGCCACAGTCTTACCGCGCAGTGCTTCAAAATCGATGGCATCGGCGGTATGTGCGTACAACGTGCGTGGTAAGTCAGCCAGTACTGGAGGTATGTATGGGCCACCAGTGCCAGCCACACCATTGGCGAAGATAATTTTGCGCGTAGTCTCTACCTGCGGGACATCGTTTACCTCAAGGTGTAGGCGGAAGAAACCTGTGGCTGGCTCAATCCGCACCAACTTTGTCCGGTAACGAACCTGGATACCGAGGAAGTGCCGATACCAACTGAGATACTCAGCCCATGTCACTCGCCCAATGCGATCGATCGCCGCGTAAGCTTCGGCACCGTGCCGCGCTTCATACCAGGCTTGAAAAGATAATTCTGGGATGCCTAGTTCTGGGCCAGGCACATTTTTCGGCGTGCGGAGCTTTTCCATCCGCGCTCGCGTCAGCCACACGCCTGCATGAGCCTCATCATCGGCTGCATCGATCGCCGTCACGCGACCGATCCCAGCACGCCGTAGCGCAAATGCAAAGGTACTACCACTGCCACTGCCACCTATTATAGTGACATTGCGATCGATGCCAGGGCGATCGGGCACCCAGTTTTCGGGATCGGGGCCGAGCAGGCGTAGTGCTTCGCGGGCAGTAAAATCGAAATTGCTCGTTGTCATATCGATCTCCTCATATATCGTTGCGATGGATGGAAGAATCGGAATAGCATCTTTTGGACTTCAAATCTGTGCCATACCGCCATCCACAAACAACTCAATGCCATTCACAAAGCTGCTGTCATCTGAAGCCAGAAAGACAACGGCTTTGGCAATCTCATCGGGTGTGCCGACTCGTCCCAGTGGGATGGTGCTGGCTTGGCTGTCCACGAATTCTTGCAACTGCTGGTCATTCAGTCCCAAATGATCGTAACCAGGAGTCGGAACCACACCAGGGCTAATGGCATTCACTCGAATCTTGCGTTCTCTGAGGTCGAGTATCCAATTCCGAGCAAACGATCTGACGGCGGCTTTGGTGGCGCTGTAAACACTGAAAGCTGGCGTACCTTTTATAGAAGTAATCGAAGCATTCAGGATAATAGAAGCGCCCTCTGGTAACAGTGGCAGTGCCTTTTGTACAGTAAACAGCAAACCTTTGACGTTTACGTTGAATGTTTTGTCAAAGTGTTCCTCAGTGATTGCTCCAAGTGGGGCAATTTGTCCACCGCCAGCATTAGCGAAGATGATATCGAGGTGTCCTTGTTCTTGCTTAATCGTGGCAAACAGACGATCGAGGTCTGCCAGATTAGAAACATCGCTCTGCACAGCCGTAACATTTTTACCAATGGCTTCTACAGCAGCATCCAGTTCGACTTGGCGACGACCTGTGATGTAGACATAGGAACCTTCAGCAACAAACTGTTTGGCTGTGGCAAGACCGATGCCACTGTTACCACCCGTGACAAGGGCGATTTTTCCTTCTAGTTTTTTCATAATGTTAATCTGATGGGGATTCTGGATTTGTGTGAACCATTGAAGTGTTATCGGTTCTGTTGCATCACAGCTTTGAGAACAGTAGATTTAACCCTTCATTCATTGTGGGAACCAGAGTTGGGGCAAGAACTCTGAAAATCATCTTGGTCGCGGATTTGCCGATCGCTCACTTCCTCAACAGCACCCAGCAATGCATAACCTGCTTTGTTTACAAGCACATCAATAATCATTGTTTACTTGTGCAATGACTCCTGCTTGAGAAAATGGCTTTATTGTCGCGATCGCGATTTTCCTGTTCAAAACACCAGATCAAGCGAGCAGACGCAACGATTCCTCCCAAAGGCGATCGGCGTTGTTCGGGTCGAGGGCGTAAGGGGCAACACCACTGTAGTCTTTGGTTCGCTGGGTAACGATCGTGGCTTCGTTGCAGTCCTCGAAGTAGCGACCACCAATGCCTTCCACCAAGGGGGAGGTTGCCAGCAGAATTGAAGTGGCAGCACCCTGCTCCGGTGTTTTTTGCAATTCTGCCGAGGTCTGGATACCACCAACGTGGCGTTGGAGATTGGTGGCGATCGCCCCAGGCATCAAAGCATTGGCAGTAATGCCATCCCTGAACCAGCGTCCAGTAGCAGCGACAGCGAAGAGTACGTTCGCTGTCTTGGACTGCCCGTATGCCAACCACGGATCGTAGGGACGGAACGCGAAGTGGATATCATCAAATACAATCGGCGAGAACATGTGGGCGCTAGAACTGACAGACACGATGCGCGCAGCACTGTCCGCCGCCAGAGCATCGTGGAGTCCGAGTGTTAGAGCGAAGTGTCCGAGGTGGTTGGTGGCAAACTGCATCTCCCAGCCTTCGGGTGTGTGCTGTTCAGGCAATGCCATTACCCCTGCGTTGTTGACGAGGATATGTAGTGGTTCATTCCACGCGGCAATGAATTTAGCGATCGCTCCTCGGTCGGTCAGGTCAAGTTCGGCGACGTGAATATTTTGATTCCCAGTGGTAGCAGTGATGTCAGCCGCCGTCTTTGCCCCAGCATCGACGTTACGCACAGCCAACGTAACTTCGGCTCCAGCGTGAGCCAACGCCCGCGCCGTTTCTACACCGATACCCGATGCTGCTCCCGTGACGATCGCCCGTTTGCCAGAGAGATCGATTCCCTGTGCTACCTCAGAGGCGGTAGAGTGCCGTCCAAATGGTGTGGTAATTCGTGCCATTGCGTGTTCCTTTATAGATGTTAGGAGCGATCGCTGACTTCTAGATAAGTTGAGTTGGCTGGATTTTCTACTTTGTGCTTAACGAGAAGAGTTTGTCGAGTGCAACTTGTTTTAATTAAATCTGCTGCTTTTTCACCGATCATAATGGTGGGTGCATTCGTATTTCCCGTGGTGATTGTTGGCATGATGGAAGCATCAACAACTCGCAATCCCTCAACTCCATGTACCCGCAACTCAGGATCGACCACTGCCATTGGGTCAATGCCCATTTTGCAAGTGCCAACCGGATGCCACACAGTGCTGCAAGTGTCCCGAATGTAAGCTTCGAGTGCTGCATCACTCTGCTTGTCAGCACCCGGAGCGATTTCCTTACCGCGAAACTCATCCAAAGCACTTGCACCGAACAAGTTACGGAGTAATTTAATCCCTGCCACTAACTTTTGCACATCAGTTTCACTTTGGAGAAAGTTCATTTGAATCATCGGTGTGTCTTTGGGATCGGGGGAACGCAAACTGACACTACCAATGTTTTGAGGATGAGTTAAACAGACGAAACTTGTAAATCCTAAACCAGAGTGGGCATAACCAGGCGGTGCCAACACAACTGGGCCGAAGAGAAACTGTAAATCTGGCGCGGCATCCAGATTACCCGGAGTATGCAAAAACAAGCCAGCTTCAGCGATACTACTGCTGCTTGCCGTGTGTAAATCCTGAGTTGCCTCGTGTGCCACGGACACAACAGGGTGGTCTTGGAGGTTTTGACCGACACCCGGCAAATCAACCACTACCGGAATTCCCAAAGTTTGCAGGTGTTCTGCATCACCAATACCGGAAAGCATCAGCAGCTTGGGCGAATCGAACGTGCCAGCGCTTAAAATCACTTCGGAGTTTACCCTAACCTGGTGCAGCATGTCCTCGTGCAGATATTCTACCCCAATAGTGCGGGTACCCTCAAACAACAAGCGAGTTACCAACGCTCCTGTGGTTACAGTCAAATTGGGACGCTGGAAAATGGGTAGCAGGAAGGCAGCGGCGGCGCTGTGGCGCTTACCATCCTCGATCGTCAACTGATAGAGTCCTGCTCCTGACTGCTGCGTTCCATTGGGATCGGGATTGTGGTCATATCCTAGTTCCACTGCTGCGTCTACAAAACGTTGGGATACCACAGCAGGCGCAATCAGATCGGTGACGCTCAACTCTCCATCGACCCCGTGAAATTCAGACGCGCCTCGTGAGAAGTTTTCTGATTTCTTGAAGTAGGGCAAGACATCAAGGTACGACCAACCGGGATTGCCCAATGACTGCCAGTGGTCATAATCGTGAGAATTACCCCGCAGATAAATCATGATATTAATCGAACTGCTGCCGCCCAGGACTTTGCCACGGGGACAAAAGATTTTGCGGTTATTCAGGTAGGGTTCTGATTGGGAGAAATATGCCCAGTCCACCTCAGAACCTAGTAGACTGAGACATTGCGCTGGGATGTGAATTTCTGGTTTTGTATCGGGATCACCCGCTTCAAGTAGTAACACAGTTGTGTCGCTGTCTTCTGTCAGACGGTTGGCAACCACACAACCAGCCGAACCTGCACCAATTACAATGTAGTCATAATTAGCCATAAAGTTCTCTTCCTCTGTTATCTACAATGGATAAATGGAGTCAAGAATGAACTGATTAAAGAGCGATCGCTGAAATACTGTTAGTTATTTGATTTACAACACCCGATCTGCTGAATTTAACTGCGTACCAATGGTGTATCCACCAAATGTTCTGCCAGAAACCAAACTTGCGTCTCATTGGTTCGCAGGACTTGGCTCATTAACAAGTCGTTAGTGCCGCTATCTTGATTTGCTGCTGTTTTATCGATGGCTACTCTCAATTCCCCAACGATCAATTCGTGGGCTTCTAGTAACCGCGACAACATCACAGGTACTTCCTCAACACCGTTGGGCGGACGCTTAATCTTAGTAACTTCTGCTACATGACGTGGGTCAGCGATCGCCACACCTCCCAGTGTTTGTACCCGTTCACCCAGTGCATCAATTAACTCAATTTGTTCGCTGGCGTGTTTGTCGAGTAACAGATGCAGTTGATAAAACGTATGTCCGCGCATCAACCAGTGATGTTTCTTGTAAAGGTGATAGAGAATAATCGTATCTGCCAAAATTTGATTGACTAAAACACAGCTTTCGCTGCGGGCGCTGGGGTTGAGAACAATTGGCAAATCACGAAGAGTACCATACTGCTGAATTTCATATCCATGTTGATGCAGTAAGGGTTGACTGCCATCGACTTCAGTGATACTTGTATTTTGAGTCGGCACGATCGCATCTCCTAGAGTCATAATTAGGTTTGTTCTATTTGTATGTACCGAGAAACTGCTTCTCTTAGGATTCGGATTACTTCACAGCAGTGCTGGCTGCTTCAATCACTTTGGTAACTTCTTTTGGATGAGAGATAAAAGGAACATGGCTGGAGTTAACTTCGGTTGTCTTAGCATTAATCCGTTTAGCCATAAATCGTTGAAGTTCAGGGTTGATGGCGCGATCGCTTTGAGTCACGATAAACCAAGAAGGAATCGTTTTCCAGGCGATTTCATTCACTGATTGCTCAAACGCGGCGCTGGCGATCGGCTTTTGGGTTGCTGCCATCACTCGCGCCTCAGCCTTTGATACGTCTTGGGCAAAAAATTCGTGAAACTTCCCGCGATCGACATAGAGAAAGTTTGCAGCATCAGACACAATTGCCGTACTAATCGGAGGTGCTGCGTACCTTTTATTCAAATCACTCGTCTTTTCACCGGCATCTGGTGCGAAAGCATTAACATAAACCAGAGCTTTCACCTGTGGATTGCCAGCTGCCGCACCCGTGATTACATTTCCACCATAGGAATGTCCAACTACTACAACAGAACCCTTCTGATTCTCAATCACCCGCTTCGTCGTTGCCACATCATCAGCAAGAGAAGTCAGCGGAATCTGCACAGCAGTCACTCTGTAGCCATCCTGCTCTAACAATGGAATAACGTGTTGCCATGATGTACCGTCAGCATAAGCCCCATGAACGAGAACGATCGCAGGTTTAGAGTTGGACGTTTGAGGTAATTCCTTGGAGGTGGCTGGTGTTGGATGCATTGATATTCCAACGACAACACTTAATGCAAATAACCACAGCAACAATTTTTGAACTTTTTTCCATGTAAAAACCATCATTGCGATCGCCTCTGTATTCTTGCTAAATTGCTGAAATCTCTAATTCTTGCCGTCCGTATAGAAGTTATGAAATACTTGTTGGGATAAGCATCAAAAACCTTAATCATTTGCAGCAACAATGGCTGCCATTATCTGCTCAACAGTCCAGCGATGCCTGCGGCGGGCTTCGTCTACGGGATAGCGAATTCCATTAATAAACAAAGCGGGTGCAGCCTCCACTCCACTTCGCAGTCCACCTTCAATATCCGCATTGATAAGATTGACATACGCTCCCCTGGATAAATCCTGCAAAAATTGAGAAATATCAAGTCCTAAACGATTGGCATACTCGACTAGATAGCCATTTCCCAATTCCTGTTGATGGATAAACAGCATCTCATGCATTTGCCAAAACTGCCCTTGAGCTGCTGCTGCTTCTGCGGCCTCCGCTGCCCGTTGAGCATGAGGATGAATCTGTTTCTGGGGAAAGTGACGGAAGATAAAACCTAAATTGTTTTCTCCAAACTCCAGCTTCAATTGCTGCCCGGCAACTTTAATCAATCGATAGACGTTGGCACTTTGAAAACATTCATAATCTCCATACATGACGAATACTACAGCAGCATTCAGTACACCTTGAATATGATCTTGGGTTGAAGGCAGAACGAATAAAGAACGATGATCGCGGTTGTAAGTCATGTTTCGGTTTGTATTAAGCAAACTTAAGCCTTACAACCCAACTGCGCTAACATTGCTATGGATTCAATATAGACAATTGACCCTCTCTTGTCGTCCACTCTGGGTTGACATTTTTATACAATCTAGTGATGGATGAACCCGTCCAGCTTATAGTGGAAGGTTGTCTCCAACTAAAGTTTGAGTCTAAAGCCAATCGAAAGGGGAAAAAGTAAAAATTCCCTTCCCTTCCCTCCTTTTTCGTCACTTACAAACTGACTGGACTTTGGACTAAAAGGCTAGAGAAAAGCAGTCAGCAGTAACACTGACTGCCGTAAAGTCAATGAAAGTAATCGATAAATCATTGACGTGATGATCCTGACACAACTAGAAAAATTTCGCCAAGCTATCTACGATAGTTTGGGGAAGGCCAAAGATGCAGTATTTGAATTGATGGATGCAGTATTGACAAGTCCGAGCATCCCATCATTTGTAAGCTTGTCACAAAGCCCGGTATTTCGGCGGCAATGGTCGAGCATTTATGCAGTACTACATGATAGTCGTCTACCGAAAATGTTGCTGATGAAGCTACTGGTACAAGAGGTAGCGACAGATGAACAACCATTTATAGCAGGAGATCATAGCTTTTGGGCACGACCAGAAGCGAAGACACTAAAAGAAAGAACTTTTTATGGGGATAGAGGGGGGAGCATAGGCATCGGACAAAGTTACAGTACATTAGCCTGGATACCACAGGCGTTGAACCCTCGTAAATTGGCTAAGGTATTGAACTTTAGTATGAATTTAGATTCCAACCTTAGTTGGAGCCAACTTTACATTGATATATGGACTGATTCATCAATCATTGTATTGTACAAAAATTTCAACTTTGAGTGGACGACAAGTTAGAGTTAATTACATATATTTAATTCAGGCAAATATTAAAAGCGATTTAGTTGCAATATTTCAGTTTACTTGACACAAAGAGAGTAAGAAGAGGGTTGTATGCTCAACGCTGATGCTGAACATACAGTATCAGTGAGCTTTGACCGTGACCTGATATTTCCCAATTCTTGCCTGATATATCTAAAAAAGTGTACATTGCTCGCATCAATGTTCGTGTTTTGGTAACAGCACGATCGGCTTTACGTCATCGTCAGATCAATTGTGTTATTGATTCTTATTCATGGTCTTCTGGCAACAGAATAATTTCTCAGTATTTCAAACAGTTTAGATCATCTACTAATTGAGGTCAGTAATCTCAATCAATATTTCGTTGAGGATAGCTTTATGACACGTATGCCATTACTAGTTGAAGATGATTTTGAGTATTCCAAAGTTTCAACTCAGAGTAACTTTTTTGGAAAGTCTCCTATTAATCATGCACTCACTGCTGTCGCCCAAGAGGTCGCTAGATTGCTTCAACACGCAAATCCTGTTCAAGCTGATGGCAGCAACCACGCTGAAACAATTGCAATTCGAGCCATAGAACTGGAATAAAGCCAAATTCTTACTATTGAACCGTTGACTGAGCGCGAGTTAGAGGTATTGCAACTGATTGTTGACGGGCACAGCAATGATGGAATCGCCCAAAATTTGTGCATCAGTACGGGTACGGTGAAAACTCATGTTCGCAATATTTTGAAGAAGCTCTGTGCCAGAGGCTACGCCAACGCACTCAGGCAGTAATCCGGGCGCTTCAATTAGGTCTTGTTCACTAAAAAATGCTGTTTAATTCTCACTTATAAAGAGTCAAATCTATGTCAGATAAACACGAAACTGTGAAAGTTTTTCCATCCCATATTGAAGCAGAAACCGCCGTATTAGAACTGCAAAAAGCGGGCTTCGATATGCAAAAGATTTCGATCATTGGCAAGGACTATCAAACCACTGAGCATATCCGTGGCTTTCTTACCTGGAAAGATACGGCTAAAGCTGGAGCCGGAGAAGCAGGTTATTGGGGCAGCTTTTTTGGTGGACTATTTGGCATTCTCACAGGGGTTGGTTTGCTGTTTATTCCAGGAGTCGGCCCTGTAATTGTAGCTGGACACGTTGCCGGAGTGCTGGCAGGTTGGCTTGAAGGTATGGTTGTGGGGGGTGTAGGAGCTGCTGTTGCAGGGGGGCTGGCAGGTGCCCTTGTAGGATTGGGTATTCCCAAAGAGCAAGCCCTGAAGTACGAAACAGAAATCAAAGCTGGCAAGTTTATGGTGATTGTTTCAGGAACAGATGAGGAAATCTATCGATCGCAACAGATTCTAACTAGGGTAAATCCTAAAGCTGCTCAAGAAGTTGTTGTTTAAATTAACAGCAGCCACACCTTGTAATGTCATATTTTATCAGGAAAGGCAGAGGGCAGGAGGCAGAAGGCAGAAGGGAATTCTGATTCCTGCCCTCTGCTACGACCGCAGGGAGTAAGGGTTTAAGACCCCCACAAAACAAGAAAATTTGGTGGCCTCAATTAAGTACGGTGTTGAATCCCCTACAAAACATTGAACCTTCTGCCTTCTGCCCTCTGCCTCCTGCCTTATTCAATTCTGGCCTCATCTCTTAATTATGCCGCCCCTAAAGCTCTGATCGTTCCAGAGTTCTGAAACCCCACGAAAGCTTCAAGGTTTAGCTCAACTTAGCGATACTGCTTTACTAAAATGAATTCTTCTCGCCCTACAGTGATTGTCGGAGCAGGCTTCGCAGGTCTTTTTACAGCCTTGCATCTGCGTCATCAACAAGACTTGCGCTCGATCGTTTTGATCGATCCACAAGAACGGTTTGTCTTCAAGCCAATGTTGTATGAACTATTGACAGGTGAATTGTCAGAAGATGCCATTTGCCCGACTTATAAAGAATTGCTGCAAGGCAGTGATATCAACTTTGTACAGGGCAAAGTAGTGGCGATCGACCTGCAAGAAAAACGTCTTAAGTTAGCTTCTGGCTCAGATTATATCTACGATCGTCTGGTCTTAGCTGTTGGCAGTATTCAGGGTTATTTAGGAACAGAGGGGGCACAAAAAAACGCATTCGCATTTCGGACACAAGAGAATGCGATCGCTCTGGAACGCCAGTTACGAGAATGTTTGCAACGTGCTAGCCAAACGGATGACGAAACACAACGGCGATCGCTCCTCACGTTTGCTGTCGTTGGGGCAGGCCCGACAGGGGTAGAAATGGCAGCAACCCTGGCAGATTTGTTACCCGACTGGTACGCCCAACTCGGCGGCGATATTCGTCAGATTCGCATTGTCTTAATCAATCATGGCAAGACGATTCTCGCAGGCGATGTCAACGCAAGTTTGCAGTCAGAGGCTCTCCACGCTTTCAGAACTCGAAAAGCACCTGTTGAGTTGATATTAGGCGTAGGGGTAAAAGCGGTTGCTCAAGACCACCTGGAGTATCAACTTGCCAACAGCACTGAGATAAAAACGCTGTTGACTCAAACCACCATCTGGACAGCCGGGACTGCCGTGAACCCACTCATCCAAAATCTCAAGTCCCAAATTCCCGCAGATCGCCTGGATAAGCATGGGCTACCGCTTGTCACCTCAACTCTGCAACTGCTGGATTTTCCAGAAGTGTTTGCCGCAGGCGATTGCGCGGACGTGCAGCCACAACCCTTACCGGCTCTAGCACAGGTGGCATATCAGCAAGGTGCGAGTATTGCCCACAATTTGATTGCCCTTGCTAAAGGAGCATCCCCTAGCCCAGCCCATGTGAATCTTCGGGGTACGCTAATGAAATTGGGTTTAGGAAATGGGGTAGCAAACTTGTTTCACAAAGTGCAGATAACTGGCAAACCTGGCGATCTAATTCGCAGTGCAACGTATTTGGAAATGCTGCCCACCCCACTGCATGACTTTAAGGCAACCACAGAATGGCTGAAGGAAGAAACTTTCCATCGCTATCATAGACCCAAGATGAAGCCAGAAACCACCGCAAAACAGCCTCTTTCTTCGGTTGAACAATGAGAGCGATCGCTCATCCATCTGTGTATGCCACTGGATTAGAGTGGACAACCTCCTCACCACCGCCAAGCAAAAACTTTTTACCACATTCCATGCAAAGCCGTCCTTTATGACGGCGTTTCTACCCATTTTTCTGATGAAGACACGAACAACAAAACGATTGATTGGTGGAATCTTAACGATCGGCATGATCGGACTGCTACACTCGCAGCCTCTCTTCGCGCTTACAGTCAGCCAAGCTCAACCAAATTCCTCTCAAGACTATGTACTTCCCTACCGGGGCAGTTGGACGGGAACCTTCCGTACTGTAGGTTCTCAGGGGCAGATACTTGTATTTATCGATCCTGCCGGCAAACTGTACGGAAGTTTGAAGTCTAATGATGGTGAGAACTTTGCTCAAATTAGCGGTTATCATCGCGGAAGTAAGTTTCATCTGGTTTTCACCCCTCCACCCAGCAGCCTTAACCAGTTTGGCACCGCTACTCCTTACACCGTTGATGCAACCGCAAAGTGGGAGCAAGGGGTGAGTCGATTTGTCATCTCAGCCCCAACTAGAACGGGTCACTCACAATTATATACATTTGAGAAATCAATCGATAATCGATAAAACAATACATCGAACGGAGTTGCGATCTTCCTCTGGCGAGGCTTAAGCCCATCGCTTCCCTTTTGCACAGGTGATTTGAGCAGGAAGGATCAAATATTGCTGTTCTGTTAATGAACCAGAATCTTATCTCTAATCAGAACCGACTCTATGCAAACGAGAATTACATTGGAGAAAAATTATGCAGATGGGAGTGATTGGTCTGGGACGTATGGGTGCGAACATTGTTCGGCGACTGCTGCAAAACAACCATGAATGTGTGGTGTTCAATCGCACACCTGACAAAGTGAAACTGCTTGCATCAGAAGGGGCGATCGGCACTTACAGCTTGGATGATTTCGTTCAGAAGCTCGATAAACCTCGTGCGATTTGGTTGATGGTGCCAGCCGGAGAACCAACCGAGCAGATGGTGAAGGAACTGGCTGCAAAACTGGATTCCGGCGATATCTTAATTGATGGGGGCAACTCTTACTACATTGACGATATTCGACGGGCAAACGATCTGATGCAAAAGGGCATTCACTACCTAGATGTGGGAACCAGTGGCGGAGTGTGGGGTTTGGAGCGGGGTTATTGCATGATGATTGGTGGAACTGAGATGGCGGTTCAGTATCTCGATCCCATTTTTAAATCATTAGCTCCCGGACGGGGTGATATTCCGCGTACTGCTGGACGGGAAAAGGTGGGCGGTACGGCTGAAGAAGGCTATTTGCATTGCGGATCGAATGGGGCGGGGCATTTTGTCAAGATGGTGCATAATGGCATCGAATATGGCTTAATGGCAGCCTACGCAGAAGGATTGAATATCTTGCATCACGCCAATGTGGGTAAGCAGAACCGTGTGGCTAATGCTGAAACGACCCCCCTCCGCAATCCTGAACACTATCAGTATGACTTTAATTTACCTGAAGTTGCCGAAGTTTGGCGACGGGGCAGTGTAATTGCCTCCTGGTTACTGGATCTAACTGCGATCGCCCTCCTGGAACAACTAGACGTATCAGGCTTTGGGGGGCGCGTGTCTGATTCAGGCGAAGGACGCTGGACGATCGCAGCCGCCATTGACGAAGGCACTCCTGTCCCTGTACTCAGCGCAGCCTTGTATCAACGGTTTAGCTCACGCGGCGAAAATGATTTTGCGGATAAGCTGTTGTCTGCCATGCGTTTCCAGTTTGGCGGACACGTAGAACAACAGGCAAAGATAAAATCATGACGATCGCCACTGCACCTCAGTCTCAAGTTGAAAGCTCGGTTCATCCAGCTGAACCTTTTGCGACATCATCGCGCAACTCGGTTCGGCTGGAATGGTTAAGGAAGAAGACGAACAATGGCAGCGCGTCATTATTGAAAAACCATTTGGACGCGATCTAAATTCTGCTCGCACCCTAAATGAAAATATCAGTGGCGTACTGAAGGAAAGCCAAATTTACCGTATCGATAACTACCTGGGTAAAGAAACTGTCTAGAATATTATGGTGTTTCGCTTTGGGAATGGACTGTTTGAGCATATCTGGAATCGTAAGCTGTTGCGCCTACAATTTGCATATAATAAAGATGAATATAACTTCGGGTACAGGTTGTTATGCCGGCTATTGGCTTTCTAAGTTTAGAAC
>NZ_JBALDR010000057.1:0-33990 GCF_036917315.1 Nostoc sp. | reverse complement strand
TCACAATTATTCTGCTCACTGATTACTGCCTTCTTTGATGAGGGGTAAGACCCCTCATTTATTCGCCAACAGTCTCATAGAATTCGCGGCTACACAAACAAAGTCCACCTCCGTGGACTAAGAAAAAATGAAGGGTTTTTAACCTGCGTAGGCAGGTTTTGTCTGTGTAGCCGCGACTTCTATTCACCAGTGGTAGTATAAATTGAGACTTAATTCTGCCCGAAGTATTGGGAATAATATACGAAGAAAAATGCTTGTCAAACTTGGAGTTTGAAAGATGACTGCTTTTCAAGAGAATAACGAGACGCTGAGTCGTAATGAATATCTGGCAACAGAACTCCTAAAGATTGTGAACTCACTTCCCGGATTTTTCCCATTAAAGAACGAACTTCAGGAAAAGTTGGACAATTTACGTTCTGTTCTCCAAGGGCTACGTCCACCACGAGTTATGGTAATTGGTCGTTCTAGATCCGGTAAATCATCCCTAATTAATGCCATTTGTGGTTTAAAGGTTGCAAAAGTTAGTGATACAGTACCACAAACAGGCATGGCTGAATGGAAGAAATACTATCACAATGGCACTGATTTACTCCATATTCTAGACACAAGAGGTTTACAGGAGGCTATAGCACCAAGGGAATATGATTCAGCTAAAACGCCTTATGAAAGTATCATGCAAGCGGTAAAAAAAGATTGCCCAGATGTCATTCTCTTTGTCTGCAAAGCGGAGGATGTTCATGTTGCTAATCAAGAAGACCTCAATATTTGTGAATTAATCGTTGGAGAAATCAAGACGCTATATCGGCGGGACTTACCAATTATTGGAGTTTTGACAAAATGTGATCAATTATCACCTCCAGGAGTTCTTTTACCAACTGAGAATAAAAGGAAAAATAGCAATGTTCAGGAACAAGTTAAAAGTTTTTTTGCTTTCTTGAGAGAGAGAGAAATATTACGTCGTCATGTAAAAGAAGTCGTTCCTACTGTTACATACGCTCAATATGAAGATGTAGAGAACGGTTTAATTCTTCCTGATGAAGACTATCGGTGGAATATTACTGAGTTAGCGGAAACAATGATTAGGTATACGCCAAGCGAGATACACGGCTCATTAGCACGAATGGCACATATTAAAAAGTTTCAACTCCATGTTGCTAGGACAATTGTTACAGCTTGTGATGTTTTGTGTGGTTTTGTTTCTATAAATCCGATTCCAGGTGCAGCAATACCAGTAGTGCTTCCTATTCAAACTTTTATGGTTATGTATATTGGCTGGCTGAGTGGACGGGAGTTTTCTGATCAAACCGTCAAAGACTTTGTTGTAAATGCGGGAATAGGTGTTGGAGTAAATGTTGGCATGATCTATATTGCTGATATTGCCTTAAAATTTGTACCTGGTTTTGGTAGCTTGCTGGCGGCTGGGGCTGGTGCGATCGCTACACAAGGTTTAGGGGATGCTGCGATCGCATATTTTCTCACATTACCAGACATTACTAGAGCCAAGAAATACGGGAGCATCGAAATATAGCCTCCTAAACTAAACTATTGATTAACTGAAACTTGTGCCTCACAGTGCAATCTCGAAGCTATACGGAATAGTTCATGACCCGTGTGTAAATAACGCTCATCGTAGTTCAAAGGAAAATAACCTAATTCATCAAGTCCATCTCCTACTTGATCGAGGCTGTAGTAGAGGTGAGCCGCCGTTCTTGCGAGACTGGGGGGATTTGGCAGGGAGCGAAAAGTAGTTTGTGCCTGCTTGAGGTCATCTCGACAGGTTTTTAAGTATTCCTGAAATTCATCTAACAACTCATCATCAAAAGGATCGGCAGCTAATTGATCCATTTGTTCTTCTAACGAATAAAGAATCGTACAAAGCAAGCGATTTACTGGTTGGTAAACTTGGCGCAGCCATTCTTCAACTTGCTCGTCAACATCCCGTCCAGTTTTTCGTCTTGTCTGGTAATGCTGTTGGGCTGATGCTGTACGCTGTTGGCGATCGCTATTTAATTTTTGGAAGTCATCTTGCAGTTCTTGGTCATAATTGCGGCGATTTTGGTTGTCGCCTAAGACCTCATAAGCTGCATTGATGCGGATAATTTGCTCGCGATCGGCTGTTTCCTGATTACTGTCAGGATGAAACAACTTAACCAAGCGGCGATAAGCTTGCTTAATCTCCGCTTGGCTTGCACTTGGACTAACTTTGAGAGTTTCGTAATGGTTAGAAACGTGGTTATAATTGACCATTAATTCAATGTAGCGTTAACTAACGCTAGCGGCTAACCTTGCCTCTAAGTCTTGGAACAATGGTGTACTCAAATACCTCTCACCAAAACTGGGCTGAATCATTACAATTAAACGTCCTTTATTTTCTTGACGTTGGGCGACGCGAATTGCTGCACATAAAGCTGCTCCACTGGAAATACCAGATAGTAGCCCTTCTTCTTTTGCTAAACGCCGACTATAAGCGATCGCTTCTTCATCGGTGACAGTAATCACCTCATCAATCAATTTTATCTTGAGAACTTGGGGAATAAACCCAGCACCAATTCCCTGGATTTTGTGGGGGCCTGGTCGTCCCCCAGATAAAACTGGGCTATTGGCTGGTTCAACTGCGATCGCCTTGGAATTAGGCTTGCGTGCTTTAATCACTTCTGCTACACCAGCGATCGTACCACCTGTACCCACCCCTGCCACAATGATATCGACTTGTCCATCGGTATCTTCCCAGATTTCAAGCGCCGTAGTTTCCCGATGCACTTTTGCATTAGCTGGATTGCGGAACTGCTGCAACATATAGGTATTTAGTGTAGTATTAACTATTTGCTGCGCTCGTTGAATTGCCCCACTCATACCTTCCATTCCTGGTGTTAGTTCCAGTTCTGCTCCATAAGCTCGCAACATTGCCCGACGCTCTCCACTCATCGTCTCTGGCATTGTCAAAATTAATCGATAACCCTTTGCTGCTGCTGCCATTGCTAGAGCAATTCCGGTGTTTCCAGAAGTGGGTTCTACCAATACTGTCTTTCCAGGAGTAATTAAACCTTCCTCTTGGGCAGCATTAATCATACTTACCCCAATCCGATCTTTAACTGATGCCGATGGGTTCATACTTTCCAGTTTCACCACAATTTCTGCAACACATCCTTCTGTTTGAGGAATGCGGTTCAACTGCACTAGGGGTGTACGACCAACAAGTTCTGTAATGTTACGAGCTATTCGCATAAATTAGTCCTTAATTATTAATTATTTGTTATTGGTCATTAGTCATCAACAAATGACAAATAACAAATGACTCTTGACTAAATGTAGTACATGATATCTAATTGCCGCCGCGAATCTCGTTTTTCACAAAGTTCCTGGAGCGTATATTTTTGCAAGACTGCATTTGCCGCGCGGCTTGCTTCTTGCCAAATTTCTTCTATAACTGAACTGTCTATACTTTTGGAATTAACGTTTTCTTCACCAGCCCGCGCTTCTAACCCTTCTAAACATTCTAAAATTTCAAAAAGGATGATTTTTCGGGGTTCTCGCGTTAACAGATAGCCACCTTTTGACCCACGCTGACTTTTAACTATACCGCCACGCCTCAAGGTTGCTAGTAGCTGTTCCAGATAGCGATCGGGTATGTTTTGTTGGGCTGCAATTTGTCGAATTTGCAGCGGTTCGCCGCTTTCGTAATGAGCGGCCATCTCTAATAAGGCGAGAATTGCGTATTCCGATTTACAGGATAGTTCCACAAGCAGCAATAAGTTAGGGGTAAAAATTAGAAGTTAGGAGTCATTTAATTTGAATTTGAGACTTTGGCGTGAGCGCTCAGTCGAACGCTTTTCCTTCAATCCCAAATCCAAAATTCAAAATGGTAGAGTTAAGATGCTATGCAATATGTAGCTTTATACTGCCAACTTCTACTAAAAAAGCTCGCTCAGAAAAAGCTACTCGCGGCGTAAGTCACTTTTAGAGTGGGCATTACTCGGTCTATTCATATCAAACCCGCCATAACTCATAACTCCTAACTCTTCTATTATACTCCGGTTAACTACTGGGGTTTATCCATTATTATTACCGAAAATAAAAAACCCCGCCTAATGGCGGGGATAAATAGAGTTCAAATTTGTCAGCAGATAATCAACACTCTAGAAGGTGAAAGTTGTTCTGAGCGTACCGATAATAGCATCATCGTTATCGCTATTTTGACCAGGAGAGGTCAACCAGATTACACCAGGGGTTACAGAGATGTTATCCGACACACGGTACTTGTAGAAGCCTTCAAAGTGATAGGGTATATCATTGTTGCCACCAAAACCTGGGCGGTTAAAGGAATAGGGTTCTGCACCAGCAAAAACACCTAAAACGTTACCTTTTTTACCGAAATCAGGTAAAGCTACCCCTAAACCGTAGCTCCAAGCTTGATAATCATCATCTGCACCTGCACCTGTAACATCGTGGTAAGAAACGAATCCACTAACAGATAGTTTGTCGCTAGGTCTAAACGCAGCCGACACACCGTAAGAGTTGCTGTTAGATCGGGTTATACCTGCTGCATTACCTAAAAAGTTAGCTTGTCCAGTACCTACATCAAAAGCTCCAGTTGCTCCGTCTGTACCAGAGTCAAATAAAGCACCACTGGCACTATATGCGTGGACGTAGGTAGCAGCTAAAGCCAAGCGATCGCCAACACTAAAGTTCAACTGCCCTAAAGCAGCATAATCACCGTTGGTCAAACCTTGACTAAGACCAGGATTATTAGCTTGCGATGCTAAGTAACCCGCAGTGATTGAGCTATTTCCCAAGATGCCGCCACCTTTGCCAAGGGGTACATTGAGTGCTATACCAGCACCGCCACCAATCCGATAGATGGGACTTTCAGAAGCAAAGGTAGATAAAGCGCCGTTACCACCGTCGTCAGTGTTGTCAAAAAAGTAAGGATTGTTGACAGCAGCATACTGACTATGCCGTCCACCACTAGCTGCGAGGTAAACTTGGGCTGGGCCGATGGGAGCTTCATAAGTCAAGCGGTCAATTCTGACACTGTTATTACCATTGCCTATACCAACTTGATATGTTTGTGTGCCTTCAGCAGTATTGATAGCACCACCAGCGTTATCCGCTAGTAAAAAAGGATTTGAATTACCCGCTGCTAGCCGTGTGTGTAAAACGTCTCTACCAGTAAAGCTAGTTTGCAAGTCTAAACGTACTCTATCTTGGAAGACGGTATTGTTAGCGTCCCCAGTGTTACCACCAAATGCATCACTGACGGCAAAAACAGCTTCACCAACCAGTTTTGTGGTTGTGGAGAACTGATTAGCTTCCAATTCAGCAGTCCGCGCTTCTAGAGAATCTACGCGACCGCGTAGGGTTGCCAATTCTGCGGAAAATTCTTCTTGTAGCCGCTGCAAGGTAGCTAAATCTTGTTTTGTCACCAAGTCAGCTGTTGCTGTGGCAATCAATTCGTTAACCCGATCCAAACAGGCATTTAAACCAGCAGCAAATTCATAACGGGTCAAAGCACGATTACCGCGATAAGTCGCATTTGGATAACCTGCAATACAACCATAGCGCTCAACCAAGGACTGCAATGCTTGGAATGCCCAGTCAGTAGGTTGTACATCGGAAAATTGAGAGACCGATGTTACTTGAGACTGAGAATTACCTTGGTTCCCTTCGTTGCTGTAGCGATTAACTTGATCTATGGTTGTTTGAGCCAATATTTCTGGCTGTTGGGCAACTTCGGTTACACCTAGTTGTTTGGCTGGTGATACTTGTCTGGTTGGGTTTGGGGCAGCCATTGCTGTTGCCGAAACTAACAATGTTGCTCCCAAAACTGCTGGGCTAACCACTAAGGATTTCCACAATAGATTAGACATTTTCACTTTACTCCTCACACCTTGTTTAGATAATTGGTTTCGTTACACCTAATTCTCGAAAATGCGACATCTCATTGAAACCTATGGATGAGGCATAATTGTCTCTACTACAATTCTAGTTTTTGCAAAGCTAATAAACGATTAACTTTGGGTTAAAAACTGATGTGATTAACTTATGCAAAAACATATCTTTATATCATAACATTATAAAACATCCGATCTAGATGGCAAGATTACAGCGATCGCCTTAATAACTGTCACACATACTTATCTAAATATGTAAGCAGGGAGTAGGGTTTGGGTCATTCGCTCTCTACGCAGGCTAAATTGCTGAAAGCTTAAGACACTTAGCAGTTTGCCATCAAAAATCACTTCTTCTACTTACCCCTAATATAAATCTTCTCATGCCAGTTAGAACACACTGGCTCGGCTATACAAACTCTATATCGCAGTGACTTCCTGTAGTCTGGCGCAAGATGTTAGAAGAAATCAGTTAGTTAATCTGGGAAATCACCCGTGCTACATCAAAGTCTGGCTGGGTCAATCCGCCTGCATCATGTGTTGTAAGTGTAATCTTCACTTTATTGTAGGAAATCTCTATATCTGGATGATGTCCGGCTGATTCAGCCGGCTCAACTAGTTTATTGACAAACTCAATTGCTCCAATAAAATCTTTAAATGTGCGGGTAATTTGCAACTTGGAGTCTTGAACAGTCCAATCTGACAGAACCTTTGCCTGTTTTTGAATTTCCGCTTCGGTGAGTAGTTGTGGCATATCAAGAAATTCCTACTTATATATTTGTTACAACTTTTTGCATCTGACAAAGGCAAACTGCTTTTATTCTCCACACAGAAAGTATGGGAGGATAAATTCAGCCACAATGCGTATGTATAGATTTAAATCAAACTTGGCAGATAGACGCTATTTCTCACGTTTGGTCATACTCGAAGGTTGAACGCAAGATATTTATGCTTTTTAATAAAACTTAAATACGTTGGCTTTGTTCATGGCAGCCATTGTTATCTATTTTTAAAAGTAACCATTGATAAAACAAAAATCACCTATAAAAAACTATCCGCCCTGATTTAGATCGGACGATCTAAGTCAGGGCGGTCTAGCGGGTCTTCAGGTTGCAACCAGACTGCCGGAAGGAACTCCGAGCTTGCCTAGCTAATTGAGCTAACTTAGTATCTCAGAGATAACTAAGGCTAACTTTTAGAGAACAGCCCCGGCGCGCAGCCGGCTAACTGCAACCTGATGACCCATGCATTTACTACTTTCTATCATGGGCATCACCTCCTTATTGCCTAAGCGGTCTTAGTTTTAAAAGGGCAGAGTATTTACTCTGGGTTTATAACCTTCATCTAACATAACACATAAATTTAGAGATATTAACCAATATATAAAAAATCTCCCACCTTTTTGATGGGAGATTACTGGAGAATAGTGAAAATTGACACTTTATTGGCTGATTACAAGGAGATTATTTTATCTGGGCGTGTCAATTTTTGCCAACCACAACCCTAATTTAGGTTATGGTCAAATTTGAATTCTTAGAGAGCGTTACCGCGAGGTAGAACTTCTTCAGGGAATACAAATTGTTCGTGGGGTTGATCTTGAGGAGCCATCCAAGCGCGGATACCCTCGTTCAGCAAAATGTTTTTGGTATAGAAGGTTTCAAACTCAGGGTCTTCCGCCGCCCGTAATTCTTGGGAGACGAAATCATAAGCCCGCAGGTTGAGTGCTAGACCGACGATGCCGACGGCGCTCATCCACAAGCCTGTAACTGGCACGAACAACATAAAGAAGTGCAACCAGCGCTTGTTGGAGAAAGCAATACCGAAAATCTGTGACCAGAAACGGTTTGCCGTCACCATTGAGTAGGTTTCTTCCGACTGGGTAGGATTAAAGGCGCGGAAGGTGTTAGCACCATCACCGTCTTCAAACAAGGTGTTTTCTACTGTCGCACCATGAATAGCGCACAATAAAGCACCACCTAATACGCCAGCAACACCCATCATGTGGAAGGGGTTGAGTGTCCAGTTGTGGAACCCTTGCAGGAATAGCAGGAATCGGAAAATTGCAGCCACCCCAAAGCTGGGTGCAAAGAACCAGCTTGATTGTCCCAAGGGGTACATCAGGAATACACTGACGAATACTGCAATGGGAGCTGAGAAAGCCAGAGCGTTGTAAGGGCGGATGCCTACTAGACGCGCAATTTCAAATTGCCGCAACATGAAGCCAATCAAACCGAAGGCTCCGTGCAGGGCAACGAATGGCCACAAGCCACCCAATTGGAACCAACGGGTGAGGTCGCCTTGGGCTTCTGGGCCCCATAACAGCAATAGGGAGTGTCCCATGCTGTCGGCGGGGGTGGATACTGCCACTGTCAGGAAGTTCGCACCTTCTAGGTAGGAGGAGGCTAATCCGTGGGTATACCAAGAGGTGACGAAGGTGGTGCCGGTCAGCCAACCGCCTAGTGCTAGGAAGGCGCAGGGGAATAATAGTATCCCTGACCAACCTACGAATACGAAGCGATCGCGCTTGAGCCAGTCGTCTAGAACGTCAAACCACCCTCTACTAGGGGCACGTCCAACTGCGATGGTCATTAGAGCAAATCTCCAAATGTTTATAAGTACAGGTTGTATCTGTATTATAGATGGCCATATAAAAGCCTTCCATAAGCAGAAAGTTAACCAGGTTGTTAACCAAGTTTACAATTTTTTACACACCTTTAATCATATTAGGTGTAAATCGCTAATTTTTCTAGGGGTTTTGTCATAAAAATTAATTTTTTATCTCAATGAGGTGGGAGAGATGCGAGAAATCGCGTCTCTACTGGGGAGTGGAGAGAGAAAGGAGAGTGGAAAGTTAGTTGATAGTTGACAGTTGCCCACTGTCAATTAACTGTCCAATGCCCATTTCCCTAGAATCAGTCAGCTGACGCTAAAATGAGTCCACAGTTAAATTTGATTATTGCTAAATGTTTACCATCGATTTAAGCATCAGAAACACTGCTTTCCCAATCTCAGTACAACGTAAGTCAGCAGAGGATGCTGAGGCTGTCTATCAGCTAATTTTGGCAGCAATCCGTTCTGGGAATCCTGACATTGTAGAACTCAAGTGCGAGGGCAAGACAGAGAAAAAAATTGCTGTCCGCGCTAGTGAAATTTCTGGGGTGCAGATTGTTCAGAAAGATGGTACAACCCCTGGTGGCGGAAGACCACCTGGCTTTTTCGCTGTAGCTGCTGAGTAACCAAGGTTGACAAATGGCTCAAGTGGGCATTGAAGTCAAGGATTTAAATTTCAGTTGGCCTAATGGAGAGAAAGTTATCAAATCTTGCTCTTTAGAAGTACCCAAGGGTGAGTTTTGGATGCTCTTGGGTACAAATGGCAGTGGAAAATCTACTTTACTGAGACTGCTGGCGGGGTTATTAGCTCCTGAATCTGGCGAAATTCGGGTTTTGCAACCCGTTGGCTTTGTCTTCCAAAATCCAGATCATCAACTGGTGATGCCAACGGTTGGTGCTGATGTGGCTTTTGGATTGGTGGAAGAAAAGTTACCACCTGCTGCCACTAGAGCCAGGGTTGAGGAGGCGCTGGGAGCGGTGAATTTGCTTACCCTCCAACGACGCCCTATTTATGCACTCTCTGGTGGACAGAAACAACGAGTGGCGATCGCAGGTGCGATCGCCCGTCGCTGTGAAGTTCTATTATTAGATGAACCCACTGCCTTACTAGATCCAGATAGCCAGTTGGATTTAGTTGCTGGTGTCCGCCGCCTTGTCAAAAGTCGAGGTATTACAGCCCTTTGGGTGACACATCGATTAGATGAGCTAAATTACTGTGACGGCGCTTTTTTGCTAGAAAAAGGCTCTTTGGTTGATAGTGGTGAAGCCGAACGTCTCAAACAACGTCTGATGGAGGTACACAGCGAAGCCTCTTAATTCAGTGCTGAGTGCTGAGTGCTGAGTTAATAAGTAAAATTCATTGTACTTAGCACTCCTGAATACTACTAAAAAAGAACTGTAACGCGCCTTTTAAATAAAGGCGCGTTTTAAGTTGGTGCGTCTATCTGAGGCTTGAGTTTTGTGAGGTTGCCGTATTTTTTATTCTGTGTAGCATAGTGTTACAGACTATGCATCAATTATTATAAAACTTATGAATGAATTTTGTTAACTCTAGAAAATTGTGATTAAAAACCATGCCCCGTTCCTTACTCCAAGCCGTTTTGTTAGTGGACGGCTACAATATCATAGGCGCTTGGCCTTGCCTTAAAAAAACGCGTGATAGCGTTGGATTAGAGGCTGCACGGGGCGAACTTGTGGAAGCGATGACTGGTTATAGTGCGTTTCAAGGTTACACAACTCAGATAGTTTTTGATGCCCAATATCAGAATAGCTCTAGTAATAAAGAAATTATTACTGAGCTTTTATCTGTTTATTACACTGATTTTGGACAAACAGCAGATACTTATATCGAAAAATCCTGCGCTTCTTTTCGCCACCAAATAGCCCAATCTTTGATTTCTCGTGTGATTGTTGCTACATCAGATCGGGCACAGCAGTTGATGATCCAAGGGTATGGGGCTGAATGGTTGTCGGCACAGCAACTCTGTGGGGAAGTGGAAGCCACTGTCTGCCGGATGCGACAAAAGTATCATACGCGTAAACAATCTAAGAGTCGGTTTTTAGCTAATGCCATTGATGCTAAGGCGCGGCAGCGTCTGGCTGAATTACGAATGGGATTACAGTAGATATTTAGTATCTCAGAGTCTCTGCTTAAGTTCCTGAATCGATTTTGGCTGCAAAAATTCTCTAAATTAAGTTTCTAAAAAAAATATTGGCGAAAGTACTTGCCAAATACTATTTTTAGCCCTACTATTATAAATCGTGAGTGGTCCTCAGTAGCTCAGTGGTAGAGCGATCGACTGTTAATCGATTGGTCGCTGGTTCGAATCCAGCCTGGGGAGTTTATCAATTTTGGATTTTAAATTTTGGATTCTAGATTATCCATCAGAGACTTATGGTCGCTTGACTCGGCTGTGACGTTTCTGAATCATGGGTCTTTTGGTGCTTGTCCTAAACAAGTACTGGAATTTCAACAACGTTTGCGATCGCAGCTCGAACATGAACCCTTACGCTTTTTTGGTAGAGAGTGGGAACCTCTGCTAGATGATGCCAAAAGTAAACTAGCGGCGTTTGTGGGTGCTGATGTGCAGGATTTGGTGTTTGTCTCCAATGCAACAACTGGCGTTAATTCGGTGTTAAGGTCGCTGACATTTTCACCAGAGGATGAAATACTTACAACCAACCATGAATATAATGCTTGCCGCAATGCACTTGATTTTATTGCCAGTCGCACTGGTGCGCGGGTGGTAGTGGCAAAAGTTCCTTTCCCGATTGACTCGCCACAGCAAGTAATCGCAGCAGTAATTGAGCGAGTTTCAGCAAAAACCCGATTAGCACTTTTGGATCATGTTACCAGTCAGACAGGGTTAATCTTCCCGATTCAAGAGTTGGCGAAGGAGTTGCAACAACGGGGTGTAGATACATTGGTCGATGGTGCTCATGCGCCTGGAATGATTCCCCTCGATTTGCGGGATATTGGCGCAACTTATTACAGTGGAAATTGTCATAAATGGCTGTGTGCGCCAAAAGGGGCAGCATTTTTGTATGTGCAACGAGATAAACAGTCAGAAATTCGTCCTCTGACAATTAGCCACGGGACAAATTCGCCACGCACTGATAAAAGCCGCTTTCAGCTGGAATTTGACTGGACAGGTACAGACGATCCTACAGCTTATATGTCTGTACCAGAAGCGATCGCTTTTATGGGTTCGTTGCTACCTGGTGGGTGGACAGAATTGAGACAGCAAAATCATCGGCTAGTGTTGCAGGGAAGACAGGTACTTTGTGAAGCGTTAGAAGTGCAGCCGCTTTGTCCAAAGGAGATGATTGGTTCAATGGCAGTTGTGCCAATGCCTAAGACTTTGGAAAACCGCGATTTCATGTCTGTACATGATGAGTTGTTTGATAAGTTTGGTATTCAAGTGCAGGTGATGCCGTGGCAGGAAAAACCTCGGCTGTTGGTAAGGATTTCGGCGCAGATTTACAATACTTTAGAGCAGTATGAGTATTTGGCAAAGGTGTTAAGGGGATTGTGCTGTTAATCTAGTTTAGGAAACTGGCGATCGCTTCAATGCTTTGTTCTGCACTATTAGCAGTAAATATTGGCTTATCTGCCAAATAAATATTTTTCTTAGATACCACGTTTAAGGCAAGAGACGCGATAAATTGCCGTCTCTACAAATCCGTCTTTTATAGAGACGGCGATTCATCGCGTCTTTTTGTCGGTCGTAAAGATGAATTACACGCGATCGCATCTCGGATGAAGGGCGATCAGCCTACAAGTATCAATTCAGATATGATTGAGTTGTGGCTGTGTACCCCCACAAATCCAGAACTTTGAAAAGAATTTACAGAATATGAGTTCACTCGAACCAAGCATAAGTACTGAAGTCCCTGCATCCGATGTTATGCTTCAGATGATTTCTGGCTTTTGGGTATCACGGGCAATCCACGCTGCTGCTAAACTTGGTATTGCTGACTACCTCAAGGAACAGCCAAAGACGCTAGAGGAACTAGCTGCAATCACTAATACTCACGTCCCATCATTGTACAGATTACTGCGTGCGCTTGCCAGTGTGGGTATATTTGTTGAAGATGAGCATCATCGATTTGGCTTAACACCCTTGGCTGCTACGTTACAAACGGATGTTCCTGGTTCTTTGCGTTTTTTTGCCATTTCCGAACTGGGACAAGCGCACTACTTAGGCTGGGATAACCTGCTACATAGCATCAAAACTGGCGAGATTGCGTTTGACCACATCGCTGGAATGAGTGTTTGGGATCATTACCTTAAAAACTCCGAAGCTGGCAAGTTATTTAATCGGGCAATGACAAGTCTAACAGCTTCAGTTTTGGAAGCAATTATTTACAGTTATGACTTTTCAGCATTCAACACCATTGTTAATGTGGGAGGAGGTCAGGGCAGTTTGCTGACTAGCATTCTTAAACCTTATCCGACTGTTAAAGGCATTATCTTTGATATACCAACGGTGATAGAAGAAGCAAAATCTTGCCTGCAAGCACTAGGTTTTGCAGACCGCTGTACCGTAGTGTCGGGAAACTTCTTTGAGTCAGTAACAGCAGGTGGTGATGCTTACCTTCTCAAGCACATCATTCATGACTGGGATGAGGAAAAAGCGATCGCTATTCTCAAAAACTGTCATCAGGCAATGTCAGAGCATAGTAAACTCCTGCTGTTTGAGACAGTAATTCCTCCTGGGAATGCATCTTCTTTTAGCAAGTTGTTTGACCTTAATATGCTAGTTATGACTGGTGGACGCGAACGCACAGAGGAGGAATATCAAGTGCTACTGCTTCATGCTGGCTTCCAACTTACCCAAGTTATTCCAACCTCGTCACCAATTAGCGTTATTGAGGCGGTAAAAATTTAAAGGATTGGCTGAAAATTTAGCTCAACAAATTATCGAAGCTGCACGGCGATTACCCCGCAAAGTATACTTGCCTAATCCAGATGCCGATAAATTAGCTGAATGATCCATTTCCCGCCCTGTAAACTTGGTTAACAGAAATAGAACGCAACAACTCCGGTAAGCAATTTCTCTTTTGTTTGGATGAATATGAAGGACTGGGTGAGGTAGTGGAAGCCCCCCACCCAGCAAGACAAAGGTGTTATCGGCAAACTAACGCGAAAAGATATTTCGACTCAAGAAGGCAATGCTTTTCAAGTGCCTTTGGTACAAAAATATATAGAACCGTTGCTAGAAGAAGAATAAGCGATCGCTACACTAGTACAGCGCGGCATATAATTCGTAATCACCGCTTGTTAATTTGTTCCGATCGCGATATTTGTTCTTAACATCACAATTTTCGTTAGTAACACTACGATTTTTGTTACAAACACTAAGTTTTCATTACCAACGCTACGATTTTCGTTAGTAACACTACGATTTTTGTTACAAACATCATAATTCTCGTTACAAATATCACGATTTCGTGCTGTAGTAGCTTGCTAAATTCAACTTAACTATGAAATATCACAGTCAGTAAAGGCAAGAACGCCAACAGAAAGCCATGCCAAGATTGTAATTGAGCTTCTGGGGTTGGTTCTGGTGGTGCTAATAGAGCTTCTACTCTTTGTTCTAAACGATCTGCACCAGAGGAACCTAATGCAGCACAGCAAATTTCCGATAAGACGGGGCCGCTACTAACTACTAATAAAAGTGATTCTGCTAACACCAGAGGGTCTACCTGCAATGCTGCATAACCATCGGCACGGAGTTCGCGCAAAGCTAAAAGTTCTTCCCACAAAGGCTCTGTATTCGGCAACCATGCAGTGCAAGAACGCACCCAACCCAGCCAGAAAAACCAAAACGTATCCCTGTAATAGTGATGCCCTTGCTCATGGGCTAAGACGCTTTCTAAATGAGCCGGTGAGAGAGTTTGCACTAATCCTTGGCTAACCACTAGTTCTGGTTGCCAAAAACCGATTTGACCTGCAAACAACGCGCCTGTTTGCAGCAGTCTGGCTCGTTTATCGCCAACATTCACTAAAGGGCAGTTACGGGCAGATTCTACAGACTGCCAACCCTGAAAAGCAAGTTTAATGCATGAAATGGCAAAAAATGCCAAATAAATTAATGCTAGTAAATAGCTAATTGAGCCTGTATACATCCCGCCCATTTGCCCTTGAGGCCCCATGAACAGCACAGCGATCGCAGTCATGAATATTAGCAAGGGCGGGAAGAGAAACAAAAATAGCGATCGCTGCCATCGCAGATTCCAATTGCCTTGGGGTTGATTCCCAGCGGATCTTAACCACCAGGCAACTGCCAAAGCATTCAAAATCATTATCAGATGCATCATTGTTCCTCCCTGGCTTGGCGTGCAGATTGAATACGTTTAGCGATCGCTGCTATTTGTTCACTAGCTGCTTCATCCAGACTATCAGCAAAGGCAGCAACAACATCGGGATTCCCCACTGCCAAAAATCGTTGTAATTGCTCGTGAGCTTTAATCACATCTGATTGCTGCTTACTCAGCATTGGCCGCCAATAGAATGCGCGCTCCTTCTTGTCGCAGGCCAGCCAACCTTTATCAGTGAGGCGACGTAAAACAGTGGTGACAGAAGTATACGCTAATTCGCGGTTGGGATCGGCGAGGATGCGATCGTGTACATCCTTGACTGTGGCTGAACCAAGTTCCCAGATGATATTTAAAATTTCCGCTTCCAACGGGCCTAAAGATAGTTGTTTAGGGCGGTAGTCGGGTAAAGGTGCCATAGCGATTTTCGATTTGGGATGAGCGGAGTGGAGGTAAAAATTTTAGTTTCTATTTGGCCAAGTTTAGTCAGGATGCGTAGTGGTGCTAACTTGGAATGCCAAATACAGCTTTAGAAAATCTGTTCTTGTTTTAGATTACAGGATAGTGCAGCAAATATGAAAGTCTAAAAGCATAAAAATAGATTTTTTGAGTATTTTTGTATTGAATAGGTTACATCGTGCATATTTGATGCTAAAAAATTGTTTGCGAACAATTGTGACTATAGTTAGTGACACCAACTAGGTAGAATGTTATTTTCGGCAGTAGTATTAAAACAGGTGTATCCAGCCCGTGAAGTTATTCGTATACCACACTCCTGAATTGACTCCAACGGATAAAGCGCCAGAATGTGCGATCGCAGTCGATGTTTTGCGAGCGACTAGCACAATAGCGACTGTCTTGGCATCTGGAGGCGAAGCTGTACAAGTATTCAGCGATTTAGACCAATTAATTGAAGTTAGCGAAAAATGGCCCCCTGAAAAACGTCTGCGGGCTGGAGAACGCGGCGGCGCAAAAGTAGCTGGCTTTGAGTTGGGAAACTCTCCCCTCGACTGCACACCAGAATTAGTGCAAGGGCGGCGTTTGTTTATCAGTACCACAAATGGTACTCGTGCTTTACAAAGGGTACAAGACTCCCCAAATGTATTAGCAGCAGCCTTGATTAACCGGGCGGCGGTGGTGCAATTCCTCTTAGATAAGCAACCAGAGACAGTGTGGATTGTCGGTTCCGGTTGGGAAGGCAGTTATTCCTTAGAGGATACAGTTTGTGCGGGTGCGATCGCTCATAGTATTTTGCAGCAAACCAAGTTGTCATCTGAAGAAATAGCTGGGAATGATGAAGTAATTAGTGCGATCGCTCTTTACTCTCAATGGCAAGATAACTTATTGGGATTACTTCACCAAGCTAGCCACGGCCAACGATTGTTGCGTCTTGACTGTCACGAAGATTTAAAATATTGTTCCCAAACTGATATTTTAGATGTCTTGCCCATACAACATGAAACGGGAGTATTAAAAAGTCAAAATAAATAGGGAATAGGGTACAGGTTACAGGGTACAAATTATTTTCTATTACCTGTCACCTGTCACCTCTCGCCTCATTATTTATGCCCCATTTTAAAATCTGTGAGCATTTGCCGGAGTCTTTGTCGCCAATGGGGAGAATAAGTCTCTAGAATTGCAGCAATTTTTCCACAAGCCAAGACGGAATAAGCAGGGCGGCGGGCTGGTGTGGGATATTCGGCGGTTGTAATGGGGACAATACGTTCAACTTTCAAAGGGAAGCCTAGCTGTTGGGCTTCTTCAAAAATAGCGACGGCAAAATCATACCAGCTAGCAACGCCGCTATTAGTGTAGTGATAAGTGCCGCTAATTTCTGGGGTTAACTGGGGAATCATCTGGGCTATAACTGCCGCTATATCTTGCGCCCAAGTTGGGCTACCAATTTGATCGGCGACAACACGGAGTTCTTGACGTTCTGCACCTAGTCGCAGCATGGTTTTGACAAAGTTACTTTTGCCAAAGGTTCCATAAACCCAAGCAGTGCGGAGAATGAGATGATGGGCGCAAGTTTCCCGAATAGCTTCTTCTCCAGCAAGTTTGGTTTTACCATAGACACTCAAGGGATTAGTCGCATCGGTTTCCTGGTAAGGACTACAGCCATTACCATCAAAAACGTAATCGGTCGAAATATGAATTAGAAAAGCTCCTAATTTTTGGCTTTCTTCGGCAAGAATTAGGGGTGCATTAGCATTAATAGCGGTAGCAAGTTCGGGTTCACTTTCAGCTTTGTCTACAGCAGTGTAAGCAGCAGCGTTAATGATAATTTGCGGCTGCTTGGATCTGATAACGTTGCGAAGGGTATCAGGTTGGGTAAAGTCTACTGTTGGGCGTGCTACTGAAATAACATTGCTGTGAGATGAGAGGATTTGTTGTAGTTCCTTACCCACTTGACCGTTGCTACCAATCAGCAAAATTGATTTAGTCATTTGTCATTTGTCATTTGTCATTTGTCCAAGAGAAGCCATACCCACTCTTTAACTTGGTTTGAATTAGTCCGATGAAAGACAAAGTTTTTCCGTCCACCATAAAAGTAAGCTTAGGGTATCACAAGAGACGGGGTATGTACTAATGACCAATGACCAATGACCAATGACTACTTAATCAAATACTTCAGCAGTTCTGAAAGATTTACCAGCTTCGTCTTTAGCTGATAAAATTGGTGGCGCACTTAAGGGCCAATCTATCGCTAAATCTGGATCGTTCCATAGAATTGTGCGATCGCTTTGAGGCGCGTAATAATCTGTAGTTTTGTAGAGAACTTCAGCTATTTCTGAAAGCACGAGGAAGCCGTGAGCAAAGCCCAATGGTATCCACAGTATGCGTTTGTTCTCAGCACTGAGTTCAGAACCCACCCATTTACCAAAGGTAGGAGAGCTTTTTCTAATATCTACAGCTACGTCAAAAATAGAACCGACAACAGCACGGATAAGTTTTCCTTGGGGTTGTTGGATTTGATAGTGCAATCCACGTAGAACGTTTTGTTTAGAGCAAGAGTGGTTATCTTGGACGAAGTTCGTAACAATCCCAATCTCTTGAGCAAATTTTTGCTGGTTGTAAGCTTCAAAAAAGAAACCGCGATCGTCTCCAAATATTTGGGGTTCAATTTGCAGAACTTCAGGAATCTTGGTATTTACAATGGTCATTAATATTATTTATAGGATGTGCCGCAGTGTTCTGATTATTAGATGAATTTCGCATTCATATTTTACAGGCACTATGTTCCAACTTTGACGGTGGCTTGTCTTATTTTTAACAAGTAAATCACGTTAGTTCAATTTGACAGTCATCGCCAATCATAAATCGCAAGGCTTTAGGGCGACGGGGTGCAAGACTCAATTGTGCCCTTTGTCCAATCACACTATCAATAATACGCTGATGGATGTCGGCAATTTTAGCACCTTCTAAAATAACGCTGTGTTCTAAATCGGTATCAATGAGTGTGACATTGTTAGCAATGCTACTATAAGGCCCAATAAAGCAGTTTTCTAAATGACAATTGTTACCAATGACTACTGGTCCCCGAATTGTGCAGTTAATTACTTTAGATTTTGCACCGATTTGGACTCGTCCAATAATCTGACTTTGGGCATCAATTTCGCCCACAACTGATGCTGTCAGATAGGTATCGAGAATTAATCTATTAGCTTCTAATAAATCATCTTTTTTACCAGTATCTAACCACCAGCCTTGGAGATTGTGGGCTACAACCTGCTTTTCCTGATTAATCAGGTATTGAATAGCATCAGTGATTTCCAACTCGCCTCTGGTGGAAGGTTGGATATTGGCGATCGCATCAAAAATAAGGTGAGAAAAGAAATAAACCCCTACCAATGCCAGATTTGAAGGAGGAACTTTGGGTTTTTCAATTAGCTGTAATACCCGTCCTGTTTCATCTACCTGAGCCACACCAAAGGCGCTAGGGTTGGCAACCGAACGTAAGAGAATCAGAGCATCTGGCTGTTGTTGGCTAAATTGTTGCAGAAAGTAACTTAACTCACCTAGTTGAATCAGGTTATCGCCCAAGTACATCACAAAGGAAGAATCTCCTAAAAAAGGACGGGCGACTTGGACAGCATGAGCAAGTCCAAGTGGCTGGTCTTGTATGATATAGGTGATGTTCGCTCCAAACTTTTCTCCATTTCCGGTTTTCCCTTGGACTTCTGCCCCGGTTTCTGGACTGATAATGATGCCAATATCAGTAATACCAGCCGCGACCATTTCTTCAATGCCGTACCATAAAACCGGTTTGTTAGCAACTGGAACAAGTTGTTTTGCCCCGCTGTAGGTGAGGGGACGTAAGCGTGTACCTTTACCGCCAGAAAGAATGAGTGCTTTCATAAGGATTTAGGATTAATTACAAGTCATTAGTCAAGATAATCTGAAAAATTGACAAAATCCCAAATCATTGCATTTAAATTCTGGCGTTAGTTTATAGGTAACGGGATAACACTTCGGCGGTTGCTTTTCCTGTTTTTTCCCAACTGAATTGTTGAGAGTGAGTGATACCTTGGCTAGAAAGGCGCGATCGCAATTCTGAATTAGTTGCGATCGCCTGCATCGCCTCTGCAATTTCTCCAGTGTTGTAGGGATCGATCAAAATCGCTGCATCGCCAGCCACTTCAGGTAAAGAAGAGAGATTGGAGGTAATGACGGGAGTACCACAAGCCATTGCTTCGAGGACAGGTAAACCAAAACCTTCCCAGAGACTAGGAAAAACCAGAGCGATCGCTTGATTGATGATTTTTGGCAATTCACTGTAAGGAACATAGTTCAAAAACTTGACTCGATTACTTATTCCTAGTTCTTCTACTTGCCCCTGTAAAATTGAGGTGTAACGAAGATCGGTCGGACCTGCCAGCCACAGTTCATAATCACTACTGTTTGGTAATGCAGCAAAGGCGGTAATAAGTGTGTTCAGGTTTTTGTAAATATCTTGACGACCGATGTAGAGAAAGTAATTACAGGTAGGTAGATTGAGAGGACAAAAATGAGTGCGATCGGGAGCAAGAGGAATAGAGGTAATTTTGCTAGCTGGAATTTGGTAAAAGTCTATGATGTCCTTAGCTGTGGCATTGGAGTTACAGATAATATGTTGTGCTTGGTTGAGTACTTGAGGAACATAGTAACGATGGTACGATGTCAACCGTGAAAAGCGTTTAGGAAAGCGCAACGGTATCAGATCGTGAGACATCACCACAAAACGACAGTTAGTATAAATTGGTGCTTCTGGCAAAGGTGAAAATAACAGATGGGAGCGCAAATTTTTATAGATTTGCGGCAGTTGAAATTGCGTCCAAATCAAGCGGCGAAAATGTCCTTTCGTTCCTTGGGCGGGAGTAAGATTATCAGGGACTAAATAGCAGTTAAAGTCTGGGTAATTTTTGGCTGTTAATAGAGTGGGTTGAAGAAATTTTAAATAATGAACAAGATGATCGGCATAGTTACTTATTCCTGTTGGTTTGGATAATAAAATGGATAAGTTAATTATTAATTTATTTGCAGAGATGTTATTTACTATATTCATTAAATAATAGCTCTATAAGCTTTTAAGGTTTCTTTTGCCGTTCTTTCCCAAGAAAATAATTTTGCTCTTTCTCTACCCTTAATAATTAATTCTTGACGTAGTTGAGAATCACTGATGACTTTCAGAATAGCTTCAGCCAGTTGAACAGAATCACTAGGATCAATCAAGATAGCAGCATCTCCTGCAACTTCTGGTATTGATGAAGTATTGGAACTGATCGTAGGAGCACCTAAAGTCATTGCTTCCAATACGGGTAAACCAAACCCTTCGTAGTAAGATGGATAAACGAAGACATCAGCTTTTGAGTAAAATAATGCAACTAATTCATTAGATAGGTAATTAAGATGATGAATTTGGCTTGCCCAAGGGGAATTTTCAATAGCCGCGAATATCGGTTCGTAATTCCATCCTTTCTTACCAATCAATATTAATTGATGTTCGATTTTATACTTTTCTTTTAAAAAATTAAAAGCAGTGATTATAGTATTAATATTTTTTCTTGGCTCTATTGTGCTAACAAAAAGTAGATATGGCTTGGAAAAATCATAATTAGCTTGTTTTTCTAGCCCTTGAGCAATTTCCTCAGACAAGTAATTACTATAGTAGCGACTAGCTAAAGGTGTGACATAGACTTTTTTGGGGTCTACTTCCAAATATTCAATAATATCTTTTTTAGAGCTTTCTGAAATAGTTAAAACTAAATCTGTCCACTGTAAACATCGCTTTACCCTTTTTGTATATGTTTTGACGACTGAATCTGTATAGTTAGGATATTTAATAAAAGTCAGATCGTATATATTCATTACCTTTAAACTATTTTGACAGGGATAAACTGAGTAATTTGTACCATGTAATATATCCGGAGAACCAAAATATTTTTCAAAGTAAGATAAACTAGGTTTAAAAGCTAAAGCTAATAATAAATCTGAAATTCTTAGAGGTAAAGGTAAGAGATACTGTTGAGAAGAATTTTTAAAGCATTCAGGAAAAATGAAGTCACCCCGAAGCCAATTTTTTAACCCTGGTTGATAGACTACTCCTAACTGAAAATTTTCCTCTTTTTGTAATACATCAAGAGCGCATATTAAATTAGCAATATAAAAGCCAACCCCACTGGGTTTTGAATCCACTGGGGTGGTATCAACTACAATTTTTAGCATTAGAATATTTAAGCTCCGCTAATGCTCAATTTTTTTAGATCGTAATCAACCATTAACTCAACCAATTGCTCAAAAGAATGCTGAGGCTGCCAACCTAACTCCGTCTTAATTTTATTAATAGAACCAACTAACTGCACAGGTTCATCAGAGCGATAAAAAGCAGGGTCAACTGAGACATAATCTTGCCAGTTTAGACCAACGCTGTTAAAAGCACACTCAACGAGTTCTCTGACAGAGTGAGTTTCACCACTAGCGATGATATAGTCATCAGGTTGTGCTTGCTGCAACATCAGCCACATAGCGTAAACAGCATCCTTGGCATAGCACCAATCACGACGGGCATCTAGGTTGCCTAATTTTAGTTCATTTGCCAAACCTAATTTAATTTGGGCAGCTGCGTGCGTGATTTTGCGAAATACAAATTCTGTCCCACGTCGAGGCGATTCGTGAGTATAAGTAATACCACAGCAGTTGTAAAGGTTGTATTTCTGCCGATAGTTGACAGTCATCCAGTGAGCGTATGCTTTGGCAACACCATAAGGGTTGCGCGGACGAAAGGCGGTGCGTTCAGCTTGAGGTGATTCATCAGGTTGACCAAAAACTTCACTACTAGATGCTTGATAGAATCTGGCATCTGGTTTGCAGCGACGAATAGATTCTAAGAGACGGGAGACACCTAGAGCTGTATATTCAGCAGTGAGAGCAGGTTGTGTCCAAGAGAGAGGAACGTAGCTTTGAGAGGCAAGATTATAAATTTCGTCAGGTTGAGCTTCCGTAATCACATCCATTAAAGAGGATTGATCTAAAAGATCGCCAGAAAGGATTTGGATATCGCCAGAAAGGTGATTGACGCGCTCAAGATTACTGGAACTTGAGCGGCGGACTAAGCCGAAGACTTGATAGGCTTTGGTTAATAGTAGTTCAGCAAGATAAGAACCGTCTTGTCCAGTTAAGCCGGTAATGAGAGCTTTTTTAGTCATATAAGCCTACTTTTAAAAAACTAAAATTTAAAGGTTTATTCAGTACTTGTACCAAACTATTAGTTAAACTCCAAAACTTTGTTTTAAAATAAAATATAAAATACTCAAGAGTAAAATAGGCTAAATATTAAGATAGTAATTTTGTCTTTTTATTATTTTATTTTTGCCAAACTACTAAAATAACTCCACCTACAATAAAACTCAAACCTACCAGACGGGTTAAGGGAATTGTTTCTCTGAAAATAAAGTAACCTAAAATGACTGAAAAAACATAAACTAAGGAAATAGATGGAGCAGCGACACTTAAATTAACTCTGGTGAGAAGGAGAATATATGCAATAGCACCTAAACCATAACAAGTTAATCCAGTTAATAATTCCGGTGTAGTAGCGATACTGATAATATTATTCAGGGCATTAGCTGAATTGACTTTTACCAATTTCAATGCCCCCAATTTTAAGAAAAATTGCCCGCCTACACTTGTAGCAACAGACATTAGCAGTAAAGCAAATTCTTGTAGGTTCATGCCATTTTCCTCACACTCATTTAGCTAAATGAACAATTAAGAATCTGATATAACATTTACATCGATTTTAGGATCTGAATATTGCTTATCGCTAAACCAAGCAACCGTTTCTTGCACCATTGTTAAAATTAGAGTATATTTTCCTGGTATAGTAGGTGGTTTGATAACTGCATTAATTGCTAGCGACTCTCCAGGAGCTACATCAAAAGGCAGTTGAGTTCGATTCCCCTCAATATTAGTTGGCTTCCCTTGAGAGTCTATCCCTATCCATTTATAAGAAAGATTAGTTGGTTTATCTCCTTTCTTAGACCATAAAAAGTTACTTGTGTTTTTTACTATAATTGGTACTTTCTTTTGCAAATTAACTACCATAATTTTTGGATATTCAAAAACTTTAATTTCCTGTTTAAATATTTGTTCTATTGGCAATTTAATTCTGTAAGAAATAAAATTACTGGATACGATCGTGTTTTTTTGAAGTCCTAATGTAGCAAGAAAACTATCTTTTTGTTCTAATGATTTTGGAAATATAACACATAATTTACCAGAAATGTTTTTATTAAAAAAACTTAACCAATTTAGCACTTGAGGTATGCTTAAGGGTTCTCCTATATCACCATAGTTAGGTGGAGGAGCAGAAGAATAACCGTTTAAAACTGGAATGTTTGCTTCTATTCCAGCCCACATTGCTGTTAACTGATCGATATAAAAAGGCTTTTCAACGTTTGAAGATAAATATGCAACGTTACAACCTTGTTTCATTAAACTGCTAATTTCTGTAGTTTCTTTCAGTAATGGAGCTTTTTCGTAGTTAGGTAAATTGAATATAAGCTGCTCTGATATACCTATTAGACAAAATATACTTACTATAACTAACTTGAAAAGACGGCGCTTGATAATTACTGTTGATTGTAATAAAGAATCAAAACATAATATTCCAGCAACCAATAAATAAAAATATGCAACTGACCATATTCTAGTAATTGCCCTGATTACAGAGGCTCCAGGTACAACTTCATAAATTATTCTCCAAAGTGATATCCCAAAAGGTAGGCGCAGTGACAAACAAAACAAAGTAATAAACACAAAAAAGCATACTTTTACAAGTAATGCTCTTTGAACAGTTAATATATTATACGATTTAAATAGTGTATATACAGAAACTCCTATTAATAAAAAAATTATGATCCCAGCAAACATGCGATGTTCTCCTGGCCATGGCATTGGTAAGCTTTTAGAAACCCAGGAAAGTAAAGGTGCCCAAAGACTACCAGGAGCAACTGCAAACCAAGAAGAAATTCTGGGAAGCATTGTATCTACTTCTGAGTATGATCTTTTCCCTAAAGCTGACTTGGCTTCCAAATATGGAAGTAGGGTAACAAACATTGTTGCTGCCCATACTACAATAATTGCGATCGTTGCTTTGTAATCAGTTCGACAGTATGATAAAAGATTATGGCGGATTGATGCTGGAGCTAATTTGTAAGCTATAGCAAAAAATATAGGTAAACTAAATAGTAAAAACCAACCCAAGTAAATTCCGGCAAGTACTTGTAGATAAATTAGCAGCAAAAACAATGTTATCTTTTTTCGAGTTGGTTGCAGGAAAAATTCCCACCCTACAAGAAAAGCTAGAGGTGTAAAAAACTGGGGTAGTAATTGCTGATGCCCAATTTGATTAATTCTAGGCATACTGAAGGCAAACAGTAAGGCTCCTAAAGCGCTCAATAAATGGCTTACCTGATATCTCCGCATTAAAAGAGCGAAGCTAGCAAAACAAAGAATACAAACAGCAATCATCCATATTTGAAATGCAACATCGGCTGATAAAAATAATCTAAATAACCAATATATAGGAGCAGATCCAAATAGATTGTCTGAGAAAGCCAGAACATTTTTGTAAGGATAAAAAAAGGCTGGCGACCATAAACCACCTGCATAGTCTTTATTTATCAATAATTGAAAAGAATGCTCTAAAAAGTAATTGTTTAGTCTAGTATCCCCAGGATCTGTTTGTATTAGAGCGAATCTACTGAGGATTGTTGGATAAAATGCTATAAAAATTCCGACAACACAAACAATAGTGTAGAGTGCAGGAATAGAAAATTTTTTTAGATTTTTATTCATTGTTTATTAAATTACTAAAAGCATAATTTTTTTAAATTGCTAATTTTAATAAACCAGCATAAAAATATTCACCCTATATTACATTACTAGGCAAATAAAATTATTTTTTATTTAGATATCTTGTCAACATAATTTTTTTTAAATAAATTGTATTTTAGTATACAATGAATAGCTCTAACTCCATCTTTCCAACCTATTTTTTTACCTTCTTTATAAGTTCGACCATAATAAGATATACCAACCTCATAAATACGACAGCCAAGTTTCGCAACCTTGGCTGTAATTTCAGGTTCAAATCCAAATCGATTTTCTTCTATTTTGATAGATTGAATAATTTCACGTCGAAAAGCCTTATAACACGTTTCCATATCTGTTAGATTTATATTGGTAAACATATTAGACAACATTGTTAAGAATCCATTGCCCACTCTGTGCCAATAGTAGACAACTCTGTGAGGTCTATCACCTTGGAAACGAGAACCGAAAACTACATCAGCTCTATTATCAATAATCGGCCCAATCAATAAGGGATATTCTTGCGGATCGTACTCTAAATCTGCGTCTTGAACTATAACAATATCTCCAGTAGCCGCAGCAAAACCAGTTCTTAAAGCTGCACCTTTACCTCTGTTTTTATGATGGTAAATTACTTGGTCTACCTGTGACTCTACTTTTAATTTAAGTAACTCTCTCGTACCATCTATTGAACAATCATCTACTATAATAATTTCACAATTTTTTACAGGCGATGCCTTGACGGCTTCTACAACTTTGCTAATAGTTCCCAATTCGTTGTAACAAGGAATAACAACAGATAGCTTCATACAGTAATTAACTTCTCTTACATCAGTAGTACAAAAATGTTTATCTAAAACTATTTAGAATTAAATTTATAAAACAGAGAATTAATTACTAATAAAATGTATTGCTTGAGCAATTTTTTCTACCTGTATATCCAGTGTTTTGTAATCCATCCAATTACTTAATTCTTCTCCTATTTTGTCTATTAATTGATCCGCTATTACATTACATCGAAACCTTTGAATTTTTTGTCCAAAACTCACGATCGCCTGAGCATAAATTTCTGGGTTATGTTCCTTCCGTAAAATTTTCTGCCCATTTTTTCCCATTTTTGTAAAGTATTTGGGATTCACCAAAAAACTTTTGAGATGCTTTTGGATATCTTCAATTTCATAATTTGGACGCACAAATGCAACAGTGTCTTCCGATTGTTCTGCATACCAACCAACCCGTGTAACTAGACTGGGAAGTGCGTGACTCCAAATCCGAAGTTGACTAAGTGATGCTTCTCCCATAGTCGGATAGCGTAAATTAATGGCTAAATTAGCATTTTCTAAAGCCAAGTCTAACTCAGCATCCGCAACAAAATCATGTATTTTTACTATATTACTAAGTCCTAATAATTTAATTTGTTGCTCAATATAATTTTTATTCCAAACTTGCCCATATATATCTAAGAAAAACTGATTTTTTTCAGAAAAACTAGATAATGCATTAAACAAAAAATCTAACCCACGGTTTGGACCAAGATAGCCAAATACTATTAAGCGATAAGGTGCTTTATTCTTTTTACTTTGTGAATTTGCTTGCCATTCACTCATGTATGGTAATGGCGCATAGCCGACAAACCATCGCTTCTCTTGCTTAATAGTTTGGAAATCCGCTTTTGTGTGTGTGACAACTCCTACTGCATTCTCTAAAGCTAAAAATGTTAGCGGATAGAGTTCAGCCATATACTCCGTTGAAATATTACCACTCGAAAATTTCACGGCCGCTTGCTCACCCTGAATTCCATAGTATTTTTTCATCTGAAATAAATAAGCATCTCGATTCGACTTTTGTTCTCGATGTAGATAGATGCTAACAAAAAAGTGCTGTAGTTTAACATCATGTAAAATCACTAAACCTGGACATTGACAACTAATCTGCCATATAGCAAAATGAAAGTCTGAATTATTGCCTATGTTATATACATTTAAATCCGCTTGGTTAATTTCAACCCAAGGAGTATTATCCAAATCATAATGGCGGACTGTGGCGTACTTTTCCAAAGATGAAATCCAGTGCTGTTGATCTGTCCACAGAACAATTTCAGCATATTTTTGCAAAGCAGGAATCAATTGAGATGTATACTCAGCAATACCGGACTTTGCAGGTGATAATGGGGAAAACCAGTTAATTTTCATGCAGCTAGCTTTTGAACAACTTTAGACCATGAAATGTTAAGGCTATGATAATAATCTCGTCCTGCTTTACCAAGAGCTTGTGCCCAAGAACGATTTTCCCATAATTGATCCATAGCTGCGGCAAGAGATTTAGAATTAGGTTCAGCAAATAAACCCGTTTCTTCATGACGGACAAATTCTAAAGAACCTCCTGAATCCATACAAGTAATAACTGGTTTGGAAGCTAGCATTGCTTCCAGGGTGACATAACCATAGTCTTCGTCCAAAGGCGGGTAAATAACTCCTATACTTTTTGCATAGGTTCTAATTTTTTCTTCTTCGCTAATTTCACCTAAAAAAACTACTCTTTTGGTTACATGTAATTTTTTAGCTAAATCCTTTAAGTGTTCAGCATAACTTACTGTATCTGGTTTCCCTGCAAACAATACCTTTACAGGATTTTTTGTTTCTACAAGGGCTTTTATTACAAGTTCTTGTCGCTTAATAGTTGTAAGCCTACTGGGAAAAAACAGATAATCATTTATATCTTCACAATAGAAAAGCTCAGAATTTTGAGGAGGGTGATAAAGCGGGATAGAATCTATTTGATTAAATCTCTTTAATCTTCGGGAAACATTTCCAGCAATAGTATAGATAGACTTATACTCTTTTAAGACTTTATTATCAGCATTAATAATTGCTTCACGAACCTGTAGTCCATTAGGAAATTTAATTAAATCGCAATAATTTGTATGCCATAAATCATAAGCTGTGCGATGCTGATGCAAAAGCCACATAACCTTATTAGGGTGAGGTATTAGGTATGCAGGAAACTTTAAACCTATAATTTTGTCTACTGCTTGACCACAATATTCTGAGAGGTCTAATAATCTACAAGCCAACATATGATCCAGAATCCGCTCTGGAGGATACCATTTAAAGGGAATTGCAACTATCTCGGCCTCATGACCTGCAGCAGATATAGCTTTTAGAAGACCTTCTGCTAGTATCTCTGCACCTCCTCTCACAAAGGGAACTTGAGTCGTAACTATTAATACTCTCATGGTTTAAATCCTACAAGTGCATAATCTTGTGGCCCATAAAAGTAATCACTGAAACGTTCAGCCAGTTCTGACCCAGTTAATCTAGGTTGAATGGTATCAGGATGAAGCTTAATACATGTAACTTTGGATAGACCAAATGATTCTGCCACAAATGCGATCGTAGGACTTGGCAGTGGATTACGATGTGTCGGGTCTAAATAGAAGGTGTTACTACCTACTAAGATATTATCTGGATTTGGTGTTTCAAAAATTACCAATCCTCCTGTCTTAAGTACTCTCATAGTCTCACTAAATAACTTTAGCAATACCTCAAATGCTAAATGTTCAATGATATGGAAACCAGTTACTGCACCCAAGCTAGCATCTGGCAAAGATTGCAAATAGCTAATTACATCTCCTTCTATAACCTCTAGTCCTCTGATTCGGCACTGCTCTATCATTACTCTGTTAATATCCAACCCCCTAGTAATGTATCCTGAATCTTGGAGAAGTTCTAACCATTCACCCCGCCCACAACCCACATCTAAAATTGGAGATTCGACTGTGCCTACCTTTGCTTCCTCAATCAATGGCAAATAAACTTTTAACCTACTTAAAATGTCTTCACGGCTACCTCGAAATTTCTCCTCAAAAGCAACATAAAAAGCATCTAAAAAATGTATATCTTCATTAATAAAAGTTTTTAATTGCTCTTGACTAAAAGGTTCCGGTAAACGTTTCCTTGCCTCTTGCATAAACATTGTTATTAGACGCTTCTGTTGCATTAGATCATTTTTAAGGTATCCATCGTTTCTGATGTAACGCTCATTTATTTCTTGAATACGAGTATTGGCTGTAATTATACGGCTATCTGTTGTAATTGAATGCTCATTTAGTCTTTCAATATGAGCATTTAGAATAGTTTTCTGTTCATCTATTTCTTGTACTCGGCTATTCACCGTATCCAAACTTTCTTGAATACCAGTTAGCCAGGTAGAAATTATATCAATAGCATTTAAGCTATTATCTAGCCCTTGGATGTGATTATCTATTGCAATTAGATGATCATCCAATTCTGGAAAGCGATTATCCACTGCAACGAAGCGTTCATCTAGCCCTTGGATATGATTATCTATTGCAATTAGACGCTTATCCAACTCTGGAAAGCGATTATCTACTGTAACGAAGCGTTCACCTAGCCCTTGGATGTGATTATCTATTGCAATTAGACGCTCATACAACTCTGGAAAGCGATTATCTACTGTATCGAGGCGTTCACCTAGCCTTTGGATGTGATTATCCATTGCAATTAGACTCTCATCCAGCCCTTTATCTACTTGCGCTTTTAAACTTGCAATTTGTTCTATTAACTGCTGATTAAGTGCTACAGACTCTTTTAGAGAGTTAATTATATTTAAATTGACTTCTCGTTGATCTTTAAAGAGAAAATTGATTACTTTTAGAATAAATTGTTGTAACTTAGTACTGAAATTAAAAGGAAATATATTAAGTTTATCTGGCCACTTTATACGTACCAGTGAACGAGATTCTGCATTTTTTAGAAAATTTTCAATATGACTAATACTTAACTTCAGTTTCGATATGTCTAGATTAGATTGCGAACCTGGTAATTGAGAATTAACTTGGCTTTTTCTCACCTGCTCAACAATTTTTTGTATTAATTCATCAATCTTGATTTCCGGATCGTTAGATTCAATCATTTTTTATATTTTTAAATAATATATAAATTTCACTTTGACGGGGTTATCTGTTTGACTATTTTTGCTGGAATCCCTGCTACAACATGATAACTAGGAACATCGCATTTAACAACAGCACCTGCCGCTACTACAGAATTCTTGCCAATTTTGCAGGGGCCAATTATGGTAGCATTACTTGCGATCCAAGCCCCTTCTTCAACTACAATATTATTTCCTTCTGTTGGAAAATTGTTCATCCTCTCTAGCCCAAAATTTCTATAGTCATGAGTTCCAGTTATTACACTAACATTATGCCCAAAAAAAACATATTCTCCGATTACTATATTTCCAGAAGATAAGTTAAATAATGCATTATTTACAATGCATGTTTCTGACAATTTTAGTCTTTGAGGTTCACCAAAAACCAAGTATTGTTTTAAGCTTACATCTTTGATGCGCTGATCGAAATAGCCTTGCGCTAGAGATTGCTTGAGGTAAATATCAAAATATAATTTCATCCAGCTTTCGAGCTTAGATTTAAAATAATTTTTAACTATTGTGTACATAGCGATTCCTCATAGAGTCCGATCTTTCTGCCAGATACTTGAAAGACTCCTTCTACCAAATCATTAACTGCTGCTTGTATAACTATGGCATTCTGAATCCAGTCCAGCATTTCTAAATTTTCGTGTGTTCCATCTCCGAATGCTATATCTAAGGCATAGTTACCACCAGCTAAGTGGGGCCAAATAAACTCAAAGTCAACTGTTGCTCTTCCTATTTCTGATTTAGATAGCCAGTAGCTAGCAAAATTTTTATCTAAGAGTTCTGTACTCCATCCTGATAAAACAGTCCTCAATCTATCCAGTAGCGCTATGCCAACATTTGGCTTTCTAACTTTGTCGTGTCTGAATGTAGTGATCCTAATTTTTAATACATCTCCAGGATAAACCAACTGAATAGGTTGACCCTGACTATCTAACACGGAAATATACTCAATTTCTGCACGTCCTGTACCAAATCGTTCAAATCCATAAAAAGCCATATACGGCTTTTTAGTAAAAGGATTTGATTCTTTAATGGTGATTTTAGTCAAATCAATTTCTTCTTCATTAGCACCAATATTCTCATTCTTATTTGAATCCAAATTTATGCTAGTTCTTTTATTTACTTCTTCATGCACCCATGCTTGATAGTGTTTACATACTTCAGCAGGTTGTCCAGTATCTACAAGAATTCCTTGATTAATCCACATAGCTTTAGAGCAAAGGCGTGATACAGATCCTACATCATGGGATACGAATAATATTGTTCCTCCTGCATCTTGAAAATCTCTAATTTTTGCCATGCAACGATGGACAAAGATCCCATCACCTACTGCCAAAGATTCATCTACAATTAAAATTTCTGGGTTAACGTTAATTGCTACTGAAAATGCTAAACGAACAAACATACCGCTAGAGTATGTTTTGACTGGTTGTTCCATGAAATCGCCAATTTCAGCAAAGGAAGCAATTTTGTCAAACTTTGCTTCTATTTCTGCTCGGCTTAATCCTAAAATCTGCCCATTAAAAAATACATTTTGTCTGCCTGTAAATTCAGGATTAAATCCGCTACCTAGTTCTAGTAAAGCTGAAACTCTCCCATGAACTGATACCTCTCCTATGGTTGGTGTCAAGGTTCCAGCAATAATTTGTAGCAATGTACTTTTACCAGAACCATTTTGACCAATAATTCCTAGTGTCTCTCCTTTAGGAATCTCCAAGTTAATATTATTTAATGCCCAAAACTCTTGAGCGTGGCTCTTACCAGGTAGTAAAATTTCTTTGAGTCTATCTACCGGACGAGCATAGCGCTTATAGTTCTTTGAGATATTCTTCAGGGAAATTGCAATCTCCTCACCCATAACACCGCATACTTAAACTACTAAAGAATTTTACACGCTATAACTTTATCAATTAAAAATTATTTACGTCATTAAAATTTTGGCTTTTTATTGAATCAGATCGCTATCTATTTACTATACAGGTCACATTAGCATTTGCTTGTTTTAAAAGTACAATAATTAAACCTGGCTATAAAACATCTGCGAAAGCTGGACGCAAACGCTTGTACACTGTAAAACCAAAACAAAATATGATTGTTGCGATCGCAGAAGCAACTCCCCACTCTCCCCAGTGTTTTATCTCTCCAATTAAAACTATGTCACGATAAACTTCTGCGATCGCTGCCATTGGATTTAACCAGAATACCAAACTCCGCCATTGCTCTGGAATTGCTGATGCTGGATAGACAAGCGGTGTCACATAAAACCAAATATTTAAAATCACTCCTAAAGTCTGGGGGATATCTCGCAAAAATACCGTTAGTCCTGCTGCTAAATAGCCCAACCCTGCTGTTAGCAATAGCTGCGTTAGCCAGACCAAGGGTAATAGCGCCAAAGTACTATGTAAAGTATGAGTATTTACCGCCACGAAAAAAATCAATGCCATTAAACCAAAGGAACTCTCAATAAATGTTGATAAAACTGGCACTAGAGGTAGCAAAGCTAAAGGAAACACCACCTTCTTGACTAAATTTGGTTGTCCTAGTACCGAATTAGCAGACTGCATTAGACCACCAGTAAAAGCAATCCAAGGAAGTAACCCTGCAAATAACCACAAACCAAAGGTGAAATCATTTGCTGGTAAACCTTTGAGAGTAGTTAGCTTCACCTTCAGTACGGTAGAAAACACATAAGTATAAATCAGTAATTGTGATAACTGATTTAGCAAAGGCCACAAGTTACCCAAAACAGAACCCTTGTAACGTGCCTCTAAATCCCGGCGTACTAGAGTTCTTAGTAAGTCCAACTTTACCCATGACTGTTCATCTATGGGCAAGATGCGCCTCCATCTCCCTACCTTACGTACAACTCCCCGCATTGTCGGCAACAATTTCTGTTTCCTCGCTTACTACTCACTATCCGCTTACCTAATTACTCTCACTGAAGCCTATTATATTTATGAAAGTTCCTTTTTCAGGGACTTTCAAATAGAAAAAATATCCAACTACTTCTTGTGAGGTGTGTATCTTACTCGCCTTTGGTTAAAGGTGGGTAGGCAGGATGCCCATCTCATAAGATTGGATAATTTATTTGTTGGAAATCTCTTCAGTGCTTTTAAAATCTATCATCACTAGAAAATTGTATCCAAATTATCTTGGCGATTATACAATAAATAGGAGCTTGTCAAGTGTATTTTGACTACAAACATAACGTCTGTTGTTTGTCAGGCTCCTTCTTTGTTAAGGATGTGAGTTTTTGCTTAACTCAAGTTATCTGGATCAATTCCTTGCGATCGCAAATACTCTGCCAGTCTATCAGCCCGTTGGCGTTCCTGTTCAGCCCGTTGGCGTTCCTGTTCTGCTTGTTCTGTTTGAGTCGGCACCCAACCCGCAGAATTATACCAACGCAACCACAAACCTATTGTCTGTCGGTAAGTACCTTGCCAAAGACCCAATCCTAGCTCTAACTCTGCCAAAAAGAAGCGGTTCTCTGATAAAGATATTGCCTCGTAGCGAGTACCACTGAGTTTAAAGGCACGCAAATGGTTTTCATAGCGATCGTAGATAACGTAGTAGGGAACCCGTAAAATCTGTTCATATACTTCCCACTTCGTTGGGGGTCGGTTTACTTCCCGCAGTGTTTTTCCTAAGTCTTCTTGTTCTGTACCAGGTGAAAGTAATTCAACTACTAAAAATGGATCAATTCCTTCTTGCCAAATAACGTAACTTAAGCGCAGGTCTTGCTGTTGGCTAGCACTAGGTAATCCTAGGGCGTGTCATCAATTGAGCCAAATAACAGAAGCAGCTAGATAAATTGCACCGAGAAAGTTGGTCGCCCGTTTATCATAGCGAGTTGCGA
>NZ_JBALDR010000056.1:0-62945 GCF_036917315.1 Nostoc sp. | reverse complement strand
CTCTTAAATGATGGAGAGCTTATTATTAAATGGGGAAGAAAAATAAAAAACAAGGGAAATGCTGTTTGTGCAAATTAAAAGCACAACAGCTTATGGACGGTATTGCTACCGCCACTCAGATTCGCGAGCAGTTAGATGTACCTATAATTTATTTAACCGCTTATGGCGACGACCATACTTTAGAAAGAGCCAAAATTACCCAACCTTTCGGATACATCGTTAAACCATTTACTACAAAAGATTTAAAAATTGCGATCGAGATCGGTCTTTTAAAACACCAGTTAGAACGCGAACTCCGGGAAAATCGAGATCAGTTAGCAACCCTTTTAAACTCAATGAGTGATGCTGTAATTGCCGCAAATGAGCAGGGAAAAATAACATTTATGAATCCTGCGGCTGAGGCGCTGACTGGCTGGCAGCAAAAAGATGCTTTAGGAAATGAGGCGGCGAAGATTTTTCATATTGTCAATGAAGTTACAGAGGCTACATTAGAAAATCCTGTGACAAAAGTGCTGCGTGAGCAACAGGTTGTTTATTTAGGGGAATTCACATCTCTGATTACAAAAAATGGCAAAAGAGTTCCCATTGGCGATAGTGCTTCACCACTGAAGCGAGGAACTGACCAGATAAATGGTGTAGTAGTTGTTTTTTGGGATCTTAGCGAACGACACCAAACAAAATTACTAGAGCAAGCATTAGAGAAGGAGCAAGAACTTAACCGTCTCAAGTCTCTATTTATCTCTACCGTATCTCATGAGTTCCGTAATCCTCTAACTGTTGTTCAAACCGCAGTAGAACTCATGGAAATGCAAGGAGCAAATTTGACAGATACAAAAAGAGGCATATATTTAAAGCGAATTCAAGGTGCTGTCCAATCTATGGAACAACTCATGGAAGAAGTGCTGTTTATGGGTAGAGCAGAAGCAGAAAAACTCATATTCAATCCTGCTCTTCTTAACCTAGAGCAATTTTGTCGAGAGTTAATCGAAGATTTTTTGATGGTTAAAAGCAGTGTGTGTGAAATTGTTTTTACCTGTCATAGTGAGAATACGTCCGCTGTAATGGATGAAGGACTCTTACATTATCTGTTTGCAAATCTTCTCTCAAATGCGGTTAAATATTCTCCCAAAGGTGGCAAGATTAAATTTGATTTAATATGCGACCCCATTGAGAAAGTAGCAACTTTTTATATTCAAGATCGAGGTATGGGCATTCCCGAAGCAGACCAAGCTCGACTTTTTGAATCATTCTACCGAGCTTCAAATGTCAAATCAATTCAGGGTACTGGATTGGGATTAGTAATTGTTAAAAGATGCATTGATGCTCATCAAGGTCAAATCAGTGTCACAAGTGAAGTTGGAGTTGGTACTAAATTTACAGTAATTTTGCCCTTAAATTCTGAATCATGAGTTATAAATTCTTCTTCAACTCACATCCTGATTTTTGTCGCCAACTTGGGTTTGGTAGTGGCGCCATTTTTCTTGCTGACGCGCTCTTTTCTCCTCGGTGAGGCTATCAAAACAATAGGGACAGGAGATACCTTGCTCATATTTGGGAGACGCTTTATCTTCTTCTGAAATCGGACGCCCACAACATAGGCACAACTCATAACTTCCTTTCTCCAATCCATGACTAACGGCTACCCGCTCATCAAAAACAAAACATTCTCCTTCCCATAAACTTTCTTGTGCTGAAACTTCCTGCAAATACTTAAGAATACCGCCTTTGAGATGATAAACTTCTGCAAAGCCTTGGGCAAGCATGAAGGATGAAGCTTTTTCACAGCGAATGCCGCCTGTACAAAACAGAGCAACCTTTTTGTGTTTAGTTGGGTCGAGATGGTGGCGCACATAATCAGGAAATTCGCGGAATGATTCAGTTTGGGGATTTTCTGCCCTTTGGAAAGTACCGATATTCACCTCATAATCGTTGCGGGTGTCAATCACGGTTACTTCTGGATTGGAAATTAAATCATTCCATTCTTCAGGGTTGACATAGATACCAACTTGTTCGTTTGGGTCAATTTCTGGCAAGCCCAAAGTGACAATTTCTTGCTTTAACCGCACCTTCATCCGTTCAAAGGGTGGGGTTTCGGTATAGGACTCTTTGGATTCTAAGTCTGCTAGACGGGGGTCAGAACGTAGAAACCAGAGAACTGAGTCAATGGCCTGACGCGAACCAGCAATTGTACCGTTAATCCCTTCAAGTGCTAGCAAAATCGTCCCTTTGACACCTTGCGCTTGGCAGTAAGACAGCAGAGGATCTCGTTTCTCGGTAAAATCTGGCAGCTTAACAAATTTATACAGTGCTGCAACAACTTGAATATTTTCTGGCTTCATCCCTTTGGTAATAGAACGATATAAGTTACAATAACAACGGTAATCAAAGTTATCTACTATTTTAGTATGGGGGTTTAGCTCAGTTGGTAGAGCGCCTGCTTTGCAAGCAGGATGTCAGCGGTTCGAGTCCGCTAACCTCCATTGGAAATATTTGATTAAAATGTGCGATGGCTGCGGTTTTTACTAGCATACGCACATTCAAATCAATTAAAACCCCATTCATTTTCAAAAAATGGGATTATTTTTCCTTGTTAAGCAGGGGGTTCGGGGAGAGGAAATTATGGTATTGCATTCATTGCACCGATTGAAAGACGTACTTAGTTAGAAGAATCTCTGGATCGGGAGGTGAACTCTGGCTTTACAGCACTAAGGTAATTTTGACGTTCAAAATTTGACTTATCTATACTTAGGGGGTTATTTGGAAAAGCGTCCATTGGGGTTAGTGGCAATTGTTCTCTACAAAACATTTACCGCCTTGCTGCTTATGGTTACTTCGATCGCTTTATTATTGACATTAAAAAATTATCAAAATTTAGAGGCGTTTTCAGAAAATTATGTTTTAGAAGGTAAATCGATAATTATTGATTGGCTTTTAAAAAAAGTTGTTAACTTAAATCCTAGAACTCTAGCATTTAGCGGCATCGGAACCGGAATATATGCTATTGTTACCACTATTGAAGCTGTTGGTTTATGGTACGAAAAGCGTTGGGCACATGTCTTAGTATTGGGACTTGTTGGTATCAGTATTCCACCAGAGATTTATGAATTGATTCGAGGAATATCTCCGATCAAAACATTAGTTTTTGTATTAAATGTAGCTGTATTTGGCTATTTATTCCGAAATTTTCCTAAACATCCAAACTAATTTTTGATTCGATAGTTAGGGTCTATCGTTGAAAAGTCTAAGAGTGCTGAGTAACCAAAAGAGCGAAAGGTAGTGATTAAAAAGCTTAACCGCCAAAAGCTCAGGGTTTACGCAAAACCAAGACCCCCACGTTGTACAATCGCTAGAAATATAATCTGGAGAGCGACTTGCCTAGATCGATTCAGTCTACTCAACCACCATTGAAATTTATTCCCCAACGGTTGAATCCGCTGGTACTCCAGATTGTTCGGTGGTTACTGCCGATCGCACTACGGTTTCGCACTCGTCCTTGGCTACCAGCTGGGATTGTCAAAATTGAAGCCACAAATGTTGAAGTATTAGCTGAACTCTATCAACAATTTCAGGCTGGAAAAATTCGCTTTTTGTTGGCATTTCGCCACCCAGAGGTTGAAGATCCCCTCTGTATGCTGTATTTGCTTTCTCGGATTGTGCCACAAGTTGCTAGTCAAAAAGGTATTACATTAAAATCCCTGGTTCACAGCTATTTTCTTTATGACCGAGGTATGACAGTTTGGGCTGGAAAGTGGCTAGGTTGGCTGTTCTCTCTGCTGGGAGGTGTGCCGGTTCGTCGTGGTAGGCGACTAGATCGGCAAGCTATCCAAAATGCACGGGAGTTGTTTGCTAATGGCGCACTACCGATCGCAGTGGCACCGGAAGGCGGTACTAATGGTCATAGTGGCATTGTTAGCCCCTTAGAACCTGGTGTTGCTCAAATGGCGTTTTGGTGTGTAGAAGACTTAGAAAAAGCTAACCGTTCTGAGACTGCGATCGTTGTACCGATCGCCATCCAGTATCACTATGTTGAGCCACCTTGGTCTCAGATAGATTGGCTATTGAGTAAGTTAGAAGCTGATAGTGGCTTGAAAGTTTTGGAAATTGATTCGGGCAATCGCGAAGAGATTTACCATCAACGCCTTTGTCGGTTGGCTGAATATCTGATTACCGAGATGGAAGAGTTTTATCGTCGCTTCTATCATCAAGATATCCCCAAAACCATCTCAACTGATGAATCTGCTAGTGCTAATCAGGTATTGATTGCCCGACTCCATCGCCTACTGGATAAGGCATTACAAGTTGCCGAGCAATATTTTGGAGTTCAAGCGCAGGGTAATTTTATTGACCGTTGTCGTCGTTTAGAAGAGGCTGGCTGGAGTTACATTTACCGAGACGATTTGCCAGATATCAATGCTTTAGCACCCTTCAAACGCGGTTTGGCAGACTGGATTGCAGAAGAAGGCGACTTGCGAATGCGGCACATGCGGATAGTGGAAAGTTTTGTTGCAGTCACAGCTACTTATATTCAAGAACAACCGACAGCGGAACGGTTTGCGGAAACAGCTTTGCTTGTATTCGATATGCTTTCTAGAATTCAGGATACAAAACTTCCTGGGCGACCTCGGTTAGGTTTGCGACAGGCACAAATCACTGTGGGGGAGCCAATTTCGGTTACAGAACGCTTCAAAAATTGTCAGGGCGATCGCCAAGCATCTAAACAGGCTGTGAGCGATTTGACAAAAGATTTGCAAACCGCTTTAGAGAAGATGATTAGATAACGGAAATTCTAAGACTTTTTCGCTCGAATTTTGTCAAAGATTGCACCTTCATCAAAGAATTTTTTCTGAATTTCGTCCCATCCTCCTAAATCTTGAGCTTTGAAGATAGTTTTAATTTTGGCAAATTTGCCTTCCGTTTCTTTTGTAACAGTCAGGTTAACGGGACGAAATCCTAATTTGGTAAACTCTCGTTGCGACTCTGGGGTGTAAAGAAATTTGATAAATGCTTCGGCAATCCGGCGAGTACCATGTTTATCAACATTTTTGTCTACAACAGCAACAGGATTGTCGATGGAGATATTAATATCAGGCACAATATATGAGATTTTTTTACCATTTTTTGCTAGCAAAATCATCTCGTTTTCGTAGTTGAGCAGAACATCACCTTGATTATCGTTGAAGAATAGTTCACTGGCATTGCGAGCCGTTTTAGGTAACAAAGGTGCATTGTTATAGACTTTAGAGGTAAAGTCCATTGCTTGATTTTCATTTTTGCCACTTTTTGTTACAGAACCCCAAAGACTAAGGAAATTCCAGCGAGCACCGCCAGAGGTTCTAGGGTCAGGTGTAACCACATTTACGCCATCTCGTGCCAAATCTGCCCAAGTTTTGATATTTTTGGGATTACCTTCACGAATAGCGATCGCATCTAGAGATTTAGTAACAATTGCATCATTAGGTGCTTCTTTTTCCCACCCAGGTTGAATAAACCCTGCCTGAACAAGTTTATTAATATCAAGGGCAAGTGAGAGGTGTACCACATCAGCTTCTTTACCGTCAATCACTGCAAGAGTCTGGGAACCCGATCCATCATAACTTTGATTGAAAGTGACGTTTTGGTTATGTTCTTTCTTCCACTGTTCAATAAATTTGGGAATGATCTGCTGGTATGCTGCGCTAGTAACTGAGTAAGAAACAAACGTTAGTGTTACATCATTCTGGGAAAATGCGCCAGTATTACCAGTATTATTGATATCACGTGGAGAGCAAGCAGCCATCACGACACTCAAGCTAACTCCGACAAAGAATAGGGACGTAACACCCAACGAAGAATACTTATACAACCAATTTCGTATTAGTTGTATGCGCCACTGTCTTGCAGCGTATAAAGCTTTAACAATATAAGTCTGAACTAATTCAGTCAAATATCTCCTTGATTTAAAAGTACGTTGCCTCTGGTTCATCAAATTTTTCCCTTAAATCTGCGGTAACTTGATCTAGATACTGTTGTTAAGGGGCATTATAAAACAGTGGTTAAGGATAAATAACTTTTTATTAACCTAAATTTAAATAAATTATCTCCGTACCGAAATCAACCAGTCAGAAGCGATCGCTGTTCAACCAAGGATTTGTGTAAAAATAACCTGAACAATTTTTGTGTGAAAGCTAGATTTAGCAAGCTATTCCAAATAAATTTTGTACAACTTCTTTTTACATGATGCCTAAACTTGATACGACAACAAGCATTAGTTGTCCAAAGCGACAAGCAATAGCTGACCAAAACTGTTTCACTTAAAGGATAAAGTGGCCGCAGAATACAATCTAAGGCAGAAGCGTACTTGAAAGGATTAAATATGTTAGCGGAGCTTAACGAAGTTATCGCTTACAAATTTTGTTAACATAAGAGCGGGCACTTTATCCTTGAAAAGCTGCCATCTTATCCTTTAAGTGACACCGGTTTTGAGTAGCTAGATTTCAATAATGGAGCTAAGCGGATTCGAACCGCTGACCCCCTCAATGCCATTGAGGTGCGCTACCAACTGCGCTATAACCCCAGAACCTTTATTAGGTAAGCTTTTAAAGCTTACTAATTAGTTAATATAAACTGCATTAACTTAACTATTATGCAAGTTTATGCAAGTTAAGTCAAGACAACTATATTAAGTTATATGCCAGCTAGTATGTCTAATTCAGCTTGACGTGCCTTAATTTCAACAATCACCGTATTTTCAGCAATGTCAGCTAAATTTTAAGATAAGTATTTCTGATTACCATTAAACAAAAGTCTAGGAAATCTTAATCTTAAACGAGCTTTCAAGGCTTCAATTCCAACTTTCATGACTATTACGCTGTTGAATAAGCATAGTCATTTGATAGTCAAAAGAGCCTTATATAGCAATTCAGATCCCTAGTACTACAGATTATGTACATTCACAAATTAGATGTCGAATTTTAACAAATTAATGTCGTTAATTTTATCCGGCAAAAACCTTGTATAGCAAGGGTTTTATTAATTTATATGATTATTCAAAAGTGACTAGAGATTTTCAAGGTTTTCACAAATTGAGGTCGCAAAACCAAAAGTTTCACATTTTTATGGTCGTTTATTTTCTTCTCTGAAAAAGTCTGCTATTAAAGGACTTCACAAATTAGATGTCGCATTCTTGATAGCGGCAATGTGTTTATTTATGTAAGGGGTAAAACCTGAGTAATAGTGGTACAGACTGCATTAGTGTTGGAAAATTAACTGCGCCAGTGTATTTCAGTGTATAACTAAAAAAATTAGCTATTAATCTTACATAATGAGGTTTCAGTTGTGACGTTTGAACCTGACGACATTCTGGAGGCTGGCCGTTCAATTCGTCCTTTTCTTCCAGAACTTTTAGGAAATGATGCGGTTCAAGTAGACAAACAATTGGCTGAACTTTTAGCACAAGCTAAAGCTGGACAGGAAGTCGATAAGCAGATTTTAGAAATCTTGAAAAGTCAGCCAGACACTCGTAATTGGATAGCGGAGTTTCTTAGTGAGAAACAGGTATCAAAGGGTTTTGAGCCACTTCCAGGTAAAGGTCAAGCAATATCTGCTCAAAAATATATATGTCCTCAAGGAGACTACGTTTGGTATCGCCGCATTGTCGGAGCGACAATACCAATCTGTCCTACTCATGGTGTACTGCTAATACCTGCTGCACAGTAATAAATCTATGCCAACCAAATTTTTAGAAAGTCTGGGTGGAAAACTTGCAGAAAACTGGGCTGCAAACATACTGACACCAGCTTTTGTCTTTTGGATAGGGGGACTATTAGCTTGGGTCTTCCGTTTTGGTCGAAGACCTTTGGAAGATTGGCTCAAACAGCAACCAGAATCTTTGCTAATTGCTGTTATGGTAACTGGTTTGCTCATGATTGCTGTCTCAGCTTTTGTGGTTCAAAAGTTCGATTTATCTGTTTTAAGATTCTTAGAAGGCTATTGGTCTCGCTGGTTACAACCTTTACGACGCTGGATGATACAGCAACAAGAGCATGACTTTAAACGAAAAGATAAGCGTTGGCAAACTCTGGCTGATAAAAAAGAGAAACAAGTTATAACTAACGAAGAATTAGAAGAATATGTGACGCTAGATGGACAACTTATGCAGTTTCCATCTCAATTTAATAGGTTAATGCCTACAAAGTTAGGCAATATCCTTAGAGCAGCTGAAAGCCGCCCTTATGATAAGTATGGCTTGGATGCTGTAATTTGCTGGTCTCGCCTCTGGCTAGTATTACCAGATGGGGTGAAGAAAGAATTACAGGAAGCACGGTCAAGCCTGAACACAGCAGCCCGTTTTTGGCTCTGGAGTTTGCTGTTTATCGTATGGATTGTTTGGGCTTGGTGGGCTGTTCCTGCTGCTTTACTTGGCTTAATATTTGCTTACTACTGGACAGTTGATGCGGCAGGTGTCTACTGTAGTTTGTTGGAATCTGCTTTTGATTTGTATCGTTTAGAACTTTATAAATCCCTTCGCTGGCCAATACCTATCAATCCTAAGCAAGAACAAGAGTCCGGTAAGCAATTGACAATCTATTTGTTGCGAGGGTCTGATCAGGACAGACCAATATTTACACCATTAAAGGACAAGTGATTGTCACAATGGGGAATATTTAGTAAAAAATTTACTTGGTTATTGTCTTGGAAAAGATGAGTAGAATTAAACGCTAGCTAAGATATTGATGAATTTTCCAGAATTTTTATAAAAAGTCGCATATTAATGAGTAGAGATGCTTTAGTAGTTGGCATTAATAAGTATAATTTTTCAGGATTGTCAGCGTTACGATCGCCTGCTAACGATGCAGAAGCGATCGCCAAGCGACTCAGTGAAGCTGGAAATTTTCATGTCAAGCGATTTCCACAATTCCTAGATCCGTTTGAAGATAATGCACCACGGATATCACCAAAGCAGGAAATCAAGCTGGCAGATTTAGAGAAGGCTTTAGAAAAACTATTTTATCCTGAAGGCAGAAGCATTCCAGATACAGCCCTGTTTTATTTTTCAGGGCATGGTCTTCGTAAAGATGGACGCATCAAAGAAGGATTTCTGGCAACCAGCGATACCGATCCTGAATTAGGGAACTGGGGACTGCGATTAAAGTGGCTGCGGGAATTGTTAGAGGAAAGTCCAGTACGGCAACAAATTATTTGGTTGGACTGTTGTTTCAGTGGAGAACTACTCAATTTTACAGAAGCTGACCCAGGCGATCGCGGAAATACACGCGATCGTTGTTTTATTGCCGCTTGCAGAGAATTTGAGCTAGCCCATGAAAACGTGAGTGGAGCCAGCAGCGTACTCACTAGCGCGATTTTGCGCGGGTTTGACTCGGCTGATGTATCTAACCAATGGGTGACAAACGAAACACTAGTAACATTCTTGCGGCAGGAATTAGAAACAGCACCCCAAAAATTCATCTCTAACAATTTGGGGTGTATTAATCTCTTTTTTAGGAAAGAAACAACAAATAAGCAAGCTTTTCAATCTACTGTACAAACTCCGAGTCAACCAAATCAGACAGATAAATTAGCAGAGCAATTACGGGCTTGGTTCACTGCCCTACGTTATGGCTTTGAAAAAGGTGAAATTAGCAATGAACATTATTTTGAGTGGATTATTAATGTCAATAACCCTATAGAGAAAAAGGGGTATAACCGAGTTTTGGTGCGCGGCATTACAGGAGAAGCCGGAATGGCAGATGTTGCTGCCTTGCGACAGTCAGTAAATGCTCGAAAAACAGATATAGGTTGGCTAATCACCAATCGCCGTGTCAGTCGTGCTGCTAAAGATGAGGTGAGCAAGCAAGAAAATCAAAATTTATTTTGCTACACCCTTGATGAGTTGCTAGATCGAGATGCTGATTTTAATGTCTACCTCAACTGGTTAGAAAATGAAATCAAGCAACGGGGAATTGACCGCACTTATATACCTCTAGCTTGTACCAAAGAGGAATTTGATCCCACCTCAAAGCAGAAAATGGGTATTAGCCGTTACGCTCAAGCTGATGGTTGGATTGATGGTTATGTTGAACGTTGGCTTGATGATCCTGCCAAAGAACACCTTTCCATTTTGGGTGAATTTGGCACTGGCAAAACCTGGTTTGGGTTGCATTATGCCTGGACTGCCCTGGAACGCTATCGTGATGCTCAACGCCGGGGAGTAGAACGCCCACGTCTGCCGTTAGTCATTCCTTTACGGGACTATGCCAAAGCAGTCAGTGTAGAATCGCTATTTTCAGAATTCTTTTTCCGCAAGCATGAAATCCCACTGCCTGGTTATTCTGCCTTTGAGCAACTCAACCGCATGGGTAAAGTGCTGTTGATTTTTGACGGCTTTGATGAAATGGCAGCTAGAGTCAATCGCCAAGAAATGATCAATAACTTCTGGGAACTAGCCAAAGTAGTAGTACCAGGGGCAAAGGTAATTCTCACCTGTCGCACCGAACATTTCCCAGAAGCCAAAGAAGGCAGGGCTTTGCTAAGTGCAGAGTTGCAAGCATCTACTATTAATTTGCCTCTAGAGACACCGCGCTTTGAAGTGCTGGAATTAGAAAAATTTGATGATGAGCAAATTCGGCAGGTACTAGCGTTTCGTGCTGAACCAGAGACAGTAGAACAGATAATGAGTAATTCGACATTGCGGGATTTGGCACGTCGTCCCGTAATGACGGAACTAATTATAGAAGCTTTGCCAGAGATTGAGGCGGGCAAGCCAGTTGATATATCACGGGTATATTTATATGCTGTGCGGCACAAGATGGAGAGAGATATCAAAACCAACCGTACCTTTACCTCATTGGCAGATAAACTCTATTTTTTGTGTGAGTTGTCCTGGGAAATGCTCTCAACAGACCAGATGAGCATGAACTACAAAGAATTTCCCGACCGGATTCGGCGTTTATTTCCTGCTGTAGTCCAAGAAGAAAAAGATTTAGACCACTGGCATTACGACATGATGGGGCAAACAATGCTAATTCGTAACGCGGAAGGAGACTACAGCCCCGCCCATCGTTCGTTATTGGAATTTTTTGCTGCCTACAAGCTGGTGGCAGAGCTAGGCGTTTTAGCTCCCGACTTCACAGAACTGGCTCAAGCACAGTCTCATTTAGATACTGTTCCACCACAAGATTACACTTGGTCAGAATACTTTCAACGACAGTGTGGGGAAGATAGGCAACCGCTCCCAATAGCACCGCTAAATTCATTCGCCAAAGCATCTTTAGAAAAATTATCTAATTATTGTGGTACCGCTCCCTTGGCAAAAGCTTTGCTAGATTTAGCTGTGCCAATGTTAGATGAGCAAGTATTCAAACAACAGTTGCTCGCACTAATTCAGTCAACCCGTGGCCAAACCCAGACTCAGGTAGGTTATATAGGTGGCAACCTGGTGAGATTACTACTAGAAAGAAATCCTTATAGTCTAGAAAAATCTGATCTCAGCCATACTGTTATTACAGACGTAAACTTTGCTAATGCCAGCTTGCGGTGGATAAATTTGATAGGAGCGGATCTCACGAACTCGGTTTTTACACCAGTTCTGGGAGCGGTCTTCTCGGTGGCATTTTCTCCAGATGGCAAAAAATTGGTGATTGGAGATAGTAAGGGTACTGTACAGGTTTGGGAAGCATCCTCTGGCAGGGTCTTATTATTCCTTCAGGGGCATGATTCTGGGGTCAATTCAGTGGCGTTTGACCCCGAGGGTCAGCGGATTGTCAGTGGCAGTGATGACAAGACAGTACGGTTGTGGGATGTGAATGGTCAGCCCATTGGTCAACCCTTTGTCGGGCATGATTCCCTAGTCTTATCAGTGGCGTTTGACCCCGAGGGTCAGCGGATTGTCAGTGGCAGTAATGACAAGACAGTACGGTTGTGGGATGTGAATGGTCAGCCCATTGGTCAACCTTTTGTTGGGCATGAAGATTGGGTTAGATCAGTGGCATTTTCCCCCGACGGTCAGCGGATTGTCAGTGGCAGTTATGACAAGACAGTACGGTTGTGGGATATGAATGGTCAGCCCATTGGTCAACCCTTTGTCGGGCATGATTCTGGGGTCAATTCAGTGGCGTTTGACCCTGAGGGTGAGCGGATTGTCAGTGGCAGTTTTGACAACACAGTACGGTTGTGGGATGTGAATGGTCAGCCCATTGGTCAACCCTTTGTCGGGCATGATTCTTGGGTCTTATCAGTGGCATTTTCCCCTGAGGGTGAGCGGATTGTCAGTGGCAGTCATGACAACACAGTACGGTTGTGGGATGTGAATGGTCAGCCCATTGGTCAACCCTTTGTCGGGCATGATTCTTGGGTCTATTCAGTGGCATTTTCCCCTGAGGGTGAGCGGATTGTCAGTGGCAGTTTTGACCACACAGTACGGTTGTGGGATGTGCATGGTCAGCTTATTGGTCAACCCTTTGTCGGGCATGAAAATAGGGTCTTATCAGTGGCGTTTTCCCCCGACGGTCAGCGGATTGTCAGTGGCAGTTTTGACAACACAGTACGGTTGTGGGATGTGAATGGTCAGCTTATTGGTCAACCCTTTGTCGGGCATGAAAATGGGGTCTTCTCAGTGGCGTTTTCCCCCGACAGTCAGCGGATTGTCAGTGGCAGTAATGACAAGACAGTACGGTTGTGGGATGTGAATGGTCAGCTTATTGGTCAACCCTTTGTCGGGCATGAAAATGAGGTCAATTCAGTGGCGTTTGACCCCGACGGTCAGCGGATTGTCAGTGGCAGTGATGACAACACAGTACGGTTGTGGGATATGAATGGTCAGCCCATTGGTCAACCCTTTGTCGGGCATGAAAATGGGGTCTTCTCAGTGGCGTTTTCCCCTGAGGGTGAGCGGATTGTCAGTGGCAGTTTTGACAACACAGTACGGTTGTGGAATGTAAATGGTCAGCCCATTGGTCAACCCTTTGTCGGGCATGATTCTGGAGTCTATTCAGTGGCGTTTTCCCCCGACGGTCAGCAGATTGTCAGTGGCAGTAGGGATAAGACAGTAAGGTTGTGGGATGTGAATGGTCAGCCCATTGGTCAACCCTTTGTCGGGCATGAAAATGGGGTCTTATCAGTGGCGTTTTCCCCCGACGGTCAGCGGATTGTCAGTGGCAGTTTTGATGAAACCATCCGTATTTGGGATGCAACTACTGGCGACTGTCTGCGGGTAATCAGCTATAAACTGTGTGCAGGGCTGAATATCACAGGTGTAACAGGGCTAACGTCTGCACAGCGCATAGCATTAAAACTAATGGGAGCGATTGATAATTCATGAGTCGAGATGCTTTAGGTGTTGGCATTAATACTTATAATTTTCCGTAATTGCCCTGCTTGCGATGCTTAAAATGCAAAAGGTATTGATCAACGGCTGAGTGAAGGTAATAATTTTCGAGTTTGGCGTATCGTAATTAATCTTTATCTGTTTTTTGGCTGACAGAAGCATCTGATAGCAATTTTCATTTGAATGAGGTACACGGGTAGGGGCACACAGCTAGCTGTTGTGTACCCTTGCTATGTTCATCTGTGGTTAATTATTTCTTTCTATACCTTACCCATGCAAAAACTGCTATAACTCAGCTTTGATAAATTAATTTACACACAATAACTTTTACTTTGCACACTATATGTTAATTTAACAATATTAGGGGAATGCATTTAGTAATCAAAATTGACTCAATACCTCTGGCTACAATCTCCAATCTCAGATAGTAGTTAATACCTTGCCTAATTAAGCAAAACTTGCAAAATAAATTTTTAATAAAAAACTATGGTTTCTCAACTTCATAAACAAAATGATTCTTCGTTTGCAAACTATAGCAACTCTTCCTGGTTTGTTGACTTTGCTTTATTGGATATAAATATTGCTGATATAACTTTTTCAGTTATCGGAAAACCTTATTTAACTATAGTTATAGATATTTATTCTCAATGTTGTATGGGCATGAGCTAGATATCTAACTCCACTTTGTTATTCTTACATTGTTCAGTTAAGAATGCATCATAAATTAAAGAATTCTTGTCTTTCAAGCGAAGATGATGCTGTTGAATTACAACAGCATCAAAATTCTACAAAACCTCATAAACTGCCATCAGAAGAGTTAATCACAGAGCAAGTAAAGCTGAGGATGGAGGTAATTCAAAGCCTCACAGAGCCATGCGATCGCAAAACCTATAGCGCTAGAAAGATAGAAGCTGCCCAAAAACTGGGTGTATCAATTCGCCAAGTAGAACGCTTACTTCAAAAATGGCGAGAACAAGGGTTAGTGGGACTGACTACAACACGCTCAGATAAGGGGAAGTATCGCCTTGAGCAGGAGTGGATAGATTTCATCATTAATACTTATAAAGAGGGTAATAAAGGTAGCAAGCGGATGACCCGGAATCAGGTGTTTCTGAAGGTCAAAGGTAGAGCTAAACAACTTAGCCTTAACAAAAGTGAACACCCTAGCCACCAATCGGTTTATCGAATTCTTGACGAACATATTGAGCAGAAAGAGAGAAAGGAGAAAGCAAGAAGCCCTGGCTATTTAGGAGAGCGATTGACGCACATGACCCGCGATGGGCGAGAGTTGGAAGTAGAGGGTAGCAATGATGTTTGGCAATGCGATCATACTCGTTTAGATGTAAGGCTTGTGGATGAGTATGGAGTGTTAGACCGTCCTTGGCTGACAATTATTATCGACTCCTACTCCCGTTGCCTAGTGGGGTTTTATGTAGGATTTGATCACCCTAGCTCCCAAATAGATACCCTAGCTCTACGTCATGCCATTTTGCCCAAGTCTTACGGTTCCGAGTACCAATTACGCAATGAATGGCAAGCTTACGGAAAACCTAATTACTTCTATACCGATGGTGGAAAAGATTTTACTTCCATCCACACTACAGAACAAGTTGCAGTACAAATAGGCTTTAATTGTGCTTTGAGAAGACGACCATCTGATGGCGGAATTGTGGAGCGTTTTTTAAAACACTTAATTTGCAAGTACTAAATACCCTGCCTGGATATACGGGTTCAAACGTGCAGGAAAGACCAGAAAGTACGGATAAAGATGCTTGCTTAACTCTTAAGGATTTAGAGATATTTTTAGTATGCTACATTGTAGATGAATATAACCCGCACACAGATGCCAGGATGAAAGGCCAGTCTCGAATTGGGTGATGGGAGGCTGGATTAATGGCAGACCCATATCTTTATGATCAATTGGACTTGGCAATTTGTTTAATGAAGCAAGAACGGCGTAAAGTCCAAAAATATGGCTGTATTCAATTTGAAAACTTGACCTATCGGGCGGAGCATTTGAGAGGGCGAGACGCAGAAATTGTGGCATTTCGATACGACCCGGCTGATATAACTACGCTTCTTGTATACAAGATTAATGCAGACGGAACAGAAGATTTTCTGGATTATGCTCACGCGCAATCTTTAGAGACTGAACGCCTGTCTTTACGCGAACTAAAGGCAATTAATAAGCGGCTAAAAGAAGCAAGCCAAGAAATCAATAATGACTCAATTTTAGAGGCAATGATAGACCGTCAAGCTTTTGTGGAGGAAACAGTAAAACGAAACCGCAAACAGCGCCGACAAGCAGCAAATGAGGAAGTTAATCCTGTAGAGCAAGTTGCTAAAAAATTTGCTGTTCAGGAACCAAAAGAAGTCGAGCCTGAAAGCCAACCAAATACAGAATTACCTAAATACGAAGTTCGTTACATCGATGAATTTTCTGAAGAAGATTAGGTAGAAAATATGACTAATGCAATGTCGCTGGCCAAACAATTTGGTTTGATTGAAGAACCTTCACCAGAAATACAAGCGGAAATTGAACGTTTAAGCCGTGAACCCTACCTAGAACTCGACCAAGTTAAACTTTGTCATGCTTGGATGTACGAGTTGGTAATTTCCAGAATGACAGGTTTATTAACAGGAAATTCCCGATGTGGAAAAACAGTTGCTAGTAAAGCTTTTGCACACCGTTATAATAAATTACGAGAAGGACGAGGGCAGCGAATAAAGCCTGTTGTTTACATCCAAATCCCTAAAAATTGTGGTTCTAGAGATTTTTTTATTAAAATTCTTAAATCTTTAAATAAACCATCGAATGGAACAATTTCTGACTTAAGAGAACGGGTGCTTGATAGTCTCGAAATACATAAAGTTGAGATGCTTATTGTCGATGAGGCTAATCATTTCAAATATGAAACTTTTTCAGAGGTAAGACATATTTATGGTGAAGATAATCTGAGAATTTCAGTTCTGCTTGTTGGTACTACAAGTCGTCTTATGAGCGTTGTAAAACATGATGAACAAGTCCTTCATCGTTTCTTAGAACAATTTGAGTTAGATAGATTGGACGATGTACAATTTAAGCAGATGATTCAGATTTGGGAACAAAATGTTTTGAGATTACCTGAAGAATCAAAATTAGCAGATGGAGATAATCTAAAGATATTGAAGCAGGCAACTAAAAAATTAATTGGGAGGTTGGATATGATTCTTCGTAAAGCAGCGATTCGTTCATTATTGAGGGGGCATAAAAAAGTGGATAAAGATGTTTTGAAAGAAATTATTAACGCAACAAAATTCTAAAATGCGAGAAAGCATAGATGAAAATAGGCAGCTTTTAACCAGAGTTGAGCCACTAGAAGGGGAAAGCATCAGCCATTTTTTAGGTAGATTTCGACGAGAAAAAGGAAATAAGTTTTCTGCCCCTAGCGGATTAGGTAATGTTGCAGGGCTTGGGGTTGTGTTAGCACGTTGGGAAAAGTTTTACTTCAATCCCTTCCCAACTCATCAGGAATTAGACGCGCTAGCAACTGTGGTTGAGCTTGATGCTGAAAGACTACGACAGATGTTGCCTCCAGAAGATGTGGAAATGAAGCACAGCCCAATTCGCTTGTGTGGAGCCTGCTATGCTCAGTCAGTTTGCCATAAAATCGAGTGGCAATTTAAAAAGACGGTGGGGTGCGTAGGCGAAGCCCGTCGCAGACATCGCCATCAGTTACGCTTGTTATCAAAATGCCCTGTCTGTGAAAAACCCTTTCCAGTCCCTGCCTTGTGGGTAGATGGAATGTGTAATAGATGTTTTACGCCTTTTGCAGAAATGGCGCAATATCAAAAGCATTACTAATTAAAAACTTTGGCTTTAAAAGTCAAAATATTTGAGATACTGCGATCGCAGAGCTTAGTCCATTTCTACAACAGGACACTTCAACGCCCACAGTAGTTAGAATGTGATCGCCTAACTTAAGCCTTGATTCAGCAATCTTATTTGCATAAAATCTACAGATACCACCACTAAAAACAGTAAATATACTAGCTACTAACCAGCCTGGTGTCTCTTATGGTCATAAGGAGCAATGTTCCACCACAAAACATTAGTGTCTACATTGCCACCAACATCTGCCAAAAGGGAAGACACTGCAACATGGTTAGACTTGAGGATTTGACAAAAGGCACGCAAGTACAAGGTATCCTGCCAAACAGTATTGTCGCCATCGTTGATGCTCAGTGGCATGGCTCTGATGTTGTGGAATTAACATATAAAGATGCTAGCGGCACGCTAGGGAATGAGTTAGTCTTTCGAGACAGAGAACCTACCCTAGAAATAATCACCTCTGGTGGTGCTTGGAGTTTTACTGCTGATGGAGCTAATTTTCGTCTGGCATCAGAAGCGCACCGCATCCGTCTAGCTTATCTCTTCGACCCCTTGCTAGCTGTTCACACCTCTCTAGTCGAACCTTTACCACACCAAATAACCGCCGTTTACGGGGAAATGTTGACTAGACAACCTCTGCGTTTTCTCTTGGCAGATGATCCAGGTGCAGGTAAAACTATTATGGCGGGGTTGCTGATGCGGGAATTGCTGATCCGAGGTGATTTGCATCGTTGCCTTGTGATTTGTCCCGGCAGTTTAGCCCCACAATGGCAAGATGAATTGTCGCAAAAGTTTCATTTACGTTTTGAAATTCTTACCAACGATCGCATTGAATCAGCAGTAACTGGAAATGCTTTTGCTGAAATGCCATTGGTGATTGTGCGACTGGACAAACTCAGCCGTAATCAAGATTTACAAGCAAAACTAGCGCAGACAGACTGGGATTTAATTGTTTGTGACGAAGCTCATAAAATGTCAGCTTCATTTTTTGGTGGTGAAATTAAAGAGACGAAACGCTACAAACTTGGTAAGTTACTCTCAACTTTGACTAGGCATTTTTTATTAATGTCAGCGACACCACATAACGGCAAAGAGGAAGACTTCCAGTTGTTTATGGCGTTATTGGATGGAGACAGATTTGAAGGACGCTTCCGCGACGGTGTTCACGTAGCAGATACTTCCGACTTAATGCGGCGATTGGTTAAAGAAGATTTGCTGAAGTTTGATGGAAAACCGCTATTTCCAGAACGCCAAGCTAGCACTATAGAATATGAACTATCGGATTTAGAAGCGGTACTTTATAAGCGAGTCACTGAGTACGTCCGCGAGGAATTTAATCGTGCCGATGCTTTAGAAAATGAAGGGCGCAAAGGTAATGTTGGCTTTGCTTTGACTATTTTGCAACGTCGGCTTGCTTCTTCCCCAGAAGCTATATATCAATCGCTGCTACGCCGTCGGGAAAGGTTGCAAAAACGGCTGAGGCAAGAAGAAGTTTTGAGGCGGGGAAGTAATGCAACCATCATTGAATTTAAGCAGGTTCTGGATCTGGAAGACTTAGAAGATGATTTAGAGGATATTCCTGGTGAAGAACGAGAAGCAACAGAACAGGAAGTAGTTGACCTAGCTACAGCATCGCGGACGATCGCAGAATTACAAACAGAAATTAAGCTTTTAGAAGAATTAGAGCAACTGGCACTGCGGGTGCGACGTAGTGGTAAAGATAAAAAATGGGAAGAACTCTCGAATCTGTTGCAAAATGATGCCGAAATGTTCAACGCCCAAGGACATCGGCGCAAACTCCTGATTTTTACCGAGTATCGGGACACATTAAATTATTTGACAGATCGGATTCGGACGCTAATTGGACGTAATGAAGCTGTGGTAAATATACATGGCGCAATGGGACGCGAAGAACGCCGCAAAATGCAGGAGGCGTTTACCCAAGATATCGAAGTACAAGTCTTAATAGCTACGGATGCTGCGGGTGAAGGGATTAACTTGCAAAGGGCGCACCTTATGGTTAATTACGATTTACCTTGGAATCCTAACCGCCTAGAACAGCGTTTCGGGCGAATTCACCGGATTGGGCAGACGGAGGTCTGTCACTTATGGAATTTAGTGGCAAAAGGCACTCGTGAAGGCGATGTGTATTTAGCATTATTGAAAAAGATAGAGGCAGAGCAGAAGGCGCTGGGAGGTAAAGTATTTGATGTATTGGGGAAAGCGATCGCAGGGACGGAATTACGAGAGTTATTGATTGAAGCAATTCGCTATGGCGATCAACCAGAGGTGCGAGACAGACTCAACCAAGTCGTACATGATAAACTCGACCAACAGCGACTACGCGAACTTTTAGAAGAACGGGCTTTGGCACGGGATTCGATGGATATCGCCAAAGTGCAGCAAATTCGGAAAGAAATGGAAAGGGCAGAAGCGCGACGGTTGCAACCTCATTTTATTGCTTCTTTCTTCCTAGAAGCATTTACTCAATTAGGTGGAACATTGCGTCAACGTGAACCCCAGCGTTACGAAATCAGTCATGTTCCGGCAGTCATTCGCAATCGAGGGCGGCAAATTGGTGTAGGAGAACCGTTGCTGCTACGTTACGAACGTATCTGCTTTGAAAAAGATTTAATCAGCATTTCTGGTAAACCCCTAGCTGCTTTCATCTGTTCTGGACATTCTCTACTGGATGCCACAATTGATCTGACTTTGGAACGACACCGGGATTTGTTGAAACAAGGGACTATCTTAGTCGATGAAAATGATTCCAGCGAGGGAACCCGCGCCTTAGTTTATTTAGAACATTCCATACAAGACGCGCGGACAAATTTAAATGGTTCTAGACGTTTAGTATCGCGGCGGATGCAATATGTAGAAATCAACCCAGAAGGTAATATTTACAATGCAGGTTACGCACCTTACCTCAATTACCGTCCGCTAACAGACGAGGAAAAGGGTGTTGTGGAAAAAGTTTTAGAAGAATCTTGGTTGCGAGAAGATTTAGAAGCAAAAGCCAAGAGTTATGCGATCGCTCACCTTGTTCCTCAACATCTTCAAGAACTCAAGCAGCGCAAAGAGGAACTAATTGCTAAGACGATGACGGCAGTAAAAGATAGATTAACTAAGGAGATTAATTACTGGGATCATCGGGCAGAAGAACTGAAAATGCAAGAGGAGGCTGGCAAGCCTAATGCCAAAATTAACTCAGGTAAAGCACGTCAACGGGCTGATGATTTACAAGCACGGTTAATGCAACGCTTGGAAGAATTAGAGCAAGAACGTAGATTATCGCCATTACCGCCTGTGGTGGTTGGGGGCGCGTTGGTAATTTCAGTAGGCTTGCTGCAACGAATTCAAGGCAAACAACAGGCAACAACGGCGATGTTTGCCAGGGAGACGGAACGGGTAGAACAGGCAGCAATGACGGCTGTGATGGAAGTAGAACGCAATTTAGGGTACGAACCAACTGATGTGAGTACCCAGAAGTGCGGCTATGATATTGAGTCACGCATTCCAGAAACTGGACAGTTGCGATTTATTGAGGTGAAAGGGCGAATTACAGGCGCTAAAACTGTGACAGTGACGAAGAATGAAATTATTACCGCTCTAAACAAGCCAGATAATTTCATTTTGGCATTGGTGCAAGTGCCTTTAGCAGAAGATATGGAAGGTAATTGTTCTATTCACTACTTACGCCGTCCGTTCCATAAAGAACCAGATTTTGCTGTGACGAGTGTTAATTATGATTGGCTGGAGTTGTGGCAACAGGGAGCTGAGCCAGTTTAAAATAATTATTTACCGTGTTAACGATTACACTCTTCATATTTTTTAATCATTATTCATCCTCCAATACTATTCAATTTCATCTTCAATGAGGGTAGATTTTATTGGTTATAATGCTGGTAATCAGTAGGGCATAAGCCAAATGTCACCAAAAACTTTTGATATTGCTGACTTATCTGAGAATTTAGCTGATTTATTGTCAGATATCCAAAATCATGTTGAAGTTACCCTAACTCATCAGGGTGTCCCTTTGGCAAAAGTTTTGCCTTTGACTCAACCTGAGCCTACAGTTACTAAAGCTGATTTAAATGATGCCTTAAAGCCAAGAGTTGCGGGTTTTTGGCAGGGAAAAGTTAAGATTGCTGATGATTTTGATGAGACTCCAGAAGAAGTAATTGCAGCATTTTATGGGGATGAATAGTGAGTTTTTTGTTAGATACTCATATTTTGTTGTGGTTTTTAGAAAATGATTCTAAATTGTCAGATCAGGTACGAGAGGTAATTACTAATCCTGAAAATGTAATTTTCGTCAGTGCGATTAGTGCTTGGGAGATTTCAATTAAACAGTCTTTAGGAAAGTTAATTGCTCCTGGTAATTTGGAGGAGGCTTTGCGCTTCAGTCGGTTTGAGATTTTGTCTATGACATTGGCACATGGAATAAAGGTTGCTGATTTGCCTCTACACCATAAAGATCCTTTTGATAGGATGTTAATTGCTCAAGCTTTGGTAGAGGGTTTAACAATAATTACAGTAGACCAAAAGTTTAAATTTTATGATGTGCCACTATTCTCTGATGATTTCGGGTAGCTCAAATATACCAAAATTTCAGAACTCTAGTTTTCTCTAGAATAACTGTTACAGGTTTACTTCATTTGCTGATTGTTTTTTGGTGCGTAGGCGTAGCCCGCACTTCGACAAAGCTCAGTGACCATCGTAGACATCGCAAGTTTGTCAGAGTATTCGCTCTTAAGTCTGCCTCCTTTATGGGATAGCTAGTTATCCAAGTAAAAAGGGATGCTTTTAGTGAGAGCAATCACAGGACTAAACTAACTCCTTAGCAGAAATCCTCAGAGGCTCGACTTTATGCGATCGCTTTCCTTTGGGTGCTATAAAGCGAATCTCGACATCGTAACCTGCACTCCTAGCAAGTTTTGCTAGAGTTTCAATTTTAGGAACCTGTTTCCCAGATTCAATCCGAGCTAGCTGTGGCTGTTTAATGCCAACCAACTTAGCAAAATCCCGTTGATTTAAGCCGCTAGCTTTCCTTAAAGCAATAACTTGTCTTGCACACTGGAATTCAGACTCCAAGGCATTGTATTCAGCCTTTACCTCTGGATCTGCTAAAACCTCATCACGGATACAATTCCAAGAAATTGTGTTAGAAGTCATCGTTTTTTAAACTACAGGCTTTTAGCTAAAGATAATGTACGCTCCGAATTATCACTGAACCATCCAGCAAGTATCGTGATTATAATTGCCGGACGAAGCTCTGTAACTAAGTTAGGCAAGCAGCAATCAACAAAGACTAATTAGCCTACCAAAGCTTGATGTAAATCCGTAAGTCCACTCACTCGGAATATTTTGTGCTGCTTCTTGCTCAGACATTTACTCGCTTCAATTATAAAAGTCTGGCAAAATGAATGACCTACCGCAAGAAGCTAATCGAAGTCGCGTTACCACTGGAAGCAATTAACAAAGAATCTGCCAGAGAAAAATCAATTAGGCATGGACACCCTTCTACGCTACATTTGTGGTGGGCGCGGCGACCTTTGGCAGCTTGTCGAGCAGTTTTGTTTGCATCTTTGGTAGATGATCCCTCAAGTCATCCTGACAAATTTCCCACTGAAGAGGAACAAGAAAAAGAACGCCAACGATTACATGACTTAATTGGGCGAATTGAAAATGTTGAAACAAGGGGAAAATCAACCCAAACTGTTCGCGGTTTAGTATCTTGGGATGACATAACAAATACTAGTGTAGTTGAGGAAGCACAAAGAGAAATTGCTCGTTGCCTTGCTTGGGAAAAAGGTGACGAACCACCAACTAAACCGGAAAAAGTAACAGAGTATTTAAGCAAATACGCACCACCTATTTATGATCCCTTTTGTGGTGGGGGTAGTATACCTTTGGAAGCCCAAAGATTGGGGTTAGAGGCACATGGTAGTGATATTAATCCTGTAGCGGTTTTGATTACTAAAGCTTTGATTGAAATTCCGCCAAAGTTTGCAAATTTCCCTCCTGTTAACCCTGATTCTCGTAAAAATTCAATAAAAACTAAGACATGGTATGGGGCGCAGGGTTTAGCTGAAGATGTACGCTATTACGGGCAATGGATGCGGGAGCAAGCTTTTAAGCGAATTGGACATTTGTATCCCAAGGTGAATTTATCGCAGGAGCATGGGGACACTGAAGCAACAGTGATTGCTTGGTTGTGGGCTAGGACTGTGAAATGTCCTAACCCAGCTTGTGGTTGTCAAATGCCGTTAGTGCGTTCTTTTGAACTTTCAAGTAAGAAAGGGAAGGAAGCTTGGATAGAACCAACTATTAACCATAGCCAGCAACCGCCTGTAGTCAGTTTCCAAGTTAAGTCTGGCAAGGGTAAAGCACCAGAACCACCAAAGACTGGACGCGGTGCTAAGTTTGACTGTTTAGCTTGTAAACAGCCTGTTGATGATAAGCATATTAAGGCTGAAGGTGTAGCTGGACGTATGAATACACAACTCTTGGCAATAGTTGCTGAAGGTAAAAACAGCAGGGCCTATCTTCAACCGATACAAAAACATGAAGATATTGCACACAGCGCACAACCATCTTGGTATCCTACTGCTCAGATTCCTGATGACCGTCGATCAATGTTCACGCCTCTTTATGGTTTGACCCATTTTTATCATCTCTTTACCCCGCGTCAGCTTGTAGCACTAAACACTTTTTGCGAATTAGTGAGTGAAGCACGGGAAAAAATACTTTCTGATGCTCTAGCTTCTGAAATACCAGATGATAGTTTACCTCTTTGTGAAGGTGGTAAGGGTGCGACTGCTTACGCGGATGCAGTGGCAACTTATTTAGCGATCGCTGTTGATAGATTATCCGATAGAAATTCAACAATTTGTTCTTGGGATACAGGTAGAGATAGCACACGTAATACTTTTGCCCGTCAAGCAATTCCAATGACGTGGGACTTTGCAGAAGCGAATCCTTTCAGTGAGTCAACGGGAAACTTTATTGGTGCAGTTGATTGGATAGCGAAAGTAATTGAAATTTCTCCTTGTAGCACTCAAGGATTTGTCCAACGCATAGATGCTACTAAATCAGATATTTACGCAAAATCAATAGTTGTTTCTACAGACCCACCCTACTACGATAATATTGGCTACGCCGACCTTTCGGAGTTTTTTTATGTTTGGCTACGACGTTCTCTAAGTTTTATCTATCCCGACCTTTTTAGTACCATAATTATTCCTGATAAAGAACGAGAATTAGTAGCTACACCTTATCGCTTTGGTGGTAGTAAACAAAAGGCAAAAGAATTTTTTGAGACAGGACTGGGTGAAACTTTTAAACGAATGCGTGAGATGGCGCATGACGGATATCCTTTGACTGTTTATTATGCCTTTAAGCAAACAGAAACGGATGATGAAGTTTCTCTTACTGAACGAAAGGGAAACAGTGATAGTAGAGCTTCAACCGGATGGGAAACTATGCTTGAAGGACTTATAAAAGCTGGTTTTAGCATTACTGGCACTTGGCCAATGCGAACAGAATTAAGTAACCGCACGGTTGCTAGTGGTACCAATGCCCTAGCTTCATCCATTGCTCTTGTCTGCCGTCCTCGCCCAGAAACTGCTCCATCCGCAACCCGCCGCCAATTTGTCAACATTCTCAAACGCGAACTTCCAGATGCACTGCAAAAACTGCAACAAGGCAACATCGCCCCAGTAGACTTGGCACAAGCCAGCATTGGCCCAGGTATGGAAATATACTCTCGCTACAGCAAAGTCCTCGAATCAGACGGCGAACGAATGCCTGTGCGTATTGCACTACAACTGATTAACCAAACTTTAGATGACTTTCTCGCTGAACAAGAAGGAGAATTTGATGCTGAAACCTGCTTTGCGTTGATTTGGTTTGAACAGCATACCTTTAATGAAGGTTTATTTGGGGATGCAGAAACCCTCTCCAAAGCTAAGAATACAGCAGTACAAAGCTTGGTAGATGCTGGCATCCTCACAGCCAAGGCGGGTAAAGTGCGACTATTGCGCCGCGATGAATTACCCAAAAATTGGAATCCCCAAACCGATAACCGCCTCACGGTCTGGGAAGCCACACAACACATGATTCACGAATTGCAAGACGGTGCTGGAAATCAAGGTGCTGCAAATTTGCTATCTCAACTGGGAACCATAGGAGAAGCAGCAAGGGAATTAGCTTATCGGCTGTATAACATTTGCGACAGAAAAGGCTGGGCTGCTGAAGGTGTCGCTTACAACAGCTTAGTGATTTCCTGGCCAGAAATATCTCGCCTCGCTGCTGAAACCGAAGAATCGACTCCCTTACAAATGGCTTTACTTTAATTACTTTCGACTCTCGTTATTAGCCTCAGCCTATTAACACATTCTGGGTGGCTCTAACGCCCAGAGTAGATGTAGCTATCGTGAGGCAGCAGCCCTGAGTTAAAAGAAAAACTAGTATAAAAATCTATGAGCGTAAGTAACCGCGAACGAGTTGGCAGGGTGCTAGACCTTTTGAGAGATGGCTTATATCCTTTTGTAGAAAGGGAGATGCGTTCCATTTATGGCGATAAGTGGGTAGTTGCGGCTACACCTTTTGTTCCAGAAGACCACAGCCTAAGACGTAATGTCCAGCAAATTCTCAAGCAGGACGAATCAGCACTGCTGAAACTCATGTCTAATCAGTGGCGTGAGGTGTTCAAAAAGACTCTGGGCAATGCAGAAAGAAGCTTGGTTGGGGAATTAATTGACACCCGCAACTCTTGGGCGCACAACAAGCCACTCTCTACAGATGATGCCTATCGCGCTCTTGATAGCGTATCGCGGTTACTTTCTGCTTTTTCTGCACCAGAAGCAGATGAAGTTGATAAACAAAAACAAGAACTTTTGCGGGTACGCTTTACAGAACAAGCCCGTCGTGAAACTCGTCGTGCTACTCTCCAACCTCTAGAAGGCAATCCTGTAGGCGGTTTAAAACCTTGGCGAGAAATTGTTACACCTCACCCAGATGTTGCCTCTGGTAGCTACCAACAAGCAGAATTCGCTGCCGACCTCTGGCAAGTCTATTTAGATGAAGGTTCCGACGAATACCGCATACCTACAGAGTTTTTTAGCCGCACTTTTCTCACCGAAGGGCTAAAGCAACTGCTCACAAATGCCTTGCTACGTCTTTCTAGCAATAAAGGCGACCCCGTTATCGAACTGCAAACCAACTTTGGTGGCGGCAAAACCCACGCGATGCTGGCACTATACCACCTGTTTATGGGAGTTCCCGCATCCGAGTTACCAGGATTGGAACCAGTGCTGGAAGCGGCAAATGTTTTACCTCCGCCAAAAGTTAACACAGCAGTGCTGGTAGGAAATAAAATTTCTCCCGGTCAGCCTCAACTTAAAAAAGATGGCACAGTTGTCCGAACACTCTGGGGCGAATTAGCTTGGCAACTGGGCGGTAGGGAAGCCTACGAAATGATTCGAGAGGCAGATGAAACCTCAACGAACCCTGGCGATACCCTCCGGCTGCTGTTTAACCGCTATGCACCCTGCCTGATTTTAATTGATGAATGGGTGGCTTATGCCCGACAGCTTCACGAAATAAACGACCTTCCGGGAGGCAGCTTTGACACTCACTTTACCTTTGCCCAGACTTTGAGCGAGTCGGCAAAAAACGCTAACCAAACTCTTTTGGTCGTGAGTATTCCGGCATCTGATAATGAGATTGGAGGCGATCGCGGTAAAGCAGCCTTAAGTAGACTCAAAAATGCTATTGGCAGAGTCGAATCTCCTTGGCGACCAGCAACTGCCGATGAAAGCTTTGAAATTGTGCGGCGGCGGCTGTTTCAACCCATCACCGAAGAAAGTGGCTTCATAGCCCGTGATGCCATCATCCGCGCCTTTGCAGAAATGTACCAAAACCAATCTCAGGAGTTTCCTAGTGAGTGCCGAGAAGCTAGTTACAAACGACGGCTAGAAAATGCTTATCCTATCCATCCAGAACTATTTGACCGACTTTATAATGACTGGTCAACTCTCGACAAATTCCAACGCACGCGGGGTGTGCTGCGACTGATGGCAAAGGTGATTCATTCACTTTGGGAAGGACAGGACAAGAGTTTGTTAATCATGCCTGCCAGCGTGCCAATGGATGACGGACAGGTACAAACAGAATTGACTCGTTACCTCGAAGATAACTGGGTGCCAGTGATTGAAAAAGATGTAGATGGATATAATTCTCTACCATTAGCGTGCGATCGCCAAAACCCGAACTTAGGACGTTACTCTGCCTGTCGCCGCGTTGCCCGGACAATTTACCTTGGTTCTGCTCCTACTTTGAGAGCAGCCAATCGCGGTGTAGAAGATCATCGGATCAAGTTAGGGTGTGTTCAACCAGGGGAAAGTGCAGCAACTTTTGGCGACGCTTTGCGCCGACTTACCGACCAGTCCACACATCTTTATGTCGATAACACTCGTTACTGGTTCTCAACTCAGCCTAGTGTCACCAGACTTGCCCAAGACCGAGCCGAGCAAATCCAACAGGATCAGGATAAAGTTTGGGATGAAATTATTCTCCGATTAAAGGCTGATAAACAGCGCGGTGAATTTGCTGGAGTACATATCGCTCCCGACTCCTCCGCAGATGTTCCTGATGAAATGGCCGTAAGGCTGGTTGTCATGGGGCCACAACATCCCCATAAAAATAAGGAAAGCGAAACCCAAGCCCGCACCAGAGCCGAAGAAATATTAAACCAAAAGGGAGCCAGTCCTCGGTACTGCAAAAATATGTTGCTGTTCCTAGCACCAGACAAGGCAAAACTGGAGCTATTAGAACAATCTGTTTGCCAATACCTCGCCTGGAATTCGATTATTCGAGATAAAGAAGCCTTAAACTTGGATGTTTTTCAAAGCAATCAGGCGACGACTAAACAACAGCAAACCGACAAAGATGTAAAAAGTTTAATTCAAGAAGCTTACATCTGGCTGTTAGTGCCGATGCAACCCGACCCCCAAGGAGAGATTGAATGGCAAGAAATTCGATTGCAAAAGCAAGACTCTCCTATTCTGCAAGCAAGTCGCAAAGCAGTTCATGAAGAACATTTGATTGCTAACTATGCCGCCAGCCGCCTCCGCCTAGAAGCCCTCGATCCTTATCTCTGGCGCGATGTAAACCACCTCGACCTTAAGAAGTTATGGGAGTACTTAGCGTACTACCTTTACCTGCCACGCATCAAAAATCAACAGGTGCTATTACAAGCGATCGCAGAAGGAGTTGCAGCGTTACTGTGGAATGAAAACTTTGCTTATGCCACAGGCTGGGATGAATCCAAAGGACGTTATCTTGGTTTGAAAGCAGCTGAACACATTACCGTAACCCTTAGCAGTCAAAATCTGATAGTTAAGCCAGAAATAGCGCAACGCCAGTTTGATGCAGATGCTGCTGCTAAAGCTGTAACTCCACCATCAGTTAAAGAAAAAACAGGAAGCTATAAGACTGAAAAAGAAAAAACTATTGACACTGTAATAACAGAAAATGGCTCCTCTGATAGCCAAGTAACTGTCATAGTTCCACCAAAACGCTTTTATGGTTCAGTCAAATTGGACGCATTGCGGCTAAGACGTGACATAGGACAGATAGCAGACGAGGTTATTCAACACCTCAGTAGTTTAGTAGATGCTGAAGTAGAAATTACCTTAGAACTTCAGGTCACTGTCCCTGAAGGAGTACCAGAGAACGTGATTCGCACAGTCAGCGAGAATTGTCGGGTTCTCAAATTTAGTAATCAGGAATTTGAACAAGAATGAAGTTGAGATACATAAACTTGTTAGATAGTAATGAGGTAAAGCATTACGTCACACCCAAAGAAGTAAGGGAAAATCTTGTGGGTTAACGGATTTGAGTGCGATCGCAGTCATAATTTTAGTTACTACTTATTAATTACGTGTAGTAACTATATAACTTCCCATAGTTAATCTCCTTAACAAAACTAAACCCGTCAGGTATCTGACGGGTTTTTTGGGTTCTTAGGGGCAGAACTGATAATTTGATCTATCCATAGCCTGAGAGAATCGTTCTCTTCTCTCAGGCTGCTAATTTTCCCAAGTATTCATTTTGCAGTGCAGCAACTTGTTGTTTTAGATTTTCCAAGTCCGCTTGCATTTTGGCTAAGTCTGGAGTTCCTTGGAGTTCTTCAGCCATGTAAGAACGAATCCATCCCATGATCAATTCTGAGGCTGTCTTGCCTTCAGCCTTAGCTTTATTCATAAAAGCTTCCTTTGTCTCATCATCCATTCTGACAATAATCTGATTGCTCAATTTTGTTGTCTGCCGCTTTGCCATACTACTTTCTGCTGAAAACTTTCAATCTGTAATAACTCTATTTACCCTAATTGTGGCGAATTTTGAAAATTTTGTAGTAACGCTCTTGCTTTAGTAATAACAAGTAATTACAATATAGTAACAAGACAAAGGCGATCGCCCTCCGTCCAAAGATTGCGATCGCCTTTTGTAAAACCCCATCAATGAGGTTACTTAAATGATTACACAAGAAGAGTTTGACAACAAAGCCTCCGTAGAATCAGAGTTTGAGGAATAGGTTGACGAATTAGCTGACGTAGTAGCACCAGAAATTGAAATCGACTCAGTGCCAGACGATTTTGGAGAACTGTATCGAGTTTGGAATGGTTCCCATCTGCTTGGAACTTTTTATCAGAATCTTGAGGGTAAATGGGTAACACAACCCTGCAATAGCGATAAAAGACATTGCTGTGATAGCTCTGCTTCAGCGCAACTTTTGATCATTGCTGTCAACGGGCTACTGGTAGCGGATGTAGCCGCTTAATGGTTTTTCTCCTATCACCTGGAGACGTGAGGTTAGCCACGTCTCTTTCTTAATTTTTGGCGTGTTTGTATTTTTTGTAGTACTGGAAGGACAAATTTATATCCGTGTGTACTAAAACACTATAAACTAACACTCAGTATCTTTTTCTGATTTATGCTCTACCTCAATACCGTAGTTGATAAAAAGAGCAGAAATGGAGATGTTCAGTGCTTTTGCAAGCTTTTCAATATTTTTGAGAGAAGGATTACGGGTTCCCGTCTCAATACTTGAGATGTAATTACGGTGAAGTCCAGCTTTTTCAGCCAGTTCTTCTTGAGAGTAATCTAGCTCTCGCCTTCTTCGTCTTATCGCCTTTCCAAAACGATATTCAATGTTGATGTTATTTTCCCTCACAGCCTAATAGTGAGGTACTATCAATCATAAATCTACACACAATAAATGTAATATTGCACACTATAAATCTTATTTTTAGAATGTTGGTGTATTTTATAAAGTTTAGAAAACAAAAACTGCTATGAGCCTGATCACGATTCAATGTCGATTAGTAGCCAGCGAAAAGACCCGCCTCCATCTGTGGCAATTGATGGCGGAGAAGAATACACCTTTGATTAATGAACTACTTAAACAGGTAAGAATACATCCTGATATGGAACAGTGGTTGAAGAAGGGCAAACTACCAGATGGAGTAATCAAACCACTGTGTGACTCACTCAGTACTCAAGAATGTTTTGTTAACCAACCCAAGCGTTTTTACAAATCAGCTATTGAAGTAGTTGAGTATATTTACAAGTCTTGGTTAGCATTACAGAAAGAACGACAACAAAAAATCGATAAAAAAGAGCATTGGCTCAATATGCTCAAAAGTGATGTAGAACTAGAACAAGAGAGTAACTTTAGTTTAAAGATTATTCGCGCTAAAGCTATTAAAATTTTGCCGCGCTATATTGCTAAGGTTGAAGAAATTCATAAGCAAAATATTACAAATGAAAATAAGCGTAAAAAAAGCAAAAACAATAATTACACACTATTTGACATTTTATTTAAGGCTTACGATCGAGCAAAGATTCCTCTTAATCGGTGTGCTATCGCTTACATATTGAAAAATAATTGTCAGGTTAGCGAAGAAGAGGAAGACCCTAATCGGTATGCTCTACGTCGTAGTAAGAAATTGAAAGAGATTGAACGTCTTAAAGAACAACTGAAATCGAGGATACCTAGTGGTCGTGATTTAACAGGACAAGAGTGGCTACAAAACCTTTTAGTAGCAACTACCAATGTTCCCGAAAGCGAAAATCAATTTAAAATTTGGCAGAAGCATCTATTACAAAATCCTAGTTCAATACCATTTCCAGTTCAATTTACAAGCAACGAAGACCTTATTTGGTCAAAAAATCAAAAAGGTCGTATTTGTGTTAGCTTCTCAGGTAAAGAATTCAATAATTATATCTTTGAAGTTTACTGCGATAATAAACAAATTTATTGGTTTCAAAGATTTTTAGAAGATCAAAGCATTAAGCGCAACAACAAAGATCAGTATTCATCTTCTCTGTTTACTTTACGTTCAGGACGTTTAGCATGGCAACACAATAAAGGTAATGACCTTCCCTGGAAGATTCATCGTTTAACTCTTTATTGCAGCGTTGATACTCGCCTGTGGACGATTGAAGGGACTCAGGAGTTTAGGCAAGAAAAAGTAGACGAAATTACTCAAAAACTGGCGGACATCGAAAAAAAAGAAAGCTTAAATAAAAATCAGCAAATCTATGTTAAACGCCTTAACTCAACACTCACTAAAATCGACACCGCCTACCCACGTCCTAATCAAAATTTATATCAGGGTAAAACATCAATTCTCATTGGCGTGAGTTTGGGTCTAGAAAAGCCTGCAACAATAGCTATTGTTGACTGTCCCACAAATAAAGTTCTTGCATATCGTAGTGTTAAACAGCTACTTGGTGATAATTACAAGCTACTGAACCGCCAGCGACAGCAGCAGCAACGTAGTTCTCATGAACGCCACAAAGCTCAAAAAAGCAACACACAAATTGAGTTGTCAGAATTGGAGTTAGGAAAGCACATTGATAACTTACTAGCACAAGCAATTATCACGTTAGCTAAAACTTACCAAGCTGGCAGCATTGTTCTACCTACAATGAAAAATGTACGTGAGGGCATACAAAGTGAAATAGAAGCTAGGGCAGTGAAAAGATGTCCTAATTACAAAGAAGGCCAGCGACAGTATGCTAAACAGTACCGCCAGAGTATTCATCGTTGGAGCTACAACAGACTGATTGAGTGTATTCAGAGCCAAGCAGCTAAGGCAAACATTCCTATAGAACAAGGCCCACAACCTATTCGAGATAGTCCTCAAGAAAAGGCGCGAGATTTAGCGATCGCTGCTTACCATTTTCGTCAAAATAAATCTTAATCTTTAGATTGAGCGAATATACTGAACCTTGACAATAAAATAAGTAATAGCGCCGCAGTTCATGTTCTTTGTAACCGCTGATCTGTGAAAAATATGGGGTAGTTTGACTATTGGAAGATAGTCTTGCTTTCTGACCCTAGGTAGCTACTAACCCTGATGCTGCTGTCTTCGGACAGGAATAAGGTGCGCTCCCAGCAATAAGGGCGCGGATATACTGCTGTAGTGGCTGCTAAATCACCTCCGATCAAGGGGGAACCCATACCAATCCTTGTTTCCAGGCACTAGAAGAGATTAAAATTTTTCAATCGATTCGCGCTTGCTTGCTGTGGAAGAGTTTTAGCGTTTAATGGCATACAAGTTGCCCATTCAAACGGTAGTTGAAGAAGCATGGAATAAAGATCCGCGCTATCAACTCTGGAATCCTTCACAAAACAAGGATTCTATACAGGAAGGGGTTACAATGACCCTTCCCGTGTTGAGCGGGTTGAAAGCATTGGCAGAATCGCGAGAGAAAGAAATTGCCGTAGTTACAATGACCCTTCCCGTGTTGAGCGGGTTGAAAGATAGTCTCCCGTGTACAAAAGAGAGCGCCGGCCAGGTTACAATGACCCTTCCCGTGTTGAGCGGGTTGAAAGAGCAATACATAGAAGCTATACGCAAGCTTGGTTAAGTTACAATGACCCTTCCCGTGTTGAGCGGGTTGAAAGTGAAGATGGCTAATTGATTATTAGTCGAAACCTCGTTAGAATGACCCTTCCCGTGTCAAGCGGGTTGAAAGCATCAATGGGCATGAAAGTGCTATCGCCAATTACAATGACCCTTCCCGTGTCAAGCGGGTTGAAAGAAAATTTTCTATATCGACCCCAAGGGCGATGGTAAGTTACAATTACCTTTCCGGCAAAAATGGATTGAAGATGTAATACCTAACGATGAGCAAGAAAGGACAAGTTATATAAATTCTTCCAGTGCAGGGCTGGTGAAAATATAAAGATTACGAGATATGGGTATGGGTTGAAAGGGTTCAACTCCGTCCTGCTTAACTATAAAGAACAAAAGTTCTCTGTTTAAGTAAGGTAGAGTAAAAGTTTTTAGAGCTTAAGTTTAACTTAAGCTTATGGTCTTCTATTTGGTAAATCTGATGTTGACCTGTCACCGCACAAAGTCGATAAGTCACTAATATTGCGACATTAGTTTGTGAACGGTTATCTCAAATGAGCTACGACACCAATTAGTGAAAGAGCGACATTAATGTATGAAAAACGACATTAATTTGTGAATGGCGACATCTAATTTGTGAATGTACATTACTAGAAGATGAAACCCTTATAATATAGTACTTTTAAAGTGGCTCAGGTCGGAGTTGAACCAACGACCCCAGGCTTATGAGTCCCGTGCTCTAACCAACTGAGCTACTGAGCCATGTCTTTCCAAATCATCAACTATGATAGCATACAAAATTGCATAATACTAGCCCCTTTTGCAATTTTGTTATAAGTTCCATCCCTATTGAGTCAATAGAAAGTAGAAGAGGGAGGGAAGCTCCCTCAACTAACAAGGTAATAATTTAGTTACAGACAGCCAAGAATTATAGGCGTTCCGGTAACATAGCTATTGGGTTAACAGCACCCTTGCCTGATGGATGGATTTCAAAGTGGGTGTGTGGGCCAGTACTGTGACCAGTGGTACCCATTAAAGCAATTGTTTCTCCCTGATGTACTGCCTGACCAGGTTGCACCAGAATCTTGCTGTTATGAGCATAGCGAGTAGTGCTGCCATCAGGATGGCGGATTTCGACGAGGTTGCCGTAGCCACCATTGTTCCAGCCAGCTTTTAGTATCGTCCCCTCAGCAGAAGCGACAACTGGCGTGCCAGTAGAGTTAGCAACGTCAATTCCTTTGTGCATTCTACCCCAGCGCCAGCCGTAGCCAGAAGTAAGGGTGCCCTTTGCTGGCCAGGTGTAAGCTAAGGTTGAGGAAGATGGAGGAGGTGTAAGTTCGTCAATGGGTCTGGGAAGATATTGATCCACTGCTGCCAAAGGCGGTAATACCTGTGGAGAAACTGTAGTTCCTCGCATCTTTCCTAAGGAGTCAGAGGCATTTACTCTTCCAGAAGGTGTTGCAACTCTTGTGGCAGATTGAGTACGAGAGGGAGTCCACTGGCTAGCAGAACCTAGATTAGGCAAGAATTCTGGGTTTACTGCTTCGGTAGGGCGTACAGTAGTACGGAATTGGGACTTAATTGGCTGAACGCTATAGTTAGCCTGAATCGGTGTCGGAACTGGAATTGGTATTGCTACACTATTTGGTCTAGATGCAGGGTTAGGTACACTGAAATTATTGGGCGTAGAAATAGGAGTGAGCATAGCAGCATTATTTGCTTCGATCGCTGCTGCTGGCACAACTAAATTACCAGACTGTTGAGCGCGATATTTCTGCTGTAACCTCTGGATTTCCGCTTGTAAGCCCCGCAAACGGTCATTATTGTTATTGTTTACCCTTGCTACCCTATTTGCTGGTGTCTTAGGCTGTTGCATTTCGGCAAAAGCTTGTGGCACTGGAATGTCACCACCGACGCCATAAGATTTAGCTGTAGGCAGGGGGGCAGTTTCTAATTCGGTCGCACTATTTGCCTGAATCTGTACAGTTACCGGTGTAGGGACGGCAACGCTACTGTTGTCGGCAATAGTTGGCGATGGTGAACTAGGTAGATATGAGTTAGCATTGCCGATATTCAAAGGGGAGGTAGCTACCTTTGGAGTTTTGCTAGACTCTACAAAAGTGGGCTGACTCGCTACAGTTGCCTCAACTTGAACAGCAGGAATTTGAACAGCAGGAATTTGAACAGCAGGAGTTTGAACAGCAGGAGTTTGAACAGCAGGAATTTGAACAGCAGGAGTTTGAACAGCAGGAATAACTAGTTTTTGACTAATTCGCAGTTCATTGGGATTATTGAGGTTATTTGCTTTAACTAGTTCTGATACTGAAGTATTGTATCTGCTGGCGATCGCTGCTAGTGTATCTCCAGGTTTAACTTCATAAGCGGTATGTGTCGAGGAGGCAATCACTATTGGCGCCGCTGGTACAGATGCACTTGTCTGTGTCTTCTGTTTTAACCTCGATATCAGGTTCGCTTGGTTTGCATCGCTAGAAGTGTCTGACTGGACTGCTAATGCAGTCTTCTCAACCACAGTTGTCGGCTGCGCCAATTCTATATCAGCTTGTGATAAATTTTTGGTTTCTCCAGACTGCAACTGCGCCAGACTCTTTCTTAAACGGTTCGATTTTTCTTGTAAGCGATTTAGTGCGAACTCTTGTTGCGCCTTAAGTTGTGCATTTATTTCACTGTTGCCTGCGGTTGACGTTGCCACTGTTTGTGGCTGGGCAGTTAGTGATGTATTTGTACTATCAACACCATCAGCACTATAGTCAGACAGCTTATTGACTGTTGGAAAACTAGTTTCGGCTAAGGTATTGTTCAATCCCTGTGCCATTTTGGGCTTCAGGTAAGTGGAATTTTTATAACCTGCTGTTGTTTGAGAAAACGTGTTTGATGCAGGAACTTGCAAAGATATTCCACTTGCCGCGACTTGCCATTTAGCTTCAAGCCCAGGCACTTGTGATACTGCCGTTGGTTCCACGATTACAGGATTTTCCGGCACGCTCGCTGATGAGACTGCTTGGGACTCCAGCTTTGTGGAGGCGAATTTCACCTCGGTGTCAGGAACAGCAGGAATCGCTGAGGTAGCCTTTTGGCTGCCTACTGGCACCGCTGCTTGGGCTTGATCGCTTTGTCGAGTCACCAAAAGGCTGGTTGCTCCCATAGAGATTGCCAAGCCAATCATCGCCGCTTTTGTCCGCACCCGGCTCTTAACTTTTGGATTCATTACATTTAGCAGTTCTACCGGGGCATCATCGCTGCTAGGGGTATTGTTCAACACAGCTTTTACTCTCTTTTTCAATGCTCGTTTCAAAGACGACCTCCTTACGATCACTAGCGCTTAACTAACCTCGATTTTTCAGTTGGATACTAGTCAATGATTTAGATCGCAACAAATGATAGATCGAGATCACATTCACCAGAGATGCTTACGCAAGATTAACCTGCTTCTCTGATTTAGACAAGTTCACATCTGTTTGCAAAACTTAAATTTTGCTGTGTTTACTTGTCCGAACCACTCCTAACACCACTTAGGACGATTGATTTTACTCTTTACCATTATCCGCCCTTGTCTTGCGTCAATTGCGGGGACTGGACAAACTTATTTGCCAAGTCCAAGTCGCTGCTGAAAATTAAATTGCGGCGACTTCTGGAAAAGTTATGCCCCCTGCTGTAGATATCTTCAAGATATTTCTACCCCATCCGTCTTCTCAACACGAGACTTTACGTTGATTATTCCCTAAAAAACAACCGTATTAACTATCGGCTACTTTTGGGCTGATTTCTGTCCTTGATTGAGCAAAAATAGCTCAAATGTAATACATGATTGGATTTTAGCAATTTCGTTCCTAGTTTAGGATGTTTTAAATTCATCAAAATCTATCATTCAAATTTGGCAATATCCCAAGTTTCATATACAAATTTCTTATAATAACCTTACTATAGTTGTAAGTATCTTCCACTACATTTTGCGAATAAAGCCAATTTTTGGTATATTGTTTTACATATTCTTGCTGTCACCAAGAAAATTTTTGCCCTCACAAATAAATCGTCTAATAGGTTTCTGGAAAGCTCATAAGTAAATACACTTATAAGCAGGAATGTAAGCAACTATTGTAAATAGCCTAACTGACGACGGGTTTCAAATAAACCTATTGCTACACTCACAGACAGATTCAAGCTGCGAACCCCCGGTTGGCTCATGGGAATATAGAGGGTAGCATCGCAATCTGACAGAATTTCTGCTGGTAAGCCCGTGGTTTCACTACCAAACAGTAGCCAATCATCAGGTTGAAACTGAAAGCTTACATAATTACAATTTCCATTAACCGTATAACCCAAACATCTGCCGCCACGCCTCTGATGTATGGTTTTAAAGGCTTCGAGGGATTCGTGATAGTGTAGTTTGACATAAGGCCAGTAATCTAAGCCGGCTCTTTTGAGGTAGCGATCGCTAATTTCAAATCCCAAAGGCCCCACCAAATGCAACTCTGTACCCGTAGCTGCACAAGTACGGGCAATATTACCTGTATTAGGAGGTATCTGCGGGTTAACTAAAACTACCTGAGGCATTATCCGTACAACTTACGTCTTGTATAAAACAATTTATTGTCAATGTTAAATCTACCAAAAGGTAGAGGCTATTCATAGGTTTTGTTAATAATAATCAAGCATCATCTATCGATTAGATTTTTAAAACGAAGTACAAACCATCCCAGAGCAATGCCTGAGAGGATATTTGGCTAAAATCGGTAAATATTAAGTTTTGTGTAGAAGAAGTAAGTAATTGTGTATTTTAGGGCTGGTAGTGCCCGCAATAAAATATACCATTTGTATGAAGACGGGACTGGGGACATGAGGGGGATAAAGAGAAATTATTGAATTAGTCTCTTCCTTCCTTGTCTTCCCCCTCTCTTTTCTATTTTCTATGCCCAAGCCCCATGCCCAATGCCCAATGTCTCTTAAGTTAAGCCAGCAGTGACGAACATAATTTATCTTCGAGTTCGATTTCGCGCTCTTGGGTGGCGATAATAGCTTGACTGATGACGCGGTGGGTGTCAAAACCGACTGCGTGTAATTGCAACCACTGTTGAGCTTCATTGCCTTCGCGGAGGATTTTGTGCAAAGGGGAAAGGAAACAGCTAAAACCTTGTTGCTTGGCGATCGCCCAAACATCTTGGTACATTTGAGCAATCCAATCTCTGGCTAAGATATTTCTACCATCTTGCCAATGCCTCAACTGAGCATCAAGACTACCAGCAGCAGCAGCAGCTTCGTTGTCAGCAGTGAGGGTGACAAGTTCTTCAGCAGAGAAAGTACTTTGGGTTAACGGATCGATGCTGGGATTTTCGATTATTTGCAACAAACGCGCTTCTAATAAGGCAGTAATCGCCAGTAAGGCAATGGGATCTGTAACTAAATCGCAAATTCGCAGTTCTAGACGATTCAAGTCGTAAGGACGGCGATCGCCATTTGGTCGCACCGATGCCCACAAGTGCCGCACATTCTGCATGGTTCCGGCAACGAGTTGATCTTCTACCCACTGGATATGATCGGCGTGGCTGGCAAATAAGGGGACATGGCTAGGCGTTTGTGGAAAGACGCCCCAACGGGTAGAGTGATAGCCAGTAGTTTTGCCATCCAAGAAGGGAGATGAGGCGCTGAGGGCGAGAAATAGGGGCGCTTCCATACGGATTACCCGACACGCCCGCATTAATACTTCTGGGTCGCTGATGCCGATATTTATGTGTACGCTAGCAGTGACTACTTTCGTACCGTAGGTGTTCTCAATGTAATCATGATAGGGGTTTGCTGGATCGGAACGTAGAAAGCGATCGCCCCCACCTAAAGATAAAGTACTGCCTGGTATTAAGGTGTAATCGCCCAAACGATTGAGGTAGTTTCGCAACTCCCGCCGAGGACGCAACAAAGCACACAATAAATTTTCGTAATTATGGGATGGTTGAGTTATGTACTCGACGTTGCGGCTATCTGGTTCGCGCATAAACCCATCCAAAGCCGCAACAATTTTGTCGGAGAGACCGACGATTTCACCTTGAGGCGTGCCAGTATACATCTCAATCTCAAAGCCTTTTAATAAGACCACCTTGTTCTCCTCGGCTCTCTCTACTTATAAATTGTATCGAACAAGACGAATCTCTGGATCTATCTTTAAGTCAATCAAAGGTTAAGAATCATTTAATTGCCAATCCCCGCGAAATGCAAGCTCGGTATATTTCTGGGCTGTCTTCTGATAAATTATTACTCTTGGAGTATGAAAAATATCCTAGTGTATGTTAGGTACGGTACAAAATAAAATCATTGGGTGAATCACTCTCTTGAACAATCTTGAGACGTATAAACTGTGCCCATACTTCATCACTAAGTAAGTTTAAAGCAGTTTCGGGATTGTTAATTGCGATCGCGCTGATAACTTTCCGCCATCCCTGTTCCAATAACTCAATAAAAGCTTCTTCGACAGAAACTTGACTCAGCAACGAAAGTGCAGTTTGAAAAATTGCTGAATCACTTGATAAGTTTTTTGACTTTAATCCCTGTAGTGCTACATTCAACCATACAGGCAAAAGTTCAAACCAATTATTTTTCTGTATCTCTTTGAGTGCAATATCTTCCATACCTAACGCACCCCATACACATAAAGACTCTATTGCAAGTTTAGAATCGCGGTTTTCTAGAGAATTTTGCCATAATTTTTGAGCGTGATTTTGGAAGCGATTAGCGAGAAATTCATAAGCTTCCTGGACTTGAAGGGGAATTGTTACTTTATAAACTGACTCGCCTAGTGGTAGGTAATTCCCGCAATAAGATAGCCAGTTATGAGATCCGCAAAGATAGATTTCTCGATCAACTATTACTTCTTTGACATGGGAATCTCCCAACCAAAAAATCAGTACGGATGGTAAACCATCAGGTGTTTTTATCCCTCGAAGTTTTTTTTCTACTTCTGGTGGAATTGGTTTCTCTTCATCTTCTTGTCGCCGCGCAATTCCATATCCAATTAAAATCCATACTCCGCGATTAGCTAATTTCTGTAATAAAGTCAGAAATTTTTCATTAACAACTGCTTGATTCACGCGAGGAGAATAAATCAAAACTTGGCTTTTAGCCGAATTTAAAATTTCTAAAAAAGCTTGGCTAATTTGTCCATTTTGTAACTGAATTGCTTCACCTACTACTGATTTTTTATCAGATTTTGTAGTAGTTTTTATCGCCTTTGTGCGAATATTTTCGAGTCTAGCTTCTATTTCAGTATTTTTCTTGGTTTCACGTTCACAATTGAGGGTTTCGTTTGACAATTTACATAATGTTTGCAAAGAAATTTTACCTTCAGCGTGTAAAAATTCTAACCAATTTGATGCTGACTCTAAAATTTGCTTTCCATTTCTTATTTGGATACTCAATTTATTCTCAATAGCATCAAAGATAACGAAAAACGATATCTTTTTCCAAATTTTTTGAGTTGAAGCTATTACCTTGGAGGAAGTGACAATTTTTCTCTCTTCTGGAACATGAAGTGCTAAACCTGAAGCTTGAATACTTTTTTGGATTTCCTCAAGCGGTAAGGAAGCAATATCGGCAATTGTATTATCAATAGTTATAAAGTCTGCCAAATCAGGCAAATTTATTACTGTCTCATTTAAGGATTCAGATTGAAAGGTTATCTTGTCGCTTAAAGGGTCTGTAATAGCATAAATTTGTATAGGATATGGTGGCTGTGGTACCGACCCTTTTTCATAAAATGAGCGCCCTTCTGGAGTAACTGTTAGTGGCGATGTTGGTGATAGAGTTTGTAAGGAACGAAGAGTTGTAGTAGTAGTTTTAATAAATACAGAATCAAGCCCAAGTACAGAAGCTAATTCATCCTCTGTTGGCGGAGGTTGAAATTCAATAGCAGCACGGATGATAAATTCTTCGAGTACGTTAAATTGGCGGGGTTCTTTAATGCTCACTTCTACCGCAGTCTGACGCAAACTATAACGGAATTGACGCGCTGCTAAAACTGATAAACTAGAACTTTGCGCTTCAATTTCGTCTACAACATTTTTGAGATTGTCATCAATTGGTTTAGCAGAAGAGTCTAGAAACATCAACGTAACAAGATTGGATAATTTAATTTCTACAAATACTTGTAACCCATAAGGGAAAGTAATTTTATGCTTTCAACAACCCTTGGCGACGACTAGACCACCAAGCAAATCCAGCACCAGTCACAAACATTAGCAGACCATAAATTGCCCCAGGAATAGCCATTGTAGGACTATTCAGCAGCGTAGGTGTAGAAGCGATCGCTAGAGTCCCATTTTGAATTCCTACTTCTATGGTAATTGCCGTAACGCTTTTTTCTCCTAAGCGGGTTAAAGTAGCGATCGCAAAACCTAAAGCCATTGCAACCACATTCAAAATTAGAGTTGCCCAGCCCACATGTATGACATAGAAACAATAGCCTCACACAAAGAGCAACATCACCTCCAGCCAAAAACGTAATCATATTACTTCCATCCTTAACCCGCGTTGGTAAGAATAAAAGTTCTTCTGGATTTTACCGTATTCCCGTTAAAATTCTAGTTATTGCTTGTGACAATCAATATAATTAACCACAAATAAACATACATTCTCAGAGAGGCGCACAGATGTACGCCCCTAATCAAGCCTTATTTAATTCAAATGAGAATCGCTACAGCAGGCAGGCTTCATGGAAGATGAGTGGTTTGTACCTCTTCTAAGGGTGGTGGAGATTTAGAAGAACTAGCGCTACTTTCTGGTGTTGAAAGCTCATCATTTACAACTCCATCCCATGAATAATTGCAGATTTTAGTGCGAAGTAATGTACCAAATGTCAGGTTAATTACTACAGCGAAGGAATCGATAAAAATTAGATTCAAAAAGCGATCGATCATTAGACCCCCTTGAGCTAAATTGAGCATCAAGTGATACTTGCTTTCTTACTACACATGCCACAATGTCTTTTCCAGAAATGCATGGTGTCTCATATAGTGTCCGGCTAAAGACTAGGGCGAACGCAGGGGGCGCGGTTTGCGGAAATGTTTTTTCTAATCAGCACCTTGATGGTTCGATAGCTTTCTTGTCGATTCCCTCAACTCAAAATTGTTCGGAGTATTGCTAATAACACAATAGAATTTAACTTTTTACAGATGGCTTAAAGTCGTACACCCATTTGTGAAAATCATCATTCATACTCATTTGCCGCTCTTGCGTCTGCCCGTTAGATGCCACGGTGTTAATATCGTAGTACCGCATTTCACCCAAAGCACTACGAGCTTGAATGAGTTTTGTCCGCTCGATGCGACACTGTTCGTAGCTAGTCAGAGCTTCTTGCAGATTAGCTGAATTAGAAAAACACTCTCGTAGTTGGTATGCATCTTCAAAAGTGGTATTGGCTCCTTGTCCCATTGCAGGTGCCATTGGATGAGCGGCATCGCCTAAGAGAGTGACTCTGCCTTGACTCCATTGAGTTAACGGTGGGCGATCGCAAATCGGCCCTTCCCAAATTTCCTCGGCTGGTGTCGCTTCTACCACCACCCGAAAGGATTCATCCCAGTCGGCTAATTCATGGAGAATACGAGACTTCACTTCATCAGCGCTGTGCGAAAGGGAGTACTCAGGTGAGAACTTCCGACTAATCCAACTGGTATAGCCGCCGCCCACATTTAGAAGGTACATAAACTGTTGATTGCCTTTGACAAAAACTAGTTCATAGTCATTAAATAGCTCGTGGCGATACTTAATGACGGCACGCCAACACATACTACCGATATAATTAGGCTTACCCTCGCCAAATAAAGTTTCTCTGATGACAGAGTTAACGCCATCAGCCCCAATCAGCAAATCTGCATTTACCGATTTTTTGCCATCAAAATGAATTTCCACACCGTTTGCATCTTGCTCAAAGCCGATGCAGCGATGATTGAGGTGAATGATGTCAGACGGCAATCTCGATGCTAAGACTTGCTGTAGACGATACCACCAAATAGTTAATAACGGTTGTCCGTATTCCTCTAAATATTTAGTTGCGTTAGTTCGGATTGTCTCTCCCTGAATATTCTTTAAAATCGTGTGGTGAACTTCGCATCCTGAACTTTTAAGGGTTTCGACAATTCCCGGCGCGATCGCATCTAGAGAATACAAGCCATTGGGAGCTAGCCCTAGTCCAGTTCCCGCCGGACGAAATTCTTGGGCTTTTTCGTATACTTGAACCTCTATCCCTTGGCTTCTCAGTGCGATCGCAGCAGCTAAACCGCCAGGACCAGCACCGACAATAGCAACTTTCTCTACTATGGGTTGGGAGAATTTCTGAGTGAAATTTGCGTTCATATTATTAAGTCAGAATTCAGAATATTCTTACGAATACATACGCTTTTTCCATATCTGAAAGCAAGTTTATCTTTCAGCTAGATCCACAGTCATTACTTTGACTCCTAAGTAGTTTTTTAGTCAATCTTCCTTAAGAATCAACCCTGAATTTGTATTCTAATGGATTGTCATCAGTTTTGCGATTGCTGGTAGTAACAAAAACCAACTTTAAATAAAAATATCGATGACAAACTCTGTACCTTTGCCTGGCGCAGAAGAGCAGGTTAAATTACCTCCATGCTGTTCTACTACAATCGAGTAGCTAATCGATAATCCCAAACCTGTACCACTGCCCACAGGCTTAGTGGTAAAAAAAGGATTAAATATTCTCTTAAGTATTGGTTCACTCATGCCTAGACCATTGTCAGTGATGCGAATCAGGACTCTATCAGCATCCTGAATTTCGGTGCGAATGTGAATTGTCGGGAGGGAAGATGTTTCACTTGTTATTCCCCAGTCGCCAGCCCCCATTTCCAAAGTATCAATTGCATTACTCAAGATATTCATAAATACCTGATTGAGGGCACCGACATAGCAGTTAACCAAAGGCAGTTGACCATATTCCTTAATCACCGCGATCTCTGGATGCTTATCATTAGCTTGGAGTCGGTGTTGTAAAATTAACAGAGTGCTTTCAATGCCGGAGTGAATATCTACTGGTTTAATTCCCGCTTCATCTAAGCGGGAGAAGTTACGCAGTGATTCAACAATATGTTTAATACGCTCAGTTCCAGCTTGCATTGAGTCAAATAGTTTAGGTAAATCCTCCATCAAAAACGGTAAATCAATAGACTCTGTTATAGTTTGGATCGCCTCCACTGGAGTGGGATAATGTTCTTGATAAGTTTTGATGAGTTTTAATAGAGCCTGCACATAAGTTTCTGTGTGAAACAGGTTGCCATAAATGAAGTTTGTCGGATTGTTAATTTCATGGGCAACGCCTGCAACCATTTGTCCCAAAGACGACATTTTTTCTGCTTGAATTAGTTGAGCTTGAGTTTGTTGAAGATGGTCTAGGGCGAGGGTAAGTTCAGAATTTTGGTTCTCTATTTTGAGGATATTACCGTAGGAACGAAGGGAAGAAATCACCACTGTAATTAGCTTTTGCCGTGTCAGTTCTGTTTTAAGCCGATAGTCGTTAATATCGTAATCCAGAATCACCGAGGCTTCCGGCGCTTCTCCAGGTTGACCTGTACGTAATATAATTCGTACTTTGTGATTGTGCAATTCTGCTCGAATATACTGAACTACTTGCAATCCAGCATCATCTGTTTCCATAACGACATCCAGCAAAATTAACGCCGTATCTGGATGCGTTTGGATTAAGTACTTTGCTTCTGTAGCAGAGTGGGCATGAAGAAACGTTAGAGGTTTGCTTTCAAAAGTGCAATCTTCGAGTGCCAGAACTGTGGCTCGATGGACTAATACATCGTCATCCACGATCAAGACTTTCCAAACTGCTATAGGTGCTGGTGGAGAGTTTAGAACCGCTTGGGAACCGCTATCATTGCTTGCTTGTCCGCCATTGTCATCTGCAAAGATAAACGTATCATCGTTGTCTGCAAAGACAAAAAAAGCATCAGTTTCTGAGTTGGAAACCCTTTGATTTTCGCTGGACATACTCGATCATCCCTAATTCTGGCGTTCATGGAGTAACCTGTGGCTCAAGTGGAAGGGTTACTATAAATAGAGTTCCCTTACCCACTTCGCTTTGCACATTGATTCTTCCCCGCAATTTTTGGGTGACTAGATTGTAGACAATATGCAATCCTAATCCTGTTCCACCGCGATGCCTTGCTGTGGTGAAAAAGGGTTCAAAAATGCGGCTGTGATACTCTTCAGGAACACCACAGCCATCATCACGGTACTGAATAATGACTCGATCGGCTTGTTGTGAGACATGAAAGTGCATTTCCCCAGCTTCTTCGGGCTGATATGCGTGCATGAGAGAGTTCATCACCAAATTGGTAACAACTTGTGCTAATGCTCCTGGATAAGTGCTAATAGTTACAGTATCATCGCCAGTTATAGTTACCGTATGTAGTGTTTTTCTTAAATTTGGTGCCAAACTAAAAAGCGTTTCTTCCAGATAAAGTTTAACCCTAATAGTGCGTTGCTCCAGGTTGGTTTGATCGACAGCAACCTGTTTGAAACTTTGCACCAACTCTGCGGCACTATTAAGGTTTGTCAAAATAATGTCTCCACATTCTTTAGCAATGTTCAGGTAGTTGGTTAAATCTGCCCGTTTCAGCTGTCCCTGTTCAACTGTGATGATGAGAGCGGTAGTTTTATCAATTAGGGTTGATACCAGTGTGATGCTAGTACCAACAGGGGTGTTGACTTCATGAGCAACCCCTGCCACCAAGCTACCTAAAGCAGCCATTTTCTTGGATTCTACAAGTTGATCTTGAGTCGTTTTGAGTTCTTCAAGGGCTTGGGAAAGTTGTTGAGTGCGATCGCTAACTTTCTGTTCGAGAGTATTGTAGAGATTAGCGTTTTCGATCGAAATGGCAGCTTGGGATGATAAGAGCTTGACAATTTCCAATCGATCTGGTGTAAATGCTTCCGCAGCCAGGTTATTTTCCAGATATAAAATTCCCAGCAGTTTACCCTGATGCACGATGGGATTACACAGTAGGCTTTTGGGCTGGTGCTTCGTGATGTAGAAATCAGCCACCAGAACAGCCTCTATTCTGGCATCAGCGATGACAAGGGATTGTAGACTGCGTTTGACAATGTAAATCAGGCTGACAGGAATATCAAAACTCCGATCTATTGGCAGTGCTAGTCCAATGCTGGGTTCTTGTCCTAGTTGAGCGATCGCTTCTACTCGCAAGTCATTCTCCTGCATCAACATCAGTACACATTTGCTAGCTCCAGCATTGGTCATAATTGCATTAAGCAAGCATTGGAGCAATTTGTCTAACTGAATCTCGCTAGAAAGGCTCTGGGATGCTTTCAGGATGGTGGCAAAATCCAAGGCTTCAGAGATAGAAGTGCTACTGGAGCTAGATGTTTGCATTGGTTGATGAATCGTGCGGGCAGGTATAGCGAGGGTTTCTAAGGGCTGGAGAGTGAATTGCTTTTGTTGCAGAATAAATTGGAGTAATTGCGGATAACGTGTTTCCAAGTCATCGATTTTAGCTTTGGCATCCCAACGAGCGTAGCAGTAGTAGGCTTCTTGAATATAGGCTTGAGCCACCTTTTCTTTGCCCCACTTAAGGTAGAATTTGGCTGCTAATTCATTGCTAAGTGCTTCTTCATTGAGGTAGCCGTTTTCTTTAGCTAATGCAATGGCGCGATCGTAATACTCCATTGCTTTGAGTGTATTTCCCATCACCCGCGCTGTTTCTGCTTCAACTAAATCATATTTGTGCTGGTAATTAGCAGGAGCATTATCAGCCCAGTAGCGCATGAGTTTTTGGTTGATAGCTACTTGATTTAAGCAACGTTCCTGTTGGCTTTTATCGCACTCAGAATAACCTGCAAGTAAGGACAAAGAGTAATAAAAGTTATGTCCGGCAACAAGTAGTGGGCCAAAGGCTCCATCTACAAACTTAGTGGCTTGCTCTGCATTAGTTACAGCCTGTTCATACTTTTCAAAGTTATAAAGTACAATTGTTTTAGCTACATAGATGGCAAATAGTGATTGATGATTATGAGTTTTATGAAAATGCAGTAGCATTTCCGTCTCATCAAAATCAGTACCAGTCAGGTGAAAGTGGTCAGAAGTTTGTCCGAAGAAGTTTAAAGTGAGTTGCCTCCAAATCTGGGCATAATCAAGACAATGCTTTTGTTTGAAGTTTAAAAGTAAATCAATATATTTCGCTTGCCTTTTCTCAACAGAATTTAGAGGTTCTCCAATCAGGAATAAATGCATACACTCAGCCATCATTGAATAGCTAGCGTATTCGATATCTCCGACCTCTACGCCACACTGCATACCTTCTCGTAACAATTTGAGTGTATTTCGACCATGCTCCTTGCAAGCACAGATAAAAGCACCAAAGAGCATATAAATTTTGGAGCTAAGTTCTTTGGCATGGTATTGCTCTAGTAACTCTATAGATATTTGACCTGAGTGATAAGCAGTGTCTACATCTTTGATTACAGCACACAGAAATAAGCCATAGATTCCATAGACAAAAGCAGCCAAAGATGAATGTCCCTGCTCAAGACAAAGATGGTGCATTGTCAGCGCTACTGACGGAAACATCTCCGGTTTGACATGATGAACAGCAGGAGTAATACTAATCAGCAACCGCAGTGCAGCCAGAGATTCAGGATTGCTCATTTCTGGAATATTAGCTAAACTTGTCAACTCTGGTAGTCGCTTTAAATAATTCTCCTTCTCTACATCAGGTAATATCAACGGAATTTTTAACTGCTCTAATGCTTTTAACCCTGTTTCAATAGCTTGACCTTGCTGATCTTGAGCAATATAAATTTGAACTTTTAGCTCATAGGTCTTAATTCTGTCCAACAGATGTGTGGTTTGCTGCAATATCAAATCTGCTAGACTGATAGCTTGTTCAAAGTGGGTGTTTAAGTATTCTGCTTCTGCGGCATCCTCATACAGTGCCAGTGTCAGAGCATACTGATTTTGCCAGCTGTCTGCTGCAAGCAGTTTTATTCCTAGCATTAAATATTGAACCGCAGCAGTATAGGCAGTGGAAGCCTTAGCTTTTCGTCCCGCTAATAAATTTAACTGAGCTAGTTGATTACGTTCAGTCTGTTGAGTAATTAACTCCAAACCCATGTTCAATTGACTAACAATCTGAAAAATATTTTCTTGTTGTTCATTCACAGAAATATTTTTTAATAGTAGTTGTCCCAGTTTTAAGTGAGTAGCTTGTTTCTCATCTTCAGGAATTAAAAAATAAGCAGCTTGTTGCACACGGTCGTGTAAAAACTTATAAGTGACTGCTTGTGAGCCTTGTTGAGCAATTATTTGACTTTCTTGATCCACATAGAATTTGTAAATTTCAGTTTGAGGTAAAATTAACCCCTCTTGTAAAGCTTTCCAGATAGCTGTTGCGGTTTCGGCTTCTGACATTTGGGACATATTCGTCGAGCTTGCGCCTCGCGCGATCGCCAATGTTGCCAAGTCAAATTCGTTGCCAATGCACGCCGCTAATTTCAACACATCCTGCGTTGCTGTTGGCAACTTCTGCAACTGCAATGCCATAAATTCAACAACATCATCCGTTATAGCTAACGCTTTCACTTGAGGAATATCACACTGCCAAATTCCCCGATCGAAATCAAACTGGATTAGCCCATCTTCATGCAGTGCTTTGAGAAATTGCGTACTAAAAAATGGATTCCCTTTGGTCTTTTGATACACCAGTTGAGTTAGTGGTTGTGCATCTTCTTGCGAACAACTGAGGGTATCGGCAACTAGTTGATTTAAGCTGGCTGTACTCAACGGTGCTAGTGTAATAATATTAATTGTGACTTTGGCTTTAGCAATCTCTTCTAGTGCTAACATCAAAGGATGAGCAGCAGAAACCTCATGATTTCGGTAAGCTCCAATCAATAATAAATATCCCCTTACTGAATCATCCACCAGCAACTGCATTAACTTCAAAGATGCTGAATCTGCCCACTGCAAATCATCCAAAAAAATCACCAGAGGATGTTCCTTGGTAGTGAATACTTGGATAAAATTTTGAAAGAGTAAATTAAAGCGATTCTGTGCCGCAGTTCCAGATAAATTAGGTGATGGTAGTTGTTGACCGATAATTTGTTCTAGTTCTGGAATTACCTCAATAATGACTTGCCCATTATCACCCAGTGCTGCTAATATTTTGGTTTTCCAAGCTGATAATTGAGTATCATTTTCACGGCTCAATTGCCCCATTAAATCTCGAAACATCTGTACAAAGGCAGAAAAAGGAATATTCCGATTAAATTGGTCAAACTTGCCTTTGATGAAATAGCCCTGTTGTTGGGCAATCGGCTTATGAACTTCGTTAATAATGGCTGTTTTCCCAATACCAGAAAACCCTGCGACTAACATTAGTTCTGTACTTCGGCTACGCTCAGTAACCATCTGATGATTAGTAACACGGTCAAATGCTGCTAGCAAAGTTTTGACTTCCTCTTCCCGACCATAGAGTTTTTCAGGGATAATGAAGCGATCGCTAACATCCCGTTGCCCAATGGGGAAACTTTCAATTTTGCCTGTTTCCTGAAGTTGAGACAAACAAATTTCTAAATCAAATTTCAGTCCGAATGCACTCTGATAGCGGTCTTCAGCATTTTTCGCCATCAATTTGCTGACAATTTCTGAGAGTATCGGCGCAATTTCGGGATTAATTTCATGTACTAGAGGTGGAAGTTTGGCAATATGGCAATGCACTAACTCCATTGGGTCGTTTAATTGGAAAGGTAATTGCCCCGTCAGTAACTCGTAAAAAGTGACGCCTAGAGAATAAAAATCAGTGCGGTAGTCTATACCGCGATTCATGCGTCCAGTTTGTTCCGGTGACAAATAGCCGAGTGTCCCTTCCAACACATTGGGACTTTTCAGGCTTTGGGTTTCTCGTGGTAGCAGAGATGCAATACTAAAATCAATGAGTCTGAGATCGCGAGTTTCTGGATTAATCAGAATATTGGCAGGTTTAATATCTTTGTGAATAATTCGATGACGGATGAGAATATCTAATATATTGCACAGGGCGATCGCTAAGTGTAAAAATTCCATCAGGGTTGGCACAGTTCCCCATTGCTTTAGGGAAATTCCCCCAAAGTCCTCCATTATCAATGCATAGCCATTCTGATACGTTTCCAAACTGTAGGTTTGAATGATTCCAGGTAAGTTGAGATTTTTGGCAATGGTGTATTGATTGCGAAATGACAAAAGCTCAATGAAGCTGGGATAAGGATTTTTCAGCAGCTTAATGACCACAGGCTGTTGGTCAGTCTCTCGAACTGCTCGATAAACTAGGGTTCTAGAACCGTTGTAGAGTTCTTCGCTGACTTGATAGCCGGGAATGGTGACTACACTGCTAATCATAATTCTTTTGAATTTTTAAGACCTTAGCATTTAGTATTCCCAGATCCGCTCTATCATTTTTTCAAGAAGGTGCCTTTTGCCATCCATTCTTGTCGTTATCTTCTCGGATTCTAAATATCAGGAAGTAAAGCTAGAACAACCGCAGACTTTTTATCGCTAGTATAGTAAATGATGTAATTATTATCTACATGAGACATGGAAGAAAATTCCTTAGCTTCAAGAACTTCAGATTCACTTACTCAGGAAGTGAAAATATTCGGTTCAGAGGAAGTAAAATTATCACTGAATGTTAATAATACATCTTACTCCTTGAAGATAGAACCTCGTGTTACATTACTAGATGCACTTCGAGAAAAGCTGGGTTTGATGGGCACTAAAAAAGCTTGCGATCGCGGTGAATGTGGTGCATGTACTGTATTAGTTAATAATCGGCGAATTAACTCTTGTATGACTCTAGCAATCATGCACATCGGTGCTGAAATTACCACAATTGAGGGATTAGCACAAGATGGTAAACTCCATCCTATGCAAACAGCCTTTATTACCCATGATGCTTTTCAATGCGGCTACTGTACATCAGGTCAAATTATCTCAGCCGTAGGGATGATATTAGAAGAATCGCCAAAATCTGAAGCAGAAATTCGAGAAAAAATGAGTGGAAACCTTTGCCGTTGTGGAGCATATCCAAATATTATTGCGGCAATTCGAGATGTGCTAGAGGAAAAAGAAGATGCAGCCATTTAGTTATGCTAAAGTCACCTCAGAAGAAGTAGCGATCGCCACAGTTGAGCAAGATAAAACTGCTGCATTTATTGCCGGTGGCACAGATTTACTGGGGTTAATGAAAGATGGAGTTCAAACAGCAAATATATTAATTGATATTAATAGTTTGCCCTTAGCAGATATTGAATCTCAACCGAATGGAATCCGCATTGGTGCGATTTCTCGAATGAGTGATGTGGCTTTTCATCCCAAAATTCAGGAATGTTATCCCGTAATTAGCCAAGCTTTATTACAAAGCGCTTCACCGCAACTGCGAAATATGGCAACAGTAGGCGGGAATTTACTGCAACGAGTCCGCTGTGGCTACTTTCGCGATCCGGTTTTTCCTTGTAATAAACGCACTCCCGGTATGGGTTGTTCGGCAATTACAGGTTACAATCGAATGCATTCCATTTTCGGAGCTAGCGAACATTGCATTGCCGTTCATCCTTCCGATTTAGCTGTAGCTTTGACGGCATTAGATGCAGTGATTTGCATCCAAGGAATAGAACAATCACGGCGAATTTCAATTCATGATTTTTATCTCTTACCAGGTGAGACACCAGCAAAAGAAACTCTATTACAGCCTGGAGAATTAATTGTTGCTATTGAAGTTCCAGATTTTGCATATAAATCCCATTATTTAAAAGTAAGAGATCGTGCTTCTTACGAATTTGCTCTCGTTTCTGTAGCTGTTGCCTTAGATATAGAACAAGACACGATAAAATCAGCACGTATTGCTTTTGGGGGAGTAGCACCCAAACCTTGGCGTGCAAGGGATGCTGAAGAATTTCTCAAAGGGAAAGCAATTAACGAAGATATCTTTATAGCCGCAGCAGCAGCCGCCGTCAAAGAAGCAAAACCGCAAACACACAATCAATTCAAAATTGAGTTAGTCAAACGCGCTTTGGTACGCGCACTCTCAGTTGTAGCAGAAAAATTATGAATAAAATTATTGGGAAACCACTCGATCGCGTTGATGGTAGGCTGAAAGTTACGGGAGAAGCACCTTACACAGCCGATGTGCCAATCGAGAATTTGACTTATGGAGTGATTTTTCAAAGCGCGATCGCCAGCGGTAAAATTATCCAAATAGACATAACGGCAGCCGCAGTTGCCCCTGGTGTCATAGATATCATTACTTACCAACAAACCCCATCTCTGGTAAAAATACCCTTATTTGGCCCTCCACAACCTCAGTCAACTGAAAAAGACCATAATATCTACTACGATGGTCAACATCTGGGAGTTGTAATTGCTCAAACTTTAGAACAAGCCGAAACTGCTGCCTCTAGGATAAAAATTATCTACGAAGAAGCCATCCCGACAGTCACAATGGCACATACAGAGATATTTGAACCCGAATCAATATTTTTTGGCACGATACCAGCTAAAATCAGCAGAGGAGATGTTGAATCGGGGAAAGTACAGGCAGATGTCTTGGTAGAGCAAGTTTATACTACGCCAATAGAACATCATAATCCCCTAGAACCTTCTGCAACAATCGCAATGTGGGAGGGGGATAACTTGACGCTCTATGAAACCACTCAAGGCGTTTCTGCAACCCAAGGCCAAATTGCATCTATTCTGAATATTCCCGAAGAAAATGTCCGCGTCATCTCCAAATATTTAGGCGGCGGATTTGGTTGTAAGGCGCTGCTGCGATCGCATACGATTTTAGCAGCGATCGCTGCTCGTCAAGTAAAACGCCCAGTAAAAGTTGTGCTAACGCGATCGCAAATGTACACAGCTTGCGGCCACCGCTCGGAAACTCAGCAGCAGCTAACGTTAGGTGCAACCAAAGAAGGTAAACTAACCCTGATCGAGCAAATTGGGACATCTTTAACTTCCTTGTTTGATGACTTTGCCGAACCAGTGGGTGCAGCAACAACGATGATGTACGCCTGTGCCAATTTGGAAATTAAATACCGTTTGGGACGCATCAACGCCGGCACACCAACCTTTATGCGGGGCCCAGGAGAAGCGCCGGGAATGTTTGCCTTAGAAACGGCAATGGATGAACTGGCATACACCTTAAATATCGATCCAATTGAACTAAGACTGAGAAATTATGCAGATATCGATCCACACAAAGGATTACCTTGGTCAAGCAAATCCCTGAAAGAATGTTATCAAAAAGGGGGAGAAATTTTTGGATGGGCACAACGCAATCCAGTTCCCCGTTCCAAGCGAGACAATCATTTCCTGATTGGTTGGGGAATGGCAAGTGCGACATTTCCCACCAATGCGAGAACTGCATCAGTAAAGGTAGAAATTTTTGCCACTGGAGAAGTAAAAGTACAAAGTGGTACTCAAGACATCGGTACTGGTACTTATACAGTGATGACGCAGGTAGCTGATGAAGTCTTGGGATTACCAGTGCAGTTTGAATTAGGTGATACTAATTTTCCGAAAGCCCCAATTACAGGGAACTCAATTACCGTTGCGAGTGTTTCCCCGGCAGTGCATCAAGTCGCGATCGCCGCACGGGATAAGATAATTAAAATGGCGATCGTAGATGCAAATTCTCTGCTTTATGGTTCGCAAGCAGAAGATATTATCGTTGAGTCAGGGCAAATATTTTCAAAACAAGAGCCATCAAAGCGAGACAGCTACACCGATATTCTCCGCCGTCATGGATTAGAAAGTTTAGAAGTTACAGAAGAATCTTCAATCAATCCAGAGGGCAAAGAATACGCCAAACACTCATTTGGTGCGATATTTGTGGAAGTTGCAGTTGATGAATTGTTGGGAGAAATCAAAGTTAGACGTTGCGTAGGCGTTTATGGTGCTGGGCGAATTCTCAACTTCAAGACAGCGCGGAGTCAAGTTATCGGCGGGATTACCTGGGGAATTGGTATGGCGCTGATGGAGAAAACTGTAATGGATGCTAATCAGGGCAGAATAGTTGGTGCTAACCTTTCCCATTACCTGATTCCGGTTCATGCAGATATCCCCAATATGGAAGTGCAATTTATTGAAGAACACGATCCTTATGTGAATGCATTAGGAACTAAAAGCCTGGGGGAACTTCCGATTGTTGGGGTAGCCGCTGCCATCTCTAATGCAGTTTATCATGCCACAGGTAAGCGGATTCGGGATTTGCCAATTACACCAGATAAGTTATTGTGAGTAAATCGGTTTGTAGAGAGAAGGGGTTAGGGGATGAAAGCAACCTTAGAACCCTTTCTCTTACATAACTTCAGAGCTTAGTTGTGAAAATCGAGTGCTTTTTGCTTTTCTCCTAAATTTTTGTAGACTTCACCGATGTTATTGAGTGTAGTCGCTTCACCAGAGCGATCGCCCACAGCACGCCATAGAGACAAAGCTTGATTGTAAAAATTGAGTGCTTTTTGTTTTTCTCCTAAATTTTTGTAGACTCCACCGATATTATTGAGAGTAGTTGCTTCACCAGAGCGATCGCTCACAGCACGCCATAGGGGCAGAGCTTGGTTGTAAAAATTGAGTGCTTTTTGTTTTTCTCCTAAATTGTTGTACACTTCACCGATGACATTGAGTGTGTCAGCTTGTCCAAAGCGATCGCCTATAGCACGATATAGTGGCAGAGCTTGGTTGTAAAAATTGAGTGCTTTTTGCTTTTCTCCTAAATTTTTGTAGACTTCACCGATATTATTGAGTGTAGTCGCTTCACCCAAGCGATCGCCCACAGCACGAGATAGGGGCAAAGCTTGGTTGTAAAAATCGAGTGCTTTTTGCTTTTCTCCTAAACGGTTGTAGCTAAACCCAAGCCCAAGCAGTGCAGTTGCTTCTCGTTTTTGGTCTTTGAGTTCTCGTACAATGGTTAAAACTTGCTCGAATATTTGTATTGCTTGTTGGTATTGCTGTTGCAGTGTCAGCATTATCCCTTGCTGAAGCAGTCTTTGTGCTTCTTGCGATCGCGAGTTTTGAGTCTGTCCCCTGATAGGTTGAGCCATCAGCATTACTGTTAAAGGCGTTAGCCAAATACCCAATGCCAAAAAACTGGTAAGAATTTTTTTCATAAAATAGCGCAGAGGTAGCTGTTTTCAATTGGGTGCTAGCAACATGGAATTCATACATTACGAGAATGCTAAGGGCGATCGCTCCACTTAACAATGACGAAAATACGTTGAATTTACTTAAGTCCTATAAACTTTGAAATATTTTTTCCTAACATCAAAGTAGTTGTTGCAAACGTTAAACCATTTATTGCAAATATTTAAGCATTTGTTGGAAATATTTGAACATTTTTTGCTAGTATTTAAATATTTATTGCAACTGTTTGAATAGCTGAATTTGGTCTTGGGCAATTGCGCTCAGTTGAATTTCTGCGATCGCTAGTCAATGAAATAGTAATAGTATCCTGGGTATTAATTGTGATATTTTGGTTAGCTCGTTGGCAAGGCATTGCAGATGCACGACGAGACGCTGGTCAAAACTCCACCTTACCAGTTATAGCCTTAATTACACCGGAAGAAAAGTTTGCTGTAGGACGCAAACTTGATGATATATTTGCCGATCCTTCATTGAAAGGTTATCGCATTATTGGCGATCGCGGTTTATTCGAGGACTTGCGACGCAGAGAAGATACTGATATTATCAGCAATCCAAAGCAGCCGAGAGTCTGGCGCTTACTCCTAGAACGTGGTGGCTGGATTTATTTGTTTCGAGCATTGCCTCCAAATGCAAAGCCTGATGAGCTACTGTCAGTCTTAGCTATTCAAGAAAGTGATAAGGGACATATCATTATTCGCAGTCCAGAAGTTTCTAAAACTACTTCTCCTTGATATCTTGAATAAATTGTTTATAGCGCTTCTCGTTCGGATGCAATACACTTTGACCTCTCTCCTTTTAGGCTACGGTGTACACACAAGTCAAATTACCCCCCTTAATCCCCCCGATGCATTGGGGGGAAACAAGAAAATCTAGTTCCCTCCCCTTTGCAAGGGGAGGGTTAGGGTGGGGTAAAACGGTGGTTAATCAACTATTAAAGACTTTCAACCCAGTCCCCAGTCCCCAGTCCCCAGCTATAACGGCGAGTTTGTAGCTTGCTTCCCGCAGCATCAAGTTGAGTATTTCCCATTAATTTCTATATAACCCTCTGAAAGATCGCAACCCCATACAGTTGCAGAGGCTTCACCAATATTAAGGCTAACATGAATATCTACTTTATCTTTAGACATAATTTGCCGCAACTGTTCTAGATTTTCCTCAGTTAAGCTACTAGGATAAACTTTTACATTATCAAAACTAATAACAACTTTATCTGGATTTATCTGCTGTTCATTTTCACATTTGCCTATAGCCATAGCAACTCTTCCCCAATTCGGATCTGCTCCATAAACAGCAGTTTTTACTAATGGTGAATTTACAATTGCTTTCGCTACTGTTTTAGCTTGTGCATAGTTAATCGCTGAATCTACAGTTACCTCAATTATCTTAGTAGCACCTTCTGCATCTCGTGCGATTTTTAGCACCAATTCCTGTGCAACTTCTTGCAATGCAGTAGCAAAATCTGCTTCTGAAACTTCGCCGGCTAAACCATTAGCTAGAATTACGGCGGAGTCACTAGTAGAAGTATCTGTATCTACACTCAGACAATTAAAAGTTTTATCTATAGTAGAGCGAAAAATAGAACGAAGGCTATTTGCAGAAATTGCAGCGTCAGTAAAAAAGAAAGTTAGGAGAGTAGCCATATTAGGCTCAATCATGCCAACACCTTTGGCAATTCCTACTAGCTTGGCATTTCCTATTTGCCGCGTAGCTAGTTTCGCTACTGTATCGGTGGTCATAATACCACGAGCGGCAGCATGAAAATCAGCATCAGTCAATTTTTTGCCAAATCCTAATAAACCAGCCCGGATTTTTTCAATGGGGTAACGTCTGCCAATTACACCTGTAGAAGCGATCGCGATATTATTTGCAGCAATTCCAGTTTCAGTTGCGACTAATTGCAGAACCTCTTGCGCGTCAGCGATGCCAACAGAACCATTAGCTACATTTGCATTTTTAGATATAACGACAATTCCTTGTGCTTGTGAATCTTTTAAGTTATCGCGGCTAATAGTAACACTTGGCCCAGCAAAAAGACTTTGAGTGAAGACTCCATCTGCAACACAAGGAACTGATGATTTAATAAATACAAAATCATCAGTTGTATCTCGTATTCCCAAATTAGTGATAAATGCACTAAAACCTTGAGGTGTGGAGGATATAGTTAATGACATTTTTCGATATTTAATAATTTGCTTTCATTATCTCATATCAAGTTCGGTTAATTACTTATCATAAAATCTATTAATGCAGCTTGGGTTTCACTGCCGTCCAATCCAAGCTAAATCACAAATAAATTCATGAAATATTAATATCAAAAATCTATTATTCTTGCAAAATAATCTGTTAATTATTCAAAGATTTGACGACACATTTTTTTTACTCCCCACCTTCATCTAGAAAATTTTAGGTTATCGAGGACTATAAATCAGTTAATGTAAGAGTGAATGTAGTCCATCCATTGCCACTTTCTACTTTAATGTTTCCTTGCAATTGTTCGACTAATTTCTGGACTATAGATAAACCTAAACCCGAACCACCTTGATTCCAGATATCTGTATTAGGGAGACGATAAAATTTATCAAATATCCGTGGTAACTCTGTCACCGCAATTTCTACTGAATTACTGACAGTAATAATTGTTTTTGCAGGTGCTTCCGAGGAATTGTGACTTACACTTAAGACAATTTCACCACCCGCAGGTGTGTATTTACAGGCGTTATTGAGCAATTCTACTATAATGCGTTCCAAGCTAATGCCATCTGACAATAGCGGGGGGAGGTTTGCAGGGAGATTCGGCTGTAGAGTTTGCTGATGTTGTTGAACGCGAATTTGAAACGGCTCGATAATCCAAAGTAACCACTGTTGTAAGAGCAACGCATCAGGTGTAATAACTTGATAGGATGAGCTTTCTAGCCGTTGTAAGTCTAGTAGATCGTTAACTAATTCTAGTTCGCGATCGCACTCGCTTTCCATTAATTTTAGATAGCGTTGAGCATCCTCAGTATTACTAGATAGTTGTATCATTTGAATCATCATCTTGATATTACTCAGAGGCGATCGCAGTTCGTGAGAAACTAAATTCAAAAAGTCATTTTTGAGTTGATTTATCTCTTCCCATTGCACTACAAGTTGCTCTTGCTCAATTTGCTTTTGACGCGCCTCAATCGCTCGTTTGCGTTCAGTAATATCTCGAAACACTAATACAGCGCCTGTAATATTATCTTTGTCATCTTTAATCGGTGCAGCGCTATCATCAATTGGTATTTCTGCACCATCTTTAGTAATCAGAATTGTTTCTGCGGGGAGATGAACGATAATACCATCTTGAAGAACTTTTATAATCGGACTTTCAATAGGGTTATGAGTTTCGCCATTAGCAATATTAAATACCTCTGAGGAATTTCTGCCAGAGGCTTCTTCCTGTTTCCATCCAGTTAGATTTTCTGCAACCGGATTCATAAAAGTGATTAAATCTTGTAAATCGCTAGCAATCACACCATCACTGATACTTTTTAAAAGTGCATCCAGCCATTTTTGATTAACTTTTAATTGCCTTTCCAAACCATGTTTAGTCAAAGTTATTTCAATATTTGTTTGTAGTTCTCTTTCTTTAAAAGGTTTCAGTAGGTAGGCAAACGGCTCAGTTATCTTGGCTCGTTCCAATGTATTCTCATCTGCATAAGCAGTCAAATAAATTACTGGAATATCCAAACGCTTATAGATTTCTGCGGCAGCTTCTATCCCGTCCATTGATCCTTTAAGCTTGATATCCATCAGTACTAAATCTGGAGATATTTCTATTGCTATATTAATTGCTTCTTCTCCTGAAGAAGCAATAGCAGGCACTGTGTATCCAAATTTCTTAAGCCGAAATTGTAAGTCTTTGGCAACAATGGCTTCATCTTCCACAACTAAAATTTTTGCGTTTGTCATCTTTTATTAATTGTCTATTTATGTTAAAGGAAATGTCACCTGACACTCTACTCCAGTAGAGCCTGTAATATTTATATTTCCTGATAATTGATGGGTTAAAGCATCTACCAACTCCCACCCTAATGATGCAATTTTTTTAAAATCAAAGTTTGGTGGTAAGCCAATACCGTTATCACGAACTATTAGCATTAAATTATTATTAATTATTTTCTTTATTTCAATATTGATTGCACCATTACTACCTTTGGTAAATGCATATTTTAAAGAATTAGATACAAGCTCATGGATAATTAAGCTACAAGGAATTGCTGTATCTAAACCGAGAAAAATACAATCTTCGGCATTTATTGTCAAAGCGATCGCATCTTCATTGACTTCATAAGCAGTAAATAAGCTTGCTACCAAATCTTGAATATATTCACCCAAATTAATCCTTGCTAAGTCTTGAGATTGATATAATTTTTCGTGAACGAGAGCCATTGATGCAATTCGCTGCTGGCTTTGTTGAAATATTACTAAATCTTCTTTGTCTTTGATATAGGCAGATTGCAGGTTGAGCAGACTGGAAATAACCTGTAAATTATTTTTGACCCGATGGTAAATTTCTTTTAATAACACCTCTTTTTCTAATAGTGATGCTTGAATTTGCTCCTCCCACTGCTTGCGTTCGCGCTGCGCGGCTTTCCGTTCGTTAATGTCTTCAACCACAGAAATAAAATATTTTGGCTCTCCACTAGGTTCGCGCATTAAAGACACAGTGAGATTAACCCAAACTAAGGAATTATCTTTGCGGAAATACCGCTTTTCCATCGAGTAAGTTTGAATATTATCTGCTAAAATCTGCTCAACATATTTCAGGTTAGTATTAAGATCGTTCGGGTGAGTAATATCTTGGAAAGTTAACAACTGTAGTTCTTCGAGTGTGTAACCGAGAATATCGCAAAGCTTCTGATTAACCAACAACCAGCTTCCATCGATTGCGACATGGGCAATGCCAACAGCAGCTTGATGGAATGCAGCCCGAAATTGCTGTTCGCTCTCTCGCAATGCTTCTTCTATTCGCTGGCGTTCAGTAATTTCTGTCTGTAATGATTTGTTGATTCTTGTTAACTCTGCTGTTCTTTCCTCAACCATGCTTTCTAATTGGTTAAGTAGGCTATTTAGTCTCTCCTCTGCTTGCTTGCGATCGGTAATGTCAGTATGCGATCCTGCCATTCGTACCACATTACCATTTTCATTCCACTGTGCTTGCCCTCGATCTAAAATCCATTTATAGGTGCCGTCTTTACATAAAGCTCGATACTCGCTAATGTAAAACGGTGTTTTCTGAGCAAAGTGATCTTGAACCGCTTGTTTCACCCGCTCGATATCGTTCGGATGCACTCGTGTCAAGCATTCATCTAAATAGTTAGAAATTTCGTGGTTTTCGTAACCGAGCATTTCTTTCCAGCGAACCGAGAAGAAAACTTCATTAGTTTTAACATTCCAGTCCCAAATTCCATCATTATTGCCGCGCAAAGCTAATTGCCAGCGTTGTTCGCTTTCCCTCAACACCTCCTCAGTCCGTATGCGTTCAGCAATTTCTTTTGCTAGTTGGTAGTTTGCAGCCTCTAGTTGAGCAGGACTCGGTAGAGCCAGCAACTGCGGCATTAATGACAAAAGCTCTAAAGCCGTTAATACGGAGACAAAAGCGGTGATAGCTTTGACTAACCCTGATAGCCAATAGGTAGGATACCAAAGCGTCCATACATCCATTAAATGAGTTGTGCCACAAGCAACGATGAATGTGCCAAACATTAGGAATATCCAGTCGAAAGGCATATCTCGCCGTTTACGAACAAAATGAACCAGCATCACTGGAATTGAATAATAAGCAAGTCCAGTTAACACATCTGAAATCAGATGCAACCACACCAATCCTGGTTTCCAGAGGTAGCAATGTCCGTGGGGAATAAACTGGCTAGTAGAGAAAAAATTATCTAAAAATTCCATCATAAAAACCTATACATTGCATAAGTCTTCACTAAAACCTGAAGTGCGAAAGAAGAAGTTTTTAGCCTCAGACCTCTTATAGATGCGTATACATCTAGAGAGTCGCTCTCATATTCTAAAGGAGAACTAGGTTTGGCATTTGTCAGAGTTTTATCGTACTAATTTTAAAGGATGTTTGAAAAGTCATGATTGATGTATCAAATATTTTTTTACCCCTCCCTAACCCTCCCCGATATATCGGGTGGATTAAGGGGGGTAAGAATACAATTAAAATCACAGCCAAGACTTTTCAAACAACCTCTTAGCCTAGAATCGAGTAGTAGCTTGAGCTTCTACATTCTGTGTCCATCATCTTTTCTGAGTTTTTTAATCTGAATAACATAAGATTTATTAAAATTAAAATACCGCGATCGCTTTGGTTATCGTTACCGTATCTCCTCTGAAATCAACTATTTACATATATAAAAACCTTTAAAAATTACAGCAATATTTCAGTTATATAATAATCTAATTTTAATCTAGCTGCATAGGTGTATTTGCGCGCTAACTCAAATCACTTTGGGGAAATCAACATTATTAATCTGTCATATAGTGTCCGGTTAAAGGCTTATTATTAACACCGCAGAGAGCAGGGAAGAAGCTCACGAGCAAGATTTGGAGACAGAGCAGTTGAAGTTAAAGCAGGGATGCGTAGGCGAACGCGAGTGCGTCTCGTAGAGAAGCCCGTCGTAGACATCGCCATAAATTACATTTACTTTCGGAATGTCCTAACTGCGGTGCAAGGTTTAAAATTCCAGCTTTGTGGATAGATGGACATTGCCAGAGGTGTTTTATGAGATTTACAGAGATGGTAAATTATCAAAATTATGTAGAAGTTTGACAGATTCTTTCAACTTTGTCTAAATGCGATCGCTCTTATTATTTCACATATTTTTAAAGGTTATAAATTGCGCCATTCTCAGCTAACCACTGCTTCCGCTCCAGATAATCTGGCACAATACGCTCCACCCTATGCCAAAATGCAGTGCTGTGATGCGGTTCAATTAGATGCACCAGTTCATAAACTGCCAAATACTCAATACAATCATAAATTTGAGGCGATCGCTGTAATAAAACTTACTTTTATATCATGTTCGCATAATTACTTATGATTTCCACAGTCATTGCACCCCACACGCCAGTCGCTCATGGGGAAACCCCCATCGCGCAGCGTCTCGTAGAGAAGACCGCGCTGGCTCCCCTTAATCCCCTCCCCGCAAGCCTATGCGTTACCCACATCTTTCTTTACAATCTTGAAACCCATGTTCTATAACCTTCTTAGACATTGAAAATTTAGGTATACTTGACAAATTCGCTTTTAATCTTCTCGCTAAAACTGCGTTTTTATTGAGAATGAACAACGAACGAATCAGGGTTATAAAAACCTGAGTCAATACTCTCGCAAATGTTAAGAAAGATCCGGGTAATGGATAGCCCGCAAGCGGGGAGGGGAGACGAAGCGTAGCTTTGGCGGGGTGGGGTTCTTCGGGTTTAATAAGTAATCAAGCGAGATATTACCTGCAAAATCAGTTTTATTGTTCATGCATCGGCGTGTTATGCCATTGCATCGGCGTGTTATGCCATTACATCGGCGTGTTATGCCATTACATCGACTTGTTATGCCATTGCATCGACTTGTTATGCCATTACATCGGCGTGTTATGCCAT
>NZ_JBALDR010000055.1:0-5133 GCF_036917315.1 Nostoc sp. | reverse complement strand
CATTAATGGAGTTCAAAGACTCATTAATGGAGTTCAAAGACTCATTAATGGAGTTCAAAGACTCATTAATGGAGTTCAAAGACTCATTAATGGAGATAAAAGACTCGTTAACAAAGAATTTAGCATGGGCACCGCTAATTGCTAAGTGTAAATTATTCTAAAACTATTAACCAATCATTAACTATTTTTCAGCATGACCTCTATCTCCGATTCCTTTCAAACTTTACGCGATCGCCAACAGTGTGCTTTAATCCCTTTTATCACAGCAGGCGATCCTAATTTAGAAACCACTGCCGAAGCCTTACGCATCTTAGATCGCAACGGTGCTGACTTTATCGAGTTGGGCATTCCCTACTCCGATCCTCTCGCAGATGGGCCTGTGATTCAAGCAGCAGCAACCCGCGCTTTACAAAAAGGCACGAAATTAGAGCAAGTGCTAGAGATGTTACACGTAGTGATTCCTAGCCTAAAAGCGCCGATAATTCTATTTACTTACTACAATCCCATTTTGCACCGGGGTATTAAGACGTTTTTGGCGCAAATTGCCACTGCTGGGGTGCAGGGATTGGTAGTACCAGACTTACCCTTAGAAGAAGCAGAAGAATTAATCCAAACTGCTGCATCTTTTGGAATTGAGGTAATTTTACTCGTAGCTCCTACCAGTTCTCAAGATAGAATTGTTGCGATCGCTCGTCAATCTCAAGGTTTTATCTACTTGGTAAGTGTTACAGGCGTTACAGGTATCCGCGCTCAAATCCAAAACCGCGTAGAACATTTAATTACCGAGTTGCGAAGCGTCACCGATAAACCCATCGGCGTTGGTTTTGGCATCTCAGAAGCAAAACAAGCACATCAAGTAATGGAATGGGGTGCAGATGCAGTGATTGTTGGCAGCGCCTTTGTCAAACGGTTAGCTGAAGGTAGCCCCACAGAAGGATTGCAAGCCGTGGAAGAATTTTGTCGAGAACTTAAAACAGCCATTACAGAAAGTCGGCACGAAAGTCCATCTCTTCAAGAGGTGAGATAAATTCACTTGCAGACTTAGGGTGTATACAAGTCAAATTACCCCCCTTAATCCCCCCGATATATTGGGGGGAAACAAGAAATCCAGTTCCCTCCCCAATATATCGGGGAGGGTTAGGGTGGGGTAAAACCAGGTGAGTAAACTATTTCAGACTTGTGTATACACCGTAGCGCCCCTCTGCCCCCTGCTTCCATTAAGATAATGAAACTCCTACTGAAATCTGTCAAAATATTAATTTATAGCGTACTTCTAGTTAGTGCCTGTGCTATTACAGTCTTCGCCCACGATCGCACCGATCGCGGACAATACAAATACCATTGGAATTACAATTTACCAGGACAACAGGGTTATTTAACTGTAAGAAAGAACGTAACTGACCTAACATCAGCAGAGAAAACAGCCTTCGTTAAGGCTATCAAAACCTTAAAAACTGTCATACCCCCAGGTAGCAAGGTCAGTATTTACGACCAATTCGTTGCCATACATATAGGGGCAACACGCTTGATTCATAACCATAAAGGACATTCTGATGGTTCCGTCCAAGAACTTGCTCATGAAAATGCCGCATTTTTCCCCTGGCATCGAGAATATATTCGCAGATTTGAACAAGCTCTGCAAGCAGTAGACCCAAATGTTACTCTGCCATACTGGGATTGGACAGATGCCAAAGCACTTGATGTAATTTTTAACGATGACTTTCTTGGTTCTAACGGTCAAGGAGTAACCATCAAAATTCCAAATCAGGGAAACTTTACAGGCGGCGCTGTGCCTGGCGCTTTTTCGGCTGCAAATGGCTGGGTTATGAATCCAGCATTAAATATTGACCCAGAAACCCAAACATCATTAGGTACATCACTTGTCCGTTTTCTGAGACTACCCCCAGCCAGTGATTATCCTGTGCCCAAAAAAGATGTTGAGCGTGCCCTTCGTCTAAATAACTATTCTCTATTTCGCCCTGCTTTGGAAGGATTTATCTCTGTAGATGAGCAAGGTAAAGTCACCCCTGGAGGATTCATCCACAACTACATTCATGGTTTAGTCGGTGGTGTACAGATAGACGCGAGTACAAGACCGGTAAAGTTTAAGGGTCTGGGTACTATGGGCAATATCCCAAGTTCGCCTTATGATCCAGTGTTTTGGTTGCATCATGCCAACGTAGACCGCCTCTGGGCCCAATGGCAAGAAAACGGTCATCAAGGTAGCAATTTTTATCCTGCTGATGGTGGTCAACCTTATGGACACAATCTTAAAGACCTAATGTGGCCTTGGGACGGCGGTATGTCTACCCCCAAAGCTACGGCGTTAGGAGATTTACTATCCCTATTACCAAATTTTGACTCTAACGATTTGGTGCGCCCTATAGACGTTTTGAATCACCGGAAACTGGGCTATACCTACCAAACCGGGGAAAAGAAAACGCAAAGATGATTTCAACTGTGGCATAAGTTCTAAAAAGTTAGAACGAAAGTAAAAAATACTTGAACATAAAAGGATTTTAACCAGTGGTAAGCATACCAAACATCAAAACTCCAACTCAACAACCAGATTCTTTGGGCAGGTTTGGAAAATTCGGCGGTAAATATGTCCCGGAAACTTTAATGCCTGCATTAAGTGAATTGGAAGCTGCGTATCAACAATATCGCAATGAGCCGAGTTTCCAAGCAGAACTGCAAAACTTAATGCGTGATTATGTCGGACGACCCAGCCCATTATATTTTGCTGAACGCTTGACAGCAAATTACGCTAGACCAGATGGCACGGGAGCGCAAATTTATTTAAAGCGCGAAGATTTAAATCATACAGGCGCTCACAAAATAAATAATGCTTTGGCTCAGGTTTTGCTAGCCAAGCGCATGGGGAAGCAACGGATTATTGCCGAAACAGGTGCAGGTCAACATGGCGTAGCAACTGCAACTGTGTGTGCGCGATTTGGTTTGAAATGTGTGATTTACATGGGCGTCCAGGATATGGAACGCCAAGCCCTGAATGTGTTTCGCATGAAATTAATGGGTGCAGAAGTTCGACCAGTGGAAGCAGGTACAGGAACTCTCAAGGATGCGACTTCTGAAGCAATTCGAGATTGGGTGACGAATGTAGAAACAACCCATTACATCCTCGGTTCCGTTGCCGGGCCTCATCCCTACCCGATGATTGTCCGTGACTTCCACGTGATAATTGGTATAGAAACTCGCGCTCAATGCCTAGAAAAATGGGGAGGACTACCAGATATTTTACTGGCTTGCGTGGGTGGAGGTTCCAACGCGATCGGCTTATTCAATGAATTTGTGCATGAACCTTCGGTGCGTCTAATCGGAGTCGAAGCTGCGGGTGAAGGTGTAAACACAGAAAAACACGCTGCTACCTTGACAAAAGGGAAAATAGGTGTATTGCACGGTGCAATGAGCTATTTACTGCAAGATGATGACGGTCAAGTAATCGAAGCCCATTCAATTAGTGCCGGATTGGATTATCCCGGTGTTGGGCCAGAGCATAGTTATTTAAAGGATTATGGTCGCGCCGAGTATTACAGTGTGACTGATAAACAGGCTTTAGATGCATTTCAAAGGCTTTCGCAATTAGAAGGGATTATCCCAGCCTTAGAAACGGCTCATGCGATCGCTTATCTAGATACTCTTTGTCCCCAGCTAACAGGCAATCTCCGCATCGTCATCAATTGCTCCGGCAGAGGTGACAAAGATGTGCAAACCGTCGCCAAAGTCCTTATTCCTTAATTTTCTCTTCTTATCCTCATTTGTCCTTTGTCATTTGTCATTTGTCCTTCGTGAATGACCAATGACTAATGACCAATGACTAATGACCAATGACTAATGACCAATGACTAATGACCAATGACCAATGACCAATGACTAATGACTAATGACTAATGACTAATGACCAATATGATAGCTTTAACTCAAACTCCACCTGAAAACATCTCCATCCCTCCCGATCTCTACAACTGGCCAGCTTTATTACAACAGTTGTTAAATCGGCAATCGTTGACAGTTTCCCAAGCTGCGGATTTGATGCAAGGTTGGCTCACAGATGCCATTCCCGATGTTCTATCAGGAGCGATTTTAACCGCAATTCAAGCTAAAGGCGTCTCTGCCGAAGAATTAATTGGCATGGCCACCGTTTTGCAATCGCAATCTTCTCAGACGCCATTAATCGCGTCTCTACATACTCCCTTAATTGACACCTGTGGAACTGGTGGAGATGGTGCTTCAACCTTTAATATTTCCACTGCTGTTGCTTTTGTTGCCGCTGCTGCTGGGGTAAAGGTTGCCAAACATGGCAATCGTTCGGCATCCAGCAAGACTGGTTCCGCTGATGTGCTAGAAGCTTTGGGTATAAATCTCAACGCCACTCCTGAAAAAGTACAAGCCGCAGTTGGCGAAGTTGGAATCACCTTTTTGTTTGCTCCCGGCTGGCATCCTGCACTCAAAGCGATCGCAACTTTGCGAAAAACTCTGAAGGTGCGGACTGTTTTTAATTTGCTCGGCCCGCTAGTAAATCCGATGCGACCGACGGGACAAATTATTGGTGTCAACGACCCGCTTTTACTGGAAGAGATTGTGCAAGCTTTATCCAAACTGGGATGTCAGCAAGCGATCGCCGTCCACGGACGAGAACGTTTAGATGAAGCTGGTTTGGCAGATGTCACTGACTTGGCTGTACTTCAAAATAAAAAAGTCCGCTCTTTGACGCTCAATCCTCAAGAACTGGGTTTAAGTTTTGCACCCACTGCGGCGTTGCATGGTGGAGATGTCCAAGAAAATGCCGAAATCTTGAAGGCAGTTTTGCAAGGTAAAGGCACGCAAGCGCAACAAGATGTAGTCGCTTTAAATACAGCCTTAGCCCTGCAAGTTGGTGAAGCCATTCATGGGGAAACTGATGTTTTAGCAGGTTGTGTTAAAAGTATTGCCCTTGCCAAAGAAATTCTGCAAAGCGGTGCGGCTTGGACAAAATTAGAACAACTTGCGGAATTTTTGCGCTAATTGCTAAACAGCCCTGGCGAATTCTATGAGACTGTTGGCGAATAAATGAGGGGTCTTACCCCTCATCAAAGAAGGCAGTAATCAGTGAGCAGAATAATTGTGAGACAAAAG
>NZ_JBALDR010000054.1:0-15761 GCF_036917315.1 Nostoc sp. | reverse complement strand
TCGCACCACTTTCCGCTACATCACCTGAGATTGTTGAAATACCAACAATTACCGCCATATCATCAGAGATTGGTGAAACTGCGATCGCACCACTTTCCGTCACATCACCTGAGATTGGTGAAATACCAACAATTACTCCTACATTACCTGAGATAGGTGAAACTGCGATCGCACCACTTTCCGCTACATCACCTGAGATTGTTGAAATACCAACAATTACCGCCATATCATCAGAGATTGGTGAAACTGCGATCGCACCACTTACCGCCACATCACCTGAGATTGGTGAAGCACCAGTAGTTAGCGCCATATCATCTGAAATTGGTGAAACTGCGATCGCACCACTTACGGCTACATCACCTGAGATTGGTGAAGCACCAGTAGTTAGCGCCATATCATCAGAGATTGGTGAAACTGCGATCGCACCACTTACGGCCACATCACCTGAGATTGTTGAAGCACCAGTAGTTAGCGCCATATCATCAGAGATTGGTGAAACTGCGATCGCACCACTTACCGCCACATCATCTGAGATTTCTGAAACACCAATAATTACTCCGACATCACCAGAGATTGTTGAAACTGCGAGTATTTTCAGGAAAATTATTGATAATGAACAAATAGTAGAATCAGAATTTACCTCTGCGGTAACAAATGAAGAAAATCCTGAAATATTAACCTTTGTTGATACCTCAGATAATCCCACCTCCCCACAAAATGAGGTAAATACATTACCTCAAGTTGAGCAAAATGCGATCGCAGAAAATTTGCCAGCACCTAAAGGTTATGCTACTGGTGGTCATGTCATAGACTCCCACGTTGAAAATCGTCAGCAGATAGCACCCTCGGATACAATACCTGCAATGCTTACGCCTGGGGAGTTTGTGATTAATACCAGGGATGCACAGAAGAATTTACCTCTACTGCATCACATCAACACTGGTGGAACACCGCACGATATTATCCTTCCAAGTTTACAGACACCCAATCCTCAAGAACCAGAAGAAGAAACTTCTCCAGAGACTCCGACTAAAGTCGATTCTTTTCCAGACACTTCATTACAACTAAAAAGCGCTGAGACTGATTCACCAGAGATATCCAATTCTTTCATTCCTTCTTCCTTGGGGTTGAATATTAGTAAACAGAAACTTTCTATTCTCAATTCTCCAGAGATTCATACCCTTCACAATGAAACAATTGATGTAGGTGAATCCTCACCCCAATACTCATCGCCTCCCCTGATTTTCCGAAAAACAAATTCCACCACTAATACATCTTCCCAATGGTCAAATACACCTTCTCAATGGTCAAGTGTGGAAGATTTACTAAATGGAAATGATGATGAATTCACTAGCTTTAATTTTAATGATGGAGAATCTAATAGCCAAAGTTATGAATTTTCTCATGTTTCAGAATCACCACAAGTTTTTGCTAAACACCTTCCTTCAGCTAGAGGCTTTGCTAATGGTGGAGAAGTCACTCCACCCGACATATCTAGAGAAATAGCACCAGTAACTGAGACGATAGAGAACGCATCCTCATTTTCTCAAGAAGATAATAAAGATGATACAGCCGATCTTGAAGCTCTAGCTCGTGAAGTTTATAGCAGATTACGACAACGGATAGAAATTGAGCGAGAACGTCATGGTGGTTCCTCTGGTAGATTACCTTGGTAAATTTGTATTCAAGAATTAATTTTTGGAGAATATTCAAATGGCAAGTCCAGCAATTATTGTTATTCAAAAACGTCAACCGCAACTTGAGAAAGCCAAACTTGTAGCTTATAACGGTGAAGCGCCAGATATTGAATTAATGTTTAATCCTACAGATATTAGTTTCGCTCGGACTGTTAAGTGGGAAAGTAAGGATGGTAATAGAGGAACTACTCTACTTCCGAAAGTAAACTTTTCTGGCGTTGAGCCTTACAAATTTACACTCAAACAGTTACTTTATGATACTTATGAAACAAAAGAGTCGGTGATGAAGAAATATATAGATAATATTAAAAAAGGTGTAGAAACTATTAGTAAAGCAACTGACAAGCGACCACCTGTTTACATATTCACATGGGGAAATGAGTATTTTTATTGTGTAATCACGAGTTTAACTTACACTTTAAATATGTTTTTGAGTGATGGGACACCGGTAAGGGCACTGGTAGATATAGCCTTACAAGAAGTAGATAAGAATAATCTTCCTGGAGGACGTGAATCTGCTTCTACAGGCAATGCTCGTGCAGGAGATCAAAAGGGACAAACACTGAGTAAGACAAAATAAGTAATACCAATTTGAAAAAAAATGCGACAAATAGACCATTTGTAGAGACGCGATTCATCGCGTCTTTAGCCAAGGATGTGTTGCAATCATTAATTGAATTGGTATAAAGTAACAAATTAGTATTTACTTTCTCATTAAAGGCTGCTCTGAACATTTCATAAGTTATAAAGTAATAATTATGCCTCCTAAAAAAAGCCTTTATTTAAGCGAACCTAAAATACAGATAGATGGAAAACAGGCTTCTCCTGAATTAATGAAGGATGTGTTGCAAATCACAATCGAAGAAAGCCTTCATTTACCAGCAATGTTTACGCTAGTAATCCATAACAGCTATATTCCCGCATCTGATCGACCAGAAAACAAGGCTTGGCGACATGAGCAGTTGTTTAAGATTGGGAAAAAAGTGAAGTTAGGTTTTACTTCGAGTACTACTCTAGATAATAACTTTCAAGAGGAGGTAGGAGAATTCCTCATTGAAGGTGAAATTACAGCGATGGAAGTTCACTTCAATGAAAAATCTGAAGCTGATATCATTGTTCGCGGTTATGATATTTCTCATCGTCTGCACAGAGGTCGTTATAATCGTTCCTTTTTAAATAAAACTGATAGTGATATAGTCAAGCAAATAATTAAAGAAGTAGGTATAAAACTTGGCAATATAGAAGCAACTGGTGAAGTTCATAAGTATGTCTTTCAAGAAAATCAAACTAATATGGAGTTTTTGCGAGAAAGGGCTGCTCGCATTGGTTTTGAGTTATTTATTACAGAGGAAAAGCTAAATTTTTGCAAACCAAAAACTCAGGGAGCGTTATCACTAAAATGGCTAGTTGATATTAATAAGTTTAGTACCCGCGTTACCAGTGCCGAACAGATAAGTTCTGTAGAGGTACGCGCCTGGGACTATACCCAGAAACAATTGATTAGTGGAACAGCCAAGAAAGAAAAGCCAATAACCGAGACAGGTAATAAGCTAGGAAGTAGTACTAGTAATGCATTTTCTAATCTCAAATCTCCCAAAATGATTGTTGTAGATAAACCTGTTGCCAGCAAAAAACAAGCAGAGACAATGGCTCAGGCTTTGTGTGATGAACTGGGAGGAGAATTTGTTTATGCAGATGCCAAAGCAGAAGGGAATCCTGAGATTCGTCCGGGACGGGTTATTAATCTTCAGGATATGGGCGATCGCTATAGTGGTAAGTATTATGTTACAGAAACCCGCCATTTCTTCAGCCAGCGCGTTTATGAAACTTATTTCAGCGTGCGGGGACTACGTTCTGGTAGCTTATTCACAACTCTATCTCCAGAAAAACGTCTCCAGCCATCTGAAACTTTATTAGTCGGGATTGTGACTGATAACAAAGATCCACAGGCATGGGGTAGGGTGAAGGTGAAGTTTCCCACTCTCACAGAAGAACATACAAGTGACTGGGCGAGAGTTGTAGCTGTGGGAGCAGGCCCAAATAGAGGTTTTGACTGTTTACCAGAGGTAAACGATGAAGTTTTAGTAGGTTTTGAGCATGGCGATATCCACCGTCCCTACGTTATTGGCGGGGTATGGAATGGCAAGGATGCACCACCGGAAAAAGTAAGGGATTCGGTTACAAGTGGTGTAAGATTACGTACCATTAAAACTCGTGTAGGTCATACTCTACAGTTTGTTGAAGAAGATAAAGGAACTAGCAAAAAAGGTATTCGTGTAGAAACTGAATACGGTCACAAAATATATCTCAATGACAGTCAAAGGTGTATAGAGATTGAAACCAAAGGCGGTCATAGAATCAAAATGGACGATATGGCTAAATCTGTTTCAGTGAAATCAACAGGTAATATGTCATTAGATGCTGCTGGCAATATCGACATTTCAGCCAACGGTACGATTACAGTCAAAGGTGCGTTGATTCGACTTAATTAATTTTCTATGTTTTTTCTCAGCGCTCTCTGTGCCTCTGTGGTTTAAAAGTAATTTATCTAACCACAGAGACGCAGAGAACACAGAGGCAAGAGATTAAAGACACAATAGGAGGTTGTCGTGGGTAGACCAGCAGCAAGAATTACCGACAATGTAGCGCACCCCTTACCCCCAGTCTTAACAGGGGGGCCGGGTAGTCCCAATGTGTTGATTGGGTCTTTACCTGCGTGGCGGGGCGTACTTGCAGCAGCAGTACCAGGTTTGCAGTCCGCCAAAACATCTTCTGATGCAGCTATCAAAGCGGCTGAGGCTGCTACTTTAGCGGCGGCTGGTACGCCAGGGGCACCTGCTGCCTTAGCTGCCGAACAAACTACAAAGACAACGGCAGCTTCTACTATGGGTAGTGCAATTACCGCCGCAGCTGCTGGTGCTGATATTCATAATTGCGCCACACCTTTACCTTTACCTCCTCACGGGCCTGGGGTTGTGATTGACGGTAGTCAGACAGTGCTGATTAACAATCTGCCTGCCTCTCGCATGGGCGACACTGTTTTAGAAGCATTGGGGCCACCGAATAAAATTATCAAAGGTAATCCCACTGTTTTGATTGGCGGCTGATTGGAGAGGCAGGAGGCAGGAGGCAGAGGACAAGGGTGAGTTATGAATCTCTTTCATCCACCTTTGAACTGGATGAATCCACCTCAGAACTCCGTTCATCCACCTTTGAACTGGATGAATCCACTTCAGAACTCCGTTCATCCACCTTTGAACTGGATGAATCCACCTCAGAACTCCGTTCATCCACCTTTGAACTGGATGAATCCACCTCAGAACTCCGTTCATTCACCTTTGAACCGGATGAATCCACCTCAGAACTCCGTTCATCCACCTCGGAACTGGATGAATCCACCTCAGAACTCCGTTCATCCACCTTTGAACTGGATGAATCCACCTCAGAACTCCGTTCATCCACCTCGGAACTGGATGAATCCACCTCAGAACTCCGTTCATCCACCTTTGAACTGGATGAATCCATCTCATATCAAGTCCGGTTAATCACTAATGATTACCGCATTTGTGCAAAAATCGGAAAAGTCTCTTTGCCCTGCCCCTCTGCCCCTCTGCCCCCGCCTCTTCAACCTCGACCTTTGGCGAATAGGCTTAAACCTTCTGTGCCGATATCTTTGAAGATATCCATGTAACAGCTGTCTAAGTGCCAGATATGGTTTACGGTCGTCAACGAGCCTATTTGGGAACAGGTTGGGCTTATCCACTGCATTTAAGTGTGCAAGGTGGGATACAACTGAGTCGTGAAGATCAAAAAGTTAAAGAATCTATTTGGATTATCCTCCGCACGGGAGTAGGTGAGCGGGTTTACCGACCTACGTTTGGTTCGCGCTTATCGGAACTGGCGTTTGCACCTTTAAATAGCGATACCCTACTGCGAATCCGCCTTTATGTCTTGGAAGCTTTAGAAGTTTGGGAACCACGCATTACTATCGATGAAGTTGTCACCGATCCCGATCCAGTGCGTGGCAGAGTAGACATCATCATCAATTATCGACTTAAAGACGGCCCCGATATTTATAGTTTTGTTTATCCTTATTATTTGGTGTCAGCTGGAGAGGAATCGTGAACTTTGACTTTCTACCGAAATTACCTTCTTCCAACTTAGACGATCGCGCCTTTGATGATTTGGTGCAAGAATGTATCATGCGGATTCCTCGCTACTGTCCAGAATGGACTGACCATAACCTCAGCGACCCAGGAATTACGCTCATTGAGTTATTTGCTTGGTTAACTGACCAGATGTTGCTCAGATTCAACCAAGTACCCCGAAAAAATTATGTTGCTTTTTTAGAATTACTAGGTATTCGTCTCCAGCCTCCCGCCCCAGCCCGCACGGAATTAACTTTTTATTTAAGCGCTGCACTACCTGAAGCCTACACGATTCCCGCAGGATTGGAAGCCTCAACTATTCGGACTGAGACAACAGAAGCAATTACCTTCAGCACAGATTCTCCTCTAATTATCGGCAAACCCCGCATCCAACATTTCTTAACTGCCCAAACTACCGAAGATATTCCCCAATCTCTGCGCGAAAGAGTCACAACTTCCTGGACTCGTCAATCTAACGGTTACTGGACAGGTAATGAACAACCGATTTTTGAAGAGGAACCCCAACCTGGTAATTGCTTTTATTTAGCAATTAATTCTGACGATCCAATAGATGCTAATGTTTTAGAAATTATTTTTCAAGGGGCTGCGGCTACTCCTGCTGGGATTAACCCCAATCAACCACCCCGGAGATGGGAAGCTTGGGATGGGGAAAATTGGCAATCAGTTTTATTGCAAGAATCAGATGATAAAACTCGCGGCTTCAGTTTTTATGAAATCGCTCAAGAAGGTGAAAACCCCTCTCAAGGTGCAGAGGTACGTCTGCATTTACCTCAAATTTGGCCTGTGGCTAATTTTACCTCTTACCGAGGTCGCTGGTTGCGCTGTAGCTTTGTTTCCACGGAAGCGAATGAAACTGGTTACAATCGTCCGCCACGAATTATTGGTTTAGCAGTCCGTTCAATTGGCGGTACTGTGAGGGCTAGCCATAGTACGCTGATTCAAGATGAGCGATTGGGAATTAGTGATGGTACGCCCGGTCAAAGTTTCCAGTTACAAACAGCACCAATTTTAGAACGCCGAGAAAATGAGTATATTTTAGTTACTCCCGCTGGTGGTTTACCTCAAAAATGGACTGAGGTGAGAGATTTTGCTGATTCTGGGCCGCATAACTTCCATTACACCATCGATTCCATCACTGGTACAATCCAGTTTGGGCCGCTGATTCGGGAACCGAGCCAACTTAAACAGCAAACACAGGTGAGAACTCGAATTCAGCAACCATCACTAGATGACACATCTGTACAAGTTCTGGAAAATAACCAATCCGAACACCAATATGGGGCAATTCCTCCGCGTGGATCAGAAATTAGGATGGTTAGTTATCGTACAGGCGGTGGTAGAGAAGGCAATGTTCAAGCTGGGGCAATCCAGTTTTTGAAGTCTGCATATCCATATATTACTAGTGTGGTCAATCGCGTACCAGCAATCAATGGCGCGGATGCTGAGTCACTAGAACAAGCTGTAATGAAGGCTCCCCGCATTCTCCGCACACGCGATCGCGCCGTCACTGCCGAAGATTTTGAAGTTTTAACTCAACAGGCGGGTGCAGGTGCGATCGCCCGCGTCCGATGTTTGCCAGCAAATTCTCAAAGACAAGCTGGTATAGTTAGTTTGCTGGTAGTTCCTTATGCAAACACAGATGCGATCGCCCAAGGCAATGGCATGACACCAGAAGATTTTGCTCTCAGTAATGCCCTCCAAGAGCAAATTTTGAGTTATTTAGATGAAAGACGCTTATTAGGGGTACAAGTAGAGTTACAAGAGCCAAATTATGTAGGTGTTTCTGTACAGACAGAAGTTGCTTTAGAGCCAGCATACAACAACCCTTTTGCCAGCGAAGAAATTCGTCGGAATTTAAGGCGATCGCTGTATAAATATTTAAACCCCTTAACTGGAGGAATCGACGGCAAAGGTTGGCCATTTGGGCGACCAGTTTATACATCAGATATTGTCGCATTACTGCAACAAACCCCAGGCGTGCGTCATTTAGGCCCCGTCTTGCTATTTCCCATCCGCAAGCAAGGAGAAAATTGGCGACGACAACCATCGCCAGAACAATTGATCGATCCGGGATCGGAAGGTTTGATATGTTCTTGGGCTGATACAAATCTGCGTTCCAATCACGACATCCAAATCATTAATCGTTGATTTGTCATTTGTCATTTGTCATTGGTCATTAATTATCTATCCTCCTCTGCTCCTCTGCTCCTCTGCTCCCCTGCCCCCTGCCTCTTCTTACCCCCAATCCCCAATCCTATGGTTCAAAGTCGCTCTAGTCCAGCTGTAAGCATTCAATTAACGCCAATGCAAATTCCCGAAGCTTTACCTGTGGCAGGTTTAGCATTTGCAAATGCAGAAAATATCGATGTAGCTGGACGTAGTTTGCTTTTGCATCCTGGACATCCCAGCGAGATGATTGTGCAAGTGCAAAACTTAGAACAACGTCCTTTGCGGGTGAGCTTAAGCGTTGAAGGAAACTTCCCGTCGCAGTGGTGTCAGATTGGTACAGAAGGCAGTGAGATACCGCCTCGCGGACAAATGGATGCTGTCCTCTACTTCTCAATTCCCGACACATTTTTTGAAGACCAAGAAGCGATCGCTCCTGGAAAAAAAGACAAACTAACACTCAATTTTCGCAGCCTAATTACTCTACACATAGACTCAGGCACGGACAACGAACAAATCGAGAGAAGCGAGTATTTCGATTTATACATCCGTCCCTACACTGCCTACATGGAATTCTTGCCAATTTTGTATCGGGAAGTGGACTTTATTGGTCGCTTTATGAAAATATTTGAGCAAGCTTTTCAACCAATAGTTAATAGTTACAACGTCATGTGGGCAAACCTCGATCCCTTGACAGCACCACAAGCATTACTACCCTTTATGGCGCATTGGGTTGCTTGGCAAGTAGATTCTGTTTGGGATCTCCAGCAACAACGGCGTTTAATTAGCCGTGCAGTAGAACTTTATCGCTGGCGAGGAACTCGTAAAGGATTGCGTCTTTACTTGCATCTTTATACAGGTTTACCGCTAGATGAGCATTTACCGAATGAAGCTGATAAACATATTAGTATTACCGAACCTTTTGGCCCAAGTTTCATTATAGGAGATGCACAATTAGGAAATGCAGTTTTAGCAGGTGGACAACCATATCATTTTATAGTACGTTTGCGTTCAAATATTTCTAGTGGCGTTATCAACGAAGAACTTATTCAAAGAATCATAGAACAAGAAAAACCAGCTTTTTGTACCTATGAATTATCTATCGAAAATCCCTCTAATTAAATAATTCATAATAAAGTAAAATTTAATCCAAAATCTAAAATCTAAAATTGCTATGTCTCATCCTTTCCCACCACCACCAATTAAATCCTTTGAACGCTTGCAAGCCGCAGACGGCTTATTAATTAATGCAGAACGTTGGCGCACAGCCCATGAATATCACCGGAATCGGCAAAATGCTCAATATCAAAGTTTAAATCAACCAGGAATTGTCTGCGGTTTAGGCGTGCGAGATGTGACTGCCCCAAGCCAAGTAGAAGCTAGATATCGAGATGGACGTTGGGTGCAAATTCAACCTGGTATTGCAATTGATTTAGCAGGTAATCTAATTGTTGTACCGACTTCTTATGACTTTCCCATTGATTTAGAAGTAGTAAGTTCTGAACCGCTGATGATCTACTTAGTAGTTAGCTATGTAGACCCCGATGAATTGCGGCGCGGACAGCAAAGAGATGTTGTTCAAGAAACTTATCGAATTGACCAAATAAACTCTACACCAGCCAGTTCAGAAATAGAAATATGTCGGATACTTCTGCAACCAGGACATACTGAAATTACCCAACCTGCGGATGCTTTTTTCCCTGGATATAATAATATTGATTTGCGCTATCGTCGTCAGGCACAAATGCGTCCTCAAGCACTTGTATGTATGGCGCAGGCGACTCATAGCGATCCAGAATGTGCGCGTAATTTTTTCAGCCTTTCATATTTGTTACAAGCAGTAGAACCCCTGTACCCAAGTTTGCGAGGGGCTGATGAACCCGGTCAGGTTTCCTTAGCAGAAAATATCCAAGACTATGACATTCTTTATCTCACAGGTGGACAAGCAATTTCTTTAAATAGTCTCGAATTTGAATCCCTCAGAAATTATTTAAATTTAGGTGGTGTACTTTTTGTTGATGCACCAACAAATGCTAATCCTTTGATTGAGAGTACTCAAGCTTTGGCACAACAGTTAGAGAGTCCTTTAAGACCTTTAGAAGAATTGCAACGGAGTCATCCTTTAAGGACAAAACCTTTCTTATTTGCTGCCTTGCCAATGGTTAATCAACAGCAGATTAAACTGTTAATCGGTGGAGGAATTATTTTAGCAATTGGAGATTTAGCAACTGCTTGGGGACTGGATAGAGATTTGAGTTTACCCAGATTGACCATTCGTACAGCTCAAGAATTAGGGATTAATATTCTTCACTATGCTTGGAAGCGGCGACAGTTAATTGGGTTGCAACAGGAAGATAATTCCGGGCAGTGGTAACAGAGCTTGGGTTGCCCTGAGCTTTGTCGTACCCCTACTGCCAACATTTTTGAGCAATTTCCACACTACAATATCGACTTGGAATTATTCAGTTTGGTTGTTTGCGATCGCACTATTATTTTTGTCATGTTCAAGTTCTCTCATTAGAGAATCAAAACCACTGGTATTGTTTCCGCTTTGGGCAAATAAAGACCGAATTTTATTGATTATCGCACTCATGCTATTGGAGAAAAACTGACCGAGATTATTAACAAAGTTTTTCAGCTTTTCAAATATCGAAACCTCTACAGTGGAGTATTTATTCACAATTGGATATACAATTTTTCCTTTTTCTGTTTGATAGTATTCTTGTTCAGGCATCAACATTGATGTGAGTGGTTGCACCTGTTTTGCCATATCGGCTTCGGTTCGTTTATTGCTGAGGAATAAAACGTCATAAATTTTCCCATTCCAGCTAGCCCAATAATGGTTTTGGAAAAACCATCGTTTACCGTCATCACAATTATGCTTTTTTCCTTGGTATGGGGTAGTTCCAGCTTCACTCAAAAAAGGTTTAGCGATACTTTCAATTGTTATTTTTTCAATGCCAAAATATTCTTCTGCAACTTTTTTAAAAGCACGGGCTAATGTCTGACAATCTCCTTCTGGAGAGCCTTTTAATAGAGTTTCTGGACTCTTGCTCACCATTGTGTATTGAAATTGGATATTTACAAAGTTTTTGAAAAGTTGTTCCAGTATTTTATCTTGTGGTAATGTGTCATCTATGCCATTGACTAGTGTTTTGGCTAGCGAATATTCTTGTAAAAATTTTTGTTTTTTATCTGCTGAGTTATTTGCTGCTAATATTTCTTCAGACTTTGCTTGTTCGTTCTGATTAGCTGGTATCGTCTGCTGTGCATCCTGGTTTTGCAGAGGAGATCGATTAATTTGGTTGACTACAGCAGTAGCGACACTATCTGCCTCTTGCTCATATCGATCTCCTGATTGACCAATAGTCAGTTTTGACTGTATTTCTCCTATTGACACGCTATCAGCACGTTTTATCGCCATTTTGCTCAGGTTATGACCAAACTGGGAAGAGTGTTTCTTTCCTTGCTGCAAAGACTCATTCATCTTTGTTTGCAAGACAGTGAGTCGCTCTTGTCCCTCTGGCGCGATCGTGCCATGCTTGGCTTGTATTTGGAGTTTTGTTGCCTCAAACTGATATTGTTGAAATTTCTGATTTTCTACTTTTGTCTGTACTATAGGCTTGTTAGAGCCAAGTTGAGAGTGGGTAGTTAATAAATGCGTAGGCGTAGCCCGTCGTAGACATTGCAACTGACTTTGCTCTGACGAATAAGCGGATGAGTCAGCTTTTTTGTGGATTTGTAGCCGTTCTTTCATCGCTAGTTTCAAAAGTCAATAGTGGGTAATCTATATATTATGTCACTGAAATATCCCCGACAACTTTTACGAATGTGGGGATATCATTGTTTACGAATGATTTAGGATTACTTTTCTACCGAATTAAGAACGCCGTACATTTAAGCAACACCATTCTTTGCGTTTCCACAGGGTAGCGACAACCCAGCCATTTTGTTCTAAAGCGTCAGCAACAGCTTTAGATTGTTCCAGTAAAATACCACTGAAGATCGCCCAAGTTTCAGGTTTAGCGATCGCACTCATTTCTGGAAGCAATTCAATAATTACATGAGCCAAAATATTGCAGACGATACCATCTACTGGCTTTTCAATTAGTTTTGTCAAAACGTCTACACTCCCCTGTGCAGGTAGTAAACGTTCTGGGCGAATGTCATTCAGCGCACTATTACTGATGGTTGATTGTACCGCCAAAGGGTCAGTATCCACTGCATAGACTTTCTCTGCTCCCAGTAGCAGCGCCCCAATGGAAAGGATACCAGAACCACAGCCAATATCCGCAATTACCAGATGTTCATGTTTGCCAATATTACCCACAAAGGACTGAGAAACTCCACTCAACCGCATTTCCAGGGATTCTAAACATAGTTGAGTGGTCGCATGGTTGCCCGTACCAAATGCTACACCAGGATCGAGGCGAATCACTAAGCGTTCCGTTGTTTCTGGTAATGGTAGCCAAGCGGGATTAATTAGGAAGCGATCGCCTATTTCCTGCGGATGCCAATATTGTTTCCAGCTAGTCGCCCAATCTTCCTCGTCAATTAATTGCCATTGCAAAGAAGGAGATGGAACTCCTACACAGAGGGCATCTTGACGCAGCCACAGCGACAGCGCTGCCAAATCTAGCAGCTGTGTTTGAATTGTCGGCAGATAAGCCCTGACTAAAGATGAGTTTCCTTTATTTTCACTAGCTGTCCCACGACAGCCAAAATCTTCCAGTCGCCAAAAGATCGATTCTTCTAGGTCTGGTTCACATAAAATATTCAGTTCCCACCAGGTATTTGCCATTTTTGAGTGCTGTTAGCGCTAGCGGGGCGTTCAGCCCGTGCTGAGTGCTGAGTGCTGAGTCAAGAAAAGTTAGGAGTGAATAGTTAGGAGTTAAAAGTTAAAAACTCCTAACTCCTAACTCTCTCAAACTCAGCACTCAGTACTCATAGTGTTACTGTATACGCGTCCCGAATACCAGGGACTTTTATAATCTCATCCAAAATGCCCTCTGGTAAAGGGTCATCTATACTCAGAGCCATGACGGCATCACCACGGACGATTTTACGACCTACTTGCATACTGGCAATATTCACATTAAAACTGCCGAGTAGGGAACCAAGTTTGCCGATAATCCCCGGCATATCGCGGTGCAGGGTAAACAACATATATTTGCTGGGTGGGACGTTAATCGGGAAACCGTCAACGTCGGTGAGGTGGATTTCCCGCTCACCCAACAAAGCACCTGTAACAGAATGAGTACCTAAAGTACCCGTGGCTTCTAGATGCAATGTGCCGGCATAGTCCCGAATGGAAGCATCGCGGGTTTCAATCACCCGAATTCCCCGTTCTTTGGCTTCTATGCTGGCATTTACGTAATTTACTCGTTCCCGCAAAGCTTGATAAAGTAATCCTTTGAGGGCAGCGACGATTAAAGGCTGACTTTTGTTGGTTGCGAGTTCCCCTTGCAGTCGAATATTGAGTACTTCCACCCGTCCGCCAGCTAGCTGTCCTACCAGATTACCTAGAGTTTCTGCTAGTTGCATGTAAGGTTTGAGTTCTTCCAACACATCGGGGCCGAGTCCGGGAATATTGACGGCTGAACGTGCTGGTAGTCCTAAAAGTACATCGCGAATTTGTTCGGCAACATCAATAGCCACATTCACTTGAGCTTCTGCGGTAGAGGCTCCCAAGTGGGGGGTGAGGATAACTTCTTTACCTAGCGATCGCAATTCCGATTCACCCAATGGTTCTGACTCGAACACATCCAAGGCTGCACCACCGATTTTACCCGCTTTCAAAGCAGCTGCTAAAGCTACTTCATCAATGATCCCACCACGAGCGCAGTTGATAATCCGAGCTGTGGGTTTCATCTTTGCCAAGGTTGTGGCATTGATTAAGTGGGTAGTTTCTGGGGTTTTCGGGATGTGGAGGGTGATATAGTCTGCTTGCTGGAAGAGTAAATCTAGCTCCACTAACTGACAACCAAGTTGTTCGGCTCGTTCTGTAGAAATAAATGGGTCATAAGCTAGGAGTTTCATCCCCATTGTCCTAGCTACAGCGGCAACATGGGAGCCAATTTTACCCAAACCGACAACGCCGAGAGTTTTTTTGTAGACTTCCGCACCAACAAAACTATTGCGATCCCACGCACCGCGTTTCACCGAAGCGTTAGCATCGGGGATGTGGCGAGACAAAGCCAAAATCATTGCTAGCGCGTGTTCGGCGGCGGCAATTGTATTTCCTTCTGGAGAATTGACTACCACAATTCCCCGGCGGGTGGCAGCGGGAACATCCACATTATCCACACCCACACCAGCACGACCGATGATTTTTAGTTGGGTGCCGGCATCAATGATTTCTTGAGTGACGCGTGTACCAGAGCGAATCATCAGCGCGTCATACTCACCAATAATTGCGATCAGTTCCGCTGGTTTTAGACCTAGTTTGACATCAACGGTAGCAACTTGCGAAAGAATGTCAATTCCAGCTTGGTCAATCGAATCGGAGACAAGAACCTTAGACATGATTACTTCATTTAAAGCTACAGGTTTTGCTGCACAAGACTTTTTAGTTTAGTCTTTATCTGTCGCAATTCAGCAAAAATTATTCGTTTGAATATCGACTTAACCTTAACTTACACTATCTGGTGGTGGTATCAAAGCATGAGTTGCTTCTGGTGGATACTGCCTCCTAAGTATTTGAAGGTGAGTGGCTATTTGCATCATCCTGTCGCTAAATATAAAGCATGAATAGCACTAAGCACCGATATATTTATTAATAGTTAAGAGTTACCAAAATTTTATCGGCTGAAGCAACTTTCTGAGTGGGGTAAAAATGCCTGTATTCTTGACTAGGCTGCAACTTTAGATCGGGCAATGCTATAGACAACCACGAAACGAGCGAGTAACTATTATATCTATCAAATCTTGGCTATTTCTAAATACCACAAGTGGTATCCCTTAGTCAAAGCAAGATATTGCAACTTTTATCTCAAATAGGCGTTTCAATTCACCAACTGTTCAGTTTTTGATTTGTCCGTATCGCATATTACCAGAGTCAGCTTTATGGTAAAACCCCTATCTTACCATAAAATATTTGTGCAAGAGTCTAAGAAAGTCGTGAAAGCTTTCTGGGAAGTTTGATGTTCTCTTGAAGATGAATAAAGCTCAATTAACTAAAATCATCTTTTAAATCATTCAATAATATTGAAGCTAAAACTAAAAATATTTACTTCCAAAAGCTTGAAAGCAAGCAGGATCGTATCTATCTGAGGAAATAGTTATATAAAAAAATAGTTATTTTAGTTTTTTTATTCCTAAAGATTAAGTTAATCAAGGCAAATTGCAGATAAAAATATGTCAATAATCTTGTATGATTTTTTCAGTAAGGTTAGCCATAAAAAACAACAATAAATAAAATAACAAATGCCTAGACTAGTAGGACAACGCTCTAATACTGGAGCAAATATCACCAGCTTAATCATTCTAATCGCCATATTTGGGGCACTCTCCGAATACTTTGGTGTGATTGATATAGTTCCCGGTTTTGGACGAGAGGGACGATATTTTCAGTTGAAGTTTCAGGCGACTAACGAACAAATGATTGAACAACAAAATCAATAAAAATACCAGGGATAAGTAGGTAGGTGCGAAAAAACCTAATTATGTAAAGATAAGTAAATACGGAGAATGCATCTACTGAGGTAACTGAAATATGGGTGCTCGTTTA
>NZ_JBALDR010000053.1:0-109333 GCF_036917315.1 Nostoc sp. | reverse complement strand
GTTCTAAACTTAGAAAGCCAATAGCCGGCATAACAACCTGTACCCGAAGTTATATTCATCTTTATTATATGCAAATTGTAGGCGCAACAGCTTATTTACGTCTAGATTGCGATGCTTCACGTCCACGCCTCAGAGCAGTATACGAACGTTTTGGTTTCCGTCATCACAGTGATAAACAAGTTGGTGCTTATTTTGTCTCTCGCTACGAATATAAAATATCTCCACAAGCTATCTTCTGATTTTTGAACCAATTAAAAATGAGTTAGTAACTGCTGGAGTGCCAAAACAAGATATTATTTTGGGTTTTCATGCTTCTTATAAGCGGAAGTTTACTGAGTTTGCAACAGGTTAGGCAAAATAGCATCAGGAGTTATAAGTTATGAGTGATGAGTTGAAAATTCATAACTCATCACTTATAACTCATAACTCATAACTCATTTTCTGTAGCGATCGCTTTTGGGATATTGCTAACAGTTGCCAGTTGCACTGTAAAGGTAGAACCTTCAGATAATTTACTTTTTACAGAAATAGATCCACCACAGCGCAGTAGCAATTGCTGTATTATCGTTAACCCTAACCCAGCACCACCATAATCTTCGGTTGCTGTTGTACGCACGCGATAAAACCGATCGAAGATTTTGGGAATTTCGTTTTCGGCAATACCGATACCTGTGTCGCGGAATTCTAATTGGACATAATCGCCTTGACTACGGGCACGCACCCATACTTGACCTCCATTAGGGGTAAACTTAAGGCTGTTGTGCAGCAGATTAATCACAATTTGCCTCAGCTTACCACTCACGCACCAAACAGATGGGAGTTCAGTCGGTACGGTGTAGGCTAGCATAATTCCTTTTTCTTGGGCTACAGGTTGGTAGGTACTGACTACTCCAGGTACTATATCTGAGAGACGCACCAACTCCAAAGTCGTCCCCTCCAAATTCTGTTCTAGCTGCACCAGTTCCAAGAAACCAGTAATCAGGGAGTTTTGCTGATCGCACTGGGTATTTAACATCTGTAAATAACGTTGTCGTTGTGGGGGTTTAAGATTAGGGGAATTTAATAACGAAAGTGCTGTTTTCATGTGCGTCAAGGGTATACGTAGTTCCTGACAGACATTTTTCAGGTATTCATCTTTGAGTTGCTCTTTGTTGTGTAGTTCTTGATTTTGCTGCTCCAATTTATTAGTGCGTACTGTGATGATTTGACGATTAATTTCATCTTGTCGGAGGAGTTGTTTTGCCAACAATTGATTCATAAGTGCGCCTTGGGGCACGGTTGGACAAATAAAACTAGCAGGTAAAATTGAGGATGATTCTGGCGCAATCGCTTGTTGGATACTATTTAATACTTGCTGAATTACTCTCCCCTCAACAGTAGTTATAATCAGCAACGGCTGGTTTTTATTAGTATTTACCTTCCCCGATGTCTGATTTTTGCGTTTTTTAAGTGGTCGATGAGCCAAAATTAAACTGCAAAACTGGGGCGATAACACCATCAGAAAGTTTTCCCGTCGCATTTGGCTATCTGGTGGTAGATGAACGGGGACATAATGAGATGATGGGGATGAGGGAGATGAGGAGATATTTAATCTTCCCTCTCCCTTGTCTTCTCCTGCTTCCCCTTTGCTACTCTCCTCAATTTGGCAAGTATAAATGAGACTAGACGCACCTACCGAAGATTGATAACGCGCTAATTCTGATTGCCAAATTTTATCTGGTGGTAGCTTCACCCAGAGAGTGGCTGCAATTTGCTGCTCAATGAGTAAGTCAATTTGCGCTCTCACCAGTGATAGTAGAGTAGCAGGACTGAGGGACAATGGTTTAGGAGGCGCTTGCACTCCCATAACCAGTTGATAAACAGACAGATCCTTAACCAGAGAAACATTCATGAGTCAAGCACAAAAAGGATGAAGCAAGAAATAATTCTGTCTTCGATTTTCACCTTTATGTGTGCATTTTTTACAAAATCCCCACGGAAAGAAACATTAACTATAAAAAAGTCTACCCACGAGGGGGCAGGGGAGCAGGAAGTTTTTCTCCTCCGCCCCTCTGCCCCTCTGCCCCTCTGCCCCTCTGCTCCTCTGCCTCTTCCAATACCTAAATTAAACTTGTACGTTAAGTCTTTGCTGTAAAGCGTCGCGGGCGTGTTCTCGGTCGTCAAAATGGATTTTTTCGGTGCCGAGAATTTGGTAGTCTTCGTGACCTTTACCAGCAAGCAATACTCCATCACCGGGTTGTGCTTGTAAAATAGCGGTACGAATTGCGATCGCTCGATCGCAAATTACTGTTGGCTGCACTCTATCAGCTATTCCCGCCAAAATATCTTGCAAAATCCTTTCTGGATCTTCAGTTCGGGGATTATCTGATGTCACTACTGCCACATCAGCTAACTCAGCAGCGATTTTACCCATTTTTGGGCGCTTAGTGCGATCGCGATCGCCTCCACAACCGAATACACAAATCACTTTGCCAGGTATAAACGGACGCGCAGCTTTTAATAAATTTTCCAAGCTATCGGGCGTGTGAGCATAATCCACAATCACGCTAATATCTTGCTCGGTATTAATCTGTACCCGTTCCATCCGTCCGGGAACTCCAGGGAACTCAGGTATCACATCTGCCACTAACTGCAAATCTAGCCCTAAGTGTAAAACTGCTCCTACGGCTGCTAAAAGATTTTCTAAATTATATTGTCCGACTAGAGGCGATCGAAAAGCCACGTCACCTTTTGGTGTGTGTAATGTCCCACTAACACCATTTGGCTGGTAACTTAAATCGCTCATCCATAAATCAGCGGTGTTGTCGTTGACGCTGTAACTCCAAACTCGTTCGGAATCTAACGACGCAATTAACCGCTTCCCGTAGGAATCATCAGCATTAATTATTGCCCGTCCCTTGAGATAATCAGGGCTAAATAACAACGCTTTGGCAGCAAAGTAATCTTCCATATCGCTGTGATAGTCGAGATGGTCTTGAGTAAGATTACTAAATACCGCCACCTCAAATTCACAACCCAACACTCTACCTTGAGCCAAAGCGTGAGAACTGACTTCCATTACCCCGAACTCACTTCCAGCCTTTACCGCCTCTGCTAACTGCTGTTGTAGTTCGACTGCAAAAGGGGTAGTGTGGGCAGCAGTCTGCTCAAAACCTGCCCAACGAGTGTAGAGAGTTCCCATCAAAGCTGTAGCTAAATTAGCTTTGTTGAGTAGAAATTCAATTAAATGAGTAGTTGTAGTTTTACCATTTGTACCAGTTACGCCTACCAACTTGAGTTTTCGCCCTGGATAACCATAAAAAGCACTGGCTATCTGCGCACAAGCTTGAGTAATGTTACTTGCACTAATAACCACAGCCTGATTTGTGGGAGGATTTTTTTGTGCAGCTTCGGGAGAAACGATCGCAGCTACAGCCCCCGATGCGATCGCACTTTGCCAAAATTCCCCACCATCAACCCGCGTTCCTGGCATCCCAATAAACAAATCTCCCACACGACAAGCATGAGAATTCGTCTTTAAACCCCTAACTTCCACATCTTCCATTGGATAACTAGGCAATTGCTCAACACTGTCTACCGCTGTTAGTAATTCCCGCAATTTCATTTTGTGAACCTCGTCACATTCTTGATCTTGCGCTTATTCTGCATTATTTTTTTCTAATTGGCTAAATATTTACGCAACATTTGCTCCAACTGCTGCACGCTAGCACGAGGAGAAGGACGCGGCAATGGTTTCTCACTTCCCTCCGCGTCCTCTGCGCCTTGGCGGTTCGATAAATAAAGCACTGGCACCTCATACTCATACACAGCAAACCAATCTTCACGAGTCGTAATATCCCTAACTTCCAACTCGAAACTGAGATTTTGGATTTGTTCTAGCTTTTCTTGCAAGCCTTCACATAAATGACAGCCGGGTTTACTGTATAAAATTAATTGCATTCTTGATTTGAGTTGGCGCAAGAAGTTATAAGTTTAGAATAACGTAGACGCTTCTCCTGTCGGAGACGCTACGCGAACGGCTTGTCGCAGGCTACCGCAGAGGGCACGGAGGAAAAGGGTGAAAGCTCATTGATTCATGAAAGAAGTCGAATGACCAAATTCTGTGACAATGATTAACAACCAATCAGAATACTGTATTTAAGCTACTCATGAGCCAAAGTTCTCAAAACAGCCCTTTACCAGGCAAACCTGTTCAATCATATTTCCAGTGGTTATACGCCTTCTGGAAATTCTCTCGCCCTCACACGATTATTGGTACAAGTTTGAGTGTTTTGGGTTTATATTTAATTGCCATTGCTATCAATAGAGACGCGATTAATCATATCTCTACAGACGCAATTCATGGCGTTTCTACCTATTCCCTACTCCCTGTCTTCGGTGCATGGATTGCTTGTCTGTGTGGCAACGTTTATATTGTGGGGCTGAATCAATTAGAAGATGTAGAAATTGATAAGATTAATAAACCTCATTTACCCTTAGCGTCTGGAGAGTTTTCCCAGCAAACTGGGCAATTAATTGTCGCTTCTACTGGGATTTTGGCGCTGGTTGTGGCGTGGCTAACTGGCCCGTTTTTATTGGGCATGGTAGCAATTAGTTTGGCCATTGGTACTGCTTATTCTTTACCGCCAATTCGCTTAAAACAGTTTCCCATTTGGGCGGCGCTGTGTATTTTTTCGGTGCGCGGTACGATTGTTAACTTAGGTTTATATCTGCATTACAGTTGGGCGTTGCAACAAAGCCAAACAATTCCGCCTGTGGTGTGGGTGCTGACGTTATTTATTTTGGTGTTTACCTTTGCGATCGCCATCTTTAAAGACATCCCCGATATGGAAGGCGATCGCCTCTACAATATTAATACTTTCACCATCAAACTTGGCCCCCAAGCTGTGTTCAATCTGTCTCTTTGGGTAATAACTGCCTGTTATCTGGGAATAATTCTGGTTGGGGTGCTACGCGTCGCCTCGATTAACCCGATATTCCTGGTGGTTACTCATTTGGGGCTGTTGGCTTGGCTGTGGTTGCGGAGTTCGACGGTAGACTTACAAGAGAAAAGTGCGATCGCTCAATTCTACCAATTTATCTGGAAACTCTTTTTTATGGAATATCTGATTTTTCCTATCGCCTGTCTTTTGGCTTAGACAATGCTAGAAACCTTTCCCACTAGTTCGATTATCGCTGCTGTTGTAGTTGTTCTGAGTCTGTCAATCCTTGGCTATTTCGCTTGGAAAACTTTGATAACCTCAGACTTGTTTCAAAAAGGTATCAATCTTGCCCAAGCAAAAGATTACCAAGGTGCAGAAGCAGCTTTTCGCAAAGTGATTTCCATCAACTCTACTAATGATGTCGTGCGCTTGTTTTTGGGAGATGTTTTAAACCAGCAAGGACAAGTAGAAGAGGCAACAGAATTATTTCGGGAAGTAATTCGCCGCAGTCCGAAAAATCCTGATGCTTACTTGCGTCTGGCGAATATTCTCATGCAGCAAGAGCGAGAAGAAGAAGCTAAAACTAACCTGGTACAAGCTAAAGATTTATTACAAAAACAGCGCCAACCTGAAAAAGCTAAAAAAATCACTCAACTGTTAGATAAAATGAGTGCTAAGTCAAGCGAATCTTAAGTTTCATGAGAATTGCAGAGATTAAGTTTTCCTGTTGTGTCTCCTAACTTTTTGCCATTCCCATCATTATGGTGAGAATGGTTTTTATTTGGTCATTTACTATTATATACCATAATTATGTCCGCAATTTCCGCAAATTTGATCGCTCTCTTCACAGCCCTTACAATTGCAATCGGATGCGCTTCAAGCTCCATAGCCACCATTAATTCATTTAGGCTTTAGAAGAGAAAATATTAGGAATTTTAAATGATTGATTTTTGCAAAACAGCGATGATACTAACAGCCTTTTTGTTTTGTAAAGACATATTGTAGTTTCCTTAAGCAGTGCAGAAATTAAACAGTAATATTTTGGAACTAGAATAGTATTAAGCAACGGCAAAGATTTAGTAGTAGATTTTATAGCTTAAATAATCCAGTATTTATGTCAAATATAATATTAGAACTGTGGACTAACTTTTTTACATCAGAATCATTTATTCCACATGGACATTGCTATCTATGGCAAACGAATTTAGTTTGGTTACATATATTATCTGACGCATTCATTGCACTAGCTTATTACTCGATTCCAGCTACACTCTTCTACTTTGTGCGCAAGCGACAAGATTTGCCCTTTGATTGGATTTTTTTGCTGTTTAGTGGATTTATCGTAGCTTGTGGCACGACTCATTTAATGGATATTTGGACACTTTGGCATCCAACCTATTGGGTGTCGGGGTTTCTCAAAGCAGTAACTGCAACAATATCTGTAATTACCGCCTTAGAGCTTGTGCCTTTAGTTTCACAAGCACTGGCACTTCCTAGTCCTACTCAATTAGAACAAGCAAATCAAGAACTTCAAACACAAATAGCCGAACGCTTATCGGTAGAGGAAGAACTGCGAAAATACCAGAATCATCTCGAAGAAATGGTTGCTGTTCGCACCAATGAAATTACTCAGACTAACGAGCAATTACAACAAGAAATTCTTGAACGTCAACGCATCTTAGAAATTCTCCGGCAAAGCGAAGAACGCTACCGTTACTTGGCTGAGGCAATTCCTCAACTTGTATGGACAACTAAACCTAACGGTGAATGTGATTTTTTTAATCAAAATTGGTGCGAATACACTGGGCTAACATTAGAGCAATCTTTGGGTTCTGGTTGGTTGGCTGCATTGCATCCAGATGATGTGCAAAGAGCCGATAAAGTGTGGTCTGATGCTGTCAGAAATAGCACTATGTATAACAACGAATATCGCTTTAAACGAGCTGCTGATGGTTCCTACCGTTGGCAGCTAGCGCGAGGTTTACCACTCAAAGATGAGCAAGGTTTTGTAGTCAAGTGGTTTGGAACCTGTACAGATATCCACGAACAAAAACAAATACTTGAAGAACGAGCGCACCTGCTGGAATTAGAACAATTAGCACGAGCGAAAGCAGAAACAGCCAATCGAATTAAAGATGAATTTTTAGCCGTCCTCTCTCACGAACTACGCACTCCACTCAACGCAATTCTCGGCTGGTCAAAGTTGTTGCAAACCCGCAGGTTAGACCAAACAAAGACATCTGAAGCCCTAGCCACAATCGAGCGAAATGCTACCTTACAAGTTCAACTCATTGAGGACTTGCTGGATATTTCCAGAATTTTACAAGGCAAACTGACGCTGAATATCACGAAGATTAACCTTAAGTCCACGGTATTGTCGGCACTACAGACAATGCAGTTAGCAGCAGAAACAAAGTTGATTGAGGTGAATACAGTATTTCAACCGACTGTGGGACAAATTATGGGCGACTCGACTCGTTTGCAGCAAGTCGTCTGGAATCTCCTTTCTAACGCAATCAAATTTACACCCAGAGGAGGAAAGGTAGAAGTGCGACTCCAGGAAACTGATGGCTATGCTCAAATAATCGTTAGCGATACAGGTAAGGGAATTAGCGCTGACTTTTTGCCATTCGTGTTTGATTACTTTCGCCAAGCAGATAGCACCTCTACGAGAAATTTTGGTGGATTAGGACTGGGATTGGCAATTGTGCGTAATATCATCGAAATGCATGGCGGCATCATCAAAGCAGATAGCCGCGGTGAGGGTCAAGGGGCAATATTTACTGTTAGCTTACCGCTTCTGCTAGATGAAAGTCCAAGGCTGACGGATGGACAAAATTTCCCTGCATTCTTAGCTACTAACTCCTTACCTCTGAATGGCATTAGGATTTTAGTTGTTGATGATGATACTGATTCACGAGATTTTGTTGCTTTTGTATTAGAGCAAGATGGGGCTTTTGTGATGGCAGTATCTTCCGCTGAAGAAGCATTACAAACTTTAGCAGAGGTCAAGCTAGATGTGTTAGTCAGCGATATTAGTATGCCCGATATGGATGGCTATATGTTAATACATGAAGTGAGAACTCGGACATCAGAACAAGGTGGGCAAATTCCAGCAATTGCCTTGACTGCCTTTGCGAGAAATGATGACCACGAAAAAGCCCTAAAAGCTGGGTTTCAAATGCATTTATCCAAACCTCTTAACCCAGAAAAATTAATTGCAGCCATTGTTAAACTGATGGAAACAAAAGTGTCAGCAATTACCTAAAAACGACTTTTTAGTTTTAATAAATCACTGTCTATGAGATTTTTTGCATGAATCAATGAGCTTTCACCCTAAATCCCTCTCCCAACCTTGGGAGAGGGACTTTGAAGTGTCTATTGTGTACAAATAGACATTTATATGAGATTACACTTGTATCAAGTTAGCTTAATCACTTATAATTCCTGCTATAACTCCGCAAAAGCTACTCTTTTGCTCCCCGAATAGCAAGTAAGGAAGGGCTGAGATGGGGTATTTTTATGATGGCAATTAACCGAACTTGATATTAGATGTAAACCAAGCAGGTAAGGTAATAAAAATGCTGAAAAACAAGAATCTACTGGTAGCAGCTATTATCTGCTTGTGTTTGAGTAATGGGAATACTGCCTTTGGTCAAAATGTTGGCGTTATTTCAGCAAAAATTCAAAATACTCAGTCCGCAGTTATTCGGAACAAAAACGCAGTTGCTAACTTCGAGCAAGGAAGCAATCTCTATAAACAGGGAGATTTAAAAGGAGCGGAGGCGGCTTTTCGGAAGGCAATTGAACTAGAACCCAATTTTGCACAAGCCTATATAGCCTTGGGAAATACTCTCGACGATCGAGGTAAACCACAAGAAGCGATCGCTCAATACAATAAAGCCATTAGTCTCGATCCTCAAGACTCTAGAGCATATTTTAATCTAGGTTTGACTTTAGCAAGACTGAATCAGTTAGAACCTGCGATCGCCCAATATCAGAAAGCCATCAGCCTTGAACCCAAGTATGCTGAAGCTCACTATAATTTAGGAAACGCTCTCTACGCTCAAGGCAAGCTCACAGAAGCAGTTACCGAATATACAGCAGCAATTCGCCTCAAACCAGACTATGCACCGACTTACACTCGTTTAGGAAATGCTCTCTACGATCGAGGTGAGCTAGCAGAAGCAGTTATTCAGTATAAAAAATCTATTAGCTTCGATCCTAACTATGGAGATGCTTACTATTACTTAGGAAACGCCTTATACGCTCAAGGAAAGCCAGCAGAAGCAATCGCCAACTATACCGAAGCCATTCGCCTCGCTCCGAAAAATCCAGCAGGTTATAATGCTTTGGGAAATACTTTATACGCTCAAGGCAAACTAGAAGAAGCGATCGCACATTACCAAAAAGCCATCAGCTTCGCTCCTAATTATGCAGACGCTCATTATAATTTAGCAAGTGCTTTTTACGCTCAAGGCAAGCTCACAGAAGCAATCGCTGGCTATACCGAAGCGATTCGTCTCGATCCCAAACACGCACAAGCTTACACAGGTTTAGGAAATGCAATGGACGATCGAGGTAAACCTCAAGAAGCGATCGCACATTACAAAAAAGCCATTAGCCTTGTACCTAACGATGCATTCACTTACTATAATTTGGGAATCGCTTTGGGAAGACAACAACAGCCAAAAGAAGCGATCGTTAATCTCAAAAAAGCCAGAGAATTATTCCAAGCTGAGAAGAACAAGGAAATGGTTGAGCAAGTCGATCGGCTAATCCAAAAAATTAATACCCAAACGAATTGAATCAAGGTATGGGGAGCAGAGGAGCAGGGGAGCAGGGGAGCAGAGGAAGAAGAATTATTAATTATTGCTCAATGACAAATGACAAATGACAAATGACAAATGACAAAGGCAAAGTCTACCTCGTAGGTGCTGGCCCTGGAGATGCAGCATACTTGACAGTAAAAGCTTACAATCTCTTAGCTACTGCTGAGGTGTTAGTCTACGATGCTTTAGTAGATGCTCAATTATTGCAGTGCGTACCAGATGATTGTCTGAAATTGGATGTCGGTAAACGCGGTGGCAAACCCAGTACAAGCCAAGCACAGATTAACAAGTTACTGGTAAAACACTGTCTGCAAGGAAAACAAGTTGTACGGCTTAAATCAGGCGATCCGTTGATTTTTGGGCGTTGCACTTCCGAAATTGAAGCCTTGAAAGCATCTGGTTGTAATTTTGAACTAGTACCAGGAATTTCCTCAGCCCTTGTAGCACCTTTGTTGGCAGGAATTCCGCTGACAGATCCGGTGTTAAGCCGATGTTTTGCAGTGCTTACAGCCCATGAACCAGAGGTTTTAGACTGGGAGGCGCTGTCACGATTAGAGACACTGGTAATTTTGATGGGAGGGCGACATCTAGGAGAGATTGTAGATCGACTGGTGCAGCATGGACGATCGCACTTAACACCCATTGCCATCATCCGTTGGGCAGGAACTCCCGATCAACAAATTTGGACAGCGCAACTGGGCAATATTCTAGAAAAAACCGCCGGATTATCCCTTTCCCCGGCGGTAATTGTGATTGGCGAAGTTGTTGGGCTACGCAAGTACTTACAACCTGAGAGAATAGATTGTCAGGTTTCTACTACAGCCAAAACTTTCAGCCCTCCTGCTATGTCAAGCAATTTGCCCCTATCTCCCCTTACTGGTAAAATGATTTTGGTGACACGTTCAGTTGGCCAATCGAGTCAATTTAGCGATCGCCTCATTGCATCAGGTGCAACCGTCATCGAAATGCCTACCTTAGAAATCGGCCCCCCCTCCAGTTGGGAAGCTTTGGATAATGCGATCGCTCATTTATCTGACTTCGACTGGTTAATTTTCACTTCTACCAATGGCATAGACTACTTTTTTGAAAGGTTAACTACCCAAGGTAAAGATAGCCGTTCCTTAGCTGGCATCAAAATTGCCGTCGTTGGTGAGAAAACAGCCCAAAGTCTCAAACAACGCTCTCTGCAAGCAGATTTTATTCCTCCCAACTTTGTTGCCGATTCTTTAGTGGAAAATTTCCCAGATCAATTAGATGGTAAAAAGGTGTTATTTCCCAGAGTTGAAAGCGGCGGCAGAGAAGTTTTAGTTAAGGAATTAACTCTCAAGGGAGCAAAGGTGATAGAAGTTGCGGCATATCAATCTTGTTGTCCTAGTAGTATTCCACCTGCGGCAAAGTTAGCTCTCCAAAACCGCAAGGTAGATGCAATCACTTTTGCCAGTTCTAAAACTGTACAATTTTTCTGTCAACTTACTAATAGTATATTTTCCAACAACTCTGATGCTAGCCAATTATTAGAGGGAGTTTGTATTGCCTCGATCGGCCCCCAAACCTCTAAAACTTGCCATGATTTATTCGGACGTGTGGATGTAGAAGCCGAAGAATACACTTTAGATGGTTTAACCCAAGCACTGATCGCATGGGCGACAAATTCTTAGATGAGGGAGCAGGGGGGCAGGGGAGGCAGGGGAGCAGAGGAGAATAACTAATGACAAATGACAAATGACAAAACGTATAATCGGTTTAACTGGAGGTATTGCCACAGGCAAAACCACTGTCACCAATTACTTAGCTAGCATTTATAACCTGCCGATTTTGGATGCAGATATTTATGCTAGAGAGGCAGTATCTTTAGGCTCGCCTATTTTAGATGCGATCGCTCAACGTTATGGCGAACAAATTTTACTACCAGATGGCAGCCTCAACCGCCAAAAGCTAGGCGAAATTATCTTTAATCGTCAAGATGAACGTAACTGGATAGACAATTTGATTCATCCTGATGTACGCGATCGCTTTCTCAAAGCAATTGCTCAGTCTTCGTCACAAATACTGGTGTTAGTAGTACCTCTATTATTTGAAGCTGGGATGACTGATTTGGTAACAGAAATCTGGGTAGTGCGTTGTTCTCAAGAGCAACAACTACAAAGATTGATACAACGAAACCATTTAAATCCAGAACAGGCACGAGCCAGGATTAACAGCCAATTATCCATCGAAGAAAAAGTGGCTCATGCAGATGTCATTTTAGATAACTCTTCTACCCTAGAAATACTACTGGAGCAGATAGATGTAGCTCTAGCTACGACAAGTAGTGACTAAATTATATTGATATTAAAATATATACATATATGACATTTTCAAGACATAAAAAGCTTATTAATTAATACTAGATAGTTAAGCAAAAAACTTATATCTCACCAAATCTCGTCTAATAGTTAGGTGATTTTACAGTTGAATCTGCGGTTAATAGTACTGTAAATTTAAAAGAATGGCTTTTAAATAAGTTATAAGTTCTGTTTTTTAAATGTTTTTAAGTGCCTTCTCTTCAATCATAACAGGTATGAACTTAAGTTTTAGTTTTTTAAATAAATTAGCTCTGGTTATCTCTCCAGTAACAGAATTAAAACAAAAGAATAAAATCCATGATTACAGACAACAAGTTTGTGGAGGCGACTACATATTTGAGCGCCTCAATGAAGGAACAATCGGCTACATGACTGGAGTAGGGAAAAGGGTTAAAGCTTGCGATCGCATTATTTTACGAGAAGGTTGTGAATCTTATCAATATCAAGTTGAAGAAATTGATTATTACTCCGCTCCATCTGATATGTGGATAGCTTTACTCAAGCAAATACCGAATGACTAAATATTAAAGTCAACCAGTTTCTTCAATTCTAGAGTTCAATACAGTTCATACTAAGCAATAAAATCCTGATATAGAGACGCAATTGATCGCGTCTTGAAAGACCAATTATCTACACGATTCTCCTTCTTTTACTAGAAAATAATAAAAGTAATACCAATTAGAGAAAAGAATGCGACAAATAGACCATTTGTAGAGACGCGATTCATCGCGTCTTTTACCCAAGAATGTGTTGCAATCATTAATTAAATTGGTATAAGTTATATCATAGTCGGCTGTTCACTTGTTATGAGGGGAGTGAGGTATAAAAACCTCACTCAACCGAGAACAGCTATATCTATGTTAAATCGATCAAAAAATGAGCTATTAAAGTATTTCTTTCATAGGATAGCAAGTAAAGATGCAAAAGATTTGGATTATCTTTATCAAGGTGCATCACTGAACCATCAACTGCTAAGTGGTGATGATCTATCCACCGCTCCTGTGAATCTAGTAAAAAACTGAAATAGGGGCTGACATCTGGATGATTTTTAGTTAATTCTTCATAGCTTTGATAAAAAGGAGGTATCCCAATTCCCATCGGCATATATAAGCCTTTAGGATAATCTGCTACAGGCAATTGAGGAAGCGTCTTCAGATTAATTCCACTAATGAATAATCTATTTTTCTCACCAGTTTTGGTATCTGTGAATCCTAGCTCAATTTCCTGTAAATTTTGTTCAACGCCAATCGGTTTAATATTCCTCAAAATCGCTTTGTCAAATTTGCCTATTCTCCAGTATTGATTTCCCCAAGGCTTATTTTGATCGTAAAATCCTGGCGCTCGAAAACTTGCAAACTTAACTTCATTTTTAACGTCGTAAAAATCTCTCCATTTAGTGATGTTGGTCGCTAGCGTAGTTCTAACTTTTCTACTTTGCTCTCCTGATACAATTATCCTCTCATCAAGGGGGAACTGAGTAGCAACTTCTTTTTGATCGATTACATTTCTTAAAAGATTAGTTTTTACTATTGTGCCACTCGGATCTTGCCAGTGTTCTAATTTCCACCAATGCTGCCAATATGAAATCTTATTAATTTTTTCAAAAATATTTTTGTAATGTCCAATTGGGAAAGTAAACCAACTTTGATAATAAAGGGTTTTGTTATTATCCTCTTTAGTAAAAAGTAAAATTTCCCAAAATCCGGCATTTAAGCAATTATTAGCCAAAGCTATCTCTACAATATTTTGCTTTTCAAAACCATCTCCTCCAACAATTTCTATATTTTTTGAATTAGCAGGAAAACTAATCTGTTGCCTGTTCCACTCCCTATCTGTAAAAGCTATTATTTCTAAACCTCGATCTTTTTTAACCCATTCAGGTGCTTTAGGAACCAATAGCTCTAAATCAACATTTTTTATAACTATTTTTGCCGTATTTTTGTCTGTTGCTTCCAGTACGAAATCGAAATGCGTATCATCTTTTTTAATTAGTGTTAATTTTCGATTAGAATATCTTTTAAAATTTTTTCCTAATGGTGCAGGGTTGGCTGGATAATCGACATTAGATAATTCTTGTAGTTTTACACTCATCTGATTATCAAATTTATATCTGGATTTAAACCAGAAACCACCTAGTCCCAGCAAACCAAGGCAGAGAACAAGAGTACTAAATAAAATCTGTTTCTTTGTGACTTTGAAATTAATTTTGCCAAATTGGGAAATGCCTGCAATTTTTTCTTTCGCAGAGATGTTTTTCATCAGACAATTTTTTTTTATGAGAATGCTGATTAACAGCATAGCATTCTGCAAAACGGATGTCTTATTTCTCTTTTCAACGAAACTGTTAATAAACGGTTATCTGCAATTAAGGGTTTAATACCAATTCTTATTTTTCCTTTATTACACTTGCAGCAAACCGCTAAAGCGTTTCTCTACCCTTGTGAGGTACAGCAACCCCACCCCCAACCCCCTCCCCGCAAGCGATGAGGGATCTATGATTAGGAAACGCTATAAAGCGCCTACGCATAGGCTGAAACCTGTATTTATTAGGAAATTGGACTTTTTCAACTTCACCAGAATTAGTCACAATAGAAAAAGTTTCATGCCTCAAAGCAAAACTTTTACTTTCCTTAATTGGATAAAGTCGGACTAAGCTGTTGAAGAAACTCAATATTTAAATCTAACTTTTCTCCTAACCATAGGGAATGAACTGCGTGATCTGCCACAGCATTCCCTGTCTCAGGATGGACGAGAATATCCAACCCCTCACGATTGAGCATTAACCAAGGAACGACTTTCTCAAACTGATTCGGTAAGAAAGCAACTTGATACATCGCTTTTGGATGAGGCCCGATGGGCTTGTCAAACCAGCGTCCGAGTTGCACGTCAAACCTAGCGCGTAATCCTTCGCGTACACGTGCAGCTACATCCCGACTCGCAGGATCGAAGTAAACATGAGCATGAAAACCAGCAATCTCGATAGTATCTTCTTCCATAGATCCACTTTTCGCTCTCAACTCTAATTTTGGGTAGCGGACTTTTTATTTCTTACTAAAAAAGCGATATCTACGACGGGCTACGCCTACGCTCAATTTTAGCCCAATACAGTGTAGTTAGGGATCGGTTATGGAGATTGAATTTACAGAGATCGTTGATTGAGATAACTAACTTTTATGGGGTAGGCAGCATACTGAGCGTTATCGTTAGCGTAGCCTCTTGCAGAGAAGTAGCGATCGCGCCAAAGTTTTGCCCACCCTAATTATGCAAGTTAAATGTGGAATAGCTTAGTAGTTAGTTAACGCTGAAAGCGCTTGTAGTTTCTTTGACTTCATCTCTTTTAGGAGTAACTGAAAGATGCACAACATGCACTGAACAAGGAGCATGGTGAAGAACGTAGTTACTCACACTACCGAGAAATAGTTCCATCAGCCGAGAATGACCCCGACGCCCCATAACAATTAGATCGGCATTACAACTATGGGCTAAATCACAAATAATGCGACCAGGATTACCAACATTTTGTGTAAATTCCGTAGTCACACCTGCTGTGCTTGCTTGGGCACAGAAAGATTGCAACATCTGGATTCCTAGATTTTTAAAGGTATCCCACTGTTTTTGGTATAACTCAAAGCTTTGACTGGTCAATCCTGGATAGTAGTCCATATTAGACAGCATAGGTACATAAGGACTACCCTCTTCTTCGGAAGATAGGACATGAAGTAACATTAAGCTAGCTTGTGTTAACTTTGCTAAATCCAACGCTTCCTCAAAAACCTGTTGCCCTATTTCCGAGCGATCTAATGCAACTAGAATCTTTTTAAACATCATATAGACCTCCGATTTCATTGGTAATTGGTCTTTACGGTTTCGGTTTTCCAGATGCTGGATTGTCAAAAATGACTAATCCCTCAACTATGTTTAGCTACTTTTTAATTTTAAATCTCTTAAAGGTTTTCGCCCTATATTTATATTTATAGCAAAACAATTTGAGGAACTTGTGAGGAAAGCCAGCATTTATCTTTGAGCATGAGGGAGCATCGATCGCTAACCACAAACTGGATAATTTGAGTGGATACCTATCAATGTTTTTGCTCTTGTTTTAAGTAAGTTATATTTTTGTTGAGAAAGATTCAGGTAATGGATAGCCTAAAAGGAGAGAAGTCAATATATTGCATACAAACGCAAAGGCTAAAACATTAAACAATCCGGTTGCCAATTGTCCACACTTCTCCATCAGAGCGGACATAGGGAACGGAGATTGTCTTAAAGCCAGTAATAAAGGGTTTGTAATAAATCTGCCAATACATTGGACTCAGTTGATTGGCACAAGCTTTAAGAAAACGGACTTCTGTCGCCAGTTCACTTGCTAGTTGATTAATGCGTTCAGCATGAACCTGAGCCACTTCTTTGGCTTCTTCTAGCTGCTGCTGTTGGATAAGTTGTTTGGATTCACCTTGCCAACGCACTAACTTACCTTGTTTTTGTTTTATCTTGCCTTCTAAAGCGGCGATCGCTGCATCTATGCCTTGGAGTTCAACTGATAATTGGGCATTTTCTCTGGCTTGACGGCGGTAAGCTTCTACCATCGCCTGGGGTGAATCATTCTCGCCAGAGATGACATTATTTTTTATAGTGAGTGCAGCGCGTTCTTCTAAAAGAATCTGAATTTGAGAGTTAAGCGCCGCTATTTCAGCCTGAGTTTGCTCCATAAATCGAGTTTTAAGTGCTGAGTAAAATATTAAAAGCTTTTTGCGCCTTGGGTATCGAGAGAAAGCGATCGCACCTCGGCTGTAATTCCTTCTTCTTGCCAAGCAGCTAACATCGCCGCCTCCACAGCCTTTGAGTGTAACCGATCCGCCAAAGCTAACAGTGTCGGCCCCGCACCACTAATCACCATACCATAAGCACCAGCACTAACAGCTGCGATGTTGAGAGCATCATAACCAGGAATCAAAGCTTTCCGATAGGGCTGATGCAATCTATCTTGCAAAGCTGTCTTTAACCATTGTCCGTTACCAGTTTCCAAGCCACGCAACAATAAGCCCAAATGGGCGGTATTGAAAATCGCATCCGCACGACTCACCTCTGTTGGCAGAACGCCCCGCGCCTCGGAAGTAGAAAGTTCAAAATTAGGAATAGCTACAACTGGTACAACATCTTTATGCCAGGGAACATCACAAATTTCCCAACCTGCGCCACTGGTAGCAGCAAGACGACATCCTCCCAACAAAGCTGGAACTACATTATCAGGATGTCCTTCCATTGCGATCGCTAACTCCATCACCTGCGACTGAGAAAGAGTAGCACTTTCTAGTTGATTAGCAGCAACCAATCCACCAACAATTGCTGTCGCCGAACTACCCAAACCCCGCGCCAACGGGACACCTAACTTAATCTCTATTTTCACAGTCGGCGGTGTCTGCTCTATGTGTTGATAGAACTTGACAAACGCTTGGTAAAGGAGATTGCTCTCATCAGTTTGAACTCGTTCAGCTTCTGTACCAGTGACATGAATAATTAACCCACCCTCTTCTAGGCGAGTGAACTTGAACTCGTTGTACAGTTTTAATGCTGCACCGATGCAATCAAAACCTGGCCCCAAATTCGCAGTTGTGGCGGGAACGGTAACAGTGATGGTAGAAACAACAGACATGGGTAAAACTCAGTAATCATCAACTAGCATCCCATGTATTGGTATCACTTTTAGGCTAGTTTTTGAACCTAATAAAAACGTATATAGCGATCCTAAGTGAGTTGTGAAAATCGATAGACTAAGATCCCCGACTTCTCAAAGAAGTCGGGGATCTTATTGTTCACGAATGATTTAGGATTGTTATAGACGGGTAGTACTTAGTTGGCATCGTTCTTTTCGACAAGTCTATTGGTCAAAAAGCTTACTTCAAAGTTCCCAAAACGGGCGCTACCTCAACCTCGGAAATTTGCGGAACCAAGAGTCCCTTAGCATAAATCTGAGGATTGCTTTGCGAGACTATGGCATAAGACTGGCGAAGATTAGCATTGACTGCAACGGTCTTCACATCGTACATCTGCATCGCCATCTTGGGATAGAAACCAATACCAATAATCATCAGCAGAAAACAGGCAGCGATAAACACCTCACGGGGTCTAGCATCTTCGTAGACTGCATCTTCTGGCACGAGACAGTCTGTACCAAAACAAACTGTTCCATCATCTTCTTGATTTTCCAAGCCTGCATTATTAATGTCGCATAGCAGTGCTGCACCATTACCATAAAACACTTCTCGCAGCATGGAAAGTAGATAAATCGGTGTGAGAATAACTCCAACGGCGGCGAGAAAAACTGTGACGGTGCAGAAAGTCGAACTATAAACGTCACTGCTTGTCATCCCAACAAATACCGAGAGTTCGCCAGCAAAGCCGCTCATTCCGGGAAGTGCCAGAGATGCCATTGTTCCGATTGTAAACAGGGCAAAGACTTTGGGCATGGCTTGACCAATACCGCCCATATCTTTCATTACCATTGTGTGGGTGCGATCGTAAGTAACACCTGCTAAAAAGAACAGCACTGATGCAATTAAACCATGCGAAATCATCTGCAACATCGCGCCGTTGATTCCCAAATCAGTGAAGGACGCAATCCCCAGCAGTACAAACCCCATGTGAGAAATCGATGAATAAGCTAAACGCCGCTTCATATTGGTCTGAGCAAAGGAGTTCAATGCACCATAGATAATGTTGACAACACCGAGAATGGCTAGAACCGGCGCAAAATAAATGTGTGCATCGGGAAGTAGTTCCAGATTCAAGCGAATCAGTCCATATCCACCCATCTTCAGCAACACACCAGCTAATATCATCGATACAGGAGATGATGCTTCGCCGTGGGCATCAGGCAACCAAGTATGCATGGGGAAAACAGCAAGCTTGACACCAAATGCAATCAACAATCCTGCATAAAGTAGCAGTTGTAGACTAAGAGGATATTCTTTGCTGGCGAGGGCGGTGATGTCAAATGTCATATTACCGCCGCCATATAGCCCCATTGCCAGGGCCGCCACTAAAATAAATATAGAAGCAGCCGCGGTATACAACAAAAATTTCGTAGCCGCATAACGACGCCTTTGCCCACCCCAAATGCAGACTAGTAGGTAGACAGGAATCAGTTCTACTTCCCACATGATGAAAAATAGCAGCAAGTCTTTGGCAACAAACACCCCTACCTGTGCCGAATACAGCACCAGCATTAAAAAATAGAAGAGGCGAGGTCGACGATCGACTTGCCAAGCTGAAAATATCGAGAGTGTGGTGACAAATCCGGCTAAAAGCACAAGTGGCGCTGAAAGCCCATCGACTGATACCGCCCAGTTAAAACCTAACTGAGGCACCCAGGCATAATTTTCCATCATCTGAAAACTAGCACTGCTGGCATCGTAATGCTTCCAAAACGCATAGCACATCAAGGCAAAATCTGCAATACCTACACCCAGTGCATACCACCGCACGAGTTTACCATCTTTATCAGGCAATACGGGGATGAGCAGGGAAGCAACAAGTGGCAGTAAGACAATCGCGGTAAGCCAGGGAAATTGATCCGCTATCATGTATGTATAGAAAAATACTTATTTAGTCAATTATGTCATTCTACTAAACTTTGTAACAATTTCTTCATAAATCTTTGTCCCACTTAACTGCTTTGACCAAAAAACAATTTACTAGAGACTGGGAAAGAAATATTTTTATTTGTTAAGTATTTTTGTGTACACAGTTTAATGATGGTTACTTACTTGCTTACGGTACTAATCCCGCCCGCAACGCACGGACAGCAGCTTGTGTCCGGTCAGCAACACAGAGTTTATTGAGAATACCTCGAACATGAGTTTTGACAGTACCGACTGTTAAATAAAGCCTTTTCGCAATTTCTGCATTGTCACAGCCAGCGACAATCAACTCTAAAACATCCATTTCTCTATGAGTTAAAGGATAGCTGACTATACTTTTCTCAGTATCTGCGTCAATGCCTTCAATCAAAACTCTTTTTCCAGATGCGCCTTTGTTACCATCGGGGAAATCTTGACGTATTTGTTGTAGTACAAGGTCTGCGATCGCTGGATCGATCCATGAGCTACCTGCATAAGTCGTTTGCACAGCCTCTATTAGTTTCTCTGTTTCTATATCCTTCATGCAATAAGAATCTGCACCTGCTGCAAATGCTGCTAAAACTGCTTGTTCGCTATTTTGCATCGTTAAAATTAGCAGTTTTGTTGTGTAGTCCTCATTCTCTGCCTGATGTTGCCTAAATGTGCGTGTTAGCTCAATACCATCCATGTCAGGCAAACCAATGTCAATAGTAGCGACATCCGGCTTGAGAGTTTTCAGAAGCTTGATACCATCAGCTGCATTGGCTGCTTCACCAACAATGTTAAACTCTGGCTGAGTTTGTAAGGCAGACCGCAAGCCGATTCTTGTCAGGTTGTGATCTTCAATCACAAGGATCTTGATTTCACTCATAGTTGCTTAACTTTACTGTTATTTATCTAAAGTACAGATTAAAATAATCTCGTTCTTCTATTCGGGATCTTATACAAAAAGCAATGCGTTTGGTATTATTCCCTGAACTTCATCTACCATTAGACATAGATAACCTTATCTCGTAAGCTTTTCTAAGGCAAGAGTTTCGATATGACAATGTAATTCAATCAAAAAATATTTTTATACATTAACTTGACGCTCGATGTTTTATGCTAAATAATTTTTCATGAAAAATCTGGTAGCAAGTGAAAGTAGGTGATTATTAAGTAGTTATCCTTGCTTTGAGTGGGATTATGCACAGAAAACGGACTAAAATAACTCACTCTAGACCCAGGCACTCATATTAATTGGATAATTCAGGCTGCTAATATACTTACAAAAAATATGTCAATTTAAATAAAATAGCACATAAGCGTAAATAAAAATCAGTTTAATTACGTAGATAGTAGGGATTTAACTCAGGAAACTCTAAAAGAAAATGTTAATCCTTAATAATCTCAGCGCTGGTGAAGTAAGCTATTACTAGATTTGCTAGGGATAGCCAAGCACTTCTTTTTTATTTAGCCATGTCTTTACCTAAAACTGTCAAAAAAGATAAAATTCTCGTTGTCGATGATGTTTTTGATAATCTACTGGTCTTAGAAGCAGTCCTAGAAGATGAGGACTATGAAATTAGCTTGGTAGAAGATAGTAAGATTGCTCTGGCTATGGTTGAAGAGTCACCGCCAGATATAATTCTCTTAGATGTGATGATGCCGGAGCTAGATGGCTATGAATTTACTCGACGCATCCGAAAGAATCAGGCGTTGCCATTTATCCCGATTCTGCTGCTCACGGCTCACTATGAGTCTAGCGTTGTTGAAGGACTAGACGCTGGTGCAGATGACTTCATTCGCAAACCATTCGATCCTGATGAACTACATGCAAGGGTGCGATCGCTCCTGCGCCTCAAGCATAGTATCGACGAACGAGATCAGATGGCGAACCTCCGGGCAGATTTTGTCTCGCGTTTTACTCACGATTTACGCATACCCCTAGTAGCCTCCAACCGCGTATTAAAATTATTGCTGGAAGGCAGGTTTTGCGATGTTTCGCCACAATTGCAAGAGATAATTGATACCATGATTGGCAGCAATCAAGACCTGCTGGAAATGGTAAATACCTTGTTAGAAGTTTATCGTCATGAAGCGGGCTGTAAAACCTTAAAAATTTCTCCCTGCAATATTCAGGAATTAGTTAGTGAAGTTTCCCAAGAATTAACTCCTTTAGCTGAAGAAAAAGGATTAGCTGTAAACATCGATCGAGGTGAAACTGCAAGCACCATTATGGGCGATCGCATAGAACTGCGGCGAGTTTTGACAAATCTCATTGGCAATGCCATCAAATTTACAGACAAAGGTTCTGTAGATATTCACTGCTATCTGACTCCGGTAGCTGTAAATATTGATATCCAAGATACAGGGCCAGGAATTTCTAAACCAGATCAGGCAATATTATTCGAGCGATTTCGTCAAGGAAAACACCAACGTTCTGGTAGTGGTTTGGGATTATATCTTTCTCGCTGTATTATCGAAGCACATCAAGGCACAATCGATGTGATATCTGAACCAGGCAAGGGTAGTACATTTACTATCCGCCTACCTTTAGCTGACGAAAACTAAAATTAGACAGACAAAAAATTATTACCGATCTATTTCTGGAACAATATCAGGACGCTGTTAATCTTCCCAACCTACAGGACGTTTGGAATTGTACCAGGCAATCGATCCTATAATCGTAGCAGCGATAAAGCCTAATCCTAATAACCCTGTCAGCACAATAGAATAAGTAGAGTTACCTTGCGATGTTGGGATGTCTGTTAAAAGATAGGTAAATAGAATATTAATTATGAATTAGCAGCTTTGAAAAATCAGTAAGATATGGAGAAAATGTCTCGCGATCGCTATTGTCAAAATCCCTGAAAATCTTAGGTAAAAAGTAGAGTTAATAAAGGGAGAAGGTTCAGTAAATAATTATTTAACTTAAACCTTCTTCCTAAATAAAATTTCACCTATTTACATTACCACCAAAATCTAACTACTTGAACAACTTGTTACAGCGAGGAGAACCTCGATCGAGCTGTACTATTTTAATCTAAAGTCTTTTTAACTTCATCTTTGATATTTTCAGCGGTGTGACGGACTTGGGCTTCAGCTTGTTTAGCTTTACCTTCAGCTTTATCTTTAGGATCGCCAGTTACTTCGCCAATTGCTTCTTGTACTTTTCCTTCGACGTTTTTAGCAAAAGCTTTTGCTTTATCTTCGATACTCATATTTTTTGTTCCTAAAGTAGGTTAAGTGTTGATTATTTCTTGCTTGCTGGAAAAGCGCTGCAATATCTATAGATTACTTCTATAAAACTTTTAATTCTTCTATCTGACGATGTTTTTATGAAGAATATTTGTATCCATTGTACATAACTATTTAAAGGTTAAATTCATCTTGAGAATTCAACTAATATCCAAAAGAGAGAAAGATACCATTATATTGTTCAGTCTTAAGACAAGATAATTTATAACTTCAGGTAGATAGTGATGCTGATAAATGGCAACTTGCCTTATAAAAACTGGATATAATAAATATGTCAACAGTGTGCGGAGGCTTTCAGCTTGGTGGTAGATAGTGCAATATTAGTGAGGCTGTGTATTCAATTCCGGGTAAATGAGATGAGATGCTTTAAAACATTTTCGTCTTTAATCACTAAATGAGGTTAGTTAAATGTCTGAACTTACGGATGAACTTCAATATATTTTGAATTGGTTAAAATCTACCAATCATGATTTCTTTGATTGTTACAATCCAGGTTTAACTCGCCAGCAGATTGACGAAATTACAAAGGATTTACCATTCCGGTTATCCGAAGAAGTATACGAACTTTATCAATGGCGCAATGGAACCGCCGATCTTGGTTATAACAATGGCTATCTCCCACTCTATTTTTTGTTTCCTGAGCAATTAAGAGCCGATATCATTTGTTCTTTTTGTTCCTTGCAAGATTCAGTTTATATTTACAAAAGTATAGGGAAAGCAACTAACTACAATGATGCATATTGGAAGCAAGAATGGTTTCCTATTGCTGCGTATGAGAATAAAAAAATGCTTTATGTAGTTGGCGATCTCGATCCATCTCCGGTTTATCTTTGGGATGTTGGTTGCCTTAAGGATTCAGTAAGAATATATAAAAATCTTATCAGTATGATATCTGTAATTGCAGAGTGTTGTGAGTTTGGTTTATATCAACTCATACCAGATGAAGATGGAGAGGAAGATGACATGATAATCCAAATAGATGAAGAAAAGCTAGAACTTGAAAAAGAGATATATCGAAAATATAACTCATAATTACAGTTAAGAAAAATTGTAGGTTGGGTTAAGCAAAGCGCAACCCAACAAAGTCCTGCAAATGTTGGGTTTTGTTCCTCAACCCAACCTACGTAGTTTAAGGTTTTTGGAGCTAACCCAAGGGTATTGGGTTATATATTAGTCACATCTTTCTTAAGAATCACTTATTAACTTGCAATCCGCTGTATATTGCTTCTGCAACTCTGACTATTTAAGCAAGTATTAGAAATAACTGACACTAAAAATAGTTGAAATCTCAGTAAATACTTTAGGAGCAGTAGCTTGCAGAATAAGGATTTTGTCACAAAATTTAGCAGAAATCAACATAATTGTTCAGATTTTAACTGAAGAATAGTTTAGCTAGTGCAAGAAGGCATAGAGAAGTCTCAGCAGCGACTTTGAATTACCTAATAAAAGTTGTGACTAATTTCTGCTAAAAGACAGCAGAAAAAATTATCCACGTTTATTTATAGCTTCTTACTTGTAGTATTTATGAAGATATTTATGCAATCAAATTTTAGTATTCAAGCAACTCCCAACTCCCAATATATAGACTCTAGAATGCAAACAGATTCATCTGTTTGCATTCTCATCGGATATTCTATCTTGATTCCAATGATTGTGTTTGTAGGGTTTAATATCTATAAGAAACACCGGGCTGCTGTTTTCCATCGACAAGTTACTTCTTTAGAGAAACTGTGGCATTTGAATATTAAAAAAGAGCTTGAAGAAAAATAATCATGAAATACTTATTTCTAGTTTGGGTGCTTATATTCTCTTTAGTCGCTCCTAGTGTGGCGATATCTGACAACAAGCCGCTTCTCGACGAGAGCTTATACCAACACGTTGACGCTGAAGTAAAACAGCCATACAACTTAATATCTGGACTTGGCACAATCCACCATCCAGTTTCTACTTCTAATCCCCAAGCCCAAGAGTTTTTCGATCAGGGATTAAATTTGATTTACGCTTTCAATCATGATGAGGCAGTGCGTTCTTTTGAATATGCTGCCAAACTCGATCCGCATTTAGCGATCGCATATTGGGGTGTTGCTTTAGCCTTGGGGCCTAATATTAACTCGGCAATAGATCCCAATCGGGAATTAGCTGCTTACCAAGCAGTACAGCAAGCTTTGGCCCTTTCTACCCAAGCTTCCACCCAAGAACGAGACTACATTACCGCCTTAGCAAAACGTTACTCTCAAGATACCAATGCTGATTTGTATCAGCTAGCGGTAGATTACGCCAAAGCAATGGGAAACCTAGTCAAGCGCTATCCTGATGATTTGGATGCAGCGACACTTTACGCTGAAAGCCTGATGGATCTGCATCCTTGGCAGCACTGGACTAAAGATGGTAAGCCACAGCCAGATACAGAAGAAATTGTGGCTATTTTAGAATTAGTTCTCAAACGTAACCCGAATCATGCAGGGGCTAATCATTACTATATTCATGCAGTGGAAGCCTCACCTTCTCCAGAACGGGCCCTTGTCAGTGCTAACCGACTCGGAACTCTAGCGCCAGCAGCGGGACACTTGGTACACATGCCAAGTCATATTTATTTTCGTGTGGGAGATTATGAAGGGGCAATGCAGGCAAACAAGCAGGCGATCGCTCAAGATGATATTTACATCAAAAAATATCAAGTCCAGGGCACTTACCCCATGATGTATTACAACCACAATATACATTTCCTCATGGTGGCCAGTAGCATGGCAGGAAGATATGAAGATGCTCTTAAATCCGCAGATAAATTAGTTGCAAATGCTACTGCAATTGACCCGTATGCACCAATGCTTGAGGGATTCCTCGGCAGCAAAATGCTGATTCAGACACGCTTTAGTGATTGGGATGCCATCTTAAAAACTCCTGCTCCCGAAGCTAAATTACCTACTACCTCTGCACTTTGGCATTTTGCTCGCGGTATGGCAAGCGCAGCCACAGGCAAACTTGAAGATGCAGCAAGTGAAAGTCGGGCATTACTAGCTGCCAAACAGGGAATTTCCACCGAGAGAACTATTGGATTCAGTCCAGCAAGTAATATTTTAGACATTGCCTCAAAAGTTATAGACGCCAAAATTGCTAGAGAAAAGCATGATTATGAATCTGCCATCCAATTGCTAGAAAAAGCAGTAGTAGCAGAAGATGCCCTTAATTACGTGGAACCACCAGATTGGTACTTTCCGACGCGGGAATCTTTGGGTGCTGTGCTTTTGGCTAAGGGTGACTATAGAGAAGCTGAGAAAGTCTTTCGTGCCGATTTAAAAAAATATCCCCATAATGGACGTTCTCTATTTGGCTTGCAGGCAAGTTTGCAGGCACTAGGCAAAAATGAGGCCGCTCAACTTGTCAAAACTGAACTGGAGACAGCTTGGAAAGGTGATGTTCGGCAACTTAAGATTGCAACTTTGGTTAATTAGCCGAACATGATGTTACGCCACTTACTTCCCTTTTCCGAAAGGAGAGGCTAGCGCCAAAGAAAAAGACTCGCGATGCTTGCTGGTATAAGCATCGCAGTTGCTTTTATAGCAGCTTCTCCAAAAGGTACAAGTCACAATAGTTTTATATTTGTTGCCTGACTCTGCCTTTCGTATTAAAATTTTGAAGTAATGCTTCATGGTGAATGCAGTCAAACGTTCAATTCGGAATATTAAAGATGCGCCCCTGCATGTCTGATTTTCTATATCACCCTACAGAATTTATCTTATTCCATTTCCAACCCCTTTTTGCGGTGGATTGTACTTGGGGTATGTGGGGGCGGGCGATCGCTTAAGGGCGATCGCATCACTAGTTAACTATCTACTGGGTGCAAAGAGTTGGCTCGTATGTCATCCTAGATTTATGAGAGTTAATTCAGTGATGTCTTTGGTTTTAGTATTGAAAGGCTTTTTCCTTTTAGTATTTACAGACTTCTGAGAGAAATTAAAATCTCTACACAGTGATGATTTTGGAGAGAATCGATGTCAATTTATGTAGGTAACCTCTCTTATGATGTTACACAAGAAGATTTAAGTGGTATTTTTGCAGAATATGGTACTGTAAAGCGCGTTCAAGTACCTACTGACCGTGAAACAGGTCGTCCGCGCGGCTTTGCTTTTGTGGAAATGGGAACTGAAGCTGAAGAAACTGCTGCCATTGAAGCTCTCGACGGTGCTGAGTGGATGGGTCGTGACCTGAAAGTGAATAAGGCTAAACCCAAGGAAGACAGAGGTGATAGAGGTTCCTTTGGTGGTGGTAACAGAGGAGGATACGGCAACCGCGGCGGTGGCGGTGGCGGTGGCGGACGATACTAACCTTGGAAACAAAAACTTACCAAGAGTCTTAAGGTCAGACAAACAAGAGTCTGTCTTTTTTTTGTAATGTTACCGCCTGCATAGTCATTGATGAAGTCAACTTAGTAGGAGAAATAATGACCCAAGTAATTGTAGGTGACAATGAACACATTGAGTCAGCCTTACGACGATTTAAACGAGAAGTTTCCAAGGCGGGAATTTTCCCAGACATGAGAAAGCATCGTCATTTTGAAACACCCTTAGAAAAACGCAAGCGCAAAGAAGTTGCCAAGCACAGACAAAGTAAGAGAAGTTTTCGTAATTAAGGGCTGACATACAGCAGAATTCAGGAGTCAGAATTCAGGAGTCAGAATTCAGGAGTCAGAATTCAGGAGTCAGAATTCAGAAGTAAAACAGGCTTTATATCTTGCTTTGAGACTTAGCTTGTGTACTTCACCTTCCTAGAAATCCGCTGTAAATATGAATGAATTCCCTCATAGATTCTATGAGGGTTTTTCTTTTATCTATTTTAAAATCAGGAAACCTAAAGAAACGCTAAAATCAAGTCAGCCTTTGTATTGTAGCGGTTGTGTCCCACATCACTCAGAGTGCGGTTCACTGCATAAATCCTGATTGTCAACGTCCTTATCCTCAGCCTTGGGGAAACAAATTTTGCAACAGCTGTGGCGCACCGCTAGAGTTGTTAGACCGCTATGTTCCACTTCAGCCATTAGGATCGGGAGGATTTGCTCAAATCTACACGGTTTGGGATGAAAAAACTCAAACCGAAAAAGTGCTGAAGGTGTTGGTAGAAGATTCACCCAAGGCACTGGAGTTATTTACCCAAGAAGCTGCGGTTTTATCTAGTTTGCACCATCCAGGTGTCCCCAGAGTCGATGCCGAAGGGTATTTTCAGGTACAACTGTTTAACCCCAAACCGCACCAACTGCCTTGTCTGGTAATGGAAAAAATTAATGGGCGGACTTTAGAGGAGATATTAAAAAAGTTTCCCCAAGGGTGTCCAGAGAATTTGGTTTTAAATTGGTTTGCCCAAGCTGTGCAGATTTTACAAGAATTACACAAACGTCAGATTCTTCACCGGGATATCAAACCTTCTAATTTAATGCTGGGTACATCTTCGCCATCTGTAACCCCGTCTCCAGGGCAAGCAGAGGGCGATCGCTTAGTATTAATTGATTTTGGCGGAGCGAAACAATTTAGCGCCTCTAAGCTGCGTTCTAAGTCTAGTTCCACACGATTATTTTCTTCTGGCTACAGTCCGCCAGAACAAGTGACTGGAGGTATTGTTGGGCCAAGTGCCGATTTTTATGCTCTTGGTCGAACGGTGATAGAACTACTAACAGGCAAATACCCGCTAGAGTTGGAAGATCAGCAAACGGGTAAATTGCGCTGGCGAACTGCGGTGAATGTCAACCCGCAACTAGCAGATTTGCTGGATGAGATGGTGCAGGAAGATGTGCGATCGCGTCCAGCAAATGCAGCTATAATTCAAAAACGTTTGGCGAAGATTTCTCAACCATTACCGCCACCAGGGTTATTTGCTCAACTGCAAGACAAGATTAAGCAAGCCTCAACGCAAGTTTCCCAGAGATTTACACTGATAATACAAGCTATCGAACAAGTTTTAGCTAACTTTAGCCTAGCTGTCACCAAAACAGTTATTTTTATCGCTCAGACAATCGTCCAAATTTTCCGAGCTTGTTTGGCGACGATTTGGGCGATGATCCTGAGTACTATCGGCGCTTGTTTTGGTGCGATCGCTGGTTTTATTTTGGCCTATCGTACCAGCTTGGGGCCTCAGGTTGTGGAATTGATTGGGAGTCAGTTAAATCAATTAGTGCCAAATACTCAACCCGTCTTCGGGGCAGATATTTTGGTGTTCGTCGCCGCAGGCTGGGGAACCGCATGGGGATTGACAGTATCCGGGTGTTTTGGTCAACGGCGGCGGTTTTTAGTGGCTTCCCTGATGGGTATGATTAGCTATGGCTTCGGCTGGTTAATTTTGCAATTAATCACCCCAAAAGATAGCGGCGAGGGCTTAATGGCAGTGATTTTAGTGGCAGTTTCTCTACTCACCTTGAGTTTAGGACTTCGCAGCCATCATGTAGTGTACGCTGTGTTCGCGGCCTTTGGCAGTGCGATCGCCTATGCAGTTTTGATTCTTTTGAAGTTAGCACCTCCAATTTTCCAATTTACCAGTCAATTAGGCTGGTCAGAGTTAAAGTTATTTCTGACTTTTTTTGGCTCTATAGGCTTCTTTATCAGCTTCTGGTTAGGAGTGAGTTATTACTTAATTGTCCCTGGATTGCGCCTTTTGGGATGGCGATGAAGAAGGCAGGAGGCAGGGGGCAGGGGAGCAGGGGAGCAGGGGAGCAGGGGAGCAGGGGAGAAGTTGCAGTAAGTTTTTCCCCTCTGCCCCTCTGCCCCTCTGCCCCATTCTCAATGCCTAAAAACAAGATCCCCCTAGTCGTATTTTTATCGAGCTAGGGGGATCACATATTTGGTAGTCTATAATTGGTTCGGTATAGTTCCTTACGATTTGATTCTATAGCCTATATTTCCGTTTGAGTAGTCTTACTACTAGAATTTATAGTATTTTTACAGCTTCTTAATCAATGCTTCATCCCTGTACTTCCTTAGAGAAGCAGTATATGTAAGGATGACAGTACGTGATGTTCGTAACTTGTCATTTTTGTAAATATCAGTAAAAAATATGAAACTTAAGATTGTTGCCACCGTCTCCCTGTTAGCTTGTTTAGGGTTTGCAGAGCAGGCTCTTGCGTTAAATCAGCTAGACTTGGATCAGTTGAAGGCAACAAGTGCCTGTCCTCGGTGTAATTTGAGTGGCGCTGACCTAAGTAAGCTGAATCTAACTGGAGCGAATTTGCGAGGGGCTGACTTGAGCGCCGCTACATTATCTCAAGCTAATCTCACGAATGCCGATCTCACCGGTGCAAATTTAGAAGGTGCGATTCTGAATTCGGCGAATCTCAATGGTGCTTCTTTAACAGGAGCAAATTTAAAATCAGCATCCCTGGAAAATGCCGATCTGTCTTTTGCCGGCTTCATCAGTGCCAATTTAGAAGCAGCAAACTTAAAAGATGCCAAATTGCAATTTACTAATTTTCGGGGTGCTAACTACCGATTAACAACTTTAAATAATGGTGTTGTCACCTCCGACAAACCTTATGGTTGGTCGTTAGAGCGTCAAAATCCTAGAGAATGCAACGAGTACAAACCCGAAAATACTCCAGGCACAACCTGCTACTCAAAATAAAGTGAGCATTGGGCACAAGAGGCAGAGGGGCACAGGGGCAGAGGGGAAAAACCTTACTGCAACTTCTCCCCTGCTCCCCTGCCTCCTGCCTCCTTCAACCACTATCCTTGTATAGCAAAAGCATTTTGTTTGTTAACAGTTCTTTATCATGGGAAAAAAGCCTAGCTTATAGATTAATTAAATCGATGCTTACCCATATAAAAGACTTAGCAGCAAAACTAGCGCCCCGCTTAATTGAAATTCGCCGCCACATCCACTCTCACCCAGAACTCAGCGGTCAGGAGTACCAAACAGCAGCTTTCGTAGCTGGTGTTTTGTCTTCCAGTGGACTGCACGTACAAGAGGGAGTTGGCAAAACGGGTGTCATTGGAGAACTTCAAGGCACTAGCCAAAATGGCCGTTTATTGGCAATTCGCACTGATATGGATGCCTTGCCAATTCAAGAGGGCACTAATTTAGAATATGCCTCTCGTGCAGATGGAATTATGCACGCTTGCGGTCACGATGTTCATACCACTGTAGGGTTAGGAACGGCAATGGTGCTGTCCCAAATGGCTGAGGAGTTGGGTGGGAAAGTACGGTTTTTATTTCAGCCGGCCGAGGAAATTGCCCAAGGGGCAAGCTGGATGGTGAAAGATGGGGCGATGGAAAACGTTTCAGCTTTATTAGGGGTTCATGTTTTCCCTTCTATACCCGCAGGATCTATTGGGGTGCGTTACGGGGCATTAACAGCCGCTGCTGATGATTTAGAGATTCTGATTATGGGAGAATCTGGACACGGGGCGCGTCCCCATGAGGCGATTGATGCAATTTGGATTGCTTGCCAAGTGATTACTGCACTGCAACAAGCCATCAGCCGGACGCAGAATCCTTTGCGTCCTCTAGTCTTGAGCATAGGGAAATTTAATGGTGGCAGAGCGCCGAATATAATTGCGGATAAAGTGCAATTATTGGGAACCGTGCGATCGCTCCATCCCGAAACCCGTGCCCATCTCCCAAACTGGATTGAAAACATTGTATCTAATGTTTGTCATACCTACGGAGCAAAGTATCAAGTTAATTATCGCCAAGGTGTACCCAGCGTCCAAAATGATTACGCACTGACGCAATTGTTACAATCAGCCGCAGAAGAAGCTTGGAGTAGCGATCGCGTTCAAGTACTACCCGAACCTTCCCTTGGTGCTGAAGATTTTTCTATATATTTGGAACACGTCCCCGGTTCCATGTTTCGCTTGGGTGTCGGCTACAAAGAAAGAATCATTAATCACCCTTTACACCATCCCCAATTTGAAGTCGATGAATCTGCAATTATCACCGGGGTCGTAACTATGGCATACACAGCTTATAAATACTGTCAGCAAAATTTGTAAACAAAAACTCCCAGCATTTATCTGCTGGGAGTTTTTGTTTAACTAACCTTTTTTAGCGGATATAGAAAGTTCAAAAGCATTCTACACATTCGACTCGCTCACAACACCCAATTTCTCTTGAATTCGGGTCTTAGCGGCTTTGAATTCAGTAGCCAGTTGCTCGCTTTCATCGCTGCTCAAGTTGTTACGAATAGCAGCAAACATTGTGCTTTCTTCTTGACGAATATGGTCGCCAACAGCTTCCATAAGCTGTCTAACTCGATCTTTGAATTCAGATGAAGAAGGGCTAATACCCTTAATTTGGTCTAACACCTGCTTCATTTCAGCTTGTTCATCAAACAGTTCTTGGGTGTTATCTTGACCGTAGAAAGGACGTACTCTTGGGTAGACTACTTCTTCTTCAGCTTCAGCGTGGGCATTTAAATCCTTATAAATTTGACCGAAGTACTCTTGGATCTTCTGGGGATCGTTGCTTTGCAATAGTTCGGTGAACAGGGTATTTACCTTATTGTGATCGAGACGGATGACATCTTGGATGTTTAGATCCTTTTTGTCGCTGTTTTGGGTGACAGCACTACCTACGACACCACTGACTGCGGCCATCGCGTCTTGAACACGCGCCCAAATTCCTTGATCTGCATCTTGTCCAGTGAATTCACGGACGCCCAAAATTTCCAAAATGCCTTTGAGTTGTTCTTGGTGAGCGCGGTTTTCAAAGTTAATGGTATTCAAAGGCCCAATTGCTAGCAACACATCAGCACCAATTTTTTGAGCAGCTTTGTGAACTATCAAGCCACTCATTACTAATTGATGTTTCAGTAATTCATGCTGAGATACTTTTTCATACAGGCTCAACTCAGAACCTTTGAACAATTCGCGAGCTTTTTCAATGAATTCTGTAACAGTCTTTTTGGGTTCAGCTTGAATGCCATACTGACCAATTACGGTTTCTAAAACACCAAGGTTTTTTTCATCATCACTGATAAAATTTCGGATGCGATCGGCAATTTCAGCATCAAGCCCTTGCGTCAAAAGCGATTGTTCATTTTCGATGACCAACTGTTGGAGAGCTTTAAGACTTGCAAGTTTTACAGCAATTGCATTGCGTTTCGTATCATCTAAAGTACTTACCATCCGTGTTCTCCTCGGCAAAGTGTTCGTAATTCTTACTTGATATAACCTTGACACAGAGGCTAGCGAGATTCCATCTTTCTTTTGAGCGATCGCGTTCACAACTCTGGGTAGAGAAACAAAACTTTTCGTTAGAGAAAAATTGCAGCGATCGCTTCAATTCATGGTTGCAACCAAATTAAGCAGTTTAGTATGACATTCAAATTAAATAGATTACCTATTTGAAAGTAATCTATATCTTTAGAATGACAATTAACATCAAAAAAACTACTTCTTATTCAAGAGGGCAAAATCGTAACTAGTTCCACTAGAACAAGACTCACAACGCTCAATTTTGACAAGCATTGCTTCTCCTTGACGCTCCCCGGATGGCGAAAACTGAATCATTCCGGTTGCTCCAGATGTTGAAAAATTGGGATTAGACAATACTCTTTGTAATCCTTCGCGGGTACTATCTTCTTTTAAACCAGCAATAATTGCTTGGAGTGCATCATAAGCTCCCGCCGTTCTCTGATTTACTTGAGCATTCCAAAGCTGAAAGGCATTTTTTGCAAAGGGGTTATCTTTATTAGCATCACGATGCCAATACACAGGTAATACCATTCCTTCGAGATCCTTGCCATTTTGTAAAGTTGTAGCACTGTACATAGTTTCAGAAGCAAACAGTGGCTTTCTACCTTTAACCTCTTGTGCTACCTTGGTGGCAAAGTATATATTTCTGATTGAAGGCATTAGTAAAAAGCCACTTGCATTTTCTGTTTCTATGGCTTTATCTACAAAAGCTTTAGGGTCAAAATTCTTATCTGCTAAATTGCAAGGCGTACTAATAACGTTGCTGCCATAATTTTTGATAGCTTGAGTGTACTTTTCTACAAGTATCTGATTTGATGAAGAGGTTGAATTATCTCTTGAATTACGAACATCGCCACAAATAGCAACATTCCTTGCTTGTCGAGCAATGTAGCGAGAATGAGTATCTACTAAATTATCATATAACGGATTTACGTGAAATAAGTAGTTAGTTGTGGAACTATTAGGCTGACTATTTAATGTATTATTAGCTAATTTTTCTGGATTTTCTGCTTGATTTGGTAGCTCGACGGGTAAGACTAAAACCAAACCTTTCTCTTTATATATTTCTGCTTTACGTCTAACACCCACGGCAGCTACAAGGCTTTTATCTTGAGCTAATTCATTATCTAGCCGTGCAGAATCTTCTCTATTATCAGCACTTGCAATTACAATTTGCAACTTTTTACCATTAATTCCTCCTTGCGTATTAACTTCATTTTGAGCTTGAGCTACACCGCGTAAAATCTCTTCTGCTAAACTAGGATCGAAGTTAATTGGTGCGACGATCGCAACTTTTATTGCTTCTAAATTATCTCGTGCTATTTTGGCATTGTTTAAATAAATTAAAGTTTCTGGATCGTTGGGATTATTTTTCAGAGAATCAGTAAATTTATTAACGGCAGTACTAAAATCCTTATCAGCAAAAGCTTTAACCCCATCTGTTTTTTCAGGAGATGTTTGCACTTTCACCAAAATCCTTGTACCCAAATTCATTAATGATGACTTATTTGTAAATGAAGATGAAGTTTGTGTCGGGTTTGATGATGTTGTGACGATAGTAGAAGAAAATTTGCTAATTAACCATAAAATAGCTGCTACCATTACCCCAGCCAGACCAAGAGAAATAAGCAGTCTCAAGTTTTCTTTTTTATTTGTCATGAATAATTATCCAAATTTTACAAAATTTATCTGAAATAAAGAAATTTATGAAAATTGAGCAAAACCAAAAAATTAAAGATATTTAGCAATCAGCTTGTTGATTATTTCAGAAACACCCACAATAATAATTGTCAATAAACCTGCCAGAATAACTAGCAATCCTACAAGTAACAGTCCATTTAAACCAGCTTTAAAAAGATTATTAGTTAGAAGATTTCTGAAAATAAAGACAATGAGTAAATTTGCGATGATAGCAATAACAATTAAATAAGCTTTTTCTAGAAGCGGGCGAGATTGAATAAAGACTAATCCTCCTAAAATTAGCAACCACAATCCAGAGCTAATCGAAGTAGTTCCGAGAAAACTTATAAGTGCGATCGCTAAAAATGAACTACCCGATCCGGCTATTATTGCTCCAGACAATAATTTGCTGTTAGAGAACTGTGGTAAATATCGAGTTGATTGATGTTGATTTTGTGGTTGCGATCTCGATCGCAGAGTAGGTGGAATAACTGTAGGAGCCGATGTATACCTTAGCGGTGGCAACTTATTCAAGTCTTGTAAGACAGCCTGTGCAGATTGATAACGCTGTTCGTGATTTTCTTGTAGGCACTTATCAAGAATCATATCTAATTCTTGACTTATAGGTTGCGTTAAATGCTGCCGCCAACTAGAAGTCCAGCCATAGCCTTGTTTCATCCACAAACTCGAAGGAGAGATATTGGTCAGCAACTGAAAGCAAGTTATTCCTAAACTGTAGATATCACTAGACAGAAAAACTTTACCCGATTGCATTTGCTCAATTGGTGCATAACCTAATGAACCAATAATCGTTCCTACCGTAGTGTTTGTAGGTTCCGTCTTTTGCTTTGCTACCCCAAAATCAATTAGTACTAATTTCCCATCATTTTGACGGCGAATAATATTTTCTGGTTTAATATCTCGGTGAATTACCTGTTGTTGATGTATGTCTACCAATACAGATAATAAATCTTTTAAAAAATCTCGAATCTTGGCTTCATCAAAAACCCCCTGCTGTTTTAACTCTTGCAACAGATTTTGCCCTTCGATAAACTGCTGCACTAAATACAGATATTCAGCTTCCTTAAAATATGCATACAAATTGGGAATTTGGAGATGTTCTCCTAGTTCTTTGAGACGTTTGGCCTCTCGTTCAAACAACTCAGTCGCTTTTTTATGTGCCTGACTACCCTGACTGCCATAAAATTGACTTAGAACCAGCTGCTTCACAACACATCGTTCATTGAGCTTGTCTATATCTTCTGCGATATATGTGCGTGCAAACCCTCCTCTCCCTAATGGTGAGATGATTCGGTAACGATTTCTCAATAGCGATACCAACTCTGTGCCGCAACTGAGGCAGAAATTTGCCCCGTCAGGATTTTGGGGATTCTCGCAATTAGGATTTAGGCAGCAGACCATATAATTATCGCTGTCATTTTATTAGTTTTTAGAATATACCTTAAATTCTCTAGAAGCGTTACATTGTAAAGTCTCTACATAGACAATGACGTAGGCGTAGCCCGTCGTAGACATCGCTTCTTACTCTCGTAAACAATTGACCTCGCTCTACATTGCGATTGTTCCGCGTACACTGAATATTTTTGTAGAGATACCCACACCATTCTAGTCAAGAAAAACTAGACTTGGCGATCGCTTCTCTTTAATCCCAAACAGGAAATAACCTGACTTTTAGCAGCCAGGAACTTCATCTCTCTGGGACAAAGATCGCACTTTTCACCAAAGTATTTCAATGACTAAATTCCTCTAGGCAAATCAACCCTAATTCTCAAAAGCAATACTGCACTTCAGGTAACACCTGTTTGTCACAGACGCTTTTTTTATGCCACCAATGCCGTAATTACCACACATCTCCATTGTGGGGTTTACAAAACTCCCCGCAATTGTGACGATTACGCTAGAATTATTAAAGGTTCTTTACAGAGTTTGCCGATCGTTCTCAATTCTGTTAAAACAGCCTAGCATTCAAAATGTAAATCTTATAAACACCCTCTAGAGTTCACCAAAAGCTTCTATGACGCTCCCAATTCGCAACGTCGCCATTATCGCCCACGTTGACCACGGCAAAACGACCCTGGTTGACGCACTCCTCAAACAATCCGGCATTTTCCGCGAAGGCGAAGACGTTCCGGATTGCGTTATGGACTCCAACGCCCTAGAACGGGAACGGGGTATTACTATCCTGTCCAAAAATACGGCGGTTCGCTACAAAGAAACACTAATCAATATTGTTGATACTCCTGGACACGCTGACTTTGGTGGCGAAGTTGAACGCGTACTCGGCATGGTTGACGGATGTCTTCTGATTGTCGATGCCAATGAAGGCCCCATGCCCCAAACACGCTTTGTTCTCAAAAAAGCCTTGGAAAAAGGGCTGCGCCCCATCGTTATCATCAACAAAATCGACCGTGGACAAACTGACCCCCACGTTGCTGTCGATAAAGTATTGGATCTGTTCTTGGAATTAGGGGCAGATGAAGACCAGTGTGATTTTACCTATCTGTTTGCCTCCGGTATGGCAGGTTTCGCCAAGGAAAGCTTGGAAGCAGAATCGGTAGATATGCAACCCCTGTTTAACGCGATTCTGCAACACGTTCCACCACCAGTAGGCGACAGCAATAAGCCTCTGCAATTGCAAGTTACAACCCTAGATTATTCTGAATATCTGGGACGTATTGTCATTGGCAGAATTCACAACGGTACTATCCGCGCAGGGCAACAAGCTGCTCTAGTAACAGAAGATGGTACTATTGTCAAGGGTAAAATTACCAAGTTGATGGGCTTTGATGGACTGAAGCGCGTAGAGATGGAAGAAGCAACCGCAGGTTATATTGTCGCGGTGGCTGGTTTCGCTGATGCTTATATTGGGGAAACGATTACTGACCCCAATGAACCGCAAGCTTTACCACTAATTAAAGTGGATGAACCAACCTTGCAAATGGCCTTCTGGGTGAATGATTCGCCCTTTGCTGGTCAAGAAGGTAAGTTGGTGACATCAAGACAAATACGCGATCGCCTATTCCGCGAACTTGAAACCAACGTTGCTTTGCGTGTCGAAGAAACCGATTCTCCCGATAAATTCCTAGTTTCCGGTCGTGGTGAACTTCACCTGGGTATCTTAATTGAAACCATGCGCCGGGAAGGCTTCGAGTTTCAGGTATCTCAGCCACAGGTAATTTACCGCGAAATCAACGGTCAACCTTGCGAGCCTTTTGAACTCTTGGTGTTAGACATTCCTGCTGATGGTGTGGGTAGCTGTATTGAACGCCTGGGACAACGCAAAGGCGAAATGCAAGATATGCAACCAGGTAGTGGCGATCGCACCCAGTTAGAGTTTGTCATTCCCGCCCGTGGTTTGATTGGTTTCCGGGGTGAATTCATGCGGATGACTCGTGGTGAAGGCATCATGAACCACAGTTTCTTAGACTACCGTCAAATCAGTGGCGACATTGAAGCCCGTAACAAAGGTGTTTTAATCTCCTTTGAAGAAGGCGTTTCTACCTTCTACGCCATGAGAAATGCCGAAGATAGAGGAGCATTCTTTATTACTCCCGGCACAAAGGTTTACAGAGGCATGATTGTGGGAGAACACAATCGTTCCCAAGATTTGGAATTGAATATCTGTAAGACCAAGCAGTTGACCAACCACCGCGCTGCTGGTGGCGATGAACTAGTGCAACTGCAAGCACCGATAGACATGAGTTTAGAGCGTGCTTTGGAATACATCGGCCCCGATGAATTGGTGGAAGTTACACCCCAATCGATTCGTCTGCGGAAGATGTCGAAGAAGTTGGCGAAACGGTAAGTAAAACAATAACTTAATTAATTTAGAAAGCCCGCATTAGTGGGCTTTTTATTTTGTTGGTTACATCTGTCCATGTCTTTTTTAGGTTGCTCAACTCCTCGAAACTCTCTAGTGTTGTTTGTCATACTTATATCCAAAAAGACAAATTTGTTTTCTATGAAGATTTATACAAATGCTCGTTATGTTCATTAGAAAATGAGTTTTTTACTGGTATAAATAAATATAATTGTCAGTCTTTATAAAAAAACTAACTAAACTTTTATTAGTACAATATGACCGCAAATAGCATTAAATTTACAATCGCTTTCAATGACCCTGATTTGGACGCGGAAGAAAAGGACGAGCAGGTTCAACGACTAATTACTGAACTTAAGCAAATTGACGAATTAGATGCAGTTGGTCGTGTTCTTGATCCCAACCCACCAGAAGGCAACAAAGCATTAGGCGGGTTTCTGGTGGGTTTGTTAATGGCTGAGGTAAATACAGCCAATGCAAAAAAGTTAGTGGGATTTCTGGGCGATCGTCTCGGTGGTAAACCTATTGAACTGTCGGTGGAAGCCAACGGCAAGAAGTTGACGGTGAAAGCCCACAGTCGCGAAGAACTAGAAGTGGCCATCAAAGCAGCCCAAGATTTTATTGCAGCATAGACAAGAAAACATGGCAAAGGTAGCATTGCTGATTGGAGTCAGTGAGTATGAGCCAGGACTAAATCCTTTACCTGCGGCTGTCAAAGATATTGAGGCATTGCAACGGGTTTTGAAAGATTTGGAAATGGGCGGATTTGATGACGTGAAAGCGCTTCCTAATCCTGACCGACAAACAATGGAATCTGAGATTGAAACCTTGTTTTCTGGTCGAGCCAAAGACGATCTTGTGTTGCTATTTTTCTCTGGACATGGCATCAAAGATGATGGTGGCAAGCTGTATTTTGCAACTCCGATAACTCGCAAGAATTCCAAAGGGGAGTTGATTCGGTCAACAGCTGTACCTGCCAACTTTGTTCAAGAAATTATGAATAATAGCCGTGCTAAACGGCAGGTGATTATCTTAGACTGTTGCTTTAGTGGAGCGTTCGATCCTGCCTTACAAGCCAAAGATGATGGATTAGTTGACTTGCAAACACAACTTGGATCTGAAGGGCGAGTGGTACTCACTTCCTCCAGTTCAACTCAGTATTCCTTTGAGCAGCAGCGATCAGACTTATCGATTTACACCAGATATCTAGTCGAGGGGATTGAAACAGGAGCAGGCGATCGCAATGAGGATGGCTTTGTTTCGGTACTGGAATTGCATGAGTATGCTGTCAGCAAAGTGCAGGAAACTGCCCCCAATATGACCCCGAAGATTATTGTTCTTAAAGATAAGGGGTTTGAAATTGTTGTCTCTAAAGCACGAGTTACTGACGCTAAGTTGAGATATCGGAAAGCTGCTTCACGTTATGCAAATATCGGAACTATTCGACCTGCTGGTCGGGCTGTTCTGAATACACTGAGGCAGCAGTTAGGCTTGACCTCTGAAGAAGCTGCTGAAATTGAAACCGAGGTATTACGAGCTTATCAGGAGCGATTAGAGAATTTACAAACCTATCGAGAAGCTTTAATTGCAGAAGTAGAGCATGAATATCCTTTAAGTGAGGAAGCCTGTAAAGAAATGAATATGCTTCAAGAGCTTTTAGGGTTAAAAGACGATAATATTTTGCCGATTAAGCAACAAATCGAGGCACACTTTGTCGACACTCAGGTATGTCAAGTTTGTAAAGGATCGAGAGAAGTTCGCAAACGCGTAAGAACTCCATTTGGTTCTTTTACTGAAGTTTCTATTTGTCCTAATTGTAAAGACTCGGAGAAATTAGCCTAGATTTTATCAGTTAATTAAGTCATGAGAAGTTTATTAAGATAAGCAGATTCGATAAAGATGTAGGTGTTGGCACTTGCCGTACATTTAGTCAAATCCTTAAGTAAAAATGATAAGGACTGAAAAAAGCAATTATCGTGACTATTTGTGACATTGCGATCGCTTTTATAGTGCGTAGGCGTAGCCCGTCGTAGACATCGCTCTTTTGCATATTTTCACACAAAGCGATCGCAGGTTAAAAATTATCAATAGATTTTCTTAGAAACACTAATTGATTAGATAAGACTGATATATTTAAGGCAAATAATTATTATCTAATAATTCTACTAGAGTGTAAGGACATTTTTCTGGAAAAATAGTTAAATCGGTTTTAATTTTCACAAAATCAACCGCACTTTGATAAATATTCTCTAAATCATCCTGTATTTTTTTTGTTAAATTCGTCGTTAAATGGTTATCTAAGTCATATCTAAAGGTTTTAATTTCTCCAATCCAATGACGATGGTTTCTTTGATATTCAACCTGCCAGTATTGGAGTAATAATATATGAATAATAATTTGCCTTAAAAGACCTTTGGCTTTAGCTAAATCTCTTTTCCCCAAACTGATTAATTCCTCAATTAAGTTTTCTAAATCAAGTTGGTTAAACTGTTTTTGTTTTAATAATTTAATAGTTTCTTCTAACCATAAGTTCTCATCATTTTCATAGAGTTGATTTAAATTGGTAGTAATTTTCATATTTTTACCTTCTACCTACATTCCATAATCTAATCATATACAATTATAAATTTATAGATGCAAACTACCAAAATACAGATAAATTGTTAAGTTGTGCAGACAATTCCTCGGTGACTCCACATTATGAAAAATATTGAGTTGACGCAAGGAAAAATTACAGTTCCAGAAAGGACGACTCTAGAAGAGTTCTTAAAACTTCCATACATTGAAGAGTCACCAGCTTGGGAATATATTAATGGAGAGGCAATTCAGAAACCTATGAGAGGGGCTAAACACAGTTTATTGCAAAAACGTTTAGTTGCAGTAATTGATGCGTTGGGCAGTAACTACGAAGCCTTTCCTGAATTACGCTGTACCTGCGGTAATCGTTCAGTAGTTCCTGATGTGGTTGCGCTCTATACCAATCAAATACCATTGGATGAGAGCGGTGACATTATTAGCAACGGGATTGATTTTGCACCCGCTTGGGTCATCGAAATTCTTTCCCCTGCTCAAAGTCAAACGAAAGTCACTGGCAATATCTTACACTGTTTGAGAAATGGCAGTCAGCTAGGGTGGTTGATCGATCCAAGTGAACGCTGTATTTTAGTTTATCAGCCTAATTCTTTACCAGATTTGTTAGCAGGACAGGATATATTACCAGTGTTAGAAGATTTGAATTTGACGCTCTCTGTTAATGAAGTCTTTGCTTGGTTACAGCGTAAAGTTTGATAGTAACTCGCAATAATCAAAAATCTGCATCTTGTGTGAGTATGACTTACTGTATTTCCTGAATAAACCCTAACTAAACTGTTACAGCAAAGTGAGTTTTTTAACTTAAAATTGTGAATAATCTGAATAGAGGTTTTCTATGAGCATCAGTCTCACACCCGATCAAGAACGCTTTATTCAAACCAAGCTCCAGTCTGGGAAATATCGTTCAGCAGAAGCAGCCCTTGAAATCGCTTTACGGTTGCTTGATGAATATGATCGCGCTGATCCTGAATGGGTCGAAAATGTGCGAGAAAAAATTGATGCGGCGATTTTAGCTTCAGACCAAACGCCTCCTATTGACGGAGAGACATTCGTAAACCAAGTTATAGAGCGGTTTCGATAAGGACATCAGACGCAACCCCTGGGACACTGTGAATTTAGGGTGGTGTTGGGTTAAAAAAGAAACATGAAAATCATTAAACCCATCACCAATTGGTTAGAAACCCGCGCCAGTGCCCCTGCTTATGGCGGTTGGGTGCTAGCATTAACCGCGATTTGTTTTTTTGGAGCAGGTATCAATACGATGGCTGGTTGGCTATATGCTATTAGCGGCATTAGTTTTGCACTTTTGGGTGTAGCAGCCATTTTACCGCCGCGATCGCTCACAGGTCTATCCATCACCCGCCGTCCCATGCGGCCAGTGTCAGCGGGGGACGATCTAACTGTGGAATTAGAAATCTGCAATCAGACACAGCAACCTGTAAGCTTATTACAAGTTGAAGATATACTGCCCTTCGTCTTAGGGAAACCAGTACAAAAGGCAATCGAAACAATTCCTAGCCAAGGTAGTTACCGTTGGGTATATTACCACCCTACCCAGCGCCGGGGTGTTTATCGCTGGCACACAGTCGAACTTGGTTCTGGTGCGCCTTTGGGATTATTCTGGTGTCGTCGTCAGCGTGATTGTGCTGCCACAGCGATCGTTTATCCCACAGTGTTACCTTTGGCTACCTGCCCCTTGGTAGATGAAATGGGGCAAGAAGAGAGCAAAAGGGGCGATCCTCGTGGTAGACCATTGCAGACAGCTACAACCGGGCTGGTGCGATCGCTCCGTCCTTACCGCGTCGGAGATCCTACTCGTCTGATTCACTGGCGAACTAGCGCCCGCTATGGGGAATTAAGGGTGCGGGAATTAGAAATGGTTACAGGTGGACAAGAAATAGTTATTGCCCTTGACAGTGCTAGCAATTGGGAAGAAGAAAACTTTGAACAAGCAGTAATTGCCGCAGCATCGCTGTACTTTTATGCACAGCAACAGCAATTAGAGGTGCAACTCTGGACAGCATCAACAAATTTAATTAAAGGCGATCGCTTTGTTCTAGAAACCTTAGCAGCAACCGCAGCCTTAGAAGATGCCAGTTCAGTAGTTCCTAAAAGCTATCCTTTGATTTGGCTAACTCAAAACCCCCTGAGCCTTGCTACTCTTCCTCAAGGTAGTCGCTGGGTTTTGTGGCCAAATATCTCCTCAGCAGCAGAACCAGAGGTAATTAATTGGGAACACCCTGGTATAGTTTTACAAAGCGATGGTTCACTGCAACCCCAGCTACAAAAAACATTACATTCATAAATCAATTCAAATTTTATAATTTCAAAGACTGCTGACAAGTTCAGCTTCTTTGATTTCTGAGATTTTCTCCGATCCCAGGACAGCAGATATATCAGCCTTTGAGCAAAGGTAAGATAATTTGAGCAGGTAAGGTTGGGGAAATACACCCAGTAATCCCTTAGTGAGGCTGAGGTACAATGCAAAGAAATATTTAAATTATGAACGACATGATCGCATCAGAACATAACACAAAATCCAGCGATAAAAGCCTAGAGGCAATGCGGCATTTTTCCGAACAATACGCCAAGCGTACTGGAACATACTTCTGTTCTGAACCTTCTGTCACCGCAGTCGTGATTGAGGGACTAGCCAAACATAAAGACGACCTGGGTGCGCCTTTATGTCCTTGTCGCCATTACGAAGATAAAGAAGCTGAGATTCACGCCACATATTGGAACTGTCCTTGTGTGCCAATGAGAGAACGCAAAGAGTGCCATTGCATGTTATTTCTCACCCCTGACAACGAGTTTGCTGGAGACAAACAAGAAATCTCTCTGGAAACAATCAAAGAAGTACGAGACAGCATGGGATGAGCGAAATCATCCCCCAAGAGTTTTGGCAAGGCGTAGAACAGTTCAATTCTGGAGAGTTCTACGCTTGTCATGACACTTTAGAGGCTTTGTGGATTGAAGCTGGCGAACCGGAAAAAAGCTTTTATCAAGGCATTCTGCAAATTGCTGTGGCACTGTATCATTTGGAAAATCGGAACTGGCGAGGTGCGGTAATTCTATTGGGAGAAGGCAGCAATCGCCTACGCCGTTACCCATCTAGTTACGGCGGCGTTGACGTAGATGAGCTATTGAGTCAGAGTGCAGCGTTGTTGACGAATTTACAACAAATAGGGCCAGATAAAGTTGCTGCTGGCGATCTGGGTGAAAATCAAGTCTTATCTTTGCCTAGAATTGTGCTAACGACTGATTAGACTTCAGGTGAAATTAATTTGCGTTGCCCGAAATCCTTGGTAGGCAAAATTCATCTAGCTGACGACTTCCCGTACCACTACGTGGAAGCAAGCTACGCGTAGCGTCTTTGTTAAAAGAAGAGTATTGTGCCTACGTCGATTTCACTCAGATGTCAATTACCTGAAACCTTGAGGTTGGGGGTAGCGTCACTATTTCAGCCAGTAGTTATCGGCAATCACTCCAGATTGTATATTTCATATCTGGATAAAGTACTTGAGATAATTAGAATGCAAGCTGAAATCCTAAATCCCCAATTGCTATGATGCCCTGCTATCAATTGCCCATATCCCAGATACGTCGCTTTGGATTAGCTTTAATGCTGCCAGCTGCACTCTTGGGCACTTTTGCCTTCCCTACCCAAGTGCAAACCGCTACTGCACAAACATCTCAGGCAAATCGCCCCCTAACTATCCGCGCTGATGTACAAGAATATGACGCGAAAAATCAAGTAATTACCGCTCGTGGTAATGTGCAAATGTTGTATCCGGCTCGCCAACTTCAGGCAACATCTGCCCAAGCACAGTATTTTAGTAAAGAACGCCGAATTGATTTCAGTGGCAATGTCTATATTTTGCAACAGGGCGGTAACAGTATCCGAGCGGAGAAAGTAACCTATTTAATTGATGAAGGGCGATTTGTGGCTTTACCCCAATCCAACCGTCAGGTAGAGTCCATCTACATGATCGAGGAATCAAACAATAGTGCACAAACCGCGACACCTGCCCCACAAACACCACCTTTGAAGCCTTCTAATTAGCATTTACCACCAAGAAAAGGTGCTTCCAGCGTGAAAATTGTTTTAGAGAATATTCACAAATCTTACGGTAAGCGAGTAATTGTCAATCGTGTCAATCTTTCTGTTGCTCAGGGCGAAATCGTTGGTTTACTAGGCCCCAATGGGGCTGGTAAAACGACGACTTTTTACATTGCCACAGGTTTAGAAAAACCCAATCAAGGAAAAGTTTGGCTGGGTAATGTAGACGTGACGGGAATGCCAATGCATCAAAGGGCACGACTGGGTATTGGCTATCTAGCACAAGAAGCAAGTGTTTTTCGCCAACTCTCGGTAGAGGATAATATTCTGCTGGTGCTAGAGCAAACTCATGTGCCACGATGGGAGTGGTCAATCCGACTTAGAACTTTACTGCGGGAGTTTCGGTTGGAAAAATTAGCTAAAAGTAAAGGAATTCAACTTTCTGGTGGTGAGCGACGACGGACGGAATTAGCAAGGTCTTTAGCTGCTGGACGCGAAGGGCCCAAATTTTTGCTTTTGGATGAACCTTTTGCGGGAGTCGATCCGATCGCAGTCTCAGAAATTCAGCAAATCGTAGCACAATTGCGCGATCGCGGCATGGGAATCTTAATTACAGATCATAATGTCCGCGAAACCCTAGCTATCACCGATCGCGCCTACATCATGCGTGAGGGACAAATCCTCGCTTTTGGCGCTGCTGACGAACTCTACAGCAATCCCCTTGTGCGGCAATATTATTTAGGTGATAATTTTCAAGTCTAAATTAACAATTATTTAGTTAATAATTTCAAAGGATATTTTGATTTTTGATTCTTCAGCATGAATTTATGAATTCATTTTAGTTCTGCTTTCTCCGCTATTGAGAATTAAACTTCGATACTGAATAAATTAGATACACCAGTTTGCAATTAAGTGAGGTAGAGAGGCTAAACTTCAAGACCAGATATAAAGACTATTTTTCTCCTGCCTCCTGCCTCACTTCTCTACGAGAGGCTGCGCCAACGACTACGCTCAGTGAGCACCTGCCTCCTGCTGTATACTTTGCTTTGCCAGGGTTGCCAATATCTAAATTTTCAAGTTGCTTATGATATCAAAGAAGCTCCCGTTTTTTAATAGTCTCTATTCGCTGCTGCCTTTTACGATCATGGATCGCTACCTTGCCAGCGAATTGTTAGCGCCGTTTTTCTTTGGTGTCGGAGCTTTTTCATCAATTGGCGTCACCATTGATGCTGTATTCGATCTCGTCAGAAAAATTGTAGAATCTGGGCTACCCATAGACATTGCTATTCAAGTTTTTTTGTTAAAATTTCCCAATTTTATCGTTTTAGCTTTCCCCATGTCTACGCTGCTGGCTACTTTGATGACCTACAGTCGTCTTTCTAGCGAGAGCGAACTAATTGCTTTGCGTGGTTGTGGCGTAAGTGTCTATCGCATGGTGCTAACTGCTGTGATGTTAAGTCTTGTGGTTACAGGAATGACATTTATCTTTAACGAAGAAATCGCACCAGCAGCAAATTATCAAGCGGCGATGACTTTAGAGAAAGCCCTGAAATCAGACAAGCCAACTTTTAAACAGCAAAATATTTTCTATCCTGAATACCAGGATGTTGTCCAGCCAGATGGCTCTAAGAATCGGATATTGACACGCTTGTTTTACGCCGACCAATTTGATGGTAAGCGGATGAAAGGGTTGACAATTATAGATCGCTCAACAAAAAATCTGAATCAAATTGTGGTATCAGAATCTGCTCAGTGGAATCCTTCTCAAAATGTCTGGGATTTTTACAACGGTACGATCTATTTTGTTGCTGCCGATCGCTCTTATCGCAATATCGTCAAATTTGAACACCAACAACTGCAACTACCGCGCACGCCATTAAGTCTGGCAGAAAAAAGCCGCGATTATGGTGAGATGAATATTTCTGAAGCGCTACAGCAACTAGAAGTGGAAAATCTTGGTGGCGATCGCCAAAAAATTCGTAAACTTGAAGTGCGGATTCAACAAAAAGTCTCTTTGCCCTTTGTATGCGTGGTTTTTGGCTTGGTAGGTGCAGCGATGGGAAGCATACCCCAGCGGACGGGGAGAGGTACAAGCTTTGGGATTAGTGTCGTAGTTATATTTTCGTACTACTTAATTTTCTTTATTAGTGGAGCGATCGCACAAGCAGGTGTCCTCTCTCCCTTTATGGGGGCTTGGTTGCCGAACTTTCTTTTTTTGGGAATAGGTCTATTCTTATTGATGCGAGTTGCCAGACGGTAAATTGAGGGGGATGCGGCAGTACACAAACAATATTAAACATCTGGTGAAATTAAATATGCGTTATCCATAACCCTTGCAGAAACATAGCAGTGGTACGTCTCTACATTTATTTTCACCAGATGTCTATTAGGGAACTCCAAAAAATAAATTATCCAATTTTTGGAATCACAATGACTTTTCTGCTCCCTGCTCCCTGCTCCCTGCTCCCCTGCCCTAAAAGCGATGGGATATTTTTTATTTGGAAGTCCCTTATTCTCCCTCATCCCCCCACTTCAATTACGGGTGATAATTTCGACATTGTGGTGCATCGGGGTTTTCCTTGCAGTATTCTTCAAAAGAAACTTTAGCTGATATCATGCCCTCAGCTTTCTGATGAGCTGCTTCTGCCTGAAGTTCTTCTACCTCATCCCAGGCAGCAGCACAGGGTTTAGAATAAGCACCTTGTTCAGTGCAAATAGCACGAGCTTGCCCAATTGCTTTTTGAATTCTCTCCTCCAGCACTAGCGCTTTTGGCGCTTCCACAAAGTCGCTTTTAGTCAAAATGTCGGTAATCGAGATAATGCCCAACAACTTGCCTTGAATCACAGGTGCGCGATGAATACCAGTATTAGCAAATAACCGCGCTACATATTCCACACCCAAATCAGGATTGACCACAATGCAGGGTTTGCTCATAATTTCGTAAACCCGCACTTGCTTTGGATCTTTCCCGTAGGCTGTTATCTTATAAACAATATCTGTTTCTGTAACAATGCCATAAGCATCATTGTCATAACGACGATCCACAACCAGCGCTCGCAATCCTTTATCCTTCATCAGCCCCACCGCTTCAGCAACAGTTGCCGAACCGCGAATGGTAACTACGTCTTTGGTCATGATATCTTCAGCTTTCATCATTGCTGTAGTCTCCTGGTTAATAGTCCGGTGCAGCACTGCGCCCTCGTGGACGTATCGAAGCGTTGCAGCGCACAGTTGGCTAACTAGAAAGTAAAAAAAGTTGAACTTTTGCCCAGCTACAACAATAAATTAGACCAGTTGTCAACTTATGATGTTATCCAATGTAACCAATGCCCAAAAACTAAGCATAAATTGTGATAATATTTTGCCGATTAACAAATATTTATTTTTTAATTGCCGAAAATTGCCGCATTTTCCAGAAATAGCTAGAAATCCAATTGGTAATAATATGAGCGACAATCGGCACTAACAAGTTGCCCGTGAGCAGGGCGCTATATGCCAATATCATCCCGACAATTGTTGCCCAAATTACATAAGGCCATTGTTGGGAACCGCTAAAATGCAAGATGCCAAAGCAAAGACTGGATACAATTACAGCCGTAAGATCGGAGCCTAAAGCTGGTAGCATCACACCTCTAAATAACAATTCTTCACTCAACCCTGGTAGCAACCCCAGCCAAATTAAATCTGGTAAAGCTAAAGGCTTCAGTACTACTTCTAGGTAATAATCTGCACTTTTACGATAGGCAGTCCACAGGCGGTAAGTTAAGCCACTTAACCCGGTGAGTACAAACCCCAACCCTACACCTAACAGCGCTTCTCTTGGATTCAAGTCCCAAGAAAATAGCGAAAAGTTGCCAAGGTATAACGAAAGTTTAGCGACTATCAACAAAATGATTGCAGTCGCTCCCATCGCCCCAAGTACTTGGATGCGCGTTAGGTATGGAATTTCTGGCTCTTGCTTTTGTTGTTCAATCACGGGTTTTTTAGGGGAGAAGGGCAGGGGGGTAAGGGGAGCAGGGGAGCAGGGGGAGAATAATAAATGACAAATGACAAATGACAAATGACCAATGACCAATGACTAATGACTAATGGACTGCAAAGGTAATAATTTGGGACGGAGAGCGGAGGGATTGATGCCTGCTTTGTGTGCTACCAATACACCCACTGCTTCTAAATATGAGTTTACCTGTATAGATTTGATCCCCAAAGGTTGGGCAGGAACTTTTATCAGAGTTTTATTTTCTTCTACTGTAATTATTTGGCATCGTCTTTGGCTTAAACTCAGTAAGGCACTGCTACCACAGGCAGTTGCAGGTGCGATCGCAGCATCCACTTCATTTACCCAAATATCTCCTTCCTCTGATGCAATCGCTCCTTTATCTATTATAAATTGTGGGGCACGACTTAATCCGACAAGGACGCACGGCAAAAAGGTATAGCCCAATTCTTCGGCGGCGGAACGCGGAGATAAATCAGGTTGTGGAGGTTCGCTCAAAAGGGCGGGAGAATGGGCGCAAGGAATTTGAAAGGTTCGCACTAGCAAATGGCTAATTACGGCTTCTGCACCCGCTAAAGGATCGACACCTTCACCCTGGCGGTATTTTTGCACTGCCTTCTCATCCATATCATCGGGGAAACGGGCAACAACTGCGATCGCTTCTGCCCCCGCTTTTTTAATTAATATCTCAGCTGCCCTTAACAAGCTATCTGGGTTGCCAATTGTTCCCCAACTAGCTCCCGATGCTGTAGTCCGTAATTCTACATTTAATGGTGCATCTGTAATTACATAATCTGTTAAAGTCAATCCCAGAGTAGCTCTGACTGCATCGGCGGCTTGTATATGTCGTAGTCGTAACTCTGGCTCAATAGCTTGGTCTAAAAGCAAACCTACTTTGTTGGTGCGGACTGGACGCAAACCCCAGCATCCAGAGGCGAATTTGTCAAGCCCGTAACCTTCAACATAGAAAGCGTTAGGGAGATTCCAGTACAAACTTGCGCCATTCAGGACATTGGGGTGAGTAATTAGGCGATCGCAAATCTGTGCTATGACTTTGGCAACAGGTAAAGCATCTCCTGCATAACCCCCAATGGCAGCCCCAACGCCAGTTGGTACGATTAAGATAGCGGTATACGGACGATTCATCTTAAGTTAAGAGTGATGAGTGATGAGTTTATGAATCACAGCCATCAAATCCTAACTCTTGTACAGACGCGATTAATCGCGTCTGTCTTAATCGCGTCTATCCTAACTCTGAACTGTCGTGACAACAGCTTCAACTGTAGCTTTTTGTTCGTCAGTATCCACAGAAGTAACTGCCCAGCGCAGAGGTTCGCCTTGTTTCTTTAACTCTGTTTCAATTACTTCTAGTAACTCTGCGGGAGTTTCTTGTAAATCAATTTCTGCGGTAATAAAATGAGTCGTCATTTTGGTAAATCCTGTTGATTTGTAGTTTCTAGAATAGCTGACTTCATCTGCGATGAAATACTTATGTAATTTATCAGATTTGGTAATTTTCGCGAACAGTTATTCAGTTATGAATAATCATCCGATATACTGATAACTGTTCGCTGATTATTTGTCTTTGCCAAATTGTAACTGATAAACTACATCTTCCTTTTCCGTCTGAATTTTCAAATCAGAAAGGGGTTTGGCAACACAAAGCAATACGTAACCTTGCTTTTGCAAATCTGGACTAACGCCCATACCATCAGCTTGATCCACAGTTCCCTCGCTTATTTGACCGGCGCAAGTTGTGCAGACACCTGCATTACAAGAACTCGGCAGTTCCAAACCAGCAGCATCGGCAACTGATAAGATCGTTTCATTTTCAGGAACTTGCAAGGTATGAATTTTGCCTTGGTGATCAATTTCTACGGTGTAAGTTTTGGGCATATACAAAAGAAGGTGATGCTACGGACAAATTTATTAGTTTATCTGAATTAGTTAAAAATATCCAGATGTTACTATAAAAATTTAGGTAAAAGATTGAAAATTATAGCAACTAATTCCGAACATTTTGTAGATTAGTAACATTATTTACTATACAATACACAAATAAATTAGTTAAATTTGCTTACTATAAAATATGCGCGAATATGCGCGTAGGCGTAGCCCGCCGTAGGCATCGCGTTTCTTTATAAACTGTATCTGTAAGTCTGCCTTTTGGCATTGGTTCCAGGTAAAAAAGATGGCGACTGGTTCACCTCAGACGAACTCTTAAATTTTCCTTGCACTGACTTACGCACAATTGACCGCTTATGGGTAAAATACAGCAATGGACACTTAGGCTTCAGCGTCCAGAAGGAAATTTACTTGAGCAAGAGCGTTGGCGGTAAAGCTGACGGCAAGTATTACAAAAAAGCCTGGTAAAAGTTTGGCGATCGCGTAGGATGGAAAGTGGAAAGTAGTTGGATCGAGTACTCATAAGTTACTTTTGATACCTCACTTTTACTGCCAAATCTAACCCTAAAGCATCCAACAAAGAATTTAGACTGTAAAACTCAATTTCGCCTTTTTCTGATAACATCTGGTCAAGTTTATTGTAGAGTTCCTTGACTTGTGCAGAAAGCCGATCAATTCCACCATGCGCTTCTATGACATTTTTCAGCGCCTTACTCAACATTTTCGGATCGCCTTCTTCTAAAACAACTTCGATATAAGCTGCGGCTTCTAGTGGATTTTTTAAGTCTTGAATCAGTTTTTCATGATAACTTGTACTTTTAGGCATCATCTCTACTCCTGTAGTCTTCCCAATATTCCTTTGCTTTGGCAATATCTTTATCTTGAGTGCTTTTATCACCACCACACGTCTACATGAATTGCCCCTACCTAAAAATCTATTTCAACTCAATAATTCCAAAATTTTAGGGGTGGTTATGAAACCACCCCTTTATTCTCCTAATATTTAGAATTTACTTGCAGACCCCTTAATGGGAAGTTAATTTACTCAGAAATGTTAATCGAACTTTCAACTTGAGAAGTAGCCAATGTTGGTGCAGAGAAAATACGCGAGTAGAGACTTGATGGTTGTTGATGAGCAACAACTGGCAGAACTTGACGAGCATGAGCAGCTAGTTCTATTGCCTTTACATCATAAGTCTGCGTTGCCAACTTGGGATAAAACCCGATTCCGATGATTGGTAGCAGCAAACAAGCGGTAATAAATATTTCGCGGGGTTTGACATCAGATATTACAGCATCCAAGTGCAACTCTTTATTTTGCTCACCGTAGAACACTTGACGCAGCATCGACAGTAAATAAATCGGTGTCAAAATCACGCCAACCGCTGACAGCAGCACGACTACAACTTTGAAACTGGAACTGTAAACATCACTGCTGGCGATACCCAGAAATACCATCAACTCACCCACAAAACCACTCATTCCGGGTAAAGCGAGAGAAGCCATTGAACCAATGGTAAACAGAGCAAAGGTTTTGGGCATTACCTTAGCCATACCGCCCATTTTATCCATCATCAAGGTGTGGGTGCGATCGTAAGTCACGCCAGACAGGAAGAACAAGCTAGCAGCAATCAAGCCGTGGGAAACCATCTGTAACACTGCACCACTGATACCCAGCTCTGTGTAAGAGGCAATCCCAATCATCACAAACCCCATGTGGGCAATTGAAGAGTAAGCCAAACGGCGTTTTAGATTGGTTTGAGCAAAGGCACAGCAAGCACCGTAGACAATGTTAACCACACCCAAAATTGCTAACACTGGGGCAAAAGTTACATGGGCATTGGGCAACATTTCCACATTGAAGCGGATAAGAGCATAACCACCCATTTTTAACAACACACCAGCCAAAATCATCGAACCGGGTGCTGATGCTTCACCGTGGGCATCAGGTAGCCAAGTGTGTAAAGGAAAAATTGGTAACTTCACACCGAAGGCAATCAAGAAACCTGCATAAACCAACAATTCTAAGGTTTTGGGATATTCTTTCATTCCTAGAGTCGCCATATCGAAGGTGACGGTATCTCCAGAGAATGCCATTGCAAAACCGGCAATCAAGATAAATATTGATGCAGCAGCGGTGTAAAGAATGAATTTGGTAGCAGCATAACGGCGGTTTTGTCCTCCCCAGATGGAAATCAGCAGGTAAATCGGCACTAACTCGATTTCCCACATCAGGAAGAACAGCAGCAAATCTTGGGCAACAAATACGCCAAGTTGGGCGCTGTACATCGCTAACATCAAACCATAAAATAATCGCGGCTTGGTGGTAACTTTCCAAGCCGCGAATATTGCGAGGGTATTTATTAAGCCTGTCAGAAGCAGTAAGGGCATCGATAAACCGTCAACCCCCACAGCCCAATGCAAACCCAACTGCGGTATCCAAGGATAGTTTTCTACAAGTTGGAGTGTTGAACTCTGGAAGTCGTAGTTATACCAAAAGGCATAAATCATCAGTGCAAAGTCGGCAAAAGCAACTCCCAGACCATACCAACGAACAGTTAGTTCTACCTTCTTTGTCTGGGATTAGGGGAATGGCTAAGGCAGCCACCAAGGGTAAAAGGATTATGGCTGTTAGCCAGGGAAATTCAATAGCATTCATCACTTCTGACAATCAATTTGGCTTATCGCTTTTAATTTCATTCTATTAAGGAATCAATAGTTTTGTAAACATTCTTTAACTCTAGAATATTAAATTTTTGACCTAGATAAGAACATATACTCATTGAATGTCAAATTATCAGGATAAATAAGAATAAATACTTATCTGTTTTTGACGATTCCATTCTAAATGTAAACTTTTGCAACGTCAACTAAAGCCACCGTTACAATACAGTTACATTTCCTGCTTCAGCCCCATTGTCAGGGCTATCTAGTCTATGCTTCTAAGTTGAGTCATAGATTTAACTCCCAACCCCTCTCCGAAGCGGAAAGGGGAGCCAGATTTCTTCCCTTTCCCTTGTAGCGAAGAAGGGGGTTAGGTCTGTTGAGAACAAGCTGTGGAAATACGCATCAGGACTTTATCAAGTTCGTGTCTCACTTCTTCATTTTTGATTCGCAACAAACGCAGTCCCCTAGCTAACAAAACCTTGTCCCGTGCTGCATCATATTCGCCTTGTTGTTCATGAATTTTGCCATCTACTTCTATCACTAATGCAGTTGCGTGACAGTAGAAATCTGCAATAAAGCCATTGATAATCTGCTGACGGCGAAAGTGCAAACCATTCAGGCGATTAGCACGAAGATGTTGCCAAAGAATTTTTTCTTCTGGTGTCATTTGCTGACGAAGTTCTTTGGCACGTTGTACTTTAACTAAGTCTGCTTTGTATCCGATTACAATATTGCGAGTTCCCTCTTTTGTCAGTGGATAGGGTTCTTCGGGTGTTGGATTATTCATTTATAAAGTATTAAATAGGTGTTTAACTTTACATTATGATTGACCTCTCCCCCAGCCCCTCTCCGAAGCGGAGAGGGGAGCCGGATTTCTCCCCCTTCCCTTGTAGGGAAGGGGGTTGGGGGGTTAGGTCTGTGTGCGAAGTGCGAGGATGCGATCGCACTTCACTACCTTCACTTGTCCAAACAAGGACATCAGATAATTTTTAGTATAAATTAAATACATAAGTCTATATAGCTTTTAAACAATACCTCAGCAAAAGCTTACTATCAATTAAGCTTTTTGTCTCATCATAGCTTAAAAAATCAATCTATTTGTCTACCTATTATTACTTAACTTAAACTATGAAAAAGAACGTAGCATTACGTAAAACCGAGCAAGGCTGGAAATTTATTGATGAGTCTGAATTAGAAACTTTTGTTTGGGATAATTTAGAAGAAATATTTGAACTAAAGCCCTTAACTCGCCAATTATCTATAAAAGGAGAAATTTGTGACATCTTAGCAACAGGAGAAAATAATCAACTAGCTATTATTGAACTGAAAAATACAGAAGATAGATATGTGATTAATCAACTTACACGCTATTATGACAATTTATTAGAAGAACAACCTTTAAAACATAATATTAATTATGATGAGCAAATTCGTTTATTAGCAATCTGTCCGAGCTTCCATCGTCATAATTTAATTGATGAAAAGCACAGCAGATTAAATTTTAATTTATTTAATTTTTTTATTGTTTATGAAAATAATGAATTTTATTTTCATTTATCTCAGATTCATAACCAATCAAAAACAAAGATTATAAAAATTAATTATCAAGAAGTTAATTTTCAAAATCAAGAAACCGATAATATTCCTGAGCCACCAAGATTATTATTAGATTGGTTAGGTTCTTTAACAAACACAGAAATAGAAAATTTAACGAAAATTAGACATCAGATATTAACTTTTGATCGTAGGTTAGAAGAAACAGTAGTGAATAAAAGTATTATATATGCAAGTAAATATGGCAAGGAGAAGATAAGACCATGTGCAGAGTTATGTTTTGATAGAAAATCGAAAAAAATACTCTTATTTCTATGGCTAATTATTCCCAACCGCCAAAATAAAACTATTGTCAGAATGCAAATTGATACAATTGCAACGGATGAATACTTAACCTATTGGCGATATATTCCTTTAAAAGAAGGAATTATATCTTGGGAAAAACTATCATATCTTAGTATTGATTATACATTTTATAGCGTTCCAGGAAATTCAAAAAATCTTCTTTATTTCAAAAATTTCAATTCAATGGTTAAGGAACTAGAGCCAGACAATATTACTCATATTAAAGGTGGACAGTTAATCTTTAAAAAATCAGCGAATGATGAGATAATTGTTGATGACATTAAACATATCATTAATCGATCGTTAAAAATATGGCTAGAAAGAATCAGTTAAAATAAGTTGAGTTTTAGGTTGGTTTTAATGCAGTGAAATACAATATTATGTATTTACCTTAAACAAATAAAAATTCATGTAATTCATCTATTGAAACGGGAGATTTATAAATATTACTTTCAGACTCATAAACAATTTCAAAAGATTCAATTGCTTCTTTCAGTTTTTTAATTGCATCTTCTTGACTATTTCCCTGCCCGACAATGCCGTTTTTTAAACATAAAGCAACCCAATAGCCAGATTTTTTTTGTGAGTACAACAGTATAAAAATTCATTCCTTCCTCCAACTTAATAAGTATTCTTTAACGTTTCTTCTAATGTAAATGGAGATTCTTTAGGAAAGAAACTTAATTTAATCCCTGTTTCATCAGATGCTTTGAGACGAGCTTTTTGATAACAATTTTCAAATACTTCTGCAAGTAGAGGTTGCAAACTGGGACTATCTTCTAATAATGTTTCAATACAGATACGTTGTTCAGAAATGGTACTACGCCAACTTTCACTACGTTTTTCTGGTTGATATTGCCATTTCAGCAAGTGCATTAATAGCACAATTAATCGATTTTTTAACTCGCGTTTTTCACTTCTCCCCATGCTTTCAATTTCTTCAACTAAATTAGATATATCTATTTCATTAAAATTATTTTGTTTTAAATTATGGGCAATTGTTTGTGTCCACAAGTAAAAGTCTTGCTCATATAGATTTTTTTCGTTTATAAAAGATGGATTAGTCATTAATATTCCTCTGGGAAATGCTAAAAATTAGGTGGGCATAACACCATTGGTGTCAATTTAAGCTCAAACGCTTATTCCACATGTGTTTTACCCCCCTTAGTCCCCCCTTATAAAGGGGGGAAACAAGAAAATCCAGTTCCCTCTCCTTTATAAGGGGAGGGTTAGGGTGGGGTAACGCAGATCGTGATGGGAAGCGCGTTTTGACAAGGGTTTCACGTTAAGTTGACACCAATGGCATAACACCCACCTAATTAAACTATACTAACAAAGCCTGCTCCTCTTTAGAAATCACTCGCCCTTCATCCTCAAAACCGACGATTTGATCGAAGTTCAAATACCGATACAAATCATCGGCAAAAGGCTCAATTCTACTCGCCACAATATCCAAGTATTCCTGCACTGTCGGAAGGCGTCCCAGCAGCGCACAAACTGCGGCTAATTCTGCTGAACCAAGATAGACTCGCGCATCTTTACCCATGCGATTATTGAAGTTGCGGGTAGAGGTAGAAAACACTGTTGTGCCATCAGCAACTCGCGCCTGATTTCCCATGCATAAGCTGCATCCTGGCATTTCTGTACGCGCACCCGCAGCCCCAAAAACGCTGTATACACCTTCTTCTTTTAATTGGTGTTCATCCATGCGGGTTGGTGGTGAAATCCACAGGCGAGTTTTAACTTCACCTGCACCTTCCAAAACTTTCGCTGTTGCCCGATAATGACCAATATTCGTCATACAAGAACCGACGAATACTTCTTGCACTGGATCGTTAGCAACTTCAGATAATAACTTAACATTATCGGGGTCATTGGGAGCAGCAACAATTGGTTCTTTGATTTCGTTTAAATCAATTTCAATTATTTCGGCATACTCCGCATCGGCATCGCCTTCTAATAACACGGGATTTGCTAACCATTCTTCCATCTTTGCCACACGGCGCAGCATGGTACGCGCATCTTGATAGCCCCGTGCGATCATATTTTTCAACAGCGCTACGTTAGAACGCAGATATTCAGAAACTGTCTCTACACTCAGCTTAATTGTACATCCGGCACAAGAACGTTCGGCACTAGCATCGGTGAGTTCAAAGGCTTGTTCAACTTTTAAATCTGGCAAACCTTCTATTTCCAGAATTCGCCCGGAGAAGATATTTTTCTTGTTCTGCTTCTCTGCTGTCAGCAAACCTTTTTGAATTGCCACGTAAGGTATGGCATTCACGACATCGCGCAGGGTGATACCTGGTTGCAATTCACCTTTAAATCTTACCAAAACTGACTCTGGCATATCTAAAGGCATGACACCCAAGGCGGCTGCAAAAGCGACTAATCCAGAACCGGCGGGGAAAGAAATACCCAAGGGGAAGCGGGTGTGAGAGTCGCCGCCAGTTCCCACAGTGTCAGGTAGCAGCATCCGATTTAACCAAGAGTGGATGATACCATCACCGGGACGGAGGGCGACACCGCCACGAGAGGCAAAGAAGTCGGGGAGTTCGTGATGGGTTTTGATGTCTACTGGTTTGGGATAAGCTGCTGTGTGGCAAAAACTTTGGATTACTAAGTCTGCACTGAAACCAAGACAAGCGAGTTCTTTTAATTCATCGCGGGTCATGGGGCCTGTGGTATCTTGAGAACCAACGGTGGTGATGATGGGTTCGCAAGATGTGCCGGGACGCACACCAGGTAATCCGCAAGCTTTACCTACCATTTTCTGTGCTAGGCTGTAGCCTTTGCCTGTATCAAAGGCTTGCTGGGGACGGGTGAAAACTTTGCTGGGTTCTAAACCAAGTGCAAGACGAGTTTTATCGGTGAGGGTACGGCCGATAAGTAGGGGGATGCGTCCACCTGCGCGGACTTCATCGAGGATGGTGTCAGGTTTGAGGGCAAAGGTGGAAATGACTTCGCCTGCTTCGTTTGTGATTTCGCCTTTGTAGGGATGGATGGTAATTACCATGCCTGTTTCGAGTTGGGTGACATCGCACTGAATAGGCAAAGCACCGGCATCTTCTGCTGTGTTAAAAAAGATTGGCGCGATCGCACCACCTAAAACATAACCCCCAGCGCGTTTGTTTGGCACAAAAGGTATATCATTTCCCATGTGCCACAATACTGAGTTGATGGCAGATTTACGCGAGGAACCTGTACCAACTACATCCCCCACGTAAGCTACAGGATGCCCTTTTTTCTTCAATTCGGCAATGGTTTGTAAACTTCCCGGTTGCCGTGACTCTAGCATCACTAAGGCGTGTAAGGGAATATCCGGGCGAGTTGTGGCGCTTTGGGCAGGGGATAAGTCGTCGGTATTGGTTTCGCCAGGAACTTTAAAAACGGTGACAGTAATCGCTTCTGGAACTGTGGGGCGCATGGTAAACCATTCAGCTTCCGCCCAAGAGTCAATCACTAGCTTGGCGAAAGGATTAGTTTTAGATAACTCTAAAACATCGTGGTAAGCGTCATACACCAAAAGAATTTTGCTTAAGGCGTTGGCGGCGTAAGCGGCGATGGGTTCCTTTCCTTGTCCGCCCATTACCAGAGGTGTTTCGGATGAGTCGGAGACGGATACAGTGGGCAATTGCAGCAAATCGATTAAGGATTGCACATTGTAACCACCGATCATTGTGCCCAGCAATTGCACCGCTTCTATGGGCGCAATCAACGGACTGGTGATTTCCTTTTTGGCGATCGCGGTGAGAAATCCAGCTTTGACATAAGCTGCTGGATCGACACCAGGAGAAACGCGATCGCTCAATAAATGTAATAATATCTCCTCTTGACCCTTTGGCGGATTTTTCAGTAATTCACATAATTCTGAGGTTTGCTTCGCATCCAATGGTAAAGGAGGAACACCGAGTGCTGCTCTTTCAGCAACGTGTTTACGATATTGTTCTAGCATTTTTATGTTCTCCATTGGGATGTTCTATCTTTAATTATGAAATATTTTTAGTCAATACTTAGCTATAAGACTTTAGCTTACTTTTATGATGAAAGCCTTACTGGTAATCGGTTATTAGCAACTTTTTTATACTGAAAGTTTGGAAAGTATGAGGCGAATTCTATGGAATTCGCCTCTACACAAACAAAGTCCACCTCCGTGGACTAAGAGTAAATCAAGGATTTTTAACCCACGGAAGTGGGTTCCGTCTGTATAGCCGCGACTTCTAGCCGTAAGGTGTAGTAATAATAAATTAGATTGATTGTTGGTTTAGCCAAGTTTCTAAATCAGCAACACTAGAAAAGTCTAGCAATGCTTCTCCTAAATTCTCTAATTGTTCAATGGATAAACCTTGAATTCGCTCAATTAATGATGCATCAATTTTACCAATACAGCAATTTAGTTGACGTATAACTAAACGTTGTTCTCCTTGTTTCTTTCCTTCTTGTACAGCTTGCGCTCTGTCTCTTTGATAAAGTGGTTCTAGTCGCATAATTAACTCTTTATCAATCGAAATGAATTAGATTGATTGTTGGTTTAACCAACTTTCTAAATCAGCAACACTAGAAAAGTCTAGTAATGCTTCTCCTAAATTCTCTAATTGTTCAAGCGATAAGCCTTGAATTCGCTCGATTAATGACGTATCAATCTCACCAATACGGCGATTTAGTAGACGCAGTATTAAGTCTTGTTTTCCTTCTTGCCTGCCCTCTTGCCTGCCCTCTTGTCTTCCCTCTTCTTTGGCTTGTTCTCTGTCTCTTTGATAAAGTGGTTCTAATCGCATAATTAACTCCCTATCATCTGCTTCTAACTCTTGATTTACTCTCAAGTTTTCGCGCAAGTTGTAAACTAATTCAAGAGTTGCTTTTTGGTATGGATGATCTAATGGTAACGCTTGCAACTCGATAATCGCTTGTGACTGCACGCTTCCCCTACCTAAAAGCCTCAACCATAATGTCTCTGGTGTTTGGGGTAGTTGGTGTATTGCTACAATTGCTGTTCGCAAGGCATCTGCCAGAAAATATACTCCTGATAACCAACCTGCTTTTTGCATAGTTCCAAAGCTAGATAATCTAGTTTCAGATATGGTTGGTGTAAGAACCCACAATTTGGGAATTTCTGAGTCCTGAAGTTTGGTTTTATTGGCTTTAGCTTCTCGTCGTAAGAGAGCCTTGATTTCTAATAATTTGAGAATACAGTCGCAGATTTCATCGGTAGAAGCTGGATTGCGGTATGGTTCTATAATTGCAGGCTGTTGGGCAAATCTCCCTAACAAACCCAATATTTGTAAATTAGAGTTTTGCTGTTTATCGGGAGTGAATAAAACATCTATTTCTTTAATCTCTCCTGATACTTTTTCTGATGCCTTGACTTCTCCGTAATCTTTTAGTAGTTCTTCTAGATAGTCTTTGGCGAATTTATCATGGATAAACCTGGTCATTCAATTTTAAGATTTCGCAAGTTCTGGGTTAATGCAAAGTCTTATTATATAGCAGTCCTGAATCATTTGTGATGAAATAGATCCCCGACTTCTTTGATAAGCCGGGGATCTGCTGGACACTTTTGATTTTCACAGATACCATTCTAAAAAAGTTAAAAGCAGATTTTATAAGCCTTTTGACTTTTAACACTTCGACTCCGCTTAGTGTTAACTTTTGACTTTTTACTTTCGCTTTGCGCTACTAGGCGGTTATTGCATTTTCATCTGATGTTTTATCTGTGTTAGCTTTCAAGCGTGTCAATCTGCTTTTACGGATACGTTCGCTGTCTCTAACGCCACCTGCAAGTTCATATTCATTGCTGTTTTTGCCGTACTTGAAACCAACCCCCATCAGCATTTTGTCTGAAACCTGACTTAAGGTTTTTTCCATCTCATCTAGCTTTTTTCTAGAAGAGTCAATCATAGCTATAGCAGCGTTATACTCATCAAGCATATTGTGAAAATTGTCTATTAATTGAGTCAGATTTTGCAAGTTGTAAGTATCATCAAAATTGATCTTTGGATCGATAGCTTTCAGTCCGGCAACTCTAAATTCAGCTTTTTCTAAAATCCGGGAACTACGTTTTCTTCGAGTCATAATTTTACACTTTTAAAAGCTTTACAGAGCTATTTTCTCTCAATTAACCTGGATTCTGGTTCAGCAAAAAACACATTTTTCGTAGTAAAAGTTTTTATTGATACCCGTGATTTTTCGGAATTTAATCATCAAAGGTTGATTTTCGGCCAAATAATATGATGTTTAAGCAATAGACAATAGGGCACAGCAATGCTCATTGGTGTCAACTTAAGCCAAAACTCTTTTAAAATCTCGTTTCCAGCTTCTGCCTGGAAATGCTACTCCTGGCCGCTCTGCTACCACTCAAGAGGTGAAACCTCAACGACGGGCATTCTTAGTCTGAGGCTGGGAACGAGATAACAAGATAATCTGCTAAAAGCTTTTTCTAGACTGGTTTTAAGCTTAAGTTGGCACTAATGAGCAATGCTGTGCCCCTACAAATAGTCTGTATTCTATGTCAACAGCGATCGCTCTAACTTTAAGCCTTAATGTTGTAACTTTAAGGCTTTATGTTTTAGCTCTAAGGCTTAATGTTGTAACCTTAAGGCTTTATGTTCTAGCTCTAAGGCTTAATGTTGTAACCTTAAGGCTTTATGTTTTAGCTCTAAGGCTTTATGCTGTAACCTTAAGAGTCAACCTCATAACATTGATGACTAAAGTTTGTTGGTGATAGCCTTAGTACTGACAAAGTTTAAGTTTTAATAAGTACTATATTTCCTCACAAGTTCCTCAGATTCTTTTTGTAACTTCAAGATAGAGACACTCAACTATTGCATTAATTAGCTTGAGGGTTTACAGCCTTCTTGCGTTGGGGTCTTTCGGCAAAAGCTAGACTACCTCTTTTTTTAGCAAAGGTATTGAGGCTTAATTCTACTTTTGCATCTACAGGAGAGTTCTCTCATGGATTTTACAGAAAAAGTGCCATTTTTTAATCTCAAGACTTTAGGCTATTACAGGTGAATCCTACGTAGGTGATGCTATACCTACACTAAGTTAATTCCTGCCACAGTTAAAAACGATTTAGTTTCTAAATAAAGTAAACCTTCTAGACATTTATCCTGCACTAGTTAAATAGTTGGGGGAGATGCATTTTGACTGCATTTTCCATGAAAAAACAACTTTAACAACATAGGTACAATCAATATGAACTTTAAACAATTTGGTGTATTACTGTCTCTATCTACAATTCTTGGAATGAATGTGCTTACGACCAAGGTTTTGGCTGGAGATTCGCCTAGTATTACTTTTGGAGATGCACTCGGTTCTGGTGGATGTAGTGTTGCCGATCAGCTTCCTGGAGATGATGGTAGAAGCTTATCGATCGTCTTGGATAACTTTAGTGCATTCAATGGTCAGCGTCAAAAATGTATTTTACGCGTTCAAACTTTTATTCCAAGTGGTTTCATCGTCCAAGATGTACAAGTACTGTACCAAGGAACTACTGATATTGATAGCAAGAGTAAAGGTACCAGCTTAAGCAGAACTTATAGCTTTAGTGGTGGTGCTCTTGGTCAAGCCGTAGCTCCCCCCAAAACTACCAAGTTTACATCTAGTAAGGCATTTGCCGAGCAAGATGAGATTACTGTTCTAGCTGCTACAGGTTTATGTAGTGGTGGTGGGCAAGGACTATTAGGTATTAATATGATTGCACAATCCTCACGAGCAAGTTCTATTTTCGTTGATACAGCCGATATCAATGCTGGGGATGTAAGGCTTTATTTTGACCTAAGACGTTGCTAGTACTTGCTTTTAGCGATTCTACGGATAGATGGTGATACACCGAACCAAATTCCAAATTTGGTGGTCTTCAATGAGTGATGGATCTAAATCCCCCACTCATTGAATCTACCGAATGTATTCTTCTTTAATATTACAAATTTCTGTTGACGGAGAGGAAGTTATGTTGAGATTAAGTGATGCACGTAATTTTTTCATGTTAATATGCTTGTTTTTTTTCTATTGTTATGATGGCAATTCATCTAGTACTGCTGCTGCAATAGACAACCAGCCAAATTTTTTGGTTAGTAGGAGATGTAATATAAGTTTCGATCCGCAAATAAATCAGTTTACACTTCGCTCTCCGATAACTGTAAATGCACAATTGCCAAGGGCTAGATGTATCGTTAGAATTGATACCTCTAATACCCAAAAGCAATTTAGGCTCGTGCCTTTAGCTGTAAAAGGTGTAGTAAAGAAATCACCAGCACGAGTAGCTATCACATCATTTTTACTTGGCAATAAACCAACTCCATATCAAATGATCTATGGAAGTGCTATGAATTTTGATTTGACTAATCAAATACCTCCAACTAACTATACAACTACAGGAAAAAGTGTTTTAGGCGTTAATTTAGTATTAATGACGAACGGAGGAGAATTAGAGTTGACAGAAATGAAGTTTGCACTTCAACAACAATAAAATTTGGTTTTAGCGCTCCTTCAGGAGAAAGATGAAGAACAGTAATATGTTGGGGTGGTGCGATCGCGGCTACTAATTAAGAATGCTGCAAGATATCTGTTTTTTACGCGACTTCTCCAGCCCGAAAAATCTGTTCAGCAGTTAAATTCAACTCTGGGAAAGCTGGCGACTGAATACGGTCATTTCCCCGAAATTGCTTAACTTGATACTCACCTTCAATTAATTGGTAAATCGAGATAGTTGGTTGTTTAGGATTGCCAATAAACCGCCTACCGCCTAAACCTAGATAATCTACAATCCAATATTCAAGAATGCCCAGAGACTCGTAATCTTCAAGCTTCAAAGCATAATCATCGCTCCAGTTGGTGGAAACAACTTCTACAACCAACTTGACGGAACTACCCTGCATAATGATAGATTCTTTTTTCCAGCGTGGTTCGTTGCTGAGAGCTTGTCTATCAAGAACAATGACATCTGGTTCATAACCTGAATCAGTATTAAGTGACTTGATGACGCATTCTTTAGGGATAAACCAAGGGATGGACAAACGGGTGATTTCAATAAACAAAGAACCATTTATAAACCCAGCTATCTCTGAGTGCTTGCCTCTTGGCTTAGGCATTTCAACAATTACCCCATCATGTAGTTCATAACGCCTGTCTGAAGATTCGGGATACCAGACGATAAATTCATCAAATGTTACTTGTTTGGTTAAGGCTTGAGTCATACTTTGCCCTCTTGCTTGATGTCAAATTTGACCCCTCTCCAAACCTCTCCCCGACACGGAGAGAGGCTTAATCAGCGAACTTAGGTTAAACTTTCGCCGCAGCAGCATTTGGTAAACTCACTTTCAATCGCTTAAACATCGCTTCTCGTGCTTGTGTAGCGAGGCTATCGTCAAAAGGTTTTAAGGTAATTTCCTGTTGATACTTTAGCCGCAGTGCTGTTTGAATTAACCAATCGGCGACAAAGGGATTTTTCGGTAATAAAGGGCCGTGAGAATAAGTAGCGATCGCATTCTGATAAAATGCTCCCTCAGTTCCATCTTCACCATTATTTCCCAAGCCGTATACCACACGTCCCAAAGCTTCCACTTTTCCCAACTTGGTACGTCCGCCGTGATTTTCAAAGCCTACCAAATATGGTGTGCTACCAGTCATCTCTTTTAAATCTCGCGCTAGACGTGAGGCTGTCACTTCAATTACCAAGTTGCCAATACACCGCTTAGTATTTTCACCAGGATGCACGGAAACTAAATCGAGTATTCCCAAACCATCAATCCGTTGTCCTAAACCTGGTTCATAATAATGTCCCAGCAATTGGGGTGAACCACAGGTAAAAACTCCCGGTGTACCATTTTCGATTTTCTCGCGCATCGCGTCAGCTTTTGCACCTTGTAAATCACGCATGACAATTTCTTGCTGACGATCTTGTGCGCCACCACCAACTATGACATCTACAGTTTTAATATCTGCGGCTGTGGAATTTTGATCTAAGGGTAATACTTTCACATCGTATCCCCGCCATTGAGCGCGACGTTCTATAGTAATTACATTACCGCGATCGCCATAAGTACTCATCAGCGTCGGATAAAGCCAACCAATTGTTAATTCTAAATTTTGAGAAGTCATAAATTTAGGGAATGGGACGATTACAAATGACAAATGACCAATAACAAATGACAAATTTAAAGAATTTTACGACCAGTCAGAACTTCTCGCACTTCTAGCATGGCTGAGTAGGTTGGCAGAATATGCAAAGTTTCATTCTCTGGTGTATGCTCTAATGCAGTAGCGATCGCTTGTCGTAAATCTTCTTCGACTATTAAATTTAAGTTACTCTCAGGGGACTTTTGGCTGTAACGTAGACGTAGTGCCATATCATAGACGCGATCGCCACTCACTACTAAAGTCCCGCCGCGTTCGACTAATTTCTCGGTATCCACGTCCCAAATCCAGGATACATCAGTGCCATCGGGCGTGCGATCGTTCAATACCAGCAATGTGGTTTTATCTGTGCTTTGAGTAACTACGCGAATGGTTTCATTCGTGCCCACAGGATTTTTTGATAACAATATTCGCACTCGTTTACCATTAATTACCAAATCTTCAGCCCGACCAAAAGCAGCTTGAAAGGTATTAATAGTATCTCTGATTGTTACTTCATCAACTCCTAACTCAATAGCCGCAGTTGCAGCCGCCAAAGTATTATATTTGTTGTACAAACCAACCAGGATTTGCGACCATTCATTACTTTCGAGAGTCGGTTTGCTTTTACTAAAACCACACTTAGGACAAGTAAAATCTCCCAAATGAGACAAATAAACACCCTTGTAATCTAGGGAATGTCCACATTTGGGACAATAAATAGAATCAACAGCGTGAGGAATTGCTTCTAAATAATGTTCTGGTTCATTCAAGCCAAAGAATAACACCCGTTGGGGTAACTGCTGACCGAGGTTAGATAAAGTTGGGTCATCAGCATTAGGAATTACCACCGTTTCTGGTGGTAGGGTAGAAATAACTTTTGTCCAACGCTTACTAATTGTATCTACTTCGCCGTACCGATCGAGTTGGTCGCGGAACAAGTTTAAACAGAGAATGATTCGTGGCTGGAGTGGCGCTAATACTCTTGGTACAATATTTTCATCAACTTCCAAAATGGCATAATCAGTATTTAGCGTACCTAGTAAGTTGGTACTTTCTAACAGCGCCGTCATCAAGCCATTTTCCAGATTTGCACCTGTAGAATTATGAGTGACGCGAAAACCTTTGCGTTCCAATATCGTGCATAAAAGCAGCGCTGTAGTAGTTTTGCCGTTAGTACCAGCAATTAAAATCACCCCATTTTTAACTTGCTGACTCAATAATTGTAAGAGTCTGGGTTCAATGCGACGAGCAATCGAGCCTGGTAATACACTAGCAGCACCCAGACGGAGCGATCGCACTATAAAAGTCACACTCTTTGCCACTGACACCGCGAAACCCAATCGCAGTCTATCTATGAATTGTATTTTGTTTCCCACATCTGTACCCTAGTGTTCTGGCGGTTGTTAATTAAAAGTGCAAATTTAATCTTGTGAGTTTAGCGAATCCTGGCTAAAAAAGCCAGTATTCGCAATTTTGAATTTTAGACTTCCTGCGGAATGCTACACATTGCTTGCTTCCTCAGAAGGGTACGGCTACGGTCAGTCGAATGATTTTGGATTGTTGCGTTGCGCTACTTTACCTTTGTTTTGAATTCTGCGTAGCGATACCAGCCACTTGCGAGAGATAATCTCAGTAGGCGTTATCTTAAAAAATAGTGCGTGGGCGTAATTACATATCCAGCCCAGTTGGCCAAATTCAGCACAAACTCACAACAAGTAGTAGCTTGCAAGGTTCCTTTTGATGAATAGCACAAAGTTTCTTTTTTTACATAAACAAATTACTAGCTGGCAAAGGTGGTTGTCCAAATGCCTGTTGTTGCTTGTAAGTCTTTTCATTATAAGTATGCAACCTGCATCTGCTGGTCTGAATAATGATTTATATGATGGCAACATCTTTGTCGTTTATGCTGGCAATGGTTCATTGGTTCCTCCCAGACAGACACTCGCACAGACTTTAGCGGAGCATAAACCCGTATTTTTGGCTTTTTATCTGGATGATAGCAGCGATTCCAAAAGATATGCCATTTCTATCTCACGGGTACAGGAATTCTATGGTCGGGTAGCAGAGATTATGCCGATTAGTGTAGATACTATCCCGCAGAAAGAGAGCTACGACCCAACTGAACCAGGATATTACTATGCTGGAAGCGTTCCTCAAGTAGTGGTGTTAAATAAGTCAGGTGAAGTAGTTTTGAATAAAAAGGGTCAAGTACCTTTTGAAGATATAGACGATCAATTTCGTAAAATCTTTGATTTATTACCACGTACTGAAACAGCACAGCTAAAGCGGCGAGCTTTTAATGAGTTTAGTAGTGAGTTAGCTAAGTAACCTATGGGGTAGACCAAATTGGTCTGCCCTAATTTTTAGTTATATCTGTTACTACATTGCCGCCGATGTCAAAGCATAATATTGAAATATCTGTATTAACAATTGAGGAAATTAATCCATAGTCTAAAGTCCGTAATCAATGCCCATTGCCCAATAATTAACAGAGTGTATTCTGATGTCAAAGGTTTACACCACCCAGGAGCTAATTCAAATTTTGGCAGCCGAGCGCCAAGCTTGCCTCAAAGGAAAACGCTTAAAGTTAGAAATAAAAATCTCTGGCAATCCTGTAATTGACCAGTTTATCAGCACTGATGGGTTGCAACAGTTTACTGCCTATCAAGATTTCAAAACTGCAATTCACGAGTATCAGAAAGAAAATCGAGTTTCTGGTATTATTTGGCGAGAAGTGACAGTTAAAGGAAAAAACTTGCACTATCCCGAAATAGATACTGAGTTAATTGCCCTCAATGGTGACTTAGAGATATTAAAAGCCGCTAAAAATTCCATCGTAGAATTTTGGTATGAAGTCACTATAGGAATGGATTTATACTTGAGTTTCAATAATAGTAAACAACACCAACAAATTGTGACATCTGATGTAGATAGAATTGTTCAAAGAACAGAGTGGGCAAGTTTGTGCAAGTGGGAAAATTCTAATTTTTTGGAAATGATTTTGCAGTTAGGATGGGGTAAACCAGAAGAAGCTTATTATAAACGAGGAAGACCGCGATCGGGTAGTGAATATATTCATGCAGTCAATCCCGGAAATCGCCCCATTGGTTGATTGATATGTATGGTAGCAATACTGAAACCCACGACAAAATGACGGACAGAATTGCGACATAATTGTGTTTACTTTGCTTTCTCAATAAGGCACTCTATCTGTAACAGAAATTTTACCTGTACAGATAAGTAGTAACATGAAAGTACGTGATGTAATCAAGCGACTGGAAGCTGATGGTTGGTATCTTGCTAGAACTAAAGGTAGTCATCGACAGTTCAAACATCCTGATAAAGCTGGTACTGTAACAGTGGCTGGTAAGCCAAACGTGGATGTGCCAATTGGTACTCTGAAAAATATCTGGAGACAAGCTCAATTGGAGGAAGACTGATGCGTTATACAGTTGTGATTGAAAAGGGAGCAACTAGCTACGGCGCTTATGTCCCTGATTTACCAGGTTGTGTCGCTGTGGGTGAAACTTTAGAAGAAGTTAAGCAGATGATTGCAGAGGCTATTGAATTTCATATAGAAGGAATGCTAGAAGATGGTTTACCTATTCCTAAACCTACAAGCATTGCTCATGAGGTTGAAGTTGCAAACTATAGCAAAATATAATTATACAAAACTACTAAATTAGTACCAAATAATCCTTCTAGTATTTTGTCAAGTTAGTTTTGAAAGTTTATAGTAAGGACTTTAGTGCTTAGAAAACAAGGACTAAAGTCCTTACTACGAATTTGTTAAGAAACGATGGTTATCGACTTTGAACTATTGACTCTTGACTAGAGTTTTCAAGTTCGGGGAGTTCTACTCCGGCGGGTTTCCAGCCTCCTGCCCAAGCAAGGCATAGATGACGGAAGCGATCGCCCCGCACCTCAAAATTCGGATATTGGTCAAAACTGGCACAAGCCGGAGATAGCAACACCACAGGCGCTTGATACTGCTTGGCTAATTCTGCCGATTTGGGAACTGCCCTTTCCATAGTTTCCACGATATGGTAGTTATGATACCCCACCTCTCGGAGACGTTTGGCAAATGCAGGTGCAGCAGAACCAATCAATAGCACAGCAGCAGCTTTGGTTTGAATTTGTGCTAGCCAGGCAGTATCATCACCCGCTTTAGCTTCTCCACCAGCAATTAAAATTGCTGGACTGTTAACAGATGCTAAACCAACTTCAGCAGCATCATAGTTGGTGGCTTTGCTGTCGTTAATGAAATCAATACCTTCCCATGTGCAGATATGCTCCAAACGATGGGCAACACCAGGAAATTCCCGAACTGCAAGTGCGATCGCATCACGATTAATTCCCGCTAATCTTGCTGTTGCTACTGCCATCAATAGATTTTGCTGGTTATGTTCTCCCACCATTCGCAAACTAGATACTTTCACAATCGGTTCTGGTGTCGAGGTTGCAGTCAATTTTTCCACAACCCAGCCGTCTTCAATGTAAAAGCCTTTTTCGCTAATCAGAAAATCTTTTCCTCTCACACTTGTCCAATAGGCATCAGGCCAAGCACTTAAACCTAGCTGGCTCAAGTAGGCATCATCGCCATTGAACACTTGCAACTCAGACTGACGTAATAATTTGGCTTTGATGTTGTAATAGTTCTCTAAAGTCTGATGGCGACTGAGGTGATCCGGCGTAAAAGTCGTCCAAACACCGATCCGGGGAGCAAGAGAACTCGAAGATTCTATTTGATAGCTACTAACTTCCGCAATCACCCAATCAACATGATTTTGGATCGCAGTTCCTTCACCTCTGCCCCCCTGCCCCTCTGCCCCCCTGCCCTTCTGGGATAGGGCAACTTCACAAGCAGCGTAGCCAATATTACCGCAGGCGGGTGCATTTAATTCTGCTGCTTGGAAAATGGCAGCAATTAAAGCTGTGGTAGTAGTTTTGCCATTAGTGCCGGTAATTCCTACCCAAGGTAGCGATTGCAAATTTCGCCAAGCGAGTTCCATTTCGCCAATGGTTTCAATACCTAGTTGGCGTGCCTCAACTAATACGGGAATATCCCAAGGCACGCCAGGACTAACGACTATTAATTGGGGTAAATTAGCACCATTCAATTCTAGGGATTGTCCTAGTTTCACGGTTATTTGCTCGGCAGCGAGTTCTTGTTGTTGTTCTAGGAGGGTTTTGGAGGTGTTGCGATCGCTCAGCTCTACCTCCCAACCTTCCCGTTTCAACAATCTCGCCGCAGCAACACCGGACTTTCCCAATCCAACAACATGAGCTTTGGACATAGATTGCAGCAGAGTGTCCCTGGTTAAGCACTCCCTATAGTAGCCTTTCTTGGCAAAAATTACACCAGTTTTTGTTGACCTACGCTACAGATTTTTGACGATCGCACCGAAGTCAGCTAAAACACGGGCATGATTGCGAACTAGTCCCAGCAGATGTAACCGATTACGCTTGACTTCTGGATCGGAGTCCATAACTAAAACGCTATCCGGGCCATCAAAGAAGTTACTAACTGCTGGAGCAATTTTTGTGAGTGCTGCTACTAATAGTTGATAATTTCGTGTCTGCTGTGCTGCTTGAGTTTCCGGTACTGATTCGATTAGTGCATTATACAAAGCTGCCTCAGAGGGTTTTTGGAATAATTCTTGACGAACTACGGCTGTTGGTTCTAGCTGTTTTGTATCCAAATCACCTTGGGCGGCTAATCGTGTGGAACGGTTAACGGTTTCGTAGATGTTATCTAAGGTACTGTCATTGCGGATTTGTTGTAAGTATAAGGCGCGATCGCGGACATCCAATAAATCTTTTAACGTCCGTTCTGTGTATTCTGGATCGTTTTCTCCTAAAACTGCATTTACTAAGTCGTAATCAATCTGTTTTTCTTCTTGTAATAAAGTGCGGATGCGTTGCAAGAAAAACTCTTGTAATGCTGTGGTTAATGATGCTCGATCTTTGTGATATTTGGCTGCAAAGTCTGTTGCTATTTCCTTCAATAAATCATCTAAATTTATTGGCAGATTATCAAACCAAACAATTTTAACTACAGCATTAGCAGCACGGCGCAAGGCAAAGGGATCGGAGGAACCCGAAGGAATTAAACCTAAACCAAAGATACTCACTAAAGTATCTAATCTATCTGCCAAACCAACAATTTTACCCGTGAGTGTTTCAGGTAATACATCACCGGCTCCCTTTGGCAAATAATGTTGATAAATTGCCTTTGCTACTTCCGCATCTTCACCACTAGCTAAGGCATATTTTTCTCCCATAATACCTTGCAATTCGGGGAATTCATACACCATTTGTGTCACCAAATCTGCTTTACATAATAAAGCAGCACGTTGGATTCTTTGGCTTTGATCTTCCGCTAATTCTAATTGACTGCTAATTTGCTCGGCAATTTGAACAATTCTATCTACCTTGGCACGTACCGAACCCAATTCTTCTTGGAAAGTGACTTTTTCCAATTGCGGTAAAAAGCTTTCTAAAGGTTTAGTTAAATCAGCTTCGTAGAAAAATCTGCCATCAGCTAATCTGGCACGAATTACCCTTTCATTTCCAACAGCAACAATATCTGATTTCTTGGGATCGCCGTTAGAAATGGTGATGAAATTTGGTAATAATTCTTGCTCAAAACTCCCTGGTTTGAATACAGGAAAATAACGTTGATGAGTAACCATCACTTCAGTAATTACCTCAGTTGGTAATTCTAAAAATTCTGGTTCAAATTTACCAACAACTGCGGAGGGATATTCTACAAGGTTGGTTACTTCCGCTAACAAATCGGGGTAAATTACTGTATACCCGTCTAAATTCTCTGCGACTGCATTTACTTGCTCTTTAATCAGATTTACCCGTTCTTCTGGGTCAACGGTGACATAAGCAGACTTGAGGGCGGTAACATAATCAGTAGCTTGGGCAATTGTCACAGGTTCAGGATGCAAAACCCGATGACCTTGGGAAATGCGATCGCTCTGAACCGTTTTAGAACCATTCACTAATTCTAAAGGCAGCACTGTCTCATCTAACAAAGCTACCAGCCAACGAATTGGTCGCGAAAACCTCGCATCCCCGTTTCCCCAACGCATTAACCGCTTACCTTCTAACCCCCAAATCCACTGGGAAACAAGTTCTGTCAAAATTTCCGCCACAGGACGACCGGGAATTCTTTTTTGCACAAAGACAAATTCCCCTTTGTCAGTGGGGCGAACTGACAGCGCATCCAGTTCCACACCTTGCTTTTTGGCAAAACCTGCGGCGGCGGCTGTCGGCTGACCATCTTTAAAGGCGGCTTGGGCGGGGGGCCCTTTAATTTCTTCTTCTCGATCTGGTTGCTGCGATGGTAGACCTGTAATCAATACCGCCAGCCGCCGGGGAGTACCGTACACCTTGACACTTTCGGACTTGAGACCGTTTACTTCCAGGCTTTGGGGAATGCGTTCCTGCCATTGCACTAAAGCATCACTGAGAAAACTTGCAGGTAGTTCTTCTGTACCAACTTCTAATAGAAACCCAGGCATATAACACTGTTTTCAACTTTGCGTAGCTCAACTTTATCAGTTATTCTCAGGCGATCGCTCGTGATTTTTAGCTGAATCATAGACTTGACATTTTATGCAAAACTTTATAAAACAAGTGCTTCTCTTCATAAATTCATTACATTACATACCGTGTTTTGTGCGGTATTTACGGATATATATTTCTATCGTAAGCTTAGTCTTGATTGATGCACTGATATATGCATCATGACAATCAATTTCGGAGTTATGACCATGAAAAATATTTTCGCCAAAATCACCGCGATCGCAACACTGGTTGCTGCGATCGCGGCTGGTGCTAACAACCCAGCCCAAGCTATTGAATTAAACTTTAACTGGCAAGGTGATGCTGGTTACTCAGCAACGGGTTCATTCAGCTACGACGAAACTACAGCACCAACAATCATTTCAGAAGTTGGTAGTGGAGCCACCAACTTTTTACAATCTTTGAATGTCTCCTTCTTAGATCCATCTAAAAATCTTCTGGGAACCTATAACACTGTTAGTGGTGGAGTGTCAGAATCTAGCTTCTTTGCTTTCAACTTTAATACTTCCACTCAGACATTATTTGGCCCCTTTGATGTCGCTGGAGGAACGGGTGTAATTGGAGAATATTTCTTTCAGGGAACGGTTGGCGACTCTTTGTTCTTACGTCAGGATGTCGATCAACAGGGAACGTCAACAACACTAGATCAAAATTCTGGTTCTATCCAAGTATCCAAAGTCCCTGAACCTGCTTCTCTCTTGGGTTTGCTAGCATTTGCTGGTTTGGGTGTAGCTTCAACTTTCAAGAAAAAGCAAGCCTCTTACTAGAAATTAGGGCTTTCTAGTCAGAGCTTGCCAAATTTACTGAATCTCTATTCTAGCCCTACTAGTTCAGTTAACTAGTGGGGCTATCATATAACCTGATTAAAATATGAGTGAAAAAGAATGTAGAGACTTAGCGGTGCTAAGTCTCTACAAGGATTTTGGATAACGCATATTTAATTTCACCAAATGTCTATTAGTTTGTCATCAACACTTTTACAAAGCTACAGGGCTGAGTGAAATTAATTTTTACTTTTACCCCAGCATTTATGACTCAGCATCCAACACTGTTTTGCTCAGTGCCTTTGAACTACTCAAAAAGTTGGATTTTGCTGAATGAATACAATACTGATAACTTGGTTAAAAATACTTCATGTGCCAGTTGAAAAGGCGGAATGAGGGTTATATGCATAACAGTGAATATAATGTTACAATTCTCCCAGTATAAATTGAGGCATTAGTTCGGAGATAAACAGACCAACTATTGTCATAATCACTAGAAAATAAAGTCTATATTTATCAATAGCCTAAGCTGTGTATACAAAGTCATATTTTAATTTTTAAGTGTTTTATGCAGTACAAAAATTATCTTTTGAAAACTACGAAGAAAATTTATAAGCAATGTTTAACACATTTTTTTTAATCAAACAATTTAACCAGTCAAAATACAGCATTTGTAAATAAATGAGGTAACAAAATGCAGGGATACAAATCAGATATAAACAGTTTCTATCTCTGCCTACTGCTTCCAAAACGGTAGCTTTGTACTTCATGCAAAAAAAATCTGTAAATAATAAAAATAGCAGCCCCACTGGCTATTCATAAGTAATCCGCTCGTCTCATGCTATCTTCACAAAATTCACAAATAATTCATGCATATTCTGATTTATTCCTACAACTATCATCCAGAGCCAATTGGAATTGCTCCGTTAATGACTGAATTGGCAGAAGGACTAGTAAAGCGAGGTCATCAAGTGCGGGTGATTACGGGAATGCCCAACTATCCTCAGCGCGAAATTTACGATGGGTATCAGAATAAATGGTATCTTACGGAACAAAAAAATGGCGTCACAATTGAGCGAAGTTACGTACGAATTAAGTCTAAACCTAACCTCATAGATCGGCTGTTACTGGAGTTGAGCTTTGTTTTCACGAGCTTACCTCAAGCCTTTAAAGGTGGGCGACCAGATGTGATTATCTTAACAGTTCCGCCGCTACTAGGTACTTTGCCAGCAACAACATTGGGCTGGTTATACAACTGCCCAGTAGTTCTAAATGTGCAAGATATTTTACCAGAAGCTGCTGTGCGTATTGGGTTATTAAAAAACAAGTGGATGATCCGAACTCTTGCAGCTTTAGAGAAATTTGCATATCGGACTGCACATACTATTAGTGTGATCGCTGATGGGTTTCGGGAGAATTTAGTAAATAAGGGAGTACCGGTTAATAAAATCGTTTGTATTCCCAATTGGGTAAATGTAAATTTCATTCGCCCGTTACCCAAACAGAGCAACTCTTGGATATCTAACCATCAACTAGATGGGAAATTTGTAGTACTTTATTCAGGCAATATTGCTCTAACGCAAGGTTTAGAGACAGTAATCGAAGCAGCCGTTTGTTTACGTCATATCAAAGATATTGTCTTTGTCATTGTTGGCGAATCAATAGCATTGCAAAGGTTGCAGGAATATTGTTTATCAAATGGAGCAGATAATGTTTTGCTACTACCGTTACAGCCGCGAGAAAAACTACCTGAAATGCTAGCAGCTTCTGATGTCGGGCTAATTGTGCAAAAGCACAATGTGATTTCGTTCAATATGCCTTCAAAAATACCACTTTTGTTGGCGAGTGGTCGCCCAATTGTGGGTTCAGTTCCCGCCACTGGTACTGCTGCTAAAGCCATCGAACTCAGCGGTGGTGGGATAGTTGTTGAACCAGAATCGCCCCAGGCAATGGCCGCTGCGGTGCATGATTTATATGCTAATCCGGCTCTAGGGAGGAAGCTAGGTAGCACAGGAAGACAATTTGCCGAAGAAAACTATTCCTTAGAGCAAGCGCTCGATCGGTATGAGTGGCTTTTTTCTCATATTGTTACCAACCGAAAATCAACTGTGGGGATTTTACCAAAATTCGATTCTAAAAAATCAGTTGTAGATGGTTGAAGGGGATTGAGGATTTCTCACTCGTTGGCTACACAAACAAAACCCCGATCGGTTGATCTTTAACTCACCCATTCGGGTGAGTTAAAGATCAACCGATCGGGTGAACTAACTGTAGGAAGTTGAGACTGCTCAAAAATAGGAATCTAGAGAACACTGGCTGATTGCACGTCGTTCTTGGTGAGGATAACTTGATGAAACTCGCAACTTTGATTAAGACAGCTGAATTAATCAGCGTCGGCTTACTCCTGCAAAGAAGTAAAGCTACGCATAGCGTGTCGCAGACAAGCGTCTCGTAAACAAAGCATCGCTCCAGATTTTTTCTTCCTTAAGATCAGTATTCACTAGTACTCAAGGGGGATAAACTCATCTGTAACTTATACCAATCTTGTCTGCTATGTGGTTATAATGCAAGCAAGCGCTTGCAAACACTCATACAAAACTTAGCGTCAAGTACGGCACAAACTTATGCACCTCGATCTAGTCAGCAACTAAGGTATTTGCAACGGCAAGTTTAACCACAGCGACAACACGAGAAATTGCTCGTGTTGCTGCGGTCAATGAGGTAACTTTATTTCGTCATTTCTAAAACTGAAAAGCAACTACTAACTTGCTCTAATTACCGAAGCATCGCTTTACAGGCAGAAGCTTGAACTGCAACAACATGAACCGTGCTTTCTCTCTGAGCTAAGGCACTGGGTTTATACTGACTAACAAAAAACTATAAATTACACTTTAAGAAATTGAACGGAGTTAGGTAATGTACAAATCAACCATAATATGCTGAACAAAATTGCTTCATTTTAGGTGCTAGACATCGTGAGCGATCGCCCAAATACCCAAACATATTTTTCATCAACATATAGAAAAAAGGGCTAAAAAACTATTCCAAATAATGCTTTTTTAGCGAAAAGTAGATTGCCCAAGTCTAAATCCACAAGACGAGAAAACGAAGATGTCCCATTCTGAGTTCCCTGACTCTCCCTTACCCATTGAAATAGAACAGCCTGCTGTTACTGATTCTAGTCAAGAGTCGCAACAATTGCCACAGCGATCGCCTAAGCCACCTCAAAAACGTCGTTGGCCCCTACTATTAGGAATCGTCTTATTAATTGCAGGTGTAGGTTTTGGTTGGCGCTGGTGGCAAACTAGTAATGCTAGCAAAGCACAAGGTGGTGCTGAAGCAAATGCTAGTCAACCTAGAGCAGTTCCAGTCAAGCTAGCGACAGTGAAAACTGAAACCGTTCAAGAAAGTTCGGAGTTTATTGGCTCCTTAGAAGCTCCACGTTCAGTAATCATCAAGCCACAGGTTGAAGGGCGAATTACCGAGATTTTCATCCAAGAGGGCAACCGCGTTCAACAAGGGCAAGTCATTATTAGTCTGCAAAGTGATAATGTCCAAGCTCAATTGTTACAAGCTAGAGGCTCACTCCAACAAGCTCAAGCACGTCTTGCTGAACTCAAAGCAGGTACGCGACAAGAAGAAGTTGCTCAAGCTAGAGCGCAGTTAACCCAAGCCCAAGCTCGCTTTAGAGATGCCCAATCGGGATCGCAACCAGAAGAAATTGCTCAGGCTGAGGCTCAAATTCAGTCAGCGAAATCTGATGTGGAATTAGCACAGTCACGCGCCAAACGATATGCACAATTGAGAAAAGAGGGCGCAGTTTCCCAAGATACCTTAGAAGGATATGTCAAAGAACAGCAAAGTGCTGAAGCTGCTCTGGTCGTAGCCCAGAAACGCTTAGATCAACTCCGTCAAAGCAGAAGATCGAGTGTTAATGAGCTAGCTGGTGCTTTGGAACAACAGAAACAAAACTTAAGACAACTAGAAAATGGTTCGCGTCCAGAAGAAATTGCCCAAGCGCGATCGCAAGTAACTCAAGCAGCTGCCCAAGTTCAAGCCGCCCAAGTGCAACTGCAATACACAAAAGTCCTTGCACCTTTCACTGGCATTGTTGGTGATATTCCAGCAAAGGTGGGAGATTATGTGGAAAAAGCAGATCAGCTGACTACACTAACCAGAAACGACTCTTTAGAACTGAATATTTCTGTTCCCGTAGCTGAAGCCAGAAAGTTACGCTTGGGCTTACCTGTGCAAATGCTCGATGTCCAAGACAAACCCATCGCAACCGGTAAAATCAGTTTTATCTCCCCAAATGCTAGTTCCGATTCGCAGACAGTTTTGGTAAAAGCCAACTTTGGTAATTCGAGAAATCGACTGCTTAATCTTCAGTCAGTGCAAACCAAAGTGATCTGGAACGAACGTCCAGGAATCTTAATTCCAGTTACAGCAATATCTCGCTTGGGTGGAGAGACTTTTGTATTTGTGGCGCAAGCAGCGCCGCAGGAAAAGTCTAAACCTGGAGCGCCAGCTTTAGTAGCTCAACAAAAACCGGTGAAATTAGGAGTTATTGAGGGGAATAATTATCAAGTTATCGAAGGACTAAAAGCGGGGGACAAAATTGTTGTTTCCGGCATTCTTAACTTAACCAATGGCGCTCCCATTACTCCTGAAACACAAGAAGTTGGTAGCCAGAAGCCTTAGCTGAAGAGAAGATGAGGGCGCGGGGGCAGAGAAGCAGAGGAGCAGGGGGGAAATAACCAATGCCCAATGCCCCCATGCACCATGCCAAATACCAAATACCCAATGCCCAATTTTTAAACTATGTTTGTTGACTTCTTTATTAAGCGGCCAATTTTTGCGTCGGTATGTGCGATCGTCATCCTTTTAATCGGATTAATCAGTATTCCCACACTACCGATCGCTAGGTTTCCAGAAATTAGTCCCACCCAAATCACTGTCACTTCCAACTATAGCGGAGCTAGTGCCGAAGTCGTAGAAAGCGGTGTGACAAATATCTTAGAAAGGCAAATCAACGGGGTTGAGGGACTCAGATATCTGACTTCTAGCAGCAGCAACGATGGTACAAGTACCATTACAGCCACCTTTGATTCATCACGGGATAAAGATATTGCGGCTGTGGATGTGCAAAACCGTGTTTCTGTTGCCCAACCACAACTACCAGACTCTGTGCAACGCACGGGAGTGCGAGTATCGAAAGAATCTAGCAATATTCTCTTAGCGATTGGTTTATTCGCTGAAAATAAAGAGTACGACAATATATTCTTAAGCAATTATGCCGACCTTTACTTAGCAGATGCCCTAAAAAGAGTCAAAGGCGTGAGCAACGCTCAAATTTTTGGCGAACGTCGCTATGCAATGCGCCTGTGGCTAGATCCGAGTCGCCTTGCTAGTCGGGGACTAACGACCAAGGATGTAGCGAATGCTTTATCTGAACAAAACTTGCAAGTTGGTGCAGGGAGAATTGGACAAGAACCGGCTCCTGAAGGGCAAAGATATCAACTTGATGTGCGTGCTGCTAGCCGATTAGCAGAACCATCAGAATTTGAAGAAATTGTCCTGAAAACTGGAGATGATGGCACATTAGTCAAGCTCAAAGATGTCGGTAGAGCGGAACTGGGTGCAGAAAACTACAGTTCATTTCTGCGATTTCGTGGTAACGATGCTGTCGGTTTAGGGATTTATCAAGTTCCTGGTAGTAATGCCTTGGATGTGGCTAAGGGAGTCAAAGACGAACTAGCGCGATTAGCTCCGAGTTTTCCCCCAGGGCTGAAATATCAGGTAGCTTTTGACACGACATCCTTTGTAGAAGAGTCGATGTCAGAAGTTATCAAGACTCTGATTGAAGCGGTAGTGCTAGTTGTAATTGTAATTTTTGTGTTCTTGCAGGACTGGCGAACTACTTTAATTCCAGCACTTACCATTCCGCTTTCCTTAATTGGGACATTTGCCTTTGTCAAAGTTTTTAACTTTTCCATCAATAGTTTGACTTTATTTGGTCTGACTTTAGCATCGGGGATGGTGGTAGACGATGCGATTGTTGTAGTTGAGCAAATCAGCCGTTTTATTCAGGATAAAGGCATAAATCCTCGTCGAGCCGCTAGTGAATCAATGAAGGAACTGTTTGGCGCGGTTATTGCCACTTCATTAGTATTAATGGCGGTGTTTGTGCCAGTGGCGTTTTTTCCGGGAACCACAGGCGCACTTTATCGGCAATTTGCCCTGACGATCGCTTTCTCCATTGCGATTTCAACTTTTTTGGCTTTGACCTTGACACCTTCCCTGTGTGCGCTGCTGCTGCGTCAAGGACAAAAACCTTCAGGCTGGTTAGGCTGGATTTTTGGCCAGATTAATCGGTTTCTTGACTGGGTACAGAATGGTTATAAGCGATCGCTGACCTTTCTAACACACATCAAAGCTATTGTCATTGGGTTGTTTATCGTTTCTTTGGGAATGACTGCTTGGTTGTACACCACAGTACCAACAGCCTTTCTACCCGATGAAGACGAAGGCTACTTCATTACAATTATCCAAGGGCCGCAAGGCGTTTCGCTGCAATATACTAGCGATGTGATTGCACAGGTAGAAAAAGAAATTCTGCAAATTCCAGAAGTACTGGGGACTTTTGCGATCGGTGGATTTGGTTTTAGTGGTAGTACCGCCAATAGCGGCATCATATTTACCACTTTAAAATCTTGGGATGAGCGCTCAAAACCCGATCAATCAGTACAGGCGATTATTGGCAGCTTGCAAGGGAAGTTGTTGGCAATTCCAGAAGCCAGGGTTTTTCCTGTAAATCCGCCACCAATTCAGGGTTTAGGCAATTTTGGCGGCTTCGTCTTTCAACTGCAAGACCGCAGAGGTAACAGTGGCTTAGAAAATCTAGTCCAGTCGATGGGTCAGTTGCTGGGTAAAGCTAATCAAACACCAGGATTACAAGCTGTATTTAGCACCTTTGCCGCAGATACACCACAATTGCTTGTGGAAGTGAACCGCAATAAAGCCAAATCATTGCAAGTTTCCATAGATGATGTCTTCAGTACTTTACAAACTGCTTTGGGATCGCAATATGTAAATGATTTTAATCTCCAGCAGCGTAATTATCGGGTGTATATCCAGGCAGATCAACAGTTTCGTTCCAATCCCAAAGATATTGGCAAACTATACGTTCGTTCTCAAAAGAATCAAATGGTTCCTTTGAGTAACTTAGTCACAGTTACTCAGACTGTGGGAGCGCAAACGATAAATCACTATAATCTGTTCCGCTCAATTGAAATTAATGGTTCCGCCGCTCCTGGCTCTAGTTCAGGAGACGCAATTAAAGCAATGGAAAAAGTTGCTAAAGAAGTTTTACCTGCCGGTTATGGTTACGAATGGTCAGGAACTGCATTAGAAGAAATAGATTCTGGTGGTTTAGCACCGCTAATCTTTGGATTAGGAATAATCTTTGTATTCTTGGTACTAGCCGCTCAATATGAGAACTACGTTGATCCCTTTATCATTCTGTTATCAGTTCCCTTAGCTATTTTTGGAGCGCTTATAGCTCAATCCATGCGGGGTTTTGCGAATGATGTTTACTGTCAAATTGGTCTAGTAATGTTGATCGGTTTAGCTAGTAAGAACGCAATTTTGATTGTGGAATTTGCTAACCAATTACGAGAACAAGGGCTTTCGATTACTAAAGCAGTAATTGAGGCTTCGCAAGAGCGGTTACGTCCAATTCTGATGACTGCTTTTTCTACACTATTGGGGATTTTTCCGTTAGCTGTTGCCACAGGTGCCGGTGCGGGTAGTCGCCAATCTTTAGGAACAGCAGTTTTTGGCGGAATGTTAATTGCGACTTTCTTGAGTTTGTTTGTAGTACCGATTTTGTATATCGTGATTAAAACGACAACAGAGCGATTTATCAAACCAAATCGACATCAAGAAGTACCAGTAGAAGCAGTGTCATTAAATGGTAGTACTGCTGTATATTCACCAAAAGCTGAGGATTGATTCTCTTTCGCTATCGATTGAAGCAAATCAATTTAGGGACTTGCAAAAATTCTACAACGCTCTCAAAATTTCCATGTGGGCATGATAACAAACCAGAATGTATAGTACGAATGTACGCTGAAATCAAGACAATGGTAACAATAGCAGTCAATCCCTATCTCGATGGCAATTTTGCTCCAGTCCATGAAGAAATCACCACCGACAAATTGTCAGTCATCGGTGAATTACCCCTTGATTTATCAGGGATGTTTGTGCGTAATGGCCCTAACCCCCAATGGACACCTATCGGTCAATATCATTGGTTTGATGGGGATGGGATGTTGCATGGTGTGCAAATTAGCAACGGCATAGCCACTTATCGTAACCGCTACGTCCAGACTTTCGGATGGAAAAAAGAACGAGAAGCAGGTAAAGCTATCTGGACTGGGTTGTTAGAACCGCCACAAATGGATAACCCTCACGGTCGCTACAAAAATACTGCCAATACTGCCTTAGTGTGGCACGCTGGTCAGATGTTAGCGCTGAACGAGGGGGGTAAACCTTACGCCATCAAGCTGCCTGAATTAGAAACCATTGGCGAGTATACCTACAATGGCAAGCTGGTTTCTGCCTTCACAGCCCATCCCAAAGTAGACCCCGTTACAGGGGAAATGATCTTCTTTGGCTATTCTCTGTTTGCGCCACCGTATCTGCAATATAGTGTGGTGTCAGCAGAAGGCGAACTCTTGCGAACAGTGCCAATTGAACTGCCAATAGGGGTGATGATGCACGATTTTGCCATCACTGAAAACTACACAATTTTCATGGATTTGCCGCTGACTTTTAACCTCGAGCGATCGCAACGGGGAGAACCTGTAATGATGTTTGAGCGCGATCGCCCCAGTCGTTTTGGCATTCTACCACGTCACGGTGACAACAGTAATATCCGCTGGTTTGAAAGTCCTGCTTGCTACGTCTTTCATACCCTCAATGCTTACGAAGAGGGAGATGAAGTAGTGTTGATTGCCTGTCGCATGAGTTCTACAACTGTTTTGAGTTCTGATGATTCGCAACCAGATCCAAACGCAAATATTCCCCGTCTGCATCGTTGGCGATTTAACCTCAACACGGGGACAGTGCGTGAAGAGATGTTAGATGATGTAGCTTCGGAATTCCCCCGCGTCAACGAAAACCGATTGGGGCGACAAAACCGATATGGCTACACTAACAAAGCGGCAAACAGTCCCGTACCTTTATTTGACGGTATCATCAAATACGACTTCAGCAGTGGAAAATCTCAAACACATGAATTTGGACAGGGGCGCTATAACGGTGAAGCTGTATTTGCGCCGCGTCCTGGTGCAACGGCTGAGGATGATGGTTGGCTCATAACTTTCGTCCACGATGAGAATTCAAACACCTCAGAATTAGTAGTAGTGAATGCTCAAGATGTAACAGCTAAACCTGTAGCGCGGGTGATAATTCCCCAACGAGTGCCTTATGGGTTTCATGGTGCTTGGTTTGCCGAGGAATAGCTAAATGGGCAGTTAGAAACCGTGTCTACACAGAAAAAACCCGCTTAGGCGGGTTTCAAATTTTTTGGCAGGTGGACTTGGTTTGTGTAACCGCGATTTCTAATCTCCAGGTAGAATCCTCTCTATTCCCGATCGCAAATTATTTTTCCCTATATCCGCCAGCGTAGTCAATCACGCAGATTGTTCTATATGATTTGTGAGTTCCATAAGCAACACCAGAGACTTTAAAAGCACCATTAAAAATGTTTTTTCGATGGCCGCGATCGCGCACACCATCATCAATAATTAACTGCATGACGATATCTTGAGCGCTGTTTGGCCCATAACTGATATTTTCGCCTGCGGTTGTTTGCCACTTACCATAGCGGTTGATGCGAGTAAAGGGGTTGCTACCATCACTACCATCATGACCTATAGCACCTTTTGGGCCTTGGTCTTTTACGTGATCTTTTGCTCCTAAAGACATACCCTTAGATGCACTCAACGCTCCTATAGGACGTGCTGATTTGAGAAATGCGATCGCCTCATCAACTGCTTTGACTCCTTCTTGAGTTCGCAGATAAGTATTATTAGAAATTTTGACTCGGTTCCCCTCAAAGCGCTTTCTATAGTTTTCCAGAATTGGGAGGTATGCTTTAGGATTTGTTCTTACCTTATTTGTTTCAACAATTACCTGTTGTTCTAACGGTGAAAGGTAACTCGCTTTTGCTAATAAAGTTGGACTAGTTTGTTCAACTACTGCTGGGTTAGAGTTGGCTACAGACGGGTTAGATTGAAACAGTTGATCTGAGCAGCCGAATATTAAGGCAATTGGCAAAAATACCCAAAATTTCATGCGACGCATCCATTACCTCACAATTTTTTTATGGATTAATTTAGTGAATTAGAAGAAATAAGAATTTTAAACGCACAGATAAGTCTGTAGACGCTTCTACCGTTAGAAACAATATCAGGACTTAAGTGAGTTCGCTAAAGAAAGCGCAGATTAACGCGCTAATAATATTGATAAAGTTGCGATTGCCTTTGTTCCTAAAGTGTTACAATCTATCACTTAACACCTGTTGTAACATTGAAAACACTAAAACGTAAATAATAACAAAAATCTTTTTTACACTTTCAGAAACCAGCGTTGCCGATACATCAGAAAACCAACAGCCCACCACAACAACACGGTGACTAAGGCAAATAACAGGGAACCATTCAGCACTCCCGCCCAAGATGCGAAAAAATTCTGGTAAATCCAATTATAGGTACTAGGAGCGTCTTTGCCAGTGCCAATAGTAGTTTTGACTAAAATTTTAATTAATAAAACCGATGCAACGAAAAGAGCGATCGCATTTAAGCCCATAATTTCAAAAGGTTTACTCCAGCGACGCATCAGCCGTACTTCGATAAGTTCATAACAAGCTGCTAGTAATAATAACGCCCAACCTGTTGTAAATACTACATAAGAACTTGTCCACAGCTTTTTGTTAATTGGGAATGTCCATCCCCATGCCCAACCTATAATTAAGCAACCGACTCCAAATAATCCTAAACCGATACTTGTACGTGACTGTACAGGTTGACTGCGTATCCATTGACCAGTGAAGTAGCCAGCGAGGACGCTTACTATCGCGGGAATAGTACTGAAAAGTCCTTCTGGATCTCCCATAAAGTTGAAACCATCACCTTTGTATAAATGTGGTTTGGGAATAATCAGGCGGTCAACATAAGCGCCAAAATTACCCTCTCGCGTCAAAACTCCCGCACCATATTCTGGCACTGCGACATACATCATCGTTAGCCAGTAGCCAATGAGTAGCACTGCTGCTAGTATCCATTGACCTTTGCGCGGAAGGTTGAGAACAGCTAGGGAAGCCAGCAGATAGGTAAGGCTGATGCGCTGCAACACTCCCATAATACGGATACTACTCAAATCAAAAGTCCAAATACCCTGATTCCAAAAGCCATTTAGTAGTAATCCCAAGGCAAAGAGAATAGCAGCGCGGCGCAATATCCGCCAGTAAACAGCTGAGGTTGGTTTATTGCCTTCGCTGTATTTTGACAGCGAGAAAGTCATCGCTACACCAACAATGAAGAGAAAGAAGGGAAATACCAAGTCCGTTGGTGTGCAGCCGTGCCAATCGGCGTGAGCTAAGGGAGGATATACATCATCTGCGACACCCGCCATATTAACGAGAATCATTCCAGCGATGGTAATGCCGCGAAAAACATCCAGTGAAGTCAGGCGCATAAGCGGAATTTTATGTTACATGAGTATCTAAAGTACTCCGCTTGATGCAGGTAAGCAAGCAAAATTTATAGGTCTACTTACCAAATATAGTTTTTCATCAAGGTTCCTGCTCATACTATCTTGTACGAAACTAGAAGTATGCGATCGCACCCAGACCCAATTTTAGTTTAGCTATTCAAAAAGGATTGGTAGTACTAGAACTGTAAATAAAGCTAGATATACTCAAATTTCAATCAATCTATCTATCGTTATTTAAGTGAAAATGCAGTTGTATTGTCACTTGACTTAGTATAAATTGCTATAAACAAAAGCTGTGACTAAAAAACGGCTAACTTTATTTAAGGCGTGCTTGCTTATATAACAACTAAAAATATTGCGGTTTTGTCTCATTAGATAAAAGGTTTAATTACCGATTTCATTTGGGAATGAAAGCGAATGCAGAGTCATTCACTTTCTATTTTGTTATGCACGCTAAATATTACTAAGCTAAAGCTAATAAATTCTATTTCAGGAATAATTATGATAAAAGTACCAGAAAATCATCACTCTAAAAACAGAAATAAATCTACTATCAAATTAATAGATGCAAGCACAAATATTGTTTTTATAGATCCAAAAGTTATAGATTACCAAAGCTTGCTAGCTGGGATCGCACTCGGCAGTGAAGTTGTTATTCTTGATGCCAATAGAGATGGCATAACACAAATCACCGAGTTTCTAGCAAAACGTGAATCCAATTCAGTTCAATCAATTCACATTGTTTCCCACGGAAGTGTAGGGAGTTTGCAACTAGGGTCAAGCAACTTCAACCTTAGCAATCTGGATAGCTACAAAAATCAGTTAAAAAAGTGGGCAAGTGCTTTAACTGATAAAGCTGACATCCTACTTTATGGCTGTGATGTAGCCAGTGGTGAAGGCACAAAATTTGTACAGCAGATTAGCCAAATTACTGGAGCAGATGTTGCCGCTTCCACTGACAAAACAGGAAGTGCTGCTTTAGGTGGCGACTGGGATTTAGAGGTGAAGACAGGGAAAATTGAGGCTTCCCTAGCATTTCAACCTGAAGTAATACAGGCTTACCAATCTATTTTGCCAGCTAGTTTTACTGGCACATACTCTCAAAACTTCAACACATTAGCTGCTTCCGGAACACAGGTTTGGACTAATGATTCAACTATTTCAGGCTGGTATTCCACAAGAACAAATTATAACGCTGGTAATGGCAGTAATAACACAGGTGCATTGTACAGCTTTGGTACAACCACAGATCGGGCACTTGGTTCTGTAGCTTCTGGTACTACAGGAGCTATTTATTATGGGTTGCGCCTCCAAAACAACACAGGTTCACCAATTACTAAGTTGCAAGTAAGTTACACGGGTGAGCAATGGCGTAATAGTGGTAATACATCGCAGCAACAGCTGAAATTTAGTTATCAAACTGGGTCAACTGTCACAAGTTTAACAACAGGAACATGGACGCCTGTCACATCGTTAGATTTCACCGGGCCAATTGCAACTGCAACCGCAGGTTCCCTAATTGGCAATCAAGGTGCCAATCGAGTTGTTATAGCGCCTGTAATATTTAACCTAGCTACCCCAATAGTTAACGGTGAAGAGATTATATTGCGTTGGGAAGACATAGATGATACAGGCAACGATCATGGTTTAGCCATTGATGATGTATCTGTCAAAGTAGATGGCACCACCTATATAGTAACTAACACCAATGACAGCGGTGCTGGCTCCTTAAGGCAAGCTATTATCAATGCTAATAACGATCCAGGGATTGAGACAATCCTCTTTGATCAGACTGGAATATTCGGTGATGCTACCCCCGACATTATTACCCTCACTTCTGGGGAATTGACTATTAATGAAGGAGTCATTATTCAAGGAACTGGGGTTAATAAACTTACCATCAGTGGTAATAATACTTCCCGTGTTTTTAATGCCAGTGCCTCCCTCTCAATTGATGGGTTGAACATAACTGGAGGAAAGGCAGCAAATGGTGGCGGTATCAACAGTACCAGTAGTGTCATAGTCAGTAATATTATTTTTTCTGGCAATACTGCCAGCACTAGCGGCGGCGGCATTTACAGCAGTAGTAGTGTCATAGTCAGCAATAGTATTTTTTCTGGCAATACCGCAAACACTAACGGCGGCGGCATTTACAGCAATATTGCTACAGTCACCGATAGCAGTATTTTTGGCAACATAGCAAACCTTGGCGGAGGCATCTACAGCGCCAATGCCACAGTTAGCAATAGTACTCTTTCTGGCAATACTGCGAATAGCAATGGCGGTGGCATCTTTAGTAGCACTAGTGTCACCATCAGCAATAGCACTATTTCTACCAATACAGCAAAAACTCATGGTGGCGGCATCTACAGCACCAACAATACCACAGTCAGCAATAGCACTATTTTTGGGAACACTGCTGATAGTGATAACAATACCCAAGGTGATGGTGGGGGTATTTATAAATCTGGGGGCACGGCGAGCATCAGCAATAGCATCATTGCTGGCAATATTGACCCAGGTAATCAAGGTGCCGATGTCTTTGGTAACAACTTCAATGGTAATGCTTACAACCTAATTGGCAAAATTGCTGGTAAATCATCTGGGACTCTAGGAACAGGTACAGATATTATTAACCCCAACCCCGGACTCAAACCACTAGGAGATTACGGTGGTTCGACACAAACTCATGCTCTATACTTTAACAGTCCTGCCAGGAATGCTGGCGATCCGGCTTACAGTGGTGGCTTAAATACCGACCAACGCGGCATAGATTTTAACCGTATTGAAAGCGGGAGAATTGATATTGGAGCATTTGAATATGTACTTCCAAAAGTCAATTTTGGTGCTGCTACGTACAATACAACAGAAGATAGTACCGCCACTACAGTAACTATTTCTGTTACCTTAGATGCCTCTCCTGAAACCACTGTCACAGTTCCTATTGTCGTCAAAAATAATAGTACTGCTAGTAATGGCAACGATTACACTTTTTCCCCCGCTACCATCTCCTTTACTGCTGGGGCAACAGGCGCAAATTTAACACAGCTAATTACTTTTACTATTAACCCAGACGATTTACCAGAGAATGCAGAAACAGTTGTACTCAACTTCGGCACGCTAACAGGGGCTGATTTGGGGACAATAACTGAAACTACTCTAACTATTGCCGCTAATGATGCAATTCAATATGCAATTTCCACTCTCACTTCAACTTTAACTGAAGGTAATAGCGGTACTCAAGCTGTTACCTTCACGGTTACTCGCAGTGGTGGTATTGGCGTGGCTAGTACCGTAAATTATGCTTTTAACGGTACGGCAAGTTTTGGCAGTGACTATAACAATATTCAAGTTCCGGGTGGAGGAACTGCTACATCTGGAACTTTAAGCTTCGCTGCTGGGGAAACCATAAAGACAATTACAGCGGATGTTTTAGGTGACAACACATTTGAACCCAATGAAGACATTACTGTTATTCTGAGTAACCCCAGTATCATAACTGGAGCGCCAAATTCCACAATTACTAACAGTTCGGCTACAGTAAACATCATCAACGATGATAGCCAAGCAACTGTCAGCATCTCAGATGTCTCAGTTTCTGAAGGCAACACAGGTACAACAACTAATGCTAACTTCACTATCAGTCTTTCTAATCCCAGTTCTCAGCAGGTTATTGTAAATTACAACACTAGTGATGGTACTGCTAATGCTGCTGACTCTGATTACAATTCGGCTTTAGGGACGATTACTTTCAATCCTGGCGAAATCAGTAAAACCCTTAGCATTGGTGTTGTAGGCGATAACAAATTTGAAACTGACGAGACATTTTCCGTCAATCTTTTGGGTGCAATAAATGCCACGATCGCAGATGGCTTAGGAGTTGGTACTATTATCAACGATGATAATCAACCAACTATCAGTATTTCGGATGTCTCTATTTCTGAAGGCAATACAGGCACAACAAGTAATGCCAATTTTATTGTCACTCTCTCCAATGCCAGTTATCAGCAGATTACTGTAAATTACAACACGAGTGATGGCACTGCGAAAACTTCTGACTCTGATTACAACTCTGCTTTCGGGACGGTTACTTTCAATCCTGGCGAAACTAGCAAAGTTATTAGCATTGGTGTCATCGGTGATAACAAAGCTGAAACCAACGAGACATTTTCTGTCAATCTTTCGGGTGCAACAAATGCCGCGATCGCAGATAATTTAGCAGTTGGTACCATCATTGATGATGACAACCAACCAACTATCAGTATCTCAGATGTCTCAGTTACCGAAGGCAATACAGGCACAACAACTAATGCCAACTTTATTGTCACTCTCTCTAATCCTAGTTCTCAACAGATTACTGTAAATTACAACACGAGTGATGGTACTGCTAAAGTTTCTGACTCTGATTACAACTCTGCTTTAGGAACGATTACTTTCAATCCTGGTGAAACTAGCAAAGTTATTAGTATTGGCGTCAGAGGTGATAACCAAACTGAAACTGACGAGACATTCTCTGTCAATCTTTCGGCTGCAACAAATGCCGCGATCGCAGATAGTTTAGGAGTTGCTACCATCATCAACGATGATAACCAACCAACTATCAGCATCTCGGATGTCTCTGTTACTGAAGACAACACAGGTACAACAACTAATGCTAACTTTACTATCAGTCTTTCTAATCCTAGTTCTCAACAGATTACTGTAAATTACAACACGAGTGATGGCACTGCTCAAGTTGGTGACTCTGATTACAACTCTGCTTTAGGGACGATTACTTTCAATCCTGGTGAAACTAGCAAAGTTATTAGCATTGGTGTTGTAGGCGATAACAAATTTGAAACTGACGAGACATTTTCCGTCAATCTTTTGGGTGCAACAAATGCCGCGATCGCAGATAATTTAGCAGTTGCTACCATCATCAACGATGATAACCAACCAACTATCAGCATCTCGGATGTCTCAATTGCTGAAGACAACACAGGCACAACAAGTAATGCTAACTTTACTATCAGTCTCTCCAATCCTAGTTATCAGCAGGTTACTGTAAATTACAACACGAATGATGGCACTGCTAAAGTTTCTGACTCTGATTACAACTCTGCTTTCGGGACGATTACTTTCAATCCTGGTGAAACTAGCAAAACTCTTAGTATTGGCGTCATAGGCGATAACCAAAGTGAAGCCAACGAGACATTTTCTGTCAATCTTTCAGGCGCGACAAATGGCACGATTGCAGATAGTTTAGGAATGGCTACCATCATTGATGATGACAACCTAACAACTGTCAGTATCTCGGATGTCTCAATTGCTGAAGGTAACACAGGCACAACAACTAATGCTAACTTTATCGTCACTCTCTCCGCACCGAGTTTACAGCAGGTTACTGTAAATTACAACACGAGTGATGGCACTGCTAAAGTTTCTGACTCTGATTACAACCCTGCTTTCGGGACAATCGTTTTCAATCCTGGCGAAACCACCAAAACTCTTGCTATTGGTGTCATAGGTGATAACAAAACTGAAACTAAGGAGACATTTTTTGTCAATCTCTTCGGTGCTACAAACACCACGATTACTGATAGCTTGGGAGTGGCTACTATCATAAATGATGATCCCCCCATCATTAGCATTGCAGATGTGTCACTTAAAGAAGGCACAACAGGGATGATAACTAATGCTAATTTTGTCGTCACTCTCTCAGATGAATTCTATCAACCGATAGTCGTAAATTACAGTACGAGTGATGGTACTGCCAAAGAGTCTGACTCGGATTACAATTTCGGGTTGGGGACAATTGTTTTCAACCCTGGCGAAACTAGCAAAGTTATTAGTATTGGCGTCAGAGGTGATAATAAAGTTGAACCCAATGAAACATTTTTTGTCAATATCTATGGTGCAGCAAATGCCATATTTAATAATAACCAAGGAGTTGGCACAATCAAGAATGATGACTAATCGTTATTGAGCAGAACATTGGCGATCGCTGCAATTATCCCAGCCCAGAGTGGTGTCGGCAAGATACTTGTATGATAAATTACTATTTTTTGATTTTCGCGCCCAAATTTTGCAAAGCAAAAGTATTAATTACAACTAAAACTATACTTACCGGGAGTTCGACTAGCATTTTACAATCCAGGATTAAGCCATTCTCAAAAAAAATTATCCTAAAATCAAATATTCAGTAAAATTACGTATGCGGATTGAAGTCTTCTCAATGAATAGTAGAATTAGCCCATACAGGAGAAGACTGTGACGCTCTTAAATGAAGCTCAAGTAGAGCAACTAAAGGAAATAACCACACGCTTGCGACAAGTAAGACAAGAAAAATCTATTCGCATAGAAGAAATAGCCTCTCAGACAATGCTTCGAGTAGGTATTTTGCAAGCGTTAGAAGAAGATCGATTTGAAGAATTGCCTGAGCCGATTTTTCTGCAAGGATTCATCCGTCGTTATGGAGATGCTTTAGGGCTGGATGGAAATGCTTTATCGTACAGCCTTATAACCAATGTTGTCTGTCAAGATTCTAAAAATGCTTACCACAATTCAGACAACAAACAAAATACATACATACCTCTTGTTCTGACCTATATTTTATTATTGGTCGGTGCATCTGCTGGTCTTCTTCATATACTTAATCCACAGCTTACAGCTGAATCCCTGACTCCAGAAGATAATAATCAACAGTCAATAGTCAGTAATCAGACTAACAAATGACCAAAAAAGCAGAAAGAGTGGAGAGACGCGATTAATCGCGTCTCTACTGAGTAGAGGAGAAGAATTAAGAATCTATGACAAATGACCAATACAACTCTTGGAGAGGCTGCGCCAACGACTACGCCCTTCGGCTACGCTCAGGACAAGCTCAGTACAAGCGACAAATGACAATTTTCAAGATATTTGCGGTTTACGCAGATGCCAAGTAGTAGATTGCTCATAAGCATAAGCTACCTGAAATAATTGGTCTTCTCGCAGAACATTGCCAATTAGCTGTAATCCTATCGGTAGCCCCTGTTCGTCAAAACCACATGGCAAACTTAAACTAGGTAAACCAGCAAGATTCACAGGAATAGTCATCAAGTCAGTTAGATACATACTCAAGGGGTCAGTAGTTTTTTCCCCTGCTTTGAATGCTGTAGTGGGAGATGTGGGACAAACTAACACATCAACTGCACCAAAAGCCTTTTCAAAGTCTTGCTTAATCAAAGTACGGACTTTTTGCGCTTTCAGGTAGTAAGCGTCATAATAGCCAGCCGAAAGGGCGTAAGTGCCAATCATAATCCGGCGTTTGACTTCTGTACCAAAACCAGCGGCACGGGTACGAGTGTACATTGATAGCAGATTATCGGCATCAGGAGCGCGATACCCATATTTCACGCCATCGTAACGAGCCAGGTTTGCTGATGCTTCGGATGGGGCGATAATGTAGTAGGTGGGTAAGCCATACCGAAAACGGGGACAAGAAATTATATGAATTTCCGCTCCCAAGCTTTGTAGTTGATCTACTGCTTTGGTAACAGCTTGTTCCACTACAGGGTCTAAACCTTCACCAAAAGTTTCTTTAATGATACCAATTCTCAGTTGACCTCTGGGTTTGAAGTTTGGTTTTAAGCTAGCAGCATAGTTGGGAATGGCAACTTTTAGGCTAGTAGAGTCTTTGGGATCGTAACCTGCGATCGCACTTAATAAAATTGCCGCATCTTCTACTGTGTTTCCAAATGGCCCAATTTGATCCAAAGACGAAGCGTAAGCCACCAAACCATAACGAGAAACCAAACCATAAGTGGGTTTCATCCCCACCACACCACAGAAAGATGCAGGTTGGCGAATCGAACCGCCAGTATCAGAACCGAGAGCAACTACACATTCTTGGGCAGACACCGCCGCCGCCGAACCCCCTGAAGAACCACCTGGAACTCGTGACAAATCCCAAGGATTAGCCGTGACTTGATAGGCAGAGTTTTCTGTGGAACTACCCATTGCAAACTCATCCAAGTTGGTTTTGCCAACCATTACTGCCCCAGCATCTGCCAGTTTTTGCGTCGCCGTTGATTCATAAGGCGGCACAAAATTTTCCAAAATCCGGGAGGCACAGGTGGTAGGAATCCCCTTGGTACACATATTGTCCTTGATCCCCACAGGAATGCCCGCTAGCAGCCCAATTTCTTCTCCTGCGGCAATTTTGGCATCCACAGCACCCGCCTGCTCTAATGCCCGGTCTGCCGTCACACATAAAAAGCTGTGCAATTTCGGCTCTAACGCTTGAATGCGCTCTAAAGCTTCTTGGGTAATTTCAACGGCAGAACGTTCTTTTTTAACCAGCTGTTGGTGCAACTCGCGGATGGATGCCATGATTGCTCTCTTTGTGACTCAAGTCATTGATTCTAGTACATATTGGTCAAAATTGGGTATTGGTTATTGGGCTTTGAGCATTGCTTATTTTCCTCTGCTTGTCATTCCCGATTCATTTGACTAAGCGGATTAATATGTATTGAAATGTGTTTAATACGTTTTTAAAAACAGCAAATACATGGCTATCAACCATCTATTGAATAGTTTGCCAAACTTTTCATATATATTGGCTACTTTTGTGTAAGAGTATAGCAGTGTTTTCTAATGATATAATTTTGTATTACAACCTTATTAATACTACAAACTTCATAATTTTATTCGATTCCACAAAATTTTTCGAGGTAAGGTAGGATGATAAAAATAGCCACACGTAAATATTTAGCCAAACAAAATGTTTATGACATTGGGGTTGAACGCGACCATAATTTTACCATAAAAAATGGCTTAATAGCTGCTAATTGTTTCAATAAATCCCATTCGACAGCCTATGGTTATGTAACATATCAAACAGCATATTTAAAAGCTAATTACCCATTGGAATATATGGCGGCGCTGTTAACAGCGAACAGTGGCGATACCGATAAGGTACAGAGATACATTACTAACTGTACAAATATGGGGATATCCATAGATCCGCCAGATATCAATCGTTCTGGTGTTGATTTTACGCCAACGGCAGGAAAGATTCTGTTTGGATTTTCGGCAGTGCGTAACGTGGGACAAAATGCGATCGCTTGTATTTTGGAGGCGAGAAATGAGACAGGAGAATTTAAATCACTAGCTGATTTTTGCGATCGCGTGGATTTGCGTGCTGTTAACCGCCGAACTCTGGAGTCGTTGATTTACTGTGGAGCCTTTGACAAAATTGAATCTAACCGCCAACAGTTAATTAACGACTCAGAATTAGTGTATGATTGGGCACAATCTCGTGCGAAAGATAGAGCTAGTGGTCAAGGGAATCTATTTGATTTATTGGGCGACGGCTTTTCTGCGACTCAGAATAAAAGAGCAAGTAATGCCTTTGAAACTGCTCCAAAATCTAAACCTATAATGGATTTTACCCCCCAGGAAAAGTTGCAAAAGGAGAAAGAATTACTAGGCTTTTATGTATCAGATCATCCCCTGAAATCCTTACGACAAATAGCACCACTTTTGACACCAATTAACCTTTCCCAACTGGCAGATCAAAGAGAAGAAACGAGGCTTTGTGCAGTTGTGATGTTAAATAACGTGAAAAAAGTGGTGACGAAAAAAGGCGATCAGATGGCAATCTTGCAAATAGAAGACCTAACTACACAATCAGAAGCTGTAGTTTTTCCGAAAACTTACGAACGCATTAGTTCCATACTCCAAGTTGATACTAGATTGATTATTTGGGGAAAAGTAGACCGACGTGACGAGCAAACTCAATTTATTCTTGAAGATGCAGAACCAGTGGAAACAGTACAAATGGTAATGGTGGAATTAAATCCCCAGCAAGCAGGTAATATGGAAGATTTACATCGCTTGAAAACGATTTTACAAGATCATTCAGTAGACAAAGAAAAGGCAAAAATGCCAGTAATTGGAATTATTCAAACTGAAACTTCTCGTAAACTTGTTCGCTTAGGTTGGCAATTTTGCGTACAAGATTCTCGAATAACTGTTCAAGCTTTGCAAAATGCCAGTTTTCCTGCTCATATAAAATCGCTGACTGGTAGCTGAGGCCAGGTGTAAAAAATCCACCAATACTGAAAAGCAGCTTGAAAATTAGTTTTATTGAACTGTCAACAGTAAATTGTCTTAAGTATTGAGGATTTTAATCGTTTTTTTAGTTACTTATGCTGATGATAATTTCTTTGAGGGAGTGGTATCTTTTTATGCTAAGACCCTTAAGGCTGCGATCGGGGGAAGGAGTTAGAACTTGATGATCGTCAACGAGCTACATAGATTTGTTTCATACTGTAAAAAAATTCAACCCCAAACTCACGATGACATTCAAAAATTTTTTGAAGGAGTAATCTTGTTTCCTTATGATAAGGAACTTCTATTGCAAGCTTATTTATTTCTGAATATTAAAGAATTGTTTCCTTCGTGTGCTGAATTGCTGTTGTTTGAAAAGTCTCCAATTTCAGACTATACAGATTTAGGAAAATGTGATTTTGTCTTCCTAACCTTTAAAGGTAGTCTGTTTTTAATTGAAACTAAGTTTATTGATACAGAAGCAACTGGAGCAACAGAACGAAAAAGAAGAAATAAGCATAGAAACAAGGTATTTGAGCAAGTTATCACTTTAAAAGGTAGATTTAGCGAATATTGGAATATGAGGCTAGACCAATTAGAGTGCGGGGTTTTCACAACAGATGCAGAAGTTGCTTGGCGAGGAAATGGTGTGAATGTCACATCTAAATCAATATCTATAGATAAGCTCGAACAATGGCGAAGAAGTTATCACAGTAGTGAAAAATTTTTATCTCATCAAGATGGATCAAAGTTTGAGGAGAAGGTGAATTTGAAAGGTTGAGCTAAGACCCAAATATAGTTATTACAGTGAATGGTGTATGGGGCATAAAAGTAATTAACAATGCCACATACACCAACCCAGAGAAATTATCTGGGTTTTCCTTCCCATCAATCTTTACTGCCAAACATAGATAAGGACAAACAAAATAATCCAGATAACATCGACGAAGTGCCAAAACAATGAAGTTGCATTGACGCCGAAGTGACCTGTGTCGTAGTTTCCAGGGATGAAAGAACGGATCAAAATTATTAACTGCAACAGGATACCTGTAAAAACGTGCAAACCGTGGAAGCCTGTAAGCAGATAGAAGGTTCCACCAAATACCCCAGAGGTGAAACCAAAGGCGAGGCCGTTCCATTCAATCGCTTGGCCAACTAAAAAGTAAGTTCCCATTGCCATTGTTGCCAATAGAAACAAACGATATTTTACTAAGTCGTGGCGTTGAAGGGCGCGTTCTGCTAAGTAAATTACAAAGCTACTAGCAACAAGAATTACTGTGTTGATTGCTGGTTCTTTTATTTCTAGTCCAGAAACACCTGCTGGTAGCCAGTTAGGGGTTGTTGTTTTGTAGATGGCATATCCAGCGAAAAAACTTAAGAAAATGACGCTTTCTGAGAGGAGGAAGACGATGAAGCCAAACATTTTGTTGCCTTCTTCGTCGTGGGTATGTTCTGCGGCTGTGTGGGGCAATTCGTGGGAATTGATATAGCTGTCCATTTTGGTTTTTGAGGGGGAGTTTGAAACGCAAAGGAGAGGCAGCGCGGTCTTGGGGGTCTCCCCCATGAGCGACTGCCGTCGCGGAGGGAAGCGCAGAGGTACGCAGAGGCTTTTTGCGTCTTCCCAATGGTTGGCGTTATTCTGGGAGGTTGGCTGTTAGGGGTTCTGATTTGCCGTAGCCGTAGGGTTCGGAGATGATGATGGGAGTTTCTTCAAAGTTTTCTACTGGAGGGGGTGAAGAAACTAACCACTCTAGTCCGATTGCTCTCCAAGGATTAGCGGGTGCTTTCTCGCCTTGCATCCAAGAAATCACCATGTTGAATATGAAGGGCAAGGTGGACATTCCTAAGAGAAATCCACCGAGGCTGGCGATGATGTTCCAGAATTGGTACTCTGGGGCGTAAGAAGCAACTCGGCGTAACATTCCTTGCAATCCCAAGGGGTGCATAGGCAAAAAGTTGAGGTTGGTGCCGATGAAGGCCAACCAAAAGTGGATTTTACCCCAGCTTTCGGAGTACATCCTTCCAGTCATTTTGGGGAACCAGTGATAGATGGCTGCAAATAAGCCCATCGTCACGGTGCCGTAGAGGACGTAGTGGAAGTGTCCGACTACAAAGTAGGTATTATTAACGTGGACATCAACGGGCACGGAGGAAAGCATAATGCCTGTGATTCCTGCGAACACAAACATGATTAATCCGCCCAAGGCAAACAGCATGGCGGTATTTAGCCGCAGTTTACCTCCCCAAATAGTTGCTACCCAAGCAAATACTTTAATTCCTGTGGGGACAGACACGCACATCGTTGTCAGCATGAAAATCAACCGCATCCAGCCTGGTGTACCGCTGACGTACATGTGGTGTACCCAAACAATGCCACTGACTGCTGCAATCAAAATGGATGAAACGGCAACTACTTTGTAACCAAATAAGGGTTTACGTGAATAAACTGGGAAGATTTCTGAGAAAATGCCGAAGACAGGCAAAATAATCACGTAAACGGCTGGGTGAGAGTAGAACCAGAAATAATGCTGGAACATCACTGGATTTCCACCCTTGGCGGGGTCAAAAAAGGCAGTGCCAGCTGTGAGGTCGAGTAGCAGCATCACCGCACCAGCTGTCAATGCTGGCAGTCCAAATAGTTGAATGATTTGGGCGCTAAATACTGCCCAGACAAACAACGGCATTTTGAAGAAGCCCATTCCTGGGGCCCGCATCTTGACGATGGTGGTGACAAAGTTCACTGCCCCCATAATCGAGGATACGCCGGATATTGCCACTGCTAACAGCCAGAGAACTTGACCATTAATCAAGTTACCTGTGGGATTCTGGAGACTGACTGGTGGGTAAGACCACCAACCGGCTTGGGCTGGGCCTCCAGGGACAAAGAAGCTACCCATCATCAAAATCCCAACTACCGGTACCATCCAAAAGGCGACGGCATTCAGGCGGGGAAATGCCATATCTCGCGCCCCAATCATCAGGGGCACTAGATAGTTGGCAAAACCAACGAGTGAGGGAAATGTCCACAAAAACAGCATCACAGTGCCGTGCATGGTGAACATACCGTTATAGACGGTGCGATCGACTAAATCTGATTCGGGTGTCATCAGTTCTCCCCGCATCACCATCGCAAATATACCGCCGACGAGAAAGAAGAAAAATGAGGTAACGAGATACTGGATACCAATTACCTTGTGGTCAGTACTAAAGCTGAAGTATTCTTTCCAGCTACTCGGAGATTCGTGGTTAGGCTTCTCATCAGGGAGAAGGATGCCTTCAATAGGAACATTAGTCATGGTTACTTTCCTTTCAACCAGGTGAATTGACTAGAGGAGGTGCAGCAGGTGGAACTGTAACCCAACCAGTTTGGACTGATTGATTGGATGTTTGAGCATACTCAGAAGCCGCTTGATTCTTTGCTGGGGATGGCTTTTGAGTTGCAGCTTGCGCTAGCCACTGCTGATAATCTTCAGGAGATTCAACAACTACATTCGCTTGCATCGTCGCAAAGTATGTACCGCTGTATTGAGAATCGGTCAATCGGTATTTGCCGGGGCGGATGGGAGTAAATTCAAAGTCGATCGCGTGGTTAGGGATAATATCCTGCTTGAGGCGGAACGCAGGAATATAGAAGCCGTGGAGAACGTCTTGTGATTTCAGTGCTAAACGTATCCGGCGATCGCTTGGTAAATGCAATTCGGTACTGGTAATATCTCTTTCTGGGTAATGAAAAACCCACGCCCACTGTTTAGCTAGTACGTCGATTTTCTCAACGGGTTCTGCTAAGGCTTTAGCTGGTGCTGCATAAGCTGATTCCATTGCCAGGGGATTATGCAAGTGAACTATTTCCGATGGGCCTTGAATTCCCATTTGTTCGTAAACTTGGTAGCTGTAGCTTGCAATCCAAAAGACTAACAGAATTGGGATTGCTGTCCAGACAACTTCCAAGGCGACGTTACCTTCAATCGGGGGGCCGTCAGTGAAGTCATCTTTGACTGCCCGATGGAAGATGACAGAATACATCAGAGTACTTGTTACTCCCAAGAAGATGAAGGCACCGAGGGTTACTAAAAAGCTAATCAAATCATCAATCAGTAGGGATTCGGCTGCTGCTTGGGGAGGAAGCCAAGAGTAAGACTGCTTGCCGATCCAGAGACTCATAGAAGTCACTGCGATCGCGCCTGTAAGCAGCGTCAAAATATTTAAAATCTTCTGGATTTTCATGGTCTTTGGTTATTGGGCATTGGGAATTGGCCATGGGGCATTGGGTATTAGTCAAAGGACAAATGACTAAGGACTAAGGACAAATGACTTACTTGAGTGTTGTATTGAGGTCTTGGTGCGATCGCAGCAAATTATCTGCTGTATTATGTACGCCAAATTCGGCGGCTAGTTGCGCTCCTAGTGTGCCGTGGATGTACAGAATGAACATGATTGCTATGCCTGCGAACAGATAGATCCATTGCACTTCTCTATCTGTCTGTTTATATTCTTGTTTGCCCCAAACGAAGCGCTGCCATGCTCTCCAGATGGTCATGCCAACAATCAGCGCTAATAAGAACACACCACCTACACCATGCCAAAGCATAGTTTCCATTGCCTGCAATCCCCAGGCACTCTTCAGATCCGCTGGTGGTGTTGCCAATAGCATTTCGTAAAAGCCTGCTCCCACTGTGAAAAATGTGATGATGCTGGCAGCTAACATGTTGTACCAGCCGACATCAAATAAGTTGTCGCGTTCGACAGTAATTGCCAAAAATTTGAAGACCCATTTTTCAAAGGGGAAGAGAACACCAACAATATCAAAGGTCATCGCAATGATGAATAAACCTATTGTCAGATGGACTAAGTTGGGATGAATGGGAATTGTGTAAGGTAATCCGTTTGCGCCTAGAGAGTCGGTTAATTGGTTAATCAATTCTGAGTTCATCGCAACACACCATCCTTTACTGCTTCCACAACTGGTACGGTATGCAATCCATATACCCAAACAAGCTCATCGCCGAGATATACTTGTAAGCCAACTATTAAGGTTAAAATTAGTCCGGCTCCCAAATAATAAATCGGTACTTTTTGGGGATTGCGGGCACGAATTACATAGCGCCAAGCTGTAATCGCTGTGATAATTCCTGAAAGCGACCAACCAATTAGCGTATGTAAATTCAGCACCGATTTCGCTAAACTGTAAGGCTGTGCTAATCCTGCTTCAAACTGACCAAAAATGATCGCGACGAAGATGGCGATCGTGGCAACTAACATATTCCACCAACTCACCTCAAAAAGACCGGATTTACCAGTAAAATAGCCAATTACATCGCAGAAGAAGGAAAACAACACCATCGCAATTACGAAGTGGACAACGATGGGATGAATCGTATCTGGATAGGGCAAATTGTGGTCGTTCAAGGATGTCAAATACTCAATCATCGTCTTCTCCTAGACATATCTACCGCACTTTGGTCAATAAATTTTGGATTTTGGATTGGCGATCGCGCAGTCTTAGCGAGCGTCTTTTAGATTTATTCCGTCCCAGACGAGATATAAACTAGAAGACCCTAATCAAAAATCTAAAATCGCTAGTCAAGCTTCAATAATTTATGGATACTCACTAACATCACCACAAGTATCCATCCATAATTGATCGGATTCTGTTCAATATCTGCGCGGTTCAATACGCTTAATCATGTCTTAGCTTTTTGTAGCCAAATTTGGTTAAATTGCCTACATGGAATAATTTTTGTTTTGATTCATTTCCTTATGCCAATAGTCTGCAACAGCAATTCTTGATGTAGCTAAATCAAATCGCTGTCGTTTGTTGATTTGCTTAACCTATCCTTTAGCTTAAGTAAATTTTTATGAATTGTCAAAACAATAAATATTAAACTTTTAAAAGTTAGTCTACAAACAAAAAACTATTTTCACAATGTATTTATTTTTGCATTTTTTTAAATATAAAAAACTCGAAATAGAATATTTGTCTGTAAGGTATTTCACAATAAGAAAATATTAGTTTGTGATGCAAATAACAAAAATATTTGAACTACTCAGAAAGCCCCTTAAAAAAAGAAAAGTAAGAAATCAAGGTTAAGTCAGAACTCAGAAATATAGTTTATTGCAACAGGTTGGCTTTTTTCTCTGATATTATTTTCATAATTCTTTCATTTTTAACTTACTTCTGCTAAAGTGAGACAAAAGTGAGAAGATTATGAAATTGCTATAATGAGATTTAATATCAATAACTTTCAGATGCAACTACCGCAGCATGGACAAAAATTGGTTGTAGCGTCTGTGCTGCTATTGGGGCTGTGTTTGAGTGGGTGTAGCCCGTCAACCTCCAATTCTCAATCACAGTTAACTCCAAACTCAAGCACAACTAGCACCAGCAACCTAGATAAAAAAGGTAAAAAAGTGGTTCTTACCACCTTTACAGTTATTGCAGATATGGCGCAAAACGTAGCGGGAGACAAGGCGATTGTTGAATCTTTGACCAAACCAGGGGCGGAAATTCATGGTTACGAACCAACTCCTAGCGATTTGGTGAGGGCACAAAAAGCAGACTTAATTTTGAATAATGGTCTAAATTTAGAGCGTTGGGCACAGAAATTGTATAATAGCATCCCTAATGTACCTCACGTTACTCTAAGTGAGGGAATTAAACCTGTAGAAATTACGGAGGATGCCTACAAAGGGAAGCCTAATCCCCATGCTTGGATGTCACCACAAAATGCCTTGATTTACGTAGATAATATTCGCAAGGCATTGGTTAATTTGGACTCAGCGAATGCAGAGACTTATAACACCAACGCCAAAGTATACAGCCAAAAAATTAAGGAAGTCGATGAGAAACTGCGAAAAGCCGTATCGGTAGTTCCAGCAGACAAGCGCTACATGGTCAGCTGTGAAGGCGCGTTCTCATACGTTACCCGCGATTATGGCTTGAAAGAAGCTTATCTCTGGGCAGTCAACTCTGAACAACAAGCTACTCCCAAACAGCTAGAAAAAGTCATTGATATAGTTAAAAAAAATAAAATACCTGTAGTTTTCTGTGAAAGTACAGTCAATGATGGAGCGCAACGTCAGGTAGCTAGAGAATCGGGAGCAAGGTTTGGTGGAGTGTTTTATGTTGATTCCCTCTCTCCAGCGAATGGGCCAGCACCAACTTATCTCAAGTTGCTAGAACTTAATATTAATACTCTAACTCAGGGATTAGAGGAAAAGTGAGCAAGTATGCAAGAATAAATTTAATTATTTAGAATTAGCTTGTAGTAAGGACTAAAGTCCTATTTTGTTCTCTAGAAAATGTTAAGTATTCGCAAAAAAGGCTGGAGCCGCTCATTACAAACTAATGATTAATCTTAGAGGTGATTTTTAGTGAAATCTACTAGTATTGATGTCGAAAATTTGACAGTTGCTTACCACGGCAAAGTTGCTTTACATGGCGCTTCTTTGCAAATTCAAGCAGGTTCAATTAGTGGTTTAGTGGGGATGAATGGTAGCGGTAAATCAACCCTGTTTAAGGCGATTATGGGTTTTTTGAAGCCAGTTACAGGACGGGTTTTGATTAATGGTTTACCGATAAAAACTGTACAAAAAAAAAGCTTGGTTGCTTATGTACCACAGTCGGAAGAAGTAGACTGGAATTTTCCAGTAAGTGTCCATGATGTGGTGATGATGGGACGCTACGGATACATGAATATACTGCGAATTCCGTCGGCGAACGATCAAAGAGTGGTGAGGGAGAGTTTGGAAAGGGTGCAAATGTGGTCAATGCGCGATCGCCAAATTGGAGAACTCTCTGGCGGGCAGAAAAAACGTGCCTTTCTCGCCCGTGCTTTAGCACAAAAAGGAACAGTTTTACTATTAGATGAACCTTTTACTGGGGTAGACATCAAAACAGAAAAAGCGATGATTGACTTATTGCTGGAATTGCGAGAAGAAGGTCATACAATTTTGATTTCTACTCATGATTTGGCTTCTATAACTACTTTCTGTGACCAAGTAGTACTAATTAATCGGACTATTTTAGCTTATGGTGATACATCCGAAGTCTTCACAGAAGAAAATCTCTCACGCACTTTTGGCGGTTCTCTGGGAGATTTATCCCTCAGCAAAAGCCAGATAATCCGCAGAAATCAAAATGAATCTGATTAATCATTAATTAATATTGTTAAAAATATGAATACTCTTGCATTCTTAGACTGGTTAACCACACCCCTACAGCATGAATTCATGGTGAAGGCAATTTGTGTAAGTGCTTTAGTTGGGGTGGTCTGTTCTGTTTTATCTTGTTTTATGACCCTCAAAGGTTGGGCATTAATGGGAGATGCTGTTTCCCATGCGGTAATGCCTGGGGTTGTAATTGCTTATGTTTTAAATATCCCTTTTGCTGTGGGCGCTTTTGTCTTTGGAGTGGGTTCAGTTATTGCGATCGGTTATATCAAAGCGAAGACGAGAATTAAGGAAGATACTGTCATTGGACTTGTATTTACAGGATTTTTCGCTCTGGGTTTGGTACTAGTTTCCAAAACTCCAAGCAGCGTTGACTTGACGCATATTTTGTTTGGGAATGTCTTAGGTATTTCTAATGAAGACATTATCCAAACGGTGATTATTAGCGTAATTACTTTAGTAACAATAGCTGTTTTACGCAAAGACTTACTATTATTTTGTTTTGACCCCACTCATGCACGTTCCATTGGCTTGAATACAGGAGTGCTGCACTATATTTTACTATCATTACTGTCGCTAACTGCTGTCGCCGGACTCCAGACAGTGGGAATTATTCTGGTTGTAGCTATGTTAGTTACTCCGGGAGCAACGGCTTACTTATTAACAGACCGCTTCGACCACATGATACTAATTGCAATGGCATCGGGTGTATTTTCTAGTGTTATGGGGACTTACATCAGCTATCATATCGATGGTGCAACAGGGGGTTGCATAGTTGTGTTGCAAACCTTGTTGTTTGTCATAGCAATGATTTTTGCACCTAAACATGGGTTATTGGTAAGAGCAAAGAAGCAAGAAAACACTGACTGATTCAGTATGAAATAGCCTTTGCTATTTACGTAACCCCCATTCCGCAGGTGTGAGGGCGAAACAAGTGTCGTTTAAAATTGTGGTAATTGGTACTTCTTTAGGCGGATTATCAGCATTGAAAATCATCCTGGGCAATTTACCAGCAGACTTCTCTGTACCGATCGCGATCGTGCAACACCGTCATAAAGAGTCTAGCAACACACTCCAGGATTTATTACAAGAATCCACTTTGTTGAAAATTCGAGAAGTGGAAGACAAGGACGAAATCCTACCGGGATATGTTTACATAGCCCCAGCAGATTATCATTTACTGGTTGAACCAGGTCACTTTGCCCTTTCGACTGATGAGCCTGTTTCTTATGCTAGACCATCTATTGATGTGCTGTTTGAGTCGGCAGCCGATGTCTACACAGAGGAAGTTATTGGTGTAATATTGACAGGAGCAAACCAAGATGGTATGCAAGGTTTTAAGAAAATAAAAGCGCGGGGAGGAATTACTATTGTACAAGAACCTGCCACAGCGGAGAGCGACATTATGCCAGAGGCAGCAATTTCTGCTATTACAGTAGACTGGATTTTGACACTCTCAAACATTGCTTCCCAGATGGTCAAGCTTTGTCAATCATCACAGAAATAAACCGATGCAGATGGAACCCAAAGTCAACATCCTCCTAGTAGATGATAAACTAGAAAATTTGCTGGCACTAGAGGCAATCCTAGAAAAATTAGGGGAGAATCTCGTGAGAGCTACTTCCGGGGAAGAAGCTTTGAGGTGTCTGCTGCATCAAGACTTTGCGGTGATTTTGCTGGATGTGCAAATGCCTGGGATGGATGGCTTTGAAACTGCTACCTTAATTCGTAATCGGGGGCGATCGCGTCACACTCCAATTATCTTTCTCACTGCCTTTAGCACCAGCGACCAAATGCTGTTTAAAGGTTATGCCTTGGGTGCTGTTGATTATCTGCTCAAACCACTAGACCCTAATATTTTGACTTCTAAAGTCATAGTATTCGTAGAACTATTTAAGAAAACAGAAGCCGTCAAGCAACAAACAGCGCAACTGGTAGCTGTGAATACTGAACTCAGGCAAAGTGAAGAACGATTCCGATCGCTAAGTACCTGCTCACCCGTTGGCATTTTTGAAACTGATACCGAAGGCAACTGTAAATATACTAATCCCCGTTATCAGGTAATTTGTGGCTTGAAAGCGGCAGAGAGTTTAGAAAAGAAATGGCTAGAATCTGTTCATCCAGAAGATAAAGAACGAGCGATCGCTAGTTGGTCTGCTTACATTTGTGAAGGTCGGGAATACTCAGAAGAATTTCGCTTTCAAGCTGCTCATGGTAACATTCGCTGGGTTCAAGTTCGCTCATCACCGATGCTTTCCAGTCAAGGGGAATTGTTGGGTTATGTCGGCACCCTTGAAGATATTACTGAACGCAAGCAAGCAGAAGAAGTTCGCGCTCAAGTGATTCGAGAACAGACAGCAAGACAGGAAGCAGAAGCCGCAAATCGGATGAAAGATGAGTTTCTAGCTGTTCTCTCCCACGAACTCCGCACACCTCTAACCTCAATGCTTGGCTGGTCAAAAATTCTCCGCGCCAAGAAACTTGACGAAAAAGCCACTTCCCGCGCTTTGGAGGCGATCGAACGCAACGCCATATCTCAGATGCAACTAATTGAGGATATCTTGGATGTATCTCGGATTATCCGTGGTCAGTTGCGGTTAAACGTATCTGCGGTAAATCTGCTCACAGTGATGGAGGCGGCATTAGAGGCAGTTCGTCCTCTAGCAGAACCGAAAGATATTCAATTAAGTACTGTGCTGGATACTTCGATCGGGTCAGTCTATGGCGATCCAGCCCGTCTACAGCAAATTGTCTGGAACCTACTAACTAATGCAATAAAGTTTACCCCTAAAGGCGGTAGAGTAGAGGTTAGGCTATCAAAGCATTTTGGATTTTCGATTTCAGACTTTGGTGTGAGCGCTACTTCCACAAGCCTCAGTACAACCCAGTCGAACAATTTTGGATTTGAATCTCATAGTGAAAATTTAGATTCTTCAAACACTGAAGAAAGCAATAATCTAAAATCCGTCTTGGAAAATTCTGATGGTCGAGAGCCGAGTCTTAAACTTTCCGCAAAATCTCAAAATTCAAAATCTCAGTACGCCCAAATTCAAGTTATCGATACAGGCATTGGCATCAGTTCCGAGTTTTTACCCAAAGTATTTGAGCGGTTCCGGCAAGCAGACAGTACCACAACGCGATCGCACAATGGATTAGGGCTAGGATTAGCGATCGTCCGTCATCTAGTGGAACTGCACAAAGGTACAATCTTTGCTCAAAGTTTAGGTAGTGGACAAGGAGCAACCTTTACTGTGAGACTACCACTGCTACAAGACAATAGGGGTGGCAGGACGAGTAGAGAAGCGACAGGAGAAACTTTTTCGTCTGTGCCATCGACGCCCCTTGCTGGATTAAGAGTTGTAGTTGTAGATGATGAAGCAGATACCCGTAACTTTCTCAGTTTTATGTTTGAGGAGTATGGGGCTTTTGCTACTGCCGTAGCTTCCGTTGATGAAGCGCTAGCAGTACTTGAACAAGCAAAACCAGATATCCTGATTAGCGACATCGGTATGTCAGGGCAAGATGGTTATACACTGATTCGGAAACTCCGCTCTTTAGAACCAGAAAAAGGCGGACGCATCCCCGCGATCGCTTTAACAGCATACACGCGAGAGGAAGACCGCTTGAAAGCCCTTTCAGCAGGGTTTCAGCAGCATTTATCTAAGCCAATTGACCCCAATAAATTGATTGCTGCGGTTGCCAATATATTAGAACTGCCTATTGAAGTTCCAGTGAGTTGATTTGGAGTGGAGAAAGCAGGGAAGCAGGGAAGCAGGGGAGCAGGGGAGCAGGGGAGCAGGGGAGAAGTTACAGTAGTTTTCCCCTCTGTTCCCCTAGACCTCTGCCTCTTATGCCCAATCAAGACGAAGTTAAGGCATGTTTTTTCAGTTCGTCTAGAGAAACCACTTCCAAAGCTCTAGCATGGGTTGCTGAAAGTATTACGGGTGGAGCAACGCCAGCTTCTAGAGCTTCTTGCCAGCGAGAAGCACACAAACACCAGCGATCGCCAGGCTTCAATCCAGGAAAATTAAAATCAGGAACAGCTGTACTGAGGTCGTTCCCCTGCGATTTGGTGAACTCCAGGAATTCTGATGTCACTTGGGCACATACGACATGCGACCCGAAATCTTGACCACCTGTACGACAAAAACCGTCGCGGTGAAACCCAGTCATGGGAGAAGTACAGCAAACCTCTAGGTTTCCATCGATTACATTTTTAGCGTCTGTCATCGTTAATTCGTTGTACTTGATTTTTCCACTTGATATAAGCTTATATTTATTGTCAATTCCCTGGTTGAATTAAAATCGCGATCGCTAATTAATTTCCAAATGCAGGGAATTCTAAAATTACCTATCTCAAAATCGCTAAAAATAAATTTCTCAGCAGAATATTTAAGAGCGATCGCTCTCAGTTTAAATAAAAACCCCTGGCTAACTACCAGGGGTAATGCAAGTCAGTACTTTTCGCATGGAATGTATCCTACTCAAATACCATAGCAACCCTCTAATTGACAGATATGCCATTTTGCCAAACAAAAAAAGCCCTCAGTGGTAAGCTGAGGGTTAATTTTTTTAGAATAGCGGTAATATACAAACTTATTATTCCCAGAGAAGTAAGCAAATAATACTTGTAGCCTCCAACATCAGAATTTCTTGTTCTCTTTTCTACGAAAGGCTGCGCGAATAGAGGGTTACTCCCATTCAGCAATCGTAGACATAAATCAGACACCGATTCTAAAGAGGCATATAACCAGATATGTGATGTCATATATAAAGATAACTTCGGCCTATTCCTGCCTTCTTGTTTGCTTTTAAATAAGCAAAACTAATAACTAGCATCAGGTTTACTGTAGTAACAAAAGTTGATTAAAAATTGTAAAGCAGTGTAAAGTAGTTTCACAGGCAAAGACGAAACCGCCTGATTCATAAATAACTAACCGCACTTATAAAACCATGACAGCAACCTTACAACGTCGCGAAAGCGCCAACGTATGGGATCGATTCTGCGAATGGATCACCAGCACCAACAACCGGATCTACATCGGTTGGTTCGGC
>NZ_JBALDR010000052.1:0-112217 GCF_036917315.1 Nostoc sp. | reverse complement strand
TTCTAAACTTAGAAAGCCAATAGCCGGCATAACAACCTGTACCCGAAGTTATATTCATCTTTATTATATGCAAATTGTAGGCGCAACAGCTTAAAACTCCTAATCAAGGAACATCTCACAGCTTTCTCGCTTACTAGTTTCAACTTCTAGTTGCACAAAAGCACAGTTATGTATTTACATAGATGGTTGGCTTATTGCAAATATCTTTGGGAAAATGATACTATATTGAAATTTTAATCTAACTCTTCAACCATCACTTTAGTAGATATTGGTTAAGAAAAGCATTTACCTCATTGGCGCATAAACCGACATTAACTATTTTTCCTGCAATTCTTGAGAATGTCTAATCCTTGACCATTATTGCGGAGGTCGGGATCAAGTATAGATACATATATTTCATGTATCCGACAATCTTCAGCGATCGCTAAAGCACATGCAGGTGTGCGTCCATCAAAAGAACAAGGTTCAAGAGTTACATACATTTTCAACTTGTTGAAAGCTTTGCCTTGAATCTGTTTAAGTGCGTCAGCTTCAGCATGGTGTTTTCCTGGCGCCCGCGTGTATCCTTGAGCTACTATCTGCTGGCCATCTACGATCGCACAGCCTACTGGTGGGTTCGGCAAACATTCCGGCAAAGCTTTTCTGCTTTGAGTTAAAGCAGCCAGCATAAATATTTCATTCATATTCGAGCGTAAATTATCTAGATAAATCACACTACCAAGAATTAGCTATCTATTGTTAAAAAAGTTCCTATATCAAAATTTAGTAACTGTCACACGAATACCAGAATCCAGTTTAGGAACCTTGAGATACTCAATTGGTTCAGTACTTTGAGTCTTGGTTGGCTCCTGACATTGCTTAAAAAAAGCACTTGGGTTATTGATGAACTCAAGCGGGTTAATTTTTTGGCATCCTCGCTCCTGCATCAGCGAAATTGATTCAGCAGCTTGTTTTGGATTATTAGTCTGTCCGATAAAATTGCTCCATGTAGCGTTAATCGTAGCTGGTTCTGTCAATAAAACTCCAACCCGATCGCGATCGCCTATTGTTATAGGAACATTCTCTTGGTTAGCATAGGCTCTCTGACTGAGGGTGAGTGCGCTAATCACAACGGCTAAAATAATAGAAGAGGATTTCATAATTCAATCTCTCAACATTTAATATCAGTTTAATAATTACAATTACCTAGATACAAAAACCAAGAAATAGCAGACTAGCTTAAGTACTTCAGATTAACACAGGTAATAATAAATATAGCTAAACTTTATTAAAAATATAGTGAAATATAGTAAAGTATGACGGAATTTTGCCTACTTTGAACAAGTTGCTTAAGCTATTTGTCTGGTTAATTGAGATAGTAGCTGGATTTTCGCTGTTTTGTACTAGTACAACACGGCGGAAATAAACCACCCCTGACGCTCGATGACTCGCTAACGCTGCGCTAACAGCAGTTTCTCATGGGGGTTTCCCCCATCGCCCTTGGCGTCTCCCCTTGAGAGAAGACCGGACTGCCTCACCATTCCAAATCAACGAAACCCTTATACTGTATTAATTTTTAATTCCGCCTTGCAGTACTAGTCTGATGTAGACTAATTTATTGCTCTAGCCATGCTGTTATTTGATACTCTTTTGCTGGGCTACGTTAAATTTAAGCTGGTGCCAATTTACTTACTAGCCGTTTATATTTCATGCGTGTAAAAATTTAGATACATTTATGCTACACACTGTAGGATACTTCTGCATAAAGGGGAATTAAACTGACTGCGAGTGCTTATAGGTTCAATACTCAAATCATGCAATTTTATGATTGTCAGTCCCGTATTATTCCCAAAATTGACTATTATTCAGAGCAATAATTAATTGTTACTTAAAGTTTTGAAGTAGCTTACGTAAAGATTTATCCAGTCTTTATAGATATCTGTTTTCCCTGTCTACAGCCTATCTTTGAAGTGCTTACATTGCTTACAGACTGGCACAATCGAACTATTCCTTACCTGAAGTAATTAACCCCTCTTGCTTTTTCAAAATCAGCAAATCGAGAGTGAATATAGTAGTATTTTATATGAATTTTTTGTAAAGTTATTAAATTCAGTGTTCTTACATAATATGATAGTGATTGTTAGGTTACTAATTAATACTTGCGTTAGTAGTAACACAAAACTAAATTAACAAAAATTCAGCCCCAAAAATGGAAAGCAACTAAATTAGGGATAAAATTGTGAGTTATCCTGGCTTTGCTGTCAGTAGAATATCAATCTCAGTTAAAATTGTGACTTGCCAAACTATTAGTTAACTTCAGATATTGAAGAACCTCAGCAATAAGGTATTAGCTAACAATCAACCCAAAGATTAATATCACAAGGTAGACTACAGTGTTACTGTCTTCAAAATTGTGAGAACAATCTACTGTAAGTAAATAGTCTTTTTTTATAAAAGTTTACATATATTATGACGATGGAATCTTTACCAAATTTTGAAGAAGTAAATATTCAGAAATACTTAGAAGTTTTTCAACGGCGTTGGCTACCTCTAGTTGGAATTTTCGCCATATCTGTTAGCCTTGGATGCTTGTATGCATTTTCACTAAAACCTTCATACAAGGCCGAAGGAAGTTTGATGATTAAAACAAATCGCTCTTCCTCACTCACGGGCTTACCGGATGACATAGGACGCCTAGAAGCTTTGAATGTGAACGACAATCCCCTGGAAACTCAGGTGAGAGTTATTGGATCAAATCCAGTAATTGAGAAAACGATTAATTCCCTCAACCTTAAAGATAGTCAAGGCAAACTGCTTTCGATTCCCGACTTGGCAAAACAACTAAAAATAGAAGGAATTAAAGGCACTGATGTTGTACAACTTTCTTATAAAGGCGGCGATCCGAAGCTAGCTGCCAAAATCGTTAATGAAGTTATTGACAGTTATATCGATCTAAATATCAAGGCTAATCAAAATGAAGCGCGGACAGCCAAACAGGTTCTTGTAACGGAAGTACCTAAAGCTGAGGAAGTTGTCAGAAGAGCCGAATCAAAACTGCGGCTATTTAAAGAAACAAATAAAGTTGTTGTCCTGGAACAAGAAGCAGCCGCAGCAGTCGATACAATTTCTAAGTTAGGAAATCAAATTTCTCAAGCTTTAGCTCAACTAGATGATGTGAAGGGTCGTTTAGAACAGTTAAGCAGTGAAGCTCAGGTAGATTCACGGCAAGGTGTAATCGAATCTGAATTGAGTCAAGCACCTGGAGTTCAGAAAGTGCTTGCTGAACTCCAAGAAACAGAAAGCAAACTAGCAATAGAGCGTACCCGTTTTTCACCTGAACACCCTACAATTACTAACTTAGAAGAAAAAGTCGTAGCTCTTAAGAACTTGCTAAAAGAGCGGACAGGACAAGTAGCTGGTGGAGCGCAGATAACACAGGGAAGTTTACAGGTTGGACAACTGCGGCAAAGCCTAATTGCAGATATTACTCGTGCCCAGGCAGAACGCGTTGGTCTAGAGAGACAAATTGCCACACTCAAACAACAGCAAAATGCCTATATAAAACGAGCAAATAATTTGCCCAGATTAGAACAGAGTCAACGAGAGCTAGAACGGAAACTGCAAGCAGCTCAAACGACTTACGAAACACTCTTAAAGAAACGCCAAGAGATTGATATTGCACAGAACCAAAAGATTCCTAATGCTCGTGTCATTTCTTATGCTTTAACCCCTGATAAAGCAGAAGGGCCTCGGAAAATGCTGTTTATTATTGGTGGAGCAGGAGTTGGTTTTTTCTTAGGTATCATTGTCGCCTTTACTTTAGACTTGATAGACCGCTCGGTGAAGACCGTCAAAGAAGCCAAAGAAGTCTTGAGATACAGTGTTTTGGGAGTGATTCCTACACAAGGTAGAAATGGTAAAGATCATTCTTCTATACCAGGACTTGATAGAGCTATTCCCAAAATTATTGGTAGAGATATTCCTTACTTCCCTGTTGGTAACGCATATCAAATACTACAAGTGAACTTGAAGTTCCTCTGTTCTGATAAACCACTCAAAAGCATTGTAATTACAAGTTCCGTTGCCAAAGAAGGAAAGTCTGACGTATCTGCAAATTTAGCTGTGACTATGGCTCAGGCGGGGCGTAGGGTGTTGTTGGTGGATGCAGATATGCGTCATCCCATACAGCATCATATCTGGGGGCTAACAAATACAATGGGACTAAGTAACATCATAATCAATCAAGCTTCTTTAGATACAGCTGTTCAGGAAGTAATGCCTAATTTGGAAGTTCTTACTTCTGGAGTTTTGCCTCCAAATCCAGTGGCAATGCTAGATTCTCAACGCATGGCGGCATTAATTAGTAACTTTGGGAGAGAATACGATCTTGTAATCTTCGATACTCCGCCACTGTCAGGAATAGCAGATGCTGCTGTTTTAAGCACCTTGACTGACGGTATCTTATTAGTCGTTCGTCCTGGAGTGGTTGACTTGAACAGTGCAAATGCAGCTAAAGAGTTTTTAACTCAATCAGGTCAGAAGGTATTAGGGATAGTCATCAATGGCGTGAATACTAAAAATGAACCTAATAATTATTTTTATGACACTAAAAAACGACAAATAGAACAAGATTTGGTATCTAGCAGCTTAACTAAATTTCACAAAGAGCGTTAAGGTCTTTTATAAATTGTGAAAGTTCCCATCACTAAAACCATCTAAACCCAATTTTTTGAATGTAGGAAAAATGGATAAAACTAAAATTAAAACTTCTTGTTTAATTAATAATTACAATTATGCTGAATTTCTCTCGGAAGCAATTGATAGCGCTTTAAATCAGACAGTGAAATTTGATGAAATTATCATTGTTGATGACGCATCCACAGATAATTCCACGGAAATTATCAAGATTTTTACTCAAGTAGCTAATGTTAAATCTATCTTGAAAGAACAAAATCAAGGACAATTATCATCTTTTAATGAAGGTTTTTTAGCTGCTACTGGTGACATTATATTTTTTTTAGATGCCGATGATATTTATGAACCTCAGTATTTAGAAAACGCCCTAAATTTTTACAATAGACGCAGTGAATGTGATTTTGTATTTTGTGCGTATAAAAAATTTGGAGCAGTAGAAGGGACATTTCAAGACGATGCAGTTGATTTAGATTTGGGTTATTCAGTAATTAGAACTTTATATAATGGTGAATGGATTGGTTCCATAACTTCAACATTATCAATACGTAGAGAAATAGTCAGAAAATTTTTACCTATTCCAAATTTAGAAGATTGGCGTGTAAGGGCTGATGACTGTTTAGTATGGGGAGCTTCTTTGGTGGGGGCTAAAAAGTTTTATATGTCTAAACCTTTAGTGATGTATAGAATACATGAAAATAATCAGTATCATAATAAGAATTTTTTAGATGTAGACAAAAACTATGAATACAAAAGATTCTGGAAACGCAATTCCCTGTTTAATTACATTCTGCAAAAAAACAATTTTAGCTCCCCATTATTCTTAGCTTTTACATCTATCAGGGAGTTACAAACAATACCATGCCCAAAACATCAGGATTTTGTTACTTATTTGAAAATAATATTTTTATTTGAGCATAGTTTGTATTGGAAAATCAAGGGCATTCTTTACTTATTTAACTATTTTTTGAAAATTTTGATTAGTGGTAAATTAAAAATCTTGTAAACGAACAATAATGTGAGTTACTGAATAAATACACTTTATTTTGTATTTGAAAAAATGAAAAAGTTGCATGAGCGAGATTGATAAATATAAATAATTACTTGTGATTAATTCATAAAAATAATGTTAAGCAAATTAAAAATTAAAAACTTATCGAAATTTCAATCTCGTTCTGGGCTGCGTGCAATTATTGCTAATACAGGTTGGTTATTTGCCGATCGCATTCTACGTATGGGTGCAAGCTTGGTTGTAGGAGTATGGGTAGCACGTTATTTAGGAGTAAAACAGTATGGTCTATTTAACTATACTTTAGCTTTTGTTGCCTTATTTAGCCCAATTTTTACTCTTGGACTAGACGACGTAGTAGTTCGCCATCTTGTGCGTCAATCATCAAACAAAGAGGAAATTTTAGGAACTACTTTTTGGCTAAAATTTTTGGGTGGAATTGCTTCTGTTTTATTGGCAGTTAGCACGATGTTTTTCTTAGGTGAGGATGAAACACTAAAGATATGGCTAGTTGCAATTTTAGGAATAGCAGGAGTTTTTAGGGCATCTGATACTATTGAACTGTGGTTTCAATCACAGGTGCAGTCAAAATATACTGTAATCGCTAAAAACACGGCATTTCTGCTAAATACTCTCATCAAAATCGCACTGATTTTAACAAAAGCACCGTTGCTAGCTTTTGCTTTGGTGACATTAGCAGAATTTGCAATGAGTGCAATTGGCTTACTGATTGTTTACCAAGTCAAAGGGTCTTCATTATGGTTATGGCGTTGGAGTGTTGCAACTGCTAAAACTCTTTTGAAAGAGAGCTTACCTCTAATTTTTTCGGGGTTCGCCATCATGATTTTTATGAGAATAGATCAGGTGATGTTAGGTCAAATGATCGGAGATAGTGAGGTTGGTATTTATTCTGCGGCTGTACGTGTTTCTGAAATTTGGTATTTTATTCCGGGGGCTATTGTTTCTTCTGTTGCTCCAGCAATTTATGCCGCCAAGGAAAAATCAGAAAGTCTTTACTATCAGCGAATAGGACAATTACTCAGTCTTATGACATGTATATCTTTAGTAATTGCTCTTCCTATGTCATTTTTATCTGACAAGATAATTATGGTGATGTTTGGAAGTGGATATGCAGAAGCAGGACCAATATTAGCAGTTCATATTTGGACTTCTTTGTTTGTATTTATGGGTCTTGCAACATCACCTTGGTTTATTGCTGAAGGTTTGAACCACGTTTCTTTAGGTAAGACTTTATTTGGAGCGATACTAAACATTATTCTCAATTTATTACTTATTCCTAAATATGCAGGACTTGGGGCTGCGATCGCAACAATAATATCTCAAGCTGCTGCTGCTTTTATATGTAATGGATTTGATTCAAGAACACAAAAACTATTTAGAATTCAGGTGCGATCGCTTATTCATTTTTACAAATACTAATTGTTGCTACTTAAATTTTATTATTATGCAAACACCCATAACTTTGATTATTTTTAAACGTCCACAAACAACAGAGAAAGCTTTTGAAGCTATTCGCCAAGCAAAGCCAACAAAACTTTTTGTAATTGCAGACGGCCCCCGCACTGACCGCGAAGGTGAGGTAGAAAAATGCGAAGCTACTAGGGCAATTATTGAGAGAGTTGATTGGGATTGTGAAGTAATCAAGAATTATTCTGATATCAACTTAGGTTGTGCAAAACGGGTATCAAGTGGTTTAGATTGGGTATTTAATAATGTTGAAGAGACAATTATTTTAGAAGATGATTGTATCCCTCATCCAACTTTTTTCAGATTTAGCGAAGAACTGCTGGAAAAATATAGAAATGATACCAGAATCGCCACAATTTCTGCTCAAAATCTTCAACTTGGACGAAAACGTACAAATTATAGTTACTATTTTTCTCGTTACAACCACTGTTGGGGTTGGGCAAGTTGGAGACGTGCTTGGCAACATTATGATTTGACCATCAAACTCTGGAAAGAGGTGCAAGCAGAAAACCTTTTATATGACATTCTTCTAGACCAAAAAGCGGTAAATTCTTGGCAACGAATATTTCAATCTGTTTATGACAATCCTACGGGTATAACCTGGGATTACCAATGGACATTTGCTTGTTGGATGCAGGGAAGCTTAAGTATTATTCCCAATGTCAATTTAATCTCTAATGTTGGTGTTGGTGCAGACGCAACTCACTTCACTTCCAATCAAGAATTTTCGTTCATCAATATGCCGATGCAAGCAATGGAATTTCCCTTACAACATCCACCATTTATTGTCAGGAATGTAGAAGCAGATAATTTTACACAGAAAACAGTCTATAAAGCAACTGCATTGGACATTTTTAAAGAGGAAGTGAAGAAAAGATTGAATTACTCAGCGATAAAATAATAAATTAATTAAATATCCCAAATGAAAGTAAAATTAACAGAAAAAATATTAACTATCTTGCTATTACTCATTGCTGTAGGGGCATTAACAATACACCCTGCACAAGAAGTTTCCATGTCTACCCTTGGAGGTGATAAGCTAGATACTTTGTTCAATATAGTTTCATATTTAATTCTATTTTATTTCCTAATTTTATACTGGAAAGGTTTTCTTTATGTAATTACTAGAAGTCCATTACAGTTTTTTCTACTAGCAATAGTTATATTTTCTCTTTTATGGTCAGAAGACCTAAGTTCTAGTCTTACTTATCTAAGAGGTCTAATCCGCATATATTTTCTTGCAATCTATTTAGCAATGCGTTATTCCCTTAGGGAACAAATGAGACTGATAGCTTGGGCACTTGGTGTAGCTGCATCATTATCTATAATATTTTCTGCATTCGTACCAGGTTATATTCACGAATCGCCTGAATTACTAGGTATGTGGAGTGGAATTTATGGTCATAAAAATGAATTAGGTTACATGATGGCTTGGAGTGCAGGAGTTTTCTTGCACCTAGCTCTTAGTGGTCATCGATATCGCTGGTTGATGTGGGGATTATGTGGGATCTCTATATGTCTAATTATTCTCTCACGTTCAACAACATCTTTAACGATCTTATTGACAATGGTATTACTTTTACCTTTCTACAGATCCTTGAAGAAAACTAATTATAAATTACAAGTTATTATGATTACTTCAACTTTGATGTTCCTGATGATTTCTTCAATATTACTTCTCAATAATGCCGAAACTGTAGTTGGTACTTCTGGTAAAGACCTTACTTTCAATGGACGCTCTGACCTCTGGGATCTAGTAATTTCCAAGATTTTGGAAAGACCTTGGTTAGGTTATGGATTTTCGGGATTTTGGACTAGTAATGCTGCATCTAAATTAAGAGCTACTTATGATTGGGCAAGTAATGCCCATAATGGTTTTTTAGAATTATTGTTAGAGTTGGGATTTTTAGGTTTTTTGACTTTTGCAGCAGGGTTTGTCCGCTTTTTTGCAATGGCATTGACTCGAATTATTTCTGTCGCTAAAAAACCGGAAGATTATTGGCCAATGCAGATGCTAATTATCATAGTCATAGTTAATTTTTCAGAAGCAAGATTATTAACTCCTAGCTGGAATTGGTTAATGTATGTCACCACTTCATTATCTTTAACTGTTGAATATCAAAGAAATAGTAAAAATATTTTAGTCAATTAGTTTTTGTGGCAGTCAGAAATAATTTTAGTGATTATTAAGTTAATAAAAATGAAAATTTTACATATTAGTACCCATGATATTAATGGCGGTGCGGCGAGGGCTGCATATCGTTTACACACAGGTTTACAGGATATAGGACTACAGTCACAAATGTTAGTTCAGGAAAAATATAGCAATGATAAAACAGTAATTGCACCTAAAATTAGACTATTTCAAGGCATCGCTAAGGCAAAGTTGACAGTTGAAAGTTTACCATTAAAGCTTTATCGCCAAAAGAAAAATACTCCATTTTTTACTCAATGGTTGCCAGATAGAGTTATTCCGAAAGTTGCTCAGATTAATCCAGATATAATCAATCTGCATTGGATTAGCGGAGGTTTTATGCAAATAGAAACCTTTGCTAAACTGAAGCGCCCTCTAGTTTGGACTCTCCATGATATGTGGGGGTTTACTGGAGGATGTCACGTAACTGGAGAATGCGATCGCTACAAAGTATCCTGCGGGGCTTGTCCTCAACTCAGCAGTGGTAATGAGTGGGATCTATCTCGTTGGGTATGGCAGCGCAAAGTAAAAGCCTGGAAAAATTTAAATTTAACTCTGGTTTCACCAAGTTCTTGGTTAGCGCAGTGCGCTCGTTCCAGTTCTTTGTTCCAGAATTTGCGAATCGAGGTAATTCCCCACGGACTGGATACTCAAAAATATCGACCGATTAATCAACATTTTGCGCGAGAAGCACTCAATCTACCCCAAGATAAGAAGCTGATACTTTTTGGAGCGATAGAAGCAACAAGCGATAGAAATAAAGGATTTCATTTATTGCAACCAGCTTTACAAGAATTGAGTAAATCTGGCTGGAAGGATGACTTGGAAGTTGTGATTTTTGGAGCATCTCAACCCGAAAACCCACCTGATTTAGGCTTCAAAACCCACTATTTGGGACACTTACACGATGCTATATCTTTAGCAACTGTTTACTCAGCTGCTGATGTAATGCTTGTACCATCTCTTCAAGAATCCTTTGGACAGACAGCTTCAGAATCATTCGCTTGTGGTACTCCAGTTGTGGCGTTTAATGCTACTGGCTTAAAAGATATTGTCGATCATCAACAGAATGGCTATTTGGCTAAACCTTATGAAGTTGAGGATTTTGCCAAAGGAATCACCTGGGTAATTGAAAATGAACAGAGGTTGCAAAAACTGTCATTTTATGCTCGTGAGAAAGCCGAGCAAGAATTTACCCTGGAACTTCAAGCACGTCGTTATTCAGCCTTGTTTGAGGAAATATTGATGATAGCCAAGAAATCTTCATTGAGTAATTAACTTAGTAAATCAATACTTCATAATATGTCAATACCTATAGCTTTTATAATTTGTACAGAGCCTGGCCGTTTAGAAGGTCAATCTTTGATGCTTGCAGAAAGTATTCGTAAGTTCTGCGGCAAATTGAAAGATACACCTATATATAGTTTTCATCCTAGAGTAGGTGAACCGATATTAAAGCAAACCCAACAAGCGTTTGAAGCATTGCAGGTGATTCATCAACAAATTCCAATAAATCGAGAATTTCATGAATATTATTTAGCCAATAAACCTTTAGTTTGTGCCTATGCAGAACAAAATATCGATGCAGAAGTATTGGTTTTTTTAGACAGTGACAAATGCTTTTTTTCTGAACCGAAAGAATTTTTATTGCCAGTAGATTGTAATGTACGGATGCGTCCTGAGTATGGTCAAGGAATTGGTTCTACAGGTCTGCAAGACCCTCAAGAATGGTATTGGCAAAAACTATATGAAGTACTGGGAGTAAAGCGTGAGATATTTGTTGATACACCAATTGGGAATAAGAGAATCAGAGCTTACTGGAATTCTGGTTTGATTGCTGTAAGAAGGAGTGCAGGTATATTTACAACTTGGAAAGAGAACTTTGAAAAAGTAATGCGCTTGGATATTACTCCTCCCCAGGGTATTTATTTTGTTGAGCAGTCTGTTTTGTCTGTAACTTTATGTGCCTTGGAAGAAAAGGTTGAACATCTTCCTCCTAATTATAGTTATCCATTACCTTTACATAATCGTTTATCAAAAGAACTACAAATTAAACATTGGGATGACATTATATCCATTCATTATTTCAACTTATTTTTTTATAACGATTGGAATGCACAAATAAAAAGATTGAAAAGATTCAATATCAATTCAGAAAAATATCTATGGTTATGTCAAGAGGTTATCAGACTTAATATGCCTCGTGTATCAGTTTGGCATCGATATATTTTGGTAGCCAGAAAAATGGAACAAAAACTAAAAAACTTCCATTTAGATATTAATTTAAGTGGCTGGATAGAAAAAATGGTTAAGTTTTAACCTGTAAGTTTATGATCTGGATTAATTTTTTTGTAGATGTTATATGAGGATAATAATATGAAGCAAGCAAATCTAGCCGTAATTATGACCTGCCATAACAGGCGGAATACAACTCTTGCCTGTCTAAATGCTTTATATCAGCAAAAAAATCATTGTGATGTTTATTTAACTGATGATGGGAGTTCTGATGGGACTACAGAGGCTGTTAAAGCAGAATATCCAGAAGTACAAATACTTCAGGGTAATGGCAATTTATTTTGGGTGGGAGGAATGCATCTCGCTTTTGGTGAGGCAATAAAATATCAATATGATTATTATCTGTGGTTGAATGATGACACATTTCTGGAAGCCAATGCTGTAAGTAAACTATTGCAGGTTCATCAAAATTTGACGGAACTTGGTTATCCAGACTCAATTGTAGTTGGTTCAACTAAAGACTTAATTACAGGAAAATCAACCTATGGAGGAGCGGTAAAATCTAAAAAGTGGTATTCTAATAAATTTGAATTTTTAGAACCAAGTTCCGTTATCCAAAAATGCGATGCTATGTATGGTAACTGCGTGCTAATTCCTAAAAGTGTTGCCGCCAAAGTTGGCAATATTGATATAGCTTTTGTTCATAGTTTAGGAGATTTAGATTATGCCCTGAGAGCGCGTAAATTGGGTTGTAAAATATGGGTAGCTCCTGGGTATATTGGGACTTGTACTAAAAACTCTATCCACAATAGTTGGGCAGATACCAATTTAAATCTATTAGAACGCTTCAAAAAAGTATTACAAATTAAAGGATTTCCATTGAAATCATGGACTATATTTTGTAGCAGACACTCTGGGCCATTCTGGATATTATACTGGTTTTTACCCTATATTAGAGCAATTATTGGCTACAAAAATTTGGCAACCTCTCCCACATTTTCTGAGGATATTAATCAAACTAGCTCAGGAGCTTAATACTTGCATGATAGTCATTATTGGATGATATTTGGATAAGTCATAAATATCTTAAGAATTTGACAAATGTAGTTTCAAATTATAAAATAATAATCAGCAATCATTTTATGGGTAAACGCTTACTGATTGTCTCAACTCTCGATTCTAGTCAGCCATTTGGTGCATTTACTAGACCTTTTTACCTAGGACAATATCTTACTAAACATTTTGATGTTTTTCAGCTAGGTTTAGATTGTTCATCTGTTAATTATGCACCTTCTTTTTCTATTGGATCGAGAAGCTTGAGGTCATATATTCAATCCATAGAAAAGTGCATCGACGAGTTTTGTCCAGACATTGTGTATGCTCAAGAAACGCTACCTGGATTGGCTGCTTTAGTTTCACTAAAGCTTAGAAAACACAGTAGTTCTTCTCTTGTCTTAGATTTTCATACATTTTCGCCTTATGAATACTGGATGCGCTTGTTTTCAGTTGCCAATCCTTTCAAAGAGTTTGCACAATGTATTAAGACATATATTGCTCAGGGAATTTTAATATTCTCTGGTAGTCCAATTATTGCAGCAGGTGAATCAATTCCTAAACTAATTTCCCAATGGTATGGAAAAACTCCACAGCAAATTTATTCTATCGGGAATGGAGTGACTCAAGACTTACTCAATACTGAAGTTTTTCCAGATCGAGATCCCTATCAAGCATTTAGACCAGCTAAAATAGTGGTTATTATTGCTCCCAAAACATTTCAATTTCCAACTAATGATATGTCTGTATCAATGGCTATCGAGGTCGCCAAATCCCTTGAAAGTCATCAAGAAAAAGTGCATTTTGTTGTTATTGGTAGGGATAGTAGTGATATTTCAGAACCAATACCCTCTAATATTTCTTTTTTAGGCTTTTTACCTAAAAGAGAAGATTTTGTAGCCCATCTGAAATATGCAGATATTGCTTTGTTGCCATTTTCCAAACAAGCAGTAGCAGGTGGTGCTCGCAATAAAGCATTAGATTATTTTGCTAGTAGAAAATTAGTTGTATCAACACCAGAAGGCTTGCGAGGTTTAGAAGAATTTCGCAATTTAGAACATCTGTTAGTAACAGGATACTCTAGCGAAGAAATCGCTAAGACAATACTGGATGCTGCTTCAAATATTGATAAATATCAGTCAATTGTAGATACAGCATATACTTTAATTACAGAAAAGTATTCCTGGAATGCAAGAGCACAAAATATCGCAGATATCCTCATAAAAACAAGTGCTTTTTAGTTATAAGTTAGATAATAATTATTAACCAATAAATTATTATCTAACTATTTAAGTACTTCAGTATTTAAATATTACTAATTAATTTTAGAATCTTCACCTTTACTTGAGATAAAATCTCATATTTATCAAAACAAAAATAAGATATGAAAAAGCGATTTTCTTATAAAATTACTGGTGCTCAAATGGATGCACTCTCTATCTTTGACTTAAATTTATTGATTGAAGAATCTATTGATCGAGATGAAAAATGGATTATTGCTAATCACAACTTACATAGTCTTTATCTCTTCCATAACGATCCAAAAATGCAAGCTTTTTATGCGAAGGCAGAATATACCCATATTGATAGTATGCCTCTAGTGTTTCTTGGAAAGCTGTTGGGTTTGCCAATTAAACGGGAACAAAGAGTAACCTATGCTGATTGGGTATGGCCTCTGATGGCAGAAGCTGCTAGTAAAGGCTGGCGTGTATTCTATTTAGGTTCAAAGCCAGGAGTTGCTGAAAATGCTGCAAATATTTTATGCCAGAAATTTCCTGGTTTACAGATTGCTTGCGCTCATGGCTATATTGATATAGATAAAGATAGTCAAGAAAATCTTGACACTGTGGCTGCAATTAATGCTTACAAACCCCATATATTAATGGTAGGGATGGGTATGCCACGCCAAGAGTATTGGATTTACGAAAATCTTGAACATATTCATGCCAACACTATTTTGACTAGTGGAGCCTGTATGGACTATATAGCAGGAGCAATACCTACTCCTCCTCGCTGGATGGGAAAGGTGGGGTTGGAATGGTTGTATCGCTTGTTCTCTGAACCAAAAAGACTTTGGAGACGTTACTTAGTTGAGCCTTGGTTTGTTGGGACATTATTTTTGCGAGAAATTTGGAGTATCTCAAGTAAACGAAAAAAAAATAACCTGCTGGTATTTCTAAGTACGAAATTTCAAAAGTTCGTAGCCTGATCGAGTCTCTCAGACTCTTACCAATAGGTCGCTCAATTCGTCACGAATTTATGAAATGTTGTACTAAGATTTAATGATTAATTAGTCAGTAAGTCTTATTCAACTTTCATAATCGTGAATAACTAAAAATATTTGCATCTATTTTGCTTAGAATAATACTTAAAAATCCTATAGCAATTCCCGGCATAGTGAGGTACATTTTCAAAGCTACTAAGCTTGGTAAACAAGATTTGGGTGTACCTCAGTTGCTGAGGAAATGCTATATTTATTATGTCTGAGTGGAGTTATTAAGTTGATTCCTGAAAAGCCTGGGCTATAGCATTGCGGGCTGGTTTAGATTGCAGATTATCATCGAAGGGAAGCGGACGCAGAAATTTCCAGAGACTTGGATTGTTTCTAAAGGTTTTTCTTGGCATCCACTTGGGATGACGTATCCAAGTATGACGATCGCTAAGTCCCCATGTAATGACAGTATCAACTTTAGCTGCAAAGCACAGATCAAGATATCGCTTGTAACTATCGGCTACCATCTGGTCTAGCTTTTTAATACTATCGGGCAATGGCATATCAATAATAATATCTAATTCTGTGATTATTGGTTTAACTTCAAGGTCGTTAAGCCGTTTTAAGACGGAATTAAATCCTTTCTCGTCAAAACCATAGGCAGTAGAAAACCATAGATGCGACTGGATACCTGCCCCGTCAATTTTCACACCACTATTCTTGAGATATTCGACCATTCTTAAGAAACGTTCTGATTTCCATGTGGTGCCTTCAATGCCAAAATCGTTTAGGTAAAATTTCTTGCTGCTATCAACTGAAGCGGCAATTAAAAACAAATCTCGAATCAATTCTGGTTTTACCCCTTTACGCAAACCGGTTGTTGCGTTATCAGTTTCATTTTCACTATCAGCGATGATTTCATTGGCAATATCCCAAGACTTTAAAACGGGACTATTGCGATAATGTCCCATGACTCCTTTAACATGGCGTTCGATCATCGTAGGTGTAGGTGGGTAAGGAACCCAGTCTGGGTTTCCCATATGCCAGAAAAGGGTATGCCCGTGCAATTCTATCTTATGTTTTTGGCAGAAATCAGCGATCGCATCTGCTGATTCAAAGGTAAATTGTCCTGGCTGTGGTTCAGTAGCGTTCCATTTTAATTCACCATTCGGTGTCACAATGGAACATTCACGAGCCATCAGGTTAGCGTAATCTTTCTCTGTTTGCAAAAATTCATTAGAAATTGCTGCGCCATAGCGCTTTCCTTTGGCGGCAGCTAATTGCCGAAGAGGAGAATTTAAATTTTTATTTGTATAATTTCCTGCAATAGCATTCGTGCCTTGATTTTCTTTTTGGTTATCCTTTTGTAAAAACCCCATAGTTAATAAGGCAGAAAGGGTTGTATATCCTGCTCTTCTTAAAAAATTTCTCCGATAAGGCATAAATTGTATTTAATATAAAAACACATAAGATTATATTACAAAATAAATTTTGATACTTTTTGAGGTTTAGTGATAATTCACACAGTCATTACACAATATAAAAATGTTAAACGATAACGCAGGTTCGATTTACATCAATTAACCGTGCTTTTACATACTAGCGGGAAACATACTACCCTAATATATAACGATTCATTCGATAATAAATAGTTAATTCTGGCGACATCAGCACTGGAAAGTTGCGAAATTCTGATGTTTACAGATTGTGCTTTATTTGCTGTCAATGGTAATGCGATCGCCGGTGAATTTACTTTTTTCCAGCTATTCAGTACCAATTTTTGAGTCGTTATATTGCCAAATTAACTTACTGTTATAGTTTTATAAATTAGGTTTCTAACTCTTATTATGACAACTCAGTTTTCCTGGACTAAACAGTGGTATCCTATTATTCCTTTAAGCTACTTAGATGTTTTTAATCCCAGCCCAGTCACTCTTTTGGGGAAAAAACTAGTGATTTGGAGAGACCAAAATCAAAAGTGGATCGTAATGGATGATGTTTGTCCTCATAAGTTGGCGCGACTATCTATGGGAAGCATCACTGAAGATGGAAACTTAATGTGTAGACATCACGGTTGGTGTTTTGATGGTGAAGGTAAATGCATTAAAATTCCCATGTTGGCTGGTAGCCAAGCAGAAGTAACTGCTTGTGATAGTTTCAGGTCAAGAGTTACAACATATCCTACACAAGTTAACCAAGAATTGCTTTGGGTATGGCCAGATGATAGTTCAACAGCTTTTGAGGATTGTAACTCAAAGCAGCCAGCTACCATCCCTGAGTTAGAACTAGATATATCTTCTATCTCCTGGCAGATGACAGAAGTTCCAGTTGGTTACACTGTGTCTGTTGAAAGCACTTTTGATCCTTCTCATGCAGAATTTCTTCATGAAGGAATAGGTATTTTTTCACCTAAAACAGCTGTGCCTATGGAATATTTTGAATCTGTTGGAGAAATATCTGCTCAAGAAGGTTTTACTCTCAAACATCAAGGCTACAATCTCTTCAACAAAGATATGGAGGCGATGCGGAAGTTTACTCCACCCTCTTCTAATACTACGATATATAGTTATCCTAACGGCAAAACTAATATTTTTCAGTTGTATTTTGTTCCTACACAACCAGGCTACTGTAGGTATATTGGTAAGTTTATTTCTGATGGAAGTTCAGTTAAAAGAAATTTTTGGTATGAGATTCTCCCAAAGGATTTACAAACTGGGTTACAGCACTTATCCACATACAAGCTAAGTGACCAAGATTTATCAGCTATGCATTCGCAGGAAGTGAATCAGTCATCATTAGATAAAAAATGGCAAAAGTCATACTTTATGCCTTCTCCTTCTGATGTAGGTATTATAACTTTCAGAAAATGGCTAGACGAATTTGCTGGAGGTAGTCCTTCATGGCAAGGATGTGTAGAAGGCAGTATTAAACAATTGAATGATGAACAACTATATGACCGATGGCATAGACATACAAAGCATTGTCCAAGTTGTCGTAATTCTGTGGTATTTCTAGAAAAGGTACAAAGCTTTAGTAATATTTGCCTTCTTATATTTGCACTATTAACACTAGCTTTTATCTCGATAGGTGCGAACGTAACTCTAGTGGTTATATCAACAATAATTGCATTTTTGAGTTATTTTTTATCAGATAAATCTAACAATATAAAACAACTTTTTTTTAGTAGTATTCCCCAGAGAGGTTTACCTTTGGTTAAACTTTATGGCAGCAACTAAGAAAATTTATGAATAAAGAATCGCCTCAATTCATTAACCATATTGTTTCAAGTTTGCGGTCAATTGAGGGAATTACAGCAATTGCACTGGGTGGTTCACGGGCACGGGGCAACCATACCCTAAAGTCAGATGTGGATTTGGGGATTTATTACAAGAAGGAAAAACCGCCCGATCTAATTGCTCTAAATCGCCTCGCCTGTGAGCTTGATGATAACCATCGCGTAAATTTGATTACTGCGATCGGCGAATGGGGAAAGTGGATTAACGGTGGTGGTTGGCTACAGGTTCAAGGTGTAGGTGTAGATTTTCTCTATCGCGATTTGGTGAAGGTAAATCGTGTGATTGATGATTGCCATAACGGACGCATTACCATTGATTATCAACCAGGACACCCTCATGGGTTTGTGTCCTCTATTTATATGGGGGAAATTGCTCTTTGCCAGCCACTTTACGACCCCGATGGGGTTTTAGAAGCTTTGAAGGTAAAAACAAAACCGTATCCAGTTGGGCTGAAACAGGCAACTATTGATACTTTCGCCTGGGAAATAAGTTTCTCGCTGTTGGTTGCTAAAAAGGCGATTGCACGCAATGATGTTGTTTACGCAGCAGGTTGTTGTTTCCGCAGTGTGGCGTGTATGAATCAAGTTTTATTCGCGCTCAATGAAGATTACCTGTTGAATGAAAAGGGGGCAATCGCAGTTGCTAATAAGTTCGCTATTTGCCCGCAGGACTATCAACAGCGGGTTGAGCGGGCGTTTGCACTTTTAGCTGCCGATGCAAAATCAATAACTGAAGTAATCGCGATTATTGAAGCGATTGAGGATGATTTGAGTCAATGGTATGGAAATCGGCGATTAGCAATGTAATATCCCCGTCCCTGTACCCCACAAAAAAGAATAAATTCTCTAAAAGTCTTTTAAAACAAAGACTTTGGTCATTGAGTACATTATTAATACATATTAATAGATGCAGTATTGCGGATGAGATATTAATAGATGCAGTATTGATTGAAAGTTAATTTAAGAGCCTAAAGGTATCAACAAACTATCCTTTAAACACGGAGTAAATCCTACCGTCAAATTTTTAATGCAGATAATACACTTACTTTCTAGTACTGGCTATTTCTGATTCTTATATTCACGTGTTCTGATAATGCAGCTTAGAGGCGGGGACAAAAATCATATTATGAACAAAACCTTTGCAACTATCGACGGGAATGAGGCTGTTGCCCGTGTTGCTTACAAATTAAATGAAGTAATTGCCATTTATCCCATCACCCCCTCTTCAGCAATGGGTGAATGGGCAGATGCTTGGTCAGCAGAAGGTCGTCCCAACCTCTGGGGTACTATTCCCAGTGTCGTGCAGATGCAGAGCGAAGGAGGAGCGGCTGGTGCTGTGCATGGGGCTTTGCAAACAGGTTCTCTGAGTACCACCTTCACGGCATCTCAGGGATTATTGTTAATGATACCCAACTTCTACAAAATTGCTGGTGAGTTGACTAGCGCCGTGGTTCACGTTGCCGCCCGTTCCTTGGCTACTCATGCTTTATCAATTTTTGGCGATCATAGCGACGTAATGGCAGCTCGTGCTACTGGCTTTGCCCTGCTGTGTTCCGCTTCGGTGCAGGAAAGTCAAGATTTTGCTCTCATTGCTCATGCTGCTACCCTAGAGACGCGAGTCTCTTTTATGCATTTCTTTGATGGCTTCCGCACTTCTCATGAAGTGCAAAAAGTTAAACTGCTTTCAGATGATGATTTGCGATCGCTCATTCACGATCATCTCATACTCGCCCACCGCAGCCGCGCCCTCACCCCAGATCGTCCCGTATTGCGCGGGACTGCCCAAAACCCCGATGTCTACTTCCAAGGACGTGAAGGTGCTAATCCTTATTACAACGCTTGTCCAGCAATTGTCCAGCGGATCATGGATGAATTTGGAGAACGCACGGGAAGGCATTATAAAATCTATGAATATTACGGCGCTAACGATGCCGATCGCGTTATTGTTCTTATGGGTTCAGGCTGTGAAACCGTCCATGAAACAGTAGATTACCTGAACTGCCGTGGTGAAAAACTTGGTGTAGTGAAAGTGCGACTTTACCGCCCCTTTGATGTCCAAAGGTTTGTTGCAGCATTACCAACTAGTGTAAAAGCGATCGCAGTTCTCGATCGCACCAAAGAAGCAGGTAGCATTGGGGAACCCCTCTACCTTGATGTAGTTACGGCTTTGTATGAAGTATGGGGAGCAGGGGAGAAGTTAGGATTAGATTCCCCTCTGCCTAAAGTTGTTGGTGGTCGTTACGGTCTTTCGTCCAAAGAATTTACTCCAGCAATGGTGAAGGGCATCTTTGACAATCTTGCCCAAGCTAAACCAAAAAATCATTTCACTATCGGGATTAATGACGACGTTAGTCATACTTCCTTGAGCTTTGACCCTAATTTCTCTACAGAATCGGATAGTGTTGTCAGGGCAATGTTCTATGGGTTAGGTGCTGATGGTACTGTTGGCGCTAACAAAAACTCCATCAAGATTATTGGTGAAGAAACTGACAATTACGCTCAAGGCTACTTTGTCTTTGACTCCAAAAAATCTGGCTCAATGACCGTCTCTCACCTCCGCTTCGGTAAAAAGCCAATTCGCTCTACCTATCTAATTGACCAAGCTAACTTTATTGGATGTCATCACTGGGGATTTCTGGAACGCATAGATATTTTGAAGTCTGCTATTCCTGGGGCGACTTTGCTGCTTAACAGTCCTTATGATGCAGATACCGTTTGGGAATATTTGCCTTTGAAGGTGCAGCAGCAAATTATTCACAAGCATTTGAAGTTATACGTAATCAATGCTAGCCAAGTTGCCCGTGAAAGTGGCATGGGTGGCAGAATTAACACCATTATGCAAGTATGCTTCTTTGCCTTAGCGGGTGTCTTGCCGCAAGAAGAAGCGATCGCTAAAATCAAACAAGCGATTGACAAAACTTACGGTAAAAAAGGTGCAGAAGTTGTCCGCATGAACTTGCAAGCTGTAGACAACACCTTAGACAACTTGCATAAAGTAGATGTCCTCCAAACAATCCTCATTCCTAACTCTTCACTCCTAACTCCCCACTCTCCTCTTAACTCCGCTCCCGAATTTGTGCGAGAAGTTTTGGGTAAAATCATGGTGTGGGAAGGTGATGATTTACCTGTTAGCAGACTACCTGTTGATGGCACCTTTCCCGTAGGTACTGCCAAGTGGGAAAAGCGTAACGTTGCCGAAGAGATACCTGTGTGGGAACCAGATATCTGCGTTCAATGCGGTAAGTGCGTTATGGTTTGTCCTCACAGTGCCATCCGTGCTAAAGCTTATCAGTCCGATGAGTTAGTTAATGCACCAGCAACCTTTAAGTCAACTGGTGCAAAAGATAAAGACTTTGCCAATCAAAAATTTACCATTCAAGTTGCCCCAGAAGATTGCACGGGATGCACTATTTGTGTAAATATTTGCCCTGCTAAAAATAAATCTGAGCCATCGCTGAAAGCGATTAACATGGCACAGCAGTTGCCTTTACAAGAGCAAGAGCGGAAGAACTGGGATTTCTTTTTGAGTTTACCTAATCCTGACAGGCGATCGCTAAAATTAAACCAGATTCGCCAACAACAACTGCAAGAACCATTATTTGAATTCTCTGGTGCTTGTGCAGGTTGTGGTGAAACACCTTATCTAAAATTATTAACACAATTGTTTGGCGATCGCGCCGTCATTGCCAATGCAACAGGTTGCTCCTCAATCTATGGTGGAAATCTCCCCACAACACCTTGGACAACCAACGCCGAAGGACGCGGCCCCGCGTGGTCTAATAATCTATTTGAAGATAACGCCGAATTTGGTTTTGGCTTCCGCCTCTCCCTTGACAAACAAGCTGAGTTTGCGGCGGAATTATTGCAACAGTTGGGAAGTGAAATCGATGAAAACCTTGTTTATTCAATCCTGAAAGCTGAACAAAAATCTGAGGCTGACATTTGGGAACAGCGCGAAAGGATAGAACTGTTGCAGCAGAAGTTAGATGAAATTGTAACTTTCGACCCCAAGTTAAAATCTAAAATCCAAAATCTCAAATCCCTTGCAGATTACTTGGTGAGAAAAAGTGTCTGGATTGTTGGTGGTGATGGTTGGGCTTATGATATCGATTTTGGCGGTATCGATCATGTAATTGCTAGTGGTCGGAATGTCAACATCTTGGTGATGGATACAGAAGTGTATTCTAATACAGGCGGTCAATCTTCCAAAGCTACGCCAAGAGCCGCAGTTGCAAAATATGCCGCCAGTGGTAAGCCCGCACCAAAGAAAGACTTAGGGATGATTGCCATGACCTACGGAAATGTCTACGTAGCGAGTGTAGCCCTTGGAGCTAGAGATGAACATACCCTGAAAGCATTTTTGGAAGCAGAAGCTTATGATGGCCCATCAATAATTATTGCTTACAGCCATTGCATTGCCCACGGCATCAACATGACCACAGGGATGAATCATCAGAAAACTTTGGTAGAATCAGGTCGTTGGTTGCTGTATCGGCATAATCCAGAGTTGCTTAACCAGGGTAAAAATCCATTGCAATTAGATATGCGATCGCCTACACAACCTGTAGAACATTCGATGTATCAAGAAAATCGCTTTAAAATGCTCACCAAGAGCAAACCCGACGTAGCCAAGCACTTGTTAGAACAAGCGCAAGCTGAAGTAGATGCACGTTGGCAGATGTACCAATATTTGGCAAAACGCGATACTTTCTGAACATCAGCCCTAGTTTTAGTTATAAAAATAACGACTTGAGTAGGGACTTCCAAAGAATAAATCATTCCAAGAAAAACAAGAGGCAAGATTCTTTCAATAATGATAATCATTTCAAGAGGGAGAAAAAGGGGGTGAAGGGGCTGCCGTCGGCAGCCCCTTCACCCCCTTAACAATGATTATTATTATTGCCAGTGGAATAGTTTATTTTATGAAAGTCCCTTAGGACGTATTCATCCCGTTTCTGGTGGCGTTGAACTCTCGTAAATTGGCAGAAGTATTGTCATACAAATCTGAATAAAGAGATTGAAATGGGAAACCTAAGCGTATCGGCTCGAAAATCATGTAGTGATGAATCAAACGATCGGCGATCGCCCCATTTTATTTGAACCCAATTCTCAACACAGTGATGACTTTAGTTTGTCACAGATGGTTGCTCTGATTGCTGATACATTCGGCATTCACATCAAGCCACACTATCAAGATACATTCAAGAAAAATCTTTTCACTCGCATCCGGGCGCTGGGATTATGCTCGCTCAATGATTACTATCAGTTCTTGGTGGCAAGAAATCAATTAGTTACTGTTGCGAAAGAGTGGCAAGAACTAATCTCTTTACTCACTGTCATTGAAACTTATTTTTTTCGGGATGAGGGGCAGATGTCGCTGCTCAAAAATCAGCTGCTCCCAGAGTTAATCGAGCGCAAACGGGAGCTTGCTTTAACTCAGTACAACGCTGCTAATGGAGAATTTTATCGGCCGACATTACGGCTTTGGAGTGCTGGGTGTTCGACTGGTGAAGAAGCTTACTCACTTGCCATTCTGGTGAAGGAACTGATCCCTGACAATCAGACATGGGACATTCTGATTTTAGGCACAGATATTAATCAACCCGCGATCGCACTGGCTCAACAAGGAATTTACAGCGATTGGTCTTTTCGGACAACCACTCCAGAAATCAAAAATCGCTACTTTCGCTCCCACAAACAAGGTTGGAAAATCGATCCTGCTATTCAAGCAATGGTGACGTTTCAACCTGGAAACCTGATGCAGGATAACTATCCCGCTTACGCGTCTAGCATTCACGATTTCGATTTGATTATTTGCCGCAATGTGTTTATTTATTTTGACTTCAGCGCGATCGCACAAGTTATAGACAAGTTTTACTCCTCTCTGACACCAGGAGGTTTTCTGCTCACAGGCCACACGGAATTACACGGACAAACAATTGAACCGTTTCAAGTCAAAAATTTTCCGCAATCTGCGGTTTATCAAAGACATACTTCACTCAACGAGCAGAGCAAAGTCTCGAATACTGTAACACCTGCTGCCATTGAGAGCAGGGAAACCGAAATTTCTTCCCCCTCTCTCCCAAGCTTGGAAACGGGCTTCGACGCGAGCGCAAACACTCAAACTCTTTTAGATACAGCCAAGGAATCGCTAATTCAAGAAGCTTATGCCGATGTCATTCAAATAGCGGAACAACTGATTGCTCTTGTCCCCCAAGACTTTCAGGCATATTGTTTGATGGCAGAAGCTTACGCGAATTTTGGCGATTACTCCCAGGCAAATCAGGCGTGTCAGCAGGCACTCCAGATCGATCCATTGGCGATCGAACCCTATCATTTGTTGGCTCAAATTGCCGAAGAGCAAGGAGAGCGCGACAGCGCCAAATTATTCTTAAAACGGATTATTTATCTCGCTCCTAATTCTGTTACTGCTCACCTGGAATTGGGTTCTATATACGAACGAGAGGGAAATGAAAAACAGGCTCAAAAAACCTGGCGATCGCTTCTAGAGATTTTGGAAAATCTACCCCAACAAGCGATCGATTCCCATAACCAGCAAACCACTGCTGAAGTAAAAGCACACGTTCTTAAGCACTTAAATTCAACTAGTTATGAGCCATGAATCTTATTTAATGTTTAAACTCAATCATTCACGCTATGGCATTCCGGCTACAGCCGTGCAAGAACTCTTCTTTCTGCCAGAAGTGACTGCGATCGCAGAAACTCCCAGCACAATTTTAGGCGTGATTAACCTGCGAGGAAAGTTTCTCCCCGTGATGGATTTATATCACCGTTTAGAACAAGCGCGTCCCCCTTTTCAATTGACTGACAGCATGATTGTCCTGGAGTGGGAAACTCAACGAATCGGAATCATCGTCAATCAAGTGGATAGTGTACAAGCGATCGCACCCGATCGGATCGCTGCCAATGTTTGCGATCGATCGAAAGAGAGTTTGCAGGATAGATTGGTGACTGGCATTGCCAACGTTGAAGAGGGTATCGTTACATTGCTCAATCCCGAACTGTTGGTGCAACACGCCTTTATAGAGACTGTTTTCAATCTAAATTCTGATTTTAACAACGGCTCAGTCAATGACGCACTAAAACATTCCTCTGATTCAGCGCTAAATCAGGGTTTATACGACCATTTCGATTCGCAGGAGCGACAGATTTTGCAAGAGCGAACTGAAGCTCTGCGATGTTCGATTAATGAGGAGGATTCGACAACGCTTTTGCCTCTAGCGGTTGTGGGGCTGGGGGGTGAGTACTTTGGGTTTGGCTTGGAAACGGTGCATGAGTTTACCGAGATTCACAAGATTACCCCAATTCCCTGCTGTCCGCCGCACATTGTTGGCAACATCAACTTGCGGGGGGAAATTGTTACCTTAATTAACATTAATAATGTGGTCGATCTGCCCATGAATGGGGTGCGATCGCCTACGGCGGGGCGTAGCCCATCGCATCAGCAAGCTGTTGTCGTGCGTCTGGATCGACGAGTGGCGGGCATTGCCGTGGATGACATTTTTGATGTGACGTATATTCATCCCTCCCAAATGACCACGCCTCCAATTGCCTTGAATTCTGCCAAAGATGACTATCTCCAAGGTGTCGCACCTTATCGCGATCGGATGATGAGCATCATCAATTTGTCTAAATTGCTCACTTCAGAGGTGTTGGTTGTCAATGAAGAAGTCTAACGCCCATAAATCTAGTGGTCTGCCAAGGTAACTTTGCGTGGTGGCAAGCAGAGGGGCAGAGGTGCGGAGGGGCAAGGGGGAAAGAACTTGTACAAATCTCTCCTCTGCTCCTCTGCTCCCCTGCTCCCTTGCTCCTCTGCCGACCTCCGGAAAGGTTTTAAATCCCTTACCCTTTACCCAGCCCTCACAAGCATATTGTTAGGTTGACAGAAGCACTAGTGGTCTATCGCATTAAATTTGAGGGATAAGAGAACGAACCGCGAAGACGCGAAGTACGCGAAGGAAGAAGGAAAGAAGAGAAATTGAAGAATTTATCTACTTGTCAGAATTAATGCGATAGACCACTAGTGGTCTGTCCCATTAGTAATGCCCAGGTTTGTAGTGAGCGATTTATCGCTCAAATCAAGGACTAAAGTCCTTACTACGAACTTGTGCAATCTTCCGTTGATTCAAAAGTGCGATCGCAAAGATTACAAATGATAGAAATATTGGGAAATCCTTGAACTCATTCACTCACAAGAGATAACAAGATGCAAAGTAAGCGAAATTGGAAACTGAGATACTGGATTATGGGCAGCTATGGGGTTCCCATTCTGGCATTGATAATTTCTGCGGGGCTGATATTTATTAATATCAATCTGGTGAGTCAGCGAGCGCAGGATTTAGTTTCTTCTTATAACGTTAATTCAGCGATTAATGCCCTTGCCACGAATGTTCAAAGAGGTTCTAAGTCAGTTCGGGGCTATTTGTTAGAAAAAAATCAGACATCTTTTGACGAATACCAAAAATCTCAAAGAAGCTTCAATCAGCTTTTATCAAAGCTAATGTCGCTTGCCAGAACAGAGCAAGAGCGACAGTCTTTAAACAGGCTAGAGGGGCTGCTAAATAATTTAATGGTTGTCGAGGATGATTTGATTGGCAAAGTGAATCAAAGCAAGGTTCAGGAAGCTGTTGAAACCTGGAGTAACGAAAATGCCCGCAGTCTGGTTGATGATCTGACAAGTGCGATCGATGAAGTTCAGCGCCGAGAAGACCAGAATGTAATTTTGGCTGCCAAGCAACAACAAGCAGCGCTCGATACGCTCAAACTAACCATCCTGTCTGCGACTGGACTTTCCTTGCTGTTGTCGGTTTGGACTGGCATCTGGATAATTAGCCGCACTGCTCGACAGATAAATGAATCAGCCAGTGCGATCGCCACCTCGACGGCTGAAATTGCCGCCACAATTGAGCAACAAGAGCGCACTGCCAACCAACAGGCAGCCTCGGTCAGCGAAACCACCACTACAATGGACGAACTCAGCGCTTCTGCTCAACAGTCTGCCCAGCAAGCATCCACTGCCTCAACCAGCGCTCAACAGGTCTTAAATTTGGCAGATCAAGGCAATCAATCACTGAACCGCACCCTGGAAGGAATGGCAGCCTTGAGCCATAGAGTCACTGCGGTAGCAGACCAGATGCTACGCCTGAACGAACAAACTAAGCAAATTGGCAGTATTTCCGGGTTGGTGAGTGACCTAGCAAATCAAACCAATATGCTAGCGCTAAATGCAGCAGTAGAGGCAGTCCGCGCCGGGGAACAGGGCAAGGGCTTTGCAGTCGTCGCCGCCGAAATTCGCAAACTGGCAGACCAGAGCAAGCGATCGGCTGAAAAAATTAATGTGCTGGTCAATGACATTCAATCCGCCATCAACTCAACCGTTGTGATGACAGATGAAAGTACAAAAACTGCTCAACAGGGGGCGGCAATAACTAAGCAGACGGTGGAGGTCTTTACCAGTGTCACCGAGTCCGTCAACCGGATGGTGTTGAATATTCAGCAAATCTCGCTAAACGCTAGCCAGCAATCGATTGCGGTTCAGCAAATTTTACAAGCAATGAATGCACTTAATAGCTCTGCTAGAGAAACAGCCACCGGCATCAGTCAGACTCGTATTAGCACTCACCAACTCAATGATGCAGCTTATAAGCTACAGAGTGTTGTGTAATCAGAGGCAGGGGGCAGGGGGGCAGAGGGGCAGAGGGGCAGAGGGGCAGGGAGCAGGGGGAAATGGCCCTTTCCTCCTGCTGTGAAGCCTACTAGTAGTCTGTCCCATTAATTCTGAGAAGTAGATAAATTCTTCAATTTCTCTTCTTTCCTTCTTCCTTCGCGTACTTCGCGTCTTCGCGGTTCGTTTTTTTATCCCTCAAAATTAATGCGATAGACCACTAGTTTTTTCAAGTTACTGCATAACCATGCAACAAAGGTGCAAGCCGATGCAACAAAGGTGCAAGTCTATGCAACAAAGATGCAAGTCCATGCAACAAAGGTGCAGGTCGATGCAACAAAAGTGCGGGTCAATGCAACAAAGGTGCAAGTCGATGCAACAAAGGTACAAGTCGATGCAACAAAGGTGCAGATTAAGAGATTTGTGTGTATACCGTAGCTTGATGGGGTCAATCTAAAATCTAAAATCTAAAATCCAAAATTGTGTAATAGCAATATCTGGAAATTCTCGAACTTATCCACTTACAGGAGATCGCAAGATGGAAAGCAAACGAAACTGGAGACTAAGATACTGGATTATTGGCGGGTATGCAGTTCCCGTGCTGGCATTGTTAATTTCTGCCGGAGCGACGATCGTCAATATCAACACGGTGAACCAACGGTCAGAAAATTTATTGACTTCTTATGACATTAACTCAATACTTGACGATCTTTCTGTTAGCGTGCAAAGTAATTCCAAGGCAAATCGAGGCTATTTGTTAGAACAAAATCAGCAATCGCTTGAGAGCTACCGAAAGACTCAAAAGGATTCCAAGGAATTTTTAGCAAAACTGATGACACTTGCCCGATCGCAACAGGAACGACAGTCTTTAACCAAACTGGAGGAACTGCTCAATAAACAGATTGCTTTTGACGATAACGTGATGGCAAATGTGGATCGCGGCAAAGTCAAAGAAGCTGTTGAAAGCTGGAGTAAGGGAAATTCCCGCAATCAAGGGCAGGATGTCGTAGACATGATTGGAGAAATGCAGCAGCGAGAAGATCAGACTTTTGCAACCGCCGCGAAAGAGCTACAAGAGGCGCTCAATGCCCTTAAGTTCACGGTGATGTTAGCAAGTGGACTCTCCCTGGTGCTATCTATTTTAATTGGCATCTGGGTCATTAGCCGCACTTCCCGCAAAATGAACGCCTCTGCCAGCGCGATCGCCACTTCTACAACTGAAATTGCTACGACGATTGAGCAGCAAGAACGCGCCACCATCCAACAAGCCACTTCTGTCACCCAAACCACCACGACAATGGATGAATTGGCGGCTTCCTCGCGCCAGTCTGCCGAACAAGCAGAAGCCTCAGCCGCAGGGGCGCGGCAGGTGTTGTTGCTGGTAGATGGTCGCACTCAAGAGGGTCAGTTCAGCCAATCGAGTCTACGCGAGAAGGTAGGCGATATTGCCGCCCAAATTCTCCATCTCAGCGAACAAACCAATCAAATCGGCACGATCTCCACCCTGGTTAGTGACTTAGCAAGTCAAACTAATATGCTAGCGCTGAACGCGGCAGTAGAAGCCGTGCGAGCCGGGGAACATGGCAAAGGCTTTGCGGTTGTTGCTGCCGAAATTCGCAAACTGGCAGACCAGAGTAAGCGATCGGCTGAAAAAATTAATGTACTGGTTTTAGACATTCAAAAATCGACCAATTCCACCGTTATTGTCACAGATGAAGGCACGAAAACCGTAGAAAAGATTGTGGATGCCATCAGAACGATCGCCATAAATGGTCAACAAATTTCCCTTACTTCCAATCAACAAGCGATCGCAGTGCAACAGGTGGTAGAAACCATGAACTCGCTTAATATTGCTGCTAAGGAAACTGCCTCTGGCATTAGTCAAATTAAAGCCGGCACCCAACGACTAAATGATGCCGCCCAAGAACTCAAAGCCGTTGTCTAAAAATGTATTGGAGTTAGAGCTATGTTAAAAAATATGTCTCTGCATGGACGATTGATGGGATCGTTTTTACTGATGGGCGGTGTCGTTTTGGTTGTAGGGTTTTTCGGCTGGCGGGGCGCTCATCAATTAAGCAACCATATCGACACCCTCAGTAATAACAGCCTCCCCAGCATTGACGGATTGTGGAGAGTTAATGAAGGGCAGACCCAGATCCAGTCGGCAGAGCGAGCGATTCTCAACCCCGAACTACCCTCCGCAGCCAAACAGTCTGAGTTAAATCGAATCCAGGCAGCCTGGAAGCAGATTGACGCAGGACTTGAGGAATATGAAGCCACGTCCCGCGGCCCCGACGAGGACAAACTCTATCAGACGTTTAAGCAACAGTGGCAGGCATGGAAGCAGGATCATGCCGCCTATCTTCAGGCTTACCAGGATTTTGCCCGGTTAGGTGTTGTAAACCCCACTGCCAGACAGCTGGAATTGACCAGCCAGAAGCGAGAAAATTCTCCAGAAATGAAGGTGGCGATCGCTGCTGCCGATCGACTGACAAAACTCAGACAAAACGCTGTTGTCAAAAATGATGTTTCCTTTGCGGCGGCAACTAACTCATTGTTGCAACTGATCAAAATTAATCAGGATACTGCTGAAGATGCAAATAAAGCCGCCAGTGACGATACCCGCTTGACCACAGGTTGGGTGCTTACTGGTATTATTGCTGGGCCTCTGGGGGCAATCTTACTAGGATTTTTTCTGAGCAACAAAATTGCTAAACCGTTGACAGGTAAAATTGCTCAAATTGTTCAAACAATGGCTGCCTCTACCAATCAAATCGCCGCTGCGGTTGAGCAGCAAGAACGGACTGCGACTCGGCAAGCAAGTTCTGTCAATCAAACCACTATCACCATCGATGAATTGGGAGCCTCATCGCAGCAGTCAGCCGGACAAGCAGAATCGGCGGTAGCAGGCGCACGGCAGGCGTTGGCTCTTGCCGGTAACGGTGCTGAAGCTGTAAAACGCACCCTCAAGGGCATGGAAACCCTACAGCAGAAAGTCGCAACCATTGCGGAGCATATCACACGCTTAAATGAACAAACCAAGCAGATTGACAGTATCTCTGGTTTGGTGGGCGAGTTGGCAAGTCAGACTAATATGCTGGCGTTAAATGCGGCTGTAGAAGCAGTTCGAGCAGGGGAGCATGGTAAAGGTTTTGCCGTTGTCGCTGCTGAAATTCGCAAATTAGCAGACCAGAGCAAAAAATCAACCGAAAAGATCGGTACCTTGGTAGGCGACATTCAATCTGCCATCAGCATCACTGTCGTTGTCACCCATGAAGGAACTAAAACTGTGGAAGAAGGGACGCGAATTGCCCAAGAAACGTCAGAATCCTTTGCAGGTGTAGAAGTTGCAGTGAATAACATTGTCATCAACAGTCAACAGATTTCACTCAATATCAACCAGCAAGCGATCGCTATTCAGCAAATTGTCTCTGCCATGAATGACCTGAATATTGCTGCGCGTGAAACTGCCAGTGGCATTAGCCAGATCCGCTCTGGTACTCAACAACTAAACGAGTCAGCGCAAGCACTTAAGGCAACTATTTAGTCGCTCAGTTTGGATAAGCAGGGGAGGCAGGGGAGGCAGGGGAGGCAGGGGAGGAAAGAGAGTTATTATTAAGCAATTTCTCTTCCCCTGCTTCTCTTCTCCCCCTGCTCCCCCTGCTTCTCTTCTCCCCCTGCTCCCCCTGCTTCTCTTCTCCCCCTGCTCCCCCTGCTTCTCTTCTCCCCCTGCTCCCTCTGCCTCCCCCTACTTATCCGAACCGTATTGGCTCAACCCCTAACTACTTAAAACTATGATGATCGATGATGAAGAACTGAGAGACGTTTTCAAAGTAGCCAGCGAAGAACATCTGCAAAACCTGGATGATGGATTGCTGCATTTGGAAAACCATCCCGACGATCTGGCTGTCCTAGAAGCCTTGATGCGAGAGGCGCATTCTCTCAAAGGCGATGCCAATATGCTGGGAGTCAAAGATGTAGGCACTCTGGCACATCAAATTGAGCATATTTTGACTCAACTCAAGCAACAAGAAAACCCAGCATCCTCGTTGGGCAATGATACAACAGACTCACCCTACGAACGCCTCGCTCATGCGATCGCCGCTATCCGCAAACTCGTTCATGAAGCTGTCACCGGAGAACCTGCCAGGGTTGATACCTTTTCTGTTCTGGCTGAATTGATGGGAGCAAGTGTGGGAGCAAGGGGAGCAGGGGTAGATGAGGGGGATGAAGGGGATGAGGGGGACAAGGGGACAAGGGGACAAGAGGATACGGAGAATGAAAAGATCCTCTCTGCATTCTCCACACTCCACACTCCACACTCCACACTCCACACTCAGCACTCAGCACTCCACACTCCACACTCCACACTCCACACTCAGCACTCAGCACTCAGCACTCAGCACTCTTCTAGCTACCGCATCGAAACCATCCGCGTTGGTACTCGCCACCTGGATACGTTGATGACGCAAGCAGGGGAGTTAACTGTAACCAAAATTCGGATTGCTCATCGGCTGGGAGAAATTGAAGCGATCGCCAATTTGTGGGAAGAATGGAATCGAGATTTATTCACTAATCGGTTTGCGTTCAGCCGAGAGCAACAAGGTGATGTCGCCCACCAACGTCTAGAAACTTTTCATCATCACTCTGAAAAACGATTAGAGCAATTGGGCCATTTGGTGAAAACCTTGCAGAGTTCCCTTTCGGAAGACACAACCCGACTGGAACAACTAAGTAGCGATCTAGAAGAGGGCATTCGTACTCTGCGATTGCTGCCCTTTGCAACGATTTTCAACCTCTTCCCGCGGATGGTGCGCGATTTGGCGCAGCAGCAGGGAAAATTGGTGGAGTTGATCCTAGAAGGCAAAGACACGCTTGCCGACAAACGCCTGTTGGAAGAAATGAAAGATCCGTTAATGCACATCCTGCGGAATGCGATCGATCACGGGATTGAGCCACCACAAGAACGGGAACGGCTAGGTAAACCAACAACGGCAACGATTCGGCTCAAAGCTTACCAGACTCCCACTAACATTGTGCTGGAAATCAGTGATGATGGCCGGGGGCTTGACCTGGATAGAATCAAACAAATAGCAGTGAAACGGGGCATTTGCGGGGAAGAAGAATTAGCAGCAATGACTCCCAGCCAAATCCAAGCGTTGATCTTCGCACCAGGGTTTTCAACAGCCCCCCTGGTTACAGAAGTATCAGGGCGGGGTGTGGGGCTGGATGTGGTGCAAACCAATGTCGAGAAATTGAAAGGTACGATTCAGGTAGAATCGTTTCCCGGACAGGGATGTACGCTGCGCGTCAATCTCAGTATCACCTTGGCAACCGCCCATGTCTTGATTGTGCAAGTGAACGAAATGCCTTACGCCATCCCAGTAGAGTTTGTGCAAACCGCTTGCTTGATCAAGTCAGAAGAGATTTTTCCCTTGGAGGGACGTGACACAATAATTCGGGATAGCCAACCCATTTCGATTGTGCAGTTGGCCGATCTATTAGAACTGCCCCCGATGCCATCTGGATTAACTCAAGAAACGGCACTTTCTTGTATTATTCTTCAGGTTGGGCAAGCACAACTGGGTGTAGTGGTGGATGCCTTAGTGGATGAGCAAGATATACTGATTAAACCCCAAAGTCAGTTACTTAAACGAGTCCGCAATGTTTCTGGAGCAACAATTTTAGGCACTGGAGATGTGTGTATGGTGCTGAATCCCCAGGATTTGGTGAAGTCAGCCCGATCGCGATCGCAGTCTATTTCTTCTACCCAAACTCGTCAACTTGCACCCACAAAACCAACCGTCTTATTAGTGGAAGATTCTATTGCCACACGCACGCAAGAAAAGCGGATTTTAGAAACCGCAGGCTATCAAGTGATTACTGCTGTGGATGGTTTGGATGGATTTAACAAGCTGCGATCGCACGCCGTTGATGCTGTTGTCAGCGATGTGCAAATGCCAAATCTCGATGGCTTCGGGTTAACTGCCAAAATCCGCCAATATCAAGAATATAGCGAACTTCCAATTATCCTGGTTACTTCCCTTGCCAGCGATGAAGATAAACGTCGGGGTGCGGAAGCCGGAGCCAATGCCTACATTATCAAAGGCAGCTTTAATCAAGAAGCCTTGCTGTCAACCCTCAAACGGTTAGTGTAGAGGTTTTCGGATGAATAAACAATAATTTTCTCGTAAAATCTCAACTTACTATCAATTAATGAAAAACTCTGCCCCAATTCGCGTCTTTCTGGTGGAGGATTCGCTCGTCGCCTTAACCATCCTCAAGCGGATTCTGGCGAGTTCCCTGGAAGTGGATGTGGTGGGAACTGCTCCCAATGGTGTGGAAGCATTGGAGCGAATTCCAGCCGCACAGCCCCAGGTAATCTGCACCGATTTACACATGCCCAAAATGGATGGACTGGAACTCACCCGCCGGATTATGGCAGACTATCCCCGTCCGATTCTAGTAATCAGCACCTCCGTCAACACTCAAGAAGATTCCCGCAATGTTTTTAAACTGCTGCAAGCGGGTGCTTTGGATGTTTTTCCCAAACCCAGCATTGACTCACTTTCAGACTACGAACACGTTAAGCACGAATTAATCAACCGGATCAAAGTTCTGGCAGGGGTTACAGTCTTTACTCGCCACACTTCCCGAACTGCGACGGTAGAACCGAGAACGCATCCTGTTAGCCCCAAAAGTAAGGCAGAACCATTCAACCCAAAACCGATCAGTAACTCGCAATTCCCCATTCGTAATTCCCCTTTTTCCCTGCCCAAAATCGTGGCGATCGGAGCCTCCACAGGCGGCCCCCAGGCATTCTACACGATCCTAAAACAACTGCCTGCCAACTTTCCCGTACCCATTCTGTGCGTCCAACATATCAGCGAAGGATTTCTGCAAGGACTGGTAGATTGGCTGGCAGCAGAATGTTTCCTGCGCGTGACGATCGCCCAACCGGGAGAATTTCCCAAACCGGGTACTGTCTACTTCGCTCCCGAACGACAACACCTGCAACTCAACACTCAAGGGCGATTAACCACTGTTAGCACCCCTGCTGTTTCCGGGCATCGTCCCTCCGTCACAGCTTTGTTTCAAGCCGTTGCCACCTGCTATCCGCGATCGGCGGTTGGTATTTTGCTGACTGGCATGGGGCGGGATGGTGCAGATGGATTACAAGCGATCGCCCAAGCCGGAGGCACTACCATTGCCCAAGATGAACAAACCTGCGTTGTCTTTGGGATGCCCAAAGAAGCGATCGCTCTGGGAGCCGCCCAACATATTTTGGCGATCGGCGAAATTGCCCCCATGCTATTGAATCGAATCTGCTACATGAACTCTAAACATCTTTTTTAAAGTAATACCAATTCTGTATAAAGATGCGCTAAACCATATTTAATACTAATTTGAAAAAAGAATGCGACAAATAGACCATTTGTAGAGACGCGATTCATCGCGTCTTTACCCAAGGATGTGTTGCGATCATTAATTGAATTGGTATAAATACAAGAAAGAAGAAAGAAAAACGAACCGCAAAGGACGCAAAGGACGCAAAGAAAGAAGTTAAAAGGGTTTGGTAGAGCCTCACAAAGAAATGGTATAAGCTCTGTATCCCACAACTAAAGTTTCTAAATAATTTTCCATTTGGGTTTTAATAAAAGCAGGTCAGGTGTAAATAAATTTTCGTACAGTTTCTCGCAATTGTTCAGCATCAAAAGGTTTGATCAGATATTCTGTCGCACCCGCCAGATGACCCTTCACCCGGTCGAAGGGGGAATCTTGAGAAGTCACCATAATCACGGGCAAATGCTGAAACTGGGGCAGGCTCCGCACCGTGCGGCAAAACTCCAACCCGTTTACATCCGGCATTTGCACATCTAATAGCAAGACTGAAATTCGTTGATGATAAATGATCGACAGGGCATCAACCGCGTTAGCAGCTGTTATTACTTGATAGCCCGGTTCTAACGCTCGTTTAATCATTTGATGAATCACAGGGCTGTCATCAAGCGCAAGAACAATCGGTGAGCTTGTCGTACCATTTGACATACTTTACAAGTCGATGAGTCAATCATCGTTGGCGTTTACTCTAGCATTCCCAAAGTAAGACTTGAATAATTGATATTTTGATAATTTTATACACACTTTAAGTATTTTTAACCAGTGGCTCAACCGGAATTTGAATCAAGAACTCGCTGCCTTTCCCAAGTTCTGAGGAGCATTTTAAAATGCCGCGATGTTTTTCAACCACAATTTGATAGCTGATGGACAGTCCCAGCCCGGTTCCCTTGCCGATCGGTTTGGTGGTGAAGAATGGATTGAACAGTTTTTGCTGGGTTGTTTCTGTCATCCCAGAACCGTTATCTCGAATCCGAATCACTACATTATCTGCGTGGGAGAGTTGGGATAGATCGGAACTACCCGATTCTCTACTAATAAGTTCTGTTTGAATGGTAATGATCGGATTAGGCGTTTCATCTAAGGCATCGATCGCGTTACCCAAAAGATTCATAAATACTTGATTCAATTGCCCCGCATAACAATCAACAGGCGGTAAATTTTCGTATGCTTTAATCACCTGAATCTCAAACTTGGCACTAGTTAATTTCAAGCGACTCTTCAAAATTAACAACGTGTTTTCAATCCCTTCATGGATATCCACAGGTTTCATCTCGGCTTCATCCAGGCGCGAGAAGTTCCGCAGAGATAGGACAATTTGCCGAATTCGTTCTCCACCCATTTGCATCGATGACAATAGATTAGGCAAATCTTGCATCAAGAAATCAAGATCGATGCACTCTATCTTTTCCTGAATAGCATCAGTTCCATTGGGATAGGTTGCCTGATAAAGATCCAATAGTTCTAGCAAATCCCGAACATAGTTGGTTGCATAAGCAATATTACCGTTAATAAAGTTGACCGGGTTGTTGATTTCGTGGGCAACTCCGGCTACCAATTGTCCGAGGCTCGACATCTTCTCTTGCTGTATCAGTTGCATTTGGGTTTGCTGCAACTGGCTCAGGGCGTTCCCTAAATAGGTGGCTTGAGTTTGAGCGGCAAAGGCGGTTGCTCGTGTTTGGGCAAGCAGTTCTGCCTGATCGAGAGCGATCGCTACTTGATCGGTGACAGCTTTGAGTAACCGGACTTCGCTATCAGCCCATTGGCGCGAACCGCGACAGTGATGGCAAATAATTGCACCCAATTGACCAGAATGGGTTCTCAGTGGCAGCAACAGCATCGAGGTTACTGCCAGTTCATGCAGCAGGACGCTATCCTCCGGGGTGAGTGCCTCTGAGGTAGTAGAAACATCCTCAATCCGTAGCATATCTAGATTTAAGATAGTTTCTGCCAGAACGGAGCCTGGCCCAAGGGAAAGTTCCCCCAACGCCATCTGAATCTCTGGGTTAGTCGCTTCGTGAGTCACCATAAACTTGAACCGATCTTTGTTGGGCAGACACCACACAAAGTCACAGCGATCGACTTGCAACAGAGTATGAATCTCATTCACTGCCGTTTGTAAAATCGTGTCCAGATCCAGAGAATTACGAATTTGATTTGCCAGATTAAACAGAATTGAATCTTGTTGACCAACCAATTCCTGAGTAATCAATTGCTGTTTTAGTTGTTTGATTTCCGGGATCGTTTGCCGCAGCTTTGTGGTGTTGCGCTTTAGCTCCAATTGCGCTACCACTTGGTGGCTGAGTGTCTGCAATCCTTTCCGTTGTTTCTGGCTCAGATCGCGCGGTTCAATGTCCACGACGCAGAGTGTACCCAAGGCACAACCGCCAGTTATTACTAAGGAGACTCCGGCATAAAACCGGATATTGGGAGCATTTATAACGAAGGGATTGGTGGCAAAGCGGGGATCGGCCAAGGTATCTGGAATCACAAAGACATCTGACTGGCGAATGGTGTAGTTACAAAATGCGAAGTCTCGGCGAATTTCTGTTAATGTGATTCCCACCTTAGACTTAACCAACTGGCGATCGGCTCCGATAAAACTCACCAGTGCCATTGGAGTTTGGCACAGATCGGCTGCCAGTGCTGTTAAGTCATCTAATGCCCGATTGGGTAAAGCATCCAAACCCTGAAACTGATACACTGCTTTGAGGCGTGTCAGTTCGTTGGTGCAGGCCATCGTTGTGCAGGAGAGCATGGAATCAAGTAATAAATCAGGAATTTTCATAGTTTTTTTTTATATTTGGGTGCGATCGCTAATTTGACAGCGAAACAGGTGCATTTGCGATCGCTACTCTAAGTTTTTCTGAAGCTTTAGATTTCATAAGTGCTTATTTTGTAGCAATATTTTAAATAAAATTATGAATGCGAGCTTAAGTATAACGCCGTTCACTTCGATACTGTTAATGGCAGGCGGATTGTAAAACTTATCCAGCCCTGACTGCTTGTGACTTCAATTGTGCCTTAGAGATATTAAGCCTTGTTCGGTAACGAGAAATAAAGTATTAGTGAGACCCGAAATGCAGGTTTCTACAAATATCCTGTCTCAATGCCTTTTACAGCTTCTTAAAGTATTTGGCAATTGGTAAAAGGGACTCATGTTTTTAACCCCCTGTCCCTTATCTCCAAAGGGAAAATGCTGCTTATTTAGGCTCATGACAGACTGCTTCAATATTATATCCGTCTGGATCGAGAACGAAAGCAGCATAGTAGTTAGGATGATACTGAGTCCGAAAACCAGGCGCACCATTGTCTTGTCCACCAGCAGCTAAAGCTGCGTTGTAAAATGCCTCAACAGCAGCATGGTTGTGAACTCTGAACGCTACATGAACTCTTACAGAACCAGGATTACCGTGAGTAAGCCAGAATTCAGCTTCTGGCGGCTGACCGAAACCAGCAATATCGGTACTTCCAGTGGTAGAGGCTGAATTCTCTGCAATGAGTAACAGTCCAATTGGTTTTAATGCCGCAGCATAAAAGGACTTGCTTTGCTCAAAATCACTGACAACGATACCAGTATGATCGATCATAATTTATCTCCGCTTTTTAGTTGAATTGAAACTAGATTAGTACAGTTGACCTAATCATTCAAGCCTTAATTGAGGTCATGGAGAATAGAAAAAACGGCGTTGCTGAATCAAAATATGAATCATATCATGTCCGCATAATTAGTTATGCTAACCACAGTCATTACACCCCACCCCCAACCCCTCCCCGCTTGCGGCTATCCATTAGTCACATCTTTCTTTACAATCTTGAAACGCTTGTTTTGTAGGCATCTTGAACACTGAGGTGTCAAACATACTTGACAGATTGGCTCTTAGTCTTCTCGCTAAAATTAGGTTTTTATTGAGAATTGACGACGAACGAATCAGGGTTAGAAAAAGCGTGAGTGAATACTCTCGTAAATGTTGAGAAAGATCCGGGTAATGGATAGCCGCTTGCGGGGAGGGGAGACAAAGCGTAGCTTTGGCGGGGTGGGGTTCTTTGGGTTTAATAAGCAATCAAGTGGACATGATATCAGGCGATCGCGGAAATAAGACTTGTACCTCACATCGTGAGTGGCACTGAACCATACTTGAGATAATGTATGACCAGTCGAATAGAGTGTCTCAGCATTTCTTCTGACTTAGAATAACAAAAAGTTTTACGATGTAGCCGAGCTAAGTAATGTCTAAAACGACTGTTTTCTCCTTCAACTCATTTCATATAGGTTTTACTAACAATATGGCAGCGCCTCTGGTTTTGGCAGTGGTGGTCTATTTGCAACGATAACTGGTGCGCCAACTCTCACGGCATCAGATTTTGTCTTGCAAGCATAGTTTGTTCAATACACGAAACTACTAGCTAGTAACTTTGAAATTGAATCCTTTACTAACAACTCTGGGCTATTTAGATAGACGAGTCATTTCAAACAATTGCTGGGCATTACTTCCTAAAAAAGCATCGAAAAGTATCTGCTTTCCAGGTTCCACATCTATTAGATAGCGCTGGGCAATTTCATAATAGGCGTAAGTCCAAGGAATCTGAATTTCTACACCACTGTTATCATCTAACACCGTCACCATTTCTGTTACTGCTTGAGTTGCAGTTTGCCGCAAACCACAAGCAACATTTCCCTCTATCTCTGCCTTCATTGGTACACCCAGTTTAGCCAAAGCATTGGCGGTAGTATCAATGTCTGGATATTCTGGAGTATTCTGTCCGTTGACGTAGCCTGTAAAGTGGTTGACAGCATATCCGTGCAGCAACACCCAAGCCCCATACTGAGTAACCTGATTCACCTCTTCGACAATCAAACGATGCGGAGGTTGCCAGGGGCGGGTGAAGACTTGCTGGAGTTGTTTGGCGATGGTTTCCAAGTCTGCGTCTTTTTGTAGAAGAGTAAGGGTTGAGGTCAGTTTGTCTGGGATTGAAGATACTGTTTTAGAGATGAGTTGGGCAATATTATCAGGCAATTCATCGACAATCAACTCGCTGATAAACAGCTTGGGTAAGTTAAATTCCTCTTGCTGTGAATGACGATAATGACGGGCGTACAAATGGGTTTGAGCAAAAGTATACTCTCCAGCCGCCACATAACCCAAAGCTTCTGCAAGTTGTCCAAGGTAGTCAATTCCTAAGTTAAGTTTACCTTGTGGAGTATCTACTAATAAACGCAAAGACCGAAAGGCGATGTGGTCGTTGGCGACCGTTCCACCCGCAGCAGTAATCATTTGCTGGTAGGTACGAGCATGATTTACCCTGGCGCTGTATTCTTGCCAAAGTAATTTCCATAAATCAAGGGCTATTTTATTTGTCATTTGTTATTTGTCATTGGACATTAAGCACTGGTTATTTCTCCCTTATTCCCCCTAATATTTTAAGAACTTAAAATATCGCTGATAATCTGAAGGGCGATTTGAATTTGGTCGCTGTCAATAACTAAAGGTGGACAGAAACGAATTGCTGCTTTACCGCAACCTAGCAATAATAAACCGCGTAAAAAAGCTTCTTGAATAATGCGATCGCGTAATTTATGATCGAGATTACCCTGTTCATCCAATAAATCTACCGCTACCATCAAACCCTTACCTCGTGGCGGCGATACTCTCGGAAATCTTTGATGCAACTCGGTAAGACTAGCTTGTAATAATTCTCCCATTTGGGTAGCGTTGCTCATCAAACCACTTTCTAGCAGTCGCAATGTGGCAATACCAGCAGCACAAGCTACGGGATTACCGCCAAATGTAGTAGCGTGAGAACCGGGAGGCCAAGTCATTAACTCTGGTCTGGCAAGTATCGCTCCTAATGGCAAACCACTGGCGATACCTTTAGCAGTAGTAATGATATCAGGCATCACACCCCAATGCTCGATCGCAAATAAGCGACCAGTCCGCCCCATCCCCGCTTGCACTTCATCCACTACCATCAGAATACCGTGGCGATCGCATATCTCCCGAATTCGCTGCAAGAAACCATCTTCAGGTACGATATACCCACCCTCTCCTTGAATTGCTTCGACGACGATCGCTGCTACTTCTTGCGGTGGTAAAATTGTCGCAAATAGCTGTTTTTCCAAGTAATCTAAACTTGCGTGAGTGCCATAAGGGATATGAGTTACCCCAGGAACTAAAGGCCCAAAATTAGCTCGCTGCACTGCTTTGGAACCAGTGAGAGACATTGCCCCATAAGTGCGTCCGTGAAATGCACCTAAGAATGCTACGATTAGCGATCGCTTGGTGTAATATCGAGCTAGTTTGATTGCTCCTTCGTTCGATTCTGCCCCGGAATTTGTGAAAAATACTTTTGCGGGAAATGCTGCATTACCTTGTGGGTGGGGAAAGGGAGCGCGAATTGCTAATTGTTCCGCTAGTTCCACCATCGGCTCATAATAAAAATCTGTCCCTGACATGTGCAGCAGACGTTCCGACTGTTCTTGAATTGCTTTGACAACTTCCGGGTGAGCGTGTCCGGTGGCGGTAACGGCAATACCTGCGGTCATATCCAGAAATACATTGCCATCCACATCTTCCACCATACAGCCCTGACCGCGAGATACAACTAACGGGTAATCGCGGGTATAAGAAGGAGAAGTTACGGCGCGATCGCGTTGTACAATTGCTTGAGCGCGAGGCCCAGGTAAGGAAGTTATTAAATGGGGTATACGAGGTAAATTTAAGTTAATAGGTATACTTAACATTATTTTTTCAATTTTTTAAAGATTACTGATGATTAAACGCTAAAGCTCGATTAGTTACAGTAGCATTTGATGCCATTGATGTAGAAATTACGCATTTACCGAAAAAGCTTCACAGTAAAGATTTTCGTATTTTGTAAGACTTTGCCCGTTTTTATAACACAACTTTTGCGATCGCGTCATATTACATTTTTTGAAGCATAACAGCTTCACTATTTAGATGTCAGGGTGCAAGCTACAGAACGTTTGTTGAGAGAAGCTGTATTACATCCACAGGAGAATGGCTATATGCAAAAATTAATACAAGTCTCTGAGATAATCAACTAATGACTTGGGCATCTGGACAAAAGTTACACCGCGATCGGTATGAAATTAAACAACAGTTAGGACAAGGGAACTTCGCTATTACTTATCTTGCTGAGGATCGGGATGGCAAGAATGTTGTAATTAAAACATTGGATTCCAATTTGCTGAATCAATTAAGTAACGAAGACCGCGATCGCTTAAAATCAGGTTTTGCAGATGAATCCCGTAAACTAGCAATATGCAAACATCCGAATATTGTCCAAGTCATTGATACCTTCGAGGAAGGTGATTTAAAATGCATGGTCATGGAGTATATTCAAGGAGATAATTTAGCCAAGATTGTCCAACCGCGAGTATTTCTCCCTGAAAAAGAGGCTTTAGATTACATCCAACAAATTGGAAAAGCACTCATCGTAGTGCATGAACAAGGATTTTTGCATCGAAATGTGAAACCAGAAAATATCATTTTGCGGGCGGGTACGCATCAGGTTGTTTTGATAAACTTCGATTTAGCACGAAGATTTGTTGATAACCCAGTGTCAAGTCGCGGTAACTTAGTTGACAAATTTACACCAATTGAACTGTATTCCAACTCTCCTAGACAACAGGCGCGACGTAAACCTTGGACTGATATTTATTCTCTTGCGGCAACTTTATATTTTTTATTAACAGGAAAACTGCCAGAAAGTGCTATTGAGCGCCAAGATAACAATAAGCGTTTAATTCCACCTAACGAATTGAACGATCAGATTAGCGATCGCGTCAATCAAGCCATTCTCCACGCAATGGAACTACAACCAGATAACCGTCCCAAAACAGTGGAAGACTGGTTAAAAGAATTGGGTTTAAACACAGCAGGTTTTTCTCTTCCCAAAGTTCCTTGGACACAACCCTTGTGGGCGTGGATATTAGAGATTATGGGTGTATTAGCATTATTCGCAGCCTTGATATCAGGAGTCAAAGACGGCACAGATTTATTCAAAGATTGGTTCCCAGACAAATCAGCACCTATCAATCCCCCAACACAACAAACGCCATCATCTTCCGCTAAACCACAAAATAGGTAATAAACTTCATCTATGTTGAAATCTAGAGTTTTTTAAAAGATATATTTATGTAGGTTGGGTGGAGTGGAACGCAACCCAACATTACCACCTTATTTGTGTTGGGTTACGCGATCGCTCATTGGTGTCAACTTAACGTTGAAACCCTTGTCAAGACGTGATATTGAGTTCTCTGGCTTTCCATCACGATCTGCCTCACCCCACCCTAACCCTCCCCTTATAAAGGGGCTACGGTGTACACACATCTTTCTAGAAAACCAAAATCGTCCTAGATCCCCCTAAATCCCCCTTAAAAAGGGGGACTTTGAGAGCTTTTTGCCCCCCCTTTTTAAGGGGGGTTGGGGGGATCAAAAGCCTGTGGCGCAACTCTAGAAGACTTGTGTATACACCGTAGCTTGTAAAGGGGAGGGAACCAGATTCCTTTTTTCCAATATATCGGGGGGGATTAAGGGGGGTAAAACGCCTGTGGGATAAGCGTTTGAACTTAAGTTAACACCAATGGCGATCGCTGCACCCAACCTACAAAACTACAAAACTACGGTTCTCAAGATAAACGAGGTTTAGGCTAGACTTACGCAAAAGTTGGTTTTCAAGTCGCATTAGTTGCTTTTGCGACTCCAGTAGTTAGTTTTCAAGTCGCATTAGTTGCTTTTGCGACTCCAAAAGTTGGTTTTCAAGTCACATTAGTTGCTTTTGCGACTCCAATAGTTAGTTTTAGAGTCGCATTAGTAGCTTTTGCGACTCCAATAGTTAGTTTTCAAGTCACATTAGTTGCTTTTGCGACTCCAATAGTTGGTTCAGCAGTAGCCAGAAGACTTCAACCTTCCTCTCTGCGCCGGTCACTGAGCGTAGTCGAAGTGCTGCGCCTCTGCGTGAGCTTATTCAGCAACGCCAACCACGAGAACTCAGAAAAAGCGTGTCACAATCAACATTAGCCATTAATAAATCTGGGCGTATGTTCTGGCAAGACGGACAGCTAATATACAACGGCAAATACAAAATAGAAAAATACTTGGGTGGTGGTGGTTTTGCACTTACCTACCAAGCAATGCATACCAAGCTAAACCGCCGAGTTGTCATCAAAACCCCTAACATTAGCGTCCAACGAGATCCAGATTATCCCAAGTATGTTGAACGCTTCAAAAAAGAAGCACAGATGCTAGCAATGTGTTGTACAGACTCACATCCTCATATTGTGCAAGTATTCGACTTTTTTGAAAAAGATGGTCGCTACTGCTTAGAAATGCAATATATAACAGGCGAGAGTTTATGGGAATACGTGCAACGCCAAGGGAAATTACCTGAAACTGAAGCTATAAAATACATCCGCCAAATGGGTTTAGCCTTGGTAGATGTACATAAAAAAGGAGTTTTACATCTTGATGTCACTCCTTCTAATATTATGCTCAACTTTAATTCAGGGATTCCTAACTCAGGCAAAGCGGTGTTGATAGATTTTGGTATTGCCAGCGATATGTCCCCACCGAGTACCCTATCTAGGTCTTTTGGTAACAGGGTATTTGCGCCCTATGAGTTAACACGCAAAGGGATTCGTCACTCAACAGTTGATGTCTACTGTTTAGCTGGATCTTTGTACTATGCCATCACTGGACAATGCCCCACCAATTCCTTTGATCGCAAGTACGATCAAGAGGAATTAGTACCACCAAAGCAACTTGTCCCTAGTCTTAGTGATGCTGTAAATGAAGCGATTCTGCAAGGCATGGCATTAGAGGCAAAAGATCGACCCCAGACAATGGAAGAGTGGTTGAATTTACTTTCCTTCTCGCAACAGGGGAGGTATTTTGTAGAAATTAAAAGTATAGAAGTGAGTATAGAAGTATTGATATTAGCTTCAGATGTAGGGGTTAATTACCAAAACCTAGAGAATTTACTCAAAGCGGGTCAATGGAAAGCAGCAGACGAAGAAACCACCAGAGTCATGCTTAAAGCAGCCAAAAGAGAGCAGCAAGGCTGGCTTGACGAAAAATCCATAGAAAAATTTCCCTGCACAGACTTACGCACAATTGACCAATTGTGGGTAAAATACAGCAATGGTCATTTTGGCTTTAGCGTACAAAAACGCATTTGGCTAGAATGCGGTGGCAAAGTAGATTATGAAACAGAACGTCTTTTGGGCGATCGCGTGGGCTGGTGCAAGGAAGATGGCTGGCTGCCCTTAGATAAATACAACTTTTCCCTAGCTGCCCCACGAGGGCATCTCCCATCAATTTTTGATATTAGAATTTATAGTACTGGGTTACGTTTTATTATGTTATGTCTTTTCTTTTACCACCTCCAGACTTGTAAACTGTAATCTATAAAAGTTTCAGAGATTTTTAAATTCTTGGGAAAGTTGGGTGTAAATTAAACAGGGTAAAAAAAACAGCTAATTTACACCTACTCAATTTCTCCACACATCTCACAAATATTTCCACACCCATTCCCAACGCCGTACTTATAGAAAATATTCCCCATTCCTATTCCCTCTATCGGAACCACCAACTTCCTCTATTGCTATAAAACTGAAACCGTCCAAAGCCAAGAAATTGACCGTGAGATTTTTCACCCACAGGGAATGCAGTAACACCCAATAAGTAAACACCAGAAAAGCTGGGATTACTTACAGGGCGGAGGGCGATGGTAATTGTCTGTCCTGGAGTTACAGGTGGGTCAAAGTTTACAGAAACCGTGCGTGTCTTGCGGTCGTTTGTGACTGGGCCTAGTTTCAGTTGCGTTTCTTTGCGATCGCGTTTTCCGACAAATGCACGGGTATCATCAAGATTGTAGCGGATGTTTTCTGACCCCTCTTTTTGTGCGATCGTTACCTTCTGGAGGGATTCTCCAGCATTTTCCGGCACATTGATAGTGAAGTAGTAAGTTGCGCCCCAGACATTCACCTCTTTGTAAGTAGTTGTCGCGTTAACAAGTGTTGGCGGTTGAACAAAATAGACTAGGCCATCTCTAAGCTGCACGGCTTGAGCCACCGGAAGCGTAACTTCTCCAATGCCTATTGCTAACGAGAGTGTTATTCCAAATAAAGTTGTAAGGCGCATGATTCAGATATAAAAAACGCACTTATTCTCATTCTAGTTCCTTGGGAATCAATGACTTAGGAACGATCGAAGCTTGTTTTTCCCCAAACGAAGATTTTGTATACCACCAAGCCCAAGCAATTAAAACAGCTTGAAGAGGAAGTCTAACTACGTGTACCCAAGGTGAGTTTGGTATATGTTCAATCTTAATCAGATTAGCCGCCATGTAAATATTCGCTGGGTAAACAGCAATAAAAAGCGCAATAAGTCCCCAAGCAGCAGCTTGACTTACAGGCGGAACTAATAACCCGATACCACCCAAAATTTCATAAAAGCCACTGAGATAAACTAATCCTAAAGGGTAAGGTAGTGGCGGCGGCACAATTTTGACATATTCTTGTGGAACAACAAAGTGTGTTACTCCAACGACAATGATGCATATAGCAAGGATGACACGTAATGTTTCCTTATGCTTATTCATGGTTTTTGCCTCTTTATATACTTGCCCTATTACTTCAGTTTGACTGACGGATGTTAATCTGCATTGAGTCAATAGGAGTAAAAATCGACAAAATTTTCCAAAGTACTTACAAAAGCGATCGCAAGTATAAATATAACTGATACACCGGACTGTACTCAAAGATTGATTTACTAAAAGACTTCCAAATAAAAAATATCCCAAAACTGACGCAAAAATTCTCTCTGTGTTCTCTGCGCCTCTGTGGTAGCCTGCGGCTTCGCCTTTGGCGTTCTCGTAGAGAAGCGGCTACTCTACGAGAACGCAGCGTGTCGCAGACAGACGCTTTGCGAATGCGCCTACGTTTATTTGGATAATTTATTTCTTGGAAATCCCTTAACTCTGTCATGGCTCGCTTGGTAAAGCAAAATACATTTCTATTAAAAATTTATTAAATCTGCTTGTAATTTTAACTACGTTCGTATTAGTATAACGACGGCAGGATAAAAGACTAATACTTGCTGCTTAACAATACTTTTGCCAAGCGTTTGGTGTCTAGGCTTGTTCTACGTCAAGCCTTGCAAATTGGCAAAGGTAGTGTTAATTGTGCGTAGTTTTTTCCGCGATCGCATCGGATTTCTACAGATTCATTTTGACTCAACGATCAAAATTTGGAGAAAAAAAATGACAACTACAACAACAACTAATGCTAATAATCTATACAATGTACAAAATCAGTGGGGTGGTGCCTCTGCTCCGTGGAATCCTGGTGGAGTATGGATAATTGGAGCTAGAGGAGATCAGCGCATTGTCGAACTCAAAGTTTCATCCAATGACAACGGCAAGACACTTACTGGAACCACGACATATTCTGGTGAAGGCCCCATCGGTTTTAAGGCTACCTTAACTGGGAGCGACAACTACAACGTAGAAAACCAGTGGGGAGGCTCATCTGCTCCCTGGAATCCCGGCGGGACTTGGGTACTCGGCTCTCGCGGAAATCAAAATGTTGTTGCGATCGATATTACATCCAGCGACGGCGGTAAAACCCTGACTGGAACTATCACTTATTCTGGTGAAGGCCCCATTGGTTTTAAGAGTGCTGCTGTTGATGGCCGTGTCTATAATGTGGAAAACCAATGGGGAGGCTCATCTGCTTCGTGGAATCCTGGTGGAACTTGGGTACTTGGCTCTCGATCGAATCAAAATGTTGTTGCGATCGATATTACATCGAACGACGATGGTAAAACCCTGAGTGGAACTATCACATATTCTGGTGAAGGCCCTATCGGCTTTAAAGGTAACATTGTCGGCAGCAACAACTACACAGTAGAAAACCAGTGGGGTGGTAATACAGCGCCGTGGAATCCTGGTGGAACTTGGCTAATCGGCAGTCGTGTGGGACAGAATGTAGTAGCGCTCAACGTTACATCTAATGATGGTGGGAAGACCTTAACTGGAACCACAACATATTCTGGTGAAGGGCCTATCGGCTTCCGATCGCACCAAATCTAAAAAGGCGATCGCGACCGATTCTCGGTTAAGTAGGTACTGAACCCAACTCCCAACCCCCTCCCCGCTGTCTCGTGGCAGGGGGCTATTTGTTTTATTAGGAAACGCTATAATAATCGCCAATAATAATATAGTTTCCCTAGTTTTAACTATCGGGAAACTCAACGCTTAGAACTCTTTAAGCTAAATCTAATTTTTCTCGAACTATTCCCTCATCTCTAAAACCTACCAACACAGCTGTTCCATCCTTGACGAAAAGTGGACGTTTGAGCAGCATTGCATCGTGAGTGAATGCATCAACCCACTGTTCATCAGCCCAAGTCTTCTTTTCATCTCCTAAAGCGCGGTAGGATTGACCGGAGGTGTTTCGCATGGGAGCAAAACCCAAAGACTTTACCCAGTTTTGAATCATCTCACGAGTCGGCGGAGTATCTTTGGTGTTGATAAACTCATGGTCAATATTGTTGTGTTGGAGCCATGTCAAAGCTTTTTTGCAAGTGCTGCAATTGGGAATTCCGTAGATTTGAATAGACATAAGATAATTAAGCAACAATCTCCATATATGACATAGTAGGTGGAACTTCTGCTACCAATGCTCTTGTTGTGGAATCTCTACGGCAGAAATTTAAGGGTAGCGATCGCTTTTAGAAATCGGTAATTCCAAGCATGGAACTCTCTGAAATACCAAGGAGTAGTTTTACTAACACTTTTATCCATAAAAAATATGAGCGATGCGTTTAACCGACTTGCACCCTTCATCCAAGAATATATTTATCATCACCAGTGGACTGAATTACGACCAGTTCAAATTGCCGCTTGTCAAGTTATATTTGACACTGATGCTCACTTGCTAGTTACTGCTGCAACTGCTGCTGGTAAAACAGAAGCAGCTTTTTTACCAGTTTTGACTTTATTACATGAAAACCCTGCTGCCACAATTGGCGCATTATACATTAGTCCAATCAAAGCTTTAATTAACGATCAATTTGAGCGTCTCAACGACTTACTCAAAGAAGCAGATATTCCAGTTTGGCACTGGCACGGCGATGTTTCGCAAACTAGAAAAAATAAGCTTTTAAAGAATCCGCAAGGTATTCTCCAAATTACCCCAGAATCTCTAGAAAGTTTGCTAATTAACAAAAATAACGATTTACTCCGCTTATTTGGTGATTTAAGGTTTGTAATAATTGATGAAATTCACGCCTTTATGGGTTCAGAACGCGGTTGCCAAATTATTTGCCAATTGCAACGTTTAGCAAAGTTGACGCAAAAACAACCGCGTCGTATTGGTTTGTCGGCAACTCTTGGTGATTACTCAATAGCTGAAGATTGGTTGAGTTCAGGAACAGATAAGCCAGTTATTACACCAAAAATTGATGGTATAAAACGCCAGATAAAACTAGCTGTAGAACATTTTTATATTACTGATGAAGTAGATGAATCAGAGACGACAGACGATGAACAATATATTTTTAACCTCAGCAAGTCTCGCAAATGCCTGATATTTGCTAATAATCGCACACGAACCGAATCTGTAATTGCATCTTTGCGAAAAATTGCCGCAGCACAAGGACTACCAGATATATATCATGTACATCATGGGAGTATATCTGCTAGTTTACGACAAGCTGCTGAAAATGCGATGCGTGAACCCAACAGCCCAGCTGTTACCGCCGCTACTCTGACTCTAGAATTAGGCATAGATATCGGTCATTTAGAGCGAGTGATTCAATTAGAATCACCCTTGTCTGTAGCTAGCTTTTTACAGCGCTTGGGACGCAGTGGTAGAAGAGGTGAAGCTGCTGATATGCGTTTTGTCTGCGCTGAAGATAAGCCATTATCAGAAGCTTCTCTGCCAGAACAAATCCCCTGGCAACTTTTACAGTGTATTGCGATAATTCAACTTTATTTAGAGGAACAATGGATTGAACCAATTAGACCAATTAAATATCCTTTGAGTTTGCTTTATCACCAAACAATGAGTATTTTAACAGCAGCAGGGGAAATTTCAATTAATGCTCTAGCTAAACAAATTTTTAGTCTGCCACCTTTTGCTGCCATTTCTAAAGAGGATTTACAACTATTACTACGCTATTTAATTGATATTGGTCATATTCAGCAGACTGAACAAGGTAAATTAATCCTGGGTTTGGTAGGAGAAAAGGTGGTGAGAAAATTTCAGTTTTATGCTGTATTCGCTGAACAGCAAGAATATATTGTTAAGCAAGGTTCAACAGAAATTGGCAGTATCGTCACGCCACTTCCTGTTGGCAATCAATTTGCTTTAGCTGGGAGAACTTGGGAAGTAGTAGAAGTTGACTTTAAAAAGAAGGCTATTTTTGTTAAACAAGCTGAGGGTAAATCTAGTATTTATTGGCGTGGTGGTGGTGGGACTATACATAGCAAAGTTTTGCAACGAATGCAGCAAGTTTTATTTGAGAATGCTGAGTATAGTTACTTGCAAAAAAATGCTTTGCAACGTTTAAGTCAAGTTCGCCAAATGGCGCAGCAAGTTGGATTAGATAAGCAGAATATTTTACAATTAGAAAAAGGTAAATGCTGTATTTTTCCTTGGATGGGTACGGTTGCTTATCGCACCTTAGAAAGATTACTAAACTCATACTGTCGGGAATCGTTGGAAATTACAAGTATTGGTGGAGTAAATCCCTATTATTTGACAATTAAATTAGGCAAGGATAAATTTAAATATCTTTATCGTGAAATTACTTCATTATGTGAACAAAGAATTACTTCAGAAGATTTAGTCAGTACTTCAGAAGCACCAGAACTTCAAAAATATGATGGTTTTATTCCTCATCCACTTTTATGGAAAGCTTTTGCTAACGATTATTTGGATATGAGGGAAGTTAAACAGCAAGTGGCATTGTGGAGAGGATAAGTTCTCCGTGTCTTTGCATCCTCAGTACCCCTTGCCTACGGACTAGACCCCCTAAACTCCGTTGTCAGGGATGTACATATAATTCATAGCTCAATGCCTCCATCGTTTCATGCATCGCAAATAAACTCAATGAATCATGCCATTCGCAGAGAAGTGGGATAGTTATTTTTTAATTAATTCCTGGAGCGCTCGCAAATCATAATTTAAGATTTTTCCAGTATTCAAAAGTTGATATCCTGCGAAAAATAACACAGATGATGCCACAACAACTAAAAGATTAACTGACGCAAATACATTACCAGTAAAAGCTATGACTACAATTCCTAGCGCTATCAAAATCCATCCTAAGTTAGGGTTTATTCGCTGCTGAAAAAGGATAAAAATACCGGAAATACATAGTAATAAACCAGGAATACCAAAAAATATACCAACACGAATATTTGCAGTTAAAATGATGATCCCTGCAATCATCAAAGCCAAGCCTATATACTTGCTTGTCTTCTTGACTGGAGGTTGTCTATTGTTAACAGCAATTTGAGCCTGCATTTTTGTGGAACTTGCAAGAGGAAGAAGATTTTGTTGATGTTGTATCCGATCTTGAAATATAAACGTGACTTTTTCTCCTTGACCAAGGTCTATTTTATCTCCTAAATTAATTTGGCAGGGTGTTCTAGGTTCTAATTTAATGTTGTTGACAAATATCCCATTAGAACTTCCTAAATCTTCAATAAAGTAATTATTTTTGTAGATTTTAATCTGTGCATGGATGCGAGACACTACATCTGCATCTGGCAAGTTGGAAACATTAATATCCGGCGGAATTTGGTCATTGGGTTTACCGATATGAAACACCGCAGTATTTGGTAGTAACTCAAAAGCAGTGTTGGTTTGGACATGAAAAAGTTCTAAACTCATTTTAAACGTAGAGTATTTTTAAATTGGAATTTGAATCCAGAATTCTGTGCCTTTTCCTGGTTCTGATAGACAATTCAAAATTCCACCATGTTTTTCTACTATAATTTGGTAGCTAATTGACAGTCCTAGACCTGTTCCCTTACCTACCTGTTTTGTGGTGAAAAATGGATCGAATAACCGCTTTTTAATATCTTCTACCATTCCTAATCCGTTGTCAGCAATTCGGATAACAACAAATTTACTCTCTAAAATTTCAGTCCGAATTACAATTTGCGGTTTATGATTTGTTTTTATCTTGACCATTGACTCTTCTAAGGCATCGATTGCATTAGTTAAAATATTCATAAATACTTGATTCAACTGCCCAGCATAACAATCAACTAGAGGCAAATCACCATATTCTTTAATTATAGATATATCTAAGCCAATTCCATTATTTTTCCAGCGATGATGCAAAATTAATAACGTATTTTCAATTCCTTCATGAATATCAACTAATTTTTTATCCGCTTCATCATGACGAGAAAAATTTCGCAATCCCAAAACAATTTCACAGATACGATTAGTACCCATATTCATCGAGGCTAGGAGTTGAGAAAGGTCACTAGTAAGGAATTCTAAATCAATTTTTTTAGCGAAATCCTCAATTTCTACTTCCGGTTGAGGATAGTGATGCTGATAAAGGTGCAGGAGAGTTAACATCTCTTGAAAGTATTCGTTAGCATAGGTTAAGTTACCATGAATAAAATTAACTGGATTGTTGATTTCATGAGCAACTCCAGCGACTAATTGTCCTAAGCTAGACATTTTTTCATTTTGGATCAGTTGAGATTGAGTTTGTTGCAATTTATGCAAGGTTTCGGTGAGTTTTTCAGCTTGAGTTTGAGCTTCTAAAGTAGCAGTGCGACTTTGGGTATAAAGTTGTGCATGATCGATGGCGATCGCTATTTGATCGCAAACAGCTTTTAACAGGCTAATTTCACTGTTATTCCAAATGCGATCGCCACTACAATGACTGCACACAATTGCCCCAATTTCCCCAGAATTACTTTTAACTGGTAGCATTAGTTGAGATGTGATGCCAAACTCAGTTAAAAGTTCTTCCATATCATAATCAAGTTGTGATTTACTATTAATATTTTCGATGCAAATTAGCTCTTGAGAGAGAAGATTTTTAGTCAAAAAAGTGCTTTTTTGCAGTGGAATACTGCCTAACATACTTGCCAAGTTAGGGTTTCGTGCTTCATAGGTAATAGTTAGGCTTGGTTGGGATGGGTGCGGTAAATAAGAAAGAAAGTAGCAACGATCAATTTGTAATAAGCTGCGAATTTCGTTGACAGCAGTTTCTAGGATCATATCTAGGTCAAGAGAACTGCGGATTTGACTAGCTAGACGCAGTAACAAGGCTTCCCGACGACTGAGGAGTTCTTCTCGCGCCCAGATTCGGTCAATAGCTACAGCAATATTATTAGCAATCCAATTTAATAGGTTATGAGTTGGTTCGGTAAATAATTGCTTGCTAAATAAAGCCATTATACCGATTATTTGCTGCTCTACTATTAGGGGATAAGCAGAAAATCTAGAAATTGAAAATGTAGAATTTACAAGTTTTTCTGAATGATTAATAGATAGTTCTTGATTAAAAATAGCTTGATGGTTTTGAATCATTAAGCCAATAATATTATTGACTAAAGCGATATGTTCTGGGAAATCTTGAGTATCGCTCAAAGTACTACAAGTAATATCTGTGCAATGAACGCCAGCTTGCAATTGTAGCTGGTTTGTCTGTCGTTCAAATGTCCAGATACAAACAAAGCCGATATCAAGGTATTGGGAAATAGTATTTGTACAATTTTGCAGAATTTCTGGAAGTGTGCCACTTTGAGATAATGCTAAACTGACTTCTGCACTCAAAACTGACAAGCGCGATCGCTCCAACAAAGCTAACTCTGAAAGCTTACGCTGTGTAATATCTGTACGAATTGATACATACTGGTAGGGCTTTTCATCTTGGTTCAACATTGGGGCGATTAGAGTATCCACCCAATAAAAAGTTCCATCCTTAGCTTTATTTTGAATTTCTCCCTTCCAGATTTTTCCTTGGGCAATAGTTTTCCATAAGTTTGTAAAAAATTCTTTTGTGTGGTGTCCAGAATTGATAATCCGATGATCTTGTCCTAGAAGTTCTTCTGGAGAATATTTAGAAACTTCACAAAATAGGTCGTTGACATAGGTTATTTTTCCAGTTATGTCAGTAATAGCTACCAGTGAATGGGCATTTAAAGCAAATCTAAAAGCTTCTAATTCTTGGATAGAATTTTTTAGTGCTATCTCATTCTGTTTATTAGCAGTGATGTCACGAGCTACTGCATAAATTAATTTTTCTTCACTGAAACTAGTCGCATTCCATGACAGCCATTTATAAGAACCATCCCGACAAAGATAGCGGTTTTCAAAGCTGACTGCATCTACAGATTGTGTAATTTTTTGGGCTGCTGCAATAGTTAATTCACGGTCTTCAGGGTGAATAAATTCGATAAATGGTTTAGCAACGAGTTCCTCAATTGACCAACCTAGCGTTTTTGTCCATACTGGATTTAAATACTTAAAATAACCATCAAAATTAGCAATACACAATAAATCTATAGAAAGTGAAAAAAATCGAGAGTATTTTTCTTCATGTTTTTTGTACTCAGATTTCACTAGTTTCATCAGCTTTTTAGGTATGAATCTTTTTGGAGAAAGCTTAAATAAGTTAGTACGTTTTTTTAGTGAAGTTGGACAACCATTTTGATAGGATATATCAACCTAGAGACTCACCTAATGTCAGTTCTGGTGAAGACTGTTTCCTTACGAATTAAAACGTAGTTAACTTGATGTAGAGCCAATAAGTATCTAATAGTTTTTACTGAGTAAGCTAGCTATTGACTTACTTCTCTACTAAATAAAGGTTTCCCTAAAAAGCTGTAAAGCAAACATTTAGATTTTAAATTTAAGATAAGAAGTGTTACGTAAATTTTTATCTGTCGTTGTCCTGATGTAGCTAAGGTATTAGGAGGGTAAGGCGTAATTCGTAGTTAAGAATTAAATTATGAATTATGAATTATGAATTACGAATTACGAATTATTTTAAGCAATACTCCCGCGCTTTCTGGCTTCTTTGTAGGAAGTTCCCACATTTTTCAGGCCAGCTTTAATCATTTGTTGTTCGAGAAGGGCAAAGAAACGCGCCCGATCGCCACCTTTTACTACTGCTTGATTATGCGCTTCGGCGATCGCTACAGGATAGCCATATCCTTTTTGCACTTGTGCTAACATCAGTCCCAATGCTTGGTCTAACATGGTTGCATTCTCCGCTACCCATGCCGGAACTTCGATTCGGGCGATTTCGGTACCAACGTGGACGTAGCAAAAGTAAATGGTTTGATCGCCGTAGAGTTCGAGAATGGGGGAATTGCTGCGCCATAAGGTACTGCGTTGTCCTGGTTTGAGTCTGGTTGCCCAAACAGAAGTATCTCGCAACTGTTCAAAAATTTTACAAGGTACTTTTTCTAGCTGATTTGGGCAATGACTTTTACAGTCTGGCGCTGGATGGGGACAAGCCAACAACCGTAAAAAGTTCATTGTTTCGATGCTGCGAGAGGCGCTAAGATAGCCCATTAAAGGAATTTTAGCATCACGCATCTGCTGCCAAGCTTCTAGGATGGGGGGTAAAATGCGATCGCGTGCATCCATCGGCAATTGTTCTAAAAACCAGTAAATTAGCGAACCATCTACCATCGCTAGCGCTGGCGTTTCCGCTTGTGCTGCACTACACGCAAGTTCTGCTAACACCGTTGTTTCTGAAGCAGTGCGGCGAAAACTCATCCATTCCTCGGTTCTAATTCCCCATTGCCGAGACATATATAAATCTTCTGGGCGATAAAATACTTCTGGCAAACTATCGAGTAGCGGATGGCGATTTTGTCCGTAGTGTAAGACGACTCTACCAATATTTAGCAGATAACAGTAAGCAATTTCATGATGGTTGGGGGCAATTTGCGAACCATCGGTAGCGATGACAGTATGAATTTTTGGCGGAACTGGGATATCAATGCAAGTTTCTAGTGGCTCGATTGGGGTAGCATTAGCAAAGAGAATGCGATCGCGCCATTTTTCCTGGCGATCGATTAAATCTTGTTGAGACTCGTAAGCATTTTTTAAATGTTGTTGTGCCAGTTCTAAACGCTGACGACTGGCAGCAGCTTCTAAGGTAAGATGCTGACTTAAACCCTGCATTTGCCGCGCCAGTTTTGTTAGGTCAAGCATAAAAGTAAGTGCGAAGTGAGGAGTGAATACTTGTGAGTTATTATTTCACCTAAATTGACAAAATACATCTTTGATTTATATAAATACGTCAGAAGTTAAATATGCATTCTTCAGAATCATTGTAGAGACGTAGCACTGCTACGTCTCTTTTTCACTCAATATTTAATATATTAAAGCCAAGCTGAGAAATCTTTGGCAAACTGAGAAAGTGATAACAACTGAATTCGCGGATCGTTTTGAGCAGATTCCCTTTCTGCTTGGGTATTATAGCCCCAGTCTGCAAGGAAAAGTTTTACATCCTCAAGGTCTGCTTGCTGTTGGACTAACTGTAATGTCTTGAGTCTGTCTTCTACAAACCAGAGACTAACAGATTTGTCTTCTGATGACTGAATTAATTCTCGCAAAATTTCATATTTGGGGCGCTTAACTTCTTTCCCAAAGATTGCTTCTGGTGGTAAATTTACTCCTTCCTGTTGCAACAACTCTTGTACAAAACGCCCTTCTTTAGTTGTCACAATGTATAGTTTAACTCCACTGTCAATAGTTAATTTTATTTTTTCTACTACAGCTGGATAAAATTTATGCAGACTCAGCCAACCACTTAAATCAGTGGTAATCCATTCATCTCGCTGGTTATCTAGTTTTGCACCAATTTCTCTTGCTTGTAGCTTATCATTTAACAAAATTTGTGGGGCAATGCTCACCCATTCATGAAGAATCTTTTCGTCAGAAATTCCATCTATCAAGGCTTTAATTAAAATGGGCATTTCCCAACCTGTTTCAATCACAGGTCTCAGGCGATAGAATCTCAAAGCTAAATCATCTGGCGGTGTATCGTTAGCAGAAGACCAAATTTCACAGTAGGTACGCCATGCTACCTCAAAATATTCAATTAATCCGTCGCAAATCACTCCATCAAAGTCCAGAGCTAAAATTTTGGGACTACTTGCGGTCATTGGTTTGAGAATGAAACTGCTGTTGTCAGCTTACCTGACAAATTTAAATCTTGCAGTAATTTTTGTTAGTCTTTTATAATTCATAAATTTGCTGAAAAAGTATGGTGGCATTGTTAAATTTGATTTGTTAATGGTAGGTTAACGAGGATCTACAGCAGGTTTGCGATCGACCAAACGAATTTGGTTTTGCTTGACTACTACGGTGATTAGTGGTAAGGAACGTTTAGCAGGGCCGCGAACAACTCGACCCTGCGAATCATATTGAGATCCATGACAAGGACAAATAAAGTGATTTTTCTCAAGATCCCACTCGACTGTACATCCTAAATGGGTGCAGATTGGACTGATAGCGTACTCAGCAATCTGTGGTCCGTCTTGAATAATCAGATAATCAACGCTACGATCTGGCAAGCCTTTTACGAGAATCGGAATTCCTGGTTTTGTGGTTGCTAATAGTGCATTAGCTTCAATTTGCTTGCCGTCTTCAGCCAGTGCCACCGATCCTGGAAGATAATTTTGACAGCGTGAATTCTTGGGATAAAGTGAAGCATTGGGTTTCTAGGTCTATCTCACGACTTTGGCTGACTTTGGGAAATAGATATCCAATAGCTACTGATGCAACTGTAGTACCTAGCATATAGGTTAAAAAATCCCGGCGCGTTTTTATCCTCGCTGAAATTTTGCCGTTACTAGAAGAATCTTCCATGATGATTGGATTTACCCACAAAGGTCTACTAATATACTACGGTGCGATCGCATTAGGATTAATGTACATTTGTGTTTACTGTGGGTTGATTTTCATAAAATTAGTTTTTTAAGAGTTGCCCCTAAACTGGAATTTTTAATTATTATTTATTTCTGGAGTAGGAAGTTATTTATAAACCTCAGAGCTAGACTATAACCTCAGATATGTTCCTTAGAAAATATCTTCAAAAGATTTTCTCAAACTCTCTCCAGAGAAAGAACTCTTTATGCCTTTAATTTTTTAAGCTGTTGTTAGTCGAGTTCCATATTTTAATAACTGAAAGCGCCATGAGTGATAAAAATCAAGAAAATCAAATTAATCAACCAGTAAGCGAAGATCGGGATTCTCGTGAAAAGCCAGATGTGAACGAAAGAAACTTAACCGCGAATCCAGGAGATAGAATTTCTGATAAGCCTCAATCAGTTGAAGAGAAGGCTAAACAGGCAGCTGTCGATGGTGTACCAGATATTACAGGCGACACAATCACAGTCCCGACTTACTTCGTTGTGGATGAACCCAACGGCGAAAAGAAGGCACTCCATCACGTTAAAGATGCTGAAGAAATCTCTGACGTAATTCGGCAGGCACGACTTGATGAAAATGGAAATCGAATTTGGTAGTAGTTGTTTATGGAAGACGCAGGGATACAGAGAAGTTATCAAATGACTCTCTCTCTGCTTCTTTAGGTCTCGCACTGACAGCAGATTGAAGATATTTTCCTCTGCATTGGAATACACTCTAAATTAAATCAGAATCTTTAGTTGTATTAGCATTTATTTCGCTCCGAATCTTTGCAACTTCGTTTCCTATTTCTTCTGGTGTGAACTCAATTCTTTTTGTCTGTAGTCTAAGCCTTTTATATGCTTCATCTAATGGATAATGGGTTACTTCCATTTTTCCTTCTGAACCACTGAATCCATTAATTTTCTCAATAATTGACACTGTTTCCAACTCAGCTTCTAACTGCTCAATCGTTGGCAAATTTCCTTGCAACGCTTCCGGTAAAGTATTTTTTAGCTGATACACGGAAACACCAATCGGCTTATGCATATCGCGGAGAGAATATTCAGCAATTACCTTATTTTTGCTTTTGCACAAAATCATTCCAATTGTAGGCTGATCGTCTGGTTGCCTCAATAAATCATCCACCGCACTAACATAGAAATTCATCTTACCGGAATACTCTGGTTTGAACTCTTCAATTTTTAGGTCAATCACTATATAGCAGTGTAAACGTGCGTGGTAAAACAACAAATCAATATAAAAGTCTTCACCACCAACTTCAAGATGGTATTGACTACCTAAATAACCAAAACCAACCCCTAACTCTAGTAAAAAATCGCGGATGTGATTGATTAAAGCACGTTCCAAATCACGTTCCAGAAAATCTTCCCCTAAATTGAGAAAATCAAAAGTGTAGGGGTCTTTTAACAATTGCTGTGCTAATTCTGATTGTGCTTGAGGTAAAGTGTGCTTAAAGTTGGTGGTTGCTTTACCCTGACGGTGATACAATTTGCTTTCTATCTGGTGAACTAAAATATTCCGACTCCATCCATGCTGAATAGTTTGCTGTATGTACCATTCTCGTTCACTACTATCCTTGACTTTATCCAAAAGGACGCAGTTATGAAACCAAGGAATTAGTGCAGCAGCTTGCTGCACTAATTGCTCATCTGGATAAGCTTCGGCAAATGCCCGCATATACTTGAGGTTGCGAAGCGAAAAGCCTTTCATTTCTGGAAAAGCTTTCTGCAAGTCAGCCGCCAGACGATTGATAACTTTTGCGCCCCAACCCTGCTGCTGTTGGCGATTGAGAATATCTCGCCCAATTTGCCAGTAGAGTAATAGTAATTCTTTATTGACTGCAACTGCGGCCCGTAACTGAGCGCTAGAAATTCGTGTTTTTAGTTCAGTTAAAAAATCTTCATAACCAACGATCGCAGATGTACCCTTTTGTGAAGTTTCAGATTTATCGTCTCTAGGCATAAAAAAGAATTAGTGCTACTTCTATTCTGCCAGGATTACACCAAATTTTGGTATCATATCATGTCCGGGTAATTAGTTATGATTTCCACAATCATTGCACCCCACCCCCAGCCCCACCCCGCAGGCGGGGTGGGGTTATTGAGGTTTAATAAGTAACCAAGCGGACATGATATCAGATACAGATACAGCAGAATTCATAAGTAAAACACTCTTTCTGTCTGGGTCATAGACTTAGCTTATGTACCTCACCAACTTGAAAACTGCTATATATAAATATCCAGCAATATATCAGTATTTTTGCTGTATCTGCGAAAGAAGGCTGTGAGTGAAATTTGTCAGTATTTACACAAAAGCGAGTGCCAAAACTTCAAGATATTTTCATGTAAAATATTTTTTCGCGCTCAAAAATTAAAATTTATAAGAAGTCGTTACTTGTACCTTTGACATCAGAGTGTATAGCCGGAATAATGTTCTTACGTAAAAATCCATACTTATATAAGACTCATATTTGATTTTTGCTAAATAGACTGAGGGCAAAACCCGATCGGGCTTGCTCTTAGTTAGCTTGGCTTTTAAAAATCAAATTTGATTGTTATATAAACTGGTATTAGTAGGGTTGCATTATGCATTTCTCGAATTCAAGAACCAGCTTAAAAACTCGTCAAAAAAACAAGAAAATAGGTACACTTATTTTGACTCATAGCAACATTGTACTGCTTACTGGATATTTAATCACTCTACCGATTTGTACATTAATAATTTTATCCTTATTATTACCCTTATTCAGTGCTAGCTTATTTGCTTCCATTGGAAACTCGTACCACTCTACATCGATTCCTTGGATAGATAATGCATCTGAATGCGAACATACTGGCAGAAATTGGAGCGATCGCAAGTGTTGGGATAATGAACACAATCCCATGTTTTGAATGGAGATTGCAAAAAAGCGTAGGCGCAGCCCGCACAACTCTTGGAGACGCAGCGCGTAGCTTGCTTCCCCGGAGGGGTACGGCAAGCTCAGTGACCATCGTAGACATCGCTCTCATCCATGCCACTGAGTAACTTCCTATCTAGCTGATTGCAAAATAATCATCATTAATATGCGTTTATCGCATTAATACGGATTTACTATAGCTTCACAGATGCCATTCTAAATGAGGGAATAAAGATGGATACCCCTGGCGTTGACCAGGGGCTTTTTATTTGGCAGCTACGCCTTGAACGTCAACACCGGACTCAATCGCGCTACAACGTCTACCATTTCTGCCTCAACCTGCACATCAATCACAGACTGAATCGGTTTGTAGGCAGCAGGTGCTTCCTCAATTCGGCGTTCTTCACGCAGGGTAATGCAGTCTACTCCAGTTAATCCCAGTTCTGTCTCACTTTGAGATGCACCTCTGCGACTGAGGTCGAACCGAGAACGAATTCTTCCCGCCCCATGTGACGCCGAGTTAGAAAATGCTGGATTCCCTTTACCCACCATCAGATAAGAATAAGCACCCATTGAACCTGGGATAATCACTGGTTGTCCTGTATGGGCAGGACAAGCGCCCTTGCGTGTTACCCATCCCTGACCTTCTGGTAAGGTGATGTTATGGGGCAAGTCATAAACTAAAGGTGCTTCGACATCTTTGTATACTTCCCGCAAACGCAGACGTAGCAGTTCCGCTAACAGCAGGCGATTGACAAAGGCATAGTTAGCAGCAGTGGCCTCAGCTTGCAGGTAACTGGCAACTAGTTCGGGGTGAGAATAAGTAGAGAGAGGAAAAATTTGAGAATCAGGGTACTTCAGACCTTTTTGCCAAGTCGCCTTAGCTTTATCTCGCCACATTCCCCCAATATACTTACCCACGTTTCGGGAACCAGAGTGAATCATAAAAGCTAGCTGCCCCTCGCGCACTCCCCAAGCGTGGGCAAGTGGGCGATTTTCGACTTTATCAACCCGTTGCACTTCGACAAAATGATTACCGCCGCCAATGGTTGCCAGTCCGCCATCGCGTACCAGTCCAGCATCGGGAACTAATTCTTCAGGCGCAAGTTTCCAGTCACCATCCATTGAACCACCTAAGAAAATGCGTTCGCCCCTGGCGTTGGCGGAGCCATCGCTCTCTTGGGCAAGTTGTTGTAAATCAGATTTGATTACGCTCCCCGTAGGCTTATCTAGCATGGCATCCAGCCAACCGGGAACACCGTATTGAAATAGAGCTTGCATTGCCTGAGCAGTCATCGTCACATCACGCGTACCGAAGAAGTAATCCCCCTTCATCCGTTCTACGAATTGGTCGCGCTTTGCCAGGAATTCCTCAATTGTCAAATCAACAACATGCAGGCGCATCCCACAATTGATGTCAGAACCGACAGCACCAGGAATGACTTGACCCACAGTTTCTACGACTGAACCAATGGCAACACCCGCATCACCTGGGTGAAAGTCAGGCGTAGCACAGGCACGACAAACGCATCCACCTGATGGGTGGCGGACGCTTGCCAAATTCGCTAACTGCCTCAGTGCCTTAGCTTCAACGGGGAAGCCTTCTGGCAGTAACACTTCTGCTACAGGAGCATCAGGAGAATTAACTAAACGAACTGAATAAGTGCGATTGTTATAAGTTACATCTAAACCCTGCCGCTCTAAAGCACGCAAGAGACGTTTCAGATTTTTTGGCTGCATGAAAACTCCAAATAGAGCCTTAAAGAAGACCCTTTGTTGTGAAGAGAGGAGGAGACTTGGTTCAGCAGCCGCGTCTCAATTAGTGCAGAAGGTCGTTTTCCCAGAACTGTGGGGAAAACAACAGGTTAATTCTGACTAATGTAGTTATATAGCCTTAATAACACACGCTTTCATCGAATGACAAGGGTTTTGTAGTACGTTGTATTTTCGGTAGGCTACAGTTACTCAGCAAAACCAAAGTTGTAAAGAAATTTGAAGTTTAGCGAAAAACTTTTAAAAATCTCTAGACTCTCCAGCCGACTAGAGAGTCTAGGATGAATTTAAGGCGACTCTCAACCAGAAATTTCTGACGTGTGAGGGATACGTCTCAGTCATCCAGATCGATCTGGTTAGGTTGTTCATTATTATCCCGTAAATCTATGACTCTCCAACTCACAGTTCCCAACATGGCTTGTTCTGCTTGTGCAAGCACCATCACCAAAACACTTCAGGCAGTCGATGCCAATGCTAGCGTTCAGGCCGATCCAACAACCAAGCTTGTCAGTGTTGAAACTCAAGCATCAGAAACAGCAATTAAGGAAGCGTTGGCTGCTGCGGGTTATCCAGTTGCTTAATTTTTAGCAAGAAAGGCAGGAGGCAGTGTTTCGACTACGCTCAACAACTAGGCAGGAGGCAGAAGGGGAATAATTCTCTGGAGCCCCCTGCCGCGTTAAGTCCCTAATCAAAATTTATGATTTGGTGGCTTGCAATTAGATGGAGTTGAGAGCAACAGATAATATTCCTGTCTCCTGCCTTCTTCACGCTCCTCTCACACCAATTACAGGGGTTCATCTAGTTATGGATACTCTCACGCTCAAACTTCGAGGTATGAGTTGCGCCGCTTGCGCCAGCAACATCGAAAAGGCAATTCGCTCTGTTTCTGGGGTAATTGACTGCAACGTTAACTTTGGAGCAGAACAAGCCGCCATCGAATACGATCGCTCTCTAGCCAATTTAGAGAAAATCCAAGGTGCGATCGCTGCTGCGGGATACTCTTCCTACTCACTCCAGGAAGAATTGCTCTCCGAAGAAGATGATGCAGAGATTGCGAGTAGGCAAGCATTACAACGCCAACTCTCCCTCAAGGTAACGGTGGGAGGTGTAATCAGCATTTTCCTATTTTTGGGGTCGTTGCCCATGATGACTGGGCTAAATTTACCCTTGATTCCAAGTTTCCTGCAAAATCCTTGGATACAATTACTGCTGACAACACCCGTCGTGTTCTGGTGTGGTGGATCTTTTTACCGCAATGGCTGGAAATCCCTCAAGCGCCATACAGCGACGATGGACACGCTGATTGCTTTGGGTACAAGTGCAGCATATCTATATTCTTTGTTTGTCACTGTTTTCCCGAAATTTTTTATTGCTCAGGGCTTGATACCTCATATTTATTATGAAGTTGCCGCCATTGTCATTACCTTAATTTTGTTGGGGCGGTTGCTGGAAAATCGTGCCAGGGGACAAACTTCTGAAGCCATTCGCAAACTCATCGGATTGCAAGCTAGAGATGCCAGAGTCATTCGCGATGGTAGAGAAATTGATGTTCCGATCGCCGAAGTCAGAATCAACGATGTAATTTTGGTGCGTCCCGGTGAAAAGATTCCGGTAGATGGCGAAGTGATTACAGGCGCTTCGACGGTAGATGAAGCGATGGTGACGGGTGAAAGTTTGCCAGTCAAAAAGCAACCAGGTGATGAGGTGATTGGGGCAACGATTAACGGTGCGGGTGCATTTCAGTTTCGGGTGACACGAATCGGAAATGATACATTTTTGGCTCAAATTGTCAAACTAGTGCAACAAGCCCAAGGTTCTAAAGCACCAATTCAGCGCTTGGCAGATCGAGTTACAGGATGGTTTGTACCAGCTGTGATTGCCGTTGCGATCGCCACTTTCATCATTTGGTTTAATTTCACTGGCAACCTCACCCTCGCAACAATGACAACGGTGGGTGTATTGATTATCGCTTGTCCTTGTGCTTTGGGTTTAGCTACTCCCACTTCTGTAATGGTGGGGACGGGCAAAGGTGCGGAAAATGGCATTTTGATTAAGGGTGCTGACAGTTTAGAACTAGCACACAAAATTCAAACCATCGTTCTAGATAAAACCGGCACCTTGACTCAGGGGAAACCGACAGTTACAGACTTTGTAACTGTCAACGGCACAGCTAATGGTAATGAAATCAAGCTTTTACAGTTAGCAGCAACGGTAGAACGCAATTCTGAGCATCCTTTAGCTGAGGCGGTTGTAAAATATGCCCAGTCTCAAGAAGTGACTTTAATAGATGCAAATAACTTCACAGCTAATGCAGGTAGTGGTGTCCAAGCAGTTGTTGCAAATCAGCTTGTGCAAATTGGTACACAACGCTGGTTAACAGAACTTGGAATTAACACCATGAGTCTCCAGCAATATAAAGATGCCTGGGAAGCGGCTGGTAAAACAGTTATTTTGATTGCTGTAGATGGCGAACTACAAGGAATAATGGGTATTGCCGATGCCCTAAAACCTTCGTCAGCAGCAGTGGTGAAAGCTTTACAGAAGTTAGGTTTAGAAGTAGTAATGCTCACCGGGGATAATCGTAAAACTGCTGATGCGATCGCAAGACAAGTTGGCATCCAGCGAATCTTTGCCGAAGTGCGTCCAGATCAAAAGGCGGCGATTATCCAATCATTGCAAGGGGAGCAGAGGGGCAGGGGGGCAGAGGGGCAGAGGGGCAGAGGGGCAGGGGAGCAGAGGGGCAGAGGAGCAGGGGAGCAGAGGAGCAGAGGAGTAAGGGGAAAGAATTCTGATAAATTCTCACTCAAAACTCAGCACTCAATTGTCGCAATGGTAGGTGATGGCATAAATGATGCGCCAGCCTTAGCACAGGCTGATGTGGGAATTGCTATTGGTACGGGAACAGATGTAGCGATCGCAGCTAGCGATATCACCCTAATTTCTGGCGATTTGCAAGGAATTGTCACAGCAATTCAACTCAGCCGCGCCACCATCAACAATATCAAGCAAAATCTCTTCTTTGCCTTTATTTACAACGTTATTGGTATTCCCATTGCGGCAGGAATTTTGTTTCCCATCTTTGGTTGGTTACTCAATCCAATTATCGCTGGCGCGGCGATGGCTCTTTCTTCGCTTTCTGTTGTTAGCAATGCCCTCAGATTGCGTAACTTTCAACCAAAAATTAGCTCATAATTGCAGGGTAATTTAGGAAATGTTCACTCAAAAAACGCTTTGGGGAAGCCTTACAGCTTTAGTGCTGCTCGCTGGAACATCAGGCGTAACATTAGCAGAAATGCCAGCCCACTCGTCAGAGCAAAACAGCCAATTTCACAGTATCGAGCAACCTTTGGGCTTGAAAGTTGGTGTTGCGATCGCAGGTTTCGCCTTGATTGGACTAGAGTTGTGGTGGTTTCTTCTCTATAAAAGTCCTGATTCCTGATTAGTGTCAGCCCTGAGAGGTGTTTTGAATAATCGGACAAATTGTCTTCTCATGATGGTCGCTGATATTCTTCCAGCCTGAAAGTAATCCCTTGATTTCAGAGCGCAAAGTTAACAGCTGATCGATTTGGCGATCGATCTGCAAGACTTTATCTTCAAGCTTTTCTTTGATTTCACCACAGGGAGTTTGCCCTTGGTCATAAACTTGAAGAATATTTCCAATCTCTTCTAGGCTAAGACCAAGATTTTGCGCCCTTTTAATGAATGCTAGACGAGTTAATACATCCAATGAAAACTGGCGAAAGCCTCCCTCTGTCCGTCTTAATGAATTGATTAAACCTAAACTCTCGTAATAACGAATTGTCCTGATGGGTATTCCAGTTAAATCTGTTACCTGACCAATCAAAAGCAGTTTTTTATCTTGAGTTAACATGGTAGATTTTCCCAAGTTTTGTACTTATTATTACATATTTTGCTAAACATAAAGTGGTTTGAGAGTTAAGCGAAATATTAGCATTAGTGTTTAAACTTTTTATCTAATTAGAGATTTTACTAAGTTGTAAATTTTCAAATATCTATTTTAAATGGATATTTGGGATTTAACCGATCTTAAATTGGCATAATTTAACATTTTTTATAATATTTTTTAAAGATTTTACCTGATGATTTTTATCTATTTATTGGGTAGCTGTTTCTCATGGTACTGAAAGTAACTGTTTTTTAGAAGTTCCCATGTTACTTCTAGATCAACTGCTTCACTTCAAGTGAAACCATAAAAATGAATCTCAACTCGCAGACTTTTAGCTCAATCCGTAAACCTAAAATTTTCAATAATCCAGAGCGTTTTATTGAGGGATGGTATTGGGTAATACCTTCTCAAAATCTGCGGGTGGGTGAAGTAAAACCTGTCACGATTTTGGGCAGAGAACTAGTGATTTACCGGGGTAAAGACAAAAGAGTAGTTACCTTTGATGCTTACTGTCCACACATGGGCGCTCACCTTGCTGAAGGCAAAGTTGAGGGTAATGCACTACGTTGTTTTTTCCATCACTGGAAGTTTGATGCTGAAGGGATGTGTATTGATATCCCATGTTTAGATACACCGCCTTCCCTAAAGTTACAAACTTGGCCCACTGCTGAAAAATATGGGATGATTTGGGTTTGGACTGGAGAAATACCACAGCAACCTCTACCTTTTGTTCCAGAGTTAGAACAAAAAGAGTGTGATGTCGCCATCCATTCCCACTTCTTGATGAACTGTCACCCCAATGTGGTGATGATTAATGCGATTGATGCTCAACACCTCAATACAGTTCACCAATTACCACTAGAAATTATTTTTGAAAGACACGAACTAAACGAGAATGCGATTATCTTCAGTAATACTACACCCATCAAAGACAATTTCTTTTTGATTAAGCTCATCCGTCTTTTCTACAAAAATGTCATAACTTACAGTATTTGCTATTGGTACGGTAGCATTGGCATTGTGACACTTGGCCCTGATTTCTTCCATGTCCACATGATGGTTGCAGTTCGCCTCTACGAAGGGGGAAAAACTGAAGGTCAAGTTCTGTTGATGGCTAAAAAACGTAAAGGAATTTTTGGTTGGTTATGCAATCGAGTTGTGCTATGGCTGACTAAAATTGCGGCAAAGTACTTTCTCATGGGTGATATCAAGATTCTTCAAACAATTCAGTTTGATTTAAAAACTCCCATCAAAGCAGATCACTCAATCATGCAGTTTATTAACCATGTTGAAAAACAGCAATCCTTAATGTGGGGGACTTGGCAAGAAATGCGATCGCGCGATGTGGAGAGCAAGCCCAGGCGTGAGAGATGGCAAGATACAATGAGTAATGATTAATATCATGTCTAGATGACCAGAATTCCGTCAGACTGCTTGGCCATTTAAACGGATAGATATTATACCATTGTCAACAATGTTTGCAAAAAATGAATCGGCTGTAGGGGCGTACAGCTGTGCGCCCCTAAAAATGTAGGTATAACAATTAATAAAGGTTAAAAGTTGAACGAAATTACTTTTAACTTTTAATTTATTTTTTACTGGGCTGCCAGATAAATAAAAAGAAGTGGCAAAGCCACTTCCTAATTCCCAGGTAGAACCTAAGTCATGAGTATAACCACTACAAAAATTTGAAATAGTATAAAAGAACACCAATTAACTTAATATCTGTGTTTTCCTTGTTTTCTGTGTTAGGAAATACTGATTTTCATCAGCTAAATAACTGTATATTTACATAGTCTCATAATTGCAATGCAGACTCAATTTTATCCAGTTCATTGTTAAGATGTGCCAGTTTTGTCTGTTCATCAAGAAACTGCTGTTCTAATTGAAACTTTACTGCCGTAGCAGCCTTAATAGCTACAGCTTTTTTCATCTGCTTTAACTTCTCGCTACAGATGTCAAATTCTGCCTGAAGTGCGTCTAGCTTTTATTGCGATCGCACTGTAAAAATGCCATTATTTACACAGATTTAGGATATTGGTTACAAGGTAATTTTTATGAAAACCAATGAGCAACCAGCAAGAGCAAGACAATATTAATTTTTTAATTAAACAACTACATACAAGTCAGGATAACTCAGTTCTCAAACAGGTTGCTGAACGTTTGGGGTTTTTAGGTGCTGCTAATGCAGATGTAATTAATGCCTTAATTGACCTAGTATGCACCACGCAAGATGAACCTACGCGCTGGGTAGGAATTCAAAGCTTAGGCAAAATTGGTACTGATAACAATGATGTTATTCAAACACTAATTAAGCAACTCAGTACTGTTCAGCCACCTACCCGTAGGGTAATAGCACAGAACCTAGCGAAAATTGCTGTTTGTAACGAACAGGCAATTACGACTCTGGCTAACCTAGCACGTAGTACCTTTGATGAAGTAACTCGCGAAGCCATTGCTTATACCTTGGGGTACATCGGTAAAGGTAGCCAGGATGCAATTCAAACTTTGATTTATTTAATACACAATAGTTCTTATGATTATGCTCGCCAAACTTCTGCTAAGAGTTTAAGACGCATTGAGGATACTAGTCAAGATACTATCAATGCCATAGTTGAAACTGCGAGGACTGCACAAGAATATCAGACTCGCTGTACAGCATTATCAATTTTAGAACAAATTGCAGTGGGGAATACTGATGCAATCAATAAATTAACAGAAATGTTCTTATCTGGTAATTATGAGCCTACTATAGGCTATCAAAAACATCATAGTCAAGGATTAATTGCTCGTACTATCGCAAAAATTGATTATAAAATTATAATTAAATTGGCAGAAAACAACCGTAGCCAAGAATTTGTTTTAATATTAGCGAAGAGTTTAGGTTATGTTAATTTTGGAAAATTAGACGCAATTAATGCATTAATTAAACTATTACATCTGCCTCAGTATGAAATAGCTATATCAGCAACTGTTTACAGCTTAGAAAAGATTGCTATTGGGAATCCAGATGTAATTACAGTTTTAATCGAAGTACTTCCAAGAACACATACTTTAATACGTCCTGCGGTTATTAAAGGTTTAAGTACGATTGGTGCCAATAACCAGATTGTTCTGCGTACTTTAATTGATTTAGCTTATAATGTTCAGGATTTAGAAGAACGCCGCGCTATAGCTAAAGCCTTCGGAAAAATGACAGTTACTAGTTCAGAGGCTGTTGATGCTTTAACTTCTTTAATGCGTATTTGTGATGACCATAATTTTTGGTACATTGCAACCGAAACTCTCCAAAAAATAGGTATTGGTAATAATAATGCTATTGCCACATTGATTGAACTACTGCCAACGCTTAAAAGTGTTGATTGGAATGCCGTTAAGACGTTAGCAGAAATTGGAGTGGGTAATTCGGCTGCAATTGTTGCTCTTACAGAAATCCTTTCTACCTGTCAAGATGATAATAATCGGCGCTTTTTGACTGGTTTATTGGAAAAAATGAGAGAAAATCAATCCTAATAACTAATCGATCCCAGAATGTTTTAAGTTTTGAATATTATATCTCTGTAATTTTAATTATTTCCCATTTGACTACTATTCAGATATTTCAGTTTCTTGAATATCCCAATTTATCAAATAAAAAGTTCTGGTTTCCTTAATATTTCCTCCATCATTTCACCAAATGAACGATAACGCTGTGCGCCAAATGAAGCAGTTGAAAAGCTACAAAACCAAGCTTCCCATTCACCATCTATTGCAACGATCTGAGGATTTAGTAAATATATCACACCCATATCTTCACTGCTTATTTCCAATGCTGTTTGTAGATACTCTGGTCGGGATATGTCATCATATTGCTCATCGCCATAAACAAAATACTCTTCGTCTGTTAATGGTGATTCAGTCCAAGTTTCGATTAATTTATCTATCCAATCTTGACGATCAAGAGCATACCATACAATATCTTCAGTTCCACAAAATTCTAGACCATATTCTGATATAGGACGCAACCCATTAGAAGCTTTCAGAAACTCCCGGTAAGAAGGTGGAAAAGTTACATTTAAACGAGCTTCGGTAGCAACTATTTCCTCTTCAGTTGCACCAGGATAACCTAAGTAGCCAGATTTGCGAACTTCTGGGGATAAACGTTCTTCATCATAATCTTCAAGAAATATTTCTATTCGCTTTTGGCTCCATTCTCTAATACGGTTTTCCCAGTGACTTTTTTTCATTATTTGTAATACTTTCAGAAAGCTAAACTGATGTTTAACATACCACTACTCACTTGAATTCAATACAACGATAATTTCTGCTAGCCTAATTCCCAAAGGTTTCCAGTGAGGATTGGTGGAAGAAAAAGTACTATCCCCAGACACTGCTTGATAGTCATTGGGGAACTTTTCAGCAGCATTAGAAGCAGTATCTACTCGTAGAATAAGTTTGCCTTGATAACGGGATAATTTACTACTATCCAACAAAATAGTACCGCCGTAATCCCACGCCAATCCATAAAGTTTAAAATCACCTAATTTCTTGCGTAACTCACTCAATGGGGTTCCCACCCCAATACCTTCGCGCGTTTTCCAAGCTGAACCCAAGTTACGCACATCTAAAGGTTTGGTACGAGTATTATCGCTCCAAACTACCAAGAGCGATCGCCCCTGATTTAGATTTACCTGAGTAGCTGCAAAACTACCTATTCCTTCAGCACCAGAGATAGTTTTGTCAACGAGGTGGGATGCACCAAACAGCTTGACTAAATCTCGCTTGGTGGTTTTGCGTGTTATCGGCCCCACTCTTTCCCCAGGAACAATCAAGATATCTTTTGACGCTTGCGTAGCAACAGTAACTGGATGATTGATTTTCTGGGGTAGTGCAAAGGCTGGGTTTGCTGAATAGTTTAGCAATAAAGCTAAAGAAGCTGTAGCAATACCTTTAATTGATGAATTCATGGGTTCTATTTTGGTTAGTAGAATATGAGTGAGAAGTACTCATAATTTAACTACTACAAATTACCAATTAAAGATTCCCGATTTGCCAATAACTTTATTTCATCGCTCTAGTTGCGTTTAAAATTGCCAGCATTGCTACTCCGACATCAGCAAATACAGCTTCCCACATTGTCGCTATACCAAAAATACCCAATCCAATAAATAAACCTTTAATTGCTAAAGCAAACCCAATATTTTGCCAAACAATTTTACGAGTTTTTCTGGCGATTTGGATTGCTTCTGCCACTTTTGATGGTGCATCTGTCATGATGACAATATCGGCAGTTTCGATCGCGGCATCTGAGCCTAATCCACCCATTGCCATGCCAACATCTGCTCTAGCAATCACTGGTGCATCATTAATGCCATCCCCAACAAAGGCAACTTTACCATGCTTGCCTGCGGTGCTGAGTAACTTCTCAATGGCATTAACTTTTTCTTCAGGTAATAACTCTGCTTCATAGGTATCTATGCCAAGCTGTTGAGCAATCCGGGAAGCGATCGCTTGATTATCTCCTGTCAACATTACTGTTCTCTCTACACCCATTCGCTTGAGTGCTTGAATAGCCTGTCTTGCATCTTCTTTCAATTCATCAGCAATGACAATATATCCAGCGTAAATATTATCTACTGCTAGATGAATAACTGTTCCCTCTAACTGGCAATTATTATGAGCAATCTGCTCTCTGTGGAGTAGGCGATCGCTTCCTGCTATGACTAGCTTATTTTCAACCTTGGCTCTAATTCCATAACCTGCGATCTCTTCATAATCTCTCACCTCAAATTCATCTATTTTTCCACCATAAGCCTTACGGATGGATTGAGCGATGGGATGATTTGAGTGCGATTCTACTTTGGCAGCTAATTGCAATAATTCTTGTTCGTTAAAACCATTTTCAGGTACTATTTTTGCTACTTTGAATACCCCTTTAGTTAATGTCCCAGTTTTATCAAAAACAACTGTATTGACTGCATTTAAAGTATCTAAAAAAGTAGAGCCTTTAACCAAAATCCCACGTTTAGCTGCACCTCCCACACCTCCAAAGTAACCTAAGGGGATACTGATAACGAGTCCACACGGGCAGGAGATAACGAGTAAAATTAGGGCACGATAAATCCATTCGGAAGATGTTGCACCTGAAATGAATAAAGGAGGTAGTATTGCAACTGCTAGAGATGTGAAAACTACGATTGGCGTATAATATCTGGCAAATTTAGTAATAAATTTTTCTGTTTCTGCTTTTTTACTTTTAGCATTTTGCACTAAGTCTAAAATCTTGGCAATGGAAGACTCATCAAAAAGTTTTGTTACTCTAATGCTGAGAACACCTATTTTATTAATCGTTCCAGCCAGAACTGTTTCTCCCGTCCTCACTGTTCGCGGTACAGATTCTCCAGTTAATGCAGATGTATCAACTTGCGAGCTACCATCTATAATTTCGCCATCTAAAGGAATTTTTTCTCCGGGTTTAACAATGATAATATCCCCAACATTCACTGTTTCTGGTGATACTTTTTTGAGTTCTCCTTCTATTTGGATGTTGGCATAATCTGGACGGACTTCCAATAATGCTTTGATGGAATTACGAGAACGACTGACGGCAATATCTTGGAACAATTCTCCAATTTTATAAAATAACATGACTCCGACAGCTTCGGGTAATTTATGAATTGCGATCGCCCCTAGTGTCGCTACTGTCATCAAAAATGTTTCATCAAATATTCTACCTCTGAGTATATTACGCCCAGCAGTTTTTAAAACACTCCATCCACTTAATAAATAGGCAGGGATAAAAAGCAGATATTCACCTATTGAATAAAACGTATTGTGTAATTGATTTTCAAAAATTACACCAGGCGCATATAAACTTAAGATCGCAACCAAAGGCAATAGTTCATTTTTCAGATTAAATTCTCCACCGTGGTCGTGATTATGGTCATGGTCATGGTTATGATTCTCATCGCGATCGTGATTATGAACATGGTTATGATTCTCGTGATGGTCATGTTCACCGCTGCAACAATCTGAAGATTCCGAATGTACTTTCTGCTTCATTTTTTTCTATGTAGGCTAGTAAATTAGTTGAGATATGAGCTTTTTTTAAATGTAATAAAAAAAAGAAGTTTTTACAAGTTGATATTTTAAGAACGAGAATCTATCTCAAATTTATTGCTAAATATATACACCATCTTTTGATTAAAATTAAGATTTATAATCTTGTAAAGATAGCTATAGCGGCTTTCAATTGTATAGAATTATGTAAGATATAACTTTTGTTCGTAGTGAGCGATTTATTGCTCTGTATAAGAATTTAAACGGCTAGAGCCGCTAATTACTAGCTCTAATTTAATTAAGCTCTTATACTTACATCAAGCAAATAATAACCGTCTTGGCAATCTACAGCGGATTGAAATTTGCTGAATTACATAACGTGGCGTCTAAAAGCTAGACATCAAGCCTGTTTGATTGCTGAATTATGATGTAGTAAATAATTTACGACCAAACTGGTGAAGAGATGGAACTTTTTTGGATAACAAGTGTCTATCTAGCTATTCTCAGGGAAAATTCACTTGAAGTTTGAAAGTTAATCGAATACCCTAATCTAGTAGACAATTTTCTCAAGGAAATCTATGAACAAAAGAATTCTTCTAAATTTGCTTTCCAGTTCCTCAATTTTTGTGTCGATGATGTCTACGCTGGTGGCATTTCATCCTGCCCATGCTAGTGGTAGCATTACACAGCGATTACTGCACACACAAGACGGTCGTACCTGTATCACTAACCCACATGGTGGAAAAGATTTTGTGTGCATTCGAGATTCAGAGAGAAAACGTCCCTATACCTCTACAAGTTCCTCAACTATTGTCACATCAGTATCAGATCGAAATATTGCCATGTTGAACTTTACTGAAGAGGAAAGCGATGCTGCAATTAGGGTATTTGGCTGCGACTGTCCATTATGTATAAATTCTTTGCGTCAGTTGCAGGGTACTGGAAACTTGGTGTACTAAGATTGAATAGCGCTGATAGCGACTATAACTTTTGTTAGATACACGCGATCGATCACGCATAAAAAATATACGAAACCAAAAAAGCATTTTTAACTAAGTACCACTACTATTATTTGGTAACATTTAAGTTCATTGTTGGGGCAATTCATGAATTGCCCCAACAGCAGCTATTTTTGCATAAGTACTGAGAGAAAAAGACGCACAGAAATTATTAAATACTCTGTGTGCATCAGAGCGTCCTATTTATTCAACCACCTCATTCACAGGGAATCTATCAATCAACTGCATCGCCCGATAGGCATTACGCAAGAAAGAGTCTGGCAAATGGGGAATGTGGGGTATCTGCGACAATAAATCCAAAGTTCGGCGTAAAATTCTCACGACATCGCCTTCATCCAAGGTAGTATTCTCGCAGAGTTCAGTCCACTCCATTCCCAGCGCCCATTGTTCTACTATGGCAATCAACTCAAATTCCAACCATATCGGCAGCGCTACGTTATACCGCCGTTGTCGTTGGAACATTTGGTGGCGAATTCCCCGCAATTTTTTCAAGGCTTCTGCCACTTCATTACTAAGGTCAAAATTAACTTTGCTATCTGGGCGGGGCGTTTCCATCACTAAAGCCGCTGCTGCTGCTGCTAAATGATGCGGATCTAAGTTGTCTAATTCACCACTAGCGAATACTAAACCCAGCCACAATTCATTTTCCCCTCGGATGGCGGCAGCGATTCGCCCTAATTTTGTGGGGACTAAGTTATCCAAAGCGTCAAAATGTTGCAGAATGGCGATTAAATTGAGAAATTCTTCCCAATGACGTTGTGACTGTTGCTCTACTTGCCCTTGCAACTGTTCGAGTTCGGCTTCTAGTTCGACATAGCGGGCCCGGCGTTTGAAAAGGGTTGCAGCATTGCCTGATTGATGTAGGGGATGAGCTTCTAATTGCTCTTGAATAGCGGTAACGTGACTGAGTTGTTCTGCTACTTCTGGTGCTAGATGCAAAGATTCTATCGGATTGGGAATACGTACAGCGATCGCAAAGCTTTCTTCGTTACCACGGCGCGACTGTCCTGGCTTCAAGGGCATCTCTGGCGGTGGTAGTACATCAGGCGGCACCTCTATTCGCGGCAGTTCGGCATACAAATCGACTACATCCCCTGTGGTTGCAACATACCAGCGGTTATCGTGCCCCAAGCATACCAAGTAGGGAGCTTGACCAGAACCAGGCGATTTTCCCACTAAAACTGCCGTTACCGGGGAAGACACCATGATATTTTTGCCCTTGAGACTCAACAGAGTTCCTGACACTGCAAAGCCCAACATCATCACCAATTCCTCTTGGCGGTTTTCCTGTGCTTGTTCTTGCAAGGTTTTCAATATCTGGCGTTCCACCTTCAGGCGTTGCCGCAATTTTTCATAAACAGCCAGTTCATTTTCATTAACCGCGGCGATTTGCTCATGAAGTTGAGCTAATTGGGTTTGCAATTCGGCAATCTCATCGTATTCTGGCCGTAAATGCAAGGTTGCCATGTACTGCCCAAAACTGCGCTCTATCAGTTCCCTGGTTTGCTCTAGGGTATGGGTTTGCAGCAAGTTGAGTACCATGCCATAACTGGGCGTAAACTGGCTTACTAGGGGGTCTGGCTTGGATGTTCCCAAATACGCCGCTTCTTTAGCTCCTTCAAAGGGAGTTTGGACTGTCACCACATGACCTTGTTTATCCATCCCCCGGCGGCCTGCTCGTCCCGCCATTTGCAAGAATTCAGAAGCGTTCAACAGGCGGTGTCCGGTATCAGTCCGCTTGGAAAGGGTAGAAATTACCGTTGTTCGGGCGGGCATATTAATTCCCGCTGCTAGTGTCTCAGTGGCGAATACTACTTTAATCAGCCCTTGCTGAAATAGTTCTTCTACCAGTGCTTTCCAAGCAGGTAAAATCCCCGCGTGGTGGGCAGCAATTCCTCGATACAAGGGTGCAATTTGTCCAGAACGCCCTGCTTCGGGATTACGGGCTAAAAAGTCATCAATCTGTTCGCGTAAAATTTGCGACTCTTCACTATTTACCAGCCATAAATCTCCCACTTCCGCCACTGCTTTATCACATCCCCGGCGGCTGAAGATAAAGTAAATTGCTGGTAGCATATCCCGTTGTTCTAACTGGCTCAAGGTATAAATTATACCCGGAGCTTCCGGTCTACCATTTCTTCCCCTATCCCTTTCTCCCCCTTTCCCCTTTTTCTTCTGAAGTCGGGGGTTAATTTTGGTTTTGCTATCATTTAGCAGGGGGAATAACCCTTTAGGATTGCAAAAGTGAAATTCTAAGGGGACTGGGCGAAAATCGGAGTAAATCAGGTCTGTTGGCCCGTGAACGCGATTTAGCCAATCGGTGAGTTGATCGCTATTGGCAACCGTTGCTGAGAGGGCTGCCAGTTGCACTTCACGGGGACAATAGATGATTGATTCTTCCCAAACAGTACCGCGCTGGCGATCGTTCATGTAGTGGCATTCATCAAGTATCACCGCTTCCACGTCTACTAATGAGATGCCGATTTGCCCAATGGGTGTGCCATAGAGCATATTTCGGAAAATTTCTGTGGTCATCACCAAAATCGGCGCATCCCTGTGAATGGAAGCATCTCCAGTTAACAGTCCGACTCGATCGAACCCGAACTTTTCTCGAAAGTCACGTAATTTTTGATTCGACAGCGCTTTCAGGGGAGTAGTATAAAACACGCGTTTTCCTCGCGCTAGGGCGCGATAAATGGCGTATTCTCCTACTAATGTTTTGCCCGAACCTGTGGGGGCGCATACAACAACTGAGCGTCCAGCGTTCAGGGACGCGATCGCTTCTTTTTGAAACTGATCCAGATCAAAGGGAAATATAGACCCTAAGTCAAGTTCTGGAGACGGTGCAGGATAATTCACTCAATCACATTTGCAACCAGATTGTTTACTATACTAACGAGTCTTTTGTCAACTTCGTTATTAGTCATTAGTCATTAGTTTTTCACAAAGGATAAAGGATAAATGACAAAGGACTCTTAAATTATTTTCCCAGCTCTTGCGATCGCTCTGTGGCAGCTTTGACTGCTTCAATTAAAGCGGAACGAAATCCTGCCTGTTCTAGCTTGGCAATCCCGGCAATGGTTGTACCTCCAGGACTGGTAACGCGATCTTTGAGTTCTGCTGGGTGCATTTTGGTTTCATGTAACAGTTTCGCTGTTCCCAGTACGGTTTGCAAGGCTAGTTGATTGGCAATTGCTCTAGGTAAACCAGCGGCGACTCCGCCATCTGCAAGTGCTTCTACCATGAGCGCCACGTAAGCGGGGCCGCTACCAGATAACCCTGTAACTGCATCCATCAGCGCTTCTGAAACTTCCACGACTTCACCCACAGCAGAAAAAACTTGCTGTGCTATTTGGTGATGCTTGGCATTGGTATATGCACCTAAACAAATCGCGGTAACTCCTGCTCCCACTGTTGCCGGGGTGTTGGGCATTGCTCTAATCACTGGTAATTGCACAAATGCTGCTTCTAGCTGACTTAAGGGCACACCCGCCAAAATAGAAATGATCAGAGGTGTATGTTCTCTATTAAGAATATCAATATGTGCTAATTCTTGAGCGATCGCGCTAAATACCTGGGGCTTCACTGCCAAAAAGAGAACTTCTTTTGCTTCCGTGAAAACCTGACTATTATCTGTCGTCACAGCAACACCGTATTGTTGCTTTAAAAAATCTAAGCGTGAAGATAGGGGTTCGCTAACTATGACTTCTGATGATTGATAAATTCCACGCGCGATAAGGCGGGATAAGAGCGCTTCTCCCATTACCCCACCACCAATTAGTCCAAATTTTATAGTCATTACTCATTAGTCATAAGTGAGCCAGCGCGGTCTTGGGGGTTTCCCCCATGAGTGACTGGCGAACCCGTAAGGGTCATTGGTCATTAGTCATTAGTCGTTTGTCATTTGTCACCATGAGCAAAACCCAGGACAAATGACAAAGGACAAAGGACAAACGACTAAATACTAATTTAACTTTATTGTGCCATCCGGTTAGTTTCGTTGCCCCAGGTTTGATTTGGAGTACCTGTTGTCGGACGAGAGGGACGTACTGGTGGTTGTGGTACTTCATGAAGAACGCCACCTTGGGTACTAACTTGGACACAACTTGGTGTAAACAAAAAGATGCTTTCACCGATGCGCTCTTGATGTCCATCTAGTGCGTAAGTACCACCTGCTACAAAATCTACTGCTCGTTGAGCTTGATCTGGGTCCATGATTGTCAGATTTAATACCACTGACTTGCGTTCGCGCAACGCTTGAATTGCCTGGGGCATTTCTTCAAAGGTGCGTGGTTCGAGTACTAAAACTTCCGAAATTCCGTTAATTGCTCCTGGCATACCAATCACATTCCCCATTGGCTTTGAACCTGCTGTCATATCATCTCCCATTGTAGGCACTGGTTCCCGCCAGCGTCGATTTTGAGCGGCTGGACTCTCTTGTGGTGCTGGCTGGGGATTTTCTTGCTGATACAGATTTTGGTAATTATTATTATTATCTGTTTCTGGTTCTTCTTCGTAATACTCGTATTCTACTTGCTCATTTAGACCCACAAAGTCTCTGAGTTTGGAAAAAATGTTGTTCATTGTGTGTGTACTCTCCTGGTGCGAATAGCCTGTAATGACTTGGCTGAGGATTAGTTGAGATAGGAGCGTTCGCTACATCGGTGGATACTTCAGCAACTGTATTGCTAGTTGTAGCCCATACTACGGGTTTTGGCGATGAACTGACACTTATTGGAAAGGTCTGTGCATCGCCTAAACATAATAACGAGTCAAGATTATATCCTAAGGTTTATCCGAAGGAAACTTCTTTATACCCCATTTTCTCTTGGCGATTGCTCTTGTCAATACTATATCCTTTGTTTCCGATTGCACCAGTCTGTTACAAAATTCTTGTCATCAAATCCTTAGCTTCTATTAATACTGAAGAGTAAGGCTGATGATTAACGCTCTTCTATGACTATGGAGAGAGAATAATCCAAGCGATTAGAAATCGCGGCTACACAAACAAAGTCCGCCTGCGCGGACTAACGCCAAAATAGGGTTTCAAATTTAATCTGACGAGAGTAATAAAAGAGCGTTAATCGGCTAAGAGCGATCGCCAAACAAGATTGTTCCTAATCGTACCATCGTTGCGCCTGCTTGCACTGCCAGTTCGTAGTCGCCTGACATACCCATAGATAGGTGCTGCATTTTAATATGCGACCAGTTTTGCTCCTGGATTTCTTTGGCTAGCTCGCGATTGCGATTAAACACACTGAGAATTTCAGAATCATTTAATCCTGAAGGTGGAATTGTCATCAAACCTTGAATTTGTAAACTTTTGTATTGATTGAGTGTAGGTAAATCGGCCAAAAGTTCTGGCACACTCCAACCAGACTTGTTGGCATCGGGGAGAATTTTCACTTGCAGGCAAACCTGGGGACTCACTCCTAGCTGTTGCGCCAATTGGTCTAAGCGCTGTGCCAGCTTCAAATTATCGACGGAGTGAATCCAAGGGAAATGCTCAATGGCTTTTTTGGCTTTATTGCTTTGCAAATGTCCAATAAAGTGCCAGGTAATATCCGGTAAGTCTTGCAACTCGGCTTGTTTACTGGCAGCTTCTTGGATACGACTTTCCCCGAAATCACGAATTCCTGCGTTGTATGCAGACCGAATGGCCTGGGCAGAAACTTGCTTGCTAACAGCAATCAATATGACTGAAGTTGGCAGTGAGGAGCGAATGGAAAGAATACGTTCGGAAATCGAACTGTTCATTGGAAGGTGCGCTGGAAAACACTCTGAAGCTGATCGTACTCCTGAGAATGCCCACTGCGCCGCAGAGTACGTAAGCGATTTTCCAACATCATTCTCGCCTCAGTACGTCCTAGAGACTGGAATTTAACACCTTTAACGTCATTTGCCACCAAAAAAAATAAGCGCTGGGCATAAAGTGTGGTGAACAAATCCTGGTTCTCATCAACCATACAGATTTTGTAGAGTAAACCCCAAGTTGGATGGTTTATGTAAGTTTCTGCGTTTTCTGGATTCATTTAAGAGTCAAGGTGTAGTCAAGGTGGAAGTATATATATCTTTTCGCAGTGAATTCCAAACATTCAGACGATAATACCAACATTCGCCAGAATATTTGGTTAAAATGCGAAGCTGCGGTTACGAAGACCTCGATCTAGTTCCTAATGGGCAGATGAAGCTAGTGGTAGTGAAGCGTGATGGTACAACAAAAGCCGCGAAGCGTAGATTCAAAGAGTAGAGGCTGTTCGACAAATATCACCATCTGCTTTGGTGACTTCAATTTAGCAATCTGTAGGGACAAGGCACAAAATATTGCCGCTCCTCTGGTTGAAAGTTCGACGTGGGAAGGAAAAACACCCTTTGAAGTTCCCAACGGCAACGGCGAATTTTTCAACTTCTTTCCATACTGCCACAACTGTCGCTGAATGGCACAAAATTTGGGACTGGAAAGAAAACTATCATTTATGCCAAAAGGTCTATTGATTATCCAGTATTTTCAGTGGTGGAATTTGTGCCTGAGCGTTGTGCAGAGATTCATCAGGGTACTCGGTCAAAAATCTTGAGATTAATTTGTAGGGTTAGCGTAAGGCTGGTTAATATCTAAAATCTACAGGAAATGGTAGGGGATCAATTTTATGGCTGGGTAGCTACTCAAATTACCCTACCATATTGTTACCTATAGCTCAATACTGTTCGGTTAACGTTAAGGCAAGAGACACGATGAATCGCCGTCTCTACAATAATCAGTCTTTGGTAGAGACGGCGATTTAATTTTTTACTTCTGACTCCTGAATTCTGACTTCTGAATTATGCTGTATTACCTCTTACCATTTTCTCAGTGCAAAATTACGCCTGAGTTCCTATAGCTAGTCGTATTCCCCAGAATAAGATTAAAGTTGCGATCGCCAGCCAGTCACGCCCTTTTAATCGTAAGTCGTGCCACTGCACTCGATGCTCGTTGGGACTGGTAAAACCCCGTACCATCATTGCATTCGCCATTTGATCGGCTCGTAAGAGCAGATTTTCTAATAGTCTCTCTGCGACTGTCATCCAAACCTTGAATGCTCCTTTTAATCCCAGCTTTTTCCAATTAATTGCCCTTGTCATTACGGAGCGAAATAAGTTTTGCACTTCTTCTAAAACCAAGGGAATAAAGCGCAAGGACAAGGTTAAAGTTAAAGCAATTTCTGTGACAGGCAACTTGAAGCGTCGCAAGGGTTGCATTAGGCTTTCTATGCCAGATGTGATTTCTTCTGGTGCGGTTGTCAGCAGATACAAGTTGGTGCTGTAAATAACGGTGAATATAAGTGTACTCAGGCGTACTGCCAAACTCAATGAGTAGCGAGTCACTTTAACCGGGCCTTTGTGAAATAGCACGTAGCTGTATGCTTTTTTCTCGGCTGGTGGCTCTTGAATATTATTAGAGAATGCTGGCTGAGTTAAGATTTGTTCATTAGCTGGCAGACGTGACTGATAATCTACACCCAGTCCATCAGGACTGATGGCTGCGATCGCTAGCACAAAAAACGATAGCATTAATAGCCAACCCATTTGCTGCTGCCATACGCGTCGAGGAATTCTCGCAATCAAGGTGGCAATAATCAAAATTACCACCAGCAGCACCCGCCAAAAGTTGTTGGCCAAAACATAGCTTGTTAAAAAGCTCATCAACCACGCGAACTTGACTCGCGGATCGATTTTATGCAGCCAAGTTTGGGGTTGTTCTAAATAAAGTCCAAGTGGCAGCGATCGCAATAAATCCATTTTAGAGTTAGGAATGAGGAATGAGAAGTCTCTCTTGTACAGACGCGATTCATCGCGTCTCTATTCCTAACTTATTTTGACGCGAGTTGCTCTATTAACATTACCACTTTCGGCATCACGGACTTTCTTGCTCCGCCACAGTAAAATAATTGGCGTGCCTTTAAATCCTAGCTGTTGCCGGAATTGGCGTTCAATGTAGCGGCGGTAGTTGTCGTTGAAGCGTTTCGAGTCGTTGACAAATAGTGCGATCGTTGGTGGTTGGCTGCTGACTTGTGTACCATAATAAATCTTCCCTTGACGCCCACCACGGGATGCCGGCGGTGAATGCCAACTGACGGCATCTGTTAAGACTTCGTTAATTACTGATGTGCTGACACGGCGTTTGTGTGACTCAGCCGCCGTTTTCACCAATTCTAAAATCTTTTCTACCCGTTGTCCTGACAAGGCACTCACAAAGATTGTTTCTGCCCATTCGGTAAAATGTAACCGTGATTGCAGAGTTTTTTCGTAGTCGTAAATTGTGTAAGAGTCTTTTTCGACAGCATCCCACTTATTAACGACGATGATGCAAGCTCGACCTTCTTCGATAATCCGCCCAGCTAATTTTTGGTCTTGCTCGGTGACTCCATCTACGGCATCTATTACTAATAAAACCACGTCAGCACGGCGAATCGCTTTGAAAGCCCGGTTAATACTAAAGAATTCTGTGCCGTATTCGATGTGTTTCTTTTTGCGAATGCCGGCGGTGTCAATCAAACGGTAGGTTTGTCCTTCCCGTTCAATGACAGTATCAATAGCATCGCGGGTAGTGCCAGAAATGGGGCTGACAATTGCCCTTTCTTCCCCGACAAAAGAATTGAGTAAGCTCGATTTGCCAACATTCGGACGTCCCACAATTGCTACTTTGATTTCATTCGTTTCTGGGATGTCTTCAATAGCAGGGATGTGATTAACTAACTCGTCGAGTAACTCTCCTGTGCCACTGCCATGAATCGCGGAGATGGGGTAAGGTTCGCCCAATCCCAATTCCCAAAATTCGGCAGCTTGCATTAAGCCTTGTTCTGGCGATTCACATTTATTTACAGCTAGTAGGACAGGTAAGGGTTGTTGGCGCATCCATTCGGCGATTTCTAAATCTGCCGAGGTGGGGCCTGTTTGACCATCGACGACAAAAATAGCGCCACAAGCTTCTGCAAGGGCTGTCATTGCCTGTTGGCGAATCAGTGGTAAAAATTCGGTATCATCATTAAAAACTAAACCACCAGTGTCTACCACTAAAAATTCACGATCATTCCAGAAAGCTGGAAGATAAGTGCGATCGCGTGTCACTCCCGGTTCATCATGGACAATCGCCGTTTGTTCCCCGGCGAGTCGATTAACCAGGGTGGATTTGCCCACATTTGGGCGTCCGATAATTGCAACAATTGGCAGTGCCATAAAACCAGGGTAAGTGAGAGGTGTAGTATATCACGTTCCTCCATTTTACTCGCTTTAAACTTGAAGATTTAATAATTTCCCATCATTTGAGGCGATGTCTACGATGGGCTGTTTGGTAACGCCATACTTTGAAAAATAAAAAAGGTAGGAAATCCTCCTACCTTTTACCCAAAAAAAGCATTTTGTAACCAAATACCAAATTAAATATCACACACGCTTTTGACGTATCTATTGCAAACCTATGACGAGGGTGTGACGTTTAATTTGTAGCTGATTTCGCGATTACTCCCAGTTGCAACCCAGGCGGATAGCTACCTTCTTCCTTGATGCGCTTAATTTCAGCATCGGTTATTTGCAAATTTAACTTTTGTACCAGCGATCGCACAATATCTCCCCGGTCAATTACACCAGCTACAGCACCAGCCGGAGAAAGGACGGTAATTCGAGGTAACTGCTCATTTTCTAGCTTGTTAATGACCTCAGCGATCGCTGTTGACTCTGCAACGGTAGGTATTTCTGTCAGCGGATGCACTATGCTGTGTAAAGTTTCGGTTTCCCATTGACTCCTTTGGGTTAAACGGAAATCGTCAATGGAAACTAGACCCCGGTAACGTCCATCAGAAGCAGCAAAATAAACCTGTGAGGGATTAGTTTCTAACAGGTATAAATCAGCAAAGGAACGCAATGTCTGGTCAGCATCAATTACGCGAAAGTCACGAGTCATCGCATCAGCCGCCACCACCTTGAGTAGACTTTCTTGCAATGTAGTCATGTTGTCATAGGTGTTAGCGTTGCGGACAGCAAACCAACCCAACAGCGCAATCCACAAACCAACTACTAACTCTCTGGTGACGAAATCTACAACAAATCCTAAAGCGATCGCACTATAACCCAATATTTGCCCAGCCCTTGCAGCCCAGTGTACGGCTTGAAAACGATTACCTGTGATTTGCCATAGTGCTGCTTTTAACACTTGTCCCCCATCTAGAGGTAAGCCGGGAATCAGGTTAAATAGAGCCACCACCAAGTTAATTCTTGCCAAATCTCCAACCATGACACTGAGGGGATTAGTATCAGGTATTACAAAAGCTGCCAGACGAAGTAGGACAAATAGGATGATACTCACCAAAGGGCCAGCGATCGCAACTTGAAAGGCTTTGAAAGGAGTTTTAGATTCTTCTTCAATGGCAGCAATCCCGCCAAACATAAATAGGGTAATTGAATTAACTCTAATGCCTTGCGATCGGGCTACCAAGCTATGACCCAACTCATGTAACAACACCGAACCAAATAGCAGCAGTGCCATAACTATTCCAGCACTCCAAGCTATAACAGACCCCCATTCCTGATAAGCTACCCCAAAATTCAGGGTTGCCAACCCTAAAATCACAAACCATAACGGGTCTAAAAACAAGGGAATTCCAAATAATGACCCAATTCTCCAATTTGTTTGCATTACACTGCCCTAAAACTAGATATAATCAGTACTTTTTATACTGAGATCCTATGCATATTCGTATACACATTTATATTGAGCATCAATTCGGTAGTAACGAGTGACGAAATGCCCTTATTTCTAGAATAGACAATTAATGCCTGTGAGCAAAACTCTGGAATTGGGAATTGGGCATGAGGTTAGGGTAAAGGTAAGAGGTAACAGGTGACAGGGAATAATCTATACCCTTTACCCTGTAACCTATTCCCTTCTTCACTCCTACTCCCCCTGCCCAAAATCATTTTTGGGAGTTTTGCATTGATAGCGGGGTTACAAGTAACACCTCTGTCATCACAAAACTATAGACGACCGATGTTAGTCAATCCTAAAACGATGCCAACGCCAATAATATGGCCAAAAGCCATAGCAGCAACGAATGTGGGAATACTAATTGGCAGGATAGGGAACTTGGGGCCAACTAGGGGTTTTTCAATCTTAGTACTTAGCAAAACAACTACTAAGCTACTGATGCTGATGATAATTCCTACTGTAGGATTCCACGCAGGTGTTGCGGGAACAGTTTCAGCTGCTGCTAATAAAATAGAGGAAATCAAGCTTTTGTCTCCTAAATGGAAAAGTTAATGTAGACCTACAAGATTATAAAATTACAAGGCCCAAAAATTTTTTAGATAGTTTAGACTTTTCTGATAATTAGTTTTAATTTGTTAAATATTCATGCGCGTTAAGATTTGCGGTATCACTCAACCACAGCAGTCTATAGCGATCGCCTCTCTAGGCGCAACGGCACTAGGATTTATTTGTGTGCCAAACTCACCTCGTTACGTAACTACATCCCAAATTCGGGCAGCAGTGGCAGAACTCCCGGCAAATATTGACACAATTGGGGTTTTTGCCAACGCTAGTATCCCTGAAATCAGCCAGATAGTTGCTGATTCTGGATTGACTGGTGTGCAGTTACACGGAGATGAATCACCAGATTTTTGCTACCAATTGCGTCAAGTTTTACCTAATATTGAAATTATTAAAGCACTGAGAATTCGTAGTCTTGAGCATCTTGACACAACGGCTGATTACACCAAATTTGTAGATACTTTGCTACTTGACGCCTACCATCCGCAACACCTGGGTGGTACAGGCAAAACTTTAGATTGGACAATGCTAGAGCAATTTAGCCCTAGTTGTCCTTGGCTTTTAGCAGGAGGATTAACAGTGGATAATATTGTGCAAGCCCTAAATCAGGTTAATCCTAGCGGCGTTGATTTATCTAGTGGTGTGGAACGGACACCAGGAGATAAGGATTTAGATAAAGTAGCCAAGTTGTTTGAGAAATTGGGGAGTAGGGAGTGGGGAGCAGAGGAGCAGGGGAGCAGAGGAGCAGAGGAGAAGTTGCAGTAAGTCTTTCTCTTGTGCCCCTCTGCCCTTCCGCTTCCCTGCCTCTTATGCCCCATACTCCACACCTTAAAAGAATGCTGGTTGGTGGCGAATCAAGTTAAAAAATTCTTCGCGGGTTTTGTGTTCCTCTTGGAACGCACCAACCATTGCGCTAGTGACAGTCCAAGAACCTGGTTTCTGAACGCCACGCATTACCATGCACATGTGGCTAGCTTCCATCACTACAGCAACGCCTTGAGGTTCCAGAATAGTCTGGATTGCTTCGGCAATTTGGCGAGTTAGTCTCTCTTGTACTTGTAAGCGCCGGGAATACATCTCAACAATCCGGGCCAGCTTACTCAGTCCGACAACTTTTTGGTTGGGAATATAAGCAACGTGCGCTCTACCCATAAATGGCAGCATGTGGTGTTCGCACAGACTAAAGAAGTTAATATCTCTAACAAGTACCATCTCGCTATGCCCTTCATCAAAGATGGCATCGTTAACGAGTTCTTCAAGAGATTGGTTGTAGCCACTGGTAAGAAACCGCATTGCTTCGGCTACTCGTTTGGGTGTTTTCAGGAGTCCTTCGCGTTCGGGATCTTCACCAACTCCCAATATTAGTGTCCGCACGGCATCCTTCATTTCCTCCATCTGTTCCTCTTTTGGCGGGAACACATCCGCTTGTCGCCCGTTATGAGTATTGCGATCCGGTCTAGGAGTTATGGCTTCTGCCAAGTCGGGAATCAGAGGCGATTGAGAGCAATTGGAACCGTTGGAACTAGCAATAGTCATGATTCAGTCTTGGTTATGGTTTTAATTTAGTTATGAGTTAAAAATTCTAACTCCTAACTTCTAACTTCTAACTTCGCAATTAGAGTGCGCCAGCACTGGGCATCACGGTCAATTCATCAATAACTGCCTGTTGTGGTAACAGAACTGTGTAGAGAATTGATTGAGCCACAATTTCCGGGGTTAACATTTTAGAACGGTCTAAGTTGACATGGACTGTTTCTGTATCCCAAAGTTCGGTATTGACTGCGCCGGGACAAATAGCTGTGACACGAATGCCATGAATGCGTTCTTCTTGTGCCAGGGTTTGAGAGAGGGCTATCAAACCAGCTTTGCTGACGCTGTATGCTCCCCAACCAGGAAAGGGCTGCTTGGCCGAAATTGAGGCGATGTTGATAATTGTGCCTATGCCCCGATCGCGCATTGAAGGTAAAATCCCCACAATGCACTGAAACACACTGGTGAGATTCAAATCAATTACCTGCTGCCAGCCCTCTAGGGGGATTTCGCTCAAAGCGCCTGTATAGGCAATGCCAGCATTGTTTACCAGAATGTTTATATCACCAAAGTCAAGGGCGATCGCTTGGATCTTGTCTTTGACTTCGGAGATCCGCGCTAAATCTACAGCGTAAGCTTTCGCTTCCACCCCAGTATGCTCTACGGCTTCTCTTACCGCCTCCAATTTATCCAAAGAACGGCTGACTAAGGCGACATCTATTCCCGCTTTCGCAAAGGCTAAAGCCGTTGCTTTCCCAATTCCACTACTTGCCCCAGTAATTAGGGCGCGTCGTTTTTGCTCAACACTCATGGTGTCTCCCAATTTTTTGGCAGTTCCCAAAACCTATTACCATCCAATTATTCACACTTCTCGGTTTGGATAGATTAAAGGAATCTAAAAATATGATGATTTCCATTAGGCAAATGCTATGACGCAGCACAACATTCCCTATTTTGTGGGTTTTAGCAGTGAAGACAACAAATTGTTGCCTGGAAAACCACGCCGTACATTCAAATTAGATTATTTACATAAGACAAAACCCACTCAATCAAATTGAGTAGATTTGCCAAATATGCAAATGCCTATGGCTAGATTGTTAAAAATCTTTAAGCACATAGGCAATTATAGCATTGCTGCTTTACTAATAAATGATTATGCAGTGCCGTTAGTGGGCAACTTCTGTAAAAACACCAATTTTGCGGAATTTTTCATAGCGCAGTTGACGGCGTTCTGGAGCGGTTAAACGATTGAGTTCGTCTAAATTTTCCATCAGCACTTGCTTGAGAGTAGTAGCGGCTTTTAAGGGGTCGGAATGAGCGCCACCAGTGGGTTCAGGCAGTATTTGGTCGATAATTCCCAACTTTTTCAGGTCATGGGAAATAATTTTTAGCGCCACAGCGGCTTGAGGAGCTTTACCAGCATCTTTCCACAAAATGGCGGCGCAGGCTTCGGGAGTGGCGACGGTATAAACGGAGTGTTCAAACATGAGTAGGCGATCGCCTACACCAATACCAAGGGCGCCACCAGAACCACCTTCACCGATAACTGTGCAGATAATTGGCACATCCAAGCAAAACATTTCCCGTAAGTTGTAAGCGATCGCTTCTCCTTGACCTTGATGTTCTGCTTCTACCCCAGACCAAGCTCCCGGCGTGTCGATAAAGGTTAGTATCGGCATACTAAACTTGTTGGCGTGTTCCATCAACCGCATAGCTTTGCGATAGCCCCCAGGGTAAGGCATTCCAAAGTTGCGGGCAATATTGTCTTTAGTATCGCGTCCTTTTTGATGACCCAACATCACCACAGGTTGCCCACTCAGACGACCAACACCACCAACTAAAGCCGGATCGTCACCACCACAGCGATCGCCATGCAATTCCATCCATTCATCACTAATTGCCTGAATGTAATCGAGAGTACTGGGGCGACGCGGATGACGAGCGACTTGTAATCGCTGGGACGGGGATAGACTAGTGAAAATTTCCTCACGTAGTTGCATGGCGCGTGCTTCTAGTTGACGAATTTGACCAGAAACATCGACGCCATTTTCTTCTGCAAGTTGCCGAATTTGATCGATTCGGGTTGCGAGTTCTGCTAGGGGCTTTTCAAAATCTAACAGTAGCGGTTTACGCTCGGTAGTTGCCATCGTAGGGGTTATAAGTACGAGTTATAAGTTATCTATCCTTTTGTCCTTTGTCAGTTGTCCTTTGTCAGTTGTCCTTTGTCCTTTGCAAATAACAAATGACTAATGACCAATGACTAATGACTAATAACCAATGACCAATGACTAAACCAGCAGCGGTCTAAATCCATGTTTCACTGATACCTTACCAATCTGCTCCATTTTGTCTACGGTAATCTGATTCCGTCCCCACGAAAAGTTCGTGTATAACTTCTCAAATTCCAACAGCATTGATTCGGCAAAACAAGCAAACAGCTGGCGGGCTGGCACGTCCATATTGACGATTTTCATAATTTTCCAGTCAATATCCAGGGAATGCTCGACAATCCCACCATTTAACACATATACACCAGGATGCTGAACTTTTGTTGCTAAGTTTTTAGGATAGCCACCATCAATCAATAAACAGGGTTGTTTCAAAGTGGTCGGGTCAATTTCTACGCCTCTGGGCATACTAGCAACCCAAACTACAACGTCAGCTTCAGGCAGTGCTTCTGTCAAACCCATGATTTTTCCTCGCCCCAGTTCGCCTTGCAGTTCTTTGAGGCGTTCTTGGTCGCGGGCGATCAACAAAAGTTCTTTGACATCTGTTTTCGCATCTAGCCAACGGGTAACTGCACTACCAATATCCCCAGTTGCCCCACATATAGCAACAGTGGCTTTTGACAGATCGATTCCCAATTGTTTTGAGGCTTCTTCCACCTGCTTACAAATAATGTAGGCAGTATGTGTGTTTCCTGTGGTGAAGCGTTCAAACTCTAGTTTAATGTTGCGGACTTGGCTAAACTGGTCTAACTTAAAGTTTTCAAAAATAATCGACGAAAATCCGCCTAAAGCTGTAATGTTAATGCCATGCTTTTGTGCGTGAGCCATCGCGTTGAGGATTTTGCGCGTCGCGGCTTTGATGCGCCTACTGGCCAGCATCTCTGGCAAAAAGCAAGATTCTACATACCGCCCTTCAATTTTTTGCCCAGTTACACTGGTGACAATAATGGTATCGACAATTTGCGGTGGGGCGCTGCACCAAAAGTCTAGCCCTTGATCGGCATATTCTGGGTATCCCAATTCTTTAGCTACCGATTGAGCGTGTTCTAAACTAGTCAGATGTCCAATTAGACCAAACATGTAGTGATTATTAGGCTTGTGCTGTCTTGAGGCGTGGAATATGTTAAGTGGTTCAGCAGTCCTGAGTCCTAAGTCCTGAGTTCTGAAGTTCTGATAAATTTGAACTATTCAGCACTCAGCACTCGTTACTCAGCACTGTATTTAAGCGGCTATTAGTCCGTAGGCTGACAAGCGCATGATATCGCGAGTCGTGAAGCCTATGTTACTTAATGCTTCACCGTATTGAATCATAAAGTCTTCTACCAAAGCATCTTTTTCCATTGCCATTGTGTGGGCATCACCCTCTACTTGGTTAAGCATTTTCCAGACGATGGGTAAGTTCTGGCGATTTGCAAGTTCAAGTTCAGCTTTGGATTCTGTGAAATGCTCTTTCAACCATACTTCTCCAAAGTTGAGATGGCTATATTCTTCTTTTACTACTCCTTCCGTGATTTTGCGGGCAAAAGCGTCGGCAACGGGGATGTAAATGTTATATGCTGCGATCGCAAAACATTCGATAATCAAAGACTGAATTAACAGACAAGTGACGACCTTGCCTTCTGCTGCTGCTGTTTGGAAATTCTGGTGTAATCCAGAGAAAAATTCCTTAGCAAATTGCAAATCTGGGGTAACATCCAAATTGCGTCCACAAGCTTCAAATCCTTTCTTGTGTCGGCTTTCCATCTTGGAGAGGCGAATCAATTCATCATGAGATTCTGGCAGAAGTTCGGCTAATGTGATGTAATTTTCATGGGCTTCTTGTTCCCCTTCAATCACGATCGCATTAATCCGGCTATAAGCATCTTTGTATGTTTCGCTCTTGAAATCTAATTCTTTAAATTGGTCTGCAAGCTGCTGCATGGTTATGTTTACTCCTGTAAACTTGAATTATTTGAAACCAGGATTCAATTTACCCTATGAACTGAGGGTAACAATGTCTGTGGTTTAATTTAACTTAACAAGTAGACTATGTTTATAGATTAATAGTTGCTGGGGGCAATGCTCTAGTACTAGCGAAATAAATGCTTTGCGGCTCAAGTTATGTCTAAACCAAACCCGAATGTGAAATCCGGTGATTTTTTGAGCCTAGTAATCTTACTGCTAGGGGCATTTATCGTTCTACTACCGCTGTTTGTGGTCTTTCTCACCTCCTTTGCACCGACATCCGCCAGCCCAGAAAATTTGTTCAAAAATAACTGGTCTTTAGCAAATTACCGCGTTGCGTGGCAACAAGGAAAATTTTTGCTGGCGTTTGCTAATTCTACCTTGGTAGCGATCGCTGTGACGGCGTTTCAGATTGTCACTTCTGCTTTAGCTGGTTACGCCCTAGCACGATTGAAGTTTCGGGGACGCCAAGCACTGCTATTAGTCGTTTTAGCAACTTTAGTGATTCCCTTTCAGTTATTGGTGATTCCCATCTTTTTGGTATTGAAGTGGGGACACCTGATAAATACATACTGGGCACTGATTTTACCCACTGCGGTTAGCGGATTTGGGATTTTCTTATTACGTCAGTATTTCCAGACAATTCCCGTGGAATTAGAGGAAGCCGCAGCTATAGATGGGGCGAACCGACTGCAAATTTTGTGGCGGGTGATGTTACCTTTAGCCCGTCCAGCATTGGTGACGCTGTTTTTGTTCACCTTTATCGGTGAGTGGAATGATTTGTTTAAGCCTCTGGTATTTACGACAAGACCAGAATTAAGGACGGTGCAACTAGCGTTGGCTGAGTTTCAGGAGCAATTTACGAATAATTGGCCCTTGATGATGGCGGCAGTGACAATAGCCACAGTTCCAGTGATGGTATTATTCCTCATCGGTCAGCGTCAATTTCTTCAGGGCATTGCTGCCACAGGGATTAAGAATTAGCAGGGAAACAGGCGGTAAGTGGAAGCCCGATTTTAGTTACTAGACGAGACGCCCACTCAACAATAAATAATTTGAATTGGGGACTTCCAATAAATAAATTATCCAAATAAACGTAGACGCATTCGCGGAGCGTCTCTAAGAGTTGCGGCTTGCCGCAGGCTACCACAGAGACAAGGCAGCGCGGTCTTCTCCCAAGGGGAGACGCCAAGGGCGATGGGGGTTTCCCCCATGAGCGACTGCCGCGCAGAGAACACAGAGAGAAGAGAAATAGAGAGGATTTTGGCGTCAGTTTTGGGATATTTTTTTATTTGGAAGTCCCTTGGTATTACTTAAAAAATAGCTGTAAAGAAAATCCCGCAGGAAAATTATGAACTTTTATGACACTGAGCGTAATCATTGCTAACTAAACTGAAGCAATAATTATACACATCCCGTCAGGAACGAAAACACTCATGAGTTCTCAACAAGTCATAGATCCTCAAATATTACAGCAGTTACAAGAAGAGATTCAGCAGAAAATGGATCAAAGCTTAGAAAACGCTGACTTACACTCAGTGCTTGAAAAGTACGGCTTATTAGAATATAGAGTCTTGAGAATTCATTGGCAGTGTAATCTCGATCCCAATCAACTCAAATCTGATGATGCAGTTGACGAACAGCAACCCAATGCATTATTGGCGGAAACTGCAAGACCTTCAATACCAGAAATTGTGTTAGTCAAAAAAGCATTGTGTATACCTTGCCCATCAACTGGCAGTCCTTTAGGCTGTTACTGCTAAATAATTTAATCTTCGGACTGCAAAGAGTTTATTCTAGTGAATGTAAAAATACTAAACTTTGCTTTTATGTAGTATTTAGGTTACAGAGATAACATCAACGTATTAAGATCGCTACTTAGCAAAAAGCAGTATTTTAATAAACTCTGATGTTTTGAGCGCCAGTTTTCATGTCTCAAAATCGAAGCAGTTGCCACTGGAAGTTAGGAATAGTGAGTACTTTAGTAATTGCTAGAGTGCTCACTTTTGCTGAGAGTTTTGCCTTAGCTCAAATTCAAAAAGATGCCACACTTGGATCAGAAAGTTCAATCATTACACCAAAGCTCATCAATGGTCAGCCTATAGACCAAATTGATGGTGGAGCAGTTCGTGGTACAAACTTGCTCCACAGCTTTGAAAAATTTTCTATCTCTGCGGGAACGACAGCCCATTTTAACAATGCAATCAGTATTCAGAACATCATCAGTCGGGTGACAGGCAATTCTGTTTCTAATATAGATGGCATTCTCAAAGCTAACGGCACAGCCAACGTATTTTTGATTAATCCTAACGGCATTGTTTTTGGGCCCAAGGCTTCTTTAAATATTGGCGGTTCGTTTGTGGCTAGTACGGCGAGTAGTTTGAACTTTGCTGATGGTACAAACTTTAGTGCTACATCACCTCAAACTGCACCTCTACTCACAGAAAGTGTTCCTATAGGTTTACAATTCGGAACAACTGCTCGACCTATCCGCAATCAATCCCAAGCAAGTCCCAATAATGCAATTAATACCTTCGGACAAGGTGTTGGTCTACAAGTGCAGCAAGGCAAAACCCTAGCACTTATAGGCGGTGATATAACGCTAGAGGGCGGAAATTTAACGGCAAGTGGGGGAAGAATTGAGTTAGGAAGCGTTGCTGGCAATAGTTTGGTTGGTCTGAGTTCAACGAATCAAGGTTGGGTATTAGGATATGAAGGTGTTCAAAATTTTCAGAACATCGAACTCACCCAGCAAAGTGAGATTCCATCTACTGTAGATACCAGTGGCAAAGGTGGCGGTAATATCCATTTGCAAGGACAACGAGTACTGGTAACTGACAGTTCACAAATTTTGGCTCTTACTCTGGGAGCGCAACCAGGAGGAAATTTAACAGTGAACGCTTCCGAGTCTGTAGAACTTGGACTAAATGCGTTCTTGTCTACTGGAACTCTCGGCACTGGAAATTCTGGAGATATAAATATCACTACCAGAAAGTTGATTGCCAAAGATGGAGCGCAAGTCTTAATGTTCAATCTTGGTTCGGGATTGGCGGGGCAATTGACTATCAACGCCTCAGATTCCGTAGAACTAATTGCAGGCATCCCCATTTCTCCTTTGCCAGATGGTAGTGATTTAACATCCAGTGGATTATTTAGTGCAACTTATGGCACTCCCAATGCTGGCAGCATAACAATTAATACTGGAAAGTTACGTATCGAGGGAGGGGCAGCAATCTCAACAAGTTCTGAAGGTATACTTAGACGTTTTTCTAACCAATTTATACCAGCTACAGGAAATGGAGGAGATTTGATAGTGAACGCCTCTGAGTCCGTAGAATTAATGGGAACCTCAGCAAACGGTTCTAGGCTCAGTAGCTTGTTTGCTGGCACTCAAGGGACTGGAAATGGCGGCAACTTGACCCTAACTACAGGGCAATTGATTATCAAAGATGGGGCAGCAATAACTGTGAGCAGTGAAGCTCGAAAAAATGTTAACTATCAAGGGGGTGTACCCAATTTAGGTCTAGCAGGCGAACTCAATATAAGCGCTCGTTCCATCCTGCTGGATAAAGGAAAACTCACATCTAATAGTGAGTCAGGTAAAGGCGGTGACATTGCGGTACAGGTGCGGGACTTATTACTGATGCGTCGCAACAGTCAAATCTCTACTAATGCTGGAGGTGACAAAACTGGCGGTAATATCACTATCAATGTACCTAATGGCTTCCTCGTCGCCACTCCCTTCGGAAATAGCGATATTACCGCTAACGCCAACTTTGGTTCTGGTGGTAAAATCGCGATCGCTGCTAAGAATACCTTTGGGTTTGTGTCACGCACCCGTGCAGAGGTGGAGAAGCTCGATCCGAAATATATAAACCCGAATAACATCCCAACAAGTGACATCACTGCATTTTCTCAGCAAAACCCTTCATTAAGTGGCACTGTACAAATCAACTCACCGGATGCTGACCCCAGTAAAGGATTAGTGGAACTACCTGTAAATCTGGTTGATGCTTCGCAGCAAATTGTTGCTGGTTGTAGTTCTGGTGGAAAAATAGGAAGAAGTTCATTTGTTACTACTGGGCGTGGAGGAATACAAGCCGATCCCACGGAGCCATTGATAGCTGATGATGCCGTGCTAGCAGATTGGATCGCGCTCCCTCCAGAGAGTCAGAATCGTGCTGGCGGTATTCAGGAAAGAGCGGTTGTTCAGGTGCAGGGAAACACAGAAGAAAAATCACAGAAGGTTAATTCTGTTAATGAACCTACTCAAATTGTAGAAGCCCAAGGATGGGTAATCGATGCCAATGGGAACGTGGTTCTGGTTGCTCAAGTACCCACTGCATCACCCCATAACTCCTCACTTGTCGCGACATCTTGCACTGCTAATTAAAAATTGAGATTCTCATAATTTTTGTTGGTGCGTAGGCGTAGACCGTCGTAGACACCGCTGATTTGCAATGAACTTTATATGAGCGATCGCTTTTTTTACTCAAATAGGTGTGAGTGCGATCGCTGATTCGCTATGGACTTTATATAAGCGATCGCTCCTTGTAATCAACTCATCTGTGGGTGCGTTGGCGTAGCTCGTCGTAGACATCAGTGATTCGCAATGACACTTCAAACAAGCGATCGCCTCTTCTACTAAACTCAGATGTGGTGCGATCGCTTGTTTGCAATGAGCTTGATACGATCGCCCTTTCCATTAAATCAGTGCGTTGGCGTAGACCTTCGTAGATATCGCTGCTTTGCAATGAACTTTATATGAGCGATCGCCTTAATAAAGCTTCTAAGTTTATCCAAACCGTCAGAGAGTGTGAGACTTGAGAAGATATCAATTACTCAATTCTCTTGAGCGGTCAACGGTCAGTAGCCAGATTTATGAATGCTTAAAGCAAATCCGGCAGAAATATATGAAGTTTTGTAACACCATGCGTAATTATAACTAGTCAAGCTGAAGTCATAATTATCGGAGTTCACAAGAGCGTTAGAAACTTAATGCTTTTGTACCACTCTAGACTTTGTATTATTGATTCCTTCGTTGCCAAACTGTACTAATCAAACTCGCGTTAATTTAGTACATTACAAAATAAATTTACACATTTACCAGTCTGCAAGGAGAGCAAAATTTATGGAATCTCAAACTTCACAGCAAGCAGCCATCGATTCTCAAAAATTACAGAAGTTACAAGACGAAATTCAACAGGAAATGTATGAGATTCTGAAGAATACTAACTTCGGTAAGATACTCAAAAAGTACGGTATTTCAAGACAAGAAGTTCTTCAATTTCAGTACACACTCGATCTAACTAAACTCCAATCTGGTGATGCTGGTGAAGACAAACAAGTTGCGCAATTTTCACTAGTAATTCCAGGTAAGCATATTAGGCTATCGGGTTGCACTTGTTGGTCAAATGATGTACACGACTTTGTTAACTGTCCGTGCCCTCCTTAACAGTTTTATTAACTTAATACTAAGGTAAGCATATCTAAAACAACCAGTAATCTTTCAGTAATAAAGTTGACAATAGTACTAATGACAAGCAATCTAATAAGTAGTTAAAGAGAAAAATATTCTTTTTAAACAGGTAAAATAAAATTTTTGTAGAGGTAAAATATTTTTATACCTCTACATTCTTATCTTTTTAAACAATAAATATAATCGTATTTAATAAATACCAAAACGCATATTAACGAGTTTAATATTGTAGTTGATTGAGATAGATATAGTTAGTTTCTAGAGTAGAGGTATAGCGTAACGATACATTTAGTAAATGTTACTTTTTTATAAGAGTTTATTATTGAGTATGAGTATTTTTTTTGGCAGATTTAAAGGTTTAGGAATTGTAATAGCTGGAGCAGTAGCTTTTTCTGGAACTTCTGCTATTGCCCAAATCACCCAGGACGGTACTTTACCTAATAATTCTCAAGTTACAACACAGGGGAATATCACAAGTATTGAAGGTGGAACCCGATTAGCAGGCAACTTATTCCATAGTTTTAAGGAGTTTTCTGTACTTAATGGGACTACGGCTGAGTTTAAAAATACTGAGGGTGTTCAGAACATTATTAGTCGGGTAACGGGTAAGTCCATTTCTAATATTGATGGCATTCTTAAAGCTAACGGTACAGCTAACCTGTTTTTAATTAATCCTAACGGGATTATTTTTGGTACTCATGCTTCTTTAAACATCGGTGGTTCATTTATTGCAACTACAGCGAGTAGTCTTAACTTTGCCGATGGGACAAAATTTAGTGCCACAGAACCCCTAACTACACCCCTGCTGACAGTAAGTGTTCCCATTGGTTTACAATTCGGAGCAACTGCGGCTCCCATCCGCAATCAATCCCAAGCAGATAATAGTCAAGATGGGATCACAACTAATATCTTCCAACAACCTGTTGGTCTAAAATTAAATCAAGGCAAAACTTTGGCACTTGTAGGTGGTGACATAACTCTAGAGGGCGGAAATTTAACAGCAGCATCCGGACAAATTGAGCTAGGAAGTGTTGCTAATAATAGTTTAGTTACTCTGAAACCAATAGACCAAGGTTGGAGTTTGGGATATGAAGGTGTCCAAAATTTCCAGAATATTCAAATAATCCAGCGAATTGCAGACGGTAAAGAGTTTCCATCTCAGGTAGATGCTAGTGGTGAAGGTGGCGGTAATATCCAGGTGCAGGGCAACTTTATTGAACTAACTGGTCAGCGTGTGCGCTTGGTAAGTCAGACTAAAGGTGACAGAAATGGCAACGACTTAACAATTACTGCTAAGAAATTAATTGTTCAAGACGGTGCAAAAGTAGCTACTTCTACTATAAGCAGTGGTGCAGCAGGGAATTTGACCGTGAATGCTTCCGAGTCAGTGGAGCTAATTGGTAGCACTTTGCCAAATGCTATTACTGAATTAATTGGTATAACCGCTGGTAAAGGAAAGGCTGGTGACATTACAATCAACACTAGGAGATTGCGTATTAAAGATGGAGCAAGAGTTATAGCAGATTCTAGTGCATTGATAGAGGACTCACAAGCTACACTATCTGAAGGAGCAGGAGGGAACGTAACTGTTAATGCGTTGGAGTCCGTAGAGCTAATTGGAACCACAGCAGAAGATGATCCTAGCAGCTTGTCTGCTAAAACTTTCGGACTTGGCGAGTCTGGGAACGCGACAATTACTACAGAGAAATTGATTGTCCGGGATGGAGCTGAAATAAACGTAAGCGTTTTAGGGGATGGACGCAACCAAGGAAAAACATCAGGCGAAATCAATGTAACTGCTCACTCCATCTTGCTGGATAAGAAAGGACAAATTATATCTAACACTAAATCAGGGCGCGGCAGTAATATTTCACTACAGGTACGGGACTTATTACTGATGCGCGGTAACAGTCAAATAACCACTAATGCAAAGAGTGATGGAGATGGCGGTAATATCACCATTAATGCACCTAATGGCTTTATCGTCGCCACTCCCTTCGGAAACAACGATATCACCGCCAACGCCGTCTCTGGCTCTGGTGGGAAAATCACAATCACCACTAAGAACATCTTTGGTTTTGTGCCCCCCACCCGTGCAGACGTACAGAGACTCGATCCAAAGGAAATCGACCCGAATAACCTGCTAACAAGTGACATCACAGCATTTTCTCAGCAAAACCCTACATTAGATGGCACTGTCCAAATCAACTCACCAGATGCTGACCCCAGTAAAGGATTAGTAGAACTACCCGTAAATTTGATTGATGCTTCGCGGCAAATTGTTGCTAGTTGTAGTACTGGTGGAAAAATAGCAAGAAGTTCATTTATTACCACTGGACGTGGAGGACTGGTAGCCGATCCCACACAGCCATTGATAGCTGATGATGCGGTGTTGGCAGATTGGATTGCGCTTCCTCCAGAGAGTCAGAATCGTGTCGGCGGTATTCAGAAAAGAGCTGTTGTTCAGGCACAGCGACATACAGAACACAAATCACAGAAAGTAAATTCTGTCAATGAACCTACTCAAATTATAGAAGCCCAAGGCTGGGTAGTGGATGCCAATGGGAATATAGTTCTAGTTGCTCAAGTACCCACAGCGACGCCCCATAACTCCTCGCTCACCGCTACATCTTGCGCTGCTCATTAAAATTTGAGATATGGCGGTATTTCGTAACTTTGCAGTCAAGCGCAATGCCTACTTCCTAACTCGTCTCCTGAATTTGCAAACGAACAGTGTGTTCAGTCGCACCAGTAAGTTGCAATTCCATGATTTCACCACCCAGAGGTTCCAAACAAGTAAGGAGCGATCGCAAGTTGGGTGTACTTGCGCCAGTATCTACATATAATCGATCTGCTAAATTACCGATCCGTTTCCAAGTCATGTACAATTTAGCGATCGTTTGTTCAATTTGCGATGCTTGATTTACCAAATCAGCAGCAATGCTCAAACAACCAACTCTTTGCGCTTCTTCTAAAGCTGTTTCAATGTCAACATTTTCCTGTGTCAGCGCCTGAACTTGAGCTGCCCCTTTGAGATATTTCGCCAAGTTACGCGCTTCAGTAGTTACCTGTTTCAGAGTATCCACATCAGGATTGGCAGCTATTTCCTTTTGGATAAACTTTTGATGCGATTCTGGCAGTTTTTCCATTTCCTTCACCAGAGGGGCGATGTAGCGGGGGGGAAGGGTGTTATCTGCGGCTTTTTCTTTGACTGATTCGGGTAATAAATCTGAGGACATGGCTGTCCATTCATCGCTGAGTTGACGCACTTCTCGCCTAGTGATGCGATCGCCTTTTTGGGCAGCTTCACTCACCATCTGTTGCACTTCTGGGACTGCTTTGGAGGTTTCGACAAATGCCCGTTTACTGAAGTTGTTCACCGAACCGGGGTCAAGTTTACCATCTTCAATCAGAGTATCGGCACTATTCGCCAGTTGAATCCAAGAGTATGCTTGACTTTTGCTGATTTCCCGCTCTTTTAGCCATCGGAGAAAGCCAGTACCGCGGCCGTCACCACCCACTTTTTCTCTGTCGCGGATCGCCCGTAAAATTCGTCCCCGCCAGATTTCAGTTTGCAAATCAAAGCGATCGCATACCTGCCAAGCTATTTCTAGCTGCTGTTGAAAATCTGACTCTAGAATCTGTTCATCTTCTGGATCGGGCAGTTCAAAGCTGATATCGGCTGGCTGTAGTAAAGCAGCAGCAAGGTCGTTGATGGAGTCGGTATCTTGCACGATTGATGACTAACTAGTGGATGCGATCGGCTTATTATGCCACAATCTGTGGACTCATACTTAAGGGGGAGTAAGGTATTTTGAGTTACAACAAATATAGTAGGAAGGGGTAAACCACTTTTGTAAAGTCTTTAATTAATCAGAGACAATAAAAATAAAACGATGAACCAGGTAGACTACCTCCGCATTAGCTTAATCGATCGCTGCAATTTTCGTTGTCAGTACTGTATGCCAGAGGGAGTAGAACTGGATTATATTCTCAAGCAACAGTTATTGAGTAATGAGGAATTACTCACCTTAATTCAAGAAGTATTTATTCCAGTAGGCTTTACCCGATTTCGTTTGACTGGGGGAGAACCTTTATTGCGTCCGCGTGTGGTGGATTTAGTCGGTGCGATCGCAACTTTACCCCAAACTCAAGACCTCTCAATGACCACTAACGGTTTTTTGCTGGCTCCGATGGCGCAAAACCTTTACAATGCTGGTCTGCGACGAATTAATATTAGTCTTGACTCTCTCGATCCCGATATTTTTGACCAAATTATCGGTAATCAGGGGCGTTCTCGTTGGCAACAAGTTTGGCAGGGGATTCAAGCAGCCCATCAAGTTGGATTCGACCCTTTGAAGCTGAATGTGGTGGTGATTCCTGGGGTTAATGACCACGAAGTTCTCGATTTAGCCGCCCTGACAATTGAAAAACAGTGGCACGTTCGATTTATTGAATTTATGCCCATTGGTAATGTGCATTTGTTTGGCGATCGCGGTTGGGTATCTTCAGCCGATTTACGAGAACGTATTCGCACTCGTTGGGGCTTGACAGAATCACAAGTTCGTGGTGCTGGACCTGCTGATGTCTTTCAAATTCCCAATGCGAAGGGGACACTAGGATTTATTAGTCAAATGTCGGAATGTTTTTGCGATCGTTGTAACCGGATGCGCCTAAGTGCCGATGGCTGGCTGCGTCCCTGTTTATTAAATGAAACTGGTCAAATAGATTTAAAAACGGCTCTGCGTTCTGGTGTCAGTACCGCTCAATTACAAGAACAGGTAAGACGTTTACTCGCAAATAAACCAGAAATTAACTTTAAAGGTCGCGATTCTGGCATTTTAGGTGCATATACCCGCACCATGTCGCAAATTGGTGGTTAGTCATTGGTCATTTGTCCCTTGCAAATAACTAAGGACAAATGACTAAGGACAAATGACTATTAAGCTTGTCGTGAGTAGTATTCCACCACAAGTAGTTCATTAACTTGTAGTGCCACCCATTCGCGCTCAATAACGCTGTTGACTTTACCAACCAACTTATTTTTGTCAAATTCCAAATGACTGGGCAGGTTGGCCAAACCGGGATATTGCAAGTTAGCTTCCACCAACTTTCGGGATTGTGCCCGATCCCTGACGGCAATTACTTCGCCAGGACGGCATTGGTAGCTGGCAATATTCACTACACGACCGTTAACAGTTACGTGACCGTGATTTACCAATTGACGAGCGGCTGGGATAGTCGGAGCTATACCCAAGCGGAAAACGGTATTATCCAAGCGCATCTCTAGCAATTGCAGCAGCACTTGTCCGGTAGAACCAGTAACACGTCTGGCTTTCCGCACATAACGCAGCAATTGCTTTTCAGTCAAACCGTAGTTGAAGCGGAGCTTTTGCTTTTCCTCTAGACGGATAGCATATTCAGAGCGCTTCTTGCGATTCTGGCCATGCTGCCCAGGTGGGTAAGCGCGTCTGGCACTTTTACGAGTTAATCCTGGTAAGTCGCCCAAGCGGCGGACAATTCTGAGGCGGGGCCCTCTATATCGGGACATGAGTTTCCTTAATCTAATCCTGTTTAAACTTTACCCAAACATTCCATTTTGACATTCCACTGAATAATAAATCAGCGGATTCTTGGTTTTTTGAAGGTGCTTGCTTTGGTATGACGTATCCTACCAATGTAGAGGCATCTCCTTTACGCCAGTTGCTTTAAGTCGGTTGAGCCGACACACTAGCTTCCAAGCCTGAATTCCGACGTGCCCCGCCGTACTACTGCCAATAAGTTTTTTGTGTTTATTTAGTTTCGTAGGCTACTCAATCATCAGATTGGTTTACGCAGTATTCTTACTCTGAAATACTTTTTACGTTGCCTACTTATCTTTCAAACAGCTATATTAACATAATTTTCGACATAATTAATTATGTCTATACTTTACTACCTCTGAAATTCTTAGATTACAGAGGATTTTTAAGATATTTGAGTTAGCATAACTTTGGGTGTTTGGAGAATGGCAATGTCAATGTCAATGAGCAAAAAAGTGGTTAGCAGAGTTAAGAACAAACAAGGCAGTTCCACCTCCAGGATTTTAACATTACCAGTTTTGGCTATAGCTGGATGTTTAACAATCTTGCCTAATGTGGCTGTTGCTGCCTCCTACAGGAATGATTATAGTGTCTGTGCGGGTCGCCTTTTGAGTGTGGGTGTAAACGCAGAAGCGGCATCAGAAGGTTGTGCTGCTGCACTGCGTCCAAAAGATTTGGCTGCTTGCGTGGTAAAAATTGATAAGGAAACCCAAATTGCTGCGACAGATGCGCTTTCTTCTTGTGGGAAGGCCCGGCGTCCTGAAGAGTTAGCAACCTGTGTAGTTGGTGTCAGCTTAAGTACTAAGGAAGAAGCTAATCCGACAGTTTTAGATTATTGTGGACGCAGTTTGTTACCCGTGCGCTTTGGCCAGTGTGTGGTTGGCTTGCGTAGTCAAATCGACTTTCCCGCTACTCAAGCGCTAGATACTTGTATTAGTGCTGATGATAGTGTTATCGGTGCTTCATCTTCGTCTACACCGCCAACGATAATTCCTGCGGGTTCAAGTCCAAGTTTAGAAACTACCCCATTTCCAAACCAACCGGTTGTTCCAACTCAACCAGTTATTCCAACTCAACCAGTTATTCCAACTCAACCAGTTATTCCAACCCAACCGGGCACTAATTAGATTACAGTGCTTTGTGTAATTGATATATAGGTTGAATATAGAGTGGCTATTTGCCAACCTGATTCAGGGACTACCAAAAAATAAATCATTCGATTTTAATTAGTCGGTTGGGTTGAGCAACAGCGAAACCCGACCTTATATATTACAATGCTTCAACCTGACTGGGTAATTTACCTTTGCTGACTATAATAGCTTTCGTTAGGCAATGACAGTAATATTTACATTAGTCAGCATGTCCTGATTCGATAACTGGGCGATTTGAACTTGTGCAGCTTTACCAATCCCATCTGTGTCAAAGAAAAGATTAACCGTAATTTGATCGTAGAGAAAGCGATCGCTTTGTCGCACTAGTCCCAAGTCGGAACAAGCTGGAATTGAAGCAATAATAGTTACTATATTTCTTACTTTGGTATCTATATCATTATCGAAAGGTTGAAGAAGTTTCAGCAACTCGGCCCACAAGAGGCGTCTTTTTGCCCTTCTCGATGATGTCAACACCCGATCTTATCCAGACTACAAAGATATCACACGAACCTTCAGGCGGATTGTACACTAATGTAACTTCCGTCAAACGTTCTATTAGCTCAGACAAACTTCAGTACCACTTCTGCCACTTGTGGGCATACGATACCTAGCACTGTTCCCAAAGTGTTCACTGACTAGGTAAGCATTCAAATAAATGAAAAACATTATAATTCTCCTCTCCAACGCAAAGAGGAGTTGGAGAGAGGTTAGTTGAACTCACGTCAGTTTTTCAGCTTTGGTAATTTAGAATTTTGCACAGTTTGCATAGTTAGTTGTACTAGTCTTCTCTTTCACCAAAAGCCGTCTGTAAAACCACTGCAATACCACCGTCTTGGTGATATTTATCTGCCCAGGCACGGATAACTTCATCTAATTCTTCCATAGCCTGATCCATTTTTTCTGGCAGTATATCAAGTTCTTCCAGCAAGCGCATGGCATTTCGTCGCCGTTCTGCCCAATTTTTCATCATGCGGAAATACCGAGCAGTATCTTCCACGGTGATGTGTGTACGTTCTTCATCGTCTGTTGGGGTATAAGAAAGACGGGTAAGCGCGTAGAAGGGCATTCCCCAAGGAGAATCAATCCGTGTTACCGTTCCTGAGTAAAGCAGACGGCGCTTGATATGCTCGCCTAAAGCTTCACTCAAAGGCATTTGGTGTTCGGGTGGCAAGTCTTCTTGCGATCGCTTGTGTAAAAACTCGATCAAATCCAGAAATTCAAAGGAGCTAACTAACTGAGCATCAGGTAAATTACTAGGCAGTTTCTGCTCAATTTGTCTTTTTTCTTCACTTGTCAAATTAGTACCAGGAACGCGCGATCGCCCCGGTTGCCAAGGATATTTTTCTAGCCAGACATAAGGCAATTGAATTAAATAGCGAGGTTCCTGAGAACCCAGCATTTTTAACAGTTTGCCTTCTGTTAGTGCCTGTCTGACTTCTTCTACAATAATTTTTACTCGTTTCGGCTCTAAGTGATGCAAATGCCCTGTCATTCGCAGGTTTTGTCCCTGCTCTAGATAGGTCATGTAAATTGCACACTTTGCTGCTGTTGCGGCTGCGTCTAAAAATGCCCCATGCCTGTGCCCACTCGTCCGCATGGCACTAAAAGCCAGATAAAGCATGATCTGATCCATCGCACTGGGGTCAAGACGTTTGATCAGATCTATGTCGTTACTCATATTACAGACAATTGAATAGCACGTTTACACAATTTTTAATCGAATGAAAATAGGTAGTATACACCTGGCTGAAGGCTGTCTTTACTTCAAACTATATTAGTATGCGATAACGATGAAATTGGTGGTAGCGCAAACTACCATTTTCGCATATTTCCTGGTAGAAAAGCAGAGTCGCTAGTTGTGACTATAACTGTCTTTGCATCTAACCGGAAAATTAGAGACGCCACCAAATCAAGTTTAACGGCGGTTTATCTCCCAACAGTCAAATATGCTGCAATTAATCTCCAAAGCCTTTCAGGTTTCTGGTTTTTTTATCTTTCAAGAGCAACAACGTCAAGCTGCTTATACCTAATTATGGCACTATGCCGACTCAGAGTAAAAACTAGTTTGCGCGGTTAATCTGGGATATTTGTTACTAGAAAAAGATGCTTTTTTTCAGCTTTGGCAAATTATTTGTAGTACATAAGTGACTAGAAATAATTGGGAATAGTCTCAAAACAAATCGCTTACCAGGTGTAGCCACATTTAGAGGTTGAGCTATACAGCTCTTTGTGAACTATCATCCCGTTCACAACCTCCAGTGATGTCTCGGCATTATCAGCCGTCGGTTTGAGGGAAAATAATAGACATCAAGTAGAGCAAATAATTCCAATTTCAAAATACCTGTTGTTTTTCAAATATTGTTCCTTATCATATCACTATTTTTTGGTTTTGAAATAAAATTATGCATTTTAAAGTTTATAAATGATGGCTATTTAAATATTTTATATTTTGCTTAAATCAAGGTTTGATGATATTTTTATATCTACTTTTAAATCCAAGTTTTATTTATTATTTTATATTGACTATTAGACACTAAAAGCCGCGATTACTTCCGACTAAATCGCGTATCTATAAGGCTTTGTCGCTCGTGCTAATAACCGAAAGACTAGTTAATAGCCATATATATAATAAAACATCTTGGCTTAAATCTGATAATTATTTAGAGTTTTTTTTGGCATAAATTTATATTTCTTTCATGAAAAAAATTTAAATTTTCATGATTTAACTAATTTATTGGCTACTTTCAAGTATGTTTTTACCTCGCTATTTTATATATTTGAGAGACTTAAATTACGTAGATAGTTTGTTGCTATTAAAGCAGTACAATCCGTAGTAGGCTACGATAAAAGCTTCTTTTTATGGGTGTCTTGGCGATCGCAGATTAAGTTGACTAGTATAAAACGGCAGAAATAAAGATACCATCTTACGAAACCCAATTAGTAAGTGGGTGTGAATAATTAAACATTTGTAGTGACTTAGTGCGGTCTGAAAGACTTCCCCATTAGCGACAAATAAAACCGTTCGCGCAGCCTCTCCGTTAGGATAAAGATAAGAACTTTAGCCCTCACTACAAGGCATTTCATGTAATTCACATTGCTTAACATAAGTTTGTTTATTCTTGCCCACTTACTTGCCTCCCTACGAAAAAACAGGTAGGCCGACCGCCTAATATCAACAAAGTGCGTCTGGCTTGAAAAAACAGGGTACTCTAAGCATTTCTGCGACTTCTCCATCTCTTAGTTCCAAAATGTGCTGCAATGGTCTTAACTCCTTGCGAATCTTCTCTGTGAGCAAGTACTCGTGCTCAATTGCTGGAGTCAGTACTACTCATATTGCTTACATATACGTGTTTTCCCTGCCTGTATCAGGCTAAATCCCTAAAAATATATTACAAGTCGATTTATTCTGAATACTGCTTGCCGATCTATAAAGTGTTATCTGCACCCATACAGTATTTTGAAATCATTCGTAAAAACTTAAATCCCCGACTTCTCAAAGAAGTCGGGGATCTTGTTTGTCAGAGATGATTTAGAGAAGTTACAAGTGGGTGCATTAGCGTCAGGATTGATGCAGAGAGTGATGGGGAGTAAAGTAGCTCCCATCACCCTTAAGCTGATTGAACTCGCCATTTAATTCGTGGAACTAGAGGGTTTAACCTGATTTCGCATTGTTTCAAAGCTGAAAGCAGCCGCGCCAAAGGTTACAAATAACACTCCCAGAATTTGCACAATATCCAAATTTTCTTGAATGATTAACCCAGCGAAAATCACGGTTAGAACTGGGATGCTACCACCGATGAGCGCCGATCGCGAGGCACCTAGTTTACTAATACCAACATTATTGAGCAAATAACCTGCAAGGGTCAGCACACCCAAAATAAATGCGCTTAAAACCAATTCCAGCATTTTAGAGGGGTCAATTACTACCAAGTTCCAGCTGCTTGGCAAAGGTAGCATCAAACAGATAAAGCTCAACAACAGCATGGTAGTGAAGTTAATCAAAGTAAAAGTCACAGGATGCAGTTTGCTAGCACAGACTCGCGTCAGAATTATATAGGCAGCAAAAGCCACACCCGAAAGAATGGCGGTGCTGCTTCCCATTGAAGTATTACCGATACCGATGCTGGGAGAACCCCCTAAAACCAACAATTCACCGCAGCAAATCGCGGCGATCGCCGCAATGCGGAATAGAGTGGGGCGATCGCGAAACAGAAACCACGAAAATAGACCGCTAACCATTGGATAGATAAAGAACAGTGCGATCGCCATCCCAGTTGGGACTTGAGCGATCGCAATGTAAATTAGTACCTGAGATAAAAACAAAAAGCATCCACTCACAATTGACAACACCAAAATCTGCTTGGTAGCTGCATTAGCAGGCGTGGAATTTCCTCGGACTGAAGCAGACAAGGTTTCCAAGTCTTGCCACAGTCTTGGATGCAATATCGGAGACAAAAGTACCATTAGCGGTACGACTACCATAAACCGTAGCGTCAAAATTAACAGAGTATTGCCCAAAGTCGGCGGTAGCAATTGCTCTACCTCTAATACTCCAAAAATTTGGGAACCTTCATGGAAAATCACCTTGATGGCTACGTTGTAAAGCGACGATACCACTGCCGATAAGACAATCAAGAATAAACCGATTTGGAGTGTCGATAAGCCAGAAGAATTAGGCGATCGCGATTGTAGGGGTTTTGCTTCCGTTTGCGGTTCTGGCGCAGTGGTCGATGAAGATTCAGCTTTGGTTTGCGATACGTTCTTACGGCGGACAGAAAGTGGTTCAGTAGGAATCTTTAGAGAAGGTCGGATTGTTCTCGGCTGTAGTACAGATGGGATCGCAGGCTCTGATTTCGTTTCGTTTTCTGGCGATTCTTGATTGAGGACAGAAATTGGTTCGGTGGCATTGTCTTTTGGTGGGGGAACTACAGCCGCAGTAGGTTCTGATGGTGTTTCCCTTGACGACAAATCCTTGCTGGGAGAAGAAATTGGATTGGCGGTGTTTTCTTTAACAATCGGCGGCTCTGATGTCGTTTCCCTTGCCGACAAATCCTTGCTGGGAGAAGAAATTGGATTTGCGGTGTTTTCTTTAACAATCGGCGGCTCTGATATCGTTTCCCTTACCGACAAATCCTTGCTGGGAGAAGAAATTGGATTTGCGGTGTTTTCTTTAACAATCGGCGGCTCTGATGTCGTTTCTCTTGGTGAAAATTGATTGGAGATCGGGGAAATTGGCTCAAGGGAATTTCTTACTATTTCCTCAAACTCTGGCAGGGATGTTTCAACAGAACTGTTTTTTTGTGGCTCCGTAAACTGCAAAACAGTAGGTATACCTGCTGTTGCTGATTTGCGTGAAGTTTCTTCTATAGTTTTATCTAGTTCTCCATGCAGGCGGTTAACAAACTCCGTCAAAATCGTTTCCCCTTGCTGCTGCTGGCTATACATCCGTGACAGCTGTTGGGAAAGATTACTTTGATAGTTTTTCAGCTCCTGTTGTAAGGAATTAAAGGTAACAGTAACGGTGTCATCCAGACTGTCAAACATGTGTTCGACTTTTTCATTAATTTCACCTACTACATTGCTGCTCACTTCAGCAGACTTCAACGCCGCTTGTTCGTAAGATTTGCCCTCTATGTTTTGATTAGCTAAAGTTGCCAGAGAGGATTGCAGTTGTGAAGATATATGCTTCGCCAGAACTTCTGCCAGTTGCCGAATTAACACTTGCTGCTCGGTGATTTGGCGCACTTGTTGTAAATGCTCTTTTTCCTCTACCAAGCTTTGAATCTCATCAGATAACCGATTTTTTTCTGACTGAAGCCGCTTTACGTCTTCTTGCAAGCCTCTGAGGACATTCTGCTGAAGATTTTCTAAGTCTTCAACTACAGCCCAAAGAGCATTTTCTGCTGCTCTAGATAGCTCCCCTCTGACTCTTGGGTTTTCTGGTTGCTTCTCGAATCGCCCCATTAGCTTCTAACCTCTAACACTTTGACGATAAAGCTGCTTCCCGTACACTTTATTGGCGGTCATCCTAATTTCCTGTATTTTGTCAGATAAATTAAAAATTTTAACAGCACTTCCGCATTTCAACGTAATTCTGTCATACTAGACACAAGTTAGCAAAGCATCTAAGTTTGCCCACAGCTTACTACACCGTGTTCTCTTCAGCATTGATAAGTATTTAAGCATTAGATTTGGAATTTTGGTGAGGTAGCACCCATCTTGGCGATTCCTATAGTTAGCGACGGTAGAGCGTCTGGGGGATTGCCCAACCCGAAGGGATTTGGGATCGATCGCCACGCCTGGAAGCCCCTTAAATAGAGACTTTTTTATTTTTGGTCAGTTTAATTTTCATAAATTATTTGCCAATGAAATTTTTTCTTTGAAAGAAATCTCACTCCAAATAATATTTATTGTTCTGCTGCCAATAATAATTGTCAAAGATTCACAGATGCTTGTGCGTAGGCGAGTTGTTGCTAGATATCCCCACCAAATTGTCTGACTTGCGAAACTAACTGTAATTTGTGTGGAATGTAACTGGTGTGACAGTTTATATCTCTAAATGGGGATTAAAGTATCCTTCTGTGGAAATTCTAAGTTACGTTATCCCCTGCACAACATTCTAATGAATGAGCAGCAATTCTGCAAAAGCACGCTTTTTTTTGGCGTTGTTGCAGTCTGGGTTTTGCTTTGAGTAAATTCCAATAGAGGAAAAGTTTAGAAAATATTAATAATTCTTAGAAGAATAAAATCTGGGCGATCCTGAAAATGGCAGCGCTAAGGGCAGCACTCACGGGGATTGTAATTAGCCATGCAGCAGCAATACCTTTTAGTGTTTGGAACTTAATCGACTTAATATTTTGCACTAGTCCGATACCAACTACACCACCGACAAGAGCGTGGGAAGTGGAGACTGGTAAACCTAGCCGAGAAGCGATGAGGATGGTGGTAGCAGTAGCAAGTTCGGCACAAAATCCACTACTAGGTTGCAAGGCAATAATGTTTTCGCCAATAGTGGCGATGACTTTTTTTCCCCAGACAGCTAAACCACCAACAATACCAGCACCACCAAGAATTAAAATCCAAAGCGGGATAGTTATACCATCAGTAGGTACGCTACCAGTGCGATTGATGTAAACGATCGCAGCTAAAGGAGCGATCGCATTTCCCACATCATTAGAACCGTGAGCAAAGGCGACAAAGCAAGCACTTAGTAGTTGAAATCGACCGAATAATCTTTCTACAGGATTAGGGAGTATTTCTCCCTTGTCTCTCTTATCTCCCAATTGTCGCCAACTCATGATTGTGAGTCCAACTGCTGCGATTGCACCGATTAATAGGGGGATGTCATGAGAGGGGATCGTAAAACCAACTTGCTCAATTACAAAATTGGTTAGCGGTTCAGTTAGCGATGGTAATACAATTACGCCGAATACACCTAGCAGCGCAGTACTCAACCAGGGAATCCATTCTTGTAACTGCACTACTTGATTGGGTTGATCTAAAATCCAGTGCTTGATTTGACTGTAAAATAAAGCAGCGATCGCACCACTAATTAACGGCGTTAAAACCCAGCCAATGGTAATGAAGCCAATTGATGACCAATCAATTGCACCTACTCCTAAAGCTACCCAACTAAATCCTGCGATCGCACCAACAACCGCATGAGAAGAGGATACAGGTAAACCGCGTGATGTGGCAATTTGCAACCACACACCACAGGATATTAGTACCGTTACCATTCCAACAACAAATATTTGAGGTGTAGCTGCGAATAAGGCGGGATTAGCAATTTTCGTTGCTAGAGTTTCCGTTACCTCATGTCCAAACAACACAGCACCCGTAAACTCTAATACCCCAGCAATTATCAGTGCTTGTTTGAGGGTGACAGCTTTGGAACCTACGGAGGTTCCCATCGCGTTAGCGACATCGTTTGCTCCGAGATTCCAGGCGACGTAGAAAGCTAGTAGAGCTACGAAAAATAGGGTAATAAGCATTTTGTTGGGGACAAGGGGAAAGTGAGAGAGATGAGGATGAAACTTGAGTTTTTAAGGTTGAACTTTGAACCTTTGAACTTCATCGTCGAACCTTTTAGCTCCATCGTTGAACCTTTGAGCTTCATCGTTGAACCTTTGAGCTTCATCGTTGAACCTTTTAGCTTCGTCGTCGAACCT
>NZ_JBALDR010000051.1:0-294461 GCF_036917315.1 Nostoc sp. | reverse complement strand
GTGGATGAACGAGTATCTGAGGTGGATTCATCCAGTTCAAAGGTGGATGAACGAGTATCTGAGGTGGATTCATCCAGTTCAAAGGTGGATGAACGAGTATCTGAGGTGGATTCATCCAGTTCAAAGGTGGATGAACGGAGTTCTGAGGTGGATTCATCCAGTTCAAAGGTGGATGAACGGAGTTCTGAGGTGGATGAATAAGTATATTTATAATTTTTGTGGGCATTGCTTATCATTCGCTCAAACCCATGTGTTTACATTGTAGGCTGGTCTAACCTACAGTTGTATCCTGAACAAGGGTTTTAGCTATGCAGTCTAGAAATTTATTTCCGGGCAGTTAAACAACGCAGATATTTAAGCTTACCTACTAGTTTGCAACTAGTAGCTCTGTGCAAAAATTTTTCGCCACATTTTCCTGTACTTGATTCACAATCATAGAAACAAACTCGTCAAAGTCGAATGGCTTAAGTAAATATTTTTCAAACTCCACATCTGGAATTTGGTCACAAGTACCTGTGGTAGATGTTGAAGTCACAATGATTGGGATATGCTTACCATTGTCTGCCTCTATAGCATTCAATGTATTTAGCAATGTATAAATACTTTCACCTAAAAACCTAATTTCACTGGTAATAATGTTGGGTGTGAACCAACTCAGGGTTTCTAAAGCTTCTTTTACGGAACCAGCGGTAATTACATTTGCGCTTAGGTCTTTGAGTAAAAAAGCATACAAATCTCTACTATCGCGATCGTTGTCTACAACGAGTACTTGTACACCTTTGAGTATCCCAACTGCCAAGCAAAAGTCATTGATTAAATTCATAATAAGACCTGCGATTAAGACTTTAAGGGCAAAGCGATCTGAAAAATCCTTAGTCTTAAGGAGACGAGACAAACGGATAGGTAAAATAAAGAGTAGTAGAGAACCACTAAATGGTTATAATTACTAGGTTCTGTTCTTATACTATGAGCGGCTGTTGTTTGATTTCCTAAATGAATTGATTAACTACGACACAAAACGTAGAAAAACTTTTCAAAAAAGGGCGCGGGATGTTACCTCCAAAAATTTGTGGTTCAATTAACTGAAAATAGCTGTAAACGATTAATCAACAAAACTATTCCCATTCCCTGTCCTCAAGTTCTTTCTGAAGCAATAATAAGGTGGCTTCAATTTCTTGCCTGATAGCAAGGGTTACTTCGCAATTGCTATGCAGGCAATCGAGTCGTAACTGATTAGCATCATAGTAACGTTGTAACACTTGCTGTTGTTCAATGCTAAAGTCCCACTGGTGCTTAATGTTTCGATAATTAATCACCGTTGTCTTTAACTGTTCAGCCAAGGTTGAATAGTTCGTCTGCCACCACAGTTCAAACCGTTTTTGACTTTGACGAGAATTGGGAAATTCGTCCGAGAGTTGTTGCAGAGATTTATAAAGTCCAGCATCCAGAACAATGCCGAGAATGCTTAAGAGAGCATCTCCACAGGTGTGGATATGGGCAAAGTCCTCATCCCGTTCTAGGTATGACGCTTAATCGAACGACCACTAAAAAACCGCCAAATCGGTTGTCTAGTCTTGAGATTGACTTCTACGGCTAGATTGTCTTGTGTCCACCCCTTGAGAGCAAATGCCCTTTTAGCCTCTTGAATTCCAGTAAGTGATGCTTAGAGCGATCGCTTGACCATAGGACAAAAACCCTACTCCTCAAATCATGGACTTTAACTTTTATTAATATCTGCAATCTTATAGTTGTTTCTATGATAATAACATTCTACTCGTTTAAAGTTATACAAAACCCCAGAGTATACTTTCGTTTTTTTAAACGTTTTTTTAAACTTTTATATTGAAATCAAACGTTAGACATTGATTTTATACATTTCAACCTTTCGACGACCAAGCGACTAGAAGTCGCCGTTACACGAGACTTTACCTGCCTCCGCAGGTTGAAAAACCTTGATTTTGCGTTAGTTTGCGTGGTGCGAGACGGTGTTCGCGTTCGTTTGTATAGCCGCGATTTCTAATCGCTAGGGCTAGGTGCATGATGTGAGTTAAGGCAAGAGACGCGATGAATCGCATCTTTAGCGATCTAGAATTTTCATCAAAAAACTTTAACCGAACCGTATTGCCCTAACCCCCTCCTCCCCGCAAGCGAGGAGCTCGATCTGATATGCTTTATATGACTAGAAAACGCTATATTAGCCCTGCAATTAATTACAAGGTTAATATAGTAGAAGTTTTATTTATTTTACTTTTTTAAAACTACATGGAAAGAATTTAAATACCCATTAATAGTTTTAGCTAATGTCTTCTGCTGTTTTTTTGTAGTTATTGCCATTACTTGATATAGTCTTCCTTCGGCAATATACATTCTACTTTTAGTAATTTTCCCTCCAGAATTGATGTACTCAATTTCTTTGCCGGGATGATTATTGTAACTACGAATGTTTCGTTGACTAATTAAATTACTTTTCGTAGTCTTTAAAGCCATATCCCGTGCATTATTAAGTACAGCTTGAGGATCGGCCATTTGACCGTAACTATAAGGAAAATCATTGTAAGCAACTATGTATGCTACTTCCTGTTTTGGTGGTTGAGCGGCAAATATTTCTAAGGTAATTTCTCCCATGTAAGTTTTTTGGGATTCGGTATTTCTGCTGGGGTTTCCCGGCATCAAAATTGTAAAACGCCCATCTGGAGCGGTGAATAACTTCCATTTTGGCTGCACGGGTTGAGAAACCTTTGGTTTGACAACAGCTACCGGATGTTTCGGTTGACGCGCTTCCACAAGAACAGAGCCACCACAAACAAAGGTGGCGGCTATTAGTGGCAACAGACTTTTAACTGTCATATTTTTTGCCCTTTGAGATGCCGATCTCACTGATGATGCCAGCTGTTATAACCTAGCAGCACATAAAGCAGCACCAATTAGGCCGACTTGTGAGTTGAGGATAATATACACGGGGATCTCTTCGAGGAGGCGGCGCATCCTACCTTTTTGGGTGAAATTTAATAAGAAACCGCTGTTTTGGATTAAGGGCAGGATTTTAGGCGCAATTCCACCAGCAATGTATAAGCCACCGTAAGGTAGGAGTTTCAGGGCAAGATTGCCGGCTTCTGCACCGTAAGCCTCTATAAATAATTGCAAAGTTTGTTCCGAGAGGCGATCGCGTTTTTCTAGTGCAGCCGTACCAATGACAGCACCGGGATCGACACTTTTCTCTTCTTGTCCGGCTTCTTGTTCCCAAGTTCTAACGATTTTGGCGATATCTGGTGATTCGGCGGCAAATTTGCGATCGCGCAGAAATTGGTAAATTGCTACAATACCCATTCCAGAAACTACGCGTTCTACAGAAATGCGCTGGATATCATGTTTACCCAGCAGGTATTTCAATAGTTGAAACTCGATCTCGTTGCGAGGGGCAAAGTCAGCGTGTCCACCTTCTGAAGAAAAAACTTGATAGTCATTTCCCTGTCTAATTAAAAATCCTTGGCCTAAACCAGTACCAGCACCAATAATTGCAATCGGGGCTTCGGGTTGAGATTTGCCAACTTGCAACGTTAGCAAGTCTTGTTTTTCTAAACCTAAAATGCCGTAGCCAACGGCGGCAAAGTCGTTAATCAAAGAAATGTGCGGGATACCCAATTCTTCTTGTAGACGTTCGGTATCCAAGAACCAGACTAAATTGGTCAGTTTGGCAGTATTTTTGACAATGGGACCTGCGATCGCAAAACAAGCCTTTTCTGGTTTAGGTGTATTAGCTTTGACCAAAAACTGCTGCACTATAGGTACTAAATCAGAAAAATCAGCACTGTGGTAACTTTCCTGATAAATAGTATGTAAAGCTGGTGAATCTGATGTTTCAACCAATCGCAGAATAGTTTTCGTCCCGCCGATGTCTCCTGCTAGTAACAAAGTCATAGAATTTATACGTGAATTAATTACTTTTTTTGTAAGATATACCCAACGTACCAGAAGCCATGAACGCAAATCTCTATCAAAGGTTTAAGCAAATCGAATAACTTCTTCTATGTGGGTTAAATGGGAAGTATCTCCCGTTAGTTCTAATAACCATTCTGGGTCTTGGCGTACCACTTTTACCAGAGAACATAAAGAAGCTTTAACTTCTGTTTTGGCAATGTCCCCTACTAGCCCCATTGCTCCGCCCAACACAGATGCACCATGCGCCACTAGCAGGATATCCTCTGGGAAGAACTCAGTAGCTAAACATCTAGCAGTTTGCCCAGAACGTTCTCGCACTTTTTCGTGAGTTTCAGGAAATTTTGCGGCGATGCGCGAGGTATAGCTGCTGTCAATTCTGGGGAATAACTCTGCTAATGCTGGAGTTGAGAGTCTTTCGGGTTCTTCCGTCATCCAAACTGGATTTAGCCATTCACTCAAACCTGTTTCGAGTTTAATCGGCAAGTTGAGCATTTCTGCAACTGCGTTTGCTGTTTGTACGGTTCGCAGGAAAGGAGAAGCGAAAATATGACCAATATTTTCTTTTTTCAATCGTTTTGCTAACTGTTGTGCCTGCACCATACCATCATCAGACAAGGGTGGATCGTAGCGTCGTTCGGCGGTGAGAAACCAATCAGGGTTTACGAAATCGAGGCGGTTAGCGTGTCTTGCTATCCAGACTATTTGACTCATGGGTTTAATGATTCCGGTGAATAGAATTCGCCGCTAAACAAATATATAGATATCTGCAAGGAGGCCTGCAAATATTAATATAGGACAAAAATCGTAATAATATTTAATAATACTAATGATTAGTAAAAGTTATAAGTATAAATTAGTTTAAAATTGTGTAAAGAACTCAAATGTAAGTACCAGACTGGGACGGTTCAAACCAAACTCCACGCTCAATAACTGATAGTAGATGGCTGACGGTAATTGTTTTGAGTGTGCCGTGACGTTTGCGATAGTAACATTCAAAAAGTAGAGAAAATAAATGTGGTTCTTCGTGGAAGTAATGGTAAAAAACAAACCCCTGCCAATCTATGCCAAACTGTTCAGCAATTTTACAAAATAGTGCATCAACATCATCACCATCTATTTTGAGGTCTTCCCGAAGCCGTGTATTAAGAGTAATATCTTTTGTTTGCACACCCAGTTCATTAGAAAGAATTGTTGCAAGTTGGTTAAATTTATCTGTAAATGACATAAGCTTTTTAGGCGATAAACTTCAGTAATCATCACCCTAAATAAGCTTTTTTAACTCGCTCATCACTAATTAATTCTGATGCTGCGCCTGTTAAATAATTTATTTGCGAAACTCATCCCAAAGTTCAAAAAACCTATGGAATGCTTCTACCTCAGATTCAGTTGAATTGATGATGAATAAATACCAACCTATAGCGTTACCCATGTGATAATTTTTGCGTAACCATTTATCAAACTTTTCTTCTAGATCGCAATTGAGTTGCTCTACTTCAGGGATATTGTGTTCAACAATTGCTATATTATAACCAAGGAGCAAAGCCTGTAGCGCAGTTAAAGATTTCTTACCTAGATACAGACCAGGACGCGAACGCACTTTATTAAGGAAATCTTCAAATGTTGAACCCTTAAATAATGTAAACATTAATATAGTATTTACCCTAAATAAGCTTTTTTAACTCGTTCATCATTAATCAATTCTGATGCTGCACCTGTTAAAGTTATAGAACCAGCCTCTAGAACATAACCGCGATCGGCAATTTGTAACGCTAAATTCGCGTTTTGTTCAACTAACAGAATAGTCACGCCTGTAGCACGGAGATTTTCAATAATTGAAAAGATTTCCCGGACGATCGCAGGTGCTAAACCTAAGCTAGGCTCGTCTAAAAGTAAGAGTTGTGGTTTACTCATGACAGCACGTGCGATCGCTAACATTTGTTGTTCGCCACCGCTGAGGGTTCCTGCTAGCTGATTGCGTCTTTGTGACAAGCGGGGAAATAGCTCAAATTGGCGCTGAATATCTGCTTTGATCTCAGCTTGATTGGAGCGAATATAAGCACCCAAAAGTAAATTATCAAATACAGTTTGTCGCGCTAATACTCTGCGTCCTTCAGGACAATGGGCGATACCAAGTTGTACAACTTCGTGAGTTTGGCGGCGGTTAATATTATGTCCATTATAGATAATTACACCACTTTTAGGATTAACTACTTTAGATATGGCGCGGAGTGTAGTAGTTTTACCAGCACCATTAGCACCAATTAGAGTAACTACCTCACCTTTTTGAATAATTAAATTAATCTTTTTTAAAGCTTGGATACCACCATAATTTACATCAAGTTCTTGAACTTCTAAAATTGTATAGTTTGGCTTACTATCGGCTTTCATCGGCGGTTTACATCCAGAAATGTTGATTCAAAATCTAAGATACATCAATCATACATTTCTTAAAACAGTGCGTAGACATTGCTTCAACTTCAAACCAACGCCATAATACCGCAATCTTTATGATGTACCATTAATTACTGATAAAGATATTCAAGCGTCCAGTGGCAAAAGTAGCAGATATTGGTAGCAAAGGACTAATTAATTTAGCTCCCGATGCATGGGTAAAGTGGGTGACACAACGTCCTGAAGTCGTGGCGAAAGAAATTCTCGGCTCTGAGTTTCACTGGATTAGCCGCGAAACAGATGTGTTAGTGAAAGCATACAGTGCTACTCACGGAGATTTTCTCGTACTCAATGAACTACAACTGCGTTACACAACACAGATGCCTCTACGGATGAGAACCTATGCAGCCTTGGCACAAGAACGCTACCGATTGCCAACTTACCCAGTACTGATCAACATTTTACCGCCTTCATCCAGCTTAACTATTGTCAGTAGTTACGAGCAGGAATTTTTGGGATTACGTGCTATCCAAGATTATCGCACGATCAATTTGTGGGAAATCGATGTTGAAATAGTGTTTGAGCAACCACTACCATCGTTGTTACCCTTTGTGCCAATTCTGCGAGGAGGGGGAGAGGTATCAGTTGTGCAACGCGCATTACAGGCGCTACGAGACGATGAACAGTTGAACCAATTAGAATCATTGCTGGCATTTTTTGCTAGCTTTGTTTTAGACACGCCTTTAGTGCAACAAATCATGAGGTGGGATATGGCAGTATTGCGAGAATCGCCTTGGTATCAAGAAATTGAGCAAAGAGGTATTCAGCAGGGTGCGCTACGGCAGCTAATCCGGGTATTGGAACAACGCTTTGGTGAAATTCCCCATGAGGCAGAAATAAGGCTTGAGGGTAGGAATGTGGAGCAATTAGAAACTTTAATGGATAGCGCGATCGCTGTGAGTTCTTTAGACGAATTTTTGGTAGTTTTGTCTACGTAAATTCATTCATTTCCCAAGTAAGCTTCAATGACAGCCGGATCGTTTCTGACTATAGATGGTTCACCCAAAGCAATTAATTGACCAAAATCTAATACAGCAATGCGATCGCACAAACCCATAACCAATGGTACATGGTGTTCTATAAGGACGATCGTCAAATTGAAGTCATTGCGGAGGCTGCGAATAAATTCACTCAATTGCTGCTTTTCATTTGGGTTCATTCCCGCCGCCGGTTCATCGAGGAGTAAAATTTGAGGTTGTAATGCCAAAGCGCGGGCAATTTCTAGCCGTCGCTGATCGCCGTAGGCAAAATTTTTGGCTTTTTCGTCAGCGCGATCGCTCAATCCCACCAAATCTAATAAATCTAAAGCTTTTTGCTTAGTTTTTAATTCTTCACGAGGTGCTGGTGGTAATCCCAAAACACCTGTAATCATATTACTTTTAGTGTGTAAATGTCGGGCGATTATCACATTTTCTAAAGCCGATAATTCCCCAAACAAGCGGATATTTTGAAAGGTACGGGCGATACCTAAAGCAGCAATTTGATGGGGACGCAGTTGAGAAACTTCTGCACCTTGATAAATTAAGTTACCGCTAGAAGGTGGAATGAAGGCAGTAATTAAATTAAACAGTGTTGTTTTGCCAGCACCATTAGGGCCAATTAATCCAAAAATCTCATGTTGATTTACACTAAAAGATACATTATTGACCGCCACTAAACCACCAAAGCGGCGAGTTAATGCTCTTGCTTCTAAGACAATATTGCTGTTAGCTTTTGAAATACTATGTGACATTTGTGCATATTATTATGAATATATGACCCATGCAATAACTCTCTACAACTTTTCTTACTTCGCGCCCTTTGCGTGCTTCTCTTCGAGACGCTTCGCGAAGGCTGTTCGTTTTTTCCTTTGAAAAACATCTGGAGTAATTAGCCCTTGGGGAAAAAAGATTGTACCTATTACTATTAGTAAGCCAAAAATAATTAATCTCCCATCTCGCAAAAACTGCGCTAACCAACTAGGTAAACCACCAGTATCAGCTAGGCTTCGCAGAATCTCTGGTAAAGCAGTAAATACCATACCTCCGACTACTGGCCCTAAAAAACTTCTCGAACCACCAATTAAAACAAAAGTTAAATATATAATACTGCTATCAAAAGTACCTTGACGAGCATTCCAGGTATTGAGGAAGTGAGCGCTAATTGCACCTACAACCCCAGCTAGCATAGCCCCTAATGTAAACGCTAAAACTTTGTAATAAGTCGGATCGATTCCCATTGCACCCGCAGCTAATTCATCTTCGCGGATAGCGATAAAAGCCCTTCCCACACGGATACGTTCTAAACGATAAAGTAGCACCATACTAATTAATAGTAATGGCAACGCAATCCATAAATATTCAAGTTGTGTTTGGAAAGGTTGAGGAATACCAAAAATTCCAACTGCACCGCCTGTAATATCTAAATTGAGGGAAATGACGCGCAGAACTTCTACAAAAGCGATAGTTGCGATCGCTAAATAAATTCCTCGCAATCTCAATGCTGGAATTCCCACTAAGATACCCAATAAGCCAGAAATTACACCAGCAATTAACATCTCCAATAACAACAAGGGAATTGGAAATAAACTACTGCTAGATGTAAAAACTTTTGTGGATAAAATTGCTGCAATATATCCACCTAAAGCATAAAATCCTGGACTAGCTAAAGACAATTGTCCTGTCATTAGCGGTAAGTAAAGCGATAATCCTAATAGCGCCCCTAATACCATAGAGACAATTAAAGAAGCGTAAGTAGCGAAAAAATCAGCCATTTTATTTAATATATTTTGATTAAACTTAATCAAACTATCGCTTTTATCAACTATTAAGCTGTTAATATTTGCTCTGCTGTCAGCGTCAGTTCAGGAAAAGTTCTCGATCCAATTCGTTCTGAACCTCTAAAATGTGTGCATTGGTATTTACCCTCAGCATCTAATAGAAAAACAAACACAGCCGGAACTTTTGGGTTTCCCAAATACTCTCTTAGCCCAATTGCTAAATAATCCACAATCCAATATTCTGTAATACCTAAGCGTTGATATTCATCTAATTTATCAATGTAGTCATCTTCCCAATTAGTTGATGTCACCTCTACAGCTAATTGGATAGGTTCTTCAAGTGCAGCATAAGCAGAACAATTTGAGCGCCATTTCTCTTTATCTATGACACTTACATCAGGCTTGCGCCCTTGCTCTATGCCATTGGTAGTTATAGTTTTAAAGACTGCTGTATTTTTTACTACGTAATTCAGATTTAGTTGCTTAATTTCATCATTAAAACTAAATAATATAAACTCAGCGACATCATCATGATTTCTGGTTGCACGCACTTCTACAATTTCTCCATCCACAAGTTCATATAAACCTGACTCTGGACAATGTTCTAAAAATTGGTCAAAACTTAACTTTTGTTTGGTATATGTTTTCATAGCGCTACGTCTCTTTAAACTTTCTGAATAAACCGCCGTCCTAGCAAACCTTGAGGTCTAACTAATAGCATGATAAACAAAATTGCAAACGCTACTGCATCTTTATATCCAGAATAATCAGCAGGGACAAATGCCTCTACTAATCCAATTAATAAACCTCCCAACACTGCACCGGGAATACTACCTAAACCACCTAAGACAATTACCGCTAAACCCCGCAAACCAAAGGCAATGCCGAAATATGGCCCTGCAATACTAACACTAGAAGCAACTAAAGTTCCTGCTAATCCTGCTAAAAAACTGCTGATGAAGAATGTTAGAATGATAAAGCGATCGCTATTAATTCCTAACAAACTAGCTGTAGTTGGATCTTCTGCGATCGCTTGCATTGCCTTACCATATTTAGTTCGATTGATAAAATAGGTAAGAATTGCCACAATTACAACTGACACAGTAAAAATTACCACCTGAACACTGCGAATCGGAATTGGGTTTTCTGGACTCCCAAAGTTAATTGCAGGTGGCAAACTACCGTAAGTATTTGCAGGGTATGTATAACTTTCCGCACCTATTAAATACTGGATTAAATTCACAATTACCACTGCTACCCCCAAGCTGGAAACAACAGTTAGCAAAGGATCGGAGTTTTGACGGCGCAAAGGTTGAAAAGCGACGCGTTCCATCATTACCCCTACCAATCCCGCTAAGGCACTTCCTAAAATCAAGGCTATAGCAAATGGTAATTTTATCGGCAAGGCTGCATTAGCTAACAAGCCATTAAATCCAAAATTCCCACCCATAAGTGCATAAGTAAAATATGCACCCAAGGTAAAAATCGCCCCATGAGCTAAATTAATAATGCCCAAAATAGAATAAACCAAGGTATATCCCAAGGCAAAAATTGCATAGACGCTGCCAATGGATAACCCATTTAATAATTGCTGCAAAAAGATATTGATATTCATGTCGCAACTATTTTAGAAATGTGAATTTACCTTGACTCCCGTCTTTTTCCATTTTGATTTGAGCAACATAGAAATCTTTTTGCACAACTTCACCTGTGGGAGTAAAACCAATTTCACCTAATGGTGTATTGTATGCTCCTTCAAGTATTTGTTTGTTTAACTGCGTCCGTAATTCTGGTAGCTGTAGTTTGTTGATTTTGCTCTTTTTATCTAAAGATTGGAGTGCTTCGACATAAACCTGCACTGCTGCAAAAGCTTGGGCGCTAAATTGGGGTGGTTCTTTTTTATATTCTTCAATATAGGCTTTACGAAATGCTGCGTTAATTTCACCTGGATGTTCTGGACTGTAGGCTTGAGCAATCAATACGCCGTCACAAAGTGCTTTACAAACTGACAATAAATTCGATGTATTTAGACCATTTCCACCGACAATTAAACCTTTGTAACCCAGTTCACGCAATTGCCTAACTAAATTACCACCATCAGCAGCCAAGCCAGAAATAATTACCAAATCTGGTTTGAGATTAATCGCATTGGTCGCTTGACTTTGAAAATCTGTATCGCTGGTTTGGAATTTTTGCACTGTTACCAATTCCAGCCCTTGATCCTTAACTGTTTGCTGAAAAATTTCCGATTCTGACTTGCTAAATGCATCATTTTGGGCATAGAAAACTGCAACTTTTTTCAGTTGAGGATTTTGCTTAAGTGCCGCTTTCACCGAATTAGGCGCAACGATGGAAACTGGTGCAGAAACACGAGCAACGTAATCACCAATTTCAGGAATATTTTTAGCAGTATTTGATGGGCCAATAATTGGTACTTTTGCCCGTTCGCCAATCGGATCGGCACTAAAGGCTTGCTGTGACAAAGTTGGCCCGACAATTCCAATAACTTTATCTTTATTAATTAGAGTTTGAAAAGCGTTAATTGCTCCTGCTTCATCACCGCTAGTATCTTGAAAAACTAATTTAATTGGTGTGCCATTAACACCACCTTTACTATTGAAATACTTCTGGGCAAGTTTGGCTCCAGCGACTTGCTCTTGACCCAGTAATGCCACATTGCTAGTTTGGGCAACACCAATACCGATGGGAATAGCACTTGATAATGTACCTGTTGTTGCTGGGGTATTGGTTGCAGTGTTATTTGGGGTACTATTTGGAATACTATTTGGACTATTAGTGGGAGAATTTGTCACTGTGGTAGTGCCACCACAGCCGGTTAGTAGCAAAGCGCAAGTTGATAATAATGCTGTTGTCCGAGCGATCGCGTTGTTCATCGTTGGATAGTCATCTAGTTATGAGATATTCGGCAAGAGTTAATAGCAAAGTTCATAATCTGCAAACAAAATAATGCAGATTTACACTTTTGCACGAATTCTATTAAATCATTCTTATTTCAACATGCAAAGAGAAATATTCAAAGTGCTTGTAAATACAAATTATTATAATTAGTAATGATTTTATCATTCCCCGGTTATAGTGCTATAAAGTTGCTAGAAAACTATACAGGTCAGAGCGTCTGTGTTAACCAGATAATTTTAAGTGCTTTTTTCATTACCAGTTAATTCTCTAGGTTCGTAGTGACGGCAACCATTACACGGGCCTTCAGGATTGATAGCACAGCGGATGTAGCCAGACCGAGCATTAAATTTGCAGCTGATATCGCCAATTAAATAACCCACGCCTTCTAAATAATAGCGATCGCCTTCCACAGGTCTGGCGTTGTGCCTTCCCTGTACCACTGGAAAATTCATGGCTGCTTGCCTCATCCGCAAGCGCGATCGCTGGGTTCTACGGATCATCCACAGGGAAAACAGGGACGGTAAAAAACCAACGGCAATCACTAAAAGTGTCTTTAACACCTTTTTTTTACCTCTTCTGTGCGCTGATCGATCGTCCCTGATGTTACACTCTGGTTTTACGGAAGTGCAAATATTAGGGCGACTTTGTTTCTTTGTCACCAACTATGGTTGCAAAGAAATAATGGCAGTGTGGTATCTAACAATTTTGAGGAATAAGTTCCTTCTGCCACTTCAATCAGCATAACTGTTACAACCTCAAGGGTGAGATGCCGTTGAATGTTGATAATTTTAAGATTTGTTGACTAATACCTTTTTGAACAAGCATTTTGTGTCAGCCTCAGCCCCATTCTTGTTTTTTGTCTGTGGCTGTGGTGCTAATCTTTTTTTGGTTTGCTGACGAAGTTGGTGTGCTAACTGTGTGGCTTCCCTTTCGGCTCGGAATAAATCAACTTTTCGCGTCGTCAGAATAAATGAGTTGTCAGGCTTTCGTTTCACCCAAGGAACGCTAACTGTAAAATACTGACAAATATTTTTGCATGGCTCCTGATTGAGAACTGGGTAGCTTTTTTGAGTATTCAGAGTGTTAGCGATCGCTTTCAACTCGAATATCGCTGCTTCTAACTCTCCTGCCATCCGATTGATACGTTCAACTTGTGTAATCAAACGCTCTTCTTCGCTGATGATTTTTTCCTTTTGGGGCCGGAGTGGCACTATAGCAGTAGTTACAGATTTAGGCTGCAACAACGAAACTTTCAGCAAAATGGGCTTTTTGTCCGTGTCTTGGATTTTTTTCATACCACCTCAAACAAGGCTAGCTGACTTGTAAGGCATTTTAGCAGTAAATAGTACTTTTGTACTAAGATAATTTCCCTTGAACATCAGCGAATTTTAAAGTCCCTCTCACAAGCTCTACGGTGTATACACAACTCGAATTACCCCCCTTAATCCCCCCTTATAAAGCAGGGCTGATTCATTCCCCAAAGAGCCTGAAAAATCAAGGGTTCTCGCGATTAAAAATTAGTTATTTTGTTACTCGCGTGCCGATGAAACCAACTATTTTACTGATATTTCAGTGCTTAAATGTTCATCTCTTCGTCACGCTTACTTACAATTTTCTTGCTAACCATCTTGACAAATCCTCTTTGAAATGGAATGAATCAGCCCTGCCTTATAAAGGGGGGAAACCGGAAATCCAGTTCCCTCCCCTTATAAAGGGGAGGGTTAGGGTGGGGTAAAACCCAGATTCATCAGGTATTTCAGACTTGTGTATACACCGTGTAAGCTTGGGAGAGGGATTTATTCATGCCAGAAGTCTATTATGATGAAGCGAGAATAATGCAGCCAACTGAGCTTCACTGTGGAAATATCCAGACTCATCAACACTGATAATATTGTTAATTAGAGTTAGCGATCATTAATTACTTTATGAAAATAAGAATATACGAAATAGCTGATACTAAAGAAATTATGAAATTGTTCTACGACACTATTCATGAAGTGAATATTCATGATTACACACAAGAACAAGTAGCTGCTTGGGCACCAGCAAACATGGATATTGAAGTTTGGATTAAAAGTTTAGGAAGTAAGTTTACCTATGTAGCAGAAGAACAAGACCAAATTATTGGTTTTGGAGAATTAGAGGCTAATGGTCATATTGACCGTTTCTATTGTCATAAAGATTTTCAAAGGAAAGGTGTTGGGAAGAAAATCTTAGAACAGATTCAATTAAAAGCAAACTCTTTAGGGGTGGAAAAGCTATTTACAGAAGCCAGTATTACAGCTAAACCTTTTTTTGAGAGTCAGGGATTTATTGTTATTAAAAAGCAAGAAGTAGAGCGTAGAGGGCAAAAACTGATAAATTTTGTCATGGAAAAGCACTTAAAAAATTGCTAAATTCATCGGCTTACAGCAATTTCAAAAAAGTTGTTCTAGCTTATGGTTTGTAAGCTACAGCCAGCACCACAGAAGCGGGAATTTCCACACCATTTTCTGTGACATACTTTGAGGCTCCCTCGATAATTGCGTTTTCAATATTGCGCCGTTGCTCATCGGTTTGCATTGCCAACATCGACCCCAGACGTGCCGAACTTACAACAATCTTTGGCATCACATCTTCAGGTGTAGAGAAAGTCCACTTGATGGGCAGTTCTGTGACAGACACCTGAGTGAATCCCTCGGCGCTTAAAACCATTTCGCATTCAGTGGGGTCGCCAAAGCGAAACAGGGGTGGCCCAGAAGGTAAATCCACATCCATACTGCCATAAGTCTGCACCGAACCCAGTATCAGAGCCATAAACGGATTACGCGTTGGTGGTGTCCAACAGGTAAAAGCATAGCGCCCTCCCGGTTTGAGTACGCGAAAGGATTCAGCGATCGCTTTTTCTGGGTTTGGGAAATGGAGGATACCCAAGCTACAAACCACCGCCTCAAACTGGCCCGACTCGAAAGTTAGGTTCTCAGCATCCCCTTGATGGAATGACCCTTGAGGACATCGCTCTCTGGCAATGGCCACCATCTTCTCTGCAAAGTCTAATCCTGTGACTATAGCCTGCCGCTTTAGTGCTGCGGCACTAAGCCACCCAGTTCCGCAAGCCACATCCAGCAATCGAATACCAGACTTAGCTTCGACGGCATCCAATATGGCTTCATCTACCTGAGAAGTCACAACAGCGATCGCGCGATCGTATTCTTGAGCTACAAGAGAAAATTTGTCGCGCTCGAATTGCTTGAATGCCTCGTGAGTAATGGTGGAATCATCTGTCATTTATTCACATCCAACAACCGCGAAGTTTGTAACCGACTCATCCACTTCTCTAAATAAACTCGATTACCTTTTTGCTCATTTGGATCTTTACTATCTAAAGGATGAGGCATCAGTCCCAAAATCGTTGCTGTCGTCACGCAAAACATTGATTTTTGGAAACTCATACAAATTTGAACTCGCAAATCATCTTCACCCCGAAGACTGCGACGATAAATTTCGTGCAAATATTCTGGAAGATAATGACGCATATCTTGCATCAACAAGGTAGGAGGAATACCCGCGCCGCCGATGGGCAAAGGATCGGCATACAATGCACCATATTGAAATCGGGTTTGATCTGGGGGAATTTGATATCCTTGGGCATTGTATGAAACAGTACCGTGGAAAGGAGTTCCTCGGAAGAATACTGCTTCTACATAAGGTATTGCTGTATCTGCTAAGAAAGTCAAACCAACGCTTTTGGGAATGATTTCATAGACCTTACCTCGAATTTTGACAGCGTAAGTAATTGGGTTTGATGCATTTGCCACTAACCCGGCTTTAATGTGTTCTACAACTTGGGGAATCGATTTAATTTCGCCTCGGTCATAGCGGTCTGATAAATTGAGGAACATATCAGCCATGACTCGCCAGAATTGACCTAAACCAGTGTAATAAGCAGAGACACGCAACTGTTCTGTTAAAAAATCTGGAAACAGTTGGTTAATACCCAGAATAAAAGGATTATTTTTAAATTTTGCGTTAATAACGGCTTGCGCTCTTTCTTGAAATTCTTGTGTATCTAAATACGTATCTAGTCCGCCGCCACCGTGCCACATCATGCCTTTCATGCAATATTCGGCATATTCAAAATTAATTCGGTCATGCCACCAGTGACGGAGTAATTTCTGAAAAGAAACCTCTCCATTAAAGTATTTAAAAAATGGGAAAAATACTAAAAACTGATGCTCGGCAATATAGTTAAGATTTTTTGAGTAAGCATCTAAAACTACCCCATAGCTTTTAAGAATACCAACAACTTCTAAAACATTCTCTGGACTATCGGGGAGTAATGCATCTCCTTTTTGTAGGCGTTCAATATACTCAGCTAAGGGATTGTGAGTAGCTTTTTTTTTAATAGTTACCATTGCCATCTCTCCAAAAAGTTTAGGGATTGGGGCATTGGGCATTGGGCATTGGGCATTGGGCATTGGGCATTGGGAAAACTTTTCCCCATTCCCCATTCCCAATTCCCCATTCCCTACTCCCCATTCCCCATTGCTTTATCTAAAGACACTGCTAATACTACGTTTTGGGTATTTACCATTGCTGTAATTGTTGGTTCAGTCCAACGCACTAACCAACCAGGTTGAATGCCAAAAATCACAATCAGCACAGCTAAAATTGCAGCTGGGATGCGATCGCTCCAATACACACGTGGTAAGTTGGTAACTGATGCAGATAAACGTCCAAAAAAGGCGCGGTTGACAAGAATTAAGAAGTAAACTGCTGTTAAACCAGTACCAAGCATACATAACAGGGTTTGCACTGGAAAAACTGGAAAACTTCCCCGATAAACTACGAATTCGGAAATAAACCCTAGCATTCCTGGTATACCAGCGCTGGCCATAACTCCGACAATCATCAAGCTACCAATTACTGGCATACCCCGTTCTGGGTTCAGTAATCCTTGGATGATTTCTAAATCACGGCTTCCAGCTTTTTGATACACAACCCCTACCAGCAAAAACAGCATTGCCGAAATCAAGCCGTGGCTAATCATTTGCATCACAGCACCCAATACACTTAAAGGTGTGGCCGCCGCCGCCGCTAAAAGCACGTAACCCATGTGTCCAATGGAGCTGTATGCTACCATTTTTTTCATATCGCTTTGGGCGATCGCACAAGATGAACCATACAGTACACTCACTACTGCCCAAGTCGCCAACCAAGGAGCCACATAAGCCCAAGCTTCTGGTAACAAGTTCATGCCAAAGCGCAGTAAGCCGTAGGTTCCCAACTTCAACAGCACCCCAGCCAATAGTACGGAAATCGGTGTAGAAGCTTCAACGTGAGCATCTGGCAACCAAGTATGGAAGGGAACCAAGGGAATTTTAATTCCAAAACCGATCAAAATACCCGCTAGCAATAAAAGCTGTGTTCCTAGAGGTAAAGTTGTCGCGTTCAAGGTTGCTAGTGCAAAGTTAGAGGAACCACTCAGCCAAACCATACCGAGGAAACTTGCTAAAAGCAGGATTCCCGAAACGGCTGTATAAATGAGAAATTTAGTCGCAGCATAACCCCGTTTGGCGCCACCCCAAATGGCGATCAACAAATACAGTGGAATTAGTTCCAATTCGTAAAACAGGAAAAATAACAGTAAATCCTGTGCTAGAAAGGCTCCTGTCACCCCAGCGCTCAATAATAGGATTAAAGAGTAATAAAATTTAGGGCGCTGTAGCGATTCATCGCTGCTGTAGATGGCAATGGCAGTTAACAATCCATTTAAAACCAGCAATGGCAAAGATAAACCATCTATCCCAAGGTTATAGTTTAACCCTAAAGCATCTACCCAAGGGACAGACTCAGCAAACTGTTGAGTAATTTCTCCTGGATGGAATTGACTTACTAATACGATTGTCCACAAGAAAGCGATAATGGCAAAAACTAAAGCCACCCCACGGGCGAATTTTCCACTAATGCTTGAGGGGGAGAAACCAATTAAAGCTGCGCCGATTAACGGCACTAGAATTAAAACACTAAGCATAGACTTTAGGTAATGGGAGCAGGGGAGCAGGGGAGCAGCACTTCGGCTACGCTCAGTGACCGGGGAGCAGGGAGAAAATAATAAATTTTTAACTCCTTAACTCAGCACTCAGCACTCTTAAAAAGGCAATTTATCTAGTAAACCCAATGACCAACTGATGAAAAAACCCAGGACGCTGACAACTGCTAGGATGGTCAACATATAGCCCTGAGATTGCCCAGAAATGCTGTACTTTAAGGTTTGTCCGCCGAAAATTGTCGCAAACCCAACCAAGTTTACAAAACCGTCAACCAAGTAGCGATCGCTCCAAGCAGAAATTTTAGATAGCAGTCCTACTACACTTACCACGGTTACAAAATAAACTCGGTCAATATAAAAATCATAACCTAACAGGTCTTGTAGAAATCTCCACGCCAAGATTCTGGATCTTGACCAAGCTTTGTGCAGATAAACTGTACACCCTAAACCTACCCCTGCTACGGTAGAACTAAACAAGGCTAACACCACATACCAATTAATACTTTCCCAATCTGGTAGTAAGTACCATTGCTGTAGCATCAGAGGTAGAAGCAGAGTCAGCACTGTCAGAAACACCATTGGTAAGGCCATCTGCCAACCAACTTCTGGGGTGCGACGGGTCTTTTGTTGCGGTTTACCCCAGAAGACTAATCTAAATACTCTCGTCAAATTGAATGCTGTCAAACCATTGACTAATATTAGAACCCCAATCACCCAAGGGCTAATACTCACAAAACCGTCAGCCCATGCTAACATTGCCCAGAAACTTCCCAAGGGGAGCAGTGTTACCATCCCGGCTGAACCGACGACAAAGGCTGTGGTGGTGGCTGGCATCCGCGACCACAAACCGCCCATTTCTGTTAAGTCTTGGCTTTGGGTAGTCAAGATGACTGAACCAGAACTCATGAATAATAATGCTTTAGCGATCGCATGAGCTAATAGCAACATCAAGGCTACGCCCCCTTGCTGTAACCCCACTGCTAAAAACACTAACCCCATGTATGCACTGGTGGAATGAGATAGCGATCGCTTAATGTCAATTTGAGCTATGGATACTAATGTGGCCCCAATCGCCGTTACTGTACCCATGACTACCAAAGCATTCAAGGCAACTGGCGACAGCGCTAATAATGGTTGAAATCTATACAGTAAATAAGCACCACCCGCTACTACCAGAGAATTCCGCATTACCGAGGCGGGGTTGGGCCCTTCCATTGCCTCATCTAACCACAGGTGTAGTGGAAATTGGGCACATTTACCAGCAGGCCCAGCAATTAGTGCCAACCCTAGCAGCGTCGATGTCATTGGACTTAAATTAGCTGTTTGCGCCCACTCATATAAATCCGAAAAGTTCAAACTCCCGGCTAAGGTAGAAAGCGTCACTACAGCCATCAGCAACAACAAATCTCCTACCCGTTTAGTCCAAAACGCATCCCGCGCCGCCGTCACTACTAGTGGTTGAGCGTACCAGAAACCCACCAGCAAGTAAGTAGAAAGCGTCAGTAGTTCCAAAAGGGCATAGCTAAGAAACAAAGAATCACTAATCGCTAGACCACTCAGCGCTGCTTCAAAGAATCCCAGCAGCGCAAAAAAACGCGCTAACGACCAGTCCTTTTCCATGTAACCCAGAGCGTAAACTTGTGCCAGTAAGCTTAACCCTGTAATTAAAACTGTTGCCCCAATGCTGACTGGCGATAGTTCTAAGGAAAAAGATAAATCTAAATCTGCTGCTTTGAACCAATTGATTAGTAAGTGTTCTGGATCTCTATCCCAGATGTTTTTAAATACAAACAGGCTATGGACAAAAGCTAAAACGGTCGTCAACAAGTTGATGTATGCCGCAGGTCTTGGCCCTGTTCGCTGAATTATTCCTATTCCCCACGGCAAGGTCAAAATTGCACCTAATAAGCTATACAAAGGCACAAACCAACTTGTTGAAAATAGAAATTGATCCATTTAAATTTTCCTTGATGACTCAGCCTTGATTTTAAAAAAATTCCAACGAATTATTTATTTAATAAAATTAATTTACCAAAATATCGATGTTTCTTTACTATTATTTTAACTAAACTTCTAGAAGTACTTTTACTTAACGCTACCCTATTAAATATAAGTAAAATATAACTTTACATAAGCAAAAGCATTTACTTGCCTTAATATCACCGACCTTTTTACATTTGTATTTCTACTTTAACCAAAGTAATTTATACGATATATTTGAAAAAATTATATATGTTTCACCTAGTCATTGTACACTTAGAAATATTTGAGGAAAGATAGATACAGCAAAACATACAGCCGCTGCTTACCTCTCATCAGATAGGATTAGCCTTGGTTATGAATGTCGTTTTGTAAATGTGATAAAGAAATTATAAAGCATAAGTGCCTGCTCAAGGAATCTGTAAACTTTAATTGCTCAGATGCCTAGATAACTTTTTGTTAAGTTTTTTAAAACTTTCTTATCATAAACTATTATAGTAATTTATATTGCCAGGAACGCCAAGCTTTCCTATGCTTAATTTGGAAGTGTTTTCTTAGCTATAAGATCAGGCTCTCCCCGTCAAAAAATTCAAACGACAGTACAGATTGCATTAATTTTGTAGGAGTTCTGCGATGCCAATTGCAGTTGGAATGATTGAAACGAAGGGCTTTCCAGCAGTGGTGGAAGCTGCTGATGCGATGGTGAAAGCCGCCCGTGTCACCTTAGTAGGGTATGAAAAAATTGGTAGCGCTCGCGTCACCGTGATAGTTCGGGGAGATGTATCGGAAGTGCAAGCTTCTGTAGCAGCTGGGGTTGAAGCGGCAAAAAGAGTCTTTGGTGGTGAAGTGTTATCCACTCACATCATTGCTCGTCCTCACGAAAACCTGGAATACGTCTTGCCGATACGTTACACAGAAGCGGTGGAACAATTCCGTACTTAAAAAGCTGTTTAAACAAAGTAATTAAAGCTCTTTGTCTGAAAAGAGCATCACTTTTGTCCAAGGCTAAAAACTTTGAAATAGGGATTAAAACTAATGTCAATTGCAGTGGGAATGGTTGAAACGCTAGGCTTTCCAGCAGTGGTGGAAGCTGCTGACGCAATGGTGAAAGCGGCTCGCGTCACTTTAGTAGGTTATGAAAAAATCGGTAGTGGTCGGGTAACGGTAATTGTTCGAGGTGACGTTTCGGAAGTGCAAGCTTCTGTGGCCGCAGGAGTTGAATCTGTAAAGCGGGTCAACGGCGGACAAGTGTTATCCACTCACATCATTGCTCGTCCTCACGAAAACTTAGAATACGTCCTACCAATTCGTTATACCGAAGACGTAGAGCAGTTCCGGGAAAATGTGAATGCAATTCGTCCTTTTGGTAGAAGACCGTAATTTGTAATGCAAATTGCCAAAGTTCGCGGCACAGTAGTTAGCACCCAAAAAGATCCAACTCTTAGAGGTGTGAAACTACTGTTGTTACAATTAGTAGATGAAAACGGCAATATCCTACCAGAGTATGAAGTAGCAGCAGATATTGTGGGAGCAGGAGTAGATGAGTGGGTACTCATCACTCGTGGTAGTGCCGCTCGTCAAGTTGTTGGCAATGAACAGCGTCCATTGGATGCAGCAGTGGTGGCGATCATAGATACTATTTACGTTGAAGATCGCCTCATTTACAGCAAAAAAGATCAATATCGATAGTCATTGGTCATTAGTCATTAGTCATTAGTTCTCAACAAATGACAAAGGGCAAATGACTAATGGCAGACAATACAGGAGGAATCTCGCGATGGCAGTCCGCAGCACGGCGGCACCCCCAACCCCGTGGTCAAGGAATTTAGCTGAACCCAAAATCCATGAAACTGCCTTTGTACATTCATTCTCCAATATAATTGGGGATGTAAGAATAGGTGCAAATGTAATCGTTGCTCCGGGGACTACGATTAGAGCGGATGAAGGCACACCTTTTTATCTGGGTGAAAACACTAATATTCAAGATGGTGTTGTCATTCATGGGTTGGAGCAAGGCCGAGTAATTGGCGATGACCAAAATAAATACTCAGTATGGATTGGTAAAAACGCTTGCATTACCCACATGGCTCTAATTCACGGGCCAGCTTATGTAGGTGATAATTCCTTCATTGGCTTTCGCTCTACGGTGTTTAATGCCAGGGTGGGTGCAGGTTGCATCGTGATGATGCACGCTTTGATTCAAGACGTAGAGGTTCCCCCTGGTAAGTATGTACCTTCGGGAGCGATAATTACCAGCCAGCAGCAAGCCGATCGCTTGCCAGATGTGCAAGATCAGGATAAAGAATTTGCTCATCATGTGGTTGGGATTAATCAGGCATTACGAGCGGGTTATCTCTGTGCTGCGGATAGCAAATGTATAGCACCCATCCGGGATGAGAACGCTAAATCTTATACAGGTAATGGTATTACTGTTTTAGAGTTGGAAAGGAGTAGTGAAGTGTCGAGCAATAGCTTGGGTGCAGAAACAATAGATCAGTTGCGGTATCTATTGGGGCAAGGGTATAAAATTGGTACGGAACATGTAGACCAAAGACGTTTCCGCACGGGTTCTTGGACTAGTTGCCAACCAATCGAACCGAGATCGCTCGGTGAAGCGATCGCAGCATTAGAAAGCTGTGTAAATGACCATAGCGGCGAGTATGTCCGACTGTTTGGCATTGACAAAGATAGACGACGCGTGCTAGAAGCCATCATCCAACGTCCCGATGATGATGCAAAACCAGCAACCAGCTTTAAAGCGCCGACTGGTCGTAGCAATAGCAGTTACAGCAGTAGTAATGGTAACAGTAACGGCAATGGTTCTAGTAGTGGCAAAGTCAGTGGCGAAACACTAGAGCAAATCCGCCAACTCTTGGCAGGTGGTTACAAAATTGGCATGGAACACGTAGATGAGCGTCGTTTCCGCACTGGTTCCTGGACTAGTTGCACGCCAATTGATGCAACTTCCACAAATCAAGTCATCTCCGCTTTGGAAGAATGTATAGCAAGCCATCAAGGCGAGTATGTACGTTTAATCGGTATTGACACCAAAGCCAAACGGCGCGTACTAGAGACCATTATCCAACGTCCAAATGGTCAAGTAGCTTCCTCTGGTGGTCAGAAATCATTTACTACTAGTGCAGCACCCTCTGGTACGGGAACAGCTAACAGTAATCGTTTGAGTTCTGAAGTAGTAGACCAACTCCGGCATTTATTGGGTGGTGGCTCAAAAATTAGCCTTGAACATGTAGATGAGCGCCGCTTCCGTACGGGTTCCTGGACTAGTACCGGTCAAATTCAAGCCTCCTCAGAAAGAGAAGCGATCGCAGCCATAGAAGCACACCTCGGCGAATACGAAGGGGAATATGTACGCTTAATTGGTATTGACCCGAAAGCCAAACGGCGGGTATTAGAAACCATTATCCAACGTCCAAATGGTCAAGTAGCCTCCTCTGGTGGTCAGAAATCATTTACTACTAGTAGTGCGCCCTCTGCAACAGCAACAGCAACAGCAACAGCCACCCGCTTGAGTAGTGAAGTAGTAGACCAACTCCGGCATTTATTGGCTAGCGGCTCAAAAATTAGCATTGAACACGTAGATCAACGACGGTTCCGTACAGGTTCCTGGACTAGTACTGGTCAAATTCAAGCCTCCTCAGAAAGAGAAGCGATCGCCGCTGTAGAAAGACAACTCGGCGAATACCAAGGGGAATATGTGCGCTTAATTGGTGTTGACCCCAAAGCCAAGCGTCGCGTATTAGAAACGATTATTCAACGACCTTAAGGAGTTAGAAAGTTAGGAGTTGGGAGTTAGGAGTTAGGAGTTAAAAAAGATTGTTAATTTATAACTCCAAACTTAAAATTTATAACTCCCCACTTTTAACTAACTCCTAACTTTTAACTTCTAACTCTCTATCTTTTTCCGGCTGCCGAGGTTAAAATTTCCATGTCTGTGCCGCTACTGCGCCTCAGCAATAACTTTGATACTTATATTAGTGGTGAGGTGACTATTCATCCAAGCGCGGTACTTGCACCTGGGGTAATCCTCCAAGCGGCTGTAAACAGCAAGATCGTCATTGGGCCAGGGGTCTGTATTGGTATGGGAGCAATTCTCCAAGTCCATGAAGGCACTCTAGAAGTAGAAGCAGGTGCAAACCTGGGAGCCGGTTTTTTGATGATTGGCAAAGGCAAAATTGGCGCAAATGCTTGTATTGGTTCGGCTACTACAGTTTTTAACTATTCGGTTGAACCCGAACAAGTAGTACCGCCTGGTTCAATTTTAGGAGACACCAGTCGGCAGATTGAGCCAACAAAGCAGCTAGAAGCATCTACAAATAACCCAACTTCTACTACAAATACACCAGCGAAGGAAGAGGAAAATAGCTCAGGTGGAGTTAAGGAAAAGGTAGTTTCCTCAACTAACTTCTCAGCTTCGGCTTTTGTAGATTTCAAACAAAACAAGTCGATTTCTTACTTTAAATCTCCCGCCACTTCCGAAAGTCAGTCTCCTCCTGTGGAGGAACCGGCCAATGATCCTGACTCCACTTTGGAATCAGCCGCCGAACCGTCTACAGAACATAACTTAGACCCCAGTCAGTCCGCCACAGAACCCCCTAACGGTTTTGGGACTCAAATTTATGGACAAGGGAGCATAAGCAGACTGTTGACTACACTGTTTCCTCACAGACAATCCTTGAATGACCCAAACCCTGACGATTAGTCAGAGTAAGTGTTAATTGTAAGGTGTCGCCTTTTTCCGTATTTTGGAGAATTCATCATGGAAACATATAATCAACGGTCTATTCGCACCATCCAGGGAGCGAGTAGTCAAGAAACCTTTCAAGATACTGCTTTGGGTTTAGTTTCTACCCGTAGCTTTCCGGCGATCGTTGGGACGGCCGATATGATGCTGAAATCAGCGGGAGTTCACCTGGTTGGGTATGAAAAAATTGGTGGTGGTTATTGTACTGCGATCGTCCGTGGTGGAATTGCTGACGTGCGTCTGGCGGTAGAATCTGGCGTGCAAACGGCTGAACAGTTTGGTCAGTTGGTTTCTAGCTTAGTGATTCCCCGACCTTATCCCAACCTAGATATAGTGCTTCCCATTACAACTCGTTTCACTAAATTAATGCAAGAGGGCAATTCCAGCCGTCTAAGTAACCAAGCTATTGGTTTGGTAGAAACGCGAGGATTTCCCGCGATGGTCGGAGCGTGTGATGCGATGCTCAAAGCTGCTGATGTTCATTTAGCAGCTTATGAAAAAATTGGTGGGGGTTTGTGTACAGCAATTATTCGGGGTTCTGTAGCAAATGTGGCGGTAGCAGTAGAAGCGGGAATGTTTGAAGCAGAACGAATTGGGGAATTGAATGCAGTGATGGTAATTCCTCGACCGCTGGATGAAATGGAGTTAACTTTGCCATTGGCAAGCTGCTGGATAGAAGAACGCGAACCGTTAAACTTGCCAGTGAATATTAAAGAACAAGTTGCAGAAATCGAGGTACTAAGATTACCAGACTTAACCAAGTTACCTACAAAAGTTCAAGAAGAATTATGGAATGATGAATGATGATAGATGAATTTTTGAAAATCATCATTCAGCATTCATCGTTTAGATGGAAGGCATCTTACGCTTAAGCTATTCTGAATAATAGCTTTTTCAATCCATAAATAAAATACCTTTATTTTAATATAAATGATAGAGTTTTATCTATGATAAAACTCGTAACTTTCTGTGAGCATCACTATATCATTTGCCAGTGTTCAGCAATACTAGTTTTATATCTATTAATCGCTATATATAGGAGAATCACCCTTGAACCAAGCGACGCTGCACCAGTTAAAGGTGTTCGAGGCGGCGGCACGGCACAGTAGCTTTACTCGTGCTGCTGAGGAATTGTTTCTCACCCAACCTACCGTTTCTATGCAGATCAAGCAACTAACAAAATCGGTAGGTTTGCCATTATTTGAGCAAGTGGGGAAGCGATTGTATCTGACGGAAGCAGGACGGGAATTATTTGCTACTTGTCGGCAGATTTTTCACAATATAGCCCAGTATGAAATGAAGGTGGCAGATTTAAAAGGGCTAAAGCAGGGACAATTACGTTTGGCAGTGATTACAACAGCAAAATATTTTATCCCACGTTTGTTAGGGCCATTTTGCGAACTTTATCCAGGGATTGATATCTCGCTACAAGTCACAAATCACGAACAAATTTTAGAACGGATGAGTCAAAATTTGGATGACTTATATATTATGAGTCAAATTCCAGACAATATCGATGTGACTTGTGAACCATTTCTAGAAAATCCTTTGATAGTCTTTGCACCGACTAATCATCCTTTATCCAAAGAAAAAAATATTCCTATACAACGCCTGTCTAACGAACCTTTTATTATGCGGGAACCAGGTTCAGGAACTCGTCGCGCCGTCCAAAAGCTATTTGAAGAAGAAGGGGTAGTAGTAAAAGTCAAGCTAGAATTGGGAAGTAACGAAGCAATTAAACAAGCGATCGCAGGTGGTTTAGGAATTTCTGTTTTATCCCGTCATACCTTACTATCAGACGCTTCAGAGTTCAGCATTTTAGATGTACAACACTTTCCCATTCAGCGGCATTGGTACATGGTTTACCCATCTGGCAAGCAGCTATCTATCGTCGCTCGTGCCTATTATGAGTATCTACTAGCTGCGGCAAAGAATTTTGTTGAGCAAAAAGCTGATATCGCTTATAGCGCGTTTGAAGAAATTCATGGATGAGAGAATTCGTAATTCGTAGTTCGTAATTATGAATTACGAATTCTCTAAAGGGGTTGACTGTTAGACCGGTAAACATTGACAATTAACCAGCAGAATCATTAAAAATGGGGGAAAACTGGCAGTGGTTAACCCGGAAATACCATCTTGGCGCAAAACAGTACAAAGCGAGATTGTAGCTGTTACCGTGTATGCTGACAGAGCATTGGTTACACGTCGAGGTGTAGTTGATTTAACAGGAATTGAACAGGAATTAGTAATTACCCCAGTGCCAATGACTCTAGAAACTGAGTCTATCAGGGTTAGCGGTACAGGTACAGTAGGGGTACGCTTGATGGGAGTTAGTAGCGATCGCATCTACACTACTGAACCTGTAGCGGAACGAGTAGCACATTTGACAAGGCAAATTCAGCAATTAGAAGCAGAAAAACGCCACCTGCAAGCCCAGGTAGATGCTTTAGCATTGCAATCTAGTTTTATCGCCGGCTTACGCGAAAAAACAGAAGAACCCTTTTCACAGAGTTTGTCTCGGAAAAATCTCAGCCTCAGCGAAACTTTGGATTTTTTGAACTTTCTTGGAAGCCAGTATAGTGAATATGCGATCGCATCTGGAGAGTGCAAAACTCAACAGCAGGAATTAGATAAACAACTGCAAGCACTCCAGACTTCATTGCAAATAATCCAAACACCCCATCCTAAAGAGAGTTTTAGCTTAGTTGTAGCCGTTGAAGTTGCGGGTGAAGGCGAATTTGAATTAGAGGTATCCTACATAGTAAATCGCGCTAGTTGGAATCCGCTTTATGACTTACGGTTTAGCACTACCAGCGATATTGTACATCTGAGTTACCTTGCAGAAATCACTCAAAGCACTGGCGAAGATTGGATTGGTGCAAATCTTACTCTTTCTACCGCCAAACCGGGATTAGGTACACTTCCACCTAAACTTGAACCCTGGTATATTGATAGCCCACTTCCTCAAAGAGTGCGACGATCTCGACTAGCTACTGCCCAGCCACCACTACTGCCTAGCATACCAGAGCCGCCTGCTTCTGCTGCCAGAGCTGATTGGCAAGAACAAGAAGAAGTTGCCGATGATAGTCTTATCCTAGCAGAAACCGTTACAGCAGAAGTATCTAAAGAAGGAAGTGTAGTTACCTTTAAACTGAATGGTGGTGGTAATATTCCCAGTGATGGCGCACCCCATAAAACTACAATTTTCAACGATGATTATCCTTGTAGCTTCGATTATGTAGCAATGCCGCGCTTGGTAAGCTTTGCTTATCTACAAGCGAATGTGAAAAATAGTCCCAACGGTGCGACTTTGTTACCAGGCAAAGCGAATATTTTCCGCGACAACGTTTTTATTGGGACAACTCAGTTAGAAAATATTGCACCAGGGCAAGAGTTTAAACTGAACTTAGGAATTGACGAAGGTTTAAAAATTGAGCGCGACTTAGTTGAGCGCCTGGTAGATAAAAGATTAATTAGCAACCAGCGCCGGATTACTTATAGTTATCGGTTGATTGTTACTAACTTACTAGAGAAAGAAGTAAATCTAAAATTAACTGAACAATTGCCAGTTAGCCGCAACGAGCAAATTAAAGTACGCCTCAGTCGCACCAACCCACAAATTCAACTCGGTGAAATGGGGATTTTAGAATGGCTGTTAACTCTTCCAGCCCAAGAGCGACGAGAGATATATTACCAGTTTAATGTTGAACACCCGCCTGACTTCATGGTAGTTGGGTTAGATATTTAGGGAATTTTAAAAATTGAAGGAGGCAGAAAGAGCAAATCAGCTATAGGATTTGATAGCTCTTGATTTGGAGCCACCGACACAGCCAAGTCGAAGGAAGGTTAGCAGCCTCAGAAACGTCTAGCCCGACTTTTTCACACAAGTACAATTTATGCCCCCAATTTACTGGGGGTTTTTTATTGCAATCAAGTTAAAAAAAAGACGCGCAGCGACGAGTTAAGAGACATCCGGTGTTGGTAGACTCGAATCACTTTGCCAGAATCCGCGATCGCAGATAAGTTAGCTTTATATTTACCATCAGTCTTTTTTTGTCAAGTCTTATTGACGGTTTGTAACGAAACTGTTATATTTAGTTACATAAGATAACAAAACAAAGAAAAGAAAAAACCATGTATACCACCACTAACGAAGAAGGCATTCTCAACAACTACGCAGCAGAACCCAAGATGTACTACGCTGAGTACCCAGCAATTTGGGAACAACGTAAATACGTTTTACAGGGTCTTTTTGCAACTTTAATCGTCACCGCTTTAGTTTTGGTTGGTTTGAGTGTTAGCTAAGATTTTTTGATTTCAGTATCGCTGTATCTCATCGTCATTCATACTTCTCTCTGTCACCTCGGTTAGTTTCGCCGAGGTTTTTTGTTTTTTACATATCCCAAACGGCAGTGGTGTGCTGATAAGTCATTTTTATATTTACTATCAGTCTTTTTTTGTCAAGTCTTGTTGACGATTTGTAACGAAACTGTTATATTTAGTTACATAAGATAACAAAACGAAGAAAAGAAAAAACTATGTACACCACCACTAACGAAGACGGCATTCTCAACAACTACGCAGCAGAACCCAAGATGTACTACGCTGAGTACCCGGCAATTTGGGAACAACGTAAATACGTTTTACAGAGTCTTTTTGCAACTTTAATCGTCACGGCTTTAGTTTTGGTTGGTTTTAGCGTTAGCTAAGATTTTTTGATTTCAGTATCGCTGTATCTCATCGTCAATCTCACTTCTCGACTTTACCTCGGCTAAATTAGCCGGGGTTTTTTGTGTTTTATGTATCCCAAACGGCGAGTGTATTATATTGTCAAACAAGTGCGTTAGCGAGTCTTCTCCCAAAGGCACACACCAAGAGCGTTAGCGAGTTATCGAGCGTCACAAGCATCACAGTTCGTCGCTGGTATTGCTCAAATCAATAGTATAAACGTATTGATTAATATGCGAGGTAAATTATGGATGGAGAAGAATTGAGAAGAAGATATGCTGCTGGGGAAAGAGATTTTAGCGGTCTCAATCTCAGGGGTGTTAATATCAGCGGCTCCGAACCAATGGAAGATGTTTTTATTAATATTGACTTGAGTGGAATCAATTTGAGTGGAGCTAACTTGACTGATACTATCTTGGCTGGTGCCGATCTTACTGATGCCAATTTGAGTAACGCCAATCTGACTAGTGCCGACTTGGGCCAGTGCAAATTGATTCGTGCTAATTTGAGTGGAGCCAATTTGACAAAAGCTTGTTTGGATGTTGTTGAGTTCATGGATACTGACATGAGTGGTGCTGAATTGCGATCCGCTTCTATCACCCAAACTTGGCTGGGTAATACCAATATGAGTGGTGCCAAGCATGTGAGTAATGTTGACTGGACTGGTACTCGCGTTAGAGGTCTTGTTTTAGAGGATGGAAGTGTCCTCAACGACGATCATGACTGGTGAGACCATTGTTAGTTGAGAATCAGTGCGATTTTATCTGCATCCTAGCTTTTTTTGTTGCCCCGTCAGCAACAAGCTACGGGTCAGCCATAAAATAAAGACAAATCAATAAAAGGGGGTGTTTATGGCAACCCAACTCGGTGAAGCTAAATCTTCAATAGAACTGGTAATATCTTGGGAAGCATTGCCCGCAGATTTTCACCTAGAGGATGAACCAGTGGAAAATACAGGTCAGCCACTATTGGCTGGGGCTTTGCGCGAAAGCCTTGAGATAAGTGGTTTCATCCAACCGCAGATGTTAATCGCCTCAAATTTTGGACTTTGTGCGACGATAAACGGGCAATTTATAGCTAAAGCACCCGACTGGGTTTATGTGCCATCGGTAAATCAGGTTTTAGGAGAACGCAAAAGCTATACACCTAATTTAGATGGAGATATTCCAGCAATTGTGATGGAATTTCTATCTGACACTGAGGGTGGAGAATACTCTTTTAAACGAACCTATCCACCAGGAAAATGGTTTTTTTACGAGCAGATTCTTCAAGTCCCAATTTACATAATTTTTGACCCAAATGGTGGTTTATTAGAATTTTACCAACTCGAAAACAGGCGCTACGAGTTAAAGCAACCTGATGAAAATGGTCGTCATTGGATTGATTCAATGGGTTTATTTCTGGGAACTTGGCAAGGAACAAAAGAAGCCAGAACTGGTTATTGGTTGCGCTGGTGGGATGAGGCAGGTAATTTGTTACTTTGGGCAGTGGAACAAATCGAACAGGAACGCCAGCAAAAAGAACGGCTAATTGCCTATCTACAATCTCAAGGTATCGATCCAAATAATTTGCCTTAGCATATACAAATAAAATTTTCAAGTATTTGAGTGACTTAGTTTAAGCAAATAAGTGCTACAACCGTTACGCCTATCAAGGAGTGGGGCATCATACAGAAATTTAAGCACGGGTGAAAAAGCTACTCTCACAGAAAAAAGCAAGATAGGAAAAAAATAGGTTTTTGCTGAATCAAAAGCCAGAATTATTCGTCATTTAAACTATCAATTCCCTACTTAATTTCTCCTGGAGGATGATTTATGTCATCACAAATGCTGCGGTTGATATCTTTGGGCGGTCTTGGCTTATCTTTGTGTCTGGGCAATTCGGCAGCAATGGCGCAATATGATTCTAATGGCGATGGTGTAGTAGTACCAACAGTACCATCAGGTGGCACATCAGCACCAGTTCCAATAGACACATCGACAGGGGTACCACCTTCACCCTCCGCTGATGGTACAACTCGGTTTACCTGTCAAACTTATAATGGACAGTACACCGTCATGTATCAGCCACAAAGTCAACCAGGACAATTTTTTGCTTGGGCAGCACCTGCGGCTTTAGGTGGTGGTTGGGACGCACAAAGGCGTTGTACAGCAATTGCCAGTCGTTTGGAACTTTATCGCCCAGATGGTTTACAAGAACTTCAGACATCCGTAGAAAATAACGAAAATACTGTCTGCGTCACAACTGAAGCTAATCCAACCTGTAGAATTGTGCTGACAGTCCCCCGTGGAAAAGATCCTGTTGTTATCCGCAATAGCATTTTTCAGAACTTGACTACTGCTGACAGTGGACAACAAACTATAGCCGTTAACACTTATGGCGATCGCAGTAGTGGAGGCAGCGAATTATATAATTTAGGACGCACACTTCTAGGCGGTAGCAATAATCGGGTTAGCTCATCTAGAAGTGGGATTAATCTGAAACCTTTCCTCGATCGTCAAGATGGCGGTACTGGAAACAATTTGCGGAGTGGAGTAGCAATTCGTCGTCAGTCTCAACCTAACAGTGTTCGTCTCAGCCCTGGTAAATTTCGGTAAGCAAGAGTAGCTTATAATACAAAATGACTTTCAAATAAAAAATATCCAACTACTTATTGTGGGGCGGACAAGATGTCCGCCTTTTTTTTATGGGCGTAAAATTGCTGTCCCTCGGACTTATTCGAGATGTCAGGGATCTAAATCCAGTTGTATATTATTTATTCTTTTAACCTTTTGCTAGCAGTTTCTTAACGTTGCTGAGATAACTTGAGGTTGTTGAATATGGATTAATACTAGTAAAATACGTAGTTTTTTTGACTACAAAATAGTTTTTATTGATAGTGATATTGCGATTGTCAATGTGACTGGATTATGTTTACAAATTCTTACTGAACATCAGCTTTTCAGGCAATTTTCAAACAAGACAAAATAAATTGAAGGAGACGTTATTAATGGCTTTGACACAAGGCGATATTGCTTTTATCTCTTTCAATGCTGATGCCAGTATTTTGCAGAAAGTTGGTGCCTTCACCAGTACTAATGGAGCCGAAATATCCGCCTTTGATTCAGGAAGCGATCGCTTATTTGTGGTTGCTGGCAGCATAGTTGAAATTTATAATGTCAGCAATACAGGCACGCTAACCTTAGCTGGTTCTTTGACAACAGGATTTACGCCTCCCGCAGGGACACAAGCTATTCCCAACAGCGTTGCGGTGAAAAATGGTATTGTCGCAGTCGCCTACGCCATTCAAAACACCACCACAAACGCCCAACAGACGGGACAGGTGAGTTTCTACAATGCCGTCGGCACATTCTTGAACTCAGTGGCGGTGGGTGCATTACCCGATATGCTCACCTTTACGCCCGATGGCACGAAGGCATTAGTAGCAAATGAGGGAGAACCCAACAGCTACGGGCAACCAAATTCGGTAGATCCTGAAGGTTCAGTTAGCATTATTGACATTTCTGGTGGCGTGGCGAATGCAACCGTTGCCCAAGCCGCGTTTACAAGCTTCAATAGCCAGATAGCCACACTTAAAGCCGTAGGTGTACGGATTACTGGCCCCGGCTCGACGGTGGCACAAGACTTAGAACCAGAGTATATTGCTGTATCTCCAGATGGCAAAACTGCGCGGATTACCTTGCAAGAAAACAATGCGATCGCTATTCTGGATATTGCTAGCGCCACCATTACCAATATTTTGCCTCTGGGTGCGAAAAATTACAATCTTCCAGGTAACGGATTAGATGCTAGCGATCGCGATGGTAAAATTAATATTCAGAATTGGCCGGTATTTGGGTTATATCAACCCGATACGATCGTTAGCTTCACCGCCAATGGACAGACTTACTACATCACCGCCAACGAAGGAGATTCCCGCGACTACACTGGTTTTAGCGAGGAAATCCGGGTAGGCGGAGCCGGATATGTTTTAGATCCAACAGTTTTCCCCAATGCGGCTACCCTAAAGCAAAATACCAACCTGGGACGGTTAACCGTTACAAATGCCACAGGAGACACCGACGGAGACGGAGATTTCGATCGCATCGAAGCATTTGGGGGACGTTCCTTTTCGATTTGGAATACCAGCGGCAATCAGATATTCGACAGTGGCGACCAATTTGAACAAATCACCGCAACCAAAGTACCAACTCTGTTTAACTCAGATGGTGCGGCTGATACCTTTGACACCCGCAGCGATAACAAAGGGCCTGAACCCGAAGGCGTGGCAATCGGAGTCATCAACAACCGCACCTATGCTTTTATTGGTTTAGAACGCACTGGCGATGTCATCGTTTACGAAGTGACAAATCCCAACAAACCAAGTTTTGTTCAATATATCAACACTCCTGAAGATATTGCGATCGAAGGACTAACCTTTGTCTCGGCGGCTGATAGTCCCACAGGCAAGCCTTTGTTAGTTACTACAGCCGAAGTCAGCAAGACGGTTGCGGTATTTGAAGTAACTCCATCTGTTCGGATTAGCGACATTCAGGGAACGGGGCATATCTCATCCTTTAGAAATCAGACTGTCAGCAATGTAGCGGGAATTGTCACAGTTAAAGCAAGTAACGGTTTTTACTTGCAAGACCCCACTCCAGACAGCGACGATCGCACTTCTGAAGGTATTTTTGTTTTCACCTCATCAGCACCAACCGTATCCGTCGGCGATTCCATATTAGTCAGTGGAACCGTTACAGAATTTCGTCCTGGTAACGATGCCAATAATTTAACCAAAACACAAATCACTACTCCCACAATTGTTACCGTTTCTAGTGGCAACGATCTACCCACTGCTACAATCCTGGGTAATGGTGGCAGAACAATCCCAACAACAGTAATCGATAACGACACGATCGCTAATATCGAAACTGGAACAACCACCTTCGATCCTGCCCAGGATGGCATCGACTTCTATGAAAGCTTAGAAGGAATGCTGGTACAGGTGAATAACCCAATTACTACTTCACCCACTGCAAACTTTGGCACATCAGAAGAAATTTGGGTATTAGCAGACAATGGCGCAAATGCCACGGGTAGAACGGTTCGCGGTGGTAGCCTGATTAGTGATTCAGACTTCAATCCTGAGCGGATTCAGATCGACGATCTCAACAATGCCTTAACACTGCCTGAAGTTAATGTTGGTACGCAACTTAGTAATATTGTTGGTGTCGTTGACTACAGCTTTAATAACTATGAAGTTCTAGTATCGGCTGTTCCCACAGTAGTACAGAACAGTAACATTCAAAAAGAAGTCACTAACCTAACTTCTACCACCAACCAACTGGCGATCGCTACCTACAACGTCGAAAATCTCGATCCAGGTGACGATCCAACCAAGTTTAACAACCTGGCTAATCGCATTGTTAATAATCTGAAATCACCAGATATCATTAGTCTCGAAGAAATTCAGGACAATAACGGTGCAACAAATGATAGCGTTGTTGATGCCAGCACTACCTTCCAAAAGTTAATTGATACAATTACTGCTGCTGGTGGCCCCACATATCAATATCGCCAAATTAACCCAGTAGACGATACGAACGGCGGTGAACCTGGTGGGAATATCCGGGTGGGTTTCTTGTTTAATCCCGATCGTGTCAGCTTTGTAGACCGCCCTGGTGGTAGTTCCACCACCAGCACCACAGTTACCAATGTCTCTGGTGTTCCTACAGTTTCTAATAGTCCTAGTTTAATCGACCCCACCAACTCCGCCTTTACCAGCAGTCGTAAACCATTAGTGGGTGAATTTACTTTCAACGGTGAAACTGTTTATGTAATTGGCAACCACTTTAATTCTAAAGGTGGCGACCAACCATTATTTGGCCCGAATCAACCACCAACTCTCAGTAGTGAAACCCAGCGCCAGCAACAAGCTACCCTGGTGAAAAACTTTGTCGAGTCTATTTTAGCGATCGCTCCCAATGCCAATGTAGTAGTGGCGGGTGACTTAAATGACTTTGAGTTTTCCAACCCCGTCAACACCCTAGAAAGCGCTGGACTGACTTCTTTAATTGAAACTCTGCCGCAAAATGAGCGTTACACCTACAACTTTGAAGGTAACGCCCAAACCCTTGACCACGTTTTAGTTAGTAACAACTTGCTCAACAAGCTGGATGGTTATGATGTAGTTCACATCAACTCAGAGTTTGCCGACCAGGATAGCGATCATGACCCTAGTGTAGCTCGGTTTAATCTCCCTAAAAATAATGCTCCCACGGTAGTACAGCCGATTGACGACCAAATCATTTCTACTAATAAAGCTTTTTCTTTCAATATCAGTAACAAATTTGCTGATGTAGATCCAGGTGATACCCTGACTTACAGTGCTACAGGTTTACCCACTGGTTCTAGTATCGTTGCCAACACAGGTGTAATATCCGGCACTATCTCCCAAATCGGCATTTTTGCAGTCACAGTTACCGCTGCCGATCCTAAAGGCACTAATGTTAGCGATACCTTTGATTTGACTGTTGCCAATAACAAGGCGACATCTGGCAACGACATCATCTTTGTCAGCGAACTTACTGGTTTGAACAAATACATAGTCAATGCTCTAGCAGGGAGCGATCGCGTCATCGGCACTAATACCAGCGAGTTAATCGATGGTGGATCGGGCAATGATTACCTGGATGGCAAGGGAGGCATAGATGTACTCCTCGGTGGCGATGGCAATGACACAATCTTTGGTGGACTTGGCAGTGACGCACTTTCTGGAGGCAATGATAATGACCGCCTGATTGGTTGGGGCGGTGGCACAAACGAAATCGACCTCCTCAACGGCGAACAAGGTGCAGATACTTACGTTTTAGGTGATGCCACTTCAGCTTTCTATACCAGTTCCCGCAACAATGATTATGCCGATATTCTCAACTTCCAAACAAACGATCGGATTCAGCTTAAGGGAGTTGCGAACAATTACTCACTAGCCTCAGTTAGATCGGATGTAGGCATTTTCACCAACAATGGAGCGGAATTGATTGCTGTTGTAGAAAACGGGTTAAACCGTAATACCAATTTGGCAACAGATACTCGTTTCGTCTTTGTTTAACGCAGATTTAATAAAACTTACCTAAAATCTTTCAAACTCCGATTTCTCTACGTACTCTGCGCCTCTGCGGTTCGCTATTCCCCACTGCCAAATTTCAAAGCAGTCTCATATCTGGAATCAATCTCAGAATTAAACATGGTAACTACTAATACAATTCGCTTTTCCCAATTTAATGCTTCTTTGAATCGTAATGCCAAAGGTCAGTTAGTCAGCGATCTTTCTACCCCTGACAATGCTCAAGCAAAGGCAGTTGCAGAAATCATCCAGCGTAATAACCCGGATGTGTTGCTAATTAACGAGTTTGACTACTCCCCGGAAGCAGTTCAACTATTCCGGCAAAATTACTTAGCCGTCAGCCAGAACGGTGCAACTGCTGTTGATTACCCTTACTTCTACATCGCTCCTTCCAATACGGGTATTGCCTCTGGGTTTGACTTAAACAACAACGGCACTGTAGTTACAACCCCTGGTGAAACGGGATACGGCGATGATGCCTTCGGATTTGGGAATTTCCCTGGTCAATACGGGATGTTGTTGCTGTCTAAATATCCCATCGACATTGCCAATATCCGCACCTTCCAAAATTTCCTTTGGAAGGATATGCCAAATGCCTTACTTCCCGACGATCCGACAACACCACAGCCAAATGATTGGTATTCTGAGGATGAACTGGCAGTTTTACGCCTCTCCTCCAAAAGTCATTGGGATGTACCAATTAAGGTAAACGGCGAGACAATTCACATCCTTGCCAGCCACCCCACACCCCCAACCTTTGATGGCGCGGAAGACCGCAACGGCAAACGCAACCACGACGAGATCCGCTTTTGGGCAGACTATATTACCCCAGGTAACGGTAATTACATTTACGATGATGAAGGGAAAACAGGCGGTATTGATGCTGGATCAAACTTTGTGATTGTGGGCGATCAAAATGCCGATCCATTGGATGGTGATAGTTTTGACAACGCTATTCGCCAACTGTTGCAAAATCCCAATATCAATACTAATGTTATTCCTACCAGTCTGGGTGGTCGCCAACAAGCAGGCTTACAAGCTGGTGCAAACATTAGCCAAAATGGTAATCCTAGCTTTGACACCGCAGACTTTGCTGATACGACTCCCGGAAACCTGCGGACTGACTATGTGCTACCTTCCGCTAACTTGACAATTGCCAATTCAGGAGTATTTTGGCCGCTGAATACCGATCCAACATTTTCCCCAGTCGGTACTTTTCCATTCCCCAGTTCTGACCATCGCTTAGTGTTCGCAGATGTGCAAGCTGGGCCAACTGAAGCAGGTAAAACCATTCCTAATATAGGATTTTTGGGACAAACTACCTTTGTCACTGGCTTTATTCCTACTGGCGCAGCAGGAACGGTAAATGGGGTACAAACTCCAGTGGGTGGATTATCTGGCGTCACCTATGATGCTGCGAATAACCGCTACTACGCAATCTCAGATGATCGCTCCCAAGTTGCCCCTGCGCGTTTCTATACCTTCACTGCTGACGATTCCGGGGTGAATTTTACTAATGTCACAACCCTGAAAGATATCAACGGCAACTTTTTTGCAATTAACAGCCTCGACACAGAAGGCATTGCTTTAACTAACAATGGCACTGTTTTCATCTCTTCAGAAGGCGAAGTAAATCCTACTGCTGGTCGTGTTACCAATCCCTTTATTAAAGAGTTTTCGCTGGCTACTGGGGAAGAAGTGCGATCGCTACTTGTCCCCAAAAAGTTCCTGCCAGTCCTAGAAGATACCAACAGTAACGGCATTATCGATGCAGGTGATACGCAGACATCAGGTGTTTACAATAACTTAGCCTTTGAAAGCCTCACCATCACACCCGACGAGAAAACTCTATTCACCGCCACCGAAAACGCACTGTCCCAAGATGGATTAAAGGCCTCGCTCAACAATGGCAGCCCTTCCCGGATTCTGCAATATAATGTGGTTACTGGACAACCAGAAAAAGAATACCTTTATATTACTGATGCGATTCCCGAAGCGCCCAACCCTAGCACAGGTTCAGCTGACAATGGTTTGGCAGACTTATTAGCAATAGATAATCGTGGCACATTACTAGCGCTAGAACGTTCCTTTGCCCAAGGTGTAGGCAACACCATCAAAATCTACGAAGTTTCTTTGCAAGGTGCAACTGACATTAGTTTCTACGATTCTCTCAATAATTTGAGCGCTGAACAACTAGCAGCGATCGCACCTGCTCAAAAGCGACTGCTGTTGAATTTAAATGACTTAAACTTGCCTAACGGTACAGATAACATCGAGGGTATTACCTTTGGCCCCAAACTAGCAGATGGTAGCCAGTCGATTGTGCTGGTAAGTGATAACAACTTCAGCCAAAGTCAATTTACCCAAATTCTCACATTAGATGCAGACTTAGTTCCCACTGCTGCACCCACAGTAGAAACCCGCCCCAGTTTATTTGACGATGAAGATCCAACACTACCTGCTGTGGATCAAAACGCTGATGCTGATGACCCTGCCATTTATGTTAATGCGACAAATTCTGCCGATAGTTTAGTACTAACCTCAGTCAAAAATGCTGGATTGCGGGTTTATGACTTGTCTGGTAATTTGTTGCAAACAGTTAATCCTGGTGGCATTCGCTACAACAACATTGATCTGCAATACGGTTTTAAATTAGGCAATCAATCTGTTGATATTGCCGTAGCTAGCGATCGCCAAAATGATAAACTAGCAATCTTCAAAATTAACCCCAACCCTACCACCGCCGGACAATATTTGGAAGATATCACCGATAGCAATATTGGTACAATCTTTCAAGCATCACCTTTTGAACCTCCTTATTCTGCATCAACTCGCAGTTCTTATGGAGTTACCTTATACCGTAGCCCTGTAACTAATGATTACTATGTCTTTACCAGTCGCCGCCAAACTGGAGATATAGCTCAATTCAAATTGATTGACAAAGGTAATGGCAAAATTGGAGCGGAACTAGTGCGGGAGTTCACCATCCCCTCGCCCACCACAGAAGGGCGTTCTCCCCAAACAGAGGGTATGGTGGTTGACCAAGAAACCGGCTTTCTCTACATAGCCCAAGAAGATGTGGGCATTTGGAAATTCCAGGCAGAACCGGACGGCGGCACAACAGGCAAACTGATCGATCGCGTTCGTTTTGAGGGTGGTTCTCACCTCACCGATGATGCCGAAGGGTTGACCATCTACTACGGCAAAAACGGCACAGGCTACTTGCTAGCATCCAGCCAAGGCGACAGCACTTTTGTTGCCTACACTCGTGAAGGTAATAACGAATACGTAGGTAATTTTGCCATTGGTAACAATGGGTCAATTGACAGCGTGCAAGAGTCAGATGGTGCTGATGTAATTAACGTGGCACTGGGGCCTAACTTCCCATTTGGTTTATTTGTTACTCAAGATGGCTCCAATGAACCTGCCAAGACCATCGATGGCGAAAATGTCAACTCTAACTTTAAGCTGGTACCTTGGGAAAATATCGCCAATACCTTCCCCAATTCTCTAAATATCGACACCACTAGTTACGATCCTCGCAATCCTGTTGCCCAACCCAAGCTGACTATCTATGAATTTGAAAACCTACCAAAGTTAGGTACGACTTCTGAAAATCAAGATATTTTCTTAGGTGGTTTTTCTGGGTTGTATTTCCAAGGGTTTGCAGCAAATGGCAACCTGAAATTTGTCACCAACACAGACCGTGGCCCCAATGGAGAACCTGATGGTGTCAAAAGACCATTTTTATTACCCAACTTCCAGCCAGAAATAGTCAGTTTTGAACTCAACCGCACCACAGGTGAAATCAACATTACCAACAGAACAGAACTATTTCGCCAAGATGGAACGACGCCATTAACGGGACTGCCTAACTTACAAGGTGTAGGAAACGGTTTAGCCTACACAGATGAAATTGCCGTTGACTTAGACAACAATGTTCTAGCTAACGATCCTTTGGGTGCTGATTTAGAGGGCATTGTAGTTGCGGAAAATGGTGATTACTGGCTGGTAGATGAGTATCGTCCCTCCATTTATCATTTTGATACTAATGGAAAGCTAATTGAGCGCTTTATCCCTCAAGGAACTGCCACAGCGCCCAACCCAGATCAACCAGCAGGAACTTTTGGCACTGAGGTATTGCCAGCGGTTTATGCCCAACGCCGCAATAATAGGGGATTTGAAGCTGTAGCATTCCAAGGTAATAAATTATATGCCTTTATTCAGAGTCCAATTGATAATCCAGATGTCGCCAATGACGCGACTTCCAAAGCTTCTCTCAACCTGCGAATTCTGGAGTTTGATATTGTTAGCAAGCAGGTAACAGGAGAGTATTTATATCGTCTAGAAGGTTTACCAGGAACCGATAAGATTGGCGATGCAGTCTCTTTGGGTAATGGCAAATTTGCAGTGGTTGAACGAGACGACAATGGCACATCTGCTGGCAATAAACTGATTTACCAAATTGATTTAGCCGGGGCGACCAACATCAACAACCCTGCTAACTTTACCTTGCCAACTGGTAAAACTATTGAACAACTTACCTCTGCGGAGTTAGCTGCTGCTAATATTACGCCTGTCAGCAAGAGTTTGATTGCTAATGCTGCTCAGTTGGGTTACACCGGGGTGGAAAAATTAGAAGGTCTGGCACTGGTAGCACCTAACACCCTAGCCTTGATTAACGACAACGACTTCAACATTACGGGTAATACGGCTGCTGAAAAACTCGGCATTCTTGAACTACCCAATAACCTGACAACTGCACAGCCGACTTTCCCCGATAGCTTTGGTTCTAGTAACAGCGATAATGTTACAGTTCAGCCAGGAAAAACATTCTTTGCGGGTGACGGAGCAGATTTTGTAGAGGGTACTGAAGGCAACACAATCGAGGCTGGGAATGGTGATGACACTGTGCTTGTAGGCAGTAACTCTTCAGTATCCGGGGAAGATGGTAGCGATCGCATATTTATTGGTCAAAATGGCCCAGTTCAAAATACCAGTGCTGATGGTGGTGCTGGTGATGATGAAATTACGGTGGTGGAAGCCAGTCGTAGCAATAATTTGTTTGGGGCGACAGGTGATGATACTCTCACAGTAATTGAAGGTTCTCGTCAATCATTATTCGGTGGCTCAGGTAACGACACCCTCACGAGTAACGGTAGCAATAACCGTCTCTACGGTGGTTCTGGAGATGACAAACTCTTCTCCAGTGTGAATGATTCCCTGTTTGGTGGCGATCGCGATGATGTACTATTTGCTGGTCAAGGGGGTGGTAATCGCCTCAGTGGAGGTACTGGTGTCGATCAATTCTGGATTGCTAACGCTAGTCTGCCAACTAGCAAGAACATTGTGACTGATTTTACAGTTGGCATTGATAAAATCGGGCTGGGCGGTATTGGTGTTACTCAGTTTAATGCCCTGACACTATTGCAACAGGGTGATGATACCATCGTGAAAATCGGAAATGTCGAGTTAGTCTCATTGCTAGGAATTACATCAAATACTCTCACAGCAAATGACTTTGTTTTCTCTGGCAGTGTTATAGGTTAATTTGTTCGCCTAGTCTGATTGTTACAGCTTCATTACACAGCAAAAGTTAATGAAGCTGTACTCAATGATTGCAAAAACCCTTATTTATAAAGTTCTCCCGCAGCCTACGGATGCGTAGACGCGTTCGCCTTTGGCGTAATTACTCAATTTTTATTTGGTCTATCATCCCATATTTCTGCTCAATCAAACTCAACAGTCTGTTCTCAAACGGGGTCAAATGCGATCGCTTCAACTCACCCAAACATTTCAAAAATACTTCGATTGGCGCTTCTCAGTTTCCATTATGCTTTTTTTATTCGGCACGCAAAACATTTAAAAGCTTGCTGTCCTGAAAGATTGTCATAGTACTTTTGGTCGATCAAGACATTAGCTGCTTCATAGTATGGTGTGCCTAAATCTTGAGCCATCTTCTGTTGAGAGCCAAACCAATTAGGCACAAAAATAGTATCTTCTCGAATTCCCTGCCAAAGCAATGCTGTGCCTTTGATCGATCCTCTGAGACTTTCGACAATAATCTCATCACCATTTTCAATACCAGCAGTTTGCGCGGTTTTTGGGTGAATTTGTACTAAGCGAACACCATTTTTTTGCTTACCTGTGTAAGTCCAATGAGTAATGGAATGAAAATGAACTACACTAGACCTGCCAGTTGTCCCCATGAGTGGATATTGTTTATGTACTTCACCAGTAGAAAGTTTGCCCAACTTCACATTGTGAGTCAGTGCGTGGGGATTTACCGGATTTTTTACTAACTCTCCTAAATACTCGATTGTCGGATTTCTACCTGTAACTTCAGGGTGGGTATAGAAAATAGGTAATGCAGAGTGTCCTGCTTTGGTCAACTGCTTTTGTAACTCTGAAGTGTAGATTTCCACTTTTCCACTAGGAGTTAGAAATCGCTTACCAATATTATCAACATTGAGGCTTTCTGCGGCCTGATACCAAGACGGACGATCCAGATAAAGAGTGCTGACACCAGGATGATCTACTGTTGGGCAAGGCCAACGTAAGGGTTCGGTGCGTTCACTCAGCCTTTGTTGAGTCATACCAGCCATTCCTGGAGTGTTCGCCACAAAAGTTGCCCACAGATGGCGGTAGTCTTTCCAAGAAGAAGGAAAGTTATCTTGCCAGTATTGCGGTGGATTACGTTTATCTAGTTTAGCTGTGGCGTGTGCTAATTCAATCCAAATGTGCCAATCTGGTTTCGATTCGCCTACAGGAGGAACTACTTGTTGTTGCCAACGAATTGCCCTGTCATCTCGTCGCATATAGACAGTTTCCATCTCAAAACCACTAGTGACGGGCAAGATGATGTCGGCATAATAAGCCGATTCCTCCATAAATAATCCCGTGTAAACATAAAATTCTAATTGGCGGTAAGCCTGTTGTACTTTAGTTGTGTTGGAACAAGCTAACAGAGGATTGCCTTGAGTTATGAGTGCTTTGAGTCGATAAGGTTGACCTGAGATGATAGCTTCGGCAAAATAATCTGGCCCAACTGGTAAAGCTATGTCTTTTTTAGGTATCTTGCCTTGAATCGGTGGTAGATTTAATCCCCCAGGCCAAGTATTGTGCATGAAATTGCAGCCACCACCAGGAATACCAATATTGCCCGTAATCGCCGCCAAGAATGCCAGACAGCGGTAAGTATCAAAAGCATTCAGTTGATGGGAAATACCTGCGTTACAGAAAATGGCAGCGGGCTTGGTTTGAGCATAAGTTTCAGCTAGAAATTTGATTTTTGATACTGGAACATCTGTAATTTCTGCCGCCCATTCTGGTGTGTAATTATTGCTCTTAAGATGTTGTTTAAGTTCGTCAAAACCCAGCACCCACTTTTGTACAAAAGCAGCATCATATAAGTTCTGAGTAACTATGTGGTAAAGCATTGCTAAGACTAAAGCCAAGTCTGTGTGTGGTTTGGGTGCAATCCACTCATCAGCTTGCGCTCCAGTGGGAGTTAAGCGTGGGTCGATGACTACTAATTTGGCTTTGGTTTTCGCTCGGCTTCTCAAAAGGTAAGTAAAGGTAACAGGATGAGTTTCTGCTTGATTCGTACCCAAAAACAGCAAGAATTTAGCCGAGCCTAAGTCTTCTTTTTTAGTCGCACCATCAATCCCGTAACCGTTGGTAAAATTGCCTAATCCAAATGTCCAGGCCAAGGCATTGCCACCAGCATCGTTACATACAGGCCCGACATCAGTATCGTTGGGACTGCCCAACAAATTGAAATAGCGTCCGACCAAAGAGCCTGTTCCCCGTGGTAATCTACCAGAAGTTTTATTTGCGATCGCTCTAGCTTCTCCTGCATCCCTGAGTGCCAAGAACTTGCTGGCGATGATTGAAAGAGCTTCATCCCAAGAAATCTGCTCAAATTGTGAATCTGCTGAACCTTTCTCTCCTGCAACCCGCTTCATCGGGTATTTTAGCCGAAAGCGATTGTAGACTAGCTCAGTCATCATCGGCCCCTTGATGCAAAACCCACCAGCCTGTACTGGATCGTCCGGTTCACCTAAGACATCTACGATCCGTCCATCTTTGACATGAACTTTCAGACGACACAGAGAATTACAAAATTGGCAAGCACTATTAACAATTTTGTCTGGCTGTAAAGCTGCTGATTTCTCGGTCAAGTCAAATTCAGTGCTTTGAGAAGGAATCTCCCCGCACTGCCCTTCACTTGTAGCATCTGCTGCATCTGCCACATCTTTTTTTAGTAACTCAACTCCAGTAACCGCAGCTGTGCTAATAGCTACTCCTTGGAGGAAACTACGTCGTGAGGTCTTTTTCCTGCCCTTTGATGTCATGGAGATAGTCTCCTTATATTTCGCACTGATTCCAGCTTTTCACAAAAACATAGCAAAGTCGGCTTTTTATTAAAAACTAAATATTTGGGCAATTTAATCGCTAACACAGAAGTGCAAAAAAAATTATTTATATCATCAGAAATATGCACAAAATTTTTGCCAACACATTAAGCAAAAGATTGCAATACAACATTTCTTAACCAGTCCACAATTTTTTCACAACTTTTGCTATGTATGTTAATTAATATGCAATTAAGTTTGTTAATTTTGATACCTTAATCCTCTAGTGAGATGTCAATTATAGTGGTTGATATTTAATAGTTCAGACTCAACAAGTTTACAAGTCAACTACATCTCTAGATGTCTAGAACTACAAATTTTGCCCTAATAATACAGCAGATTTCAAGTTGCTGAGGTACACAAGCTAAGTCTTTTACCCAGGTATAAAGCGTGTTTTACTCCTGAATTCTGCTGTATTACTTTTTTGATTCCACTAGAGCCAAGACCATCTCAACAATAAACACAGGGAGATTCTCTTTCATGGCTAAGAACGTCATCATTATGATTGGGGATGGTATGGGCTGGGAAATGGCTCGTGCTGCATCCATCTATAAAGAGATTCAAAATGGTAAGACAGGCGCTAATCTGAGTGATTTTTATACACAAGGTAAGGGTCAAGGACTCAACTTTCAAACACTCCAAGGCTACGGTTTGGCAACCACCTACGGGACAACGATCGCCGATAGTAATGGAGTTTTTAGTACTGCTAATTCCGCCCTTGACGGGACTAATCCCATCACAGGAGAAAGCCCAGTTCGCCCTGGTTTCACCTTCGATCCAACTTTTAACCAAGGTAATACCCCAACAGGTGGTGCAAAAGTCAGTGATGGTGCTGTTGGAAACCTAGTTGGTTATGACCCTACCAGAGGCGGCGTTAATCCTTGGACTCCCGGTAACGATCCTGAATATATTAAGTACAGCTATCCTGACTCTGCAAACACCGCAACAACTTTGTACACTGGGGTCAAGACCTACAACAACGCTGTTGGCGTTGATATTTTCGAGAATCCTCTAGAAACAATTCTCAAAACTGCAAACGAAGTTGGTAAATCTACTGGTTTAGTAACTTCAGTTCCCATCGACCACGCGACACCTGCTGCTGCTGCTGCCAACGTTAACCGTCGCAGCAAGTATGATGCTGACTATCCGGCATTAGACAACATCTTGCAACAGCAACTCCGTGTCTATCAACCAACAGTATTACTTGGTGGTGGACACCCACTCTCTGCTCCTGGAGACTTATTACCAGCAGGGGTTGAGCCGAATACGAGCAATGAATACATTAGCCAATCTACCTACACAGAACTTAGCACTAAACCAACAAACAACCTCTACGATTACACCTTTTTAGAGCGCGGTGAAAATGCTGCCCAGAAACTAGCTGAAACTGCGGCGACAATCGATCCAGAAAAAGGCGATCGCCTTTTCGGTTTATACGGTGCGCGCGGTCAAAACGGTAACTTGCCTGTAAGTTCTGCCAACGGCGACTACAGCACTACTGGTTTAGATATGTTCAGCGTTTTCACTAACCAAGGTGATAACGCCAAAGTAGACACCACACGTCCCCTGCTTCCCGGAGAGACGGATGCATCTTTCATTGCCAAAGAGGTTAACGAAAACCCAACCCTCAATGACTTGACAAACGCTGCATTAGATGTATTAGGTAAAGACCCCGATGGTTTCTGGTTGATGGTTGAGGGTGGCGATATTGATTGGTCTGCCCATGATAACAACATAGACAACTTGATTGGCACCACATTGGATTTCGATAAGGCAGTTGGATCTACGATTGACTGGATTGAAAAAAATGGTGGTTGGGAAGAAAACCAACTGATCGTTACGGCTGACCACGATCAGTATCTGACTCTCGACGGTAATTTTCCGACTTTAGTAAAAAATCAAGGTGCTGAAGCATTAACCAATTTGGATACTCCAGCAGAAGTTGGACATTACTGGGGGTCCGATCCCAATGTCAAGTATGGTTGGGGAACTCACACCAACCGTCCCGTACCTGTTTACTACCAAGGTGCTGGTTCTGAAGTGTTAAATAGCTTGGTAGGTAAAGGTTATAACGCCTACGGTTCTGAGATTCCTGGAATTGCGGGTTTAAACGATCAAACCCACATCTACCAAACGATGTTTGCTTCAATAGTGCCAAAAGTTGAGTTAGTAGGCTTTGCCTCTTTGCCTGCTGATACCTTTAGTGATGGGCCAGCTTCTGGTGCAGATGTTTCAGCCAATGGCAGAACCGGGCCTTTCCCAGGACAGCCAATTCAAGGCTTTAGCGGTGTCCAATTTGCTAACAGTAACTCTTTGTACTTCCTGTCAGATAACGGTTACGGTAGCAAAGATAATAGTGAAGACTTTTTATTGCGGATCAATCGTCTAGACCCGAATTTTAAGGGAACAGAAAATGGCGATGGTACTGTTAAAGTTTTAGACTACATTCAACTCTCTGACCCTAACAACAAAGTTCCTTTTGAAATTGTGAATGAGGGAACTACTGGAAGATTACTAACTGGTGCAGACTTTGATGTCGAGTCATTCGTCTTTGATAAAGACGGGACAATCTGGGTGGGAGACGAGTTTGGCCCCTACCTGCTGCATTTTGATGCCAGTGGTAAGTTATTAGAGGCTCCGATCGCTACACCCGACCAATTCAAAACTTTAGATGGAGAAGCACCTAAAGTTATTGGTCATAGAGGTGCAAGCGGCTATCGTCCAGAACACACCTTAGAGTCTTATAAGCAAGCAATTGCACGAGGCGCTGACTTTATTGAGCCTGACTTAGTAGTTACAAAAGATGGTGTGCTAATTGCTCGCCATGAGCCAGCTTTAGCAGTTTTGAATGCTGATGGTACTGTCAATTTCAACAATACAACCACAGATATTTACAAGCATCCAGAGTTTGCCGATCGCAAGAAAACGGTAAGTTTAGATGGAAACACAATTACAGGTTGGTTTGCTGAAGACTTCACTTTAGCTGAAATCAAGACTTTACGCGCAGAAGAACGTCTACCTTTCCGCGATCATTCCTTTGACGATCAATTTGAGATTCCTACCTTCACGGAAGTAATCAACTTGGTTAAGCAAGTAGAAGCCGAGACAGGTAAAAAAATTGGCATCTACCCTGAAACTAAGCATCCGACTTATTTGGCTAATGAAGCCACTTATGTAGGCACCACAGACAAAATCAACAGAAACATCAGTCAGTTATTAATCGATACGCTCAAGGAAAATAACTTTACTGACCCCAGTCGCATCTTCATCCAGTCCTTTGAAGTCGGCAATCTCAAAGAATTGCATGATACCATCATGCCTGCGGCAGGGGTTGACATTCCACTTGTCCAACTTTTAGATGCCAGTGACATTGACATCAACGGCAAAATCATCGAGAGTCAGCCTTATGATTTGAAAGTCAGTGGTGACACTCGCACTTATGGCGACTTGCGAACACCAGAAGGCTTGGCTGAAGTTGCCACTTATGCTGATGGTATTGGCCCTTGGAAACGGATGATTGTTAGCGTCAAAGGTACTGATGCGAATGGTGACGGCAAAGCTGATGATGTGAATGGGGATGGAGCAGTCAATGATGCTGATAAGACAACATTACCTCCTTCTACCTTAATTCAAGATGCTCACAATGCAGGATTGCAGGTTCATCCTTACACCTTCCGGGCGGAAGATCAATACTTAGCAGCAGATTACAAAGGCCAGCTAGCATTAGAAATTCAGCAGTTCTATCAATTAGGGGTAGATGCACTCTTCTCAGATTTCCCAGATATTGCCGATGGAGTACGGGATAAACTCAGAGACGATCCTCAGTATAATGTAGTGCGATCGCCACAAAATCCCGATGTGCTTTCAGGTGATGCTTTTGCTAACTTGGGTAGTTCCAAAGGTTTTGAAGGCGGAGCAATCAACGCCAGCAAAACCAAGCTTTATTTCCTCCTAGAAGGTACGGTTCAAGGCGATACTCCTGGTGCTTTGCGGATTAACGAATTTGATTTAGCCAGCCACAAGTACACTGATAAAAAGCTTTACTACAGATTGGATAATCCGGCAAATGCGATCGGGGATTTAGCAGTCATTAATGATAATGAGTACCTAGTCATTGAACGGGATAACAATCAAGGAGCTGCGGCTAAATTTAAGAGGATCTACAAAATAGATTTGTCTAAAACAGATTCTAATGGCTATGTCGCTAAAGAAGAAGTTGCAGACTTGTTAAACATTCAAGATCCCAACGACCTGAATGGGGATGGTAAGACCACCTTCGACTTCCCATTTCAAACCATTGAAAATGTTCTGGTTGTTGACAAAAACACCATTTTGGTAGCGAATGACAACAACTATCCCTTCTCTACAGGTCGTCCTGGAAACGATCCTCAAAATCCAGTTATAGACAACAATGAGATTCTACAACTGAAGTTAGAGAAGCCCCTTAATCTTGCTCCTGGCTTAGGTCAACCTCAAACTGAAGAAATTAATTTTGGCTCCACTACCAGCGATGATATTACCGTTCAGCCAAATCAAACCTTATTCACAGGTGACGGAGCAGATTTTGCAGAGGGTACTAAAGGTAACACAATCCAGACTGGAAACGGTGAAGACACGGTGCTAGTCGGTAGTGACTCTTCAGTGTCCACAGGAGAGGGTAACGATCGGATATTTATTGGTCAAAATGGCCCGGTTCAAAATATTACTGCTGATGGTGGTAATGGTAATGATGTTATTACCGTAGTGGAAGCTAGTGGAAGTAATAATTTACTTGGGGCGGCAGGTGATGATACTCTCTCAGTAATTGAGGGTTCTCGTCAATCATTATTCGGCGGCTCAGGTAACGATACCCTTAGCAGTAGCGGTAGCAATAACCGTCTCAACGGTGGTTCTGGCGATGACAAACTTTTCTCTAATGTTAATGATTCCCTGTTCGGTGGCGACGGCGATGATGTGCTATTTGCTGGTAAACAGGGCGGTAATCGCCTCAGTGGTGGTACTGGTGCTGACCAATTCTGGATTGCTAACGCCAGTCTGCCAACTAGCAAGAATATTGTGACTGATTTTGCGATCGCCATTGATAAAATCGGGCTGGGCGGTGTTGGGATCGCACAATTTAGTGCTTTAACACTGTTGCAACAGGGTAGTGACACTATCGTGAAAACCGGAAATACAGAGTTGGTTTCATTGTTGGGAATTGCAGCAACTAGCCTTACAGCAAATGATTTCGTTTTTTCTGCTAGTGCCCTTTAGCTCAAAAATGATTACAGCTTAGGTTCAATGTTCAAAATGAATTAAGCAGTAGCGATTTTGCTAACTCTAAAGAGTGATATTGCAATCATATTTTGATTTGCTATCTACCAAAAGTATTAGATCCCCAACTTCTTCAAGAAGTCGGGGATCTTTTTGTCCAAAATCTTAACTTGTTTATAACTTTCCTTAAACATTGAACAACTATCTTTTGAGACAGTAACCAAAGTTAAGTTCATCTAATTATCTGCACTAATTTGTGTGGACACTAAGCATTTTGTCGCCAAATACTACTTATGTTTCTGTAGCCAATAATTTTTGCTGAGGTTGAGTGTAATTAATCGCTCAGTCCATAGAAACGCAATTGCTGTGATTAATTGTACTCACAATACTTAAGGAATGGTAGGCATGGCTGATACAAACGGCAACGGTAGAAATGTCATTATTTTTGTTGCAGATGGATTGCGTAACGGTTCTGTAAACCCCACTGATACCCCGACTTTATATAGCATCCGTGAGCAAGGAGTTAGTTTCGCCAATAGTCATTCACTATTTCCGACATTTACCACGCCGAATGCTTCTGCGATCGCCACGGGGCATTATCTTGGTGATACAGGTGACTTTAGCAACACTATCTACACTGGTTTTCCTAGTGCTAATGCCAATGGTAGTGTCACGCCATTCATCGAAAATGATGCGGTTTTGGGGGATATTGATGAAAAATTCCCCGGTAACAACTTTTTAGATGAAGAGTCACTCTTAGCTTACGCGCGATCGCAGGGTTTCAACACAGCAGCAGTTGGTAAATTAGGGCCTGTTGCGATCCAAGATGTTAACCAAGTTAACCGAGAAGGTGGTACTACAGGTACTATTCCTACTCCCGATACAATTATTATTGATGACACTACAAACGGTGCAACACCGCCGCCTACAGCCGCAGGTTCGCCTTCTGGTGTCCCACTCGATCCAGATATTGTCAATCGCTTAGAAGCCGCTGGTCTAGATGTAAAAACCACACCGCGAGTCCAGCCAGCAGGTAATAATACAACTCCTGGTACTCTAAATGCCAATGTCGCTCAACAACAATATTTTGCAGACGCCACAACCAAAGTAATTTTACCCAAGTTTCAGGAAGATGGTAAACCATTTGCATTGGTCTACTGGTCAAGAGATCCCGATGGTACTCAACACAATCAGGGTGATAGTTTAAACACTTTGACACCAGGTATCAATGGCCCTACTTCAAAAGCTGGAGTCAAAAATGCTGATGATAATTTAAAGCAACTTCTTGACTATCTCAAGAGTACAGGCTTGGACAAGACTACTGATGTCTTTATTACTTCCGACCACGGTTTTTCTAGCATCAGCAAACAAGCTATTGATAGCCAAGGCACAAAAACTACAAGTTATGCTGCCACCCAAACTTATGCAGGCGTAAATCCGGGATTTTTACCAGCAGGTTTTGTGGCGATTGATTTGGCTCACGATCTCGATTTACCCTTATACGATCCTAACCCTACAACCCTTCCCCCAAACCTCAACCAGATCCAGTATGCAACTGTTGATGCCACAAAAGGTCAACGTCCTATTTCTGGGAATGGTGTAATTGGTGGTACAGGTGAAGTAATTAATGGCCAACTTGACCCAGGTACAAAAATAGTTGTAGCTGCCAATGGTGGTTCTGACTTAATTTATCTACCCAATGGCAATGCTGACTTAGCTAAACAGGTAGTGAATTTGCTCTCGCAGAAAGACTACATAAGTGGTATTTTTGTAGACGATGCATTTGGAAGCATTCCAGGCGCTTTACCACTGAGTGCGATCGGGCTAAAAGGTGATGCTCAAACACCAGTTCCATCTATTGTTATCAACTTCAAAAGCTTTAGCACAGACCCAAGCAACCCAAATAACCCTCAAGCTCAAGTAGAAATTGCTGATACAACTTTACAGCAAGGGCAGGGGATGCATGGCAGCTTTGGTCGAGGTGATACTTTCAATAATATGGAGGCTATTGGCCCTGACTTTAAACAAGGCTATGTGGACTATGCGCCTGTCAGTAATGCTGATGTAACGCCTACACTTGCTCGTATTCTGGGGTTAAACATTCCCAGTAATGGCGATTTGAAAGGTCGTGCCATTACAGAAGCACTGGTGGGAGGCCCAGATGTAGTTTCCTCCACTAAAAAAGTCTTGACTTCGGAAGAAACTACTAATGGTCAAGCAACAGTTTTAGATTCTCAGAGTGTAGGGAATACTCAGTACTTTACAGCAGCAGGGTTTGCTGGTCGCACTGTTGGACTAACAACACTAGACCTTCAATTTGGTTCTAGCAGTAGTGATGATGTCACCCTTAAGCCAAATCAAACCTTATTTACAGGTGACGGAGCAGACTTTGTAGAGGGTACTAAAGCTAATAAAATTCTGACTGGAAAAGGTGATGACACGGTGGTAGTTGGTAGTAACTCCTCTGTGTCCACTGGGGATGGTAACGATCGAGTCTTGATTGGCGCAAATAGCCCTGCTAACAATACTAGTGCTGATGGTGGCAATGGTAATGATGAAGTTACCGTTGCCGAAGCTAGTGGTAGTAATAATTTGTTTGGAGGCGTAGGTGCTGATACTTTGACGGTAGTTGAAGGTACTCGTCAATTATCCTTTGGTGGCTCAGGCAATGACACCCTCAAGAGCGAAGGTAGCAATAACCGTCTGTATGGTGGTTCTGGAGATGATAAACTCTTCTCCGGTGTAAATGATTCGCTGTTTGGTGGCGATAGTGATGATGTGTTATTTGCAGGACAAAGTGGTGGTAATAGCTTGAGTGGTGGTGCTGGTGCTGACCAGTTCTGGATTGCTAACGCCAGTCTGCCATCTAGTAAGAACATCGTGACTGATTTTGCGATCGGTATTGATAAAATTGGGCTGGGCGGGATTAGCGTCACTCAGTTTAGTGCCCTAACCTTATTGCAACAGGGTGCTGACACTATCGTAAAAACCGGAAATACAGAGTTGGCTTCATTACTAGAAATTACTTCAACTAACCTGACAGCAAATGATTTCGTTTTCTCTGCTAGTGTTGTGGCTTAGTTTGTTGGTCTAGTGCAGCACAGCAGAAATAACTATCAGTTGAAACAGCGGTTTTCTATTACGTAGACTACAGCAAATAGTTGGTTATTGTGGGGTGGGCATTGTAATGCTCACCCTATTCTCGTTTCGCTGGAGTCCAACCTACCTCGAAGAGTTTACATTACTTATCAGTTGCTAAAATCGCAGTATTCCTTGTTCTTCAAGGTATTAATTCTTCTTGTTATCTCCAAATAAGCCTGCGTACAGTTAATATTCCCATTGCAAACATCTCTAAAGTTTTAATTTTCAATGAAGATGTACTGGAAATAACTGCGATTTGGAGGAAATAGGTCAGAATGAGAGAACTAAATCTTAGAGTCAGTGCCCTTTCACACAAATATTGTAGGATTGCGGCATAATTTTTTGTCAAATTAGTCTTTTAATATAAATTTAAAGCTAAGAATGTAACCATAAATTCTACGTGGAAACACTAATAACAAATATATGGAAATGCTTTCACACTTTTTATTTTATCTGTTTCTCTAAATACGGAAAATAAACATCTCATCTTAAATTTAAATACACCCAATTCCTTGTTGCTCATTGATATAAATATTTTTTCTTAAAGTTAAAAATGAAAATAATAACTAATTCATTGCCCCAAAATAAAAATGAATTACTGATGACTAATGGTCAATATTCATCATCAGAAAATAACTTAGAACGAGATAATTTAACATTACCTATTTTGAAAGAATCTGAAAACAACCTACTAATAGAGTGGAATCATACTCAAACTGATTATCCTCAACAAGCGTCTATTCATCAGTTGTTTGAAGCACAAGTCGAGAAAACACCTGATGCTGTAGCACTAATTTTTAATAATCAGCATCTTACTTATAGAGATTTGAATAATCGTGCTAATCAACTAGCAAAACATCTACAATCACTAGGGGTAGGAACAGAAATTCTTGTAGGAATCTGCATAGAGCGCTCCTTAGAAATGGTTGTAGCACTCTTAGCTATCCTTAAAGCTGGTGGAGCTTATGTACCATTAGATCCAGGGTATCCACAAGAACGTTTAGCTTTCATGCTGTCAGATACCCAGGTATCTGTACTATTAACTCAAAAAGAACTAGTTACCAAATTACCTACTCACACAGCACTTGTAATTTGCCTAGATACAGATTGGAATACAATCGCCCTAAATAAAAAAGAGAACCTCAGCACTAGTGTCACTGCTGACAACTTGGCTTATGTCATGTATACATCAGGTTCTACAGGTACACCCAAAGGCGTTAGCGTTATCCATCGTGGTGTAGTTAGGTTAGTCAAAGAAACTAATTATGCTCAACTCACACCTGAAGAAGTAATTCTGCAACTTGCTCCTATTTCCTTCGATGCTTCCACTTTTGAAATTTGGGGTTGTTTACTTAATGGTGGGCGACTAGTAATTTACCCTCCTAATACACCATCTTTAGAAGAATTAGGGCAGATTATTCAGCAATACCAAGTTACTACTCTTTGGCTGACAGCCGGTTTATTTCACCTGATAGTAGATGAAAAAATTGATGCTTTAAAATCCTTACGTCAACTTTTAGCGGGTGGTGATGTTTTATCTGTTCCCCATGTACAGAAGTTTCTCCAAACAGTAGATAACTGTCAACTAATTAATGGTTATGGGCCAACTGAGAATACAACTTTCACATGCTGCCATCCGATAACAGCACCACTACAGCCAGATGTTTCGATTCCTATTGGTCGTCCAATTGCTAACACCCAAGTTTATATATTAGATAAAAACCTGCAATCAGTATCAATTGGAGAAGCTGGTGAATTGTACATTGGTGGTGATGGATTAGCTAGAGGCTATTTAAATCGCCCAGATATAACTGCCGAAAAATTCATTTCTCACTCATTTGATGGCAATTTAGCAACGCGCCTTTACAAAACTGGAGATTTAGCTCGTTATCTTCCAGATGGCAATATCGAGTTCTTAGGTCGGATTGACAATCAGGTAAAAATTCGCGGTTTCCGAATTGAACTAGGGGAAATTGAGCGAGAAATTGCACAACATCCTGACGTTCGGGAAATTGTCGTCTTAGCTCGTCAGGATGAAGCAGGTGAAAAGCAGTTGACAGCTTATATTGTTCCTCACTATAGCAGTGGATATACGCACAATAAATTACGTGGTTTCTTACAACAGCGACTACCTAATTACATGGTGCCATCAGTATTTGTGATGTTAGAGTCATTGCCTTTGACTGTAAATGGCAAAGTAGATAGACATAAATTGCCAGCACCAAGTAGAGAACGTCCGCAACTAGAACAAGCGTACATTGCTGCGCAAACCGATTTAGAACGTCTGCTTGTAGGTATTTTATCCGAACTGCTGAAAATCGATCGCGTTGGGATTGATGATAATTTCTTTGATTTGGGAGCAACTTCAATCTCAATTCTCCAAGTTGCTGCGCGAATAAAACAGGAACTTGGTATTGAGCTACCTGCTGTGAAGCTATTTCAGTATTCAACAATTGGCTCTTTAGCAAAGTATTTGGATTCAAACCAGAACAGCCAACCGTCTTCTGACAAGCTGCAAAATCGCGCCCAACGGCAACAAGCAGCTCGTACTCGTCGCCGTAATCATCAACAAGGTGTTTAAGCAATGGTAAATATGCAAGCATCCGATAACCAAGATCCTACTGATGGTGTTGCCATTATTGGCATGGTAGGAAGATTTCCTGGCGCTGGAAATGTCGATGAATTTTGGCGCAATCTGTGCGAGGGATTAGAATCAACGACTTTCTTTCAAGATGAAGAACTAGATCCTAGTATCGATCCGAGCCTTTGCAAAGATCCTAGCTATGTAAAAGCTAGAGGGATAATTTCTGGGGGCGAAACCTTTGATGCCGCATTCTTTGGCATTAATCCACTTGAAGCTGTGGTTATGGACCCACAGGCTAGAGTATTCCTAGAGTTGGTTTATGAAGCCCTAGAAAATGCTGGTTATGAATCAGAGTCTTTTGAGGGTTTGATTGGTTTATACGCTGGTTGTGGTCAAAATACTTATTTTGCTAACCATATTGCTGGTCGCATGGAAATTGTCGATCGCATCGGTGAATTCCAAACGATGTTAGCCAATGAAAAAGACTTTTTAACCACCCGTGCTGCTTACAAACTCAACCTCAAAGGCCCAGCCGTTAGCGTCAATACAGCCTGTTCCACTTCTTTGGTAGCAGTCATTCAGGCTTGTCAAGCCTTAACCAGCTATCAGTGCGATTTGGCTTTATCTGGTGGTGTATCTATGACTACACCCCAAAACAGCGGTTATATGGCACAAGAAGGCAGTATGCTCTCTGGAGATGGGCATTGTCGTCCCTTTGATGCCAGCGCTCAGGGCACAATGTTCAACAATGGCGCAGGAGTAGTTGTCCTCAAGCGTTTAGAAGATGCACTCAATGATGGCGATCGCATCTATGCCGTAATTCGAGGTTCTGGTATCAATAATGACGGCGCTGATAAGGTGAGCTTTACCGCTCCTAGCGTAGACGGACAAGCAGAGGCCATTGCAATGGCGCAAGCTTACGCTAACTTTCACCCAGAAACCATCTCTTATATTGAAGCTCACGGCACAGCTACACCTTTAGGCGACCCAATTGAAATTGAAGCGCTGACACAAGCATTTCGGGTACATACAAATGCTAAACAATTTTGTGCGATCGGCTCTCTTAAAAGCAATGTCGGACATTTAGTTGCGGCGGCTGGAGTAGCAGGGTTAATTAAAACCGCTCTCGCCCTGCATTATAAAAAGATCCCACCTAGTTTAAATTTTGAGGCTCCCAATCCCAAGATTGACCTTGCCAATAGCCCCTTCTATGTAAATACCAAACTAGCTGAATGGTCGGAGGGTGAAACTCCGCGACGAGCCGGTGTGAGTTCTTTTGGTGTCGGCGGGACTAATGCTCATATTGTGCTAGAAGAAGCGCCACAAATCCAAAGTTCCGGATCTTCGCGTCCACAGCAGCTATTGTTGCTCTCGGCAAAAACTAGTCAAGCTTTAGAGGCTGCAACCGCGAATTTACAGCAACATTTACAATACAATGCCGAAATTAACTTAGCTGATGTAGCTTATACCCTACAGCGAGGGCGCAAAGCTTTTAACTACCGACGCAGTGTAGTTTGTCACGATATTACAGATGCGATCGCAGCCCTCCAATCTTTAGATTCAAATCAAGTAAATACCCGTCACATAGAAATCCGCAATCCAGCCGTTGTCTTCATGTTCCCCGGACAAGGATCGCAATATGTGAACATGGGACTGAATCTCTATAACCACGAACCTGTATTCCAGGAAGCAGTAAATGAATGTGCTGAAATGCTTAAGCCTTTGCTGGGCAAGGATTTACGAGAAATCATCTATCCCGCACCGAGCGATTGCGAAACTGCGGCTATCTCATTGCGACAAACCTGCTTTACCCAACCAGCACTATTCGTCATTGAATACGCTTTAGCGCAACTATGGCAAAGTTGGGGAGTCAAGCCCCAAGCCATGATTGGTCACAGTATTGGCGAATTTGTCGCCGCCTGTATTGCGGGTGTATTCACCTTAGAAGATGCGCTGATGTTGGTTGCAACTCGCGGTCGCTTAATGTGGGAGTTACCAGCAGGGGCTATGCTCTCAGTGCGCCTACCAGCCAGAGAGGTAGAGCCGCGATTGAGTCCAGAACTAGCGATCGCTGCAATTAATGGCCCTTCCTTGTGTGTAGTTTCTGGTCCCACAGAGGCGATCGCATCTCTGCAAAAACAACTTGAAAGCGAAGAAGTTGCCTGTCGCCAATTACACACTTCCCACGCTTTCCACTCCCCAATGATGGATAGCATCATTCACCCCTTTGCTGAGGTAGTTGGGAAAGTTAAATTATCGCCACCCCAAATTCCCTTTGTATCCACAGTTACCGCCGATTGGATTACAGCCCAGCAAGCAACCGATCCGATGTATTGGGCTACACATCTACGCCAGACTGTGCGGTTTGCAGAGGGCGTACAAACTCTATGGCAGCAGCCAGAACGCCTACTGTTAGAGGTAGGGCCGCGAATCACAACTACGACCTTAGCCCGCCAACAAGCAAAAGATATTAAACAACAGATTGCGATTCCTTCTTTGGGCGATAACGCCGAGAACGAAGCCGAATGGACGGCATTACTCAAGGCAGTAGGGCAACTGTGGTTAGCAGGAGTATCTATTGACTGGAGCAACTTCTATCAAAGGGAAACGCGACAACGAATTCCTCTACCTACTTATCCTTTTGAACGCCAACGCTTCTGGATCGATCCTCCACCTCATCCCAATCGTGTAGCAACTCCCACACTTTTAAATCCCCAATTATTAGAAAAGACCCAAATTATGACAACATCCCCTCAGCAAAAGCTTATTCCCCTGCTCAAAGAAATTATCGAAGAAACTTCAGGATTGGAAATTGCTAGTGTTGACGACTCGATAACATTTTTAGAAATGGGATTAGATTCCTTATCTCTGACACAAGTCGGGCTAGCGTTAAAGAAAAAATTTCAAGTCAAAGTCACACTTAGGCAGTTACTAGAAATTTACTCCAATTTAGGAACACTGGCTGACTTTATCAATTCAGCCTTGTCTCCCGAAACTTTATCCGCATTAGGATTAACAGAAACCGTTGCAGATATCGTTCCAGAAGTACCCTTGTCAGAACCTACACCTACAAGCACTTTGGTAGTTCATGAAGTTCATACAAATGGATCGAATGGATCTGCACCTAAGATTTCCCTCCAACCTGCTGCATCTAGTAGCATCCTAGAAAATGTGATTAATCAGCAGCTACAAATTATGAGCCAGCAATTGGCGCTATTGGGTAATAGCAGTCAATCTGTAACAATCCCAGTTGTGCCTGCGGCAACATCTCAAAATAATGGTGTCAAGCCACAAAATGCTGTATCTGTCCCTCCAACCCAAACTAGCAAAGAATCAGCATCAGTAGAAACAGAGTCAAATGGTGCTAAAAAGGCATTTGGTGCGGCTGCTCGGATTGAAAAGACCCAGACTAAAACTTTGACAGCGCAACAACGCACTCATCTAGACAAAATTATCCAAAGATATACAAAACGGACTCAAAAATCCAAAGAATATACTCAAACTCATCGCCCTTACTTAGCAGATCCCAGAACTGTTTCCGGGTTTAACCCGATGATGAAAGAGATGGTTTATCCCATCGTGGCGTCTCATTCTTCAGGTTCTAAACTTTGGGATGTTGATGGTAATGAATATGTCGATTTAAGCAATGGCTTTGGGTTGAATTTGTTTGGTTGGTCGCCACCTTTCATTACTGAGGCAATTGAAGCACAACTCAAACTCGGCATGGAAATTGGGCCGCAAACTCCCTTAGTTGGAGAAGTGGCAAAGCTGATGTGTGAGTTGACCAACTTTGACCGAGCAGCCTTTTGCAACACAGGTTCGGAAGCGGTGTTGGGAGCAATGCGGATGGCACGCACCATCACAGGGCGTAACTTGATTGCTATCTTTTCTGGAGCTTATCACGGTATTTTGGATGAAGTAATTGTTCGAGGTACAAAAAAACTCCGATCAATTCCTGCTGCTCCTGGTATCCCACCCGAAATGGTAGAGAACATTTTGGTGGTGGACTACGATTCACCTGAGTCTCTAGAAATCCTCAGAAGTCGGGCTGATGAGTTAGCAGCAGTGATGGTGGAATCTGTGCAAAGTCGTCGCCCTGAATACCAGCCTAAAGAATTCCTCCAGCAATTGCGTGATTTCACAGAAGAAGCTGGTATTGCCCTGATTTTTGATGAAATTGTTACCGGATTCAGAATTCATCCAGGTGGCGCTCAAGCACATTTCGGTATCAAGGCGGACATAGCAACCTACGGTAAGATTGTGGGCGGTGGGCTACCAATTGGAGTCATTGCTGGCAAATCACAATATATGGATGCTTTGGATGGTGGGTTTTGGCAGTTTGGCGATGACTCCGTTCCAGAAGTAGGTGTGACTTACTTCGCCGGCACTTTCGTCCGCCATCCTTTAGCACTAGCAGCCGCCAAAGCAGTACTTCAACATTTAAAACAGAATGGCCCCAGCTTACAGCAAAATCTCAATGCTAGAACCGATAAGTTTGTAGCGGAACTTATGGGCTATTTCCAGCAAGTTCAGGCTCCGTTTACAGCTTATAATTTCGGCTCCCTGTTCATGGTGAAGTCTTTACCAGAGTTTCCCTACGGAGATTTATTGTTTTACTTGCTGCGCGATAAGGGAGTGCATACTTGGGATCACCGTCCTTGCTTCTTGACGACAGCCCATTCCGAAGCCGATCTGGCTTTCGTAATGGCAGCCTTTAAAGAAAGTATTGCCGAAATGCAATCTGCTGGGTTCTTGTCTGCACCGCCTATAGAAGTAACAAACCGCGAAACCAATAACAGTTTACGTAATCGTCCTCCACAACCCGATGCCAAATTAGGACGAGATCCCCAAGGAAACCCCGCCTGGTATATCCCGGATATCGAGCGTCCTGGGAAATATTTACAAGTCGCAAGTGTTTCTTGAAGTGCTTTCAAAAATCAAGTGCATAGAAAGTGTAGTAAGCGTTAATAATTTTTGCAAATAGTAAATACTCATCCATTTTTGTATGTCAGTTGATAATCTACTTGAACCGAGTTTTATTAAGTCCGATCCGAAGCTTCCTGAACAAATCATTGAAACTGATGTTTCAAACTTCCGGGAAAACTTCAACTCTTCTCACTTCATGTTTTCGCATAACCTTGCAGGACATCCTTTATTTGAGATTCCCCGCTTAGTTGAGCTTGCAAATACTATGCTAAGTCAGGGTAGAGCAAATAAAATCCAGTCTTATATCAGCAAAGTTCCTGTTGAGCAAAAGTGGAATCAGCGACCTGGAATCAAGCAAATTAACGAGGCGATCGCACATATTGGTGAATCGGATTCTTGGGTGATGCTTGAAGATGTTCAAGTAGACCCAGAATATGCTGCCTTGGTTAACCAGATTATAACTGAACTCGAAACGCTTACAGGCAAACCCCTTCGGAAGCAGATGACTTGGCTAGGTGCTTACATCTTTATTGGTTCCCCAAATTCTATTACACCTTACCATATCGATAGTGAGTTGAATTTCCTGTTTCAAATTCAGGGCGAGAAAGATATGAGCCTCTTCAATCAAAGCGATCGTTCTGTACTGAGCGAAGAGGAGATTGAAAAATTTTATGTAGGCGACCTGAACGTAGCAAATTATAAAGAGGAGAATCAAAGTAAAGCAAAGGTTTACTATTTGCAACCAGGCAAGGGACTCCATCATCCTATATTGGCACCCCATTGGGCTAAAAATGGTAATAATGTCTCTGTAGCTTTGAGTATTCTCTTTTATCTGCGACCTTACGATCTCAAAGCCAGAATATATCAAGTCAACAGCTACTTACGCAGACTGGGATTAAAACCCACTCCACCAGATAAATATGCTTTGAAAGATCGGCTCAAAATTTTTGCTCTGGGTCTTCTATCCGATCGCCGACCGAAAAGTAAATTTATGATCCTGCGCTCTGGTGTATTAAAACTAAAATCTATTGAGGGGAAGTTAAAGCAATTTATCGACAAGATTGGGAAAAAAATATAATTTTTCTCAAATGACTAATTATTAATTAGCCTGAATACTGAATCGGTATTCTATAGCAATTCTAAATCATTTGTGAAATATTTTATTTTAAACACTTCGCGTAGCTTGCTTTTATACATAGTAAGCGCTTATTACATCCTTCATGTAGCCAACACAAAGCAACTACGCGTCTAATTATCAAAATAATTTTCACAATTCAAATAGGATTGCTATAGGTAGAAACTAAAACCAAAAACCTTAATGTATAAACACATCAAATCGCTCACTTCTTTACGCGGTATTGCAGCCTTGGTTGTTGTTATACACCATTTTTCTTACTACGGTTTACCGAAAATCGGTTCAACTTTATCAGCCTATACTAATTTTTTTACAAATGGATATTTATGGGTCGATTTTTTCTTTATTCTGAGTGGTTTTATTATGACCCACGTTTATGCGGAGACTTTTTGTTTAAAAGTCAATTTAAAAAACTATCGTTCATATTTATTCTCGCGTTTTGCTAGAATTTATCCTCTGCATATATTTATTATTTCTCTATTTGTTGGATTAGAGGTTGTGAAATTACTTTTCCTAAATGCTTCTGCTTTTACTGGTAAATTTAACTTAACGGCTCTTGTTTCCAATATTTTTCTTCTCCAAGCATTTGACATAAAGTGCCCACCTTTATTCTGGTGTAATACCTACTGGAATGAGCCAGCTTGGTCAATAAGTGTGGAGTTTTTTATTTATTGCATATTTCCAATTTTATTAGTAGTTTTATTAAAAAATAAATTCAAAACTGATTTAATAATTTATAGTTCTACTCTCTTTTGCATATTATTACTAATCACTTTTACCCGTGGCAATTTAGATACGATTATTGGCATACCTTCGATAGCTAGATGTGGGCTAGAATGCATCCTTGGTATTATAACTTACAAAATTTATCATAGAGGTAATTATAAAAAGTATTTTAATCTTAGTTTCCTGGCAATTATAGCTATAACTTGGATAATTTTGATTATGCATTACTACTGGCATCATTTTCGTAATATTCATGATTGGCTAATTTTACCAGCTTTTTCTCTACTGATTTTATCTGTATCTATCAACAAAAAAAGTTTAATATCAAAGTTTCTTAATTCACAGTTAATGCTATATATCGGCACTATCTCTTACTCAACTTATATGGTTCATTGGGTTGTTCAAGAATTGTTAAAATCTTTCTGGCTTTATAAATTTCACGATGTTTTTGGCAAAGAATTTACAGGATATCAATCATTGACATCTTTAGGAGTATTTCTTATGATTGTCTTATTGGCTGCATCATTGACATATAAATTTGTAGAAATACCTGCGCGTAATTATTTAAAGTCTACAATCTTGGCTAAACAAGGTATTTAAAGTCAGGAATCTAAAAAAGATTGAGATTTATCCACATTCAATAAACTGAGAAAATAATAAATTTTTATGACCTTATCACCTGTAGATTACCAATCGACATTAACTGCGGTTGATTTTGATCCATTTGCAGATGGAGAATTACTTCTAACCGCCCCCGCCACAGAATCACAAAAAGAAATTTGGGCTTCTGTGCAAATGGGCGATGCTGCTAATTGTGCTTATAATGAGTCTCAATCTCTGCGACTAAAAGGCGAACTTGATGTCAAACTTTTCCAATCTGCGGTGGAAAAGTTAGTACAACGTCATGAAGCACTACGGACAACTTTTAGCACCGATGGCAATACACTCTGCATTGTTGCTTCTCGGCAAATTGAAATCCCTATTATTGAACTGTCTAACTTAGAACCACAGGAACAACAGGAAAAATTAGCTAGGATCTTGCGACAAGAGGTAGAGCAACCTTTTGATTTGGAACATGGCCCTCTATTTCGGGCAAAAATTGTCAAATTGCAGCCGCAGGAACATCTAGCTATTTTGACAGCCCATCATATTATTTGTGATGGTTGGTCTTGGGCAGTGCTGATGCCAGATTTGGGTAAACTTTATTCTGGCTTGCAACAGGGTATTGTTCCTGAATTAGAAGAACCAGACTACTTAAGTGAATATGCGATTTTGCAGGAAGAAGAGGCGGATAATCCAGAAGCGATCGCCACAGAACAATACTGGTTGCAACAATTCGCTGACTCTGTACCTGTACTCGATTTCCCCAGCGATCGCCCTCGTCCCCCACTCAGAACCTTTAACGCCGCCCGCGAAGATTGGCATTTAAGTCCCGAATTAGTTGCCAACCTGAAACAACTAGGAACAAAACTCGGTTGTAGCTTTATGACTACGATCCTGGGAGGATTCGAGGTCTGGCTGCACCGTTTGACAGGACAAAATGATTTAGTTGTAGGTATTCCAGCCGCCGGACAAGCTGCTTTAGGGCAATATAATCTCGTCGGTCATTGTGTAAATTTACTACCGTTGCGTAGCCAGATTGATGGCGAAAAATCTTTCAGCGACTACTTGCGATCGCGGCGATCGGCTGTCTTAGATGCTTATGACCATCAACAATTTACTTTTGGTAGTCTGGTAAAAAAATTAGTATTGTCACGGGATTCTAGCCGTATTCCCTTAGTACCGATTGTATTTAATGTCGATCAAGCTTTAGACAGCAATCGACTTCCCTTTATCGGATTAGAGGTAGAATTTTTCTCCAATCCCCGCGCATTCGAGAATTTTGAACTGTTTATCAATGCTACAGAATCGCATGGTGAACTTATTCTGGAATGCCAGTACAACACTAATTTATTTGAAGCTGATACTATCCGCCGCCGGATGGCAGAGTTTGAAACTTTGTTATTGGGCATAGTTGCTAACCCTAATCAAATTATTGCTAAATTGCCAATTTTGCCAGCAGTTGAGCAACAGTTATTAGCAACATGGAACAATACTCAAACAGCTTATCCCCAAAATATCTGCATTCATCAGCTGTTTGAAACTCAAGTGGAGAAGACTCCAGATGCGATCGCTGTAGTTTTTGAAGATCAACAAATTAGCTACCGCGAACTGAATCAGCGAGCCAATCAACTAGCCCATTATCTCCAAAGCTTAGGAGTCGGGTCAGAAGTTCTGGTTAGTCTGTGTGTCGAGCGCAGCTTGGAAATGGTTGTAGGAGTTTTAGGGATTCTCAAAGCCGGGGGAGCATACGTACCATTAGATTATGCTTATCCTCAAGAACGTTTAGCTTTCATGCTGCAAGATGCTCAGGTGTCAGTGCTACTAACGCAAGAGAAGCTAAAGTCGGGGCTACCAAGCCATCAAGCAGAGATTGTTTGCCTTGATAGCAACTGGCAATCCATAGATTACGGGTTAGATAACCCAACACATAACATCACTTCCAATAACTTAGCCTACGTCATCTATACATCTGGCTCGACAGGTCAACCGAAAGGCGTTCAAATTCAACATCAGAGTGCTGTTAATCTTTTAAGTGCGATCGCTAAAGAACCCGGTTTAACTGCTGAAGATACTCTCCTCTCTGTTACTAGCCTATCCTTTGATATTGCCGTTTCAGAAATTTTTCTACCCCTATCTGTAGGTGCGAAGTTGGTATTGGTAAGCCGTGAAGTTGCGGCTGACGGAACACAACTGTTAAAAGCGCTAACCACCTCCGGGGCAACCTTTATGCAACCGACACCAGTTACTTGGCGGTTATTACTGGCAGCCGGATGGCAAGGTAGTCCTCAACTGAAGATGATTTCCACAGGCGAAGCCTTACCTAGAGACCTCGCCAATCAATTATTACCGAAGGGAGCTTGTCTGTGGAACCTTTACGGGCCTACAGAAACAACGATTTGGTCAACAGGCTACAAGGTGACAACGGCAAATAAAGCAATAGGCATTGGTTGCCCTCTAGCTAATACGCAAATCTACATTTTAGACTCCCATTTACAACCCGTTCCCATTGGTATATCAGGTGAGTTGTATATTGGTGGCGAAGGACTAGCAAGGGGATATCTAAATCGTCCCGAACTGACTGCTGAGAGATTTATTTCTAATCCTTTCAGTTCAAACCCGAAATCGCGCTTATACAAAACTGGGGATTTAGCTCGCTATTTACTAGATGGACATATTGAATACTTGGGTCGTATCGACTATCAGGTAAAACTGCGTGGTTTCCGCATAGAATTGGGTGAAATTGAAACCCCACTCCTGCAACATCCAGGAGTAAAAGAAGCTGTTGTAATTGTTCGAGAAGACATTCCTAATGAGACTAGTTTAGTCGGTTATATTGTTGCCGAAACTGGTCAAGATAGCTTGGAAGTGATTTCACAATTGCGTCGATTCTTGAAACAACAACTTCCTGACTTTATGGTGCCAACAATCTTTATGGCACTAGAAGCTATGCCGTTAACCCCCAATGGCAAAGTCGATCGCAAGGCATTGCCACAGCCTGATGCTTCCCGCCCAGAACTGGAGGCAAATTATGTAGCGCCTCGCACTCCCATTGAACAGCAGATTGCAGATATCTGGGCGCAGGTTCTTAATGTCAAACAGGTTGGGATTAACGACAACTTTTTTGAATTGGGTGGATATTCTCTACTAGGAATTCAAGTGATTTCTCGAATGCGCCAAGCGTTGCAAGCAGAAATTCTGATGTCCAATTTATTTGAATTACCAACGGTAGCAGATTTGGCTGAACGAGTGGAGACTCTGCGGTGGGCAGCCCAAGGTGTTCAGGCTGCTGAGAGTGAAACAGCTGATGATTACGAAGAAGGTGAGCTATGAAAACATTAGATGAACTACTATCTGAGCTACGTCAGCGCGATGTCAAACTTTGGCTAGAGGGCGATGCCTGCGGCGGGCATAGCCAACGCTTACGCTATCGGGCTGCAAAAGATAGTCTCACACCAGAATTGCTAACCGAGTTAAAAACTCAAAAAGCCGAAATCATCAACTTTCTCCGACAAATTAACATAGCCGCCAGTTCACAGATTCCCCCAATTGTCGCTTGTGAACGGAATGGTAACTTGCCGCTTTCCTTTGGTCAGCAACGGATATGGTTCCTCCATCAGTTTGAACCTGATAGTTCCTCAAATAATATGCCAGTTGTCGTGCGTTTTACGGGGAATCTGAATGTTGCTGTTTTAGAGGAAAGTTTAAGAGAAGTCGTCCGTCGCCATGAAGTTCTGCGGACAACTTTTCCAGCAGTCAATGGAAAGCCCACTCAAGTCATCGCCACCGATGTTTCCTTGACACTGCCAATAATTGACTTGCGGCAAGTACCAGATGAACAACGAGAAGCGGAAGCTCACCTCCTGGCAACTAAAGAAGCTCATCAACCCTTTGATTTAGGCAATGGGCCAATTTTACGGGTGTTACTGCTGCGATTAAGCGATCGCGAACATCTGCTAATTTGGAATATGCACTGCATAGTTTGTGATGGTGCTTCATCCGATCTGTTCTATCAAGACCTGATTACCATCTATAAAGCATTATCAGCAGGTCAGGTTTCTCCTTTAACTCCCTTACCAGTGCAGTATGCTGATTTTACCAATTGGCAATACCAATGGCTCCAGGGAGAGGTTTTAGAGTCACAGGTAAACTACTGGAAGCAAAAGCTAGAAGGCAATTTACCGATCATTGAGTTACCTTACGATCGCCCCCGTCCTCAAGGAGTGCAAACTTATCGAGGCGATCGCGCTGCCCTGCTGCTATCAAAGTCGCTGAACCATGCCCTGACAGACATGAGTCAAAAATGGGGTGTCACCCTGTTCATGACTTTACTGGCAGCATTCGAGCTATTGCTCTACCGTTATTCTGGACAAGAAGACCTACTAATTAACTTTGCAAGTGCAGGTCGAGGACAAGTTGAAACCGAGGGGCTGATTGGATTTTTTTCTAATACTCTTGTACTGCGGAGTAGCTTTGCAGGCAACCCAACTTTCCGAGAATTATTAGACCGAGTGCGTAAGGATTGTTTAGAGGCTTATACCCATCAAGACCTACCCTTTGAAAAGCTAATTGAAGAACTTAGACCAGAACAGCGAAGTCGCAATACCTCACCTCTGTTCCAGGTAAAATTTTCCCTCAATCCTCCTTGGTCAAATGGTCGTGGCATGGCATCAGTGCAACTACCTGATTTGACTATCACTTCTCTATTTGGCTATATCTATCATGGCAAGACTAAATACGATCTGACATTGGTTTTGCGGGAACAGGATAATGGTCTGGGTATGGTATTTGATTACAATGCCGAGATGTTTGATGCCAGTACAATAGAGCGGATGTTGGCACACTTCAAAACTTTACTCGAAGGTATTGTTGCTAATCCCGATCGTCCGATTGCTGAATTACCCCTGTTGACAGCACCCGAACAACATCAATTGTTAGTTGAGTGGAATAGCAAACAAGCTGATTATCCCCAGAATACTTGTATCCATCACTGGTTTGAAACTCAAGCTAAAAGAACTCCAAATAATATTGCAGTCAGTTTTAAAAATCAGCAATTAACTTATCAGGAACTTAACCAGCGGGCAAATCAACTAGCCTACTATTTGCAAACTTTAGGAGTAGAATCGGGCGTACTCATCGGTCTTTATCTAGAGCCTTCACTGGAGATGATTGTGGGGCTGTTGGGTATTTTGAAAGTCGGTGGAACTTACGTACCGATCGCTCCGACATCTGGGCAAGATGGTCTGGCTGTCATTTTAGAAGATGCCCAAATATCTTTGGTCTTAACCCAAAGCTCATTAGTTGAGAAGCTCTCTGAGCATCAAGCACAAGGTATCTGTTTGGATAGTGATTGGGAAGTTATTGCCGTACATGTGACTGAAAATCCAGAAAGCTATGGCACAGATCGGACTCTCGCCTGTGTAATGTATGTGTCCGGCTGCGATGGAAAACCCAACGGTATAGCTATAACCCACCATAATCTTGTCAGCCACAGCTTGGCAATTAGCGAAACTTGGGAGTTGACTCAGAGCGATCGCTTACTAATCATACCTAGTATCAGCTGCGATACCTTCATTGAATCACTCTTTCCCACTTGGATTACTGGTGCTACTGCAATTCTCCAGCCTCAGAAGATGCAATCGACGGGGCAGTTTTTCCCGTTCATTGCTAAACAACAAATTACTGTTGTTAATCTAGCCACGTCTTTTTGGTATGAGTTAGTCAAGGAGCTATCTGTATCTCCCCAAAGCTTACCAGCCAGCTTGCGCTTAGTCATGGTTGGTGGCGAAAAAGTCTCACGGCAGGCTTATCTAACTTGGGTAGAAAAAGTTGGCAAGCAAGTACGCTGGCTGAATGCTTATGGAGCGCTAGAAACAACTTTAACCGCCACGGTTTACGATCCGGAGACTGCAACTGAAGCCAGTAACACTCGGTCAGAAATTCCCATAGGAAAAGCGATCGCTAATACTCAAATCTACATCCTCAATCGGCGATCGCAACTCCTCCCTATTGGTGTAAGTGGTGAAATCTACATCAGCGGTATCGGTGTTACCCAAGGCTACTTTAAGCGTCCCGAACTAACATCTGAGAAATTTATCCCCAATCCCTTTAGCAGCGAATCTGGGGCATACCTTTACAGAACTGGTGACTTAGGACGTTACTTAAGTGACGGCAACATTGAGTTTCTTGACCGCTTAGATAATCAGGTAAAAATTCGCGGCTTTCGCATTGAGTTGGCTGAAATTGAAACAATTTTGGGTCAATATCCAGGCGTACAAAAAACTGTGGTGATTGCCAAAGAAGATGTTCTTGGGGATAAAAGTTTAGTTGCTTATGTTGTTCCCAAACAAGGAGAAACTTTTGGGAGCGAGCAAATGCTGAGTTTTCTCCAGCAAAAGTTACCTGAACATTTGTTGCCTTCTACCTTTTTCATTGTCGATTCTCTGCCATTGAATGCTCATGGCCAAGTCGATCGCCAAGCCTTATCTAGGCTGAATCCAACTAATTCTAAAATAGAAAAAATATTTGCCACAGCAGAAGATCCATTACAACTTCAGTTAACTAAAATTTGGGAAAACCTTTTAGGTATTCATCCCATTGGCATAAAAGACAACTTTTTTGATTTGGGTGGAAACTCACTACTTGCAGTACATCTGTTTTCTCAGATTGAAAAGACATTTGGTCTAAATCTGCCCTTAGCTATTCTCTTGCAATCTTCAACCATTGAGCAATTAACTAATTTTATTCGCCAGCAAGGATTTTTGCCAGAAAGCCATAATCGGGTTGAAAGTAGTACTAGTAACAACTCAGAAAAATCGATGCCTTGGTCATCACTAGTACCAATGCAGCCCAACGGTTCTAAGCCACCTCTCTTTTGCATCCATGCAATTGGTTTAAGTGTCCTCTATTACCGAGATTTATCACTTCATTTAGGTGAAAATCAGCCATTTTATGCACTACAAGCACGAGGATTGAATGGGAAAGAAGCTCCCTTTACCAAGCTTGCACAAATGGCAGATCATTACATCAAAGAGATACAAACTATTCAACCTGAAGGCCCTTATTTTTTGGGTGGTTCCTCCTTTGGTGGACTAGTAGCTTGGGAAATGGCTCAACAACTCGTAAGGCAAGGTCAAAAAGTAGCTTTGTTAGCTTTATTTGATACCACTGGCCCAAATTACATAAAACAAGCGCCATTAGAAAAGCGAGTTTCTCAACATTGGGACAACCTGACAAAACTTGGGACTAATTACGTGCTTGAACAAATCAGGAACAAAAGCTCTTGGCTGAAGTATAAACTTCAAGAAAAGTTCCGAAAATTGCTCTTTAAATTTTCCTTAAGAATCTGGCGGACTGTACCTTATAACTACCGGAAATTAACAATTGAAGAGGCCAATAAACAGGCAGCCAGAGAATACGTTCTAAAAGCTTATCCCGGTCGAGTCACTGTATTCCGAGCAGAAGAGCGCGTTGCATTGGAAAAACGGGAGGTTGACCCCCAAATGGGTTGGAGTGAAATGGTCTTAGGAGGTTTGGATATTCAAAATGTCCCAGGAAACCACGACTCTATTTTTAGAGAACCCCATGTCCGAACTCTATCTGAAAAGATGAGGGCTTGTATAGATCGAGCTATTGTAGACATCTAAATTTGCAGAAATAGTTGTTATAGCTTTCAACCTCATCTCACTTCCGGGATGGGGTTGTTTTATTTGCGGGTAATAACTTCAACCATGTATGTATAAATTAGCTCGTAAATAAAGCGCTTACATCAGTTAAAAGCGGAAAATTACTTAGTATATCTACTGAGGCTTTAATAAAAATCAGACAATAAGCTATATAGTACATTCTTGTCTTTGCTAGAAAAGAATATTACTTTTACAAACTATTTTGCAATCTCAAGGGAAATATGACGCAGAAAATCCTGAATTTTGTAGAAGTTCAAAAAGATGATACAAATGGTGTCGATGGACTTGCTGGTGCTAAATCCCTCACCATCAGCTCCGATGGAAAATTCCTCTATGCTACTGGATATGATGACTCGGCTGTAGCGGTATTTGAGCGGGATACAACCACAGGCGCACTGAGTTTTGTAGAAGTTCAAAAAGATGATACAAATGGTGTCGATGGGCTTGCTGGTGCTGAATCTCTCACCGTCAGCCCCGATGGAAAATTCCTGTATGCATCTGGATATAGTGACTCGGCTGTAGCGGTATTTGAGCGGGATACAACCACAGGCGCACTGAGTTTTGTAGAAGTTCAAAAAGATGATACAAATGGTGTCGATGGACTTGCTGGTGCTAAATCCCTCATCGTCAGCCCCGATGGAAAATTCCTCTATGCTGCTGGATATAGTGACTCAGCTGTAGCCGTATTTAAGCGGGATACAACCACAGGCGCACTGAGTTTTGTAGAAGTTCAACAAGATGATACAAATGGTGTCGATGGGCTTGGTGGTGCTGAATCCCTCACCGTCAGCCCCGATGGCAAATTCCTCTATGCTACTGGATATGATGACTCGGCTGTGGCTGTGTTTAAGCGGGATACAACCACAGGCGCACTGAGTTTTGTAGAAGTTCAAAAAGATGATACAAATGGTGTCGATGGACTTGCTGGTGCTAAATCCCTCACAGTTAGCCCCGATGGAAAATTCCTGTATGCTGCTGGATATGATGACTCGGCTGTAGCTGTGTTTGAGCGGGATACAACCACAGGCAAACTAAGTTTTGTGGAAGTTCAAAAAGATGGTATCAGTAGTGTCGATGGGCTTGGTGGTGTCTCTTCCATTACTGTCAGCCCCGATGGAAAATACCTCTATGCTGCTGGATATGATGACTCGGCTGTGGCGGTGTTTGAGCGGGATACAACCACAGGCAAACTAAGTTTTGTAGAAGTTCAAAAAGATGATGCAGATGGTGTCGATGGACTTGGTGGTGCGGTTTCTGTAACTCTCAGTTCTGATGGCAAATACCTCTATACTGCTGGATCTGATGACTCGGGGGTGGCGTTGTTTAGTGCGCCTTTCAATCATACGCCAGAGGTGGCAAATGAAATTCTCGACCAAGAAACCACCGAAGATAGTGTCTTCAAATTCACCCTTCCAGTTGACACCTTCAGCGATGTAGATGTTGAAGATACCCTGACTTACACTGCAACTCTAGAAAACGATGACCTACTGCCTACTTGGTTGAAGTTCGATCCTGCTACTCTTACCTTCAATGGGGCTCCCACACATAAGGATGTAGGTAATCTAAACATCAAAGTCACTGCTAAAGATATTGCTGGAGAGGAAGCTAGTGATATATTTACGCTTGGGGTTGCCGATAAAAAGACTCCTACTACTTTATTCACATTAATTTCAGGTGATATCTTTAGTGTCAAGACTAAGCTGAAGACTAAAGGCAATAAAGCAAAAATCTCCATCAAAATTAAAAGCAGCACTTTTAAAGAGGTGAATGAGCTGTGTGTATTTAATGTTGATGATGATGAAGGTAAGATTGATGGCATAGCCCCTGGGGCAGAAGGCTATACACAAGCTGCTCTTTTACGCTCCAAGGTGATTTTCTTTTCCCTTGCTAATATGCCCAAGGGTTTCAAGCATGACGATGTGAATAACGTCTTAGAATTTGACTCTGATACCAAACTCCGATTCTATAGCGTATCCAACAGTACTACTCAGGCTGTACTGTCTGGAAAAGCATCTTTTTCAAGTGTCGTTTTTTCCTCAGCCACAAATACCAATACAGGAGAAGAAGGCTTTTCTCTCAACTTCCAAAATTTTGCTGTAACGGTTCAGGCAACAAATCAAGAAATATCTTTGGGTACAAGTTTGCAAGGCAAAAAAGAAGGCGAACTGATTGATTTACGGGGTGTAGGACAATCGGTAAAAGCTGACTTCAAGGTTTATAGAGAAGCTGCATTGAACAACTTTGTCGGTTTTTATCAGGTAGCTGATGAAAATGGTGGCATTGACACCAATAGCGATGGTAAAGCAGATATTCTTGTTGGACAAGCAGGTTATGCCGAAGCCGCTGTGCGTGGGCGTGTTACAGGCGTTGACTTGACGGTGAGCAATCAAGGTTCGGCAACATCTACCAGCACTTTCGGAACTGATTCGTTATTTGCACCCTTTATTATTATCAATGGTAAAGCGGAGAAGTTTCTCGATAATAATGCCAATAACGATCCAAAGATTTACTTCTCATTTTTGGGTGCTAACTCAGATAAGGTAGATCACATTCGACTGTTGGGAAATAACACCTTTGGTTTTGAAGATTTAGCCAATGGTGGTGATAAAGATTACAACGATATGATTGTACAGATCAATTTGAGTGTCAATATTGCCTAGATCGAAGGCGAGTAATTACTTAGAAAAATAATACAACCTCACCCCGTAACCGGGATGAGGTTGTTTTCTGCATAGCGATTACATGGACTCATATATGTATAAATGCGATCGCCAAGAAAGTCTTTGCATCGGCCTAAAGCTATGTGTAGGCGTGTTACAGGCATTTTTTGACGGTGAATAAGGACAGCAAATTATACCGCGACTTTCAAAGCTGCTTCGCTGCTTGCACTATTTATTATTGTTGATGGCAAATATGGGCAAATATGATGCTATTTGCGATGGCAATGGTAATATTGATCCGCAGGTTTAGGCAGTAAATTTACTGGAGTTAACTATTAGCCTTTTATATAAGTTTAATAATTGACTCCTTTACGATACTAAAAAAATCCTGTTTCTACGTGATTTACAGGATATGACACGTAATGGCTGTCACGAAAAAACTATTAATTAATAAGAGTAATTATGTCAGACACTATCCCGATAGCGATCGCAAAAGAGCCAACTCAAGACTTGTATGAGCAAATACCTGCTACTCACTTAGTTTTCATCGACTCACAGGTTGAGAACTACCAAAGTCTGATAGCAGGTGTATTGCCTAACACCTCTGTTGTAGTCTTAGACCCTGACCAGAATGGCATTGAACAAATTAGCCAAGTCCTGGCAACTCATCGGGAAATCAACAGCCTACACATTGTTTCTCACGGCGCACCAGGGCAAGTTTATCTGGGGAACAGTCAACTCAGCTACGAAACCCTCAACCATTATGCTTGGCAACTCATGGACTGGGCAAATGTTTTGAGTGCAGATGCACAACTGCTGTTGTATGGTTGCGAAGTCGGGCAAACAGAGCAAGGTAAAGCATTTGTACAGCGTCTGAGTGAATTGACAGGTGCAGTAGTAGCGGCGTCTGATGATTTAACAGGGAGTACTGCATTAGGTGGTGACTGGGAACTGGAAGTTTCTACGGGGGCAATTGTTCCTACTCTGGCGTTTCAGCCAAAAGTAATGGCAGCCTACGCTTCAGTACTAACTGCTCCACTCTTGTCCAAGGCGATCGCAGACCAAAGAGCCACCCCAGGTATTCTCTTCAGCTTCACTGTACCAGATGACATTTTCACCGATCCAGATGTCGGAGATAGCCTTACCTACACTGCAACTCTGGACGACGATACGCCTTTGCCGAATCAATTGAAGTTCAATGCTGCTACCAAGACTTTCAGTGGCACTCCTGAGAATCAGGACGTAGGTAGTCTAAACATCAAAGTTACTGCTCAAGATGGTACTGGAGAAACAGCCAGTGATGTGTTTAAACTTACTGTTGATACTCCTCCAGTCTTGTCCAAGGCGATCGCAGACCAACAAGCCACCCAAGGTATTCTCTTCAGTTTCATTGTACCAGATGGCACTTTCACCGATCCAGATATCGGAGACATTCTCACCTACACTGCAACCTTAGAAAACAACGATCCTCTACCAAATGGGTTGAAGTTCGATCCTACTACCCGTACCTTCAGTGGCACTCCTCAGAATCAGGACGTAGGTAGTATAAACATCAAAGTTACCGCTCAAGATGTTGCTGGAGAGCAAGCCAGTGATGTATTTAAAATCACGATTAATAATGTCAACGATCCTCCAGTCTTGGTAAAAGAAATTGCAGATCAGCAAGTTACTGAAGACACACTTTTCAATTTCACCATCCCAACTGACACCTTTAGCGATGTGGATGTTGGAGACATCCTCACCTACACTGCAACCCTGGAAAATGATGACCTACTACCTACTTGGTTGAACTTCAATCCTACTACCCTTACCTTCAGTGGTACTCCTGAGAATGAGGACGTAGGTAGCTTGAACATCAAAGTCATAGCTAAGGATGTTGCTGGAGAGCAAGCCACTGATGTGTTTAAACTTGCGGTTGCTGACAATACTGCTGTAGTGACACAAATTACAGGCGATATTTTTAGTGTCAAGACTAAGCTGAACATTAAAGGTGATAAAGGAAAACTCTCAATCAAGATTAGAAACAACACCTCTAAAGAGGTGAACGAACTAAATGTATTTACTGTTGACGATGAACAAGGTAGGATTAACGGCATAGCCCCTGGTGCAGAAGGCTATACGCAAGCGGCTCTTTTGCGTTCAAAGGTGGTTTTCTCCGCTCTTGCCAATCTGCCTAATGGTTTTAATCTTGCCGACCTGAAAAACATATTAGAATTCGACTCTGATACAAAACTCAGATTTTATCTGGTATCCAACAGTACTACTCAGTCTGTACTGTCTGGAAAAACCCCCTTCTCAAGTGTGCTTTTTTCCTCAGCTACAAATAACGACATAGAAGGTCAAGGGTTTTCTCTTAATTTTCAGAATTTGGTAGTGAATATTCAGCCAACCAATCAAGAAGTATCTTTAGGTACTGGTCTGCAAGGCAAATATCAAGGCGAACTGATTGATTTACGGAGTGTGACACAATCGGTAACAGCTGAGTTTGCAGTCAACAGAGAGGCAGCTTACAATAACTTTGTCGGCTTCTATCAGGTAGCTGATGAAAATGGTGGTATTGACACCAACAGTGATGGTACAGCAGATATTCTCGTTGGTCAGGCTGGTTACGCCGAAGCTGCTGTGCGCGGGCGTGTTGCAGGCATTGACTTGGCAGTGGGCAACCAAGGCACTGCAAATTACACTGGCACTTTCGAGCCGAATTCTTTGTTTGCACCATTTATTATTGTGGATGGCAGACCCGATGCAATTCTCAATGGTAATGCTAATAAAAATGTTTACTTCACATTCTTGGGTGCTAATTCAGATAAGGTAGATCACATTCGATTATTGGGAAATAACACCTTTGGTTTTGAAGATTTAGCCAATGGTGGTGATAAAGATTACAACGATGTGATTGTGCAGGTCAATTTGAGTGTTAATCTTGCTTAGTATCAAAGACGAGTAATTACTTAGCAAAATCGAACAACCTCATCCTAGTTGCGGGGTGAGGTTGTTTTGTGCATAGCGATGAGATGGACTAGCTATTAATTAAATTAGTAAATTTACTGAAGGCACTTGTTGTCTTTTCTTCATAAATTTAATAGTTGATTCCTCTAGAGTGACAAAGAGTCTTCCTCTTTACTTTTCCAGTTAATTTTTATTAAATTAAGCTAGCAAAAAAGTGATGGAGAACTATTTCATAATTAGGGTATAGGTGGTTTTCAACGAGGAAAGCTCCTGTTTTTCGCCATTAGTGATATTATTGTCAATCCTTGTATTCAAGAATTTGTCAAAAATAATTCATAAATTTAAAGTTTTTTTTATTACATAATTCTTAACTAGGGTATTTACTTAGGAATGCATCTGTGATATTTTCATGTTGACTATCATAAACTAAAATATACAACGCTAAATTTAACAACCACCTTTATGTGTTTTGGTTTGATGATAAGTATCCATCTTGCATAGTTGCAATACTAAGATGTTAATTTTAATTTTGTATAAATTATGTAGCATTAACCAAGTGATAACTTGTCCTCGATCTATTTACAGTATGCTTTATTTTGAAAAGCCCATAACAATCTTAACGGTGTGATATAAATACAGGTCTGCAATTAGACGAACTTGTCCTCTGTGCTTTTACATATTTAAATACCTGAATTCCGCAGAAGTATTGTCACTGATGGCATAAAACCAAAGACTGCCACTGTTAGTAAAAGAGATAGCCCTTAATATTTTCGACTTAATTCCTCACTTTTACTTGTTTTATATGACTTATATTAAGAACACTTTTCCCGAATTTCTCACCGCCCTAGAGGGGTTTGAGCAGTTGCCAGATGGTGCGATCGCTAATCTATCAGAACAACTGCAAGCCTGGCGCTATCGCATAGGCCAGAAAATCATCGGTAAAGAAAGTCTCCCGGAACACATCACCATAATTTATGAGGGACAAGTGCGCCTGTTGGGATACGACCCCCAGACGCAAATGCCAATCACCCTAAAATTACTGCAACCAGGGGAAATTATTGGCGAAATTGGTTTGTTGCGCGATATCGCCTGTGAAACAGCGATCGCTTCTACCGAAGTAGTATGTTTAACCTTGAGTGCAACAGCATATTTTAGCTTTTTGGCTTCATACCCAGCTTTTGCCGAAGCTCGGAAGAACCGCAGTTCTTTGGTAGAAGTTTTCGATATTCTCGGTTCTTATTGGCAAAAGCAAGCGATCGCTACCTTAAATCTCAGAGAACTGGCAGAAAAAGCCTTACCCCAGGCAAAAATACATTATCTCCCTTCCGGAAAAACTTCATTCAACCAACTGGATAGCAAAAGCGTTTGGTTTGTGAGTGGCGGTGGTACAGTCACGGATTTCTCACCTGGCGATCGCCTAGAATCAGACGATGACAGAGACAAAATTCAGGTTATCGGTCAAAACCCCGCACGGTTGCTTGGTATACATCCGTCAGATTTGATCTTAGAAGATAGTCATGAGATAGAACTTCCGGTAACTGAAACCAGAGTAGATAGAGATAGCGCTGACGAGCTAGATATTATTCCCTACGCATCAGACGAAATAGTTCCACAGACAGCCCCCCAAAATTCAAAGAACTCATCAAAACAGAAATACCCATTTTTTGGCGGTAAAGGAGAACTAAATTCAGCCTTCGCCTGCTTCCAAATGATCGCGAAGCACCTAGAAATGCCGTTTCGTCGAGAGGTGGTTCGCCGCATCTTAACTGAGCAAGTCAAACGTCAGGGGGCTATATCGTTTCAAGTTACTGCTTACTTGGCAGAGTTAATCGGACTGAAGGCGCAGTTGATAGAGTTACCAGTCGCTTCAGTCACGCGCATTCCGACACCTGCGCTAATTCGCTACGGTGATAATTTTGCCGTTTTATATGAAGTAGATGCCAATACCGCGGTTGTGGGTGTTCCATCCAAAGGAATAGTGCGCTGCAAACCCGCTCAATTGGTTGAACAATTAGATGTCGATCCAACTGACTTTCCGCCCAAAGTTAGGGTATTACTGCTGACTGCTACCAACCAAACACCCCAAGAACGCTTTAGTTTACGGTGGTTTCTGCCTTATTTGTCAAAGCACCGTCGAGTCTTGATAGAGGTCTTTGTCGCTTCCTTTTTCGTGCAGTTGGCAGCCTTGGCAAATCCCCTAGTCGTTCAGTTAATTATCGACAAAGTTATCACTCAAAATAGTATTGGCACACTACATATTTTGGGGGTTTTGCTATTAGTAGTCGGGCTATTTGAAGCAGTGCTGACTACCTTACGAACCTACCTATTTGTCGATACCACTAACCGGATCGATATGGGTTTAGGGTCGGAAATCATCGACCACTTACTACGTCTACCACTGCGCTATTTTGAACGCCGACCGGTGGGTGAACTTTCCACTCGCATCAACGAACTAGAAAATATCCGCCAATTCCTCACGGGTACTGCCTTAACAGTCGGGTTAGATGCTCTATTCTCGGTAGTTTATATCGGTGTGATGCTGATTTATAGTTGGCAACTCACCTTAGTCGGCTTAAGCACAATTCCTGTGTTTGTCGTAATCACCTTAATTGCTTCTCCTACCATTAGCAGACAGTTACGTGCCAAAGCCGAACGCAACGCCGAAACTCAATCTTATTTAGTGGAGGTGATGTCAGGCATTCAAACAGTAAAAGCGCAAAATATCGAATTGCGATCGCGCTTTTCCTGGCAAGAGCGTTACGCTCGATTTGTCGCGGCTGGTTTTAAAACAGTTGTGACTTCTACCCTCGCCAATTCTACTAGCAACTTTCTCAACAAACTTAGCAGCTTACTAGTTTTGTGGGTAGGAGCTTATTTAGTACTGCAACAACAATTAACTTTAGGCGAATTAATTGCTTTTAGGATTATATCGGGTTACGTGACCAGCCCAATATTACGTTTGGCTCAACTCTGGCAAAGCTTCCAAGAAACAGCCTTGTCTCTAGAGCGTTTAAGCGATATTGTCGATACCCCACAAGAAGGAGAAACAGACCGCTACAATATACCTCTACCTACCATTAAGGGAGCAGTGAAATATGAAAATGTTTCCTTCCGGTTTGGCACGAGTGGCCCTCTGCAACTTTCTAATGTCAACCTCGAATTTGAGCCAGGGAAATTTGTCGGCATTGTCGGACAAAGTGGATCTGGTAAAAGTACGATGATGAAATTACTGCTGAGACTTTACGAAACTGAGTCCGGCAGAATTTTGATTGATGGTTATGATATTGCCAAAGTAGAACTTTATTCCCTGCGACGACAAATTGGCGTAGTTCCCCAAGAAACATTATTGTTTGACGGCAGCGTTCAGGAAAATATTGCCCTAACCAATCCCGATGCCACAACCGAAGAAATTATCGAAGCGGCTCAGGTTGCCTGCGCCCACGAGTTTATCATGAACTTACCAAACGGTTACAACACGCGGGTGGGAGAACGGGGTTCTGCACTTTCAGGTGGACAACGACAAAGAATTGCGATCGCTCGTTCTGTTTTACAACGACCAAAATTATTAGTTTTAGACGAAGCAACTAGCGCATTAGACTATCCCACAGAACGGCAAATATGTCTCAATTTAGCCAAAGCATTCAAGGGCGATACAGTATTTTTTATTACCCACCGACTGAATACCGTCAGTAATGCAGATATGATTGTTGTGATGGATAATAGCAGGGTTATAGAACAAGGTAGCCATCAAGAATTAATGGCTACTAAAGGTCATTATTATTACCTGTATCAGCAACAAGATGTAAACTTGTAATTAGTCATTCTTGAGGGCAAAGGTTTTTGGCATCGGGAAACATTGCCCAATCCACAAAAAAGTCAAAATCCAAAATCCAAAATCGTTATGACTCAACTTAATGGGAATCACCTCAACGGCAATCACAAAAACGGCAATCACAAAAATGGAGTGAAGCACGATTCACAAGTACTGACAAAACAACAAAAAGCTGCTCAAGAGTCTTTAACTAACTTAAACAATCTGGAATTTGAGCAATCTATTGTCTTGCGCCAATCTCCAATTTGGTCGCGTACAATCATGATTACACTAGTGGGGCTAGCCTGCTTTGGAATTGCTTGGGCTTATTTTGCAAAAATTGAGCAAGTAGTGCCAGCAACCGGGCAATTAAAACCCCAAGGAACAGTCAAAGAAGTTCAGGCTCCTGTGAGTGGAGTAGTGAAAACAGTTAATGTAAAAGATGGACAAGAAGTGAAGCCAGGTGATTTACTGCTAACTTTTGATTCTATAGCCTCTGTTGCCGAATTAAATTCTTTGAATAAAATTCGCCTTGCATTAATGAAAGAAAACCAGATTTATCGCCGATTGATGAATGCAAGTACTGCCAATGGATCTGAAGCGTTATATTTGCGCGGTAACTTGCCACAAGAAACTGCTTTTCTGTTGAAAAGTCGGGCAGCATTAGTAGCAGAAAATGAATTATTCCGCACTCAATTAAAAAATTCTGGTCAAGATTCTGGAGTAGGAATTGATGAACAACAACTTCTCCGAGTTGCCAAACGGGAATTAGACTCTCGGTCTTCCGCAGCACGATTAGAAGTAGAAAAGACCAAAAAACAACTGATTCAAAATCAAATTAAGCTGGAAGATAGTAAATCAAGTTTAGCTATTCAAGAGGGGATTTTAAATAAGCTGAAGATATTAGCAGAAGAAGGTGGTATTTCTCAACTTCAGTATCTCAATCAGCAACAAGAAGTACAAAATCGCACCGCAGAAGTAGCGCAACTAGGTGAAGAACTGCAACGCCTCCAGTTTGATATAGAAAAAGGACAACAAGAGTTAAGCAATACGGTAGCTGTTTCTGATAAAAACATTTTGGATAAGATAGCCCAGAACAAACAGCAGATTGCCACAATCGATAGCCAATTCATGAAAGTTGTGCTGGAGAATGAGCAGCGTTTGGCAGATGTCAATAGTAAAATATCTCAATCACAGTTAAACGTTAAATATCAAGAACTTCGCGCACCTGTAGCTGGAACAGTTTTCGATTTGCAAGCAAAAAATCCTGGATTTGTTGCAACTCCAACGACAAAACTGTTGCAAATTGTCCCCAAAGAAAACTATATCGCTGAAGTTTTCATCACTAACAAAGATATTGGGTTTGTGCGAAAAGGGATGAAAGTAGATGTCAGAATTGACTCCTTTCCTTACAGCGAATTTGGCGATATCAAGGGAGAAGTGACTGGGATCGGGTCAGACGCATTACCGCCAGACCAAACCCATCAGTTTTACAGATTTCCGGCAAAAGTCTCATTAGATAAACAATCCCTAGTGATTAAGGGCAAAAAAGTTAACTTGCAATCAGGTATGTCCATCAGTGCCAATATAAAAGTGCGCGAAGAACGGACTGTGCTTAGTTTATTCACTGAGTTGTTTACCAAGCAAGTTGATGCTCTTAAAGAGGTACGATGAAGAGGGTTGAGTTAAAAGACCGCAGTGGCTCCACAAGGAGGCTTGCTGCTTCACTAAGTACATCAGTACTGAGTACTTTTTCCTCTCTCAGCACTCAACACTCTTGATGATGGTTAATTTTCAACGCATCGAACCTGCCCCCGGACAAGAATCAGTTTGGGATTATCCCCGTCCTCCTCTTTTGGAGGACACAACCAAACATATCCAAATAATTTTTAACGGAGTAGTAATTGTAGATACTCACAGCCCCAAACGTGTTTTAGAAACTAGTCATCCTCCTTCTTACTACATTCCCCCAGAGGATATCAAAATGGAACATCTACAGATGACTCCGCAATCTAGCTTTTGTGAGTGGAAGGGAAGTGCTAGTTACTACACAATCAGAGTTGGTGATAAAGAAGTCCATAATGCTGCCTGGTTCTACCCCAAACCCACACCAGTCTTTGAATCCATCAAGGACTATGTAGCTTTTTATGCTCATTTAATGGATAAATGCTACGTTAATGGCGAAGAGGTGCAACCACAACCAGGTAACTTCTACGGTGGTTGGATAACCAATGATATTGTTGGGCCATTTAAAGGCGCTCCTGGTACTTGGGGATGGTAAATCGATTTGGGATTTTAGACTTTCCTGCGGAACGCTACGCGTAGCTTGCTTCCCCGGAGGGGTACGGCTACGCTCAGTCGAACGATTTTAGATTTTGGACTTGTCGTGAGCGTTGAGTCTGACGATTTTTAATTTTGGATAATAAAATCTATCAATGTAGGTTGCGTTGAACGGCAGTGAAACCCAACATAAACAAGGATTAAATGTTGGGTTGCCCTTCCCTTCGGGACGCTACGCGAACGGGAAGCAAGCTACGTTCCTCAACCCAACTTACTACTAATAAACTGAGTTTTTAGGATTACTGAATTGATGTTCTAGCTACCTAGCAGCTTTCGTTTCAAACATCAAATACGTCCCTCCTAGTCCTTCTACAATTGTGCGTGTATTGGCAATCATCATTTTCTGATAAGTGTCCGCGTCGCTTTCTGGTTCACCAAGTCCTTCAGTATATAGCTTTCTGTCAGAAATGTTCACTTCAGCTTCTGTGGCTACAGATTGAATCAAATTAGGATTGATTTCCACCTCAGTAAAAATCGTTGATACTTTAGCCCGTTTAATGTTGGTAGCCAAATTGCTGACTCGTTCTGCCGTCAGTTTTTCGTTAGTATTAATACTTTGCAATCCTCCTGCCAATGAAATACGGTATGCTTTGGCGTAATAACTCAGTGCATCAGAGGTTGTAACCAACTTACGTTCTTTGGTAGGAATACTGGCAATTCTTGACTTAATCCAGCTATCTAGTTGAGTGAGTTCATTGGTAATTTTTTTAGTATTACTGCTATAAGCCTCTGCATCACTAGATTGTAATTTTCTCAAATTACTATTAATTACCTCCACCATTCTGATAGCATTTTTGGTATTGTGCCAAACATGAGGATCGGTTATATTTTTACCACCTGCCTGAAATTTTTGTGGCTTAGGTACTGCCAGTTGAGCGACGGCTATTTTTCGTGTAGGGTTTTTAGTAGCTTTAATTAACTCGATCAGATTTGGTTCAAAATTGTAGCCGTTATAAAGAATAAGATTAGCTTGCTCAATGGCTTTACGATCTTCCGGTTTTGGTTTATAAAATTGGGGGTCGGCGGTAGGAGAAATTAAGCAGGTGAGGTTAACTGTATTTCCAGCAACCTGCCTGGTTAAGTCACACAGTACGCTTGTAGTCGCTACAACTTGGGGAAGATTCTCATTTCCCTGGGTGTTAGTCTGAGTGAATGTAGTTCTTACAGCTTGATTTCCACACCCAACAAATCCAATTGTCAAGGCAGCAAGAATAGCTGGGAAGAAATTATTCAATGGTGATTTTTTGGACATCCTCAACTCCTACTGGATGTATAAAAAAAGATAATCATTATTGGTAAAGTATTAGTAAAATACAGGAGAAAGTCTTCAGCAGGGAAGAGGTTAATGGCTGAGGGGCAAGCCTTCGGCAAAGAAAGGGGTAAAGGTTAAGGGAAGAGGAATTAAGAGACTTTCTCCTCTATCACTTATCTGTTTCCCAAGTCCACACCCAGCAATTTTTGGTTAGTGAACCACTAGTGAGGTTTTTACAGGCAAAATATTAGTTAACTGCACACGACAAAGTGGAAAACTAGTATGAGGTAGAAGCACAATAATAAAGGCAATGCTGGGGAGTCTCCAAGCAGTGTAGTGTAGTTCTCTCACCATCTGTTGAAGGGTCTATACCATTGTGCTTACATCCCACAAAGCTCTCAAATTGGCTAGGATTATCTGGTTAAGGAGTGGGAGGTAGTAATGATGGGGCTTATGGAGCATACGGGTTGATTTCGCAAACCAAGTCGTGAATCTAAGGCAATTGTAGCTGTGGTTTTGCGAGGTGTGGACATATCATTGTTACAAAATTGGCAAATTGGCGATTTTTTAGCCATCAGCCTTTGTTACACTAATTTTCACCTAGTAAAGTCTTTCAATATCGCTTAGAGCATTATCTAACTACTTTTTATTGCCAGAATACAGATGAGATGTACTTTGTGCCACAAATTTTATCCTTTAATTTCTTCATCATTAAATAAGAGCCAAATCAAGTATATAGAACAATTCCTCAAAGCTAATATTGGTCAAGATAAACAATGGTAATTTTAGTTGTCATAATTAACACGCTGATTTCACTGGTACTACTCTATGTGGCTTGGCGAGTATGGCAACTTAAGCAGCAGCTAGCATATATAGCAGATAGGTTAACCGCCTATGAAAATTGTACCAATGCAGCACTGAATAAAGCACCCGAAAATATTTATCTCAGCCAACAGAATATTTATAACTTACGGCAGAGAAATCAAGCGCTACAAATACAAATTCAACAAGTGCGGCAAATTATCAGTCTACTTTTGCTAGGGCGGCAAATCTGGCAACGTTATTTTCCGAAGCTAGAGTTAGTATCTGGGAAAAGAAAAGTCGCAAAATAAGTTATGTCAATTATTAGTGGGATAGGTTCCTGTATAACGACGCTCAAATTCGTGGCGAGTTAAGCGATCGCCATATAATAATTAGAATAAAATATCAATAAGCTACGAATTTACGCGCAGGTCAACACATTCTGCACGTAGAAGTTGGAATCAACCCCCAACAATTTTTTTGCAGACATGAAGTTCGTGGCTTAGATTTTCTACCCAAATCACTCCAGTTGTATCTAGAAACTGACAATATATCTTTTCTCAACTACTTTCGTATCGGGCAAACTACACCCGAAATGCAAATTATTTTGCATCAAATAGTTAATTGTCCTTTCCACGGTTTGATTAAAGATATTTACTTGCAAGCAAAATGCTTAGAGTTAATGGCGCTGAAGTTAGAACCCGACACAGCAGGAGAACGGGAACTGATGCGATCGCGTCCTCAATTTTTTTGTACCTCTGCTACTTTTGGTGGCTTACCTACCCGCATACTCTACGTCTTCGTAGGACTTGCACCATTGATTTTGTTCATTACTGGCTTTGTGATGTGGAAGCATCGCTATAGAACAAAAGAAAAGAACAAAATCTCCTACAGGATTTATTAAACGCTCCGTTTTAAAATAATTACAACAAAAAAGCGCCCTCCATTTCTGGAGGGCGCTTTTTATTTAGCTAAATCTTAAATCTTTAGAATTAACCGTTGATAGCAGGAGCAGTCATTGCTACAGGTCTAACTTCACCAGCAGCTAAGTCTAGGGGGAAGTTGTGAGCGTTACGCTCGTGCATTACTTCCATACCCAAGTTAGCGCGGTTGATTACGTCTGCCCAGGTGCTGATGACGCGACCTTGGGAGTCAATAACTGATTGGTTGAAGTTGAAACCGTTCAGGTTGAATGCCATCGTGCTTATACCCAAAGCGGTGAACCAGATACCGACGACAGGCCAAGCTGCGAGGAAGAAGTGCAGTGAACGGCTGTTGTTGAAGGAAGCATATTGGAAGATCAAACGACCGAAGTAGCCGTGGGCTGCAACGATGTTGTAGGTTTCTTCTTCTTGACCGAATTTGTAACCGTAGTTAAGGGATTCGGTTTCGGTGGTTTCACGCACCAAGGAAGAAGTTACTAGAGAACCGTGCATTGCTGAGAACAAGGAACCGCCGAATACACCAGCCACACCTAACATGTGGAAGGGGTGCATCAAGATGTTATGTTCTGCTTGGAACACAATCATGAAGTTGAAGGTTCCAGAGATACCCAAAGGCATACCATCAGAGAATGAACCTTGACCGATTGGGTAGATCAAGAATACTGCGGTAGCGGAAGCCAAAGGTGCACTGTAAGCTACGCAGATCCAAGGACGCATACCTAAGCGGTAAGAAAGTTCCCACTGACGACCAAGGTAGGCAGCGCAACCGATCAAGAAGTGGAAAACTACCAACTGGTAAGGACCGCCGTTGTACAACCACTCATCTAAGGAAGCAGCTTCCCAGATTGGGTAAAAGTGCAAGCCGATGGCGTTTGAAGAAGGAACAACTGCACCGGAGATGATGTTGTTTCCGTAGATCAAAGAACCTGCAACTGGTTCGCGGATACCGTCGATGTCCACGGGAGGAGCAGCGATGAAAGCAATCACGAAACAAGTTGTAGCAGCTAGTAGGGTTGGGATCATGAGAACACCAAACCAACCAATGTAAATACGGTTGTCGGTGCTTGTGATCCACTCGCAAAAGCGATCCCATACGTTAGCGTCAGAGCGCCGTTGTAAGGTTGTGGTCATGGTTTTATAAGTGCAATGGGTTGTTAAATATGGAACAAGCGGAGTTTATTTTCGCCTGTTGAAATATAGTCTACATGAATTTACTTGGACGCGATCTGTGACTTAATATTCTGTAACAAAATTGTTTAACAAGTTCATCGAACTGTAAAGTTTTCCTACTATAAAGAATAGCTATACAAAGTAATAATTTGAGGCTTCTTAAGCCACTTTAACAACACACTAGCTATCACTTTCAATGATGCGATCGCCTAGTTATTTACCTTTACACTTCTTTACAATTAACCGATGAAAAACATTTTAAGTCTTGTTGATTTGTAACGAAATAATAAGCTCTATATTGTCTGATGTTTCAGCTCTATATTGTCTGATGTTTCAGTTAAAAATCAAAGTAGATGTAGGGCAAACTGCCTTCAGGAGCTAATAACCAAACAGCGTAAAAACATAGGGGGACGAAGACAAGCTTAAGGGGCCAGTTAAACTCTAACTTCAGCATTCGATTGAATGCATAGACTACAGCCATAAGGGCAGCTAAACCTAGAAGTACCCAAGCGAGTTGGGATTGGCTCATATTTAAGGCTTCAACATAGACCTTTTCAGCAAACTGGGCATCAGCCGGATAACCCCAAAGATGCCGAATTACCAAAGAAGAGTCTTGAAGATTAGGTAGACGGAACCAAATCCAAGAAGTAAAAACCATCAGTTGAGTTAAGAACCAAGCGACAAAGATACCCAGAGGATTTTGCCAGAATTGTTCTAGATTTTCAAAGCGATCGCTTATAGAATCTGTAAGTCGATGAACCACTAAAGCTAATCCGTGGAGTATACCCCAAACGACATAACCCAAAGCGGCACCGTGCCAGATACCAGCGATTAGCATCACAAGAAATAAATTCCAGCAGGTACGGACTAAACCTCGACGGGAACCACCCAAAGGAAAGTAGACATAGTTACGTAGCCAATCTCCGAGAGTCATGTGCCAGCGCCGCCAAAATTCGGAAATATTGGTGCTGAAATAAGGAAAGTCGAAATTTTCAGGTAGAACCAAGCCGAAAAGCATAGCACTACCACGGGCAATGTCTACGTAACCGTTGAAATCTAGATATAACTGCAAGCCGTATGCGAATGTAGCTAACCACAAATCGGTACTACCGGCCCGTTGCAAATTACCGAAACATAAATCTACAAAAATTCCCAAGTGGTCTGCAAAAATACCTTTTTTGACTGCGCCTCTAGCAATCAACCACAGCGCTTCAGCAACTCTATTGGTGCTAGGTAATTCTAGTGTATTAAATTGATTTGCTAAGTTGTGATAGCGCGTAATTGGCCCTGAAATCAGTTTTGCAAAGAATAATTTGTATGTAGCAAATTTAAGAAAATTATCAGTAGCAGGGGCACCGCGATAAACATCTATTAAATAAGCAATACATTCAAAGGTGAAAAATGAAATTCCCAAGGGTGCAATTAATTTAAAAGAGCTATCTGGTGAGTTTGTTTGGACATGAAAAACAAACTTGAATAAAGGGGTAAAATACTTAAAAGCTAATAGCAGTAAAACATTTAAAATTATACCCACCCACAAAACCTTTAGACGGCGACGATTCCAATCAACTTGAGCAAATTGCCACTCTTCATTAGAAATTTGCCAGTCAAGAGAATGTTTTCCTGGTGATGTGTTGTTACCAATTTCCAGCCCTATACGGAAATTGATAAATGTCAATGCTAATAGTAATGGTATGTATTGGATGTGCAAAGATGAATAAAAAACTAGACTGGCAATTAGCAGCGTCCACAATCGCAATTTATGTTGTGCTAAAGACCAGTAAATTCCTAACACACTCAATAAGAACAGCCCATAGAAAATTGATATAAAGTTCATTTTTTAGTCATTAGTCATTAGTCATTGGCTTTAGTAATCTCCCTTGTCTCTTTGTCTCCCTACTTCACTGGCCAAGGAATCATCGGATCGTTAGCTAGCTTTTTCGAGACTTCGTATGCACCAAACCGATTGAGGTGGCTAGGATCGGAAAAGAAATCATTTACTTTTGGCCACTGTTGGCTCAAATCACGATAAATAAAGTTGGGATTAGTAGCCAAACGCAACATATATTGCTGAAATTGTTGCTCATATTGTTTACGCACTGGATCTAAATAATCTCCCGTCAGAGGCATATTGACAAACACTAAAGAGATTTTCTGAGACTGGGTAAACTGAAGCACTTCTTGAAAAGCAGTATCTTGCTGTCCTTCTACTTGGAAAGATTTATAGTCGTTGTCATAATTTCCGGGAACTCTAGAATGTTTTTGATAGTATCTCGCGGGATTAAAACGAATCGACAAGGGTAGAAAGCCATCAAAGTCAACGGCTTGCTGGGAAATACTTTCATCTGAAGTACCGTCTGTCAACTGTTTTTGTGATGCAACTGTCTGATTCTTACCAAATACGAGCAATTGTTTTTGTAGTAAACTTTTAATTTGGTCGCGGTTTTGATAGCTGGTAGAAACAGAGGCTAGAGCTTGATTTAACGACTGATTGACGGCTTCATAAGTACTAATCTCCTGTTTTTCTTCCTTTGTCTTTTCTTCTCCCGAATTTACTGTATTCTCTAGTAAATCATTGCTACTTGCAGTGGTTGCTGTTTTTTGGAATGCTTGCTTATAACCAACGGATGCCGCAAGCGATTTAAAGGTAATATCCTCGCGTCCACCGTTGAAAGCACGCGCCCCATCTGCCCAGATAATTATTTTGGGTAGTTCTGATGGTTCTAGTACGTGACGAATCACAAAGTCTACAACTTGTGCCGTAGCACCGTTGATCCCGAAGTTAAACACGTCAAGATTTGGATAGCCTTGAGTTGCTAAAGCTTTAGAAAGTGCTGCGGGATCTACTCCTCTGAGGGCGCGGGAGGAGCCAATAATTAACACATCTGGGGGACTACCAGTTCTAGCTAAACGCTGTTTATAGAGTGCTAGTTGCTCGTCTAACTGCCTGACATTAAAACTTGGCATCTGCGATCGCGCTGCTAAAAGAATAGCTGTTGCGGTTGCTTTTTCCTTCAGTGGTGCGGCTGCCAAATTATTTTTTGGGGTATCATCACTCTGGGTAAATTCCGAAGCATTAAATACAGAACTCTGATTTGGAGGAGATTTTGTCTTGGAAGTACTACTAAAAAATGTCGTTTTCTCAGTCTGATTTTTCCCAGATGTCAAAGATGCCTTTTGCTCGGAAGATGGAGATGGGAGGGTGGCACTAGCTACTTTTGGCGTGGGCGTATTACGTGCAATAATTCGACCCAATACCCAATCAGTTTGGAGTGTAAGTAATAATCCCAGTGTTCCCCAAACCAGAGCAATTTTAATTCCTTGAACATCATGGTTACGTTCCGCTGACTCGTTGCTTTCGGTAAATAGCTGACTTTTCAGCAGGAATTTTCTCGCAGTTGAACTCGCCGTTGCTATCCAATCTCGCGCTACTTCGGTTACGAAATTTTGAACTTCTTCTGTCGTTAAGTCTGGGCGCAAAATTGGTTCACTAGTCTCAGATGTTACTAAATCGTTAATGTATATAGAAGTAGCAGCAAATTCTGGGGTTGCTTCTGGTACTAAACGTTGGCGATGTTCAAGATCGACGCCATAATGCCAAAAAGGTTCTTTATTCCCAGCACGGCGACCGTACATACGTACTCCTATAATACCGGAAATTTTTAACTGGCGGATAAACTGCGTAATTTTACTTGCTACTTGTTGTCGCTGTGGACAGACAGGTGCATCACACATAATGTGCAATAAACCATTTTTGTTCAGTAGAAGTACGCGAATTCCACCTGTCAATAGTCTCCAATCTAAATCAGGATTGAGTAAGCGCTCTAGTAAAAATACCATCGCTGGTTCATCGCCAGTATTTGCCAAATCTAGTGGTGATATGGCAAAGGCGGGATAGTTTGCTGCGGGTAAAGCCAGCCAATCAATCCAAGTGGGTTCCTTGTCACCTGCTTTTTGTCCGTATATAGTGGCGGCGAGAATGCCTTGAGGAGCGATCGCTTCTAGCTGCGGTAAAATCGCCTCTAAGCACACTACCTTGTCTGGGATCGGAGCAGTTCCTAAAGGATCGAAAGCTGGGATACAAAAAATATGTAGCGTTGATTCTTTTAGAGAAACTTGGACGCCAACTTTTAATCCTGATAATACTTCAGCTAATAATCGAGCGATCGCTTGGACATCTCCCCAACGCGCCCACTCTTTCAGCATCACCTCTGGTGGCGTCAAATCCACCCGCAGCAGCCAATCCGGGGCAGTTTCGCCGCTCACCTGAGAAACAATTACGGCATCTTGGTAGCCGGAAAGCTTGAGATAACGCAACTTTTGTGCTATTGGTTCGGCAAGCAACGATGCATCAGGACTATAACTCGACTGGCAAAATATCCACAGGCGATTTTCTTCTGGCTGAGAATTCTTGGGCTTATATAGCTTAATCTTTACCTGTACCGATACACCTAACGTACTCAGAGTTTCGCTCAAATATCGAGCGATCGCTTCTGGATTGCCTTGGCGTGCCAAACTTTCGTTAGAGACAATTAGCGCCCCACCCGGTTGTTTTGATTTTTCCGAGTCTGCTAGCAGCGCTTGTTGCACCTGATCGAGATGCTTATCTATTTGATTCAAGTGAACTCGATGGCACCATGAGGGGCGCTGTTCCCCTTTTCTGCGGCCATAGACAAATACTTGATATATTGAAGTTTGTTCGCTGCTTGTGAGGATATCTAAGTTTGTTTGCTGTAGTGCTTGCAGCAAATCAGACAAAGTACGCCAACGCTGCGGACATTCTGTACCTTCACAAAGAATATGAAGGTCATTTCCCCGCAACCGGACTTTCACTCCGAAAGTGTTGATCCCTGTTGCTTGGCTCACCCATTGCACTAAGGATTGCTGGCGATCTGGTAATACTGTTTTCATGCTCAGTTAACTTTACAGGAAGCGATGGTTGGGGGATAGTGCCTGCACTTGTAAACTAGAACCATAGGTTTATCACACTCTGACGTTTTTTTTTAACAATTTTGTTACCTTCGTAGCTCACAAAATCGGACAAGATAGTCTTGTATAGGTTGCAAGTCTGACTAATGTTGAGTTTTGCGTTTATTTTACTAATAGGGAGTCAGAAATCAGAAGTTAGGAGTTAGGAGTTAGGAATTAGGGGTTAAAAGTTAGGAGCCAGGAGTCAGAATAATTCTATATGACTGGTTGATAACTTGTCCTTGAAAGCCGGATTTGCGTCCCACTGCTCTAATGCCCCTGATGGGCGAAACAAACAATAAGCTTATCTCATTAAACTCCCTCCCTTTATCGTTGGAGTCATCTTAACTCCTAACTCCTGACTCATAACTCCTAACTCTTTCTTACTCATGCTTCCCATAACCAAAAATTAGCAATGCCTCCTGCCAACCAACAGTCTTCACCTAAACCCGCATCCAATCTGGATTTATTTCCCATTCCTCAATCGTTCCTTTTACAAATAGGTACAGCGTCTATATTACTGCTGCTGATTACTGGAAAAACTACAGTAAGAGCACTAGAAGCCATAGGAGAAGCTAGTGAAGAATTATTTCGAGGCGATCGCCTACCCAATCTAGATTTCCCAGATGAACGCGAAATCAATCAAGATGAGAAGATATACACCAAATAATTATTTGCTCAGGAACAACCCGGTGAGCATTAAGTGCAAAACCTAGAACCGTAAACAGTAATTAGCTTTACAAGAATAGAGAATATGGGTTCCCTTTTATACTCTTCGTCTCAAACTGCTGATATATACCCGGTGTCGGAATTATTTTTGCGCCATCGTCTCCAGGTAGTGGAAGAATTGTGGGAGTCAGTTCTCCGGCAAGAATGTGGTCAAAATATGGTGGACTTGTTGCGTCAGTTGCGCGATTTATGTTCGCCAGAAGGACAAGCAACAAATGACCAAGCATCTTCAGCCGTCAAATTAATTGAACAACTAAATATCAACGAAGCAATTCGCGCGGCTCGTGCTTTCGCTCTGTATTTTCAGTTGATTAACATCATAGAGCAAGAATACGAACAACGGCAGCAATTGAGCCGTTATGAAGCAGAAACAGAGGCTATGGAGCCGGAAACACCGTCTAATGTTAACTATTCTTCCAATCAAAGAGAAGATGATGCGCCCGTTAGCAAGGGAATAGCAGCAGCCTTCCTCAAAAAGAATTATCTCGAAAAGGCGCAAGTCAAACCAAAAGGTACTTTTGCTGCCTTGTTTCCCTATTTATTCAAACTGAATGTCCCACCCCAGCAAATTCAACGTCTAATTGCGCATCTGGATGTGCGCTTAGTTTTTACAGCGCATCCAACGGAAATTGTTCGTCATACCATCCGAGATAAGCAGCGACAGGTGGTACAACTTTTGCAAAAACTGGATACCTTGGAAAATCACTCTGGAACTACACCAGGAGCATATCCTTGGGAAGCAATAGATGTCCGCGAACAATTGCTCGAAGAGATTCGCCTGTGGTGGCGTACAGACGAACTTCACCAGTTCAAACCCACAGTGCTAGATGAAGTAGATTATGCCCTGCACTACTTCCAAGAAGTTTTATTTGATGGCATTCCGCAACTGTATAAACGTTTCAAACACACTCTATCCAATACCTTTCCTTGGCTAGAACCACCGAGTAAAAACTTTTGCTCTTTTGGCTCTTGGGTAGGCTCAGACAGAGACGGGAATCCATCAGTCACACCCGAAATCACCTGGAAAACAGCTTGCTATCAGCGCAAAATGGTGATCGGGAGATATATTCAGTCAGTGAAAAATCTGATTGAATTGTTGAGTGTGTCGATGCACTGGAGTGATGTTTTACCAGACTTACTAGAATCTCTAGAATTGGATCAGTCCCAGTTGAGTGAAGTTTACGACGCGCTGGCGCTGCGTTATCGACAAGAACCTTATCGGCTGAAATTGGCTTACGTACTGAAACGGCTGGAAAATACTCGCGATCGCAATCTAGCTTTGTACAATCGGGAAACGCCAACAAATCAAGATAGCCCCCTATATCGTTCGGGTGCCGATTTTTTAGCAGAACTGCGAATGATTCAGCGCAACTTGACAGAAACAGGTTTAAGTTGTCGAGAATTAGAAAATCTCATCTGTCAAGTAGAAATTTTTGGTTTTAACTTGACACAGCTAGATATCCGCCAAGAATCATCTCGTCACGCCGATGCGCTGAATGAGATCCTGGAATACCTGCAAATATTACCTCAACCTTACAACGAACTATCCGAGGAGCAAAGAGTTGCTTGGCTCACAGGAGAACTGCAAACCCGTCGGCCATTAATTCCGGCAGAATTGCCATTTTCGGAAAAAACCAACGATGTAATTGAAACCTTTCGCGTCGTGCGATCGCTCCAACAAGAATTTGGTCTCAACATCTGCCAAACTTACATTATCAGCATGTGCCGCGATGTGAGCGACGTGCTAGAAGTACTACTGTTAGCCAAAGAAGCCAGACTTTTTGACCCCGCCATTGCCGTCGGAACTATTCAAGTAGTTCCCCTATTTGAGACAGTAGAAGATTTACAACGCTCCAGAAGCGTTATGCGGAAACTATTTGAACTCCCGTTATATCGTGCTTTATTAGCCGGCGGCTACGAACAGACAAAAGCAGAAGGTGCAGATGAAAATTCATCCCCCCCTGCTTCCCCTGCCTCCCCTGCTCCCCTGCTCCCCTGCTCCCCTGCTTCCTCCCCGCTTCCCACAAACTTACAAGAAGTAATGCTGGGGTATTCTGACAGCAACAAAGACTCTGGTTTTTTAAGCAGCAATTGGGAAATTCATAAAGCTCAAAAATCCCTGCAACAAATAGCAGAAAACTACGATCTAAATTTGCGGATTTTTCACGGACGCGGCGGTTCTGTGGGACGGGGTGGCGGCCCCGCTTACGAAGCGATTTTAGCTCAACCAGGTCATAGTATCAATGGGCGAATCAAGATTACCGAACAAGGAGAAGTTTTAGCTTCCAAATATTCCTTGGTGGACTTGGCTTTGTACCACATGGAAACCATCACCACTGCTGTGATTCAAGCTAGCCTGCTGCGAACAGGGTTTGATGATATTGAACCCTGGAATGAGATTATGGAAGAATTAGCAGCGCGATCGCGTCAACATTATCGTGCTTTAATCTACGAACAGCCTGATTTTGTTGATTTCTTCCACGAAGTAACTCCCATTGAAGAAATTAGCCAACTGCAAATTAGTTCTCGTCCCGCACGCCGTCCATCTGGTAAGAAAGATTTAAGCAGTTTGCGAGCTATTCCTTGGGTATTTAGCTGGACGCAAACTCGCTTTTTACTTCCTTCGTGGTATGGCGTTGGCACAGCATTACAAGAATTTTTGAACGCAGAACCAGAAGAACACTTGAAATTACTGCGCTACTTTTACGTTAAATGGCCCTTCTTCAAGATGGTGATTTCTAAGGCCGAGATGACTTTGGCAAAAGTAGATATGCAAATGGCACACCACTACGTCCAAGAACTCTCAAAACCAGAAGATCAACTTCGTTTTGCCAAGGTTTTTGACCAAATTGCTAGCGAGTTCTATCTGACAAGGGATTTGGTGTTAAAAATCACCGATCACAATCGACTGTTAGATGGCGATCCGGTATTGCAACGATCTGTGCAGTTACGTAATGGGACAATTGTCCCCTTGGGATTTATCCAAGTTTCACTACTCAAGCGTCTACGACAGTCCCAAAATACTGCTGCTACTTCTGGAGTTATTCATTCTCGTTACAGCAAAGGCGAGTTACTGCGAGGAGCATTGTTAACTATTAATGGTATTGCAGCCGGGATGAGAAATACAGGCTGATTGGGAATGGGGAATGGGAAATTGGGAATTGGGCATTGGGCATGGCGCATAATGACCAATGACCAATGACCAATGACCAATGACTAATGACTAATGACAAAAAACAGAATTTTAATTTGCACTTTTTTGGCGCTGTCATCAGGTTTTTTTGGTGCTTACACCAGTGGGCAAATCACCATAATGCTGCATAGCCAAAAGTGCCAAAACCAACCTTGGGGTTTAAAGGAGATGTGCAACGCTTGGATGACACCAGGTGCAATGTGGCAAGGTAGCACAACAGGGCTATGGACAGGCACTATCTTAGGGGCGTTTGTTGGTGGTTTAGTGACGCGACAAGCTCGTGATTAGTAAAGAGACCATGCAGTAGGGGCGCAAGGCCTTCATTGGTGTCAACTTAACGTGAAAGTCAGCCTAGAACCAGCTTTGAGATATTGTCTCGTTCCGAGTCTCCGACTGGGAATGCCGTCCTAGAGGCTCTGCCTCCCTAGCTGGCGGCAGAGCCACCAGGAGCAGCATTTCCAGGCTCTGGCTGGAAACGAGGTTTTAAAGGAGTTTCAGCTTAAGTTGACACCAATGCAAGGCCTTGCGCCTCTAAACTAAAACAGATGTGGTTCAAATACATGAAAACTTTTGTAAACGTGAGTTAGGGCAACTTTGGTGTCAGTAAGGCTGGTAAAATCTACCCATAGCGAAGAAGAGAAAATCACCATGCCTACCGAAACTAACCCAGGGAATCAAACTACTACAGGGGCTGATGCGATTGATGAAGCGATCGCACAGGGAATTGATTTTGATGGTTCTGCCATTCCCCCTGCCAAGCTAGAACTTTATGGTAAAGTTATGGCGCTAGAAGGCAACAGACAGCGCAGTGGTGTATCTAATACGATGCGATCGCGTATTGTGCGCATTGGTGCAAAACACATTCCCCAAGCAGAACTCGACCAATTACTTGTAGATGCCGATTTCGCGCCCCTAAAAGAGAAAGAAATTGCCTTTTTCTATAGTGGTAAATAAATAAAGTTAGGAGTTAGGAGTTCGTTGAGATAAGCTACTTTAGTTATGTCTGGCGGCAAACTCTGACACTCCTTCGCACAGGGTAATGCTGCTAATTCCCTACTGCCACACATCTGGGCTTAACACATCTTTACCTCACACATCTTAAATTGCCATCGGTATTTTGGCTTCTTGATTCTTCTCCTAATCTCGTCGAAAAGTGTATCTTCAGCAAGATATTGTCAGCTTTGCCTTGTGTTTGAATTGGCAGATGGCTATATGTACTTGAGTAATAGCTGAAAGACTTGGAGAACAGATGTCAGGAACTACGTCAAATTCAGAAATGCAATATCGAGTTATCGGTAGTACGGGAGAGAAAGTTTCCGCCATCGGATTGGGTGGTTGGCACATCGCCTTAAAGCACGTTGATGAGCAACTGGCTATCCGCATTGTGAGAACAGCCATTGATCGCGGCATCACCTTTATGGATAACAGTTGGGATTACAACGGTGGAGTTAGCGAAATTCGTATGGGCAAAGCGCTGCGCGATCGCTACCGGGATAAGGTGTTTCTGATGACGAAAATCGATGGTCGTTCTAAGAAAGAAGCCACAAAACAGTTAGACGAATCACTTAAACGCCTACAAGTGGATTGCATCGATCTTGTTCAGCATCACGAAATGATTCGATACGAAGACCCCCATCGAATTTTCGACCCAGAAGGGGCAAATGCTGCTTTAATTGAGGCGCGCAAAGCTGGAAAACTCCGATACATCGGCTTCACTGGGCACAAAGATCCCCATATTCATCTACATACGCTGGAAGTTGCAGCGGCTCAAGGGTTTAAATTTGATACAGTGCAGATGCCGCTAAATGTCATGGATGCCCACTACCGAAGCTTTGCAAAGCTGGTTGTGCCAGAACTTGTGAAACAAAATATTGGCGTTTTGGGAATGAAAAGCTTGGCAAACGGTATTCTTTTACGGTCAAAAACTGTAACGCCAATTGAGTGTTTGCATTATGCTTTGAATTTGCCGACATCGGTTGTGATTACCGGAATTGACAGTATGGAAATTCTAGAGCAAGCCTTTGAAGCAGTGCGGACTTTCCAGCCAATGAATGACGAACAAGTGCGATCGCTCTTAGCAAAAACGGCAGAAGCGGCATCACGCGGCGAGTTTGAGCCGTTCAAAACCTCATCAATATTCGACAGCACTGCTCAAAATCCAGATTGGCTAGGAGAAGAACCACAGCGTATCCAGCAATTGATGTCAGCGTGATCCTTTCTTCGTGTTGTCTGTGGAGGAACTTCAGACATCGAATATGCTACCACTGATATCTTTCTGGTTTCATTCGCTCCCAAGCAAAATTCATTTTTACCCAAGCATCCCGCCACTAACTTTTAAAACTATGTCCTCCGGCTTTGAGTGCGCAATGATGACCAATCCAGACTAGAATCACTGATATATAATCATCTGATTCTAGCAACTTTAATTAATGAATTTAAGATTTTGACATCCACCTCGCCGTGAACGGTCGGGGATTCCTAAGACTCACGACTTAGGTTTCTGTTTCTTTCCCTTTCGGCTACGCGCTGCGACTTTCTTCCTACTTGAGTTGAATTAGTAATATTTCATACATTACTTCATCAACCATCAGCCATTCTATGCCTATCCATCAGTACAATTAATCACGGGATCGCTTGCTGTATTCTTCATGATTTGTTACAAAAGTACAAAGAACTTCTAGAGACCCAAAACCACATGTTCGGCGGACTTACTGGTTTACAAGATCCTAAAGGCACAGATTGGGGAGAGCGGATGCTCAACACAGTCGCCAGCCAAACGATTCGCCACCTGTTTACCCAAAGCGAGTCAGTAGAAGTCTTTGTGCGCTGCTACCCCTCCAGCAAGCTCTTGCAAGGCAGCATTGATAGCTTCAAAATGAGCGGTCGTGGCTTAGTGATTCGCAGAGATTTCGCAGTTGAGGAGATGTCGTTTGAAACTGATGCGGTTGCCATTGACTTCGGCTCGGTTTTAAGTGGCAAACTTAGCCTGAAGCAGCCCACTCAAGCGATCGCTCAAGTCATATTATCAGAAGCAGGCATAAACCAAGCCTTTAATGCGGAACTGGTGAAAAAGCGCCTGCTTAACCTCACCGTACCATCACTGACAGAATTATCTGGCGGTGAACCAGTCTCCTTTACAGATGTCCAGATACAGCTATTGCCAGAAAATTGCTTACAGCTTGTAGCAAAAGCAGATTTAAATAATGGCGAACTCGTACCCCTGAGCATGATTCTAACTGTAGGTATTGAAAGACGGCGGCGAGTTTCTTTCAAAGATCCGAAAATTCAACTTGACCAAGTGCCAGAAGCACAACGGGAAATTTCGCAAACCTTGAGCGTAGCGCTGGTAGAAATTTTAGATAATATGGTCGATTTGGATCGTTTTGACCTTGATGGAGTGAAAATGCGCATCAATCGATTAGAAACTGAAGGTCAAAAAATTATTTTCAGTGGATATGCTGAAATTGAACGTATTCCAAATAGCGCTTGATGCAATATTACACGCAAAAAGTTAATGTAAAATGAAGCTTTAAATAAATTAAATACCGCCTAGATGATTCTAGGCGGTAGTTTAAATCTTTAGGTTTTGAAAGGAGTTAGGAGTTGTTAATTATTGTAATTCATTTTTATTTGTCACTCCTAACTCCTAACTCCTAACTCTTAACTTTCTATCTTCCCACACCTACATATTGAAATCCAGCGCGGATCATTGCTTCGGGGTCGAGGAAGTTACGACCATCGATGATAACGGGGTGGGCCATCAGTTTCGCCATCTTCACATAATCCAGAGTGCTGAACTGTTGCCATTCGGTGACGAGTACTAAAGCATCACAGCCATCAGCTAGTCTTTCAGCATCGGTTTCTACTAACACCCCAGAAAGACCATGACGCATACCTGTTTGAGAAATAATGGGGTCGTAGGCTTTGACTTTGGCTCCTAGTCGGTTTAGCTGCTCAATTAGGATGAGTGCTGGGGCGTCTCGCAAGTCGTCGGTATCTGGCTTGAAAGTCAGTCCGAGTAGTCCGACTGTTTTGCCTTTGAGAATTTTCAGAACTTGTTGGAGTTTTTCCAAAGCAATCAACCGCTGACGTTCGTTGACACTGACAGCGGATTTCAGTAGCTGGGCTTCATAACCATAGTCATCAGCAGTGTGAATCAGAGCTGAGACATCTTTAGGAAAACAAGAACCACCCCAACCAATACCAGCTTGTAAAAACTTGTTACCAATGCGTGAATCTAGACCGATACCTTTGGCTACTTGGGTGACATCAGCACCAACGCGATCGCAAATATTAGCAACTTCGTTAATAAAACTAATCTTAGTGGCTAAAAAGGCATTAGCGGCGTATTTGATCATCTCCGCCGAACTCAGGTCTGTTGCCAGAATTGGCACTGGGGGTAAAGATTGATCCTCAGCGTACTTGCGTTCCACAATCGGGGCATACAGTTGTTGCATTAAGGCTACTGCTCTTTGGCTATTGCCTCCTAGTACAATGCGATCGGGGTTAAAGGTGTCGTGAACTGCCGAACCTTCGCGCAAAAACTCTGGATTGCTGACTACATCAAACTCGGCTACAAATTCAGGTAATTTCTCATCATTTGGCACTCCACCAGCGGGTATCAGTTTTTTCTGCCGCTCTGCAACACCATCTAGAACAAGCATCCGCACCCAGTCACCTGAGCCAATGGGTACTGTAGATTTATTCACTATGACTTTATAACCACCGTTGAGATTTTCCCCAATCCCACGGGCTACAGCTTCGACGTAACGAGTATCACTTTCACCAGTCGGTAAAGGTGGCGTTCCCACAGCAATAAACAGAATTTCTCCGTGGGAAACTCCAGCAGCAAGATCGCTAGTAAAATGAATCTTCTCTGTTTGAATGGCAGACTGCATAATTTCTGAGAGTCCCGGCTCAAAAATTGGAGATTGCCCAGACTTCATCAACTTAACTTTTTCTTCGTTGTTGTCTACGCAAATTACATCATGCCCAATATGAGCCAAGCAAGCACCTGTAACTAAACCAACGTAACCAGTACCAATAACGCAAACACGCATTTATTTAACTCCTCACTTATTTGGGCTTAATCTTCAAAAAGAAGTTATCAATTTTACACTTAGACACTTGGGAAAACTCAGCAACTAAATATACTAGCTACCGATGGGTTAGCCTGGATGAAAATTTAGAGCGACGCTAGACGTAACTCAGGTGGTTGAATTATTGACATCGCTTTGAATGCGATCGCGAAAATCTTCTATTGTTAGTTTTAAACCCTCTTGCAGAGGAATGGTAGGTTCCCAATTTAACCAAGTTTTTGCCTTTGTGATATCCGGCTGGCGACGGCGGGGATCGTCCGAAGGTAGTGCCTCGAACTTAATCTGCGCATCTGGATTGATCATATTTTGCACAGTTTGTGCCAATTGTAAAATCGTGTATTCACCAGGATTGCCTAGGTTCATTGGGCCAATGTAGTCGCTATTCATTAGGCGAATGAATCCTTCTACCAAATCGGAAACGTAGCAGAAACTACGAGTTTGCGAACCATCACCGTACACAGTTAAAGGATTACCCTGCAAGGCTTGAACTATAAAGTTGCTCACCACCCGACCATCATTTTCTAACATTCTCGGCCCGTAGGTGTTGAATATCCGCACAACTCGAATATCAACTTTATTTTGCCTGTAGTAATCAAATGCTAGAGTCTCAGCAATTCTTTTACCTTCGTCATAGCATGAACGTATTCCAATGGGATTGACACTACCTCTATACTCTTCAGTTTGGGGATGAACTTCTGGATCTCCGTATACTTCACTAGTAGAAGCTAAGAAAAACCTTGCTTTCACACGTTTAGCTAGCCCCAACATATTCAGTGTTCCCATTACGTTAGTTTTAACAGTTTTAACTGGGTTGTACTGGTAATGTACTGGTGAAGCAGGACAAGCTAAATGATAAATTTGATCCACTTCTAACCGAATTGGTTCGGTAATATCGTGACGGATCAATTCAAAGTACGGATGGCCTAACCATTTCAAAATGTTGCGTTTATGACCAGTGTAAAAATTATCCAAGCATATTATTTCATGCCCAGCAGCCATTAGTCGGTCGATGAGATGGGAACCAATAAACCCAGCACCGCCCGTCACCAAAATTCTCATAGTTTCCCAGTTACTTACAAATATTTTCAGTAGCTATTGCACTTACTTTTAGATTACCCACCTTGGGTACAAAAATACAAAACAAAAAAAAAGAACAAGGCTCAATCAAAAATTGTTGTTGAACTTACCTATTTTTTCAACGCTTGTAGTTTTGTTATATTTTTACCTGTTTTCTTAAGAATTCAATTAGCAAAATAACAAAAATTGTTTAAAAATTGTTTGTTGTTCAGCCGATCTTTATCAAATCTTCAAAAATATAAAGTATTTTTACGGTTATTAAGTTTTGAATTGGATACCAAAAATTAGTCGAGTTCGGGTTGACACTCGCGCTACAAATATATGCAAATAATACAGATGTAAATCCCTACAGGCGATTCATTTATTGCCAATATTTTCGGAAATTTGATGCCTCCGGCAGACTACCCTAACGCAGCCAAAGTCCACTTACTTGAACTGTATTCTGCCTTACATCATACAGCAGATGTAATGCTGCTAACCGTAGTAGACATAATTAAATTTGTGCTTTGAGTGCGTTGCGGTTCTCCAAGCATGATAATTGAGCAGGTGAGTTGTCTGGCTAGCTGGGTTGTGACATCGCTAATGGCTAACCCTCCAGGACTGGTACGATTACGTATAAAAGGTAAAACTACTAAATCATATAATCTTGCTGCCTGCAAAATTGCTTGGGCAACATTTTCGTGAGCGATAATTTGAATTTCTGGGGCATTGGCTAAAGCCAATTTAGATACCAATAGGGAGAGATGCGATCGCCTCCAAGCAATTTTACTAGAACTAGTGCGGCGATCGCACACATTCAGCACAGTAATGTGGCTCTGATTTGCCTCTGCTAGCATCTGGGCAAATTGTACAGGTTGTAATGTCGGTGCTGTTAAATTTTCTATTGGTACTAAGATCCGCTGAATTTTTTTCGGTGATTCTACTAGACGTGTCACTGCTACTGGACAATGAGATGCCCAAAGCACACCATCAATCACATTCCCAAATAAACGCGCTCGTAACCCAGTTCGTTTACCCCAACCCATAACAATTAAATTAGCCTTTTGTTCGCGAGCTGCTCTGCTAATTCCTTGAGCAAAGGCATCATCGATTCGCAGCATTGGTTCTGCACCTACGTCCAAGGCTCGACTTTGTGTCGTGGCTTTATTTAATAACCACTCACTCCGTTGTAGAGACGCTTCTAACTGGGGCGCATCCATCTGAGCAGCAGCAGTAGCGATCGCTAAAGGTATAATTTTGCCCTGAGACTGACGCGCTAATAAAGCGGCCATTTCAATCAAATACTGCTGGGTCTGAGGATTATATATAGGCACGACTATAGTAAAAGCACTGTCTGTTTCTAATGTGTTCTCCTCAGCTAGGGGTGGTGCTGGATCTTCATCTGGTGGGGAATTCAAACCAACAGCTATTCGACTAGTTATCAACGGCCCCAAGGTTGATGTGACAAGCATTAAAATAATCACACTGTGTAATACTTCCAGTGGCAGCAACCCAGCCTGATATCCCACTAACGTTGCTGCTAAGGTTGTACCAACCTGGGGAAGTGACAGCGACCACATCGTTAGCATTTCTTGCCATTTATAGCGGTAAACCAGTTTTGTCAACAAAGCTGCGATCAATTTACTGACAATCAAACCAACTACGATCGACAACGTTAACTTAAGCGTGTTCGGATTGTTTGCAAAAGCAGGTAAATCGATCAGTAAGCCAAGGTCAACAAAGAAAATGGGAATGAACAGCACACTGCCAATAAAGACCACCTTTTCTTTGACTGGGCCTTCACCCACAGCTTCATTCACCGCCAAACCCGCTAAAAAAGCACCAACAATTTTTTCTACCCCAATCAATTGAGCGCCCACAGCTGCCAGAAACACAGAAAGCAACACAAACAAAAACTTGTTTCCTTCATCGTCTCCAGACCGTTTGAAAAATTCTTTGCCTGCCCAATCAAAGCCTGTCACAACGGCCACAGAGTAAATAATTAACCAACCCGACAAAGTGAGTAGTTTCGCAAAGCTGAATGCTTCAGTATGAGAGACAGCTACACAAATGGCTAATACCAGTACTGCGCCAATATTTGTAAAAATTGTAGCTCCAATGGTGACAGTAACAGCTTCGTTATTTACCACTCCCAAACGGCTGATTATGGGGTATGCCAAAAGGGTATAGGAAGCGAATAAAGAGCCAATTAAGATTGAAGTATTCCAGCCATAGCCTAAAATCAGCCCTACTAAAGTTCCCATGAGTAGGGGTACACAGAAAGTAAAGCTAGCAAACCCAAAGGCACGACTTTTTTTTCGGCGAAATTGTTCTAAATCAATTTCTAGCCCAGCGACAAACAGCAAATAAATTAACCCAATGTCTGATAGTAGGTTAATCATCGGTGAGTCAGACTGAAAAAGATTCCAACCTGAAGGCCCAAGTACTAGCCCTGAGAAAACCAAACCCACTAATGCTGGTAATCTTAGCCGCTCAAACACGATCGGTATAACTAAGATGACCACCAGCAAAATAGCAAAGGGAACAATTGGTTCTTTGCCAAGAACTTGGGAAGTTGGTTCCAGAACAAGAACTTGTGATATGAGTTCCATGATGTAGGAATTGAAGGGGCTATGGTAAAACAGCGATTACCTTGGGGGCGATCGCCCGATCAATATGAATAAATAGAGAAGCCACCTGACGAAAAATCAAAAATCTTCTTAATTTACACTAACTAGGCGATTATTTAAGAATTAACTACCTACGGGTGGATTTGACTCAAAATGAACCGTAAGCGATCGTAGTCGTCTTTAAGTAGCACACTTAAGCTACGTCCAGCTTTAATTAGCCATTGTCGGTCAGCTTTGCGTAACTGGTATACATCTCGAATGGCAGCTGCGGTTAAAGACTCTATTGGCGCACCATTTATACACAGCAGTGTCCGTAAAAAATCTAGTTCTTCAGTAAATTTAATGATAGCTTCTGGTTCACATCGATAAACAGCTTGATGAATTTGCGGGGGACGGGGTGGAAGATACTGATATACTCTTTGGTTATAACTTTGATTTTGCGAAGATAGTTCAAATCCCACGATCGCAGCCCGGAATTCTGTGCGGAGCATGGCAAATATTTGGGGTTGTTCCTCCCGTAAGTCTTGCAATGACAACCCTAATGCTCTCGCCCTGTGTACGGAATCTATGGGCATAGTTGTGGCATAATACACTACAGCATAAATTTGATTGCCAGATTCTTCATCTACAGAACAGACCCAACTACCAAAGGGTGGCATCGAGGGAAAGCTTAAATCTTCTGGCTCTAAACACTGAGCTAAAAATTCGGTACTAGTAGTTTCAATCACCTCCGCAATGTGGTTCGGATGGCGATCGCCAGTGGCAAACTGTGGTAGGGGGAGGCGCATAGTGATTTAGTCATTAGTCATTGGTCATTAGTCATTAGTTTTTGCCAAATGACAAAGAACAAATGACTAATGACTAATCTTATTTGGCTTTTTTACGACCGGCGGTGGTTTCTACGAGTTCCAATTCGCTCAGGCGGAAGGTAACTAATTTATCCCAGTTACCACCTTCAAATAATACGGCTACTTTGCCGTCACTCAGCCGTTGCACGAGTCCTTCGTAGCGATAATAGGTATCTGCGGGATTCTTGACGCGAACAGTTGCTCCAGGCAGAATCATTTTTTTAGCCTCGCTTGTTTCCTTTTAATAGCTTAATACTTGTTAATAGTCATTTGTCATTAGTTATTAGCAAAGGACAAATGACTAATGACGAATCAATAATACTTCTGCCTTTGTCGAAAATTTGCTACCGATTCTACTATTCCCAAGGAAATGAAGTTAGTCAGCATCGCAGAACGCCCATAACTCATCCAAGGTAGGGGAATTCCTGCCACAGGTGCTAAACCAACAGTCATGCCAATGTTGACAATCAGCTGAAACACAATCATGGACAAAACGCCAATAGCCAACAAGGAACCAAAGTTATCTTTGGCGGTTTGGGCAACATGCAGTAGACGCAAGCAAATTAAGCAGAAGACAAACAGCACTACCAAACAACCAATAAAACCAAATTCTTCCCCCACTGCGGAAAAAATAAAGTCTGTATGCTGTTCCGGTACGAAATTCAGTTGCGTCATTGGCCCCTTGAACAGACCCCATCCCCAGATTTCACCAGCACCAATAGCAATGCGAGATTGGATTAAGTGATAACCTGCGCCGAGTGGATCGTGATCGGGATTCATGAATACAGTTAGTCGGTCTTTTTGATACTCTTTCAAAACATGGTTCCAGGCGAAGACTCCTAATTCGCCACCCAATATATTGAGAGTCCACGCACCGATAGCACCTAAACCAAATCGACGCCAGGGAAGAGTTTGCCAGCCCACAATAGCCATTGCAACTGACCAAATTAATCCTAATGGCCCAAAAGATAGTTCTTTGAATAAAACTATCGGCTCTGTTAAAGGCCAAGATATACTAAACAAAATGGCGGCAACCACCGGAGAAATCATCAGAATTAACCAGCCTGGGTTAGCATTTGCCCAGTAAAGCATTCCTAAGACGATCGCACCAAAGACTAGTGATGTTGCTAAATCTGGCTGTAAAAATACTAATCCCCAAGGTATAGCGGTGATTGCCAAAACGCGGAAAACACCTTCGAGGCTAGAAGCAGTCCGCCTGTGTAGTAAAGCTGCTAACGTGATAATCATGCCGACTTTGGCAAATTCTGAGGGTTGCACGTTAAACCCGGCGATACTAATCCACCGTTGTGCCCCTTTGGCGCTAGTACCAGCAATCATCACGGCAATTAAACTGAAGTTTGTCAGTGTGTATGTTACCCAGTGCCACTGCATCAAGAGTTCGTAACGGATGCGAGATAAAAATAGGGCTATAAGCACGCCGATACCCGCTACCATCCAGTGCCACCACCAGTCAGTTACTGGCTGCTTCAGTTCCGTACTGAGAATCATCAGGCCGCCAAAAATACTGACAGCAATCGGCAAACAAAAAAGTAGCCAATCTACATGCTGCCAGGGCTTAACCCAAGACTTCCAGCGAATTTTGGGGAGCGATCGTTTTAACAACATTGTGCCAGTTTAGACTTTAGCTTTAATTGTTGGGGATTGGGGTTTGAGAATTAGTCAATAATCAATATTTATTCTTCCCCAACTTCTCTAATCCCTAACACCCAGTCCCTAGTATTCCCAAGCTATAGCCCAGGAAGTAGATAGAAATCAAAATTTATAATTATGTCAGGGCAGCAACTGATACTTTACCAGCAATAGTAAGAGCGATCGCTGTTAATGCTTTTGCTGAAGCTGAATCTGGATCGCCAACAACTATCGGTACACCGCTATCACCACCAACTCGCGTGGAAATCTCTAGCGGTACGCACCCCAACAGTGGCACTCCCAATTCAGCAGCTGTTTTGGAGCCACCACCGGAACCAAAAATGTCATATTGCTTATCTGGTCGATCGGGGGGGATAAAATAGCTCATATTTTCCACGATCCCCAATACCGGAACATTCATTTGCTGGAACATCCGCAATCCCTTGCGAGAATCTAACAGAGCTACGTTTTGCGGCGTGGTGACAATTACTGCCCCTGCCATCGGCACTGCTTGCGTTAAAGTTAACTGAGCATCTCCCGTTCCCGGTGGCATATCTACAATCAGATAGTCCAGTTCACCCCATTCAACTTGATAGAGAAACTGGCGAATTACACCATTGAGCATAGGTCCCCGCCAAATTACTGGTTGATCTCGGTCAATCAAAAAGCCCATTGAAACTAATTTGACGCCGTGATTAAAAGCAGGTTCCAGGATGTCACCTGTTTCAGTAGAACGCACAGTAATTTGAGCATCAGACAAACCCAGCATGGTGGGGTCATTGGGCCCGTAAATATCAGCATCTAGCAAGCCGACTTTCGCTCCAGTTTGGGCTAGAGCCACTGCTACATTCACTGCAACCGTACTTTTACCAACGCCACCTTTACCGCTGGAAACAGCAATGATATTTTTGACTCCAGAAATGCCAGTGCGATCGGGTAAACTTTTTTGTTGCGGTGTTTCTGCCGTCACTTCTATGCTGACATCTGTAACGCCTGGGAGTTTTTTGACAGCTTTCTGACAGTCTTCGACAATAAATTCACGTAAAGGACAGGCAGGAGTGGTTAATACTAAAGTGAAACTAACCTTACCACCGTCAATTTTTACGTTGCGAATCATATTCAGTTCTACCAGACTTTTGCGGAGTTCTGGGTCTTCAACTGGTCGCAAAACTTCTAAGACAGAGCGGGAATCGAGGACATCGTACATAAAAATTCAAAATTCAAAAAGAATAAATACACTTGTGAGGAACATCTTAGCTATTAACTGGATGCCTTCTTAAGTAAGGTCAGCGAAGTTTTATCACTGTTACTGCCGTGATAAAACTTAACAAATAGCATTATTACCTAATAGAATCTTAACTTTCTTTGGGCATTGGGCATTTAAAAGAAACAGAAGAGCAGGGTGGTACTCTTGCTGAGGGGAGAAAACTCTTCTCCCCTGCTCCCCTGCTTCCCTGCTCCCCTGCTCCTCGGTAATCAGAGCGCAGCCTCTCGTAGAGAAGTGCTGCTCCTTTGCTTGTTCCCGAATCCCCAATACCTAAAAATCAAAACAACTGTCATTAAGGGATTTTTTATTACCAGATACCGCTGGTAATGCCGTCTTTTCTACTGCCTCGACTAAAGATCGTGCAACGCGGTCTGCATAAGGACGAGATAAAGACCAAATCAAGGGCGATAACCAACCCCGTAGGGTTACAGAATAAGACAAACAAGTACCACAAACTGTTGACTCTACTTGGTAAGTTATCCGTTCCTCTATTCCAGGAATCGCCATCACGCGGATACTCAGCATCTCTCTGGGATTGACGCGTTCTACAAAAATTCTGATAGGAATCGGTGAAAAGCGTGTTACAGCTTGAAAAATTAATCCTGGTTTGGGTACTAATCCGTGGGGAACATTAGTACTCTTAAGTTGTGGATGCCAAGAAACATCTGTTAAGTCAACCACTTTTTGCCACAATTCATCTACAGAAGCAGAACTAATCTCTCGATAAGTCCACACCAGAGAAGCGCAAAACCGACGACGTTTGCGGTGGATGAATTTGGATAACCAGCCTTGCATTTTCCTAATCCTCCTCCCTAGACACTTTCTGGTAACTCTGGTATGGCGTTAAACTACGCTTAACTGCTAAATTAAAACTTTCTCAAAAATGCCCTAAACATAGCAAGCCCCGATTCGATACACACCCTAACAGCCAACATCAGCAATATGGTAAAAAATTTCTGAGTGGGCCAGTCAAATCGTTGATACCTCAAGCTTAAGACTAAAATTTAGTCTTTATACCAGAATATTCCAATTAATAATTTCAAAAAAAACTAATTCAATATACAAGCCTATACGCATTTGAGGGAAAATAACTCTAGTGATGCCCATCAATCGTATAAATGCTTAACCCAGGAAGAAAAAAGCGGGTTGGGCAAATAGAGCTAGATTGTTGGCGCGTGTTTCCCCCAAATTTTAAAATGAAAAATTTGTGGCTTTCTGGAAATTGTAATTTAGGTTCGGGAATCTATGTTGACCAACTCGCAAACACCAACTGTAGAAGCAGAATCATCCAAGTCTTTGCCAGCACCTGACGCTCAGGCTAGGGTCAGTCAGTTTATGAAACAACTGCAAGTCGAAATTACCGAATCATTGGCAAAACTAGATGGTGTGGCTAAGTTTAATGAAGATAGTTGGGAACGCCCAGAAGGAGGAGGAGGGCGATCGCGCGTGCTGCGAGATGGTGCAATATTTGAACAAGCAGGTGTAAACTTTTCTGAAGTTCAGGGTTCCCATTTGCCACCCTCAATTTTAACCCAACGCCCGGAAGCCGCAGGGCATGGCTTTTATGCCACAGGCACTTCAATGGTCTTACATCCTCGCAATCCTTATGTGCCTACAGTTCATCTCAATTATCGCTACTTTGAAGCGGGGCCAGTGTGGTGGTTTGGTGGCGGTCTTGACTTGACACCTTATTACCCCTTTGCTGAAGATGCGGCACATTTACACAAAACATTAAAGCAGGCTTGCGACCAACACCACCCAGAGTATTACCCGGTGTTTAAGAAGTGGTGTGATGAATATTTCTACCTCAAGCATCGTGACGAGACAAGGGGTGTAGGTGGTCTGTTTTTTGATTACCAAGATGGGCAGGGTGCTTTATATCGCGGGCCAAATCCCAATGGGGAAGCGGCTATTTATAGCAACCAAGTGGGAACACCAGCAACCCGCAATTGGGAAGATTTGTTTGGCTTTGTGCAAGACTGTGGCAGAGCATTTTTACCAGCCTACGTACCAATTGTAGAACGGCGCAATGGGATAGAGTATGGCGATCGCCAACGGAATTTTCAACTCTACCGCCGGGGACGTTATGTAGAATTCAACTTGGTTTATGACCGAGGCACTATTTTTGGTCTGCAAACCAATGGACGCACCGAATCAATTCTCATGTCCCTACCTCCCTTAGTGCGCTGGGAATACGGCTATCAACCGGAACCCAATTCCCCTGAAGCCGAGTTGTATGACACTTTCCTCAAACCTCAAGATTGGATCAATTGGACACCCAAATAGTTCTGAGTGCTGTTAGCGGATAGCTAGGGTTTAGCCCGTGCTGAGTTTGGAGTTTGGAGTTTGGAGTTATAAGAAAGCGATCTTCCCCCGCTGTCTCATTTCCCTCATTCCCCACTCCCCACTATTTTGGTGAGTTATAACTACTAAAGTTAAGCACTTAGTCGAAAAGGGTGACAAATTTAGCTATAGCTTGTTAATCTCAAGTGACAGCATTAGAAAATTCTGTCACTAGTTAATCTTAAAAGGAATGCCACGGGGAGGGCTTTAGTGATTCATATAGACCAAAAAACTTATACAACCCAAGACGGAAACACTGTTATCGTCTTGACACCATCAGGCCGTCTGGATATCACCACGGCTTGGCAATTTCGCCTGAAGTTACAAGAGTGTATTTCCAAACTCAGTCGCCATGTAGTTGTAAATTTGGCTCAGGTAAATTTTATTGATAGTTCTGGTCTTACATCTTTGGTAGCTGGAATGCGTGATGCTGATAAAGTCAAAGGCAGTTTCCGCATCTGCAATGTACATCCAGAAGCCAAACTCGTGTTTGAAGTGACGATGATGGATACTGTTTTTGAAATCTTTGAAACAGAAGAGGAAGCTTTAGAAGGTGTACCTCGTAGCATTGCCAGCTAAAAAAGAGTTAGAAGTTAAGAGTGAGGAGTTAATTCATAACTCATAACTTTATTTTATTGAATACTGATTTCGCTTGGTGTAGCGATAAGGGCCCATAATCGCTCCCCAGGTTGCTTTTCCAGTTGCGGGATCAATTCCTTTGTCGTAGCTGTGAAATTCTGTCGCTGTAGCTGCAAAACCCAAAGAAACATGGATGCTATTGCCAAGATAAGTAAAGCTACAACTAGTCTCTGGTAGTGGGGTAGCGGTAAACTTATAGCGATCGCCAGGTAGTTTCTCCTGAGTAACTGTTAGGATACAACCTGGTAGTAAATCTAATTGTTCGGATGTCAGTGTGTTTAATAAAGCAGGATTATCACCTGCGCCTTTTAATGCACCTGGATCTTGAGGCATATAATATTGTACTTCCACCGTTGCGTCAGAGTCGCTGCTTTGACGCAACCGGATAATTCGCTGGCGATAAGGTTGATCTAAGGTAATAACGTTAGCCTGTTCAGCAAATAAGGTGATGCTATCTTCTGCGAACAGATTAACTGGTCTTTGCCACAGACGGAGGTGGACATACCAAACTGGTTCTGCTATGGCTTGTTCCCGATTATCAAATTCACCAGCTAGGTACTCACCTAAAGCAATTAACTGTGGCGAGAAGTTCATAAATACAATAAATCGTTAAGGATAATAATTTTTGGCTAGTTTTTTAGGAGAAAAGGTCTTATTTGCTCTAATTACCAGCTTATAAAATACTTTTGATGTGTATATATTGTAAATGAAACCGTCACCCGCTAAAAGCTCAACTTGGCAAAGTAGCCTTTAAGCGAGAAAATAAAGATACGTCGCCCTTAACATTTCTTTTTTCTTTGTGAATAACGTCCGTACAGTCTCTGATACAAAGCGAACTTTCTACAATCTTCACACCCGTCCGATCAACACTATTTATCGTCGGGTAGTAGAAGAATTGATGGTGGAAATGCATCTGCTGTCAGTAAATATCGATTTTAGCTACAATCCAATTTATGCCTTGGGTGTCGTCACTACTTTTGACCGCTTCATGGAAGGCTATCAACCAGAACGGGATCGAGAATCAATTTTTAACGCCTTATGTCAGGCTATAGAAAAAGATCCGCAACAATATCGACAGGATGCCCAAAGATTGCAAGCTGTAGCTAAAGGTTTGCCAGTTAAAGATTTAATTGGGTGGCTGGGCCAAACTACTTACTTAGATAGAGATGCTGACTTGCAAGCAAACCTACAAGCGATCGCCAATAATCCTAACTTTAAATACAACCGTTTGTTCGCAATTGGTGTATTTTCGTTATTAGAACAATCAGATCCCGAATTAGTCAGAGACGAAAAGCAACTCACTGAGGCGCTAAAAGCGATCGCTGCTGGCTTGCACCTCTCCGATGACAAACTCAACAAGGATTTGGAGTTATACCGTTCTAACCTAGATAAAATGGCGCAAGCGCTAGTAGTGATGGCAGATATCCTCTCAGCCGATCGCAAAAAACGCGAGCAACGTAAACAACAATCAACTACCCCAGTTGCTCCCCCAAGTTCCAACGAATAGTTAGAATTTGACAATGATGAGTTAAGAGTTAGGAGTGAGGAATTGTTAATAACTCCTCACTCCTAACTCTTAGCCTTAGACGCCCAATATTTTGTATATTAAGCTGTTAATTATAGTCAGCGTAAATGCCCCAATAACAGCGCTCCAAATTCCGTAGCGCAAGCGAAAGCCCTCTACTAACCAAGCAGCAATACTAAAACAAACCACGGCAATCATAAATGTGAAAATGCCGGATAATAAGTCCAAAGTGAGTAGATTTGGTACTGCAAAAATGAGGCTTAAAATCGGTCTGACTATTGCCGTTACGATACCAAGAACTGCGGCAGAAAGAAACGCTTTACCAGGAGTATCAATTTCAACTCCCAAAGGCAACTTACTAATTATCAACAAGCTGATAGCGGTTACGACCCAAACAATTAAAAGCGTCACGATGTTCATGCCACAACCCCTGATACTAATTAGTAATTCGTAATTCGTAGTTCGTAATTAGGACACACTGAAGCACGCTTGATACAAGCGCTTTTCAATCTGTTAACCTATTTGAACATCCTTCCCCAATTTGGTATGAAATGTGGATGGTAATTGGTGATTATGTTCCTCAATCTATAGGTGGAAAAATCTTTAAAGCTCAACCAATTATTTGTAAATTAGCAGCTTTTTTTTCTTTAGCCGAGATTTATTCTAGATATCTTTAGGTTTGGTAAAAGACTTGAAGGGGGAATTGGGAATGATGAGTGGGGGACAAGGAGACAAAGAGACAAAGAGAATAACCTATGCCCCATCCCCAATTCCCCATTCCCCTATCTCATCTTTTAAGAGGAGGTTGGTTTTTTTTGGGTGCTACAGGCGCTTGAGGCGCTGTTGAGTTAGGAACCACCGGAGAAATACCAGGATTGATAGGACTGATGCCTTGGCCAGCTGGAGGCTGAGTGATGCTAGGAAAGGGTACAGAATTAGGTGCTAAGGGGAATTTTGGGGTAATATTCCCTTCGGGATTGATTCCTGGTAATGCACCAGTTCCAGGATTGATTGGGAAAGAAGGGACAGCAGGCTGGTTAGGCGAGTTTATGGATGGTTGAGATTGGCCAGGAATAATTCCCAAAGAAACGCGATCGCCCCCTACTTGTCGTAGCAAATCCAATGTCTCAATCACATCATTGTAAGTTGCTGTGCGCGAAGCATTCAGCACGACAACGGCATTGGGGTTTGCTTGCAGATACTGTTTTAAACTCTGTCTCAAATCTTCCTGTTTTACAGGCTGTTTTTCTATGTAAGTATTGCCCACAGCATCGATGGTCACAATCACACTTCCACTCTGTGACGTTATTCCAGAAACTGTACTGGGGCTGGCTTTAGGCAAATCAACATTTATTGCCTGTTGCCGTGTAAATTGTAAAGCCGCTAATAAAAAAAATGTCAGGATACAAAAAACGACATCAATTAAAGGGATGATTTGAATTTGGACTTCTTCAATTGGACTATGTAGATTAACTTTCATGTCTCACTCACAAACCTGGTTTGGGGGTTGAATTATTGACTATTAATTAGGTGTATTCGGAGGTTCAGGAGGTTCAGAAACTCTAGTCTTTCCTGGCTTGCGGGGTGGAGTGAAATTTTCTCGCACAATTGCTGATGTCCTATTGCTAAAGTCAGGAGGAGACTGGCGATAGAGCAATTCCATCTCATTCCCTGCCTTCCGAAAAACTTTGACTTGGTTGACTACAAAACTTTGAAATAGGCGGTAAAATACCAAACTAATAATGGCAACTATTAGCCCACTTGCCGTACTAATTAAGGATTCACCAATACCAGTAGTCACCCCAGCAGTAGATTCAGTTCCCAAATCGCCAATCCGAATTGAGCGAAGAGAGTGGATTAAACCCAAAACTGTTCCCAACAATCCTAGCAACGGCGCTAGAGCAATCACGGCTTCTAAAAGTTTTTCGCCTCGCCGCATCCCAGCTAATTCGTCTTCTGCTGTAGCCTCCAGTGCTAGTCGAAAAGTTTCTGCATCAGTTTTCGCGAAACGTAGAGGGGCGTAGAGAAAACGCCCGACAGGCTGATGGCTTGCTTGTTTTGCAATATCCGCAGCTACTTCCCAATTATCCTGGGCAGCATCCAGGATGCGATCGACTATTTGCTTTTCCTGAGTCAAAATTCGCAACCAGAACCACATACGCTCGAAAATCACACTCAAAGCCAGAATCGACAGAACGAGCATTGGCCACATCGCTGGCCCACCCTTGTAAAACAAATCTAAAATATCCACTGTTTAAGCTTCCTCCCTCCACGACTAAAGCAAATGTGCTAAGGCATTTTAATTCTAGAGATTAATGCAAAATGAGGGACTTCCAAAATATAAATTTCTCGAAAACCTAAAAAAACAGTGTAAGGATGACGTATTTGAATGATACTGTTGTACAAACTTGCTGCTGGGTAGGCAATTGAATCATAGACCGATAAATTTTGGCATACTTTTGCTAAACTTCCTTGTAATACCAATTTGAAAAAAGAATGCAATACATAGATAAAGACCTTACCCAACCCTCTCCAAGGCTTCGGGGAGGGTGCGTGTCAGTGAGGGTGGGGTGTTTGGCCGCAAACATTTTTTGAATTGATATAACCTGAAATTTCAACACAGGATATTTTCACGTAAAGGAGAACAAATTTTGGCAGCAGTCCGAGTCCGCCAGCATGTTAATCCACTTGGTAAAAAGTATCAAACACCAGCAAGTCCCCTTGACTGGGAAAAAATTTATGCAAAGCCAAATCAACCACTACATTTAGATATTGGCTGCGCTAAGGGACTGTTTTTGTTGAATATGTCTAAGATAGAACCCAACTGGAATTTTCTCGGCTTGGAAATTCGGGAACCGTTGGTGGTGGAAGCGAATAAGTTACGTTCTGAGTTAGGTTTAACAAACCTGCACTACTTATTTTGCAATGTGAATAATTCACTGCGCTCGCTTTTATCTTCCCTGCCTCTAGGAAGTTTACAACGCGTTACTATTCAATTTCCCGATCCTTGGTTTAAAACCCGCCACGCTAAACGTCGTGTAGTCCAACCAGAATTAGTGGCAGACTTAGCTAATTATCTCGCGGTTGGGGGGTTGGTATTTCTGCAATCAGATATGGAATTTGTGGCTGTGGAAATGCGCGATCGCTTTGCTGCTAATTCAGCTTTTCAGAAAGTTGGTATAGGAGAATGGCTAGCCGAAAATCCGCTACCAGTACCCACAGAACGGGAAATAGGCACGCAAAAAAAGGGTGAGCCTGTCTATCGAGCTTTGTTTGAAAGGGTGAGAAGTACAGAATAGAGATGTTTATAATATCAACTCTATTCCCCAATTTTGAATTTGAAGTTTTATTGAGCAGCCTTATAAATATTTATTAATATTACTTAAGTCTTGCTTGTTATATTTTTATTAAACATTGCCTAGAATTGGAAAGTTTTTTGGGACATAAATGTTTTATTAAGGGTCAAAATTTTGAATTGGTATTACTCAAAAAGTTAGATAGCGCAATCAAGCAGACAAAAATCAATACTTAGTTTCCTGTGTCTGTGCGTCGATAATTACACTCCAGTCATCGTTGTTCACAGCAGCTTCAAGTTGACGCTGACGTTCGGCTTCACTCGCATCTATTGTTTCTAACTCTTTAGAAAGAGTTGTATCAGCCATTGCTTTCCGCAGTTTTAGCTTTTTCTCCTCGTAGGCTTGAAGTTGGGCTTCTGACATTACCGCCTTAGTCGCTTCACCTACCGTACTAGACCACATTCCGCAATCATTTGCATTACCAGGTGGCGTACTTTCGAGTTCTGCTATCCACGCATCTCGCAAATCTTCCATTTCTTGACGTTTGGGAAACTTGAATGCTTGCACGCGGACAAAAGCACACTTTTGTTCGCCATTTTGGCGAAGATGGCCGTTTAGGGAAAGCAACACATTCCGAGAATAGCCAATGTACTGCGTGCGGCGTTCTGCATCTAATACTGCGTAAACTCCGGCAATTTTAGCGTTCTGAGCAGCCACACTCCAAGTCTCAAAGTCAATGATTTCAGTACCATTATTTGCCAGTTCAGGAGTTATACTCACCTCAATGGGGGCGTGTTCGTTGTCAGAACTATACAAAAAATCATGCAGTCCACGGTGGTTTATGGGGACATTTTGATGTTCAATTGGCGGATTGTGCTGAGTTTCCATTGCAGTTGATCTCCAAGTTATTAATTAGTGATGTTCTACGACGAGCTTCTCTACGAGAGGCTACGCCAATGCTTACACAAGCAAATAATGCCCTTAAAATATTGAAGCTTAAATCTACTCACATCTCCAAATTCTTTTTCTGACAAAGTGAAAATAACTATAAAACTTCCTATGAATCAATTGATACCTAAAAATTGGATCTTCATCAAACAGCGGCTTACCCCTTATTTATTTTTATTACCCGCCTTAGTCCTTTTAGGCTTAACTGTCTTTTGGCCTGCACTACAAGCGTTTTACCTCAGTTTTACCAGTTATGAAGACATTGCCCAGCCACCACAATGGATAGGTTTCGCCAACTTCCTCAAGCTTTGGAAGGATGTAGTTTTTTGGAAAACCTTGGAAAACACTTTTTTATATCTTGTGGGTGTAGTACCAATTTTAGTAATTGCTCCTTTAATACTGGCAATTTTGGTAAATCAGAAACTGCGGGGGATGAATTGGTTTAGAGCAGCTTACTACACTCCAGTGGTAATTTCAATGGTGGTTGCAGGAATCGCTTGGAAATGGCTGTATGCAGAAAACGGATTACTGAATCAGTTATTTAAAGCTTTAGGTCTTTTTCCAGAAGGTATTCCTTGGCTAACTAGCCCAGCAAAAATTTTTGGCATTGTACCAATTTCTCTTGCCAGCGTCATGGCTGTCACCGTGTGGAAGGGATTAGGCTACTACATGGTGATTTATTTAGCGGGGTTGCAATCAATTCCCGCTGATGTGTACGAAGCCGCAGCTATTGATGGCTCTGATGGTATCAGCAAACATTGGGATATTACCATACCTTTAATGAAGCCATATTTAGCCCTAGTGGCGGTAATTTCGGCTATTTCTGCGACCAAAGTCTTTGAAGAAGTCTACATTATGACTCAAGGAGGCCCACTCAGTAGCTCGAAGACGATTGTTTATTATTTATATGAGCAAGCCTTCAATAACCTGGAAATTAGCTATGCTTGCACAATTGGTCTAGTGCTATTTTTGATAATTTTAGGATTGTCAGTTTTGCGATTAGCTATTAATCAACAAGGTGATGATATCACAATTTAATAAATTTAGAAAAATCATCTTCCCTCATCTCCGATAATCTGAAAATATTCAAATATCGAGAGTGCATGAAAACAGACACGATTTTTTACACCTTATTTCAAACTATTCCAGGTGTGTTATTTGAACTTTTGGAACAATCGCAAGCTTTAGCATTACACTACCAATTTACCTCAGTAGAAATCAAAGAATTAGCACGTCGCATCGATGGCTTATTCTTACCAAAACCTGACTACCCAGAAGACACAATATATTTTGTTGAAGTACAGTTTCAGCGCGATGATGATATTTACTGGCGAATAATTACAGAAGCTTTCTTCTATATAAATCAATATAAACCTCAACGTCGCTGGCAAGCAGTATTACTTTTTGCTCAACGTAATCTCGATCCAGGTATACCATTCATTTATCAAACATCATTAGCTCCACAGCAAATTCGTATAATTTATTTAGACGAATTAGATAAAGTACCATCATCTTCGATTGGGCTAGGCATAATTAAGTTAGTAGTTGCAGCCGAAGATCGAGCCGTACAGCAAGCGAAAAACTTGATAAAACAAGTACAACAAACGGATGAAGCTAACCGGAGCAATCTTTTAGAATTAGTAGAGAGAATGCTTATATACAAATTTGTAAACAAAAGTCAGCAGGAGTTAGAAGCAATGTTTGGATTAACCGATTGGAGACAAACTAAATTTTACCAGGAAGTAAAGGAAGAAACAAAGCAGGAAGTAAAAGAAGAGGTTCGCAAAGAAACAAAGCTCGATACGATACCACGTCTGCTTAAGTTGGGTTTAAGTATAGAGCAAATTGCTGAAGCATTAGAATTGGATGTTAAACAAGTACAACAAGCTATTGATAAGCCAGGAGAAGAGGGAACAGGAAGTAATTCGTAATTGAAGAAATTTCTTTAAAACCGCTTTTGATATTCCACTACTGCACGACTGTCATCAGTTAAGTTAGTGGAGGCACGCACGCGAAATTCATTGTTTATCCGGTAATTAATACCCCATTGAAAGGGGTCGTTTGTTGTCAAAATTTTGATACTGGAAACGGATATTTTGGAAGAAATGTCAACCCCAGCCTCTGCTGCTAATTCTAAAGTTGAATTGCTTCTTCCTGCTTCGGGATTCTCAGATATAACGGTAGGAAATATCCGCAGTTCACTTAAGCCAAAGGTACTCCCAATCTGGTTAAAAGCTGACTGAAAATTGTTAAATACAGCCGAACCTGCAATATTAATCAGACCTAAAGTACTGTCTGCACGTCCTTGGGTGTCTACAAATCCACCTCCTAAAAGAGCAACAATTTCGGTTTGACTACGTGAGGGACTACTTGTTAATTCTAGATTTTCATTTAGTTTGCTAGCTAAACCGTTGATAGTAGCTTCGACTCGAACACTCTCTAACGCTGATAAACCTGTAGAATTTACCCGGCTGAAGTCATTACTTTGAGTTACATCTAGTACTTTGGCAAATAGCCGAATATCTAAGTTGGGGTCGCGGGGTTGAGAAGGACTAAAAGTTGCAGTGTGTTTATAGCCACGAGCAAGGTTAAATTGGGTAGTAAATAAATTTACCCCTCCTTTTTCTAACTGAATAGTGCCATCAGGTATCGGCTGATTGATTAAGCCGTTAACTATGAGATTACCGCTGGCGCGGAAGTTGAGAATAGGGTCACGGGTAATTTGGACGTTTTTACCTAGTTCCAAATCTAAATTATTAAATCTAGCGTTAGTATTTCCTGTCCCATTCCCAATTTCAGATTTGCTCTGCTTATTATCTTTTGTAGGTGATACGCCAATACTACCGTTTGCAGATGTCGCAGTGTCGGTAGATTCTGCCAGCAATACTTTACCATCAAATAAATTTACTCTACCGCCAATTATGGGATTAAGGGCAGAACCAGTAATCTGCAAATTGCCACTAGCGCCTCCCTGATAAAGTCCCTTGAGATTCAATGCAAGCTGATCGAGATTAACAGTCAGGGGATTTTTGATAGTTACGTTCTCATTGTTGAAGATGGGAATTTCTCCAGCAGCTTCTACCGTCCCACGGCTAAATCTACCTTGAAGATTTTCTACTAAGATGCTGTCGAAATTAAACAGCACTCTACCTGTGACACCTCTCAGCTTACGTGGCAAAGCCTGGGCTGAAAAAGTAGCATTATTGACAGTAGCAATTCCATTTACTTCGGGTTTTTTCAGTGTTCCTCGCACTTTGAGGTCTACTTCTCCTTCACCTTTCTCAAATACCACTTGATTAGTCAATGCGTTTAATAGCCCCAATCCCTCGTTTTCCAACTTCATATCCAAACTGATTTGATCGCTGTCTGGTGCGACGGAAGCAAAAGGTAATTTATAAGGGATGCTGCCAGTAATATCAACAGGTTTTGGGCCAGCAACGGCTACAGTACTACCAAAGTTTAAACGTCCGTTGGCATAGCTGAAACTTGCTGTTGCTGACTCTATTTTGCTTTGATTTAGTATTCCTTCTGTGATTTGCAATTCTCCTCTAGCTTGAGGATTAGCAATACTGCCGGCTAAAGCTGCTGTACCGTTAAGATTACCTGTGATTCCAACTGGTAGTTTGACAACATTATTCAATAGTTGTACTGGAAAATTATTCACCCGCAGCTGACCAGATTGTTCATCACCACCAACGTTACCCGTAAAGGCAATCAGCCTGTTTTGAGATTCAATTCGTAATGGTCGCAAACTTAAAACACCGTTCTCAAAGTTGCCTTCGGCAATCACTTTTTCGGCAGTATAAAAACGATTTCGTTCTTCCTTTTTACCCCAAGCAAAGTCTTGCCCATTTAAATTAAAATCCACTGATAACCCATTGGCTGTAGCTGTATTTACAGCCACTTCTCCATTGAAAGTCCCCTTTAAGTCTGCCAAATCTGGTATTGGTGTTGAATTAAGTCGCTGTTCTTCCTGTTCTGCCACCAAAGCTTCAATTTCAGAAAACCGTTGGATTTGGGTTAATAAGGGTTCATTTGGCGTTCCTTGGGGGTTGGTAGTCAGATCCGCTGCGGTGCCGTAGATTTCTGCTGAACCACCTGGCAAATTTTGTAAATCAAATACCTTTGCTACAGCTAGAACATCTTGGATCTCACCCTGCTTGACGTTCAGTTTACCTTGTAATTTAGGCCCTTTAGGGCTTTGAGCCACAGTACCAACAAGGGCGTAGCTACTTTTTCCTTTGACAAATTCGCTATTAGTGAGTGTAGCTTTACCGTCACCGTAGCGGAATTGAGCAGCTAAACGATCGCCTTTAACCCGGCCAATTTGCGGATTTGCGATCGCTAAATTTCCCGTTGTTGCCAATGTCTGCTGATTAAACAGCACATCCCCAGTTAACAACCCAGCTATCTTACCAGCACCCAATCGAGTAATTGGTGGCGGAGTCAAATTCAATATTTGTAAGGGGAAATTGGCAACTTTCAGCGCCCAATCATTCCCTTGAACATTACCTGTGGCTGATGCTTGCTGCCATTTGACTAAGAAAGATTTCGGGCGATTATTGGCATCTAAATTGAAGGATAAGCGATCGCTATTACCTGCCAAGTTTAAACTCAAACCGCGTCCCTGTTCTGAATCGATGTTTCCAGTTAACAACGGCTCAAAAGCAATATCTTGAACAACCAAGTCTCGTAAGTTGATTTGCCCTACTACATTTGGTAAGGGCAGCTTACCAGTGATTTGACCATTAAAATCTACTCTCCCCGCCACAGCAACTTGATTGGGAAGATTAATTGGTAACTGTTTTAAGTTGTAATTCTGGGCTTGGACGTTGAGATTTAGGGCAGTAATTTCCGGTATACCTGCTTGTTTTGCATTGGCTAATATGTTACCAGTAACACTTAAACCGGGAGCAGTTGCTCGCTCAATAGTCAGCCTTTCACCACTCCAAGCGATCGCAGCACTCAAGGGTTGCTCTAAACCAGGGATACCTTGGGATAATTGCACCTGTCCAGCAGCACGCACATCAGCTAATTTGGACGATCCTAGCGTACCGGCTAATTGCAACTGACCGCCAAACTGTCCCCGCAATTGCTGATTTAACCGATTTAATTCCACACCAGCAGCATCAACTACAGCTTGATAGCGACCATTAGCTACTTGGATATTAGAGGCTGTAATATTTCCACCTGCAACATCTAGCCGTCCCTGACCGCTGGCTTGGATAGTTTGCGGTTGGAACGATTCAACAGAACCCGCCACGCTTGCTTGACCAGTTAACGTCCCTCGAAACTGTAGTGGTACTGCTGCTAACTGCTGTAACGGTACATTAGTTGCCTGAACTTGCGCCTGGTATACACCATTACCCACTTGGATATTAGAGGCTGTAATAGTTCCACCCCCAACATCCAGCCGTCCCTGACCACTGGCTTGGATAGTTTGCGGTTGGAAGGATTCAACAGAACCCGCCACATTTACTTGACCAGTTAACGTCCCTCGAAACTGCGGTGGTACTGCTGCCAACTGCCGCACAGGTACATTAGTAGCCTGAACTTGCGCCTGGTATACACCATTACCCACTTGGATATTAGAGGCTGTAATAGTTCCACCCGCAACATTTATCCGCGCTTGACCGTTAGCTTGAATAGTTTGTGGTTTAAAAGAATCAACAGAACCCGCTACATCGAACTTACCAGTTAACGCCCCTTGAAACTGCTTTGGTACTTTTCCCAACTTCTGCACAGGCACATTCTTAGCCTGAACTTGTGCCTGATAGACACCATTCGCCACTTGGATATTAGAGGCTGTAACCGTACCTCTGCCAATAGCAAGGCGACCCTCGCCACTGCCACGGAAGGTTTTTAGGCTGAAATCATCTCTGCTACCTGCGATTTGGAATGTTCCCGCCAAAGGATTATCTAAAGCCGGGGGAGACTGTTTCAATATTTGTCCCAACCGCACACCATTAGCTACCAGTTGAGCCGAGAAACTTTGGTCTTGCAGTTGGATATTAGAAACTGCAACTGTGCCGCCACCAATTTGAACTCCTGCACCATCACTGCGAATTGTGGCAATTTCAAATGGTGCTGTGCTGCCTGAGAGGAGGAGACGACCATTGAACTGTGCTCCCGCCAAAGAGACATTTTGCAGTTGACTCTTGTCTACAAAGGGTTCTAACTTCACCCCAGAGGAAACAGCCACAGCTTGCCAACGCTCATTGGCATAACTACCAGTCGCCCGAACTGTCCCACCACTCACATTCAGAGCCACATTGCGGAAAGATACGTTGCGATTTGGAGCGATCGCAACTTCACCAGTTCCGGGGTAAGTTCCATTGGGAGCTTGAAACTGTACCACAGTTTGGACATTGGTAGGAGCGCCAGTTAGTTGAGCTGTACCAGAGACATTGCCGATTTGAAAGGTCGGTGTTGTTTCGTAGACTTTGGCGATCGCATCCCCTGGAACATTTTTGGCAGCGAAATTTAAATCCAGTCGCGGACTTTTACCAAGTCTAATTGTACCAGCGCCCGTAATCTCACCACCAACTTTGGCTTTACCTTGAATATCTTTTAAGGTAATTAAAGAGGAACTAGTAGCAAGCTCAAACTTACTACTGATGCTATTAAAATCAACTTTATCAATTCTGGCAGTTTTAATCGTCGCAACTGAGCCGGAGAGAATTGGCTCTTTAGTTGCTCCAGTAATCTGTAAAGAAGCTTGTACTTGTCCAGCGATCGGTACAGGTAATTTTACCTTAAGAGTCTCTTGGGCATTCGCCAAACTTACCGCATTGACACGCGCTGCTAACTTCAAGCCTGCTTTAGAATCGATGATTCCCGTAGCCACTAAAGGAATTTTGCCGTAGTTGCTAGTAACATTATTTAACTGCAACTCCGTTCCTTGGAAGTGCAGGTTTCCTTGGCTATTGCTCAATAATTGCGGAACTTTGGGTATTTGCAGCGTTACCCCTTGCACAGTAGCGTTGCCAAACAATAAAGTTTGCTGTCCTGGTGTCAACCGAACTAACAAATCGCCATTGGCTCGACCCGCCTGTAAGTTCACTGGTAACTTAATCAACCGAGTAATATTCTCAGCCAGAAAATCTTGTGCTTGCACCTGGAAAGTCCCTGCTAGCACCTTAGAACGTGTCTCTCCCTGAATGGAAATATTGCCACCACTGTCTGCTTGACCCCCAACTTCAAACCGTATCAACTGATTATTTGCTAAAAGTTGAGCAGATCCATTGAGTTGAGAAAATAGCACCGGCAATTGCTGAGTGTTGTTAGCGGTAGCAGAGCGTTGAGCCGTTACTGAATTAGAATTTGGGTATTCTCCCTTGCCCCCCTGCTTCTCTGCCCCCCTGCCCCTCTGCCCCTCTGCCCCTCGGTCACTGAGCGTAGCCGAAGTGCTGCCCCCCTGCCCCTCTACCTCCTCATCTCCCTCTCTCTCATCCGGCATCAAGGCCAGCTTGGCATTACGAAACCGCAGGTAGTCCAAATCGGTTTTAATTGCACTGCTTCCACCTGATGACACGATGGTAGTGGAAACCCAACGCCCTTGGTCATCCTGGTCAATGTAAATATCTGGGTTGACTAAGGTTACATCTAGCTTTAGATGGCGATTAAAAATTAGTTGTAACAGATCGAAACCCACCTCTACAGATTCGACTGTGGCCCGATCTGCATCTGTAGGTGTGGCTGGGATAGCTGAAGCACCAAACTGTACTCCCGTCAACGAAAATTGTGTGACTCTTCCTAGTTTTACCGGACGGTTGAGTGTAGTAGTTAGACTTTGTTGTGCCAACGGTGTTAACTCTGTTTGGACAAAAGTCCACAACCGCCAAATACCAACGATAACTCCTAACAGCAAAAGTCCACTCAAGGCAATGCTACCCCGGCTCAACACCAGCAACCACATACGTTTGCGGATAGGGGAGGGGGAATGAATATCTTGATTGGTAGATTTAGTCATTTGCTTTCACTGTATTAATTGCCGGATGTCGCTGGCACACACAAGCATTAACTGGCACATTGGTTCAGTATGCCATTTCCAGGATACGCCAACTAAACCCAAGACCCCATTGGTTGAGTTACGGTATTTTGTCGATCCAATACTTATGCTTAATAATATTGGCGTTTTCAGGAAAATCTGAATAGAGTGAAAATTATTCCTGTGACTTTCTTTGAGGCACAATCTCGAACTTTAATATGAATAAACCTTAAAAAGGACAGATGATTACACCAATGCGTGTTTTTGTGTTAATTTTTAATGCTCGAACGGAAAATGAGGGGATTCACACGATTCGGGAAGGCGATGCCTACGGCGGCAAGCTACGCAATAAAATTCTGATGTTCGAGTCAGAAGACGATGCGACACGCTTTGCCCTGATGTTAGAAGCTCAGGATTTCCCCGCACCCACACCGGAGCCGATGGATGCTGAAGAAATCAAGGAATTTTGCGAAAGTGCTGGATATGAATGGGAAATCATCCCAGAAAACAGCAATTTAGTTGTAACTCCCCCAGAACTTAACGTCGAAAAAACTGACTGGCAAGAAGATGCCCAGAAGGAGGATACTGTTGAAGACACCTTCCCTCTCAATCAACAGCCGCTAGAAGAACCAGAATTGTCTGATTCTGAACTAGAGAAGATGCGTCGCAAATTGGAAGGGTTGTTGTAATTAGTCATTAGTCATTAGTCATTGGTCATTAGCCATTGGCCATTAGCCATTGGCCATTGGTCGGTAACTGACTAATGACAACGGACAACATATAGATGCCCAAAGAAAGGGCGGCGTAGGGTAGAACAAAGGACAAATGACAAATGACAAATTTGCAAGAACGCGGGCATCTTTTAACTGAGCTGGTAAATCCTAATAGTCTGAACTTAGACCAGCTTAGTTCCCTGGAATTGGTGGAGTTGTTTAATGACGAAGACCAAAAGGCCGTCGCAGCAGTTGCAGCGGCGAAAATTCAGTTGGCAGAGGCAATTGAGCGCACCGCAGAGCGTTTGCGCCACGGAGGGCGCCTATTTTATATCGGTGCGGGTACAAGTGGCAGATTAGGGGTGTTAGATGCTGCGGAGTGTCCACCTACTTTTTGTACACCCCCAGAGTTGGTACAGGGGATTATTGCTGGTGGTGCTGGCGCACTAGTACGTAGTTCTGAAGATTTAGAAGACAGCATTGAAGATGGTGAGGCGGCGATCGCCCAACGACAAATTACCCAATTAGATGTCGTAGTTGGCATTACCGCTGGTGGCACAACGCCTTATGTCCACGGTGCGCTTCATGCTGCTCGTCAGCGAGGAGCTACAACTATTTTTATCGCCTGCGTTCCTGCTGAACAAGTTAGCTTTGATGCCGATATTGACATTCGCCTATTGACAGGCCCAGAAATAATCGCCGGTTCAACTCGCCTGAAAGCTGGTACAGCCACTAAATTAGCTTTAAATATTCTTTCTAGCGGTGTGATGGTCAAGCTAGGCAAAGTTTATGGCAATCGCATGGTGGATGTAGCAGTAACAAATCAAAAATTACGCGATCGCGCTTTGCGAATTTTGCAAGACCTCACAGGTTTAAGTCGGGAAACTGCTGGTTTTTTACTAGAACGTAGTGGTAAATGGGTTAAGCTGGCGCTATTGATGCACTGGACTGGTTTGGAAAAAGACGAAGGCGATCGTTTACTTTCAGAACACCAAAGTAATCTCAGGGCAGCTGTTGTCAGCTATCAAAACGATAAGCAACCTTGAATAAATTTTCTAAATAAATACTTTATAATCTGGCTGTTACTTGTTTTAGTAGCACGCCTTTTTTTTAAATAATATTCCTTATAAAAGCTGCTATTAATTACCATAATTAAGAATAGTAAACTTAAATAAATATTTTTAACCTGATATTGTCAATGTGAATAACTGAAGCAAGTCTATTTGGAGACCGCTAATCTTTTTTAAACAAAAATTCAGAACTTATACGGATATGATTCAGTATGAAAATTATTAAAATGATATATGAATACACTATGATATCGACTATGGCAACCTACTTTAGTCATAAATATTAGCAGAAAAGTAAACTCTGCCAATAAAGACTTTATGCTAGATAAATTCTTTACTAGCAATAGTTTTGCTATCTTAACATCTGCCTTGCTTTTAATAATCTTGATTTAGACTGCTATATACCAAATCCATTTGCACTGATTCACATATTTTTCAATCGCTATATAGCTAGAACACTGTGACAAAAGTCTTGCCTACCTTTAACAAGTGACTTCAGAAATTTGTCTTGTTAATTGAGATAGTAGGTGAATTGACACCTTGCTCTACTAGTATCGGTTTTTAATAGCTAGCTTTTTAATAAAAGGAACAAACTATGCTTCATCAAGAACTTATTTCAAATAATCTAGTAAATGAATTTAAAACTTGTACTCAGTTGCAATACAATGGCAAATTAAATATTAAGAGTTCAAAGGGCAGCCAATGGACTTTTTACTATCGACTGGGACGGATAGTTTGGGCAACAGGAGGAACTCATCCATTCCGACGTTGGCGTAGACATATAGCCCAGAATTGTCCCCAGATTGATGTTGATAAGTTGCAGTTACGTGGGCAAGACCTATCAATTGATTACTGGGACTATAAACTCATAGAAGTATTTTATAAAAAACAGAAAATTCAGAGAGAACAGATTCAATCTATTGCGGAAAATACAATAGCAGAACTATTATTTGACCTAGCTTTGCAAGGAAACTTTGCTTCTCTAAGTTGCAATCGCAACCAAGAAGTTATCTTAGAAACGCCAATGAGCTTCACGAGTGCAGAAATGTCTGTAAAGCACATGCAAGACTCATGGAAAATTTGGTCAGAAGCAGGTTTAGCAAATTTTTCTCCTGACTTAGCACCAATTCTACGGCGACCAGAACAACTTGAGCAGATGGTAAGTCCATCTGTCTACAAAAACTTTGTAAATTTAATCAATGGCAAATTCACTCTGCGAGATTTAGCCATGAAAATGAAGCAGAGTGTACTACCACTCACCCGTTCGTTGCTTCCTTATATCCTTAAAGGAATCATTGAATTGGTAGAAGTACCTGACTTGCCTTTAGGAATTACTGAAGTCAACAATAACTCTACCACCACACAAGCCAAGAAGCGGATTGCTCCACTAGTGGCTTGCGTCGATGATAGCCCTCAAGTATGTAAAATGGTAGAGGATATTGTCACTTCCAATGGATTTAGGTTTGTCAAAATTCAAGATGCTGTACAAGCTCTACCAACTCTGATTCAGGATAAACCAGACCTGATTTTTTTGGATTTGATTATGCCAGTTGCTAGTGGTTACGAAATTTGTACTCAGTTACGAAGAATATCTACATTTTCCAACACACCAATAATTATATTAACAGGCAGTGATGGTCTTTTAGATAGAGTTCGTGCCAAAGTAGTTGGTTCTACAGATTTTCTCACTAAACCTGTAATGTCTGATAAGGTAATGAGTATAATACGTAAATATTTACCTACACAGAGCATATGCAATGAAAAGAGTAAATCTAATTTAGAGGTTTGTAATTAGGAAAAGTTAGAGGCAATTTTTGGTTCTAAATTAGTCCTCAAATTTGGTAGACTTTTCCACCTCAGTAAAAATTAAATTATTGAGGTTAAACAACTTTAAATTAACTTTATTATTCAAATCATGTATTTGCGATTTTAGATATATTTTCACCTTGAAATTATTTTGCTATCAGTCATTTTTACATTTGAAATCTTCAATCCAAAATGTAAAATATAATATTAGTTTATCAAACTATTTTACATTCAAAAAAATATATTAAATTATGTTTATTAAGTACTTTCTCTGAGGTTGATAAATAAAGATTGAATCAAAATTAGACAAATACAAATTTTTGTATTTATAGCAGTCCTATTTGATTTGTGAATATTGTTTAGGGCAAAGGGGTTAGGGCTAGTCTCTAGTCCCTTCCATGTCTTTTTAAGGAATCATTTAGGATTTGTCTATTTTGTTTACATTTTGAGAAAAAGTTAACGAGTAATTGCCATGAATACTGTTTTAGTTGTTGAAGATGGCTTAACAGATATGGAAATAATCAGCCGTTACTTGCAACAGGCAGGTTATTCTGTGATTAGCGCCACTAGTAGTGAAGAGGCTCAAGACAAAATAGATAAAAATAAGCCAGACTTAATATTTCTTGATGTAATTTTACCGGGTAAAAGTGGCTTTGAAATTTGCCGAGAACTGAAAAATAATCCTGACACTAGCAATATACCTGTAGTTTTTTGCTCTACAAAAAATAGTGATGTAGATAAAATTTGGGGTAATATGTTAGGCGCTGATGGTTATCTATCAAAACCGATCGATCGCGACGAACTAGTGGTAATTTTAAAGCGATTACTTAATTAGTAAAATATCATAAATAAACAAATCCTAGAAGTCACTATTTTTTAGATGAATCTCTCCAAGAATAAACAATAACTGCAAATAGTGGCTAAAGATAAATAATCAAGGACAAAGGATCGATAGCTTTGGAAACCCAGGAAAAGTTTTTAAGTTTTAATTTGGGAGTAACTGATACAGCTGTAATTTCTTTACAACACATCGCAGAAGTTTTGCAAGTATCATTACCAGAAATATGTGGCGTTCCTCAGATGCCAACTAGTGTCTTGGGCATTTATAATTGGCGCGGTGAGATGCTTTGGTTAGTCGATTTAGAGGCAATGTTAGGTTATCCTCCAATTTCACAAGGGTCAAATTTAGTTTCAAAAATGATGGCAATTGTTTTAGAAAACAAAGGTAAGTATTTGGGACTATTGGTGCGACAACTTATAGATATTGAATGGCTGGATACTAAAGAAATGAAACCCGCAAGTGCTGAATTATTTTATCCGAAAATATCACCTTTTTTACAAGGATACTTTATTAATAATTCAGAGGAGATAATTTTTAATTTGGATGCTACAACTATTATTCAATCTCCAGCATGGGGAATTCATAATTGAATATTTAGTAAGGTGTGATTAGGTATATTGTTTTGAAACCTCCTAATCCTTAATGAGTAAATCACAGATAAATATTGCTTGCCACATATCCAGTTATTACCAATCACAATTTTGAGGTTAATTAAATGACATTTTTGTATAACAATAGCCATGAGAACGAGCATCTAATTTCTGAATTAGAAAATCAGAATGGTAGCGCTCATATAGCAAATATTGCTAGTAGTGAAATATCTTTATTAAATGCGATATCTCAAGAATTTAAAACTTGGCGGCGACAGTTGAAAGACATTGCAACTCACATGCGCCAAGCCCCAGACATTGATACATTACTGAAAATTACTGTAGCACAAGTTAGAGAAAAAATTGCCTGCGATCGCGCCTTAATTTATCAGTTTACTTCGCGGGAATCAGGTAATGTTTTAGCCGAATCGAGAACACTAGGTTGGACACCAACTTTAGGTGAAAATATTCCCGGAATTATTTTTGGTCTATATACCAATCAAGACTATGTAGAAGCTGTAGTTATTGACGATATCCATCAGATTCAACTTACCCCTTATCAAAAGCAACTGCTAGATAAATTTCAAATTAAAGCTAGTTTGAGTTTACCGATTGTAGTAGAAGGTAAAGTGTGGGGCTTACTAGTAGTCAATAATTGCTACTCAACGCGGCAGTGGCAAGAAGTAGAAATTAGCCTACTATCTCAACTGACAACAGAACTAATTTTCAAATTACAAAGCTTTGAATTTCAAAAAGAACAGCAACAGCGGCTACTAGCAAAAAAATCGGTAGCTAAAGTCATCGACAAAATTTTGCGGATATCAAATGTTGATAAGCTTTTTCAAACAACCACTCAAGAAGTACGTCAATTACTAAAATGCGATCGCGTCGGTGTCTATCGCTTCAAACCTGACTGGAGTGGCGAGTTTGTCGCTGAGTCAGTAGGTAATGGCTGGATAAAAATGGTCGGCCCTGATTTTTACATGGTCTGGGAAGATAGCCACTTACAAGACACTCAAGGAGGACGTTATGCCAAGGGTGAAAGCTTTGTAGTTAATGACATTTATCAAATGGGCCATGCTCAATGTCATATTGACATTTTAGAGCAGTATGAAATGAAGGCTTACATCATTGCACCCATATTTGCTGGAGAAAAATTATGGGGTTTGTTGGCAGCTTATCAAAATTCTGGGCCTCGTGATTGGCAACCTTGGGAAGAAACCTTTGTAACTCAAATTGGATTGCAATTTGGTGTCGCTATTTCACAAGGGGAATATCTCGAACAAGTGCAAACAAAATCTGACCAACTAGCTAAAATAGTTGAACAAGAGAAAGTTTTCACTAAGATAGTCAACCGCATCAGACAATCTTCAGATGTAGAAAGCGTCTTCAAAACAACTACTCAAGAAGTGCGTCAATCACTACAATGCGATCGCGTCGCTGTCTATCGTTTTAACCCTGACTGGGGTGGTGAATTTGTGGCTGAGTCTGTGAGTAATGGTTGGACAAAACTGGTAGGCCCTGATATCAAAACCGTTTTGGACGATACCTACTTGCAAGAAACTAAGGGAGGTCGGTATGTCAGAGGTGAAAACTTTATCGTTAATAATATCTATGAAGTAGGATTAGCTCCCTGCCATATTGAGATTTTAGAGCAGTTTGAAGCCAAAGCTTACATGATTGTTCCGATATTTTTTGGGGATAAATTGTGGGGATTGCTGGCAGCTTATCAAAACTCTAGCTCCCGTGAATGGCAAAGCTGGGAAGTGAACTTTTTAGTTCAGACTAGCTTGCAATTTAGTTTAGCTAAATCACAGATAGACTATTTGGAATTAGTGCGAGTCAAATCTGAGAAACTAGCTCAAATAGCAGAACAAGAGAAAGCTGTCACCAAGATCAGTAACCGCATCCGCCAATCTTTAGATGTAGAAGAAATCTTCAAAACAACGACTCAAGAAGTCAGGCAATTACTGCGATGCGATCGCGTTGCCGTGTATCGCTTCAATCCTAACTGGAGTGGGGAATTTGTCGCCGAGTCAGCAGGTCATCTTTGGGTAAAACTGGTAGGCCCCGATATCAAAACCGTCTGGGAAGATACCCACTTACAAGAAACTCAAGGAGGTCGATATGCCCAAGGGGAAAACTTTGTTGTAAATGATATCTATCAGGTAGGTCATTCTCCTTGCCACATTGAAGTTTTAGAGCAATTTGAAGCCAAAGCTTATGTAATTGTTCCTGTATTTGCTGGCGAACAATTGTGGGGATTGCTGGCAGCTTATCAGAATTCGGGAACTCGTGATTGGGAAGAATCGGAAGTTACTTTGTTAGCACGTATTGGCAGCCAGTTAGGATTGGCATTACAACACACCGAATATTTGCAACAAGTACAAGCGCAGTCAGCAAAATTAGCAGAAGCAGCAACACGGGAAAAGGCAGCCAAGGAGTTACTCCAACAACGATCGATTCAACTCCTAACAGCCCTTAGACCCGCTCTCAACGGCGACTTAACGGTACGCGCACCGATTACAGAAGACGAACTAGGCACGATCGCTGATGCTTACAATAATACTCTGCAAGCACTGCGGCAAATTGTTGTTCAAGTACAAGGGGCTGCTCAACAAGTTGCCCAAACTTCTAGCAATAGCGAGTCTTCACTAGCGGGATTAACCAATCTGGCACAACAACAATCTGAGGAAATTACCGCAGCATTAGGCGAAATTCAACAGATGGTGGACTCTACTCAAGCTGTGGTAGCGAATGCTGAGTTAGTGCAACTAGCAGTGCAACAAGCCAATCAAACTGTAGAGTCTGGCGATACTGCGATGAACCTGACTGTCAAAGCAATCCAAGGAATTCGTGAAACCGTTGCTCAAACCAGCAAAAAGATTAAACGCCTCAGCGAATCCTCGCAAAAAATCTCTAAAGTGGTGAATTTGATTGGTAATTTTGCCACACAGACAAACGTACTCGCTTTGAATGCAGCCATTGAAGCTACTCGTGCTGGTGAATATGGCAAAGGCTTTGCAGTTGTAGCTGATGAAGTCCGTTCTTTATCTCGCCAATCAGCAGCTGCAACCATCGAAATTGAAAAATTAGTTCAGGAGATTCAAGCAGAAACCGGAGAAGTTGCAGTAGCGATGGAAACTGGTATTCAACAGGTGGTAGAAGGTACAAATCTGGTCAGTGATACTCGCCAAAACTTAAATGCGATCGTTTCTGCAACTGCCGAAATTAGTCAGTTAATCGAGCGAATTACCGCAGCGACTCAAAAACAAATGGCGCAATCTGTAACAGTAACTAAATCAATGCAAGATGTCGCAGAAATTGCCGATAAAACTTTTGCTGAATCTCAAGAAATTGCAACTGTGTTCCAAGATTTATCAGGAATGGCACAAGAGCTATTAACAACTGCTAGTAAGTTTAAAGTGAAATGAAAAATAGTTAAGAGTTAGGAGTTATTAGGTCAAAGCATTAATTATATAAAGCACTATTTTATTGGCACATGTAAAATGCTTTGACCTTAATTACTTGTAAGTTTTTAGTTAAACAGAGGAGAAGAGTAATTGGCAGAGAGTGTTATTCAACAGAAAAGTTTTAAATTTGCTTTAGAAATTATTCACCTATATATCAAACTACAAGAGCAATGTGAATATGTGCTTTCTAAGCAATTACTACGAAGTGGGATAAGTATTGGCGCGAATATTGAAGAGGCTATATGATTACAGATAACGAAATCCGCGAACAAGGGTACATCTATTTTCTGGCTGAAGCCCCGGAATTAGTCCAAATTATTGAACAAGAACTATTTAGCTTATCGGAAGATTATAGCATTGCTAAAATTCACAATTTAATGCGGGCTACTCATACACTTAAAGGTGGTGCAGCTAACGTTGGGCTAGAATTAATTAAGACGATTTCCCACTTTTTAGAAGATGTATTTAAGGCTTTATACAATCCAAAAGTAGTAGTAGATGCAGAATTACAAACACTTTTATTACAAGCTTATGAATGTTTGAGCATAGCATTAAATACTGAACTAATAGGTAGTACTGTTAATGATGAAGAACTGCTTCACCGAGCGACTTCAGTGTTTGCACAGTTGCAAGAGAATCTGGGCGATGCATTTGGTGCTGAATCTCATATTCCCACTTCTGAAGAATTGGGATTTGATATTGTGCAATCTGTTTTTGAAGTAGGAGTAGAACAACGTCTAAACAGTATTGCCGATCTTATTAAAAATCCACCAAATAATGACGAATTTATCGAGTTTTTACACTCTCAAGCTGAAGTATTTCTGGGCTTGGCAGAATCTTTAAATTTACCTGGATTGGGAAAAATTTCCCAAACTATTCTCTCAGCATTGCAAGCAAACCCTAGTCAGGTACAGCAAATTGCAGAAATTGCCCTTGCAGATTTACAACAAGCAAAAAAATTAGTATTAGAAGGCGATCGCACATCTGGTGGAGAACCGTCTTCAGGTTTACAAAAACTCACAATAGTGGCAAATAATGAGTTGTCTGAAGAATTACAAAATAATTCATTTACTGACATATTTATCATTAATTTAGAACAATTTTATGAATTTCTCACTACATCTGATAACAATAAGAGCGAATCGGTAAAACCAAAAACTGCCAAGTTTTATTTAAAAGTTATTCGCTACATTTATGGCTGGTTTAATCACCAGATGCAAATACCAGAAGCGGAACTAAGTTTGACTTTACTAGTTCCCAGATTAGAAATAAGAAGTCTGCTAAATTATATCGAAAACTGGCTGAAAGACTTTCTTGATTTTGTTCGCGATGAAGAAGATAGTCAAAGTCTTTGTATTTATCGACGTGGGATTATCTTAATAATTTTATTTGCAGTTGCAAAATTTCAATATTCTCTGAAAGCATCTGATAGCTACCTCTCAGGAATTAAAATATTACAAAACCAAATTCATAAATTAGCAAAAGAATATAAAAGTTATCCTCCTGTTACTAGTGAAGAGAAAAATTGGCTTGATAGTCCCAAGTTACAAAAACTGTTAGTTATTAAAGAGATTGTATCTTCTCAATCAACTGATAACTTGCTAGAAGCAATATGGGGAGAAGAAGCAAGGCAGAACCTTGTTGTTGAAGTCGTGACAACCCAAGCTGATAATTCTTCAGAAAAGCTTGATTCATTAACTGTCAGCGACCAGGTAGTTATAGACGTTCCGAAAACAGCTATTGAAGTCATCCCTGATATAGCTACACAAATCAACAAAGAAATAGACGATAAATCAGAGTATGTTGAAACTAAAAACTTTCGTCAACCTTCATTTATTCGAGTAGATACAGAGAGACTGCAACACCTCAATTATTTAGCAGGAGAATTGCTGATTTACCAAAAACGGCGTAGTTTACAAGATGAACAGGTCAAAGAAATAATTGAGCAACTAGTACAGCAACTCACTAGACATCAAACAACTTTAAACGATTTACGCGATCTGCCTTTACAAATACAAAATATTACCTCACAGCAAACGCAAAGTTTTGCAGTGGATTTTGATTCTCTAGAAATGGATGTATATACAGAATTTCACATGACATTGCATGAAGCAATAGAAGAAACACTGCAACTACAAGAAACCACAGAGTCTCTCGATTTGCTTCTGACACAAGCTACTCAAATTAGTGATAAACAAGAGAATTTAACTCTTAATATTATAGATAACTTAGTCGAAGCACGAATGTCGCCTTTGGGCAATATCCTGAATCGCTTCCCCCACATGGTAAATAAATTGGGGAATGTCCATGCCAAACTTGTAGAATTGAAACTTACTGGTAGTGAGGTACTAGTAGATAAAGCGATCGCAGAAAAGCTCTACGATCCCTTGTTACACTTAGTGCGTAATGCTTTTGACCACGGTATTGAAGCTCCGCAAGTTCGCCGAGAGCTTGGTAAACCAGAAGAAGGTTTAATCGAAATCTGCGCTTATCATCAGGGTAGCCAAACTGTTATCGAAGTTCGTGATGATGGTCAAGGATTGAATTTAGACAGAATTCGTAGAAAAGCTGCTGAACTTTATCCCATACAAACTGAAGAAAAAACTAGAAAATATGCTTCTAGTCTGGCTGAACCTGAACTTTTAGATTTGATATTTTCGCCTGGATTTACTACTGCAAATAAAGTAAGTGAAATTTCTGGTCGTGGCATGGGTTTAGATATTGTGCGTACTCAGATGCACGCACTCAACGGCTCGATTTCAGTTCAATCCTTACCCAACCAAGGAACAATATTCATACTCAAAATTCCTTTTTCTATGACTACAGAAAAGTTAATGCTAGTTCAAGCCAAAGGTGTTGTTTATGGTCTGATGTTGGACAGTATCGAAAGAATATTGATTCCCTCTGAACAACAGATTAAAGAAATTGAAGGGAAAAAAGTCTTGTATTGGAATATAGACAATGATGAGACTATGGTTAGCCTTCGTCAACTTTCAAAGTTGATTAATTACAATGGTTCATTCATTAATAATGAGACTCCATACAACACTTCAAATACTCACGACCCAAGTGTAGCGAAAAATCCGGTGCTTTTGCTACAGCGAAATCAGGGAAAGGTTGCTTTAGAAGTTGACCAAATAATCGGCGAACAAGAACTGGTAATCAGACCTTTAGGAAATGCGATCGCACCGCCAAAATACATTTATGGTTGTAGTAGTTTAGCTAATGGTAATCTCATCTTAGTAATTGATGCTTTGTTACTGGTAAAATCTAGCGAAATCCAACAAACAACACTTGATATCAGGGCGCTACCAGTAGCTTCTTCGTCAAATAAAAAAGTCTTACCGATATCAGGGCATACTTTTTCATCTACACCATTACTTGCGGCATCGACTTCCACAACAACTATCGAAACCCAATTCAGTTATTCTCAAGAACCAGATTATAAATCACCAAAAGTTGTTTTAGTAGTAGATGATGCAATTAGTCTCCGGCAAACTCTCTCTCTGACTCTACAAAAATCTGGCTATCAAGTCATACAAGCTCAAAATGGTGTAGAAGCTCTAGAAAAATTGCAGTTACATCCTGAAATTAAAGTTGTCGTCTCCGATTTAGAGATGCCACGAATGAATGGTTTTGAGTTGTTGAGCAATTTCCGCCAATACACCAATTTAGCAAAAATACCTGTTGTAATTCTTACTTCTCGCAGCGCTGAAAAACATCGCCAGCTTGCCCAAGAATTGGGTGCAAAAGCTTACTTAACCAAACCTTTTTTAGAGCATGAGTTTATCTCTAAAATTAAGGAGTTAATTAACAATAATCCAAATGATTTAGATCGTTTACTCATAGTGAAAAATAATTGATAATTTTGACAATGCGATCGCCTTAATTAAGTAGGGCTATTTCATTCCCGCGAAATAGCCCTACTTAGTTACCAGGTAGATTATTTGGATCTACACCTAGAGAACGTAAATACTCGGCTAATTGTTCAGCCCTTTGCCGTTCTTGTTGTGCCTGTTCTGCATCTGTAAAATAGCGGCTTCCTTGCTCGTCATACCAACATAAAAACTCCTGTTGTATCCCGCCAATTACAGCTTGGTGTCGCCCAATACCTAACCCCACCTCTAACATCAAATAAGGCTCACCTATTTGTAATTGGTAGTTTCCATCGAGCAACTTATACACTTCCAAGGGTTGATGTTGGTCGCGTCGCCAAAACTCAGGGTTATAAATTACGTAGTACAATACACCGAGTTTTCTATATATATCTAGTTTTTCGTCGTATTCACCTCCTGGAGTATGGGATACCATTTCTAATGTGAATATTGGAACTATCCCATTTTCTTCCCAAACCGCGTAACTTTTACGTGATTTACCGCCCTTTTTCCGTTCTACTCCCAGACTTAAAAAAGCATCTGGGACTACAGGTACTCTAGGATTTACTCCTGTGGTGTGATACACTCCCATATCTACTCCGAAGTACCAATCCATGCGATTTGCCCAAATGGAGTTAAGTAAGAAGAGTAAAATATTGGGCAAAAAGTTTTGATCTTCGTTATCCACTGGCGTATCGTCTGAACAGGGAAGTTCGTCGGTAGTTGGTAACGCATTTTTGAGATCGGGTGAGAGCATAACCGTTGTCTCGCTGGCGTTTGATGCCTTTATTATAAATGAGCCAACAAAAGTTTAGCGTTTGGGCGCAGCTTCCCCAAACTTAATTAAAAGTGCGATCGCAATACTAACAAACAAAATTAACGTCATACTCAAGGCTGAACCGAATCCCCAATTTTGTGTTGCTCCAAGAAACTGGTTATAAACTAACCGCGCCGCCGTCATACTAGAAGCACCACCGAGTAATTCTGGATCGACAAAATCCCCCAAGCCTGTGATGAATACAAGCATGGAAGCAGCCGCAATTCCCGAAAAAATTTGCGGTACGGTTACTTGGAAAAAAGTTTCCACCGGATTTGCACCTAAATCAGCCGCAGCTTCTAGCAACCGCTTATCTAGCTTTTCGAGAGAAGCATATAAAATCAAAACCATATAGGGTAATAAGCTGTAACTCATGCCAATCAATACAGCTTGACTATTGTTGAGTAATTCCCAAGTAGGCAAGCCTAAATTGCTGAATAAACTGTTCAATAAACCAGTAGGACGAAGAATTGTAATCCAAGCATAAGAACGGAGTAAGGAAGAAGTCCACAAAGGTAAGACAAAGCCTAATAGCAGTAAATTTCGCCAACGCTGCGGCGCTATCTGAGCAATCCAATAGGCGACGGGGAAGCCCAAAATTAAACAAATTACCGTAGTGCCAAAGGCAAAAAATAGCGATCGCCCAATTACTTGCACATAAAGTGAGTCAAATATTCGGATGTAGTTTTTGAATCCGTTGGGATTGACCAAATCTCCTGGTCGGATGTCTGCAACTAAACTTAACTCGAAAATGATCAAAGCTGGCAGCACCAACAAAAGTAATAACCAAATCGCAGATGGTGCCAGCAACACCAAAGGTTGCAGCCAATTTATAACGGGGTTCTGCAATTTTTCTATTTTAGAAATCTCATTTTTTTCCAAATTAATCACTCCTAACTCCTAACTCCTAACTCCTAATTCAATTAACTGCTAGTTAATTGAGTCCAATAACGATCGTAAACCTCTTCAAATTCTCTTACAGGTGTAACACGTTCACAATTTTTTAACAGTGACTCTGCTGGAAACAAATTAGTGTTGTTTTGGATTGTTTTTGGCAATTGCTCAAATCCGGCGTTATTCGGCGTAGAAATGTTTAGGCGTTGAGTGATTTGGGCTGCGATTTCTGGTTGCAAAATCATGTTAATCCAAGCATAAGCTCCAGCTTGGTTGGGGGCTGCTTTGGGAATTACAATAGTGTCTGTCCATAATGAAGAACCACTGCGAGGAATCACATATTTGAGTTTAGGGTTTTCTTGAGAGATTTTCACTGCATCTGCCGAATAACACATTGCCAATAGTAAATCTCCTGCCAGAATTTGATTTTGCCAAGCGTCTGTGTCAAAACGGGCGATCGCAGGTTTTAGCACCTTCAATTTTTCATAAGCTTGTTTGATTTCTTGTTCATTTTTTGAGTTGTAAGAATAACCGAGCATTCGTAAGGTTGCACCCATAACTTCTCGAACATCATTAAGCAAGGTCATCCGCTGATTCAGTTGCTCTTGATTTTGCCAAAGATAATCCCAGTCTTGTGGTGCATCTTTAATTTTTTCGGAATTGTAAAGTAAACCTGTTGTCCCCCAATTAAAAGGGATACTATAGCGGTTATTGAGGTCATAACTAGGATTTTGAAAACGGGGAAATAAATTCTCTAGACCGATTAAGCGATCGTGATTTATTTCTGTTAACAAGCCTTTGTCTACCATCTTCTGCACCATATAATCAGATGGGTTGATGATGCTGTAAGTGCCACCGCCTCCAGCTTGCAATTTAGCCAGCATGACATCATTGGAATCATAGACATCTGCCAGCACTTTTATGCCAGTTTGAGCGCTAAAAGTTTTCAGTAATTGGTTGTCAGTATATTGTGTCCAGGTAAAGATATAAAGTTGGTCAGGCTGACCATTCGTATTAGAATTAGCACGTACTTCAGCCAGCCTCCAGCCACAACCACTTAAAGATAAGCTAGAAAGTGCTGCCACCCCTTTTAAAAATTGGCGTCTGTTAGTCATTAAGTTAATAGTTAATCATCTTTTGTATTGTTGCCGATTGGTTCTAAATATGCCTTTAATTGGAGTGCCCATAGGTAGTTTAAAGATTAACTTAAGTGTATCTATCTGTGCAACTGTTAATAAGTTACTTTTGTTAGCTAGTGTTAGGCACGGTTTTTAATCAAGCTTGAGTTATAAAAATTAACAAAGTGAGCGATCGCCAAATTATCAACGAAACTCAGTGTGGCAAGCTGAACTGCACTTCTGTAGTAGCAAAAATTACAGGTTTTGTCCTTACCTTAGCAGTTAAAACTGTGACAGGAGTTTTGGATTCATAACTGTAAGGAGGTAATTATAAAATGTCTTGTTGGCAAAGCTTTCGCTCTCAGTGGCAGCGAGTTCGATATTATCTGATTTTTCTGACTGCCATTTGGTTGAGCTTAGGGGTTCCAGGTTGCAGTTTCTCCCCACCCAATTCTCAAACAGCTTCATCTCCTCAACCTACCCAGATAAACCCGGCTGTACAACGTTTTGACGGTGTGACGATTAATGTCATTACCCAAAAAGGGGTGCTGGATGTTGCACTTAATCGGCATATCGGTAAGTTTGAATATCTGACTGGTGCAAAGGTGAATATGGTAGCTTTTCCGTTTGGAGACCTCTACCAGAAACTACAACAGGACTGGTCGAGCCGCACTCCTAAGTACGATATGGCAGTAATTCTTTCTAAGTGGTTAATTGACTTTATCAATACCAACGATCTAGAAGATTTAACCAATCGGGTTCAGTCTGACTCGGCCTTGCAATGGCAGGATATTGCTCCTATCTTTCGAGATGTGAGTGCAAGGTATAAACAGCGCATTTACGCGATACCCTTGGATGGTGATTTTCAGATGGTGTACTATCGCAGCGATCTCCTCAAAACTGCTGGATTAGAGCCTCCGACAACTTGGGACGATTATCTGGCGATCGCTAAACAGTTTCATGGCAAAGACTTAAATAATGATGGGGAACCCGATTACGGCTCTTGTATGGCAAAGGGTCCTCGCTTTGCCGGTTACTTGCTGTTTGCCTCAATTGCTAGTTCCTGGCTGCAATCTCAGGGAACAACACAAGGAATATTTTTTGATCTGGAAACCATGAAACCTTTGGTTCGCAATCCAGGGTTTGCTAAGGCGCTGGATATCTATAAAAAAACGATGGAGTATGGCCCGCCAAACGAAGCAAACTTGAGTCTCTTTGAAGAAAGACGACTGTTTACGAGCGGCAGATGCGCCTTGACCCTGGAATCGGGAGATATTGGCACATTAGCGATCAATTCGGCTACGTCGAAAGTGATTGACAAAGTAGGCGCTGTTGTGACTCCAGGCAGCACTCAGGTACTCGATCGTCAAACAGGGAAATTGGTAGCTTGCGATAAGTTTAACTGTCCATATAGCATTGCTGGGGTTAATCATGCGCCTTTTACTGCCTTCGTGGGTTGGTCTGGTGTTGTGTATGCAAAGGCAGCACCAACAGTCAAGGATGCTGCATATTCGTTCCTTTCCTATATGAGTCAGCCTGCTCAGGCAAATGTGGATGTCACTATCGGCGAGACAGGTATCAACCCTTACCGGATTTCTCAATTTCAAACCATTGATTCTTGGCTCAAAGCAGGGATGTCGCCCGATGCTGCCAACAACTATTTAGGTGCGATCGGTGTCAGCCTGAATAGTCCAAACATGGTTTTGGATCTGAGGATTCCTCATAACCAGCAATATCAATTGGATGTCCTCGATGTTGTTCTCGCCGATTTCTTAGCAAGCAAACTGACGACACAGGAGGCAATGCAGCAGATTGAACAGGGATGGGAGCAGATTACCAATAAAGTGGGGCGTGAGTCTCAACGCGCCGCTTACCGCGCTAGCCTTGGGCTATGAGGGAGGAATCAATTCAAAATTCAAAATTCAAACATTTTAGACATTTCAGACGGGGATTTAAACCCCGACTGAAATCCATCCCAGCCCATGCTTCCTGCTCCCCTACCTCTTTTTCAACCCAGCTGTTCATTTCACGAATGAAGTGGGCATCTTAAAAATAATTGAGTAAAAATGATCTCGAATATGATTTGTAATACACTGCCAATATCAGTAGCTTGAGACTGTAAAAGGAGCCACGCTAGTGCGAAATTGGAACCTCAGCACAAAAATTATTGCTTCTTATTCAGTGCTAATCGCAGTAATGGCTGGGACACTAGCTTCAGGGATGTACTGGCAGTTGTACTCTAGTCAACGACAGGCAATCCGTAATCGTCTTTTGGCGATTGTCAGTCTGGCAGTTCCACAAATCGACAGCGATTATCACGGATTGGTTCTCCAGCGTAGCGATCGCACCTCAGCCTTTTACAAAATTAATCAAGATAGACTTGTAGCAATTCAAGCAACCAGTAAAGATGTTAAGCGTATTTATACGGTACGCCAACAACCAAATAAAAAATTTGTCTATGTCTTAAACTACGACCCTACCGATCGAGGCAAAGGTGTATTGATTGGCATGGATTACACAAAGTCATTAGATAATTTGTATGCAGCCGTTGCCCACAATGCACCGTTTGTTGAGGAGGAATTTCACCAAACTGCAAATGGCGAAACCATTCTTTACGGCTATGCCCCAATTACCAATCTCCAGGGGCGGGTGAATGGATTCTTGGTGGTTGAACTGGACGCAAGTTCTGTAGTTCGCCAGGAATATTCGGTAGCCGAATTTGCTCTGATAAATTTTTTCGCTGTGTTGTTAGTAACTGTAGTTTTAGTGCGTTGGCTATCGCGATCGCTGGTAGTGCTACCTATTTTACAACTCAATAGCGCTGCCAAGCAATTAGAAACGGGGAATTGGAATGCCACTCTACCAAGCAATGTCTACGACGGGCTACGCCTACGCACCGATGAACTTGGAGAACTCTCCGTATCTTTTAACAGCATGGCCAAACAGTTGCAAACCTCCTTTGCCACCTTAGAACAAAAGGTAGAAGAACGCACACTTGAACTAGCAGAAGCAAAAGAGAAAGCCGATACTGCAAACCTTGCCAAGAGTGAGTTTCTTGCTAACATGAGCCATGAACTGCGAACTCCGCTCAATGGCATCCTGGGCTATGCCCAAATTCTCCAAAATGGTGAACCCTTAACAGAACGAGCTAAAAAAGGTGTAGATATCATCTATCAGTGCGGCAATCATTTGCTTAATCTGATTAATGATATCCTTGACCTCGCCAAAATCGAAGCCCGCAAGTTGGAATTATATTCTAGCGATGCCTATTTCCCGGCACTTTTGGAGGGCATTGCAGAGATGATGCGCGTGCGTGCTGGTCAAAAAGGAATTTCTTTTACCTATCAACCTGATTCTAATTTACCTGTTGGCATTACAGTCGATGAAAAACGCCTACGCCAAGTGTTGATTAACTTATTGGGGAATGCGATTAAGTTTACTGACGAAGGCGGAGTTACATTTCGCGTTAAAACTCACAAACTGGAAACTGCAACCTATCAAATTCGCTTTGAGGTAGAAGATACAGGCGTCGGGATATCGCCAATCGGACTCACAAAAATTTTCCAACCCTTTGAACAAGTGGGTGATGTGAAGAAACAAGGAGAAGGTACTGGACTAGGGCTAGCAATCAGTCTGCAAATCGTTTCTCTGATGGGTAGCACCCTAAATGTGGACAGCCAACTTGGACAAGGTAGCACTTTCTGGTTTGAGGTCGAACTTCCCGAAGCTCAAGAATGGGCAGCAAGTCTGCGAACAACTAAGCAAGGGAAGATTGCCGGATTTGAAGGCAGCAAGCGCCAGGTGCTGGTAGTCGATGACCGTTGGGAGAATCGCTCGGTTTTGGTGAGTTTACTGGAACCTTTGGGTTTTGCAGTGATTGATGTCAGCAACGGTAAAGAAGGATTGGATAAGGCGAAAGAGATTCATCCTGACCTGATTATTACAGACTTGATGATGCCAGAAATGGATGGCTACGAGATGCTGCGACAGTTGCGACAGATTCCTGAGTTGCAGAATGTTCCAGCGATCGCCTCTTCAGCTAGTGTATTTGAAAGTAACCAAAATGAGAGTATCACAGCCGGAGCCGATGCGTTTTTACCCAAGCCTGTAGAAGCCCCAGCGCTGCTGAAGTTGTTGGAAAAATACCTGAATCTAAAATGGATTTATGACCAAAATTCCATTGCTGTGGAGCCGATGAAAGCCAACTCAGAGGCAATATCTTCATCCACCCCAGATGAGATCGTTCCCCCAACCGAAGAGGTTTTGTCGCAATTGCACACATTAGCGTTGCAGGGGCGCTTGATGGCCATCGAGCAACAGCTAAAAACTTTGGAAAAAGTGGATGAACAGTACCAACCGTTTGTTAAAGCAGTCCGTAAATATGCAGATAATTTTCAGATTGAAAAAATCCGAACATTTCTTGAACAGCATCTCCCTAGTGTTAAAAGTTGATCTACTGATTTTACCTTGATAAACCCTTTGTGATTTCATCACCATTTTTACTATGACAGTATTCTCTACAAATTCCATTACATTTAACAGTCCCGTTACCAACCAGTTTGACAATGGCATTATCCTGATTGTCGATGATGTGCCAAATAACTTGAAGGTGCTTTCAGATACCTTAGCCAATGCTGGTTTTGAAGTTGCGATCGCTACGAGTGGTGAAGGTGCGCTACAACAATTAGAACATACTCCAGTGTCTTTGATTTTACTGGATGTGATGATGCCGGGGATGAATGGTTTTGAAACCTGTCAGCACATCAAAGCTAATCTAAAAACCCGAAATATTCCAATTATCTTTATCACAGCCCTTTCGGAATCGGTGAATAAAGTCACAGGTTTTGAACTAGGAGCCGTTGACTACATTACCAAACCGTTTCAACAAGGTGAAGTGTTAGCGCGGGTGCGATCGCACTTAAAACTTAACCACTTGAGTCAGTCTCTTGAAGCCAGAAATACAGAACTGCAACAACTCACCCAGCAACTAGAGCAACGAGTTACTGAACGAACCCAGGAACTATTTGGATCGATTGAAACCCTCAAACAAACTCAACAATTGATGCGCTTAGTATTTGATACTATTCCCCACTGGGTAGGCTGGAAAGATATCAATTCAGTTTATTTGGGCTGTAATCAAAGTTTGGCTAATGCACTAAACTTAAGTTCACCTGATGAAATTGTGGGTAAAACCGACTATGATTTACAGGCGAGCAAAGAAGAATCCGATTGGTTTAGAATGTGCGATCGCCGCGTCATGGAATCTGGTAAAGCAGAACTCCACATAATTGAACAATGGCAACGGGCGGATGGTCAGCAAGTTTGGATGGATACGAGCAAGATGCCTTTACGCGATGCCAACGGAAATGTGTTCGGCATTTTATTGGTGACAGAAGACATTACCAAACGTCAGCTGGCACAAGAAGAACTCAAACAACAAAAACAAAATCTAGAACAAGCACTAGCAGAACTTCAAGGCACCCAAGTGCAATTGGTGCAAAGTGAAAAAATGTCGGCACTGGGAAACCTTGTAGCGGGGGTGGCACATGAAATCAATAATCCTGTTGGCTTCCTGGGCGGCAATATTCAACCTGCCTTAGATTATATCAAGGATATATTTGGCTTAATTGATTTGTATCAAGAGGAATATTCTACTTCTAGTGCCATAATTCAAGATGAAATCGAAGCAATTGACCTCGATTACATCCGCGAAGATTTACCGAAGTTAGTGGGTTCTATGCAAGAAGGTGTGAAGCGAATTCGGGATATTAGTACTTCTTTACGAACCTTCTCTCGTGCTGATAGCGATCGCCCCGTTGCTTGCAATATTCATGATGGCATCGACAGCACCATTTTAATTCTCAAACATCGTCTCAAATCCTCAGAAACCCGCCCAGAAATTCAAGTTATCAAAGAATATGGTCAGCTACCATTAGTAGAATGCTTTGCTGGGCAGTTGAATCAGGTGTTTATGAATATTTTAGCGAATGCTATTGATGCTTTGGAAGAGTCAAATATTGGACGCGCCTTTGAAGAGATAAAAGCTCATCCCAATGTTATCACAATTATTACTCAAGTTAGTGAAAATAAGCAAAAAGTAATTATCAAGATTAAAGATAATGGTAAGGGAATGAATGAACAAATAAAATCAAAAATATTTGACCATTTATTTACGACCAAAGCTGTTGGTAAAGGCACGGGGTTAGGATTAGCGATCGCTCGTCAAATCGTTGAAGAAACCCACGGTGGAAGATTGAGTTTTAACTCAGTTATCGGTGAAGGTACGGAGTTTCTTCTTGAGATATCAGTGTAATTTTTGGCTCGTTTAGTAAACAATTTCAAGCATCTGGGAATACTAAATCTGGAAACCTTAAAGATTTAGCAGTATGGTTAGCACTCTTGTCAATATTCCTGGATACAAGGTTAGCGAAGAACTCTATAATGGTTCTAGAACCATTGTGTATCGAGGGTATCGAGAGACTGACTCATTACCTATAGTTATTAAACTGCTGAAAAATCCTCATCCGAGTTTTAGCGAACTCTTGTCGTTTCGGAACCAGTACACCATAGCTAAAAATCTTAACTCACCGCTAATCGTCCAAACTTATAGGCTAGAACCCTATCAAAATGGCTATGCGCTGGTGATGGAAGACTTTGGGGGAATTTCCCTCAAGGAATGGGGAATCAAGGGAAGGGGAAAATCTCTACAGGAGTTTTTAGAAATTGCGATCGCACTGTGCAATACCTTAGATATATTATATCACGAACGGATTATTCACAAAGACATTAAACCTAGCAATATTCTCATTAATCCCGAAACTAAACAAGTTAAATTAATCGACTTTAGTATTGCATCTTTACTACCACGGGAAACCCAAACGTTAGTCAATCCCAATATCTTAGAAGGAACACTCGCTTATATTTCCCCAGAACAAACAGGAAGAATGAATCGGGGGATTGATTACCGCACTGATTTTTATTCTTTGGGCGTGACATTTTACGAGTTACTTACAGGAAATTTACCTTTTGCATCAAACGAGCCAATGGAATTGGTGCATTGTCATATTGCTAAACTTCCACCACTTTTAAGAAATAGAGAAGATATTCCCCAAGTTCTTTGTGATATTCTGATGAAATTGATGGCAAAAAATGCCGAAGATCGATATCAAAGTGCCTTGGGGTTGAGATTTGATTTAGAAAATTGTTTGCATCAGCTACAAGTTGATGGGGAAATTCCGAGTTTTGAAATTGCTCGTAGAGATGTGTGCGATCGCTTCATCATTCCCGATAAACTTTATGGACGAGAAACCGAAATATTAACTTTACTCCAAGCCTTTGAGAGAGTTAGCCTTGGTGCAACAGAAATGATGCTGGTAGCGGGTTTTTCGGGAATTGGAAAAACTGCGGTTGTCAACGAAGTTCATAAACCGATTGTTCGCCAACGCGGTTATTTTATCAAGGGCAAATACGACCAATTTCAACGGAATATTCCCTTCAGTGCATTTGTGCAAGCATTCCGGGATTTAATGGGGCAATTGTTAACAGAAAGTGATGCACAGATTCAGGAATGGAAAAGCAAGATTTTAGATGCTGTTGGGGAGAATGGACAGGTAATTATTGAAGTCATCCCCGAATTATCAAAAATTATTGGCGAACAACCACCCGCCATAGAATTATCAGGAACGGCGGCACAAAATAGATTTAATTTATTATTTCAACAATTTACCCAAGTTTTCACTAGTGTTGAACATCCATTAGTGATATTTTTAGATGACTTGCAATGGGCAGATTCGGCATCATTGAAGTTAATGCAGCTATTAATGGCTGATACAGGTCATCTTTTCTTAATTGGTGCATACCGTGATAATGAAGTCAATCCAGGACATTCATTAATGTTGGCTTTGAGTGAAATCAAAAAAAACAAAGCGCCGATTAATACCATTACCTTAGCACCACTGAGTCAACTCAAAGTGAATCAGTTAGTTGGTGACACACTTAAATGTACAGAAACTTCGGCATGGACTCTTTCTCAATTAATCTATCAGAAAACTCAAGGAAATCCGTTTTTCGCAATTCAGTTTCTCAAAGCATTGCATCAAGAAAATCTGATTCAATTTGATATTGAGTTAGGCTGTTGGCAATGTGACATTACCCAAGTGATGACTCAAGCCGTTACAGATGATGTTGTTGCCTTTATGGGTTTTCAATTGCGAAAACTACCGCTATCAACCCAACAGGTGTTACAGCTAGCTGCTTGTATTGGGAATCAGTTTGATTTAGCAAGTTTGGCAATTGTTTCTAAACAATCTCAAATCGAAACGGCTGCGGCTTTGTGGAAAGGATTACAAGAAGGGTTGATATTACCAAACGGTGATGTTTATAAATTTTATATTGGGCAAGAAAGTCTTGCACGTACACCAGAAAATATTCAGACTGTTATATACAAATTTTTACACGATCGCGTTCAACAAGCCGCTTATTCTCTGATTCCCGATGACCAAAAACAACTGACGCACTTAAAAATTGGGCAATTGCTTTTAAGTGTAATGAGCGAGACGGAAAAAGAGGAAAAAATCTTTGAGATTGTCAATCAATTAAATAAAGGAGCCGATTTAATTGTTGCAGAAACTGAACGTGAGGAATTAGCAAAACTAAATCTAGTTGCTGCCCAAAGAGCTAAATCTGCAACCGCTTACGTCGCAGCAATTGAATACGCCACTAAAGGTATACAACTTCTCCCAACAAGTTGTTGGCAACAATGCTATGAACTAACGTTAGCTCTGCATGATTTAGCCGCAGAAGTAGCCTGTCTCAGCGGTGATTTTAGGCAAATGGAGCTGATAGTTGACGAAGTAGTGCAGAATGCTCGTCAATTACTAGACAAAGTGAAAGTCTATGAAGTGAGAATTTTGGCTGAGGTGGCCCAGAGTCAACAGCCCAAAGCGATTAAAATCGCTCTTTCGACTTTGGAATTATTTGGAGTATTGTTTCCAGAGCAGCCGACTGACGCAGATATTACTGAAAGTTTGCAACAGACTCAGGATGTATTAAAAGGAAAACATTTAGAAGATTTCTTAGAAGTGCCGGAAATGACAGACTTCCAAGCCCTGGCAACAATCCGAATTTTAGCGGCGGTGACAGCAGCAGTCTATCAAGCGGTTCCAGAATTACTGCCATTAATCGTGTGTAAGCAGATTAGGTTATCAGTGGAATACGGTAATGCTGCGGTATCAGCACAGGCTTATGCTTGGTATGGAGTAATTTTGTGCGGTATTGGAGAAATAGATTTAGGCGATCGCATTGGTGAACTGGCAATGGGACTACTATCACGCTTCCAAAGCAGAGAATTTAAAGCCAGCACGATTAACATGGTTTATCCCTTCGTGAAGCCTTGGAAACATCATATTCAAAATTCACTCGCTCCTTTGCTCGACGGATACCACAGCGGTCTGGAGATGGGTACTTTAGAGTATGCTGCCTACTGTGCCTACAATTACTGTTCGCTTTCCTATTTTCTCGGAAAAGATTTGTCAATCCTAGAACCAGAGATGAAGGTTTACAATCAGGCATTGGCTCAACTCAAACAGGAAGTTGCTCATAATTATCTGAGAGTCTTTTACCAATCCGTCTTAAATTTACTCGCAGAGAGCAAGTGCCCTTGGGAAATTCAAGGTGTAATTTATGACGAACAAATCATGTTGCCCTTGCATCAGAAGGCAAACGATCTTTACGCAATGGGAACACTGTATATCAATAAATTAATTCTTTGTTACTTGTTCAATGAGTGGGAACAAGCAATCGAAGTCGCGGCTGATGCCAAACAATATTTAAGTGGAGTATCCGGCTGTTTTATGGTGCCGGTGTTTCACTTTTACGATTCATTGACTCATCTGGCGATGTTACCCAACGCTCAAGGTAAGGAATGCCTCCCCCAGCAAGTTGTTGACAACCAGAAGAAGCTGGAACAATGGGCAAACCACGCACCCACAAACCATTTACACAAATTTTATTTGGTTGAAGCAGAGCAGTATCGGGTATTGGGGCGGATGTATGAAGCAATGGATTACTACGATCGCGCGATCGCCTCTGCCAAAGCAAATGCATATATTCAAGAAGAAGCCCTAGCGAATGAACTCGCAGGCAAATTTTACCTCAACTGGGGCAAAGAAAAAGTCGCTCAAGCATATATGCAAGAAGCATATTACTGTTACGCACGTTGGGGGGCAAAAGCCAAGATTGCCGATCTGGAAAGACGCTATCCACAACTATTAGCCCTTATCCTCCACCAAACCCATACTCCCTTCTCCACTAACGAAACAATCTTCTCGTTAGCAAGTGTTACACCCACGAATTCCGACACTTCCCACAGTAGCAGTGTCTCTGTTGCTTTAGATTTAGCTACTATCCTCAAAGCTTCTCAAACTCTTTCCGGCGAAATCGAATTTGAAAAACTGCTTTCATCGTTGCTTGAAATCGTCATTGAAAATGCTGGGGCTGATAAATGCGTGTTGATGCTGTTGCGAGAGGATTTACTAGGCGATGCCAAAGGTGAACGTCTGCTAATTAAAGGGTCAATTACCTTGGGGATGCAGCCAGTTGTATTGCAGCGCCTTCCCATTGAGGAAAGTCAAGACATTCCCCTGAAGCTGATTTACAAAGTGAAGCACGATAGGCAGACTGCTGTGATACTTGATGTAAGTACCGATCCGACCTTAGCTAACGACCCGTATATCATGCGTCAGCAGCCGAAAAGTATCTTGTGTAGCCCGATTTTGCATCAAGGTAAGTTGATGGGCATTTTATATCTAGAAAATCATTTAGCAACGGGGGCATTTACTAGCGATCGCGTCGAACTCCTCAACTTGCTGTGTACTCAAGCGGCAATTTCTTTAGAAAATGCCCGACTTTATGAGCGATCGCTAGAATATTCCCAACAACTAGAGCGATCGCTTGAGGAGTTAAGCGCCGCCCAGTCTGTCTTTCAAGCATCCCAGCAACGACTCCAGCTATTGGTTCAGCAAACTCCATTAGCAGTTATAGAGTGGGATACCAATTATCAAGTTACTGACTGGAACCCAGCCGCAGAAAGAATATTTGGCTATAGCAAACAAGAGGCTTTGGGTTGTGGATTCAAATTCATCATTCCTCAAAAGATTCAAGCAGAAATGGAGCGAGTCAGCGTCGAAATTATATCGCAGGAGGGCGGCAATTACAGTATCAATGAAAATGTGACAAAGGATGGTAAAATTATCATTTGTGCTTGGTATAACAATCCGCTTGTAAATGCAGATGGCGAGTTAATCGGAGTTGCTTCCCTAGCAGATGATATTACAGAACAGCAAACTGCGCTACGCGAACGCAAATTTGCCGAAGTCCAACTTCAACAAAAAGCACAAGAGCTAGAAACTGCTTTACAAAACCTACAACAAGCACAATTACAAATGGTGCAAAGTGAGAAAATGTCTGCACTAGGCAACTTAGTTGCTGGTGTAGCTCACGAAATGAATAATCCCCTTGGTTTTATTGCTGCTAGTCTAAAACTTGCGAAACCTACTATCGCTGATATTGTTGAACATCTCAGACTATATCAATCAAGTTTCCCTAACAAAAGCGATAAAATCGAAGACCACGCCGAAGAAATCGACTTGGATTATAGCTTAGAAGACTTACCCAAGATGATTGATTCTATGTCTATGGCGTGTGACAGGCTAAAGAACATCAGCACCAGTTTGAGAACTTTCTCTCGTGCCGATCAAGACTACAAAGTACCTTTCAATATCCACGAAGGTATTGATAGCACTATTCTCATTCTCAAACATCGTCTCAAGACCAATGAACAACGTCCGGCAATTCAAGTTGTTACAAACTACGGTAATTTACCTCAAGTAGAATGTTTCCCCGGTCAATTAAATCAGGTATTTATGAATCTGATCGCAAATGCTATTGATGCATTAGACGAATCTAATCATGGACTCAGCTTTGAAGAAATTAAAGCCAATCCTAACTGCATTACAATTACAACATCAGGCGAAAACAATCTCGTTAAAGTTGCCATTTGGGATAACGGTAAGGGGATTAACGAACAAGTTAAACAAAAAATATTTGTCCATTTATTTACTACGAAAGCTGTTGGTAAAGGTACAGGCTTGGGGTTGGCGATCGCTCGTCAAATTGTTGAAGAAACCCACGGTGGAAAATTAAGTTTTAACTCGGTTATAGGTGAGGGGACAGAATTTATTATTGAAATTCCAGTATAACTTTTCCCTATTTTGGTAAACATCTTCAGATATCTGGGAATACTAAATCTGGAAATTTCACAGATTTAGCAGTATGGTTAGCACAACAGTTAATATTCCTGGATATCGCATCTATGATTTACTCTACAATGGTTCGAGAACCCTAGTTTATCGAGGATATCGAGAAGGTGACTCATTACCTGTAGTCATTAAACTACTAAAAAATCCTTATCCGAGTTTCAACGAGCTCTTGTCGTTTCGCAATCAGTACACCATTGCCAAAAATCTCAACTCACCACTAATTGTCCAAACCTATAGCCTCCAAGCCTATCAGAATGGCTATGCGTTGGTGATGGAAGACTTTGGGGGGATTTCTCTTAAAAATTATTTCACCTCTGATCGGGGGCGATATATCGCGTCTCTAGAAGAGTTTTTACGGATTGCGATCGCACTTTGCAATACCTTAGATATATTGTATCAAGAGCGGATTATTCATAAAGATATCAAACCCGCCAATATTTTAATTAATCCCGAAACAAAAGAAGTTAAATTAATCGACTTTAGTATTGCCTCTTTACTCCCACGAGAAACCCAAACACTAATCAATCCCAATGGATTAGAAGGGACACTCGCTTATATTTCCCCGGAACAAACAGGTCGAATGAATCGGGGGGTTGACTATCGCACAGATTTTTATTCTTTGGGAGTAACTTTCTATGAATTACTGGCAGGAAAGTTACCTTTTGAATCCAAAGAGCCGATGGAGTTAGTCCATTGTCATATTGCCAAAAATCCACCGCATTTAAGTGAAATAAAGGGAAGAAAAATTTCGCAAGTTTTGTGCGATATCGTGATGAAACTGATGGCGAAAAATGCAGAATCTAGATATCAAAGTGCATTGGGACTGAAGTTTGATTTAGAAAAATGTTTAGATCGGCTACAAGTTGATGGTGAAATTCCGAGTTTTGAAATTGGACAACGGGATGTGTGCGATCGCTTCATCATCCCCGACAAACTTTATGGACGAGAAACCGAAGCAGAAACCCTGCTCCAAGCCTTTGAAAGAGTCAGCTTAGGCGCAACAGAAATGATGCTAGTTGCAGGCTTTTCTGGGATTGGCAAAACCGCCGTCGTCAACGAAGTTCATAAACCGATTGTGCGGCAACGCGGCTACTTCATCAAAGGCAAATATGACCAATTCAACCGCAATATCCCATTGAGTGCCTTTGTGCAAACCTTCCGGGACTTGATGGGACAACTATTAAGTGAAAGTGATATTCAGGTGGCGCAGTGGAAAGACAAAATCCTCTCAGCTTTGGGTGAGAACGGGCAAGTCTTAATTGAAGTCATTCCCGAACTCGAACAGATTATCGGCAAACAACCTGCTGCCCCAGAACTTTCAGGTAGTGCTGCCCAGAACCGCTTCAACTTGCTATTCCAGAAATTCATTGCCGTGTTCGCTACAGCAGAACATCCTTTAGTGATGTTCCTCGATGACTTGCAGTGGGCAGACTCAGCCTCATTGAAGCTCATGCAAGTGTTACTGAGTCAAAGCGAGGTGGGCTATCTGCTGACTATTGGGGCATACCGAGATAATGAAGTCTTCCCCGCTCATCCACTAATGCTGACATTGGAGGAGATGAAGAAAGACTCAGCAACTATCAGCACCCTTACCCTCGCTCCATTAAGTCAATCTCACGTCAATCATTTGGTTGCCGATACCCTCAGTTGTTCCACCGTTCTAGCGCAACCCTTGAGTGAGTTAATCTATCAAAAAACCAAAGGCAACCCTTTCTTTGCCACGCAGTTTCTCAAAACCCTGCATCAGGAGGGCTACATTGCCTACGATCTGCAAGTCGGACACTGGCAGTGCGATATGGTAGCAGTGCGATCGCTCTCGCTCACCGATAATGTGGTGGAGTTCATGGCACTGCAATTACAAAAGTTGCCAGAAGCCACTCAAGAGATACTGAAGTTAGCTGCTTGTGTGGGAGCAAAATTCGATCTCGAAACATTGGCGATCGTTTCAGAAAAATCGCCAATCGATGCCGCAACAGCATTGTGGAAAGCTTTGCGGGAAGGCTTGATTTTACCCACAAGTCAGATTTACAAGTTTTTTCAGGATACACAACAGTCTGAGGTAGAGGATACGGTTAATCCGACCTATCGATTTTTGCACGATCGCGTCCAGCAAGCCGCCTATTCTTTAATTCCCACCGATCAAAAACAAGCAACCCATCTGCAAATGGGACAATTGCTCCAGCAAAAGCTCTCAGAAATAGACCGAGAAGACAAGATTTTTGATATTGTCGGGCATTTAAATTTAGGCATAGAGTTAATCGCGCAACCGCAGGAACGGCAAACTCTAGCACAACTGAACTTGAAAGCGGGAACTAAGGCCAGAAGTGCTACCGCCTATGCTGCCGCAAGGGTTTATTTGCAAAGTGGGCTGGAGTTACTTCCGCCAGACAGCTGGGAAACTCAGTACGAATTGACGCTCAATCTGTATGTAGCCGCCGCCGAAGCCAGTTACTTGAATAGTGACTTTGAGGGCATGGAGCAGCTTGCCGCATTCGTCTTGCAGCAGGCACAGACGATTCTCGACAAAGTGAAAATCTACGAAATTAAAATCGCAGCACACACAGCTCGTAACCAAACATTACAGGCGATCGCCGTAGGTACAGAGGCACTGAAGCAATTGGGGGTACAGTTCTCGACAGAAGCAGACGAAGCCCAAATTAGCAGTGCTTTACAGCAGATCGAGGAGCAACTAAGCGGCAGAGAGATTGCCGAACTGGTTGATTTGCCTGCGATGAGCGACCCCAATGCCCAAGCCGCCATACAACTCTTAGGAATATTATTTTCACCGATTCTACAGGCAATGCCCGGATTAATGCCCATACTGAGCGCAACAATGGTGAGTTTATCAATCCAGTTTGGGAATGCACCAGGATCGACGGTGGGGTATGCGATTCATAGTATGGTGTTGTGTGCTTTTTTGGGAGAAGTGAAAACAGGCTATAGCTTTGGGCGATTAGCAATCAACTTGCTGGATCAATTTAATGTCGGGGAATTCAAGTGTAAAGTTCTACTTCTGTTTGCGGCTTGGGTTCAACATCATCAGGAATCTCTCAGGGCAACGATGCTGACGATGAAAGATGGCTATGCAACTGGTATAGAAACAGGTGATTTTCTCAACGCTGGCTATAATTCCCTGAATTGCCTAATTACCAAATTTTTTGCTGGGGTAGAACTGGACATTTGGGAACCCGAAATAGCAACTTACAGGGCTGTCTTAGTGCAGGTAAAACAACATTCTGCCCAGATTTATTTGGATATGATGCAACAGACTGTGCAGAACTTGAGGGAAGCCCGTATTCTGCCGGATTGCTTAATTGGCACTGCCTACGATGAAACGGTGATGCTTTCTAAGCACCATCAGGACAAGGATCTTAGTGCGATCGCTCTTGCTTACACTTACAAACTGATGCTTGCCTACTTTTTTGGTAATTACACGACTGCCCTAGAACATAGCGCCCAAGCCAAACAGTATTTAATGGCAGTATCAGGGATGATTTTCATTCCCATTTTTCATTTCTATACAGCCCTGACGTATTTGGCGCTCTTACCCACACAGCCAGAGTTGGAGCAAGGCGAATTTTTGTCTTTGGCCCAAACCCATCAAACCACTTTGCAACAGTGGGCGCAAAATGCTCCGATGAATCATTTGCATAAATGGTATTTAGTTGAGGCAGAAAAACATCGAGTTTTGGGCAATAAAGCCGAAGCAATCGAACATTACGATCGCGCCATCATTGGAGCCAAAGAAAATGATTATATTCAGGAAGAAGCGCTGGCTAATGAACTAGCCGCGAAATTTTACCTCGACTGGGATAAACAGGAGATTGCCCAGGTATACATGACGAAGGCTTACTATGGCTATGCTCGTTGGGGTGCAAAAGCCAAAGTCACTGACTTGGAAAGACGCTATCCCCAACTCTTGGCTCTTATTCTCCAACAAACTCGCACTCCTTTCTCGGTTAACGAAACCGTCTTCGCATTAGGAACAGTCACCTCCACTAGTTCTTCTAGTTCTTCTAGTTCTTCCTCCAGCGTCTCCGATTCTCTCGATTTAGCTGCTATTCTCAAGGCTTCCCAAAGTATCTCAAGTGAAATCGAACTAGAAAAACTGCTCTCATCGTTGCTTGCGATCGTCATCGAAAATGCGGGGGCTGATAAATGCGTGCTAATGCTCTTGCGAGATGATTCGCCACGCGACACCAAAGGTGAACGCCTGCTGATCGAAGGGTCAATTATTCAGGGTTCGGAGCCGGTAGTGTTGCAGCGCCTTCTGGTTGAGGAGAGTCAAGATATTCCCCTAAAGCTAATTTACAAAGTGAAGAACAACAGACAGACTGCTGTGCTACTGGATGCGACGGCCGATCCGACTTTAGCCAATGACCCGTATATCATTCGTCAGCAGCCTCAGAGTATCTTGTGCAGCCCAATTTCACATCAAGGTAAGTTGATGGGCATTTTATATCTAGAAAATAATTTAGCAACGGGGGTGTTCACGAGCGATCGCGTCGAACTGCTCAATTTACTCTGCGCCCAAGCCGCAATTTCCATCGAAAATGCCCAACTTTATGAGCAAGCCCAACAAATGCTGGTAGAACTGAGTGCCAGCAAAGCCCGCTTTCAGAAGTTGGTGGATAATGTACCTGGGATTATTTTCCAGTTCCGCCTCGCTCCCGATGGTTCTGTTTCAATTCCCTACGTTAGTCCAGGCTGTGCCGATCTATATGAAGTGCCACCCGAAGAGTTTTTGACAGGAATCAAAGACTTTCGGATGCTGGAGCATCCTGACGATCGCACAGCCATCACCCAGGCTACGATCCATTCTACCCAGACCCTCACGCCATTTGAGCATGAATGGCGCATTATTACGACCTCTGGCACTGTGAAATGGGTGCAGGCGGTATCACGACCGGAACGGCAAGCCGACGGCTCGATCGTCTGGGATGGGATAAAGATAGATATTAGCGATCGCAAACTTGCTGAACTTGCCTTGCAGCAAAAATCACTTGAATTAGAACACGCATTAAACAATCTGCAAAACGCTCAATTACAAATGGTGCAAAGCGAGAAAATGTCTGCATTAGGTAACTTAGTTGCAGGCGTTGCCCACGAAATGAATAATCCTTTGGGTTTTATTGCTGCCAGTCTCAAACAAGCTAAACCAACGTTTACTGATATTATCGAACACTTAAAGCTTTATCAAGAAAGTTCGCCTAACAAAAGTGATGAAATCATTGGTCACGCCGAAGAAATTGACTTGGATTATAGTTTAGAAGATTTTCCCAAGATAATTGATTCTATGTCTATGGCGTGCGATCGCCTGAAAAACATTAGCACCAGCTTACGCACTTTCTCTCGTGCAGACCAAGATTACAAAGTGCCATTTAACATCCATCAAGGAATTGATAGCACTATTCTCATTCTCAAACATCGTCTGAAAGCTAACGAACAACGTCCTGCTATTGAAGTTGTCACCAATTACGGAAATTTACCTCATATAGAATGTTTTCCCGGTCAATTAAATCAGGTATTTATGAACCTTCTAGCAAATGCTATTGATGCATTGGATGAATTTAATCAGGGACGCAGCTTTGAAGAAATTAAAGCTAATCCTAACTGGATTACAATTACAACCTCAGTCGCAAATAAAAACGTGAAAATTGCCATTGCTGATAATGGTCATGGGATGAGCGAACAAGTAAAATCAAAAATATTTGACCATTTATTTACGACGAAAGCTGTCGGTAAAGGGACGGGGTTAGGGTTAGCGATCGCTCGTCAAATTGTCGAATCAACCCACGGCGGAAAATTGAGTTTTAACTCAGTTATGGGTGAGGGTACAGAATTTAACATTGAAATTCCAGTGTAATGTTTGGATCTTGTTGGTAAACAACTTCAGATATCTGGGAATACTAAATCTGGAAATCTTAAGGATTTAGGAATATGGTTAGCAGCATGAGCATGGTCAGTATTCCCGGATATCGCATCAGCGAAGCACTCTACAATGGTTCCAGAACCTTAGTTTATCGAGGGTATCGAGAAACTGACTCATTACCAGTAACGATTAAACTGCTGAAAAATCTATATCCCAGCTTCTGTGAACTCTTGTCTTTTCGCAATCAGTACACCATAGCTAAAAATCTTAACTCACCGCTAATCGTCCAAAGCTACAGTCTCCAAGCCTATCAGAATGGCTATGCGCTGGTAATGGAAGATTTTGGGGGAATTTCTCTCAAAGATTATTTCACCTCTATAGAAAGGCAATATATCTCGTCTCTACAGGAGTTTTTAGAAATTGCGATCGCACTGTGCAATACCTTAGATATATTGTATCGGGAGCGGATTATTCATAAAGATATTAAACCTGCCAATATTTTAATTAACCCTGAAACCAAACAAGTTAAATTAATTGACTTTAGTATTGCATCTTCACTACCACGAGAAACCCAAACATTAATCAATCCCAATGTATTAGAAGGGACACTAGCTTATATTTCTCCAGAACAAACAGGAAGAATGAATCGGGGGATTGACTACCGAACTGATTTTTATTCATTGGGTGTAACTTTTTACGAATTACTGAGTGGAGTTTTACCATTTGAATCAAACGATCCGATGGAGTTGGTACATTCTCATATTGCTAAAATACCTACCGCATTAGCGAACAGGGAAGAGATTCCGCAAGTGATTTCAGATATTGTGATGAAATTGATGGCGAAGAATGCGGAAGATAGATATCAGAGTGCTTTGGGATTGAAGTTTGATTTAGAAAATTGTTTGCATCAAATACAAGTTTCTGGTAATTTAGATGCTTTTGAAATTGCGTCTAGGGATGTGTGCGATCGCTTCATCATTCCCGATAAACTTTATGGCAGAGAAGCCGAAGTCTCAACCTTACTGCAAGCATTTGAGCGAGTCAGTCTTGGTGCAACAGAAATGATGCTGGTAGCTGGGTTTTCGGGGATTGGTAAAACTGCTATTGTCAACGAAGTGCATAAGCCGATTGTGAGACAACGCGGCTACTTTATTAAAGGCAAATTTGACCAGTTTAACCGCAATATCCCGTTGAGTGCCTTTGTGCAAGCCTTCCAAAATTTAATGGAACAACTGTTGAGTGAAAATGATACTCAGCTGGCGCAGTGGAAAGAGAAAATCCTCTGTGCTTTAGGTGAAAATGGGCAAGTCCTAATTGAAGTTATTCCCGAACTAGAGCAGATTATCGGCAAACAACCAGCAGCCCCAGAACTCAATGGTAGTGCCGCCCAGAACCGCTTCAACTTGGTATTTGTGAAATTCATTGCCGCGTTCGCTACACTAGAACATCCGTTAGTGATGTTCCTCGATGACTTGCAGTGGGCAGATTCAGCCTCCCTCAAATTGATGCAAGTGTTGATGAGTCAAAGGGAGGTAGATTCCCTGCTAACGATTGGGGCATACCGAGATAACGAAATCTTTCCCAGCCATCCCCTAATGCTGACACTGGAGGAGATGAAGAAAGCTAAGGCAACTATCAGTACCCTTACCCTCGCCCCGTTAAGTCAATCTCAGATCGATTGTTTGGTTGCCGACACCCTCAGTTGTTCCACAGTTTTAGCAGAACCCCTAGCAGAGTTAGTCTATCAAAAAACCAAAGGCAATCCCTTCTTTGCTACCCAATTTCTCAGAGCTTTGCATCAGGAGAACTACATTGCATATAACCTGCAAGTTGGACACTGGCAGTGCGATATGGTGTCGATAAAATTGCTCTCGCTTACTGATGATGTGGTTGAGTTCATGGCGCGGCAATTACAAAAGTTGCCACAAGTCACTCAAGAGATACTGAAGCTGGCTGCTTGTGTGGGGGCACAGTTCGATCTGGAAACATTAGCGATCGTTTCCGAACGATCGCCAACCAATGCAGCCACAGCATTGTGGAAAGCTTTGCAATCAGGCTTGATTTTACCCACGAGTCAGATTTACAAGTTTTTTCAGGATGCCCAAAAGTCCCAAACAGGGGAGACAGTTAATCCGACCTATCGCTTCCTGCACGATCGCGTCCAGCAAGCTGCCTATTCTCTGATTCCTGACGACCAAAAGCAAGCCACCCATCTCAAAATTGGGCAATTGCTGTTGCGAAATACCGCACCTGAAGCCATAGAACTGAATGTTTTTGATATTGTTAATCAGTTGAACAATGGAATTACTCCGATCGATCGGATCGGCGATCGCTATGAGTTAGCGCAGTTGAATCTGATTGCTGGCAAAAAAGCAAAAGTTTCCACAGCTTATAAGGCAGCCATTAAATACTGCACAATTGGGATGGAAATGCTTCCCGAAGATAGCTGGCAGACTGCCTACGACCTCACGTTTCAGCTTTATCGGGAATGTGCAGAGTGCGAATACATCACAGGGCGCTTTGACAAGGCAGAACAACTTTTCCATCGGGCATTACAGTACGTTGAGAATAAATTCGAGCTAGCAGACATCTATGGGCTGCAACTAGCCCTGAGATCCAATCAGGGAGAGAATTTACTCGCCGCTTATGAGGCTGCATTGAGTGGCTTGAGTGTTATGGGTATGAGCATTCCGGCAACCGATGCAGGTCAGCAAGCGCTGATTGAAAGCACACTCAAGGAGATCCACATCAAACTGGCAACTGTGCAACCCGCAGATTTATTCGATCTGCCTGCAATGACCGATCCGGCGAAGAAGGTATGTATGTCAATCCTCCCCGATTTATGGGGCGCTGCTTATGTCGGTGGCAATCAAGCGCTAACAATTCTCAGCATCCTGTTAATGGTTCATACTTCATTCACCTATGGCAATGCCGAAAGTTCGGGCTGCGCTTACTGTTTGTATGGGATGATGCTGACGATTCAGGGAGACTATCGAAGTGCTTATGAGTTCGCTACCTTGGGGCGAAAGCTCGATCGCCAATTCAATAGCGCCAAGTTCATTCCCAAAACCAATAACGTTTTTGGTCATACAATCAATCCCTACAACAGACCACTGGTTGAAAACCTAGCAGTTTATCAACAATCTCTTCAGACCAGCTATGAAACAGGTGACATTGGGTTTGGCATTTGGGCAGTAATATGTCTGATTTGGACAATGCTGTTGAAGGGCGATTGCTTATCAGAGGTGTATGCCGAAACTGAGAAATACTTGAGCTATGTGCAACAAGTAAATAACGCGAACATGACGCTGACATTTAACCTCCAGCAGCAATTTCTGTTGCACTTGCAAGGTTTGTTGGCAGAACCCGATCTGCTGGTCGATCGCCGCGATCGCCAGATTGTCTGTCTTGATGCTTGGCAGAAGAATAATTTTGAAGCTGGGATCAATTGGTATTGCTTCTTGAAACTCCAGCTATTGTACTTCTACGGTCGCTATGCTGATGCCCTGGAAGTTGCTGCGATTGCTGAAAAAACCCTGGCTTCTAATCTTGGTCTGTTTCCCATCATTTTATTCCACTTCTATTACCCGCTGACTTTAGCCGCGCTTTATCTCAAAGCAACACCAGAGAATCAACAGCACTACTGGGATGTGATGCAGCAGCACCGCAAGCTTCTAGAAACCTGGACTGAGACCTGTCCAGAGAACTTTTTGCATCAATCGCTGTTGCTTGGGGCTGAAATGGCAAGAGTTTCTGGTAATTACGCAGATGCGATCGCCTGTTACGATCGCGCCATTATCGCAGCCAAAGAAAATCACTTTACCCAAATTGAAGCACTCGCCAACGAACTAGCAGCAAAGTTTTACCTGGAATGGGATAAGGAGCGGATTGCTCAGGAGTATATGATTCAAGCCTACTATGGCTATGTTCGTTGGGGAGCCAAAGCCAAAGTCGCTGATTTAGAAAAACGCTATCCTCAACTACTTGCTTCGATATTACAGCAAACCCGTTCTCCCCTTTCCATTAACGAAACCATTTTCGCTTTGGGGAGCGTTACATCCACCAGTTCGGCCACTTCTAGCAGCATCTCTGATTCCCTAGATTTAGCCGCTATTCTCAAAGCTTCCCAAACTCTCTCAGAGCAAATCGAACTTGAAAAACTGCTTTCATCATTGCTTAGAATCGTCATCGAAGATGCAGGGGCCGATAAATGCGTGTTTATGCTGTTGCGAGACGATCGCTTGTTGGTCAAAGGGTTGATTGTTGAGGGGTCACAACCAATCGTATTGCAGCGCATTCCCATTGAGGAGAGTCAGGATATTCCCCTGAAGCTGATTTACAAAGTCTTGCACAACAGGCAAACCGTTGTCCTAGTGGATGCGACAGCAGATCCGACCTTAGCCAACGATCCGTATATTGTTCGTCAACAACCTAAGAGTATCTTGTGCAGTCCAATTTTGCATCAATGCAAGTTGATGGGCATTTTATATCTAGAAAATAATTTAACAACGGGGGCGTTCACGAGCGATCGCGTCGAACTGCTCAACTTACTTTGCGCTCAAGCAGCAATTTCTTTGGAAAATTCCCGACTTTATGAGCGATCGTTAGAGTATTCCCAACAGCTAGAGCGATCGCTTGCCGAATTGAGTGCTGCACAGTCTCGCTTTCATAACTTAGTAGACAACGTACCTGGAGTAGTTTATCAATACAGCATGAGTGCCAATGGGGTTATATCGTTGAGTTACATTAGTGCCGACTGTTACAGCTTGCTGGAAATTACCCCAGAGCAAGCCATATCTAATTGGCAGTTTTTCGACAATCTGGTGCATCCAGATGATGTCGTGAGTTATCAGCAGTCCCAGATTGATTCGATTCAAGCCTCATCTCCTTGGCAATGGTCTGGACGAATTGTTACACCCTCTGGAATTATCAAGTGGATTCATGGCGAATCACGAGTCAAAAGATTTGCTGATGGATCTATGGTTTGGGATGGCTTATTTTTGGATATTAGCGAACAGCAAGCAGCACTTCACAAACGCAAAATTGCTGAACTTGCTTTAGAGCAAAAATCACTCGATTTAGAACAAGCACTAACTGATTTGCAAAACGCCCAATTACAAACGATCCAAAGTGAAAAGATGTCTGCGTTAGGTAACTTAGTTGCAGGCGTTGCTCACGAAATGAATAATCCCCTCGGTTTTATTGCTGCTAGTCTCAAACAAGCTAAACCCACTATTACTGAGATTACCCAACACTTAAAATTATATCAAGAAGGCTTCCCCAACAAAAGCGATGAAATTCTTGACCACGCCGAAGAAATCGACTTGGATTATAGTTTATCAGACTTGCCCAAGATGATTGATTCTATGTCTATGGCGTGCGATCGCCTCAAAAACATCAGCACCAGTTTACGTACTTTCTCTCGTGCTGACCAAGATTACAAAGTACCTTTTAATATCCACCAAGGCATTGATAGCACGATTTTAATTTTGAAACATCGTCTCAAGGCAAATGAACAACGTCCTGCTATTGAAGTTGTCACTCACTACGGGAATTTACCTCAAATTGAATGCTTCCCTGGTCAATTAAATCAGGTATTTATGAATCTTTTAGCTAATGCTATTGATGCCTTGGATGAATCTAATCATGGACGTAGCTTTGACGAAATTAAAACAAACCCGAACTGCATTACAATTACAACCTCAGTCGAAAATAATCTAGTTAATATTACAATTGCCGATAATGGTAAAGGGATAAATGAAGAGATAAAACAAAAAATATTTGACCATTTATTTACTACAAAAGCTGTTGGTAAAGGCACAGGATTAGGGTTGGCGATCGCTCGTAAAATTGTGGAAGAAACCCACAGTGGAAAATTAAGTTTTAACTCAGTTATCGGTGAGGCTACAGAATTTATCATTGAAATTCCGGTATGATTTTTGGCGGTTTTTGGTAAACAACTTCAAATATCTGGGAATACTAAATCTGGAAATCTTCAGGATTTAGCAGCATGGTTAGGACTTTAGTCAGTATTCCCGGATATCGCATCTATGATTTACTCTACAATGGTTCCAGAACCCTGGTTTATCGAGGGTATCGAGAAACTGACTCATTACCTGTAGTAATTAAACTGCTAAAAAATCCTTATCCGAGTTTGGGCGAACTCTTGTCGTTTCGCAATCAATACACCATCGCCAAAAATCTTAACCATCCGGGAATTATTCAAACTTATAGCCTAGAACCATACCAAAATGGCTATGCGCTGGTGATGGAAGATTTTGGCGGTATATCCCTTAAGGATTTTGCCAAGGTAGAGAGGTTACATATAACGTCTCTAAAGGAATTTTTGCTCTCTGCTATATCTCTGTGTAACACATTAGATATTGTCATTCGTCATCGCATTATTCATAAAGATATTAAACCCAGTAATATTTTAATTAATCCCGAAACCAAACAAGTTAAATTAATTGACTTCAGTATTGCATCTTTGCTACCAAGAGAAACCCAAGAAATTCAAAATGCCAACGCTCTAGAAGGCACACTTGCTTATCTTTCGCCAGAGCAAACTGGAAGGATGAACCGGGGAATTGACTATCGCAGTGACTTCTACTCATTAGGTGTCACATTTTATGAATTACTCACAGGAAAATTACCATTTGTTTCAGACGATCCGATGGAATTGGTGCATTGTCATCTTGCCAAAAATCCCATTGCCGTACACGATCGCAATCCCAATATTCCCTTAGTTTTATCTGAAATCGTCAGTAAGTTAATGGCGAAGAATGCCGAAGAGCGTTATCAGAGTGCCTTGGGAATCAAGCATGATTTAGAAATTTGTCTAAGTCAATTACAAGCCACCGGAAACATTGAATATTTTACATTAGGAGAGCGAGATATTAGCGATCGCTTCCTCATTCCCGAAAAACTCTACGGCAGAGAAACCGAAGTATTAACCCTCCTCAAAGCATTTGAAAAAGTTAGCTTGGGGACAACAGAAATGATGTTGGTAGCAGGTTTTTCTGGGATTGGGAAAACTGCCGTTGTCAATGAAGTTCATAAACCCATTGTCCGGCAACGCGGTTATTTTATTAAAGGGAAATATGACCAATTTCAGCGCAATATTCCCTTCTCGGCATTTGTGCAAGCATTCCGAGATTTAATGGGGCAATTGCTTTCAGAATCAGATGCACAACTACAAGCCTGGAAAATCAAGATTCTCGAAGCCGTTGGCGACAATGGACAAGTCTTGATTGACGTAATTCCAGAACTAGAACGCATTGTTGGTACTCAACCTCCAGCTATAGAACTATCAGGGAGTGCTGCCGAAACCCGCTTTAATCTGCTGATGCAGAAATTTGTGCAAATCTTCACAAGTGTTGAACATCCTTTAGTGATGTTTTTAGATGATTTGCAATGGGCAGATTCCGCATCGCTGAAATTGCTGCAATTATTGATGTCAGAAACAGGACATTTATTAATATTGGGTGCATATCGGGATAATGAAGTCTCACCGGTTCATCCATTCATCCTCACTGTAGATGAAATCGTCAAAACTGGGGCAGTGGTCAATACGATTGTTTTGCAACCGTTAAGCGAACCAGATATGAATCAGTTGGTGGCAGATACGCTGAATTGCAAATTATTGCTAGCCCAACCTTTGACAAAATTAGTCTATCAAAAAACTCATGGTAATCCTTTCTTTGCTACCCAGTTTCTCAAGGCATTAAATGACGATCGTCTAATTACCTTTGACTTAGAATCCTGTCATTGGCAGTGTAATATTGCCCAAGTCAGAGCCTTAGCAATTACTAATGATGTGGTGGAGTTTATGGCACTGCAATTGCAGAAGTTGCCAAACCAGACTCAGAATGTTCTCAAACTGGCAGCTTGTATTGGAGCGCAGTTTGATTTGAATACATTGGCGATTGTTTCAGAACAATCCCTAGAAACAACGGCGGCTGATTTATGGAAAGCGTTGCAAGAAGGGCTGATTATTCCGAATACGGAAATCTATAAATTCTTTATTCAATCTGAGAGTGAGTCAGTTTCTAATGCCGCAGCTAATCCGATTTATCGATTTTTGCATGACCGAGTTCAACAAGCAGCTTATTCCCTAATTCCCGATGACCAAAAAAAAGCAACCCATCTCAAAATTGGCCAGTTACTTCAGCAAAACTTTTCAGAAATAGAACGAGAAGAAAAACTGTTTGATATTGCCCTTCATTTAAATTTAGGAATTGAATTAATTAATCAACAACAGGAACGAGTAGCCTTAGCACAACTTAACTTCAAAGCTGGCAGTAAAGCCAGAAGTTCAACTGCATACACTGCTGCCAAAGTGTATCTACAAACTGGAATTGATTTACTAGAGGTCGATTGTTGGCAACATCAATATGAACTAACTCTGAATCTGTATGTGACGGCTGCGGAAGTTGCTTATTTGAATGGTGACTTTGAGGGTATGGAACAGCTAGCCGCAGTGGTATTGCGACAAGCACAGACTATTTTCGACAAAGTGAAAATCTATGAAATTCAAATCGTGGCACAGACGGCTCAGATCCAAATATCAACGGCGCTGGCAGTGGGAACAGAGGCTCTAGCAGAATTTGGGGTGGATTTCCCGACGAAAGTAGACGAAGCTTTGATTGACAAAGCCTTACAGGAACTTAACCAGCAACTAAATGGCAGAGAGATTGCTGGGTTGATCGATCTGCCCGTGATGAGCGATCGCACAGCCCAAGCCGCGATGCAATTGTTAAGAATGTTGGTTGCACCTGTGTTCCAGGGAATGCCAGGTTTACTGCCCCTGTTGAGCGCGACGATGGTACGGTTGTCACTCCAGTTTGGCAATGACAAAGCCTCGACAGTCGGCTATGTGATGCATGGCCTGGTGCTATGTTCTTTTCTGGGTGAAGTCGAAACAGGCTACGAGTTTGGTAAATTATCACTCTCCTTACTGGAGAGGTTGAATGCTCAGTCCATGAAATGCAGCACTCTCAACCTGTTTGGGAATTTTATTCAGCATCACCAGCAATCATTCTTGGCAACGCTACCAACCATGAAAGATGGTTACATCATTGGTATGGAAACAGGTGATTTTCTCTTTGCTGGCTACGGCATAGCAAATTACGCCTATGTTGCGCTTTTTGCAGGTGTAGACCTGGACGCGTTGGCACCGGAATTGACTGGTTACAGTGCTGCCCTGGCTCAATTGAAACAAGATTCAGCGCGGATTATTTTGGGCATGGTGCGGCAAACAGTGCAGCAGTTCAGAGAAACGGTGAGCCAGCCCTATTGCTTAATAGGCACTGCCTACGATGAAACGGTGATGATTCCTAAGCACCACAAGGATAAGAATCTCACAATGATCGCCTTTGTTTCTACTTACAAACTGCTGCTTGCCTACTACTTTGGCAATTATCAGGCTGCCCTCGACTATATCACCCAAGGCAAGCCCTATTTGATGGCAGCATCGGGAATGGTGCATATTCCCACTTTCCATTTCTATGCAGCCCTGACGTACTTGGCACTTGTTCCCACAAACTCAGAAATTGAGCTTTCTGCAATTCTCGCCGAGTTTAAAACCTATGAAACTATTCTGCACCAGTGGGCGCACAATGCCCCGATGAATCATAAGCATAAATGGCATCTCGTGGAGGCCGAAAAGTGTCGAGTTTTCGGTAACAAATTGGAAGCAATGGAGCAGTACGATCGCGCCATCGCCACCGCCAAAGAAAATCAATACCCCAACGAAGAAGCTTTAGCCAATGAACTAGCCGCTAAATTCTATCTGGATTGGGGCAAAGAAAAAATCGCTCAAACCTATATGACTGAAGCTTATTATTGTTACACCCGTTGGGGAGCAAAAGCTAAAGTTGTTGATTTAGAAACCCGCTATCCTCAACTACTCGCCACAATTTGGCAAAAACAACAATCATCTTTCACATGTACGGAAACGATTATTTCTATCTCCTCTCACACCGTCCAAAGTTCCACTTTCGGTAATACTAGCTTCTCAGAAGCCCTCGATCTGGCGACCATTCTCAAAGCTTCTCAATCTCTGTCGAGTGAAATTGAGTTGGAGAAATTACTCTCAACCCTACTTGAGGTGATACTGGAAAGTGCGGGAGCGGATAAATGTGCGTTGCTGATGCCAAAAGGTTCATGCTGGGTAATTGAGGCATTATCCCAATTGGAACAGCCTAGCATTATCTTGCGATCGCTACCCATTGAAGATCGTCAAACAGTACCTGTTGCCCTAATCAATCGGGTGAAAAATACCCTCACCTTGACTGTAATTGAGAATGCAGTAGTTGAGCCAACCCTTGCGGCTGACCCTTATATTATTCGCCATTCACCTAAGAGTATTCTCTGTGCGCCAATTCTCAACCAAGGCAAGCTGATTGGCATTTTGTACCTGGAAAATAACCTAACGGTGGGAGCCTTTACTAGCGATCGCCTACAGGTTATCAAACTTCTCACTACTCAAGTAGCTATTTCTCTAGAAAACGCCCAACTATATCATAAATTAGAGAACTATTCCCATAATTTGGAGCAAAAAGTAGAAGAACGCACCCAGGAAATAACAGAAAAAGCAACTCAGCTAGAAGCAACCCTGGAAAAACTTTACTCGACTCAAGCCCAACTCATTCAATCAGAAAAAATGTCCGGTTTGGGACAGCTAGTTGCTGGAATAGCTCATGAAATTAATAATCCAATTAATTTTATCTATGGCAACTTACAACCAGCCAGTGAATATGTTGCATCTTTAATTGAATTAAATAATTTATATCAAAAACTTTATCCGCAACCATTGCCAGAGATTGCCGAAAAAGTTGCAGATATTGAACTAGAATTTCTAGTAAATGATTTACAAAAACTTCTTTCATCGATGAGAATTGGAGCAGATCGTATCCGTCAGATTGTGCTGTCACTGCGGAATTTTTCCCGCTTGGATGAATCAGAAATCAAACCAGTAGACATTCACTCTGGGATTGAGAGTACGCTGTTAATTTTGCAGCATCGACTTCAGAATAATAGTAAACATGCAGAGATTTCGCTCGTGAAAGAATACGAGCAATTACCTTTAGTTAATTGTTATGCATCGGCTCTGAATCAGGTATTTATGAATATTATCAACAATGCCATTGATGCTTTAGAAGTATCAGATACCGATTTCCAACCGACTATTACAATTCAGACGGAATTAAAAAAATCAAACATATTAATTCGCATTGCAGACAACGGTATAGGGATGAGCAAGTCTGTACAAAATAAGATATTTAATCCATTTTTTACGACGAAATCAGTAGGTAGTGGTACAGGTTTGGGATTATCAACTAGCTATTCGATTGTGGTCGAAAAACATGGGGGTCAGTTAAGCTGCATTTCTGCACCAGGACAGGGTGCAGAATTTATCATTGAAATTCCGGTGTAAAGTTTTGCTCTTGTTAATAAATAACTTGATATATCTGGGAACACTATATCTGTAAATCATTAGGATGAGTACAGTATGGTTAACACTCTTATCAATATTCCCGGATATCGCATCTATGATTTACTCTACAATGGTTCCAGAACCGTAGTTTATCGAGGCTATCGAGAGACTGACTCATTACCTGTAGTAATTAAACTGCTGAAAAATCCTTATCCAAGTTTCAGCGAACTATTGTCATTTCGCAATCAGTACACGATTACCAAAAATCTCAACTCTCCTCTGATTGTTCAAACCTACAGCCTCCAAGCCTACCAAAATGGCTATGCGCTGGTAATGGAAGACTTTGAGGGGATTTCTCTCAATGATTGGAGAGTGAGGAAAACCCAACAATCTATATCTATAAAGGAATTTTTAGAAATAGCGATCGCACTGTGCAATACCTTAGATATATTGTATCGGGAGCGAATTATTCATAAAGATATTAAACCTGCCAATATTTTAATTAATCCCGAAACAAAACAAGTTAAATTAATCGATTTTAGTATTGCATCTTTACTACCACGAGAAACGCAAACATTAATCAATCTCAACGTCTTAGAAGGGACACTAGCTTATATTTCCCCAGAACAAACAGGAAGAATGAATCGGGGGATTGACTACCGGACTGATTTTTATTCTTTAGGTGTGACTTTCTACGAATTACTTACAGGAAAGTTACCTTTTGCGTCAAACGATCCAATGGAGTTGGTGCATTCTCATATTGCTAAACAACCACCACTTTTAGGCAATAGAGAAGAGATTCCCCAAGTATTTTGTGATATCGTCATGAAATTGATGGCAAAAAATGCTGAAGACAGATATCAAAGTGCTTTGGGTTTGAAATTTGATTTAGAAAATTGTTTACATCAACTTCAAGAGACTGGTATAATTTGGGATTTTGAAATTGCGAGTAGGGATGTGTGCGATCGCTTCATCATCCCCGATAAACTCTATGGACGAGAAACCGAGGTATCAACTCTACTAGAAGCCTTTGAAAGAGTCAGCCTTGGTGCAACAGAAATGATGCTGGTAGCTGGGTTTTCGGGAATTGGGAAAACTGCGGTTGTCAACGAAGTTCATAAACCAATTGTGCGACAACGCGGTTATTTTATCAAAGGGAAATACGACCAATTTCAACGGAATATTCCCTTCAGTGCATTTGTGCAAGCATTCCGAGATTTAATTGGACAATTATTAACTGAAAGTGATATCCAAATCCAGCAATGGAGAAACCAAATATTAGAGGCAGTTGGAGAAAATGGACAAGTAATTATTGAAGTTATCCCCGAATTATCAAGAATTATTGGCGAACAACCAGCCGCCATAGAATTATCAGGAATGGCGGCAGAAAATAGATTTAATTTATTGTTTCAAAAATTTATCCAAGTTTTTACCAGTGCTGAACATCCCTTAGTGATGTTTTTAGATGATTTGCAATGGGCAGATTCAGCATCGCTGAAGTTGATGCAGCTATTGATGGCTGAGACAAAGCATCTTTTATTAATTGGTGCGTACCGTGATAACGAAGTCAAGCCAGCACACCCATTAATGTTGACTTTGAGTGAGATTCAAAAAAATCAAGCAACGATTAATACGATTACTTTAGCACCACTGAATCAAGTCATACTGAATCAATTAGTTGCCGATACACTTAAATGTACAGAAAGTTTGGCATCGCCTCTTTCTCAATTAGTCTCTCAAAAAACTCAAGGTAATCCGTTTTTTGCAACCCAGTTTCTCAAAGCATTGCATCAAGATAGGCTAATTGAATTTACCCCTCCAATCCCCCCTTACCAGGCAGGGGGGTGGCAATGTGACATCGTACAAGTAAATCAGCAAGCGGTTACAGATGATGTTGTGGCTTTTATGAGTTTTCAATTGCGAAAACTACCAGAATCAACTCAACAGATATTACAGTTAGCTGCTTGTATTGGCAACTCTTTTGATTTAGAAACTTTGGCAATTGTTTCTGAACAATCCCCAATCGAAACGGCTTCAGATTTGTGGAAAGCGTTGCAAGAAGGGTTGATTTTACCGATTAGTGATGTTTATAAGTTTTATCAAAATTCGTCATTAGTCACTTGTACTGAGCGTAGTCGAAGTATTAGTCATTGGTCATTAGAAAATAACAAACAAATGACAAATGACATAGGACAAAGGACAGCTTCATATAGATTCTTACATGACCGAGTACAGCAAGCTGCCTATTCCCTGATTCCCGATGAGCAAAAACAAGCAACTCACCTCAAAATTGGAAAATTACTACTGCACAGTTCCTCGGAAGTAGAACTGGAAGAAAAACTGTTTGATATTGCCCTGCATTTAAACCAAGGAATTGAGCTGATCGCTCAACCACAAGAACGGGAAGAATTAGCCCAACTTAACTTCAAAGCTGGAGTGAAGGCGATAAATTCTACAGCTTATACTGCGGCAAGAGTTTATTTGCAAACAGGGATTGAAATACTGACAGCCAACTGCTGGCAAGATCAATATGAATTGACTCTGAATCTCCATGTTGCTGCTACCGAAGCTGCTTATTTGAATGCTGATTTTGATGGTATGGAAAAAATAGCAGCACTGGTGTTACAAGAAGCTGAGACGATTTTAGACAAAATCAAAATTTACAAAATTCAAATCGTTGCCCAGACAGCCCAGAGCAAGATATTAGAAGCCATTGCAGTCGCAAGAGATGCACTCTTTCAATTAGGGGTTGAACTCCCCACTGCACCTGACGAAGCCAAAATTACTAAAGCCCTACAAACCGTAGCTAGTCTTCAGGGTGATAGAGAGATTGAGGAATTAGTGAATCTCCCTGTAATGAGCGATCGCCAGACTCAGGCAGCTATGCAACTGTTAGGAATATTATTTTCACCGATTCTACAGGCAATGCCCGGATTAATGCCCATACTGAGCGCGACGATGGTGAGTTTATCACTTGAGTTTGGCAATGCACCAGGATCAACGGTGGGGTATGCGATTCACAGTATGGTGTTGTGTGCCTTTTTGGGAGAAGTGAAAACAGGGTATAGCTTTGGGCGATTGGCAATCAACTTGCTGGATCAATTTAATGTCGGGGAATTCAAGTCTAAAGTTCTACTTCTGTTTGCGGCTTGGGTTCAACATCATCAGGAATCTCTCAAAGCAACGATGTTGACGCTGAAAGATGGCTATGCAACTGGTATAGAAACTGGTGATTTTCTCAACGCTGGCTACAACTGCTTCGATTACCTCATGGCCAAACTTTTTGCTGGGGTAGAACTGGACATTTGGGAACCCGAAATAGCAACTTACAGGGTTGTCTTAGTGCAGGTAAAACAACATTCTGCCCAGACTTTTTTGGATATGATGCAGCAGACTGTGCAGAACTTGAGGGAAGGCCGTATTCTGTCGGATTGCTTAATTGGCAGCGCCTACGATGAAACGGTGATGCTTTCTAAGCACCATCAGGACAACGATCTCACAGCGATCGCTATTGCTTACACTTACAAACTGATGCTTGCCTACTTTTTTGGTAACTACACGGCTGCCCTAGACTATAACGCCCAAGCGAAACAGTATTTAATGGCAGTATCAGGGATGATTTTTATTCCCATTTTTCATTTCTATGCAGCCCTGACGCATTTGGCACTCTTGTCCACACACCCAGAGTCAGAGCAAGGCGAATTTTTGTCTTTAGCCCAAACCCATCAAACCACTTTGCAACAGTGGGCGCAAAATGCCCCGATGAATCATCTGCATAAATGGCATTTAGTTGAGGCAGAAAAACATCGGGTTTTGGGCAATAAAGCCGAAGCAATTGAACATTACGATCGCGCCATCATTGGAGCCAAAGAAAATGATTATATTCAGGAAGAAGCGCTGGCTAATGAACTAGCCGCAAAATTTTACCTCGACTGGGATAAACAGGAGATTGCCCAGGCATACATGATGAAGGCTTACTATGGCTATGCTCGTTGGGGTGCAAAAGCCAAAGTCGCTGACTTGGAAAGACGCTATCCCCAACTCCTGACTCCTATTCTCCAACAAACTCGCACTCCTTTCTCAGTTAACGAAACCGTCTTCGCATTAGGAACAGTCACCTCCACTAGTTCTTCTAGTTCTTCTAGTTCTTCCTCCAGCATCTCCGATTCTCTCGATTTAGCTGCTATTCTCAAGGCTTCCCAAAGTATCTCCGGTGAAATCGAACTCGAAAAACTGCTCTCATCGTTGCTTGCGATCGTCATCGAAAATGCGGGGGCTGATAAATGCCTGCTAATGCTCTTGCGAGACGAACGCCTGCTGATCGAAGGGTCAATTATTCAGGGTTCGGAGCCGATAGTGTTGCAGCGCCTTCTGGTTGAGGAGAGTCAAGATATTCCCCTAAAGCTGATTTACAAAGTCAAGAACAACAGACAGACTGCTGTGCTACTGGATGCGACGGCCGATCCGACTTTAGCCAATGACCCGTATATCATTCGTCAGCAGCCTCATAGTATCTTGTGTAGCCCGATTTTACATCAAGGGAAGTTGCGGGGCATTTTATATCTAGAAAATAATTTGGCAACGGGAGCGTTTACCAGCGATCGCGTTGAACTGCTCAACTTACTTTGCACTCAAGCAGCAATTTCTCTGGAAAATGCCCAACTCTATGAGCGATCGCAGAACTATGCCCAACAGCTAGAGGAGTCATTTGCCGAATTGAGTGCGAGTAACTCTCGCTTTGAGAAATTGGTAGATAATGTTCCTGGCGTTGTTTATCAATACTGCATATCTGCTGATGGTGCAATGTCTCTACCCTACATGAGTGCAGACTGTTATAAACTCTACGAAATTACTCCAGAGCAAGCGATCGCGTCGGTGCAGTTGCTCTTGGAGAGAATACATCCAGATGATATTGCAAGTCACCAAGACTCTATTGCAGATTCAATTCAAACGCTGACTCCCTGGCGCTGGGAGGGACGAATTATCACAGTATCAGGTATTCTCAAGTGGATTCATGGGGAAGCTCGAATCCAAAAATTTGCCGATGGGTCTATAGTTTGGGATGGATTATTATTGGATATTAGCGAACAGCAAGCTGCGCTACGCGAACGCAAACGAGCAGAGCAAGAACTGCAAAATGCCCAATTACAAATGGTGCAAAGTGAAAAAATGTCTGCACTAGGTAACTTAGTTGCAGGCGTTGCTCACGAAATGAATAATCCCCTTGGGTTTATTGCTGCCAGTCTTAAACAAGCTAAACCTACCATCGCCGATATTGTTGAACACTTAAAGCTTTATCAAGAAAGTTTACCCAACAAAAATGATGAAATCATTGACCATGCTGAAGAAATTGACTTAGATTATAGTTTATCAGACTTGCCCAAGATGATTGATTCTATGTCTATGGCGTGCGATCGCCTGAAAAACATTAGCACCAGTTTACGTACTTTCTCTCGTGCCGATCGAGATTACAAAGTACCATTTAACATCCACCAAGGCATTGATAGCACCATTCTCATTCTCAAACATCGTCTCAAAGCTAACGAACAACGTCCCGCAATTGAAGTTATCACAAATTACGGAGATTTACCTCAATTAGAATGTTTTCCTGGTCAATTAAATCAAGTATTTATGAACTTGCTTGCAAATGCTATTGATGCATTAGATGAATCTAATCAGGGACGCTCTTTTGAAGAAAATAAAGCTCATCCTAACTGCATTACAATTACAACCTCAGTCGAAAATAATCTAGTTAAAATTGCCATTGCTGATAATGGTAAAGGGATGACTGAAGAAGTCAAATCAAAAATATTTGACCATTTATTTACGACAAAAGCTGTCGGGAAAGGAACAGGATTAGGGTTAGCGATCGCTCGTCAAATTGTCGAATCAACTCACAGCGGAAAATTGAGTTTTAACTCGGTTCTGGGTCTAAGTACTGAATTTATCATTGAAATCCCAGTTTGACATCCTCACCGCCGTGAACGGTCGGGGAAACACTGGAGTAATGAGTAATAAGTAATAAGTAATGAGTAAATACCGTTTTTCATTCACTCATTACTCATTACTCCTTACTCATTACTCCTTACTCATTACTTTAAAGCCGTGCTGGAAGCACAAGGTTTTAGACCCATTTTTCGGATAAGTTTTGTATTTAATGTTAAACACGCTTCAGATATCTGGGAATACTAAACCTGGAAATCTAAGGATTTAGCAGTATATATGGTTAGCACTCTTGTCAGTATTCCCGGATATCGGATCAGCGAAGAACTCTACAATGGTTCGAGAACCGTAGTTTATCGAGGGTATCAGGAGGCTGACTCATTACCTGTAGCCATTAAACTGCTGAAAAATCCATATCCAGATTTTAACGAACTCTTGTCGTTTCGGAATCAATACACCATTACCAAGAATCTCAACTCTCCCCTGATTGTCCAAACCTACAGCCTCCAAGCATACCAAAATGGCTATGCGCTGGTGATGGAAGACTTTGGGGGGATTTCTCTCAAGGATTGGGAAGTTAAGGGAAGGGGACAATCTCTACAGGAGTTTTTAGAAATAGCGATCGCACTCTGCAATACCTTAGATGTACTCTACCGAGAGCGGATTATTCATAAAGATATCAAACCCGCCAATATTTTAATTAACCCAGAAACCAAACAAGTTAAATTAATCGACTTTAGTATTGCATCTTTACTACCACGAGAAACGCAGACACTTGTCAATCCTAATGTTTTAGAAGGGACACTAGCTTATATTTCCCCAGAACAAACGGGGAGAATGAATCGGGGGATTGATTACCGCACAGATTTCTATTCTTTGGGTGTGACATTCTACGAATTACTTACGGGAGTTTTACCATTTGAATCAAACGATCCGATGGAGTTGGTACATTCTCATATTGCTAAACTTCCACCACTTTTAGGCAATAGAGAAGAGATTCCCCAAGTTATTTGTGATATTGTCATGAAATTGATGGCAAAAAATGCCGAATCCAGATATCAAAGTGCATTGGGACTGAAGTTTGATTTAGAAAAATGTTTACATCAACTACACGTTTCTGGTAAAATCAAAGGCTTTGAGATTGGGCTTAGGGATGTTTGCGATCGCTTCATCATTCCCGACAAACTCTACGGACGAGAAACCGAAGCAGAAACTTTACTGCAAGCATTTGAGCGAGTCAGTCTTGGTGGAACAGAAATGATGCTGGTAGCAGGTTTTTCGGGTATTGGGAAAACCGCCGTTGTCAACGAAGTTCATAAACCAATTGTTCGGCAACGCGGTTATTTTCTCAAAGGAAAATTTGACCAATTTCAACGCAATATTCCCTTCTCTGCTTTTGTACAAGCATTTCGGGATTTAATGGGGCAATTGTTAACCGAAAGTGATGTCCAACTAGAGCAATGGAAAAATCAAATATTAGAAACTGTTGGAGAGAACGGTCAGGTAATTATTGAAGTCATTCCCGAATTAGAAAAAATCATTGGCGAACAACCACCAGCAGTAGAATTATCAGGAACGGCAGCCCAAAATCGCTTTAATTTATTGTTTCAAAAATTCACCCAAGTCTTTACTAGCGCCGAACATCCATTAGTGATGTTTTTAGATGATTTACAATGGGCTGATTCAGCATCATTAAAGTTGATGCAGCTATTAATGGCTGATACAGGTCATCTTTTCATCATTGGTGCTTATCGGGATAACGAAGTCAATCCAGCCCATCCATTAATGCTGACTTTGAGTGAAATCCAAAAAAACCAAGCAGTCATTAATACTATTACTTTAACACCCCTGAGTCAATCCCAAATCAATCAATTAGTCGCTGATACCCTAAAAAGTACAGAAACTTTGGCATTACCCCTTTCACAATTAGTCTATCAAAAAACTAAAGGCAACCCATTTTTTGCCACCCAATTTCTCAAAGCCCTACACGAAGAAAATCTCATTCAATTTAACTTGGAGTTAGGCTGTTGGCAATGCGAACTGTCCAAAATTAATCAACAAGCCTTGACCGATGATGTCGTAGAATTTATGGCGTTGCAGCTAGAGAAGTTACCCTTAGCAACCCAGAATATTCTGAAATTAGCCGCTTGTATTGGCAATCAGTTCGAGCTAGCAACATTAGCAATTGTTTCAGAACACTCAGAAGTAGAAACCGCAGCCAATTTATGGAAAGCATTGCAAGAAGGTTTGATTTTACCGATTGGTGATGTTTATAAATTTTATGTAGGGGCAGAAAGTCAAGCCGTTACGCCAGAAAAGTCTCAAAATGTTACCTACAAATTTTTGCACGATCGCGTTCAACAAGCAGCCTATTCCCTAATTCCCGACGACCAAAAACAAACGACTCATTACCAAATCGGACAACTGCTTTTACAACAGATTTCCGCACAAGCTAGAGTTGACCGGATTTTTGAAATCGTCAATCAATTAAATCACGGAACTGCTTTAATTACCCAACCAACTCAACGAGAAGAATTAGCTGGACTCAATTTAATTGCCTGTCGCAAAGCCAAAAGTTCAACCGCCTATCAAGCAGCGCGTGAATATGCGACAGTGGGATTGTCTTTGTTGTCAGAAAATACTTGGCAGCAGCAGTATGAAATGACCCTCGCCTTATATGAATTAGCTGCGGAAGTAGCAATGCTAAACGGTAACTTTGAGGCGATGGAACAGTTTATTGATCTTGTCATTCAACAGGCACGCTCCTTACCTGAAAAAGTCAATGTTTACTGCATTAGAATTCAATCTCATATTTCCCAAAGTAAACTGACATCAGCGATCGCGATCGCCCAACCAATCTTACAACAGCTTGGTACAACCTTTCCTGAAACACCGACACTATCAGATATTCAACAGGAAATCCAACAGATTGAGGAACTCATTGGAGATCGGGAAATCGCTGATTTGGTTCACTTGCCTGAAATGACCGATGCAGAAAAACTCGGTACTCTTAAAATTGTCAATATCATTATCCCAGCCGCTTACCTCACTGGCTCTGCGCTGTACCCATTGCTGAATAGTTTGTCCGTTAAACTATCAATTCAGTACGGTAACACATCGACTTCTGCTTTAGGCTATGCAACCTATGGCAATATTCTCTGCAATTTCTTACAAATAGATACAGGATCGCAGTTTGGTTCCCTGGCGCTCCAGATTATTTCAAAACTCGATGCCAAAGCAAGTAAAACAGATGTTTTGATGATCTTGGGGATATTTATTGTACACCGCAAATCTCACATTAAAGAAACACTACCCCTCTTGCAAGAGGGTTACACCAGTGCCCTAGAATTTGGAAACCTGGTACTTGCTGGATATAATGGGCACACTTTTTGTCTCAATTCTTTTTGGTGCAGTCAGCCCCTGGCTACCTTAGAGCAGGATATTTGCGCCTACTCCCATAGTTTGATGCAATTAAATCAATTGACAACCGCAAATTATTGCCGGATTTATTGGCAACCTGTTTTAAATCTGCTAGGTCTTGCAGAACATACCACCCTTTTGTCTGGAAAAGCCTTTGAAGAAACAGAATTTCTCCAGCAGCTACAGTCTGCCAAAGATGGATATGGATTGTATATTTTCCATTTGTATAAACTAATGCTTTATTTCTTGTTTGGAGAAATTGAGCCAGCGAAAAATCATGCTATTGAAGTCAGGCGCTATTTTATGGCTGGTGCGGGATTAGTCACCGAACCAGTATTTTATCTTTATGATTCTCTGCTAACTCTGGCACAATTAAATCCACAGTTAGATGAAACATCAGAAGCATTGCAGGGTGTCATAGAAAACCAAACAAAGTTACAGCAATGGGCGTATCATGCACCCATGAATTATCAACATAAGGTTGATTTGGTAGCGGCAGAAAAATGTCGAGTGTTAGGACAAAAAGCCGAAGCAATTGAGTTTTACGACAAGGCGATAACTCTAGCCAAAGCCAACGAATATACCCAAGAAGAAGCACTTGCTAATGAACTAGCAGCAAAATTCTACCTAGATTGGGGCAAAGAGCGCATAGCTGGGAACTACATGATTGAAGCCTACTATGCCTATGCTCGTTGGGGTGCAAAAGCCAAAGTCGCTGACCTAGAAGCTCGCTATCCGCAACTACTTAGACCTATATTAGAGCAAACCCGTTCTCCTCTCTCCACTCACGAAACTCTGTTCACATTGGGTAGTGTCACCTCCAGCAGTTCGGCCATATCCAGTACTAATGTTTCTCTGGCTTTAGATTTAGCTACTATTCTCAAAGCTTCTCATACTATTTCCGGTGAAATCGAACTGGAAAATCTACTTTCATCGTTGATGACGATCGTCACCGAAAATGCGGGGGCTGATAAATGCGTGTTAATGCTCATGCGAGACTCGCACCTGTTAATCAAAGGGTCAATTACTACAGGTTCAAAGCCAGTTGTCTTGCAGCGTATTCCCATTGAAGATAGCCAGGACATTCCCCACAGACTGATTTACAAAGTCAAGCATGACAAGCAAACTGCTGTAATAGTTGATGCAAGTGCCGATCGCACCTTAGCCAATGACCCCTATATCATCCGTCAGCAGCCCAAAAGTATGTTGTGTAGCCCGATTTTGCATCAAGGGAAGTTGCTGGGCATTTTATATCTAGAAAATAATCTAGCAACGGGGGCGTTCACAAGCGATCGCGTCGAACTGCTCAACTTACTTTGCGCTCAAGCTGCGATTTCTTTGGAAAATGCTCGACTTTATGAGCGATCGCTAGAATATGCTCAACAGCTAGAAGCAGCTTTACAAGAACTCCAGGGCGCTCAATTACAAATCGTGCAAAGTGAAAAGATGTCTGCATTGGGTAACTTAGTCGCCGGGGTGGCTCACGAAATGAATAATCCTTTGGGTTTTATTGCTGCTAGTCTCAAACAGGCTAAACCAACGTTTACCGATCTTATCGAACACTTGAAACTATACGAACAAAAGTTTCCTACGCCCGGAGATGAAATTACAGACCATGCTGAGGAAATCGACTTAGATTATAGTTTATCAGACTTGCCCAAGATGATTGATTCTATGTCTATGGCGTGCGATCGCCTCAAAAATATCAGCACCAGTTTACGTACTTTCTCTCGTGCCGATCGAGATTACAAAGTGCCATTTAACATCCACCAAGGCATTGATAGCACCATTCTCATTCTTAAACATCGTCTAAAAGCTAACGAACAACGTCCTACCATTGAAGTTATCACAAATTACGGTGATTTACCTCAATTAGAATGTTTTCCTGGTCAATTAAATCAGGTATTTATGAACCTTCTAGCAAATGCTATTGATGCATTAGATGAATCTAATCAGGGACGTAGTTTTGAAGAAAATCAAGCTCATCCTAACTGGATTACAATTACAACCTCAGTTGAAAATAATCTAGTTAAAATTGTCATTGCTGATAATGGTCAGGGGATGAATGAACAAGTCAAATCAAAAATATTTGACCATTTATTTACGACAAAAGCTGTTGGTAAAGGGACGGGTTTAGGGTTAGCGATCGCTCGTCAAATTGTCGAATCAACCCACGGCGGAAAATTGAGTTTTAACTCGATTTTGGGTGAAGGAACCGAATTTATCATTGAAATTCCGGGATAATTTTTAGTGATTTTTGGTAAACAACTTCAGATATCTGGGAGTACTAAATCTGAAAATACTAAGGATTTAGCAGTATGGTCAGCACTCTTGTTAGAATTCCCGGATATCACATAACTGAAGAACTCTACAATGGTTCTAGAACCATTGTTTATCGAGGATATCGAGAGACTGACTCATTACCTGTAGCGATCAAACTGCTGAAAAATCCTTATCCCAATTTCAGCGAACTCTTGTCGTTTCGCAATCAGTATGTCATTGCGAAAAATCTCAACTCACCGCTAATCGTCCAAACTTATAGCCTAGAACCATACCAAAATGGCTATGCGTTGGTGATGGAAGACTTTGGAGGAATCTCTCTGACAGATTATTTCACCTTTGACCAGACGCTATATATTGCTTCTCTACAAGAGTTTTTAGAAATTGCGATCGCACTCTGCGACACCTTAGATTTACTCTACCACGAGCGCATCATTCACAAAGACATTAAACCCAGCAATATATTAATTAATCCCGAAACCAAACAAGTTAAATTAATTGACTTTAGTATTGCATCTTTATTACCAAGAGAAACCCAAACCCTCGTCAACCCCAATGTGTTAGAAGGGACACTTACTTATGTTTCCCCAGAACAAACAGGCAGAATGAATCGAGGGATTGACTATCGCACAGACTTCTACTCACTCGGCATAACTTTCTACGAATTACTTACAGGAGAGTTACCTTTTGCCTCAAGCGACCCGATGGAGTTGGTACATTCTCATATTGCAAAAATCGCACCATTAGTACACGAAACTAATTCTGAAATTTCATCTGTACTATCAAAAATTGTCAGTAAATTGATGGCGAAGAATGCTGAGAATAGATATCAGAATGTATTGGGAGTGAAATTTGATTTAGAAAATTGTCTACATCAGCTAAGAGAAACTGGGGAAATTCAGAGTTTTGAAATTGCAAGTAGGGATGTGTGCGATCGCTTCATTATCCCCGACAAACTCTACGGACGGGAAAATGAAGTTCAGTCTTTACTCAAAGCCTTCGAGCGTGTTGCTAGCGGCAGTTCTGAACTGATGCTGGTGGCTGGTTTCTCTGGTATTGGCAAAACTGCGGTGGTGAATGAAGTCCACAAACCCATCACTCGACAGTACGGCTATTTCATCAAAGGAAAGTACGACCAATTCAATCGCAACATTCCGTTTTCAGCCTTTGTTCAAGCTTTTCGCAGCTTGATGGGACAAATCCTGAGTGCATCCGATATAGAACTAGCTCACTGGAAGGAGCAAATCCTTGCTACTGTTGGTGAAAACGGACAAGTTCTGATTGAAGTCATTCCCGAACTAGAATGCATCATTGGTTCCCAACCCCCGATAATTGAACTGGTTGGTAGTGCATCTCAGAATCGGTTTAATCTGCTCTTTGGCAAATTTATTCAGATATTTACGAAAAAAGAACATCCCTTAGTGATTTTCCTCGATGATTTGCAGTGGGCCGATTCCGCTTCTTTGAACCTTTTGAAATTGTTGATGAGCGAGTCAGAAGCAGGCTATCTACTCGTACTCGGAGCTTATCGGGATAATGAAGTTTTTCCAGCCCACCCGTTGATGCTAACCCTGAATGAGATTAGAAAAGGTGGTGTCAATGTCAATACTCTCATGTTGGCTGCTTTGAATGAATTAGATATTACCTGTTTAGTTGCCGATACATTGCAGTGTTCAAATAATATCGCTGCGCCGCTTTCGCACTCGATCTACCAAAAAACTCAGGGAAATCCATTTTTCACCATTCAGTTTTTGTACGGACTGCACGAGGAAGAATGTATTATTTTCAATCGTTCCTCCGGCTATTGGCAGTGTGATTTAACCCAGGTGACACAGTTGGCTCTGACGGATGATGTTGTGGAATTTACGATCCGACGATTGCAGAGGCTACCAGAAGCAACACAGCAAGTATTAAAGCTGGCGGCGTGCATTGGTAATCGATTTGATTTAGAAACATTAGCAGTAGTCTGTGAAGCTACTCAAGATAGTGTAGCAGCAGACTTGTGGCGATCGCTTCAAGAAGGGTTAGTTATTCCAGAAAACTCAACCTACAAGTTTTTCCAGGGAAAGGGACATGATGTAGAAGCGATTGATAACATTACTGTTAGTTATCTGTTTCTCCACGATCGAGTGCAGCAAGCCGCTTACTCTCTCATTCCTGAGACTTTGAAACAAGTAACCCACTTCCAAATTGGCAAACTTCTGCTTGCTAATGTTTCGCCAGAAGAACAAGGCAGCAAAATTTTTGCGATCGTCAATCACTTAAATGAAGGCTTTGTATTTCATCAAAGCCAGGAAGAACGTTCAGAACTTTTACAGCTAAACTCTATTGCAGGGAGAAGGGCTAAAGAGTCTACTGCCTATGGGGTTGCTGTTAACTACTTTACGGTAGCTGAGAGCTTGTTACCTCCAGATAGTTGGCAGCAATGCTATGAAAAGTCCTTAGATGTTTATTTCAATCTTGCAGAAGTTAAGTATTTGTCTGGGGATTTTCAATCTTCTCTAGCCATTGTTGAAGCGATCTCTAGCTTTGCAAGACAACAAATTGAAAGAGCTGAAGCATTTAACCTAGCGATTCTGATGTTCACATTGCAAGGTCAGTACCTCCAAGCACTTCACTATGGACAAAAGGCATTATCTTGCTTGAATTTTGATTTATCAGAAATAGACTTAGCAGAGAAACTTGAAACTTACCAAGGTGAGATTCAATTGAAATTAGGGAATCGCACAGTAGAGCAGCTCGTCGATGAACCAGAGGCCACCGATCCAGAAAAACGCCTGATTATCAAAATCTTGAATAATTTAATAGTACCTGTTTATGTTCTACAAAAGGGGGAGCTATACTTTGTCGTCGCGTTATCAATGGTTTCAGTATCTCTCAATTTTGGCGTAATAGCTGAATCAGGAAACGGATTTTCAGCCTATGGAATGTATCTCGGATATTATCAGAGCAACTATCAATCTGGCTATGATTTTGGAGTACTTGCAGAAAGTTTAGCCAAACGATTTAAGCAAGCAGATAATCTATGCAAAGCTTGCTATATGTTGGGGAATAATCTGCTTTCTTGGGTGCGTCCCTTGCGTTCCTCTGCGCCTATTTTCGATCGAGGATTAGTGGCTGGGCTACAGTCTGGGGAGATGGTTTTCTCAGGTAATCTTTTGATGTACAAGCTGCTCAATTCTTTTTATGCAGGAGAGAGTTTATTAGAAATTCAGCAAAATCTTCCTGAATATTTAGAATTTTGTGCCAAAAAACTTAACTATCAGCTTCCTGTGGATGTACTCTCTGGATTAAACATTGCGCTTGCTGAACTTACAGCTAGTCCTGCTGAGGATATCCCGACTGAGAAGCAGCATCTTGAAGTATGTAAAATAAACAACAGTGATTATGCAATTTGCCACTATTTACTCCTAAAAACTAAAATTCTATGTTTTTATGGGCGCTATGAAGAGGCATTGGAATCGGCTCAGGGGGCTGAAAACCTCGTTGGTACAATTACTGGAAAATATCAGGTTGCAGCTATCAATTTCTATCAATCTATTGCTCTAGCTGAATACTGCCGGAGTCATTCTCTAGGTTTAGACAATAGTTACATCCAAAAAGTTAAATCAAACCAAGCACAACTGAGTCTATGGGCAGCTAGTTGTCCTGAAAACTTTGCCCATAAGTACGATCTTGTGAATGCAGTTTTAAGCGTTTTATCAGGACAGAAAACAGAAGCAATTGAACTGTTCGATGCCGCTATTTCTGGAGCTGAAGTCAATGGCTACCTCCAAGAAAAAGCCTTAGCAAACGAACTTGCAGGCAAATTCTGCCTCGAATGGGGCAAAGAAAAATTCGCCGCAGGCTATATACAAGAAGCTTATTATTGTTACGCAAAATGGGGTGCAAAAGCCAAAATTGCCGATCTGGAAAGACATTATCCACAACTGCTAGCGCCTATCCTTCAGCAAATCCATATTCCCTTCTCCACTAAGGACACAATCTTCTCATTGGCAAATGTTACATCCATCAGTTCCAGCACTTCCCACAGTAGTAATGTATCTGTAGCTTTAGATTTAGCTGCCATTCTCAAAGCTTCTCATACTATCTCAGGCGAAATCGAATTTGAAAAACTGCTTTCATCGTTGCTTGAGATCGTCCTTGAAAATGCTGGGGCTGATAAATGTGTGTTCATGCTGTTGCGAGATGATTCGCTAGGCGATACCAAAACTGAACGCCTGTTAATCAAAGGGTCAATTACCACGGGTTCAAAGCCAGTTGTCTTGCAGCGTATTCCCATTGAAGATAGCCAAGACATTCCCCTGAAGCTGATTTACAAAGTCAAGCACGATAGGCAGACTGCTGTAATAGTTGATGCGATCGCCGATCTGACCTTAGCCAATGACCCGTATATCATGCGTCAGCAGCCGAAAAGTATCTTGTGTAGCCCGATTTTGCATCAAGGTAAGTTGCTGGGCATTTTATATCTAGAAAATAATTTAACAACGGGGGCGTTCACAGGCGATCGCGTCGAACTCCTGAACTTACTTTGCGCTCAAGCCGCTATCTCACTTGAAAATTCCCGACTTTATGAACGTTCTCAGGAATATGCTCAACAATTAGAGCGATCGTTTGCCGAATTGAGTGCGAGTAACTCTCGTTTTGAAAAACTTGTAGACAACGTGCCTGGGGTAGTTTTTCAATACCAGATGAGTACTGATGGAATCCTATCGTTAAACTACATGAGTGCTGACTGTTACAATTTGTACGAAATTACGCCAGAGCAAGCTGCTGCCGAACCGAAGTTTCTTGAGAAAATGGTACATCCAGATGATGTAGTTTCTTACCAGGAATCAAGCACTGACACCGTTCAAACTCTATCTCCCTGGCGCTGGGAGGGGCGAATCATTACCTTGTCAGGAATCGTCAAGTGGATTCACGGCGAATCTAGAATTGAACAGTGCGCGGATGGAACGCTAGTTTGGGATGGATTCTTTTTGGATATTAGCGAACAGCAAGCTGCGCTACGCGATCGCAAACGAGCAGAGCAAGAACTGCAAAACGCCCAATTACAAATAGTGCAAAGTGAAAAGATGTCAGCTTTGGGTAATTTAGTCGCAGGGGTAGCTCACGAAATGAATAATCCCCTCGGTTTTATTGCTGCCAGTCTCAAACAAGCTAAACCCAGCATTGCTGATATTGTTGAACACTTGAAACTCTACCAAGAAAATTTACCAAATCCAGTCGATGAAATTACAGACCATGCTGAAGAAATCGACTTGGATTATACTTTATCAGACTTACCAAAAATACTTGATTCGATGTCTATGGCGTGCGATCGCCTCAAAAATATCAGCACCAGTTTAAGAACTTTCTCCCGTGCCGATCGAGATTACAAAGTGTCATTTAACATTCACGAAGGTATTGATAGCACAATTTTAATTTTGAAACATCGTCTCAAGGCTAATGAACAACGTCCCGCCATTGAAGTTGTCACCAACTACGGTGATTTACCTCAAGTTGAATGCTTTCCTGGTCAATTAAATCAGGTATTCATGAACTTGCTTGCGAATGCTATTGATGCCTTAGATGAATCTAACACTGGACGCAGCTTTGAGGAAATTAAAGGTAATTATAACTGCATTAAAATCACAACTTCCGTTGAAAAAAATCTAGTTAAAATTACAATTACCGATAATGGTCAGGGGATGAATGAACAAGTCAAATCCAAAATATTTGACCACTTATTTACTACTAAATCTGTTGATAAAGGGACGGGGTTGGGGTTAGCGATCGCTCGTCAAATTGTTGAAGAAACCCACGGCGGGAAATTGACTTTTAACTCTGTTTTGAGTGAAGGGACAGAATTTAACATTGAAATTCCACTGTAATGTTTGGATCTTGTTGGTAAACAACTTCAGATATCTGGGAATACTAAATCTGGAAATCTTAAGGATTTAGGAATATGGTTAGCAGCATGGTCAGTATTCCCGGATATCGCATCAGCGAAGAACTCTACAATGGTTCGAGAACCGTAGTTTATCGAGGGTATCGAGAAGCTGACTCATTACCTGTAGCCATTAAACTGCTGAAAAATCCATATCCGGATTTTAACGAACTCTTATCATTTCGCAATCAGTACACCATTGCTAAAAATCTCAACTCACCCCTGATCGTTCAAACCTACAGCCTCCAAGCATACCAAAATGGCTATGTGCTGGTGATGGAAGACTTTGGGGGGATTTCGTTGAAAGATTATTTCATCGCTGACCAGATGCGATATATCGCGTCTAGTGAAGAGTTTTTACGAATTGCGATCGCACTCTGCAATACCTTAGATATACTCTATCAAGAGCGGATCGTTCATAAAGATATTAAACCCGCCAATATTTTAATTCATCCTGAAACCAAACAAGTTAAATTAATTGACTTTAGTATTGCCTCTTTACTCCCACGAGAAACCCAAACACTGATCAATCCCAATGGATTAGAAGGGACACTCGCTTATATTTCCCCAGAACAAACAGGCAGAATGAATCGGGGGATTGACTATCGCACAGATTTTTATTCTTTGGGAGTAACTTTCTACGAATTACTGGCAGGAAAGTTACCTTTTGAATCCAAAGATCCGATGGAGTTAGTCCATTGTCATATTGCCAAAAATCCACCGAATTTAAGTGAAATAAAGGGGAGAAAGATTCCACAAGGTTTATGCGATATCGTGATGAAACTGATGGCGAAAAATTCAGAATCCAGATATCAAAGTGCCTTGGGACTGAAGTTTGATTTAGAAAAATGTTTATATCAGCTACAAGTTGATGGTGAAATTCAGAGTTTTGAAATTGCACAACGGGATGTGTGCGATCGCTTCATCATCCCCGACCAACTTTATGGACGAGAAACCGAAGTCTCAACTCTACTGCAAGCATTTGAACGAGTTAGCCTTGGTGCAACAGAAATGATGTTGGTAGCTGGGTTTTCGGGAATTGGTAAAACGGCGGTTATCAACGAAGTTCATAAACCAATTGTGCGGCAACGCGGTTATTTTATTAAAGGGAAATATGACCAGTTTCAACGCAATATTCCCTTTTCGGCATTTGTCCAAGCATTCCGGGATTTAATGGGGCAATTGCTATCAGAATCAGATCGGCAAATACAAACCTGGAAAAACAAAATATTAGCCGCCGTAGGAGATAACGGACAAGTTTTAATTGACGTAATTCCGGAATTAGAAAACATTCTTGGCTCACAGCCAGCAGCTACAGAATTATCAGGAACGGCTGCCCAAAATCGATTTAATTTGTTATTGCCAAAGTTTGTGCAAGTTTTCACAAGTATTGAACATCCTTTAGTGATGTTTTTAGATGACTTGCAATGGTCCGATTCAGCCTCGCTGAAATTGCTGCAATTATTGATAGTAGAAACCGGACATTTATTGGTATTGGGTGCGTATCGAGATAATGAAGTGTCACCCGCTCACCCCTTCATTCTCACTGTAGATGAAATCGTCAAAACTGGCGCAGCAGTAAACACTATTACACTACAACCGTTAAGTTTAGTCAATCTGAATCAGTTGGTAGCAGATACGCTAAATTGCGAATTATCCTTAGCTCAACCTTTGACTGAATTGGTGTACCAAAAAACTCAGGGTAATCCCTTCTTTTGCACCCAGTTTCTCAAATCATTGCATGAAGATGAATACATTAATTTTGACTGGCAAACACGACATTGGCAATCCGATATTGCGGCAGTCCGGTCGCTTTCTCTGACAGATGATGTCGTCGAGTTTATGGCACTACAATTACAGAAATTGTCGCTGACAACTCAGAATACTCTTAAACTGGCTGCTTGTATTGGGGCACAGTTTGATTTGAATACCCTGGCGATTGTTTCAGAAAAATCCCCGGAAATAACCGCAGATGATTTATGGAAAGCCTTACAAGAAGGTTTGATTATTCCGAATACAGAAATCTATAAGTTCTTTCTTCAGTCTGAGAGTGCATTGGTTGCTAATACAGCAGCGAATCCAACTTATCGATTTTTACACGATCGCGTCCAACAAGCCGCCTATTCCCTGATTCCCGACGACCAAAAACAGACGATTCATTACCAAATCGGACAACTATTACTCCAACAGATTTCCCCAGAAGCTAGAGTTGACCGGATTTTTGAAATCGTCAATCAATTAAATTACGGCACGGCTTTAATTAGCGAACAAACACAACGAAATGAACTAGCGCAACTTAACCTGATCACCTGTCGCAAAGCCAGAACTGCCACCGCCTATCAAGCAGCGCGTGAATATGCCGTAGTTGGATTGTCTTTGTTGGGAGAAGACGCTTGGCAACAGCAATATGAAATGACTCTCGCCTTCCATGAATTAGCGGCGGAAGTGGCAATGTTATGCGGTGACTTTGAGACGATGGAACAGTTTATCGATATTGTCACCGAACAAGCACATTCTTTACTAGAACAGGTGAATGTTTACCGCATTAGGATTCAAGCCAAGACTTCTCAGCGTCAACTCAGTGAAGTACTGGCGATCGGCATCAAGCTGCTGCAACAGTTGGGCGTAACGATCGCCGAATCACCCACACCAGATGATATTCAACAGTCAATCCAAGAAATTAACGAATTAATTGGCGATCGCCAAATTGCAGATTTTATCTACCTCCCTGTGATGACAGATGCAAATAAAATCGCCATTACCCAAATTGCCAGTAGCATCATGGCAGCAGCTTACACCTGTGGATCTCTTTTGTATCCATTACTAGCTACCTTGTTAGTCAAATTATTCCTGCGGCACGGCAATATATCTGTTTCTGCTACTAACTATGCTTGTTACAGCCTCGTTCTCTGTAATATGCAGAACAATATAGATTTAGCTGCACAGTTTGGACAGTTGGCATTGAATGTGGCGGCAAAATTCGATGATAAAGCAAGTAAGTTGGAAGTATTTTTCCTGCTGGGAAGTTTTATCCTCCACCGCAAATCTCACCTCAAAGAAATGTTACCCCTCTTGAGTGAGAGTTATACCCTTGGGCTAGAAGTTGGAAACCTAGAATACGCTGGTTATGCGGTTCACAATTTCTGTTTAATTTCTTCTTGGTGCGGTCAACCTCTTGCTAACTTGGAGGAAGATACACGCACTTACTACCATGCTTTAGTGCAACTGAAGCAATTGGGAGCAGCTAATTACTGTCTGATTTATTGGCAAGTGATTTCAAATTTACTAGGTTTGGCAAAGCATCCCACCATTTTGTCTGGATCGGCTTTCCAAGAGACAGAATTTCTCCCCCTGTTGCAGTCTGCAAATGATATATGTGGACTATATATTTTCTATTCGTATAAGTTGATGCTTTGCTTTTTGTTTGGGGAAGTTGAGCCAGCTAATAACTATGCCCTTGAGTGCAAAAACTATTTGATGTCGGGTGCGGGAACAGTTGCCGAACCTGCATTTTATTTCTATGATTCTTTGATAGCTCTAGCCCAATTGAGTCAAATGTCAGGCGAGGTATCAACCACATTAGAAAGGGTGGCAAAAAACCAAACTCAGTTGCAGCAGTGGGCGCACTATGCACCGATGAATCATCAGCATAAGTTCGATTTGGTAGAAGCGGAAAAATATCGATTTTTAGGACAAAAAGCAGAAGCTATAGAGTTATACGATCGGGCAATATCTGGAGCTAAAGCTAATGAATATATCCAAGAAGAAGCCTTAGCCAACGAATTGGCAGCTAAATTCTACCTCGACTGGGGCAAACAGCGCATCGCCGAAGAATACATGACTCAAGCCTACTATGCCTATACCCGTTGGGGTGCTAAAGCCAAGGTTGCTGACTTGGAAACACGCTATCCTCAACTGCTAGCTTCTATCCTCCAACAAACTCGCACTGCTTTCTCGGTTAACGAAACCGTCTTCGCATTAGGAACAGTCTCCTCCACTAGTTCTTCCTCCAAAGTCTCTGATTCCCTCGATTTAGCTGCTATTCTCAAAGCCTCTCAAACTATCTCAGGCGAAATCAAACTGGAAAAACTGCTTTCATCGTTGCTTTCCATCGTTATTGAAAATGCGGGGGCTAATAAATGTGTGTTAATGCTTTTGCGAGACGATCGCCTGTTAATTAAAGGGTCGATTTCCAAAGGAACACAGCCAGTTGTGTTGCAGCGCCTTCCCGTTGAGGAAAGTCAGGACATTCCCCTGAAGGTGATTTACAAAGTCTTGCATAACAAGCAGACTGTTGTGTTGCTGGATGCGATCGCCGATCCAACCTTAGCCTGTGACGACTATATCATGCGTCAGCAGCCTAAGAGTATCTTGTGTAGCCCGATTTTGCATCAAGGTAAATTACTGGGCATTTTATATCTAGAAAATAATTTAGCAACGGGGGCGTTCACGAGCGATCGCGTCGAACTTCTCAACTTACTCTGCGCTCAAGCCGCGATTTCTTTGGAAAATGCGCGACTTTATGAGCGATCGCAGAACTATGCTCGACAGTTAGAGGAGTCATTTGCCGAATTGAGTGCGAGTAATTCTCGCTTTGAGAAATTGGTAGATAATGTTCCTGGCGTTGTTTATCAATACTGCATATCTGCTGATGGTGCAATGTCTCTACCCTACATGAGTGCAGACTGTTATAAACTCTACGAAATTACTCCAGAGCAAGCGATCGCGTCGGTGCAGTTGCTCTTGGAGAGAATACATCCAGATGATATTGCAAGTCACCAAGACTCTATTGCAGATTCAATTCAAACGCTGACTCCCTGGCGCTGGGAGGGACGAATTATCACAGTATCAGGTATTCTCAAGTGGATTCATGGGGAAGCTCGAATCCAAAAATTTGCCGATGGGTCTATAGTTTGGGATGGATTATTGTTGGATATTAGCGAACAGCAAGCTGCGCTACGCGAACGCAAACGAGCAGAGCAAGAACTGCAAAATGCCCAATTACAAATAGTACAAAGTGAAAAAATGTCTGCGTTGGGTAATTTAGTCGCAGGGGTAGCTCACGAAATGAATAATCCTTTGGGTTTTATTGCTGCCAGTCTAAAACTTACTAAACCAACTATCGCTGATATTGTTGAACACTTGAAACTCTATCAACAAAATCTACCAAATCCAGCCGATGAAATTACAGACCATGCTGAAGAAATCGACTTGGATTATAGCTTATCAGACTTACCCAAAATGATTGATTCTATGTCTATGGCGTGCGACAGGTTGAAAAACATCAGCACCAGTTTACGTACTTTCTCTCGTGCCGATCGAGATTACAAAGTACCATTTAACATTCACGAAGGTATTGATAGCACGATTTTAATTTTGAAACATCGTCTCAAAGCTAACGAACAACGTCCCGCCATTGAAGTTGTCACAAATTATGGTGACTTACCTCAATTAGAATGTTTCCCTGGTCAATTAAATCAGGTATTCATGAATCTGATTGCAAATGCCATTGATGCCTTAGATGAATCTAATCATGGGTGCCGTTTTGAAGAAATTAAAGCCAATCATAACCGCATTACCATTACAACCTCAGTCGAAAATAATCTAGTTAAAATTGCCATTGCTGATAATGGTAAAGGGATGACTGAAGAAGTCAAATCAAAAATATTTGACCATTTATTTACGACAAAAGCTGTTGGGAAAGGAACAGGATTAGGGTTAGCGATCGCTCGGCAAATCGTTGAAGAAACCCACGGCGGAAAATTGGATTGCAACTCTGTTCTGGGTGAGGGTACAAAATTTACGATTAAAATTCAGGTATGAATCTCGGACACTTTTTGTTGGCACCGCGTCTCGTAGAGAAGGGATGGGATTAGCACCGATTTTCTTTGACTCTAAATCCTCAAAATTTCAAGTCGTGGAGCGACGGGTTTGCTTTATATCTGGGAACACTATATCTGAAGTCTTAAAGATTTAGCAGTATGGTTAGTACGAGAGTCAATATTCCCGGATATAAGGTTAGCGAAGAACTCTACAATGGTTCTAGAACCATCGTTTATCGAGGATATCGAGAGACTGACTCATTACCCGTAGCGATCAAACTGCTGAAAAATACTTATCCAAGTTTCAGCGAACTTTTGTCGTTTCGTAATCAGTACACCATAGCTAAGAATCTCAACTCATCTCTGATCGTCCAAACCTATAGCCTAGAACCGTATCAAAATGGTTATGTGTTGGTAATGGAAGATTTTGGGGGGATTTCTCTCAAGGATTGGGGATTAAGGAGTGGGGAGTGGAAAATTGGGCGAAACTTAGAATCTTTGATGGAGTTTTTAGAAATAGCGATCGCACTCTGCAATACCTTAGATGTACTCTACCGGGAGCGGATTATTCATAAAGATATTAAACCCGCCAATATTTTAATTAATTCCAAAACCAAACAAGTTAAATTAATTGACTTTAGTATTGCATCTTTGCTACCACGAGAAACGCAAACCCTAATAAATCCCAATGTGCTAGAAGGGACACTAGCTTATATTTCTCCAGAACAAACAGGCAGAATGAATCGGGGAATTGACTACCGGACTGATTTTTATTCTTTAGGCGTAACTTTCTACGAATTACTGACTGGAGTTTTGCCATTTCAATCAAAGGAGCCAATGGAGTTAGTGCATTGTCACATTGCAAAAATTGCACCATTAGTATCTGAAACTAATTCCGAAATTCCATCTGCGATCTCAAAAATTGTCAGCAAATTGATGGCGAAGAATGCTAAAGATCGCTATCAGAGTGTATTGGGGCTGAGATTTGATTTAGAAAATTGTTTACATCAGCTACAAGTTGATGGTATGATAAAATTTTTTGAAATTGGAGAACGGGATGTGTGCGATCGCTTCATCATCCCAGACAAACTCTATGGACGAGAAACCGAAGTTGAAAACCTCCTCCAAGCATTTGAGCGAGTTAGCTTGGGTGCAACAGAAATGATTCTGGTAGCAGGTTTTTCGGGAATTGGTAAAACGGCGATTGTCAACGAAGTTCATAAACCGATTGTGCGCCAACGCGGTTATTTTATCAAAGGCAAATATGACCAATTTCAACGCAATATTCCCTTCAGTGCATTTGTGCAAGCATTCCGAGATTTAATGGGGCAACTGTTAAGCGAAAGCGATGCAAAAATTCAGCAATGGAGAAACGAAATATTATCAGCAGTTGGTGAAAATGGACAAGTAATTATTGAAGTTATCCCCGAATTATCAAGAATTATTGGCGAACAACCAGCCGCCATAGAATTATCAGGAACGGCGGCAGAAAATAGATTTAATTTATTATTTCAAAAATTTACCCAAATTTTTACCACTGCTGAACATCCCTTAGTGATATTTTTAGATGATTTGCAATGGGCAGATTCAGCATCACTGAAGTTAATGCAGCTATTGATGGCTGATACAAAGCATATGCTGTTAATTGGTGCGTACCGTGATAACGAAGTTAATCCAGCACACCCATTAATGTTGACTTTGAGTGAGATTGAAAAAAACCAAACAACGATTAATACAATTACCTTAGCACCACTGAATCCAAAAACAGTCAATCAATTAGTTGCTGACACACTTAAATGTTCCCAGGATTTGGCATCACCTCTTTCTCGATTAGTGTTTCAAAAAACTCAAGGAAATCCGTTTTTTTCTATCCAGTTTTTGAAGGCATTACATCAAGAGCAACTGATTAAGTTTACCCCCTCTTGCCAAGGCAGGGCTACGGGAGGGTGGCAATGTGATATTTCCCAAGTTAATCAACATGCAGTTACAGATGATGTCGTTGAATTTATGGCGTTGCAGTTAGAGAAATTACCATTAGCAACCCAGAATATCCTCAAGTTAGCATCTTGTATTGGCAACCAGTTTGATTTAGCAACTTTGGCAATTGTTTCGGAACAATGCCAAATTGATGCGGCGGCTGCTTTGTGGAAAGCATTGCAAGAAGGGTTGATTTTACCGATTAGCGAGGTTTATAAATTTTATCAAGATTCGTCATTGGTCATTGGGCATTGGTCATTAGAAAATGACAACCAAATGACAAATGACATAGACGCGCTAGCGGCTTCCCGCAGGGTAGGACAAAGGACAGCTTCATATAGATTTTTACATGACAGAGTACAGCAAGCAGCTTATTTCCTGATTTCCGATGAACAAAAAACAGTAACTCATCTGAAAATTGGACAATTACTGAGAGAAAATTTGTCTGAGTTAGAGATTGAAGAAAAACTCTTCGATCTGGTTGGGCATTTGAATTTAGGAATTGAGTTAATTAGTCAAGCAAGCGATCGCCAAGCCCTAGCTCAACTCAATTTCAAAGCCGGTAGTAAAGCCAAAAATGCTACTGCATACACCGCCGCCAGAGTGTATTTCCAAACTGGGATCTCCTTACTCCAGCCCGACTGCTGGCAAACACAGTACGAATTAGCCTTGAACCTGCATTTGGCAGTAACCGAAGCCAGCTATTTAAATAGTGACTTTGAGAGCATGGAAGAGATGGCTGGAGTGGTTTTGCAGAACGCCCAGACCATTTTTGACAAAGTGAAAATCTACGAAATTAAAATTGTGGCACTAACGGCTCAGAGCCAAATATTAGAGGCGATCGCCGTTGGCGCAGATGTCCTGAGTCAATTAGGGGTGGATTTACTGAGTGCGCCAGAGTCAGCCGAAATCGGCAAAGCCCTGGAATACCTAAAAGAGCAACTCCAAGGTAGAGAAATTGCTGAACTGATTGACTTACCTGTGATGAGCGATCGCACAGCTCAAGCCGCAATGCAATTATTAGGAATATTGTTTGCACCAGTATTACTGGGAAATCCGGGTTTAATGCCCCTGTTGAGCGCAACAATGGTACGGTTGTCGCTCCAGTTTGGCAATACCCCCGCCTCGACGGTAGGATATGCGATTCACGGCATGGTGCTATGTGCTTTTTTGAGCGAAGTTGAAGCTGGCTACAAGTTTGGTCTTTTAGCTCTCTCGTTGCTGGAAAAATTGAACGATCCGGGTATAAAGTGTCTCCCTTTAAGCTTCTTTGGGGCTTTCATCCAACATCGCCAGCAATCGTTTTTGGCAACGCTATCGACGATGAAAGCTAGCTACACCAATGGTATGGAAACAGGCAGTTTTCTGTACGCTGGCTATAGCATACAATGTTACGGGCATATAGCGCTGTTCGCTGGTGTAAATTTAAATACATTGTCAGCCGAATTAGTTCCTTACAGTGTGGTTCTGACTCAGGCGAAACAAAATGCGGCGTGTATCTTATTGGATGCAGTGCGGCAAGTGGTGGACAATTTGAGAGAAACAGGGAGCCAACCCCATCGCTTAATGGGCACTGCCTACGATGAAACAATTATGCTGCCAAAGCACCAACAGGATAACGATTTCACCGCGATCGCCTACGCCTATATCTACAAGCTGATGCTTGCTGCTCTCTGGGGCAATTATCATGCAGCCCTTGAGTATATCACCGGAATCAAGCCCTATTTTATGGCAGCAGCAGGGGCGGTACATATTCCCGTTTTCCATTTTTATGCTGCCCTCACATACCTAGCACTCTTCCCCACCCAGCCAGAAGCAGAGCAAGCCCAAACTCTTCTTGAGGCAAAAACCCACCAAACAATTCTGCATCAATGGGCAGAAAATGCCCCGATGAATCACTTGCATAAATGGTATCTAGTGGAGGCTGAACGGTATCGAGTGTTGGGTGAAAAAGCCGTAGCCAGTGAGTATTATGACCAAGCCATTGCTCTGGCTAAAACACATCAGTTTATTAATGAAGAAGCTTTAGCCAATGAACTGGCGGCAAAATTTTACCTTGACTGGGGCAAACAGCGGATCGCTGGGGAATACATGATTGAAGCCTACTACAGCTATATTCGTTGGGGTGCGAAAGCCAAAGTTGCTGACTTAGAAAGACGCTATCCCCAACTGCTTGCTCCCATCCTCCAGCAAACCCGTTCTTCCCTGTCAATTAATGAAACTATCTTGGCATCCACTAGTTCCCCCACTTCCAGCAGCAATGTCTCTGTTGCTTTAGATTTAGCTGCCATTCTTAAAGCTTCTCAAACTCTGTCAGGGGAAATCGAACTCGAAAAATTGCTCTCAGTATTGCTGGCGATCGTCATTGAAAATGCGGGGGCTGATAAATGCGTATTAATGCTTTTGCAAGACAAGCGCCTATCGATCAAAGGGTCAATTACCCTGGGGACAGAGCCAGTGGTGTTGCAGAGCCTTCCCGTTGAAGATAGCCAGGATATTCCCCTGAAGTTGATTTACAAAGTCTTGCACAACAGGCAGACCACTATGTTAATTGATGCAAGTGCCGATCGGGCCTTAGCCAATGACCCCTATATTATTCGTCAGCAGCCGTATAGTATCTTGTGTAGCCCGATTTTGCATCAAGGTAAGTTGATGGGCATTTTATATCTAGAAAATAATTTAGTGACGGGGGCATTTACAAGCGATCGCTTACAAGTTCTCAATTTCCTCACTACTCAAGCAGCAATTTCTCTAGAAAATGCACTATTATATCACAAATTAGAGGACTATTCCCATACTCTGGAGCAAAAAGTAGAAAAGCGCACCCAGGAAATCACAGAAAAAGCCACTCAGCTAGAATCAACACTGGAGAAACTTTACTCGACTCAATCCCAACTAATTCAATCAGAAAAAATGTCCGGTTTAGGACAGTTAGTTGCTGGAATTGCTCATGAAATTAATAATCCGATTAATTTCATCTATGGCAACTTACAACCAGCGAGTGAATATGTGGCATCTTTAATTGAATTAAATAATTTATATCAAGAACTTTATCCGCAACCATTGCCAGAAATTGCCGAAAAAATTGCCGATATTGAGCTAGAATTTATATCTAATGATTTACAAAAGCTCCTGTTATCGATGAGAGTAGGAGCAGATCGCATCCGTAAAATTGTGCTGTCACTGCGAAACTTTTCCCGTTTGGATGAATCAGAAATAAAATCAGTAGACATTCACTCTGGCATTGATAGTACGCTGTTAATTTTGCAACATCGACTTCAAAGTAATAGTAAACATCCAGAGATTGCAGTTATTCAAAAATATGGTCAACTCCCTTTAGTTAATTGTTATGCCTCTGCTCTGAATCAAGTATTTATGAATATTATCAACAATGCCATTGATGCTTTAGAAGAATCAGATGTAAATCGTCAACCGACTATTATAATTCAGACAGAATTCAGAGAAGCAAAAAAGGTAGTTATCCGCATTGCAGACAACGGCATAGGGATGAGCGAGTCAGTGCAGAATAAGATATTTAATCCATTTTTTACGACGAAATCAATAGGTAGCGGTACAGGTTTAGGATTATCAACTAGCTATTCGATTGTGGTAGAAAAACATGGGGGTAATTTAAGTTGCATTTCTGCACCGGGAGAAGGTACAGAATTTATCATTGAAATTCCGTTATAGTTTAGGGTGCAGATCCCGGACAACTTTCGCGAAGTTGGGGATCTTTTTTGGGAATACTAAATTTGGAAGTTTCGCAGATTTAGCAACATGGTGAGTATCTTTATAAATATTCCCGGATATCGCATTAGTGAAGAACTCTACAATGGTTCCAGAACCCTAGTTTATCGAGGGGTTCGAGAGACTGACTCATTACCGGTAGTGACTAAACTGCTGAAAAATCCTTATCCCAGTTTCAGCGAACTCTTGTCGTTTCGCAATCAGTACACCATAGCTAAAAATCTTAACTCACCGTTAATCGTCCAAACTTATAGCCTAGAATCCTACCAAAATGGCTATGCGTTGGTGATGGAAGATTTTGGGGGGATTTCTCTCAAAGATTATTTCACCTCACCAGGGATGCAATATATCGCGTCTAGTGAAGAATTTTTAGAAATAGCGATCGCACTCTGCAACACCTTAGATATACTCTACCGAGAGCGGATTATTCATAAAGATATCAAACCCGCCAATATTTTAATTAATCCCGAAACCAAACAAGTTAAATTAATCGATTTTAGTATTGCATCTTTACTACCACGAGAAACGCAGACACTAATCAATCCCAATATATTAGAAGGGACACTTGCTTATATTTCCCCAGAACAAACAGGAAGGATGAATCGGGGCATTGACTACCGCACAGATTTTTATTCTTTGGGTGTGACATTCTACGAATTACTCACTGGAGTTTTGCCATTTCAATCAAACGATCCAATGGAATTGGTACATTCTCATATTGCCAAACCAGCGCTTTTAGTACATGAAATTAACCCACAAATCCCGTCTGTAATCTCAGAGATTGTCAGTAAATTGATGGCAAAAAATGCTGAAGACAGATATCAGAGTGCTTTGGGATTGAAGTTTGATTTAGAAAATTGTTTAGATCAGCTACAAGTTGATGGTATAATTAACGGTTTTCAAATTGCACAGAGGGATGTGTGCGATCGCTTTATTATCCCCGATAAACTTTATGGACGAGAAACAGAAGTAGAAACTCTCCTGCAAGCATTTGAGCGCGTTAGTACAGGTGCGACAGAAATGATGCTGGTGGCTGGTTTTTCGGGTATTGGTAAAACTGTTGTAGTTAACGAAGTTCATAAACCAATCATCAAAAAACGCGGTTATTTTATCAAAGGGAAATATGACCAATTTCAGCGAAATATTCCCTTTAGTGCTTTTGTGCAAGCCTTCCGCGATTTAATGGGGCAATTATTAACCGAAAGCGATGCTCAAATCCAGCAATTTAAAACTAATATATTAGCAGCTGTAGGTGATAATGGACAGGTAATTATTGAAGTTATCCCCGAATTAGAAAGAATTATTGGTCAACAACCACTTGCTACAGAATTATCAGGAACTGCCGCCCAAAATCGGTTTAATTTATTATTTCAGAAATTTACCCAAGTCTTTACCAGTGAAAAACATCCATTAGTGATGTTTTTAGATGATTTGCAATGGGCTGATTCAGCATCGTTGATGTTAATACAGTTATTAATGGCTGATACAAAACATCTGTTCTTAATTGGTGCTTATCGTGATAACGAAGTCAATTCAGCACATCCATTAATGTTGACTTTGAATGATATCCAAAAAACAGCAGCCACAATTAATACGATTACTTTAGCGCCTCTGAGTCAATTGCAAGTGAATCAATTAGTTGCTGACACACTTAAATCTACAAAAGATTCGGCATTACCTGTTTCTCAATTGGTATTTCAGAAAACTCAAGGTAATCCGTTTTTCGCCATACAGTTTCTCAAGGCATTACACCAAGATGGATTAATTGAATTTAACTTTGAATCAGGGTATTGGCAATGTGATATCACCCAAATAAATCAGCAAGCGGTGACAGATGATGTTGTAAAATTTATGGTATTTCAATTACGAAGACTACCTCAATCAACTCAAAATGTATTGCAGTTAGCTGCTTGCATTGGCAATCAATTTGATTTAGCAACTTTGGCGATTGTTTGGGAGTCATCAGAAATTGAAACAGCTGCTAGTTTATGGAAAGCTTTACAAGAAGGGTTGATTTTACCAATTAGTGATGTTTATAAATTTTATCAGGGAGAAAATCACGATCGATTGGCGCTTTCAACTGGGAATACCAATAAACAATTAGCCAAATATAGATTTTTGCATGACAGAGTACAACAAGCTGCCTATTCTTTAATTCCTGATAACCAAAAACAAGCAACTCATCTCAAAATTGGTCAATTACTTCTAGAAAATTCCTCTCAAATAGAACAAGAAGAAAAACTGTTTGATATTGTTGGACATTTGAATTTAGGGCAAGAGTTGATCGCCCAACCGCACCAGCGAGAAGCCTTGGCTCGACTTAACTTAGCAGCAGCAGGTAAAGCTAAAAATTCTACTGCTTATGCTGCTGCCAGAGCCTATTTACAAACTGGGATTGAGCTGCTCGCAGTGAATTGCTGGCAAGAGCAATATGAATTGACCTTGAGTTTCTATGTTGCCGCCGCCGAAGCCGCCTACTTAAATGCTGACTTTGATGGTATGGAACAGATAGCAGTACAGGTGTTGCAATCAGCCCAGACAATTTTAGACAAAGTTAAAATTTACGAAATTCAAATTGCTGCCCAGACAGCCCAGAGCAGACTATTAGAAGCGATCGCAGTTGGCAGAGATGCTTTAAAACAATTGGGGGTTGAGCTACCCATTGAGCCAAACAATGCTGAGATTGGTAAAGCTTTACAAGTCCTTGCTAGTCAACTTGAAGGCAAACGGATTGAGGAACTAGCTGACTTACCAGCGATGACAGATCCCCAAGCACAGGCAGCCATGCAACTGTTAGGGATGTTGTTTGCACCCGTTTTCCAAGGAATGCCGGGTTTATTGCCCCTGATTAGCTGCACAATGGTCAGCCTATCGCTTCAGTTTGGGAATACGCCCGCCTCAACTGTGGGGTATGCGCTGCACGGAATGGTGCTGTGTGCCTTTTTGGGAGAGGTTGAAGGGGGCTACGATTTTGGGCAATTGGGATTGAATTTGCTAGATCGGTTCAATGTGCGGGAATTCAAATCCATAATTTCCATGTTGTTTGGTGGCTTTATTCAGCATCACCAAGAAGCTCTCTCGGCAACAATACCGTTGCTGAAAGCTGGTTTTACCTCTGGTATGGAAACTGGCGATTTTTTACACGCTGGCTATAACGTCTGTTGTTACAGCTATGCGGTCTTTTGGAGTGGCTCTGAACTCAGCAATTTGGAATTAGATATCGCAAGTTACAACGCCGCCTTAACTCAGGCGAAGCAACATTCTGCCCAGACTTATGTAAGTATTATGCGGCAAGCGGCACAGAACTTCAGAGAAACCCAAATTCAGCCCGATTGTTTAAGCGGCAGTATCTACGATGAAACGGTGATGATTCCCAAACATCGTCAGGCTAATGAACTCACGGTGATGGCTGAGTTGTATATCTACAAACTGTTGCTTGCCTATTCTTTTGGTGATTACAAAGCTGCGATCGCTTACATTGAGGAAGGGGAAAAGTATTTACTCGCGGTATCAGGATTGATTTTTATTCCGATTTCCCATTTATACGCAGCCCTGACATACCTAGCCCAATTTTCCACCCAGCCAGAAATTGAACTTTCCGTAATTCTTGCCCAGGTAGAAATCCATCAAACCACTCTGCACCGTTGTGCGCAAAATGCTCCCACAAATCATCTGCATAAATGGCATTTAGTTGAGGCTGAAAAACAACGAGTTTTGGGCAATAAAGCAGAAGCACTTGAAAATTACGATCGCGCCATAACTCTAGCTAAAGCCAACGGCTACATCCAAGAAGAAGCACTTAGCAATGAACTAGTAGCCAAATTTTATCTCGATTGGGGTAAAGAAAGAGTTGCCCAAGCATATATGCAAGAAGCATATTACTGTTACGCTCGTTGGGGCGCAAAAGCCAAAATAGAAGACCTAGAAAAACGCTATCCCCAACTACTCCAATCGATTCTGCAACAGCAACGAATCAACTTCAATACCCTAGAAACTATTAGCTTTCGTAGCACTTCCTCATCTACTCGCACTTCTACCACTGGCAGTACTAGTATTTCCCAGACATTAGATTTTACCTCTGTCCTCAAAGCCGCTCAAGCTATCTCCAGTTCTCTGGAATTAGATCGACTCATTGCCAGCTTGACCCACATTATCCTAGAAAACTCCGGCGCGAAAAAAGCTGTATTAATTCTTCCCCAAGATGATATTTGGCAAGTTAGGGCAATTACCTTTATCAATCATAACCAAATACAAACCATTCTGGAACCACAATCACTCGCTAATTGTCAAGATATTCCCGCAAAAATTATCAATTACGTCAAAAATACTCAAGAAACAGTTGTTATAGACAATTGCAAAACAGATACTATTGGGTTGATTGGGGAATATATGCACCGAACACAACCCCAGAGTGTATTATGTACCCCGATTATTAATCAAGGACGTTTAGTAGGGATTGTTTACCTAGAAAATCAACTGACTCAAGGGGTATTTACTAGCGATCGCCTTTCTGTTGTAAATTTCCTCTGCACTCAAGCCGCAATTTCTTTAGAAAATGCCCAGTTATATAATCATCTCCAGGAACGAGAAAAGTTTCTCAGTAGTATTTACGAAGGTGTTGGCTGTCTGATCTTTGTGATTGATATCCGGGATAATGGTAAGTTTGAGTTCACAGGATGGAGTAAATCGTGCGAATTAGCAGTTGGTATACCTGCTTCGGAAGTACTAGGTAAAACTCCCCAAGACTTACATGGTGATGAAGCTGCCGTAATATATCAAAATCATCTGCGTTGTTTCCAAAGCGGAATACCGATCACCTATGAAGAATGTCTAACATTTAATCATCAAAAAACTTGGTGGTTAACCACACTCAGTCCATTAAAAGATCGGACGGGCAAAGTTTATCGCATAGTTGGAACAACCATTAATATTAGCGATCGCAAACAAGCTGAATTAGCAGTTACAGAAAAATCTCAAGCACTCGGAACAGCCTTAGAAGATTTACAGCAAGCCCAATTACAAATTGTTCAAAGTGAGAAAATGTCTGCACTGGGTAATTTAGTTGCTGGCGTAGCCCATGAAATGAATAATCCTTTGGGCTTTATTGCTGCAAGCCTCAAACAAGCTAAACCTACTATTGCTGATGTTGTGCAACATTTGAAACTTTATCAAGAAACTTTACCTAATCCGGGTGCTGAAATTATTGACCATGCAGAAGAAATTGACCTAGATTATAGTTTAGAAGATTTACCCAAGGCAATAGATTCAATGGTGATGGCGTGCGATCGCCTGAAAAATATCAGCACTAGTTTAAGAACTTTCTCTCGTGCCGATAAAGATTACAAAGTGCCATTTAAAATTCATGAAGGGATTGAAAGTACAATTTTAATTCTCAAACATCGCCTCAAAGCCAATGAGCAACGTCCAGCAATTGAAGTAATAACCGATTATGGCAGTTTGCCTCAAGTTGAATGTTTTCCTGGACAATTAAACCAGGTATTTATGAATATCCTAGCTAATGCCATTGATGCCTTGGATGAGTCGAATACTGGGCGAAATTTTGCAGAAATCCAAGAAAATCCTAACAAGATTACAATTCAAACCTCATTGAAAGATAATCAAGTGAAAATAACGATTGCTGATAATGCTAATGGCATGAATGAAGCAGTCAAGCAAAAGATATTTGACCATTTGTTTACGACAAAATCTGTGGGAAAAGGAACGGGTTTAGGGTTAGCGATCGCCCGTCAAATTGTTGTGGAAAAACACGGGGGTTCAATACACTGCAACTCCTCTCCAGGAAAAGGTACAGAGTTTGCGATCGCAATTCCAGTGCGGCAATAAAGAGTACTGAGTAGACCAACTTTAGCTAAGAATATTCTGCCACTCCACTTGCAATACGGTTCAGAGTAAATCGGAGTTGAACATGTGTACTAACAACATCAATGAAGAGATATCGCTTTTACGTCAGCAAAATGCCCAATTGCTGCAACAGCTAGAAACTTTGCAAGACCTTTATTCAACTACGCTGTTAGCCAAACAACATCAAACTTGGGAATTAGTTACTGATAATGTCATTTAACACCAGCAACAGGAACAGAGTTTGTAATTACAATTCCAATTCAGCATTGATCAACAAGGCAAAAGAAAGAAAATAAAGAATGGTTGTTAGCCTCTAAATTTATTTATCAGAATTATCTGCTTATTTTTTAACCACAAAGTTGCACTACTACAGCACGACCAAAATAAACATACTATTTCAAATGGTACAAGAGCTTGCTAATACAATTCTTTTGAGTTTTGACCCTTCGACTGCGCTCAGGGTCAACTTTTGACTTGCGCCTTGCGGTACTGATTTACCACCGCTTTCTATGACCATTAACTATTGACTAATAGCTAAACAATCAGTTTCTGCCCACCAGGCATAAATAGGTATGTCGCGGTCTGGTAAAGTGCCAAGAGTATTAGGTTGCAAGACATTAATACTAATGCCATTTGTTAATTCCATAACATAATTAACGTGTGTGCCCAAATACATAACGTTGACAAGCCGTCCTTCAAAGCAGTTAACTGGCAAATTAGGTGAATAAAGCGAAAGCTGTATTTTTTCTGGACGCACACTCACTACTACAGATTGTGATAATTCAGTTGGTGTATCTTCAGCGCGGCTAATAACGATTGATAGTCCCATTTTTGTGGAAATTTTAATATTAGAGGAGTCTACCGCGACGATTTCACCACTGAATAAATTAGTATCACCAATAAAATCAGCAACAAAGGATGTACAGGGACGTTCGTAAATTTGGCTGGGAGTGCCGACTTGTTCAATTTTGCCTTGATTCATCACGGCAATGCGATCGCTCAAAGACAATGCTTCTTCTTGATCGTGTGTCACCATCACAAAGGTTAACCCCAATTCTTTGTGTAAATTTGATAACTCAACCTGCATTTCTTTACGTAGTTTTAAATCTAACGCCCCTAAAGGTTCATCTAGTAGTACCACGGCGGGACGGTTGACTAAAGCCCTGGCTAAAGCTACTCGCTGCTGTTGACCGCCAGAAAGTTGATTGGGAAAGCGCGATCGCAAACTTTCCATTTTCACCAGTTTTAAAGCTTCTTCGACTCTAGCTTCAATTTTCGATTTGGGTATTTTTTTTAACCGCAGTCCAAAGGCGATGTTATTCCAGACATTCAGGTGGTTAAATAGAGCGTAACTTTGAAATACAGTATTGACGGGTCGGCGGTAAGGGGGCACATTAGTCATGGACTGACCCTGAATAAACACCTTACCAGCGTCAGCAATTTCAAACCCAGCAATTAAGCGCAATGTTGTTGTTTTACCACAACCGGAGGGGCCTAAAATACTAAAAAATTCTCCTTGTCTGACATCCAAATCAATTCCATTTACTGCTGGTTCTTGGTTAAAGAACTTGAAGACGTTACGCAGTTCAACATCAAGTGGCTGAAAACTTGTTATCCCCCTCTGATTTTGCATGACAATTTGAGCCATAATCCTCAGTAGAATGCCGTGATATTACGTTATTTTGTCAATTGCTCTAGTCTTTTGGGCAGACTATATTTGACACTTTGGTTTATTGTATCCGCCAAAAACAATTGTTCAAGAATATACTCGCTCGATTCTTTCATGCTCAGTAACTAGAATCAAATTATAGTAAATTTATATACTAGTTTTACTACTTAGAGATTCTGCGATTAAGTTAACAAACCTTAAAATTGCATATTAGCAATTGCTAAAAGTCTGGCTGGAATTGCGTTTATTCATTTTGAATTTAGAATTGATACTTATGTCATTATTCCCATCACTTGGCAACAAAAAAGATACACGTACAGTTGGACGTGGTTTCCAATCAATATTTTTAATCGTATTTACCCTATTAATGGCCAGTGGGATTGAGGCTCGTTTGGCTTACTTGCAAATTGTTGAAGGGCCAAAACTCCGGGAACGAGCTGAAGCAAACCGAATTCGGATGATTCCTAAACAACCAGAACGGGGTAATATTTTTGACCGAAATGGCAAACTTTTAGCTAGCACTCGCTATCCTAGCTCTGTATACTTGTGGCCAATGGCACATACTAAGCCTTCCTGGTCTGTAGTTGGCCCGCGTCTAGCGCAAATTCTCAACATTCCCCAAGATGAGATGGAAAAGAAATTAGAACAAGCTGGTGCTAATTCTTCTTCACTCATCCGGGTTGCTCGCGATTTAAATGAAGCAGAAATCACGGCATTAAAGGAGTATAAAAATGAACTTCCTGAAGTGGAAATCAATACAGATTCTGTACGTTATTATCCCCACGGTAAGGAATTAGCGCACGTATTAGGTTATACACGAGAGTTGACCCCCGACCAGTTAAAGGGCAAGAAGGAGTTAGGCTATCGACTGGGAGATGTCATCGGTCAGATGGGCGTGGAAAAGGCTTATGAGAAAGCTCTACGAGGCGAATGGGGCGGTCAGCAAGTGGAAGTGGATGGTGCGGGTAGACCAATCCGGGTTATAGGGGAGAAACAGGCAAAAGCTGGTAATGATTTGCACCTAACTATAGATTTGGATGTGCAAAAGGCAGCCGAAAAAGCTTTGGGAAATCATCGAGGTGCGATCGCAGCACTCGATCCAAACAATGGTGCTGTTTTAGCGTTGGTATCTTACCCCACCTTTGACCCAAATATCTTTTCCAAACAAAAACTCTCGCAAAAAGATTGGGAAAGTGTCCAAGGTAAAGATCATCCCTTGGTGAATCGCGCCCTGAGTGCCTTTCCGCCTGCCAGTACTTTTAAAGTTGTGACTACGACAGCTGGACTAGAATCAGGTGAATTTTCTCCTGACTCAATACTACAAACCTTTGGTTCTCTTACCGTGGGTGGGGTGACATTTGGTGAGTGGAACCACGCCGGATTCGGGCCATTGGGATTTCCCAGAGCGATCGCTATGAGTAGCGATACTTTCTTCTATCAAGTTGGCAGAAAAGTTGGCGGCCCAACTTTAATTAAATGGAGTCGCAAATACGGGTTTGGTCAAAGAACTGGTATTGAATTTCGTGATGAAGAATCAGTAGGCTTGGTTCCAGATGAAACATGGAAGCGGAAAGTTTTAAAAACGCCTTGGACTGTTGGCGACACCATTAATATGTCAATTGGTCAAGGCGCTTTGCAAGTGACACCTCTGCAATCAGCGATTATGTTTTCTGTCCCTGCTAATGGTGGATATCGAGTTCAGCCGCATTTGCTTAAAGATAACGAAGAAGCAAAAAGTTGGCGAGAATCCTTAAATATGAAGGCGACAACTATCAAAGTTCTCCGCGACGGACTGCGGAAGGTAGTGAGTGAAGGCACTGGTAAGCGCTTAGACGTGCCGACAATTGCCCAAGCATCCGGGAAGAGTGGCACAGCTGAAGCTGGTGTTGGTCGCCCAAATCACACATGGTTTGGTGCTTATGCGCCCAGTAATAAGCCAGAAATTGTGGTTGTGGCCTTTGGGGAAAATACTGGCGAACATGGCGGTACTATTTGCGGGCCGATGGTTTTACAAGTACTAGAAGCTTATTTTCAGCACAAATATCCAGGTAAGTATCAAAAACCTCAGCCTGACCCATCAGAAGCTAAAACTCAAAGTTCAGGACATAGCACTGGAGACTAGTACCGCAAGGCGGAAGTCCAAAGCCAAACAGGTTATAGCGTAGGAGGTTCTAGTCTATCCCATTAGTTTTGATGAGTAATAAAAGTTCTTAGTAAGGACTTTAGTCCTAGATTTTTAAGCACTGAAGTGCTTACTACAAACTCATCAAAATTAATCGGACAGACCAGTAGTGTGCAAAGTTTAAAATTCAAAAAGCCTTTAGGCGAGGCAATAGAAGAGATGAGCTTATGATATCAATTGAAAACAAGTAATTACTGCCAATTAGTTTGCCCTTAAATACCTGCTAATAATTTAGCAGAGTTATTTACAGATAATCTTAATTTTGAAATCCTCTTTTCCTTATGACTTTCCTTAAACCATCTCCACTTGGCGGACAAAAAAATACACGTACTGTTGGACAAAGTTTCCAGCCGATATTTTTAATTATATTTACTCTATTGATGCTGACAGGAATCAGCATTCGCTTGGCATATTTGCAAATTAATGAAGGAGCAAGCCACCGAAAACGAGCCGAGTCAAATAGAATTCGGATGATCCCCAAACAGCCAGAACGAGGCAACATCTTTGACCGCAACGGCAAACTTTTAGCCAGTACTCGCTATCCTCGCTCTGTATATTTGTGGCCGATGGCACATACCAAACCAGCATGGTCATTAGTGGGAGCGCGTCTATCTCAAATTCTCGACGTTCCCCAAGAAGAGATGGAAAAGAAACTAGAAGAGGCAGGTGCTAACTCTTCTTCACTCATCCGAATTGCTCGTGACTTGAACGAAGCGCAAATCACAGCATTGAAAGAGTATCAAACTGAACTTAAAGACGTAGAAATTCATACAGAAGCCGTTCGTTACTACCCCCACGCCAAGCAATTAGCTCATGTATTAGGTTATACGCGAGAACTGACCGGCGGTCAGTTAAAAGAAAAGAAGCAGGAAGGCTACAGATTAGGTGATGTGATTGGTCAAATGGGAGTTGAAAAAGCTTATGAGAAAACTCTGCGGGGCGAATGGGGCGGTCAGCAGGTAGAAGTAGATGGTGCTGGTCGCCCGCTTCGGGTTTTGGGTGAGAAACAGGCAAAACCGGGTAACGATTTGCACTTGACAATAGATTTAAATATGCAAAAGACAGCAGAAAAAGCTTTAGGCGATCGCGACGGTGCGATCGTGGCACTCGATCCAAAGAATGGCGCTGTTTTAGCAATAGTATCTCATCCCACCTTTGACCCAAATATTTTCTCGAAGCAGAAACTCACCCAAAAAGATTGGGAATTTGTTCAAGGTGCCGATCATCCCTTGGTGAATCGCGCCCTCAGCGCCTTTCCACCCGCCAGCACCTTCAAAATTGTTACCACCACAGCCGGTCTAGAATCAGGTAAATTTTCTCCTAGCACAGTTCTGCAAACCTACGGTTCCCTGAGCTTTGGTGGCACGCGATTTGGTGAATGGAATCACGCCGGGTTCGGGCCATTGGGTTTTGTCGGAGCATTACAGTGGAGTAGTGATACCTTCTTTTATCAAATTGGTCGCGGAGTCGGCGGCCCAACTTTAATTGAATGGACTCGCAAGTATGGATTTGGTAAAAGAACTGGCTTTGAGTTTGGCAACGAAGAGGCAAAAGGTTTAGTGCCAGATGAGACATGGAAGCAGAAAACTTGGAAGATACCTTGGACTGTAGGCGATAGCATTAATATGTCAATTGGTCAAGGTGCTTTACAAACGACACCTTTACAAGTCGCCATCATGTTTGCTGTGCCCGCTAATGGTGGCTATCGAGTCCAGCCGCATTTGCTTAAAGACAATGAACAAGCAAAAAGCTGGCGAGCATCTTTAAATATGAAGCCGACAACTATAAGTGTTCTCCGTCAGGGACTACGGAAAGTAGTAGCTGAAGGTACGGGTAAAGCTTTGAAGCAGCCAACAGTTCCCGCAGTGGCTGGTAAGAGTGGCACAGCTGAAGCGTGGAAAGGCCGTGTTAAGCAAAATCACGCTTGGTTTGGAGCCTATGCACCTGCTGAACAGCCAGAAGTTGTGATTGTGGCATTTGCTGAACATTCTGGCGGTGGTGGTGGTAGCATTGCTGCGCCGATGATTTTACAAATTATGGAGGAATACTTTCAGCGTAAGTATCCGGGTAAGTATCAGAAACCAGCGGCTGAAAAGCCAGAAAATAGCAGATGAAACTAGGTATTGAGCATTGTACACTTGTACTGAGCGTTGCCGATTATGATTGACGACTATATTCAAGCCGCAATGACTCAAAATCAGATTCCTGGACTTTCTTTTGCAGTGGTGCAGGAAGGTGAGCCGGTTTTAGTTAAGGGCTATGGACTGGCGAATATTGAACACTCTGTTCCAGCGACTGAACATACAGTTTATGAGATTGCGTCTGTCGGTAAAACTTTCACCGCTACAGCCATAATGATGCTGGTGGAGAAAAGGATAATTTCGCTAGAAGATGCGATGCCTGCGGCGGTAAACTACGCAGACTATCTCGATTGTCTACCCCCAGCATGGCAAAATGTCACAATCGGGCATATTCTGTCTCATCAGTCTGGAATTCCTAGCTATACCGATGCTCCAAACTACTGGGAAATTACCCATCTTAATTTATCTAAATCTGAAATTTTGGCTCTAGTTACTCACCTACCGCTCAAGTTCCAACCGGGTGAGTTTAGCGCCTATGACAACACAGGCTACTATCTACTGGGTTTGCTCCTAGAAAAAGTAACTGAACAATCTTATGGAGATTTGTTGCAAGAGCGCATTTTTGCTCTTTTGGGAATGAATGCAACCGTGATGAATAATCCCAGTGACATAGTGCCGCACCGGGCTGCTGGTTATCGGTTGCCAAACAGCAAACTCGTTAACAAACCTTACTACAGTCCTTCAGTAACCTATTCTGCTGGAGGTCAACTTTCCAGTGTAGAAGATATGGTGAAGTGGGAACAGGCGCTTTGTCGTGAAACTTTACTAAAGCAATCAACCCTTGATCTGATGTGGACTCCTCATTTTCCCAATCAGGGCTTGGGAAAAATTAAGATATGTTGCAGGTTTAGGTTGGTGGATATTTAATTATGGCGATCGCCGAATAGTTGGTCATAATGGTTCAATATTAGGATTCGCAAGTAACATTACCCGCTTTATTGATGACAAAATTACTGTGATTTTACTTTGCAATCTAGATAAAATTTATCGACCAGATGCGATCGCTAAGAAAATTGCTGAATACTACTGTCCAGTTATTACAGAACTAGTGCTTCAGCCTCCATTAGGGGAGAGGGAGTAAAACCAGTTACTCCTGACTCTGCCAATTTTGAATTTTGGATTTAATGAAAAATCTAAAATCGAGTAACTCCTATGGCGATATCTTAGCGGGTTTCAAATTTCTGGCTTTATAGAACATTTCTAAGCTATTGCGATCGCCTACAAAACGCCAGTGCCACGGCTCATAACTTACACCTTGAGCATTATCTTTAGGAAATGACATTTCAAAGCTAAAACGCGCTGCATTTGCTTGCAGCCACCGATAAGCCTTGGTATTGTCAAAGTTAGTTTGGAGATTAGTTGCTGGTACCGATCCGTCTCCAACATCCACAGCATAACCCGTGTGATGTTCGCTATGACCAGGAGGGGCGCTGAGGGCAGCCCGTTGTGCTGGCGTTTGATTTCGTTGGGCACCGACAGCAAAAAACAACTGCTCCTGGTCTTTGACTGAGCGAAAGCCAGAAATTGGCACTAATATTACACCTGAACTCCGCGCTGCTGCTACCATCTCCTCAAACTTTTGGGCAGCAGTTTTTCGCATTCTAATGCCCCTATTTGCGGAGATGGTTACTAGTTCTGACTCAGGGGCTTCTGGGTATGGAAAATGCCCTAACACAGTATCGCTGGAATTATTAGATGCTGGCGGAGTTGGAGTTATAGGAGCAGAAGTAGCTGGTAAAGGTTGAGAATCTGCGGTTTTTTTAGGTGCAGTGACGAAAAACAAAAAACCGCTAATTAAAGCGAGCAAGACAAATCCCATTACTCCCCCAATCAGCATAATTCGGGGTTGCAACCAAAATTTAGGTGTTGCATCAGGGGTATCGCGTACAGCCACTGGAATATCATCACCAAGGTCATTCGATGAGTTTTGCGGTCTTCCAGAAAACCCTGCCTTATTCAAGGGTAAACTCCTGTTTTTGTGGGATAGCCATAACAGATTTTGCACTGGACAAAAGTAAACGTAACAGGTAGCATTTTACATCTGTGGTTCTTAAGCGCAATCTTGACAAACCTTTTAGAACTATACGTCAAGCTGGGAGGATTAGTCCTGGTAGGTTTTATTCTGGGACGCAAACTACCTGTGACAGTTCCTACACGTTTGGGACAGTTTCTTTTTTGGGTGGGAGTACCCATCAGCATAGTATCGTTTTTGCGTCAATCTAGCTTGTCGGGGCAAATTTGGATTGCACCTGCCTTCGCTTACCTAGCCATTTTACTCGGAGCATTTTTAGCTTGGTTAGCCACTAAAGGACAAGCCTATTTTAAAAATACTGTCCCCCAACCACAAACTCAGGCTAGCTTGATATTAGCAGCAATGTTGGGTAACACAGGTTATCTTGGCTTTCCCATCACCTTAGCAATGGTAGGCAAGGAATACTTTGCTTGGGCGCTATTCTACGATTTGTTAGGTACATTCCCAGGAACTTACGGCTTGGGTGTGTTGCTAGCAGCGCGTTTTGGCGTTGGTGTCCAAAATCATTGGCAGACTGCTAAGGCCATCTTAATTAATCCTGCGCTGTGGGGTTTCGGATTTGGCTTGCTGTTTCGGCAGGTGACAATTCCCACAGTTGCAGAATTCTGGTTAGAAAAATTTGCTTGGAGTAGTGTAGCTTTATCCTTGGTATTAATTGGAATGCGACTGGCGCTGCTTAAATCTTGGGGTAGCTTACCACAAGCAGGGATAAGCTTGGGAATCAAAATGCTTATAGTTCCCTTGATAGTGGGCAGCATATTACCACTGTTTGGAATAACTGGTTCCACGGCAAAGGTAATTGTCTTACAAATGTCCATGCCTCCAGCTTTCGGCACACTGGTAATTGCTGAGACATTCAATCTTGATCGCGATTTGGCGGTTACTGCGTTAGCTACTGGGGCTATAGTATTGCTGGTTACTCTCCCAATTTGGCTGTGGCTATTTTGATTTTGGATTTATGCACTGCGTGCATATCAGTTAAACTTCTACTGGATGCTGCCCATAATATGGTAAAGCCTCTGACCAATTAGGAAATTTGCCCTCTTGCCAATCGAGATTAGCTAATTCCAAAATACTTGTCACCGTCGCTGCTAACCCAGATTGAGCTTGAATCAACTGATAATTAGTGTTCCAAGTTGCTAAAGTTTCCTGCCATGCTTCTGGTGTCAACACTCTATCTGACAAACACACTTTTAGTTTAGAAACATCTGGCTCAAACTGATAAATAGCAGCAAAAATTTGACCTCGTTGTGCTGGCATTTCCACAGCAATCGTTTTTGGGTTTTGACTTTTACCTGCTTCTGACCAAGCTACCGCAGCCAAGGTTGAAATCGCAAATACAGGAATATCTAACTGTTGCCCTAAAGTCCGAGCAGTGACAACGCCAATTCGAGTTCCCGTAAAGCCGCCAGGGCCTTTTGCCACGGCGATAAATGACAAATCTGCCCAAGTTTGCGGTTTGATAAATTCAATTAAATATCGATGTATTAGGCTAGATAAATCACGCCCCAAATTCCAAATTTGAGAGCGAGTATCGCCAGCAAAATTACTAATTGCTAGTCCTAATTCGGGAGTAGTGGTGTGCAGTGATAAAGCGTATTTTGTGGCTGTGAGGTGTTTTAGTTCTGTGGTCAAAGTTAATTAAAATATTGATTGTTTAGAGTTGGCTGGATTTATCTATTCAACCACATCATAGTTCTAAGTTTTCAGCTTTTTTCCATCTCCATGAGGGAAAGTGATTAAAAAACTCGCAGTTTCCGGTAGTCATTCAACGTATTAAAGAGTTTCCATCCCCGTGAGGGGTAAGTGATTGGAAAACAACCTAGAGAATTAGCTGTAAGAGTAATCCAGCTATTAGAGTTTCCATCCCCGTGAGGGGAAAGTGATTAGAAAACTTGATGTTGAAAAGTGGCTGAATGAAGCCATCGGCGGGTTTCCATCCCCTTGAGGGGAAAGTGATTAGAAAACAAAAATGGTACAAACTTCTATTTCGGCTGCTGTTTTAGAGTTTCCATCCCCGTGAGGGGTAAGTGATTGTAAAACCCCACCCTTCTATAACCTTTACGGTGGCTGGTTTTGAAGGCTCATTTTCGAGGGGGTCTAATTTATTTGTCAATAAGCAAAAACTATTGACAAAAATTTAATAGTACATCCCCTGAAATGTTTACACAGCAGCTTTTCGAGGGGGTCAACGAAAGAATCAGGGTTTGAGCGATCGCTATACCCCCGCGAAAAACTTACGTGTGTAAAGTCAAAATAAATACTTTTGCTTTCAGCAAACTTGGGATTGAATTGTCAACGTTCTGTTATTAATGGGCGTAAAGATAACATACTACTTTTGACGTTTCAAGTCGGCACTAATTCGCCAGGACGCAATTTCGACCACTTACCCGTTTCCCGCTTGAAGCTCAGACAACCAACAACATCCCATTCCATTTCAATCACATCATCTGTAGTCCGAATATTGACATTGATAGAAGGTTCATTCGGATCAAAATCTGGTGTTTCAGTCAAGTGAGGCTGTTGGTGCTGCCCTTCTACGGCATGATAGGTAACACAGCTGTCTACATAGTGGCAATTCACGCAAATACACATAATAGAACCAACTCCAGGGGCCTTTATTGTTAATCTAACGTAAGCCCAACTGTTATTCATGAGTTGCTGGGTTGATTTTTATTACAATGCACGAATCAATTCCTTCTACCCTAGCTCCCGAAAATTGGCCTTTTAGTTTGGAATTCCTACCACAACCCGCTTACATGGTAGGTGGCGCTGTCCGAGATGCGATCCTGGGCAGAACTCGCGAATATCTGGATTTAGATTTTGTTATACCATCCAAGGCGGTAAAGGTAGCGAGAGCGATCGCTCATCATTACAAAGCTGGTTTTGTGTTACTTGATGCAAAACGACAAATTGCGCGTGTAGTTTTTCCCCACGCCACGGCTGACTTTGCCCAACAGGAAGGAGATAGTTTAGAAGTTGATTTGCACAGACGGGACTTTACAGTAAATGCGATCGCTTATAATCCCCATACGCAAGAAATTATCGATCCTCTGCAAGGTTATGTAGACTTACAACAGGGCATTTTGCGAATGGTATCACCCGCGAACTTTGAAGATGATCCTTTGCGGTTAATGCGAGGTTATCGCCAAGCCGCCCAACTAGGTTTTACTATTGAGCCAGCTACCCAAGCCGCAATTCGTTCTTTGGCATCACACATCAGCAAAGTTGCAGCCGAAAGAGTTAGGGTAGAAATTGGCTATCTACTGGCAAATTCTCAGGGTACTCCTTGGATCGCAACGGCTTGGGAAGATGGTTTACTTGCCCCTTTCTTCAAAAATGCCACCCCTGAAAGCTTGCTCAAACTAGCAGCAGTTGACACAGCAGCTGCTTTACTTACAGAAAAGTGGCAACAACTAGGATCGCAACTGCAAGAATATGTCCGCGATAGTATTAAAACTACTTGGCTAGGTATTGCCAAACTTGCTTGTCTCGTCAACCCAGATCCAGAATTAGCAGAAATAGAGCTACAGGAACTAACTTATAGTCGTGCCGAAATCCGCGGTGTAACTACTGCTTTGAAACTGTTACCGCAATTTCAAGTAGTTGAGATGTCCTTGCGAGAACAATACTTTTTGTTTCATGACGCAGATATTGTGTTCCCCGCTACGGCAGTGCTAGCTGTAGCAATTAATAATTTGGTAGAGGCAATATCTGGTGACAAGCCACTACACACAGCAGTGGAAACTAAAGCAATGAGCTACCAAGTCTTAGCACCTTTGATCGACCGCTACCTCAACCCTAACGATGCGATCGCTCATCCCACTCCCCTAGTAAGCGGGAAGGAGTTGATCGTAGCATTAGATATTCCAGCTTCGCCAATTATCGGCCAACTGCTAACTGAAATTGGTGTAGCACAAGCTGAGGGGAAACTTTCAACACCAGCAGAGGCGATCGCTTATGCACGTCAGTTACTTGATGGTTAAATATACTTAATTAATTTATGGTAATGTACCAAAGGCGATGCCTACGCGATTTTGGCACTCCTGGCTAAGACTGGTAAATCTGCAACTTCAAGTATCCCCTAATTACCATAAAATACCGATCTTTATAGTCAATCCTTGCAATTACATACATCAATTATGCTAATATTTGCTTGATGTTATGACTGCTTTGCTATGTCATTTCCTAAAATTTAGCGCCGATGGACAACCGAATGAATTATACACTAACCTATTCATTTTTATGCTTTAGTTGGTTGCCTGAAGATACTCTCATATATTAAATTAAACACTTATTAGAAACAAAGACTTTCAGGTTTTTCTGATGGGTGGAGTTTTTATGAATAGCTTTTCTTGGACAGGACTAACTGCTTATGAATGGACAGCCTTTAATTTTGGTTGTTGAACAGAGTTTACATGATTTAGAGCTACTTAATTCTCATCTAGGAATATTAAATTTTTCATGTATTTGTACCAAACAAGGGGTGAGGGCTGTGATGTTGGCACAAACTCATCAACCAGATTTAATCCTGCTAGATATGAAGCTATCTAACTTGAGTGCGAACCAAGTCATGGACGATCTCAAGCATGACTTAAAAACTGCTACCATTCCAATCATTGCAGTTACATCTCTAATAACGGTACAAAACTATCGCTCTACGATGCTCACAGCATTTGATGATTGCATTACGAAACCCTATGATTTTAATCAATTAGAAGTGGTAATCAGTCGCCACATCAGTCAGCTAAATTCCTAACATTTCTCTTCGGAATATATTCGGGATTACGAACTTCAGGTAATTCTTTGAGAATTACAACAATCCCAGTACGGCCTGTTGCTAAATTGGTGTTTGTCATCAGGTAAAGGACAGGTTGACCAATAATTTCCTCAATCAATTTTTTTAAATCTGGTTTAATTATTTTCTCTAAATATAATCGTACTTGTTCGGCTAAAGTATCATAACCACCTTTTAGTAAAGTTTGTTCAGCTTGAGTAACAGAGTTTTCTAGAGAAATTACGATTTCAGTATCAAAAAAATGACAAATGATTTGGCTAGGAGACTTACCTAGCCTATCATTATATAAACTTATAATCCGCTGTGATATTTCTGTTTCTAATTGTCCGATAGTCGGTTGTACCATTAGTACCTACTATGTAATATTTATTGCTATAAACGAAAAATTGAAGTATCCAACATTATAGTAGATGATTATGGAATAGTCTGATAAAATCAATCACTATTTTATGTGAACTTAGTGGATCAATGTGATGTATTTAGTATGTATTTATTTAAGAATATTTCCAATTTTGACGGAGTAAAATTTGTTAACTAACGATTTATGCAGTGTTTAGCTAATAGCTGGATTTGATCGTCATTTGCTCATAGGTAATTAGCTTATTTTATGCCAAATAAGCTCCCGCGTAGCCCGCCGTGCCTACATCTCCGAACCCAGGAATAATATAGTCATGTTCATCCAAATGGTCATCAATGGCAGCCCCATACAGCGTCACATCAGAATGTAATGTACATTACAAAACTCTCTATACCTTCCAGTACAGCGAATAAGCAGACAAACTTAGGTTCTAATAAAGAGTGTGTTAGCCACTGAGACAATTTGTGAAAAACCAATACAACATATTTGGCATTAATTCTTAGAAGCCCATATCTTCCACTCTGGCGACAGATTCTGTACGGCCGAAGCAACTGTGATTCCAACACTTTTCGGTTAAGGGGAAACGGAAAAAGGAAAGGGTTTAAATTTACCTTTACCCCAGCCCCAGTAACCTTTCCTCAGGCCAAAAGAGAGATTGTTGGGTTTATCCGAAAAGTATTGACTGTGATTCTGCAATGCCAAAGCGCTTGGCAATTGCTGGTAAATACCAAACTAACTCAACTACGCTTTGATGATAACCAAATTACCGCCTGGTTTCATAATCTTGCCATTTACCTACAAACAACCTTTGTCTAGTGTATCTTGCAGTTCTGGTATATTGATGTGAGCTTGAGTAATAGTGCCAAAGGGATCTCTCAGCTACCTCTAGTCAGTTTTTATTTTTATGACTCTAAATATCTAGTGTGGTATTAGTCATATTGTTGAACACAATAAATCACACAGGAATTTCATAATTAGCGATTAATCACGCCTAATTTAAAGATGACTTTAAAAATGATTTAATCGATATATTTTGTGAGAAAGTTAATACAAAGGTATATTCACTGATCTCAAATTCATGGATTCTTTATTTATCAATTCCTTACTTGAAGAGTTGAAAAACCCGGATGCCACAGTGCGCGACAAGGCAACCAGAAAAATCTGGCGGATCTGGTTTCAGCAAAAGGGAATCTATGGGCTGGAAATAATTGACCGCAGTCAAAAGTTACTGGATGCAGGTGAAATTGCTGAAGCTGAAACATCACTGACGGCATTAATTAAAGACCAGCCAGATTTTGCCGAAGCTTGGAATCGTCGAGCTTTCCTCTATTACAGTATTGGCGATTATCAAAAATCTCTGGCAGATTGTCAGATGGTTGTGCAGATAAATCGAATACATTTTGGGGCGCTTCATGGTATGGGCTTATGTTATGCAGCACTAGGAGAGTATGGTCAAGCTATCCGAGCTTTTCAACGTGCTTTAGAAATTCAGCCCTATTCTCTAGTGAATCAAAAGTTGATTCTAGAATGTACTTTTAGATTCAGCTACAACGGCAGATAGGAGAGAGCATCATACTGTTTTATGAATCCGTTATCATCCTCATCAACAACAATTCATCGCCTTAGTCGCCATAATTTTATTCAATACACTTCTATCTGAATTAATAGCAGCGTCATTGCTGCTTGTACTAACAGCAACCAACTGTCAACTAACAATTCTCGGTTGAATAAAGTTAACTTTAGTACAAACTAGATAGCACAAGCAGAACATGGTGGATTTTACTAGGCGATGTCTACCAAGGGCTGCGCCTACGCCACTGGTATTTACAAAGACTACAGTTTAGATGTAACTATCAAAACGAGTGATCTCTGGGTTCTCAGTGGTACTCAATTGTTGATGAGGGTACGGTAGATTTCTTTATGAGTTATGGTATGAATGCCATAGCCACAGTTACAGCAATTTTCAATAAAGACCCCTGGTGTCTTATTGCACATCCCAACTCAGCAATTAAAATTCTTGCCGATCTTATCTTTTACTCTGTTAAGCTAAAAGTTTTTCTCACTATAGCAATCCTAAATGAGTTGTGAAAATCGAGAGACTATAGCGGTTTCTTTGAGTTGATTTCGTGGGGTGCGATCGCATTGATTAACTGATAGTTCATTGAGATAAACCTAGTCTTTGCTCTTTTTCATACACTAATGCCACTATTAGATTAGAGTAGTGCATTAGACACAGTGTGACTTCGTAATTAGACTCAATGGCAAACATTCAGGTTAAAGAACGCAAAGTTGTTGAACTTCATCCCCATCCAAAAAATGACAGTATTTACGGCGACGAAGATATTGAACAACTAGCTCAAGATATTGAAAGGTCTAAATGGGTCAAACCGCTTATTGTTACACCAGAGGGTACAATCATCAGTGGACATCGGCGTTGGAAAGCAGTGTCATCTCTTGGGTGGATAACAGTACCCGTTGAAGAAAAAGAGTTTACTGATGAAATCGCTGAATTAGAAACTCTGTTACTGGAGAATGCTAACAGAGAAAAATCTATAGAGCAAAAATGCCGGGAAGGATTAACTTGGGAAGCTATTGAGCGAACTAACTCTCGTCAGCGTCAGGGAAGTAAAGGATCTGGCGTGGGAAGTACTAGGGATGTCATAGCGAAGAGGGTTGGTATAGGAAGTGGTATTAATTATGAAAAGGCTCGTAAAGTTGTATCAGCTATTGATGAGGCACTTTTAGTTGGTAATCTTGCAAAAGCAGAGGTATTACGAAAAAAATTGAACCTCAAAAGTGTAAATGCGGCTTTCAAAATGATTAGCAGTATTGAACCTTTTAACGAAATACAACACACACAAGTACAGTGGATATTAGCTAAGTTAGGTAAAAAGTTTTCTGGTTCGATATGGATTGATATTACTGACCGTTCAAGTGTGTGGGAGAAAGAAAAATTGGGAAGCTTAAGTATTGATTCTTTGCCGCCACTAGGAATTGGTGATGATGCACATCCAACAGTTAAGTACATTGATGTCATTTGGCTCACTGGTAGTAATCAAATTGATGCGGCATTTGAAGTCGAACTGACTACACCTGTTTACTCAGGTTTGCTAAGGATGGCAGATTTGGTAACGCTTTGTCCAAACTTAAATTTTCCACTTTATATAGTAGTTCCAGAATCACGTATTAATAAGGTGAAGGAGCAACTAAAACGTCCTACTTTTAAGAAGCTTAAACTTCACGAAAAATGTAGTTATATAGTCATTGAAAAGTTGGTGGAACAGTGGGATATTATTATGAAATATGGTCATCCAGGCTCTATTAAGGAAATATCCTACAATTTTGATAGTGACTCATAATTAGGATGGTGAAAATATAATTAAAAAATCACTCTATCTTAATCTTCTTCCTGACCCAAGCCCGAAAGGATTTGAGCAAAGCAATTTCACCCATACTTTTACTCTGCTCAATAAATCTGCTTATCTCACTCACTGAAACTATAGGAAAGGCAATACTAAACTTACACTCGACATATTGCTCTTCTATCAACTGATAAAATTTTAATTCTTGCCCATCATATCTCCAAAGTTCAGTTACACCCAACGCTGAATAAATTCCCAATTTGTTAACTGAACTACTGGTAATGTCAATCTCAATTGCTAAGTCAGGCGGCGGATCATTTTCTAAATCTAAAGTTTGCTTACCCCTAATAGCTAGTTCATTCTGGATATAGTAGCAAGTATCTGGTTCTATTCCCCGCTTTGATATTTTCCGCTTCAATGTTGTTGAACCAGCACTTCTAATTTCAATTCCTAATTCTTCGGCTAAAACTAGAATAAAACGGTCAAATTGAATTTTGGTGTTTTCATGTTCAAAAAGTGGAGTAATGATTTCTAAAACACCGCAGTCATAAGCAAATCGAGAACCTCTATCCTCACCTCTATCTCTCAGCAAAGCTTCAAAGGTTTCCCAGCTAATGTTATCTAGCACTGTTCTTTGTTCACCAACCGTTGACTTCACAAGCATATTAAAATAATTCGTAATTCGTAATTAATATTTTAAGCTATCTTTCCACGCACCCAAACACTGAAGGATTGCACCAAATAAATTTCATCCATAGTTTTACTTTGCTGGATAAATCTATTCATATCACTAACAGAAATTAAAGGGAAAGCGATACTCGACTTAATTTCAATATACTGGCTTTCTACTAGTTGATAAAATTTTAAAACTTCACCGTCATATCTCCATAATTCTCCTACACCTAAAGCCGCATAAATATTAAGCTTATTAACAGAGCTGCTATATCAATTTCAACTGCTAAATCTGGTGCTGGATCTGTTGTTAAATCTAATTCTTGTTTACTGACACTTTAGTTTCTCCTGTAAAGAATCCAGATAATTAAATTGTGCCAAATGTTAGCAAGATATTTGCTGATATTTGGCACAATTAGATTACTATCTGAATATTTTGTAACTTTAAGCAAGGAAACCTGCAAAGAAGTCGAGAGTTTCTTTCAGTGCTTTGATAAAAATATCAATTTCCTCGCGGGTGTTGTAGAAAGATAGACTTGCTCGTGCGGTTGCAGCAAGACCCAAGTAGCGGTGTAATGGTTGAGTGCAGTGGTGTCCAGAACGGATAGCAACGCCTTCTTGATCTAATAATGTAGATAAGTCGTTGGCGTGGACTTCTCCGGCTGTGAATGACGCCAGAGCGGCTCTACCTTCCCCTTTAGCATTGGGTTTGGGGCCGTAAATTCTTATTTGGGGAATTTGCTCTAATTGTTGGAACAAATAAGCTGTTAATTCTGCTTCGTAGGCGTGGATTTTATCCATGCCGATACTGCTAAGATAATCGATCGCAGCACCAAGTGCGATCGCTTCTCCAATTGCAGGTGTCCCAGCTTCAAATTTATGTGGTAATTCTGCATAAGTGGAATGGTCTAAATACACCTCTGCAATCATCTCACCACCACCAAAAAATGGTGGCATTGATTCCAATAATTCCAACTTGCCATAGAGAAATCCTATCCCAGTTGGGGCGCACATTTTATGACCGGATGCTACCAACCAGTCACAATCTATTTTCTGCACATCCACAGGGTAGTGAGGAACACTTTGGCAAGCATCAACTAAAAATTTAGCACCGTATCTGTGAGCGATCGCACCAATTTCTTCCACTGGATTAATGCAACCCAAAGCATTAGAAATATGCACCACCGACACCAGCTTAGTTTTCTCAGAAATCAGCTTTTTAAACTGTTCAAAATCAAAAGTTTCTTCTGGTGTTAATTCTACAAATTTCAGTACTGCACCCGTTTTTTGCGCCACCAATTGCCAAGGTACAATATTACTGTGGTGTTCCATCACCGAGAGAATAATTTCATCCCCAGGCTGCAAATTATTCATTCCCCAGCTATATGCTACTAGGTTAATCGCTTCACTTGCGTTGCGGGTGTAAACGATTTCCTGACGCGATGCAGCATTGATGAATTTGGCAACTTTATCTCTAGCACCTTCATAAGCATCAGTAGCTTTAGCACTCAGAGAATGGGCACCTCGATGCACGTTAGCATTATATTGCTCGTAATAATCCCGTAGGGTATTTAATACGAACAAAGGCTTTTGCGATGTCGCAGCATTATCGAGATAAACCAAGGGTTTCTCATTGACTTCCTGATGCAATATCGGGAAGTCAGCGCGAACTTTATCAGCAAGGGTTTTGGTAGGAGTAAAAGTCATTGGTAGATTAGTTATTACTCATTAGTCAGGGACTTGAGATTATTCACTGTGTTTAAAAGGATTTCTCGCAGAGAGGGAATTGGTATTTGGTTGATAACTTCAGCAGCGAAGGCGTTAATTAACAACTTCCGAGCATCGTTTTCATCAATTCCCCGACTTTGCAGATAGAATATTTCGTCATCTTCTAATTGGCTAACAGTAGCACCGTGAGCGCATTTGACATTATCGGCAGTAATTTCCAATTGGGGTTTGGTATCAACTCTGGCTTTAGACGATAGCAGCAAATTGCGATTCAACTGGGATGCATTTGTTAACTGCGCTAGTTTGGGTACAAAAACTTTACCATTGAACACCGCATGAGCGCGATCGCCTACAATACATTTATGCAATTGGTCACTTGTACCGTGGGGATAGTTGAGTGCGATCGCACTGTGAGTATCAGACAACTGCTTACCAGAAATTATCGTCAAACCGTTGAGAGTAGTTTGTGTCTGCTCACCAGTTTGCAAAATCTCCAAATTGTGCCGTGACAACTTCGCACCTAAAGTTATCGCATGACAAGTATATCGACTATCACGAGCTTGTGCGATCGCAGTTTTCCCAATATGAAAAGCCTCTGCACCTTCTTGCTCAACCCTAATGTGACTAACTTCCGCATTGTCACCAACCCAAACTTCCGTAACCGCGTTAGTTAAGTAAACTCCTTCCTCTGCGCCTCTGCGGTTCGTATACTCCTCAACCAACGTCACCTGCGAACCACTTTCCGCTACCACCAAACAACGCGGCTGCGAAATCGTCGCCGTTTTCCCCGCAACCGAAATAAACACCAAATGAATTGGCGTTTCAACTACCACATTCTTCTTCACCCACACCACAGCTGCATCAGTTATCCCAGCCGTATTGAGAGCAGTAAAAACTTCTTGCGCTCCCTCAGCTTGAGCTAAATATTGCTGTACAGCTTGCTGCTCAATCACAGACAAACCAGCCAAATTACTCACCACAATTCCAGATGGTAAATCTGTAACTGCGGATAACTCCGGCGCAAAAACGCCATTAACAAATACCAAACGACTATTAGCCGCCTCTTGCAAAATATCAAATTCTAGAGACGCAAAATTTCCCGCATCTACATTATTAAATTGCACCTTTCGCAAAGACGACAAATCAGTAAACCGCCATTCTTCCTCGCGGGTGGTGGGAATAGTCGAGTGGCGTACCCAATTAGCAGCACTTTGGCGTAATTCCTGCAACCAACCTTCTGTTTTAGTTGCCGTTACTTGATTTAACAACCCAGTCAGATAATCATCTCTATCTAACATCGATGTCAAACTGACTGCATTTGAATTAGGTATTGGACTAGGAGATACTTGAATATTCATTACACACCCACCTCAGCAGCCGCAAATTCTTCTAGTACCCAGTCATAACCGCGAGACTCTAATTCCAGCGCCAGTTCTTTACCACCACTCGTAATAATCTGCCCTTGTGCCATTACATGCACAAAATCAGGCACAATATAATCGAGTAATCTTTGATAGTGAGTAATCAAAATTGTCGAATTGTCTGGACTTGCCAGTTGATTTACACCATTCGCCACAATTCGGAGCGCGTCAATATCCAAACCCGAATCAGTTTCATCCAAAATTCCTAACTTTGGTTCCAGCAACGCCATTTGCAGAATTTCATTTCGCTTTTTCTCACCACCAGAAAACCCTTCATTCAAACTCCGACTGAGAAAACTGGGATTCATCTTCACAACATCCAGCTTTTCCTCAATCAAATCGTCAAAATCAAAAGCGTCTATTTCCTCTAAACCTTGCGCCTTCCGCCGGGAATTGTACGCCACCCGCAAGAAATCCAAATTGCTCACACCCGGAATTTCTAACGGATACTGGAACGCCAAAAATACACCACTTCTGGCGCGTTCCTCCGGCTCCAACTCCAACAAATTTTGCCCCTGGAAAATCACCTCACCGCCAGTCACCTCATACGCCGGATGCCCAGCCAACACCTTAGAAAAGGTACTCTTACCAGAACCATTCGGCCCCATGATCGCATGAATTTCACCCGATCGCACCTCCAGATTCACACCTTTCAAAATCGGTGTCCCATCAACATTAGCCGTCAGATTCCGTACCGACAGCACAACTTCACTATTTTCAATAATCATCTTCTCTCCCTTCTCTTTCTTTGCGCTCTTTGCGCCCTTTGCGGTTCGTCATTCTTCCAAAAGATAAACACACAACGCCGATGTCCCTGTGTTTATCCTCGCTTCCATTTATCCAACACTGCCTTCTAACTTCAAACTCAACAACTTATCAGCTTCCACAGCAAACTCCATCGGTAGCTGATTGAAAACATCCTTACAGAAGCCGCTAATCATCATCGAAATAGCATCTTCTGAAGAAATACCCCGTTGAGCAAAGTAAAATAACTGATCTTCCCCAATCTTAGAAGTAGAAGCTTCATGCTCCACCTTCGCACCGTTATTTTGCACCTGAATATAAGGGAAAGTGTTGGCATGGGCATTATCCCCAATCAGCATTGAGTCACACTGAGAATAATTTCTCGCCCCTTTTGCCGTCGGGTTAACTTTCACCAAACCCCGGTAGCTATTACTAGAATTACCTGCGGAGATTCCTTTAGAAATAATTGTACTGCGGGTATTCTTACCTACGTGAATCATCTTACTACCCGTATCAGCTTGCTGCTGATGATTTGTCAGCGCCACCGAGTAAAACTCACCCACAGAGTTATCACCCACCAACACACAGCTAGGATATTTCCAAGTAATTGCTGAACCTGTTTCTACTTGAGTCCAGGAAATCTTGGAATTTACGCCCTGACACAAACCGCGCTTGGTGACAAAGTTATAAATACCACCTTTACCATTGGCATCGCCAGCGTACCAGTTTTGCACAGTAGAGTATTTAATTTCGGCGTTGTCGAGGGCGACAAGTTCCACAACTGCGGCGTGCAATTGGTTGCTGTCATACATCGGTGCGGTGCAACCTTCGAGGTAGGAAACATAACTACCTTCTTCGGCGACAATCAAAGTCCGCTCAAATTGTCCCGTGTCACCAGAGTTGATGCGGAAGTAGGTAGACAGTTCCATTGGGCATTTCACGCCTTTAGGAATATAGACAAAAGAACCATCGCTAAATACGGCGGCGTTCAAGGCGGCAAAATAATTGTCAGCTATAGGAACAACGCTACCCAAATATTTTTTGATTAGTTCTGGGTGTTCTTGCAACGCTTCCGAAAACGAACAGAAAATAACGCCGTCTTCCGCTAGCTTTTCTTTAAATGTAGTGGCGACAGAAACGCTATCGAAAATTGCATCAACGGCGACATTTGCCAGCCGTTTCTGTTCAGATAGAGAAATGCCTAATTTCTCAAAGGTTTCTAAAAGGGTTGGATCAACTTCATCCAAGCTGTTTAGTTTTTCTTTCTTGCGTTTTGGCGCTGAGTAGTAAATGATATCCTGATAATTTATTGGCGGATACTTGACATTCGGCCAAGTTGGTTCCGTCATTTTTTGCCACTGGCGATAAGCTCTGAGGCGAAAGTCCAGCATGAACTGCGGCTCGTTCTTCTTAGAGGAGATCAAGCGGATAACGTCCTCGTCTAGTCCACGCGGTATGGTGTCGGACTCAATGTCTGTGACAAAGCCGTACTTGTAGGGTTGGTTGACTAAGGTTTTGACAGTGGCACTCATCAGTAATAATCTCTCGTGTTCGGAACTTGAATCTCTCTATAAGGATGGGAGACGGGGTTTCTTTAGCCGATTCCCATCTACCGTTACGGAATGGTTACACGGCTGCTAGAATAGTGGTGGAGAGTAAAACAACAGCTATGTTGTTTAATCTATCTTCATTTTACGCTAAATTAACAACAACAATGTTGTCAAAGTCAAACAATTTTGGATTTTAGATTTGCAATTTTGGTTTGAAAGAGACCACAAAGGTGCTTGGCTCAAGGATTTTAGATTGACGATAGCGTAGCGGGGCATATACGAGAAAACTTTTTTAATCCAAAATCCAAAATCCAAAATCGGTACGGTCAAATTTTCCAAGAAATTAATTTTTGGGGCGTTCGCTGAACGTCTCGCACCACATGAAGATGGCGACTACCCACCAGTCCTCAACCAAGCAAGATATCCTAGAATATCTGCACAAACACGAAAAAGCAACGGCTTTGGAGCTAGCTGAAGTTTTAGACGTTACCCCTCAAGCTATCCGTCGCCATCTCAAAGATTTGGAGACGGAGGAGCTAGTTTTGTATTCAACATCAGTGCAGGCGGCGGGGATGGGGCGGCCGCAGCATCTTTATCAACTGAGTCGTCAAGGACGCGATCGCTTGCATCGAACAATGAGCGATCGCTTTGGTGATGCAAGCGGAAATTTTGCGGTTTCGTTGCTAGACACCTTAGCCGAAACGGTAGGACACGATCAATTTAAATCGATTTTAGAGAAACAGTGGCAGCGTAAAGCTAAAGAATACCGCGATCGCGTCGGTAACGGTTCACTGCGAGAACGTGTAGCCAACTTAGTCGAGTTGAGAAAAGCGGAAGGGTTCATGGCAGAGTATCACCCAGTTGATGTGAATGACTGCTTTGAGAGCGATCGCTTTATCTTAATGGAGCATAACTGTGCAATTTCTAACGTTGCCGAATCTTTCCCCAGCATCTGTGGTCACGAATTAGAAATGTTTGCAGCCGTCTTACCTGATTGTACCGTAGAACGCACCCACTGGATTATTGATGGCGAACACCGTTGTGGCTATTTAGTACAAGTTCGTCATTAGTTATTTGTCCTTTTTTTAATGCCCAATACCCAACAAACTTTGAGATAGCATTTCATTTTTTCATTTATGGATGTACCACCACAGCAACCATCAGCACAATTTTTAACCCTGGAAGAGTCAGCAAAAGTAGATGCGGCGTTGTTGTCTTCCCCAGAAAAGTTTTTAACAAGATTGACAATTTCATCACTGAAGCTTTTGAAGCATATTGCCCAAGAGTACGGTGTTGCTATTGAAGATTTGACAGCGCAGCAAGTAATTGCCTGGTTTGAAAAAGATGGAAAAATTCGTCGTGAGCAGGGAATTGAAGGTTCATATCTGAAATGGTGATCTGCGGTAGTCAAGTTTTCGTTACATTTATTTAGAAAAAATAACTATACAAAATATCGCGCTTTTAAAGAACAGAAATGTTTCTTAGAAGCGCGATATTCACAGATAAGATATGTTGACAATTTTGCCTAAAGTCCAATATTGGAGCGAGAACCTTTTAAGTACCGACGATGAGTCTATTTATTTTTGTGACTTTGCCGGCCTGCCTCAGCATGTTGTTCTCGTGTACCTCCTTGAGTACCCGTACCCTTCTCTTCACTATTGCCATCATCACTATCTTGATTCCGACCGCCGCTGTGAGAACTCTTGCCTCCCTCACGACCGATTTCAGCCATGTGTTCTCTATCCTGACTTACAGCTTCACCACCTTTGTGTCCAGCCTCACGAGCTTCTTCAGATGTAAACTCGTGAGCGGTACCCTTCTCATGGGCAGCTTGTCCGCCCTTGCTTGCTATTTCGCGCTGCTTGTCATCATCCATTGAAGCAAAACCACGTTGGCTTGTGTCTGCCATGATAGTACTCCTTGTAAGTAACTAAATTTTTTCCTTTTTTGGCAAGCGAAAACCTGGCCTAGGTTTTCTATTTCATCAATTAATTGACCTTTTTAAATTAGCTAATCAAATATTGGATATTCATGACTCTTTGGAAATAAACATTCGATACTGATACTTAACTTTGGATATACAACTAAAGGTATCAGTAAAGAGTAATTTTACGATATAAGAATTAATCGGACACTAGAAACGCCAACCTTAAATTAAATAATAAATAAAAAGCACCTTTTTCAAGGTGCTTTTATTTGAAAATAAATAACATTTTATTTGTCAAACAATTATTTAAGCATTGTAAGTGTTAGTCCGAGGACTACGAGCGCCAGTTACGGCTCCAATCATGGAGGCTATTAAACCCAACAAAGAACCAAACACAAACCACCACAATCCCGAACGTATATTAGCTGCCGTTTCACGAGCTTGTTGGGCACTTATGTTTGCTTGTGGTACATTAACACCACCTTGCTGTTGTACTTGGTTTATGACTTCTCCTGCGTTAGAAGCAGCAACACCAAAAGCACCAGATACTCCACTTGCTAAAAGCCATGAGCTAACTGCCAAAGTCGTTGCCCAAAGAATTGCGCCGTTCAGAAGAGCTGTATTGCGGTTCATCGGCCCACAAGCACGGGCTGTAACCCAACCACCAGTAAATAGGGAAATTAGTAAAGCGATAGTTGACCAAAGCCCCGCATTACCCGCAGCGTTAGGAGCAATTGTTCTGGGCGCACCTGAACTTTCAACTGTGCCTGCTGCAACCGCAGCAATGATAGAACTCAAAATTAATTGTGTAGCCAAAGAAACCAACAAACCAGCAATAATTGGCCCCCAGCGAACGCGGTCGTGATATTCGGCTACTCGACCTGTTGCCACAGTATCAGTAGATATAACGTCATTGCCTGTCCGATTTACGTATGACATCGCTTATGTTCTCCAGTGCTGTTTCAGCAAAGTTCTTGCTCAGGTATATTCATCTTTATGCTTCAAATTAAATAACTAAATGTTCTGTTTTAATCTCTATCGATAGAAAGATTTAATAGGTCTATCTTTAGCCAGAAAAAACAAACTTTATTTAACAATTTTTAATATAATTTAGTGTTTATTTATGTATTTTTTCTAAAACTTCCATCTAAAAACTCTTAACTTAAAATCTAACTATTAGATAGCTATCAAAAACCAGCTTTAACGATGTATGCCATTAGACTTAATCTAATTAAAACTTTGTAATGATTGTCAAAACTAAAAATCATCAAACACTAACGCATCCTCACAGCAGTACCTGTGGCAGTAATCAGCAAAAGCACTCCTGATTGGTCAAGATTTATTGTGCCAGTATCAATTTCAATCCCAATGACAGCATTTGCTCCTAAACGTTGTGCGCGTTGTTCTAATTCTTCTAGTGCCTTGCGTTGACCCTGCTCAAATAGACGCTCATAACTAGCAGTGCGTCCACCGATAATATCTCGAATCCCAGCCAAAAAATCTCGCAAGAAATTGCTGCCGTAGACTACTTCTGCTGTCACAACGCCTAAATATGACTCAATCACGGCTCCTTGAATTACATCAGTGGTAGTTATAATCATAAATTAGCCTCCTATATGGGATATATCTTGATATTTATTATTAAAGTATTTGGATAAATATTTTAATAATTGTAACTATTATTACAGAATACAGGTTTGATAAACATCCTCTCACACAATTTGAGATTGCGCTTTGGGATTTAGTGTTGTCCTAAACAGATTTATGCAACATTTTACAGTTTAAATTTATCTTATCTTTGAATGACCAAAAAAGGATGTAAATGCCTAGATGATAAGTTCTAAAAGGGTAGTATCAAGTATTAACAATGTCAGAAAAATTGGATACAGAGTCAGCAAACTCTGAAATGAAATAAAAATAACAATAAATGTCAAAGCCTATAAGCTTGGTGCATCAGAATCTAAGATTAAGTCAAATGCCTGTTGAGTTTTTCTCGCTAACACGTATAACTACTGATTTAAAAATGTGTCGTTTTGCTATAGTACTGGTTTATATGTAGCGTACTTTTACCTGCTGCTCGATCGCTGACACTTCATCCTTCAGTAAAAACTCTGTTATGTAGTGCTAAATGTAAAGGAAAAGAAAATGAACTATTAACATCTGAATCAATACGAAGAAATACAGTTTTCAAAAGTCCATATTTTTGTTTTAATGTACAAGAAAAAAGTCCTCTAAAATTTCAGGAAATTTACTGTGTACAAACCAACATCATTCGTGTTTAGTGTGGTGTTACTAGGATGTTTTACTTTCACCATACCTTCAGTAGCTCAAGCTCAAGTATTAGTGGCGCAGGCCAAAAACCCAGAGTTAAAGCAATTACTGGAGGAAGGACGAAGGTTAGTGAATGGCGGGGATTATGGTGGTGCGATCGCTGTTTATCAGCAAGCAGCTAGTATAGACCCCAAGAATGCTAAAATCCATTCAGGTATTGGGTATTTATACGCTCAACAGGGAAATTACCAGGCAGCATTAGCAGCTTATCGTAAAGCGATCGGTATCAGTCCTAACAATAGTGATTTTTACTACGCTGTGGGTTACATCAAAGCCAATTTGGGCGACACGCGTGGGGCAAAAGAAGGTTATCGTCGTGCCATACAGCTGAACCGTAACAACGTCAACGCCTATTTAGGATTGGCTGTAACCCAATCGCGTATGGGAGACTATAATGCTGCTACCTGGGCATACCAACAAGCAATCGACTTGGATAAAAACAACGCCCAGACTTATGAGTTGATGGGTTCGATGTATAAACAGCGACGACAAGCCAAACAAGCAAACAGCTTGCTTCAGAAAGCCCGTGACTTGTACAAGCGGCGCAATGATTCAGATGGCGTAGAAAGGGTAGAAGCCATGCTACGGCAGTTAGGAGGATGAGGTTAATCTAACTGGCGTCCCGTTAATTCCACAAAAATATCTTCCAGATTAGAGGGACGCACCATCATTCCGGTTTTATCGGGCTGTTCATTCAAGTAGATATTTGCTGCTTCCAAGGATGGGAAAAACAGATATTCCCAATTACGAGCGCCATCACTTCCCACATTAGATACACCTAATTGTTTCATCACCAAACCTTCACCGTGAGCAGAACGCAGCTGTTGTAAAGTTCCTAAAGAAATCAGCTTACCGCTATCCATAATACCGATGCGTCCTGGCTTGGTAGAACCAAAGGCATCGCACAAAAATTCGACCTCATCCATATAGTGGGTCGTCAGTAGCATCGTCATCCCTTGTTTATTCAAATCCCGAATAATTTCCCAGAGGCGTCGCCTGGTCTGGGGGTCTAGTCCTACCGTTGGTTCATCTAAAAACAAAATTTGCGGTTGATGCAATAAGGCTCTCGCAATCTGCAACCGTCGTTTCATACCCCCAGACAGGGTTTTTACCAAATCATCACGTTTTTCTGCTAGCTCAACATACTCTAGCCATTGATTAATCAATTTTTGTCGCTGCGGGTTGCTAATGTGATGTAGCCTCCCGTGCAGTTCCATATTTTCCCAGACGGTTAAATCGTTATCCACACTGACTTGTTGCAAGACAACGCCAATACTCTGTTTTGCCAACGTTGCTTGGCGCATCACATCATATCCACCTACTTCTATGCGTCCTTGGGACGGTTTCGTGAGTGTAGTCAGCATCCGAATTGTGGTTGATTTACCAGCACCGTTCGGGCCAAGTAGAGCAAATATCTCCCCCGCTTCAATTTGGAATGACAGGTCGTTGACTACAGGTACATTGTTGTAAAACTTGTAGACATTTTCTAGAAAGACAGCAGCAGTCACGTCGCTTCGCTCCGAATTAAAAATTAAAAATTAAAAATTAACCAACTCATAAATAAATTTAGTTGCTCTGTATCCTTTTCTGTTCGGTCATGAATAAATTTGCTCACACTAGTTCTTAATCAACACTACCATTCTGATTACATCAAACTAAATATATTTTATTAACCCTTAGATAACTCAATCTTTACTTGTTGTGATAACAGAGTGTGGTAAACACTTATCCTGTAATACTTTAGTTTAAGGTTGCTGTTATTTAGTATGGAATCTCATCACCCATTGAAGCTAAATCGGCGTCAGTTTTTGCTACATTCAGCTATCACGGCTGGTGGAATTATTTCCACAAATTTTGTCGCTAAATCACCAGTTTTTGGCGAAGCACCTGCAATTATCACCTCTGATAAAATGCGTCCTGGCATACCTTATGGTGTAGCTAGCGGAGATATATCTAACGATAGCATCGTGATTTGGAGTCGGAGCGATCGCCCCGCCAAAATGATTGTAGAATATTCTACCAGCGAATCTTTTCGCAATGTGCAGCGAGTTGTCGGGCCTAATGCTTTAAAAAATAGCGACTTTACAGCACGACTTTATCTGAAGAATCTACCACCAGACCAAAAATTATTTTATCGGGTGATTTTCCAAGATTTAGATTATCAACGTACTTGTAGCGCTCCTTTTTATGGTACTTTCCGAACTCCCCCCAAATCTGGACGAGATATATTCTTTGTTTGGGGTGGGGACACCGCCGGTCAAGGATGGGGTATTAATCTTGATTTCGGTGGGATGAAAATTTACGAAACCATGCGCCAACTTCATCCCGACTTTTTCATTCATTCTGGCGACAATATTTATGCCGATGGCCCGATTCAATCAGAAGTAACTTTAGACGACGGCACTATTTGGAAAAATATCACCACACCAGAAAAATCAAAAGTAGCAGAAACTCTCACAGAATATCGCGGTAACTATATCTACAATTTGCTGGATAAAAATATCAAGCGTTTTAATGCTGAAGTTCCCATATTGGCACAGTGGGACGACCACGAAACCAGAAACAATTGGTATCCTGGGCAAATTATCCTTAACGATGACCGTTATACAGTTAAGGATGTTAATTTACTAGCTCAAAGGGCAAGACAAGCATTTTTAGAATATCTGCCTATTGGATATGAAAGCAATAATCCAGATAAAGCGAAAATTTATCGCTCTTTCAACTATGGGCCATTGTTAGACATTTTCATGTTGGATGAGCGCACCTACCGGGGGCCAAACTCTCCCAATAATCAGCCAGTAGCAAGTAAAAAAACAGACTTTTTGAGCAAAACACAAGTGCAATGGTTGAAAAGACAATTGCTGTCATCAAAAGCAACATGGAAAGTGATTGCTAGTGATATGCCTTTGGGACTGCTAGTTAAAGACGGTAGCACTGATTTTGAAGCTTGGGCTAATGGAGATGGCCCAGCTTTAGGAAGAGAATTAGAACTTGCCGATTTACTACGATTTATCAAAAACAAGAATATTCAGAATGTTGTTTGGTTAACTGCTGACGTACATTACGCAGCAGCTCACTATTACGACCCCGCTAAAGCAAAGTTTACTGACTTTAAGCCTTTTTGGGAGTTCGTTGCCGGGCCGCTTAACTCTGGTACATTTGGGCCAAACGAATTAGAGAATACCTTTGGGCCACAATTAGTATTTCAAAGCCTTCCTCCAGGTACAAAAGCAAATCGACCGCCAAGTGAAGGTTTGCAATTCTTTGGAGGAGTTAAAATTGATGGAAATACAAAGGTAATGACAGTAACATTGCGTAACTTGGCTGGGAAGACTGTTTACAGTGTAGATTTACCGTCAGAAAAATAAATCGCCAAAATCATAGTGAGATGTAGCCAGTTAGATAGAGTAATTACGCAATTTTTTACTTTGTCTGCTGGCTTTGCTGTTTTTTGGTGGGATGTTGAAGGAGAAAAATCTTGTGCGATCGCCACTGATAGGAGCTAAATTTAAATAGTTAGAGTTTTGGAGTTGATCATGCTTAAGCAACTCATCCTGGAAAATTGGAAAAGTTTCCGTTACGCCGAGCTTCCACTTGACCCATTGACTGTTGTGATTGGTACAAATGCAAGTGGTAAATCTAATGTAGCTGAAGCGTTAGAGTTGCTCAAAAGAATCGTCAGAGGTGAGGATATTGAAGTAGCTTTAGAAGGAAATAAAACTCTTTCATCCATTCGAGGCGGTGTTGAATGGGCTGCTCTTAAACCAGAAACTCAATTTATATTAAAACTACTAGTTCAAGGTGAAGATGATAATACAGATTATTTTTATAGTATTACAGTACAAACTAAACCAGATGTTCATATTGTCCAAGAATCTCTTGAGATGCAAAAAACATTATCTAATTTACCAATTAATTATGAAAAGTTAATAAATAATAATTTATTAACCAATAAATCATATTTTTCAGAAGTTAACCACTTATTTGCACAAAGGCAAAAGGAGCAGAATAACTTGAAGTTGGCACTTAGTAAGTTAAATAATGCCAACCAAGATTTATTGCAAAGAGTTAATATACTGAAAGAAAATATAACTATCAATGAAGTAAAAGCGGAAGTAATTATTGAAAAAATAGAAGATGTCAAAAAACAAACGAATGATTTGATTGAAGGGATTAATGAAGATGACAATAAGTTTAATTTACTTGGTAATTATCTTAATTTAATAAATATTTTAATTAAGAAGATTAGTAGTATTTTTATATTAAATCCTGCTCCTTCTCTGATGCGTGATTATTCACGCTTATCTGACATATTAGAAAGCGATGGTTCTAATATTGCTGGTGTACTGGCAGCATTGGATGGTGAACAAAAAGCCGAAGTCGAATCGACTCTATCAGCTTACATCAAAGATTTACCAGAAGGTGATATTAAAAGAGTATTTGCAGAGCCAGTTGGTAGACTGAAAACTGATGCAATGCTCTACTGTGAAGAAGAATGGAAACCTGGAGAGATGACACTAATAGATGCTAAAACTATGTCAGATGGAACTCTCCGTTTTATAGCAATTATTACAGCATTACTTACTCGACCAGAAGGTAGCCAACTAGTAATTGAAGAAATAGATAATGGTCTTCATCCATCGCGTGCAGAATTACTTGTAAGAATACTGCGAGAGATTGGCAACAAAAGAAAAATTGATATTTTAATTACTACCCATAACCCAGCTTTACTCGATGCTTTAGGCCCAGAGATAGTTCCTTTTGTGGTTGTTGCACACCGCGATAAAGAAACTGGAGAAAGCAAACTTACTCTTTTAGAAGATATTGAAAATCTTCCTCTTTTGTTAGCATCGGGTACTTTAGGCAGATTAGCAACTAAAGGTGCAATTGAAAAGAGCCTTTCTGATAATAAATAAAGTAAAATATGAGAAAGGTTTTGATTATTGACACATCAATACTTTGCGTATACTTAGGTGTACCTGGTAAAGAGACTTGTGGTTCTGATAATGATAAATGGGATAAAAAAAGAGTTAAAGCCCGTTTTCAGGAAGAAGAAAAACAAGGTGCAAAGTTTATACTACCAATAGCAACAATTATAGAAACTGGTAATCATATTGCACAAGCTAATTCTAAGCGATATGAAATTGCTCAAGCTTTCGGTAATATTTTAGTGAAAGTAGCAGATGGAGTTATACCTTGGGGAGTTTTTGAAACTCAAGTGGGTGAACTTTGGAATTCAGAGCAATTGAAACAACTGGCTACTGAATGGCCTACTCTAGCATCTAGAAAAATTTCTATCGGAGATGCGACAATTAAGACTGTGGCTGAATATTACGCCAAAACCAGTAGCACGTTTCAAGTAGAAATTTTTACGGGCGATGGGGGACTCAAGGCTTATGAACCAGCTATCCCAGCACCTACGCGTCGAAGTACTCGCAAAAAAGTCTAGAGCGATTAGTATTTACCTAAAATAGATATTTTCTAACTAACTTTTCAAGAATTAAGTTCGACAGGAATAGTAATAATAAACTCGGTTCCTTCTTTTACGCTAGATATACATTGCAGTTGACCACAATGTTTTTCTACAACAATTTGATAGCTAATGGATAGTCCCAATCCAGTACCTTTACCGACGGGTTTAGTAGTGAAGAATGGGTCAAATAATCGCTTTTGTATATCCTTGGGAATTCCAGTACCATTATCGGCAATGTGAATAACTACTTGCCGATTGTCTGTGACTTCAGTACGAATACGAATTAAAGGTGATTTTGGAGTTGAATCAGCTGATTCAAAACTCTCGAAGATAGCATCAATCGCATTTGATATAATATTCATAAATACTTGATTTATTAACCCAGCATAGCATTCTACTAAAGGGAGATTTCCATATTCTTTATCAATAGTAATTATCTGACCTGTTTCTTGATTTAGAAGACGGCTTTGTAATATTATTAAAGTACTATCAATCCCTTCATGAATATCAACTATCTTTTTATCAGATTCATCGAGGCGAGAGAAATTGCGTAATGAAAGAACTATCTCTTGGATACGCTCAGTACCAAACTTCATAGAATCAAGAAGCTTGAGGTAATCAGCAGTTAAAAATTCTAGTTCCATTTCTGCGATCGCAGCTTCAATTTCTGCTACTGGTGCAGGATAATGGTGTTGGTATAGGCTAATTAATTGTAGTAAATCTTGAGTGTAGTTGAGTGCATAAACTAGGTTGCCAGCGATAAAGTTTACAGGGTTATTGATTTCGTGTGCAATGCCAGCAACGAGTTGTCCCAAAGCAGCCATTTTTTCATTTTGAATTAATCGCGCATAGTTATTCTTAAGGGTACGAAAACCTACTTTAGCGATTCTAGATTGTTCTTCTACTTTCTCTAGTTGAGCTAATGTTAAAATATGAATTTGGGAATAAGCTAAAAGTAAATGATGGAAATCGAGTAGCTTATAACTACCTGCCTGAGTTTCTATTAAAATCGGCTCATATACAAATTGAGGTTCTCGCTGCAATGCTACCTTATTTGCTTCTACAATCAGCGTATCCTCAGAAATGATACATACATCTGGCTGAAGAAAGTTAATCAGATTAATCGCGGGTCGTTTAGAAAATAGTGGAAAACTATAGGGACGACTCATGTGTTCAAAAAATCTTTGTCGAGAAATCATCCCCAGATAGTCATGATTTTTCACCAGGATAATTCCTGGTAGTAAAGGTTCTTGCTTAAAGAGTGTATTCAAATCATTTGCTGGACTATCTGCTTCGACGTAAACAGACCAAAGTGGTAATTCTTGTAAAGTAGACTCTAATCGCAAGTTCAGATTATTAGCATTCGTCATGGTATGTATAGATAACATACTTTAAATCCTTAACCTTGAGTTAACATTTCTGATAACACCCCGAATCAGCATTGCGATAATTGCAAAGTTAATCAAACTTATATTTCCCTAATTAATGCTGAAAATCACAGTTCTGCTGCAAAACTGATGATGTTAGCACATCCGATTATTTTTTATACTGGACAATTGATATTAATTAGAATCCCCTGTTACCTATTCCCTAAACTTGGGATCTTAGAATTCTTGTTTATTTAAAATATTTAAAATTATTTTGGGATAAGCTCTTACCAATGGTTATTAAAGAACTTCAACCGCAGTCATAAGCAACACTAAAACTGCATCAATGGCAGTCAGCAAAATTGCTCTTGGAGTAAAAGAGAAAGTAATTAAAAAGGGTTTTGGAAATTTGGTTATCTCTCAAACTGCTGCTTACAGTTACAGGCTACTGTTGAGAGAAGTAAAGCATTATCTTGTACAATCAACGACTAATAGCTCCCCTAGATGGGGAGTTATTTAATATCAGTTAGCTATCTAAAATGAAATTGGTACATTTTTAAATGCGGCTGTATCTGGCACAAAAATGTCCAAATTATTGATACCATCGGGAACTCTTAGCCAGATATAAGCATCTGCGGAGGCTTGTGGACGTACTTGGAACAAAGAAACGCTTCCTGTTGAGCGATTAAGAGCAACTCCTTTGTAGGTTACGCTAGTGTCAGGATTCCGGGCTGTTGTACTAGCCACCGAGATAATATCGCTACCAACAACTCCGTCTGTGGCAAGACGACGAATCCGCATTTGCAGATTTACCACATCACGGTTTCCAGTTTCGGGATCTTTAATTCGTTTTGCTGAAAGTAACTCAACTTCTGCCTTTTTACCAAAAGCAGGCTGCACAAATTGGCCAGGACTAATTGCTGATGTTGTAGCACTAGCTGGGGATGGTGAGGCTGTTGCTTGTGGAGAAGTTGTAGCTGTCAGACTTGGGACTTGAGCGGGAATGGTGTTACTAGCTGTACTAGTAGCATTTAGTGTCTGCCGCAACGTAAAAACTTCATAAGCTACATAGCCGCTACATCCCAAAGCCAAAGTAGAGAGTAATACAGCTACACCAGATAAAAATGTACTCACACCATTGCCTCGATTTCGTATTTCTGTATATGCAGGTTGACTTGGGTTTCTATTTTGTAGTCCCATAAATTATGTTTGTGCGTAGGCGCAGCCCGTCGTAGACATCGCCTATGTATGAAACATGTGAACATCTTCCTTATACTAATTAAGTAACTTTACTGAGCCAATTCTTCTCTCTCCGGAAAGAAATTATTCGCAAGGTAAAAATATCTGTCTTTGGGATAAGGAAAATTGGTGAGACTTAAGACTTTAAATCAACCATTGGGTGTTTTGTTAATATTTTTGACTAGCCAAATAGGATTTACTCCTAGGGTTGCAAAAGCGCAAACTCCAGTTGCACCAACAACTACCACAAAATCAATTTGCTCTAGCCAACTGGGAACAGCTATAGATGCTGTAACCAATCGTCCCTTATTTAGTCGGGGGCGCTGGGGAATTTTGGTACAATCCCTGTCACCCGGACAAACTCTTTACAGTCGAGATGCTCAAAAATATTTTACTCCTGCGTCTAACCTCAAATTGCTGACAACAGCAGCCGCGTTGCAGGAATTGGGTGCTAATTTTCGGATTCGCACCTCTATTTATCAGAATGGCAATGGTATTTTACGTGTTGTCGGCAGGGGAGATCCTAGCTTAAGTGATACAGAACTGCAAAAATTGGCACAGCAGTTAAAACAGAAAAGGATTACCCAAATTCAGCAGTTGAGTGCTGATGATAGTTATATTCAAGGTGATATTGTTAATCCCACCTGGCAATGGGAAGATGTGCAGTCAAGTGATGGTGTACCAGTCAGCAGCTTTATTCTGAATAAAAATATTTTTAGCTTCAAACTTGTACCACAGGCTGTAGGTAAATCTTTGCAAGTGCTGTGGCTCGATCCTGGCGAAGCGAAACAGTGGCGGATAATTAATCAGTCAATAACCGTCCCTCAAAATCAACCGAGCTACGTCAATGTCACCCGCGAATTATCAGGAACAGTATTACGAATTCAAGGACAACTGACAACGAATTCTGAAGAATCTTTAATAGATTTGCCTGTAGTTGACCCTAATTATTACTTCTTACGACGTTTCCGTACTGCTTTAGCAACAGAAAAAATTACTTTGGGACAGACATTAGTAGTAAATGGTGGTGTGAATCAACAGGAAATAGCATTTGTAGAGTCGCCACCTTTAGCTGAATTATTAGCAGAAACTAATTTAAATAGTAATAATCTTTATGCTGAAGCATTGCTGAGAGCATTAGCTGTGAAAAAACTCAGAGTGAAAACTCAGACTAGTGCTGATGTCGGTTTAGAAGTTGTCAAAGCAAGTTTAACTAAATTGGGGGTCGATCCAGCTAATTACATTTTGGTCGATGGTTCAGGTTTATCACGTCGTGACTTAGTGACACCAGAAGCTTTTGTCCAAACTCTGCGGGGAATGGCAAAAACCCCAACTGCATATATATATCGTGCATCTTTACCCGTGGCTGGTAAAAGTGGAACTCTGAAAGGCCGCTTTCAAGGTACACCTGCTGAGGGCATTGTGCAAGCAAAAACAGGTACGTTAACGGGTGTAGTTTCTCTATCTGGATATGTGAATGCACCGAAATATGAGCCGCTAGTTTTTAGTATTATCGTCAATCAGTCAAATCAGTCTGCAACAGTTATACGGCAGGCAATTGATGAAGTTGTTGTGTTGTTAACACAGTTGCAGCATTGTTAATATTATACTTTTCACTCCTAACTTGTTTCATGCCAGCCAAAATCTTACCACCGCCCTTAAAACCTGGAGACTTACTACGAGTAATTGCCCCTAGTGGTGCTTTGCGAGAATTCGAGGAATTTAAACAGAGTCTAGAAATTTGGCGATCGCGTGGTTATCAATTACAAGTCAGTCCTCAGATAGATGCCAAATGGGGTTATCTAGCAGGAACAGATGAAACCCGTCGTCAACAGCTAGCAGCAGCATGGCAAGATCCTGATTGTCGTGGTATTCTCTGTGCCAGAGGTGGTTTTGGCAGCACCCGCATCTTAGAAAATTGGAATTGGCCAAACTCAGCGCTTCCCAAGTGGCTTATAGGCTTTTCTGATATCACAGCTTTATTATGGAGTCTTTATACAGCAGGAATTTCCGGCGTTCACGGCCCTGTAATGACAACTTTGGCAGATGAGTCAGATTGGTCTATTAAGCGATTATTTGATTGGGTAGAAGGTAGTTCTTTTACCCCTCTTAAAGGTTGCGGTTGGGGTGGTGGTGTGGTTACTGGCACTTTGTTACCAGGTAATCTCACAGTAGCTACTCACCTTTTGGGTACACCAATTCTGCCACATCTGGATGGTGTAATTCTGGCGCTGGAAGATGTTACAGAAGCACCTTATCGCATCGACAGGATGCTGACACAGTGGCGTTTGAGTGGTGCTTTGTCTCAAGTCTGCGGTATTGCTTTGGGGGGTTTTACTCGCTGTGAAGCGCCGCCAACTATATCTAGTTTTAGTGTAGAAGAAGTATTGCGCGATCGCTTGGGCGATTTGGGGATTCCCATTGTCTCCGATTTGCCTTTTGGCCACGATCATCCCAATGCAGCCTTACCAGTGGGTGTAGAGGTAACTTTAGATGGGGATGCGGGAATATTAGCGATCGCGCATCCACATTAAGTTAAAATCAGATCCGTTTAAGGTTAAACAGCCATAATCCACTTACAGAATAATCTGCTAAATGCTGTGGTAAATGTACTAATACTTAATTTTAGTGTCAATCTATTATGAGTCCAATAAAATTTGATTCAGTTCCAGAAATATCGGTTGTCATCTGTACTTACAATCGCGCTAAATATTTAGATAATGGCATTAATAGTGTTATCAATCAAACATTTAAAGATTGGGAACTGATTGTAGTTGATGATGGTAGCCAAGACAATACCTTTGAAATTGTCAATTATTATGTCCAGAAATTTTCTCATATCCGATATCTCAAACATCAAAATAAAAAACAAGCTTATGCTAAAAATGCTGGTATTCAGGCATCCTTTGGCAAATATATTACACTTCTCGATAGTGATGATGCTTACAAACCCAATCATCTAGAATCACGACTGGAATACATGAGAAATCATCCAGAAATTGATTTAATTGAAGGGGGATTTGCCAGTGATGAAGAGATTTTTGTGGCAGATTATTTTCAGCCAGGTAAAACAATTAATTTGCGAGAATGTGTTTTAGGTCCGACATTTTTCGGCAAGAGAAAAGTATTTTTTGACTTAGGGGGCTTTGAGAACATTCACTATGGAGAAGACACAGACTTTTGGCATCGAGCAGAAAAAACTTTTAAAACGCAAAAAGTCATTGTCCCAGAAACATATCTTTATACAAGAGCAGAAACCAGTGTTACTAAAAGTGTTTTAGAACAGCATTTATAAAATCAGGCAAATAGAGCAGATAAGTCAGAAATTGCTGCTTCGCTCCCCTGCTAACTGTATAATTATTTCTGTGATTCTGCATTACTAAATTTGAGTTTGTCTATTTTAATAAAGTGAGTAACATCTAACTACAAGTATGCATATTTGTCATATAGTGTTAAATAATATTGGTGGAGCACCAAAAGTTGCTGATTCGCTAATTTATTCTCAGGTAAAAGCTGGCTATAAAGTCTCTACTGTAATCCTGACTGATTTAGATCCACGCTGGATATTATCTTTTAAATCAGCCCATATAATCATTGTGATGAAAATTGCCGGAACTTTATTTTATATTGGCGGAGCAATACATCAAATCTGGGTAGCGATACAATTAGATAAGATCGTTGCTGAACATAAACCAGATATTATTATTTGTCATAGTGCATTTCTCACTAAGCTATTTTATTTATCTAAGTTTATGCCTGGAAGTTTATCTATTCCATATATTAGTTATATTCATAGCGATTATCTTTCGGAATCAAAAATTGAACGCCAAATAAATCCTATCGCTGCATTCATCCAAGATTTCAATGTTAGGATTGATAATTGGATACATCTGCGTGCTATTAAACAAGCTAGTGGAATAGTTTTTGTTTGCAAGACTCTTCATAAAAAATTTTTAAACCTTGGCTTAAATCATCCTCGAATAGCAATATCCTATAATCCAGTAACACCTGATTCAAAAAATCCACCTCTCAATTCTACAGCCGAGTCTTGGTTAAACGACTCTCATCTGATTACCTTTGTATCTGCTGCTAGATTCCATTATCCAAAAGACCATCAAACTTTAATTAAAGCATTTGCTAAAGCTAGCGAAACTTACTCAAATATCCGACTAGTTTTGCTAGGTGACGGTGATTTAGAAGTAGAGATGCAAGGTTTAGCAAATTCTTTAGGTATTCGTGAAATCGTACTTTTTGCAGGATCTGTCCCCAATCCTAAAGCTTACTTTTCACTGTGTCGAGCAGTTATACTTGCTTCCCATTCGGAAGGCTTTGGTATGGTTCTTGTAGAAGCTGTAGCTAATGGGGTAACGTTTATTGCTAGTGATTGTCCAGTTGGTCCGCGTGAGATTTCTGAAGTACTCAATTGTGGAACTATAGTAGCAGAGAGTGATGTTGATGCATTAGCAGAAGCTATAATTGACCATGTAAAAAATCCTCAGCAGAAGATTGATCGCTCTGAGCAAATTGCACAATTTTTTAGTGAAACTAGCTGTGCTAACCAGTTAGAAAGTTTAATTCAGCAAGTTGTTTCTCGATAAGTTTAACTAGGAATAATGTGCTAAATGGTCTATATATCTAAAAAATTTGTATGAATATTAATTTTATAACTTCCAAAATTAGAGATTTTTGGTATTTATTGATAAAATCTGGTAAGCGGCTTTCAATTCTAACAATTATTCTGAGTTTATCTCTGATATTTTTATCTAGTTGTCAGGGAGTTAGACAAAAGGACAACGGGGTAATTCATCTGACACTTTGGCAAGCTATTAATCCACCTTCACATCGAGAGATTTTTGAAAAATTAGTTGATAAATTTAATCAAATTCATCCTGATATTCAGGTGGAATCTATATTCGAGCCGGAACCTAATTTACCCAAAATATTAACATCAGTTGTTGCGAATGTGCCGCCAGATATTCTGTCATTCCACCCTGAATATACAGGTCAATTTGTGGAATTAGGGGCACTTCGACCTTTAGAAGATTGGTTGGATAAATCGCCCCTCAAGTCAGATATTAGACCTAACTTATTGTCAGAAATGCAGTTAGATGGTCACATTTGGTCAGTGCCAATGCACACCAGTAATATTGGGATTTTTTACCGTCCTAAACTTTTTGCAGCTGCGGGAATTACAGAAATACCCAAAACTTGGGATGAATTGAGACAAGTTGCCAAAAAATTAACTATAGACCGCAATGGGGATGGCCGCCCCGAACAGTATGGTATGTTACTGCCTTTAGGAAAAGGTGGATGGACTGTGATTAGTTGGTTGCCGTTTTTATATAGTGCTGATGGCGAGATTGTAATCAATAATCGCCCGAATTTAACAAATGCGGGTGCGATCGCGGCCTTAAAATTTTGGCAAGACCTGATAAAAGATGGTTCTGTATTGCTTTCTGCCCCAGAACGAGGTTATGAAGAAGACGCTTTTCTTACAGGTCGTGTTGCAATGCAAATCACAGGTCCTTGGACTTTAATCATAAAATCTGAAGTCGATCATCAGGTATTACCCATACCAGCAGGTGTCAGACCTGCTACAGTCACAGGTACTGGAAATTTTTTTGTGATGAAGACCACACCAGTAAGAGAGCAAGCAGCACTCAAATTTTTAGAGTATGTTTTGAGTGAGGAATTCCAAACTGAATGGTGTATAGGGACGGGTTTTTTGCCAGTTACCCTCGCATCGGCTCAAAGCAAAGCTTATCAGCAATTTATCACCAAAAAACCAGTGTTAAAAGTGTTTTTTGACCAACTACCTGTGGCACGTTCTCAACCGATTATTGCTGGATATAGCCGTATTTCTGACAGTCTTGGTCGAGCTATAGAAGCCACAGTACTAGGAGAATCTGCTGAAAAAGCCCTTAAGAAAGCACAAGAGCGTTTAGATTTGATTTGGGATGACAAATAAATGGGACTGGGTATTGGGTACTATCGATAAAAGTCAGGAAGAAACTCCAGTCTTGGGATGTAAATTTCTTTTCAATGTACACAAACCAATTGCTGGTATGGCTCCTAAAATCGCTGCTGTCAGTCCTTGTCCACTCCAATATAGTATGGGAGTACGGTAGATTTCTGGAATCAAATTTTGCACAATAAAAAGCAACCAAACCAAAATAGTAATCCAGAAAAAAGAGATTGAGGGTACAAAATTCCACCACCAAATACCTGCTGTATATCGCCTCAACACTAGCCATTGGCAAATCCCTAGCCAAATTCCAGAAATTATATATGCGATCGCAGACAAAAATCCAAAAATCAAAGTATCTTCAGAAGATGATGAGGCAATGGTTGAAATGTAGTTAATCCAGGCTGTAGAAACACCGTTGGCAATCAACCAACCTACACTAGTAGCAAATAGCCACTGCCAACCCGGTAAATATCGGTAAATAACAAGAGCTTGATCGGCAGCGAAAATCACCGCAAATATAACGTTACTAAGACTTCTAACCAAAATACTCCATGTTTGTGGTTGATTAGCAATGTTAAGCGAGAGACTTTGGAGAATAATTTTCTCTAAAGCGATACTAGCAACGCCACCCACAACCCATCCGATGAGGGTCATTAAGGTAAACTGAATAAAGAACCTCTGTCGCTGCGATCGCGGAATCAAAAATTTTCCTGGATGAGGCTCGTTATTAGTAGATGCAACACGATCGGGACTGTTAGAGTCAGTTTGCATAAGAAGTTAAGGGAGTGAGGGAATAGGGAGATCGCGGAGATAGGGGAGCAGGGTGAGAATTAACTAATGCCCTGTTTGCCCAATTCTCAATTAAATATTGATTCTTGTTTTACTCTATTTCTCAATCACCAGTCCCTATTTTCCATTCCCCACTCGCCACTCGCCACTTCCTCAAGGCGAAAATATTATGTCAATAATAACAGTCTATTCTCAATAGAATTTCATTAACCTATTCTTCTTGCTAAAGATTTAGGAGTAGCCCATCGTAGACATCGCTTTAAGTCTTGGAAACTAAATCAAACGATAAATAGTGATTTTTTGTTGGTTCTTAAGCTTGGTTGCGATCGAGAGTAATTTAGATGCGTTTGTCCTGTCCACTACAATTGCACAAAAGCCTTCACTTAATCTTTAAACATATTTTAGTATATATACCGTATCTTTTGCGAGTTATAAAAATCAAAATAGGATTACAAAGCATCAAGCTTAACTTACATCTTAGAGCTTGTTTTACCCAACAATAGTCATATATAAAGACCTAATAATCTTTGTGATTTTCTTCTAATTTGTTGGAGTAATGAAACCAGTTTTTCATAGCTAGGTTTCAAGAAAAGTTCAGTCTTAATTATCTTTGTGTTCTTCAAAGTTTATTACTAGAATGTTGAAAAAAATCTCTTTGGCTTTACTCGGAATGACTGCTGTGGTCATGAGTGCGAATCCAGCTAGTGCGATAACTCTGCAAGTCAATAGTGGTCCGTTTTCTAGCTACGCTGATGCGAAAACTGTCACCTTTGACGATGGCACAGCACACGATCCTAATGGATTTGTTACTTACTCTAATATTACTAGTAACATTGTTCAAGGTAGCGTATCTAGTCAATACGCCTCACCTTATGGGGATAACACCAAATTTCTCACAATTGCTCCAGTAGGTAGTAATGTTGCAGGCGACAGTGGTTTGGTCAATATTAAGTTCAAAGAAGCTGTTAATTACTTCGGTTTTTATGCAGGTTCATTAGATGATTATAACTTTGTTGACATTTACAAAGGCGATCAGAAGTTAAAGACTTTTAGTGGTGCAGATGTGCCAACTGCTATAGCTAATGGTAGTTGGACTAGCTCTGAAGCTAATATGTTTATCAATCTTGTAGCTGATACAGGAGAATCATTTGACCGAGTTGTGATGCGTTCAAATGGTGTTGCCTTTGAAACAGATAACCATGCCTATAGACTAGCCAGCGTTCCTGAACCTAGTGGGATGTTAGGTGTGTTAGCAATAGGTGCTTGTGGTATGATGTCACTCTTCAAACGCTCACAACATAAAGCGATAGTGAAAGGATAGATTTATCCAGATCCCTGTTAAAAATCCTTAAGGATGTGTCTCTATGCATGACATAGAGACACATTTTGTTATGCAGTTTTCCTCACACATTCCCTTGATGCAGAAGTGAGAGGTGCATTTCTACGTGGGACTCAAAGCAATAATTTTATGGGATAAGCCAAAAAAACAATAAATTGTAGCGCTTGCTAGCATTAATACTCTAGTCAAGCCAACCGATCGCTCATATCCAATAATCAAAATATTATAAAATATTACTATTAGGCCCTGCTATTCACCTTTTCCTGAAAACCTGCTGGAAAAGCGTAATCCCAGAATGATAAGCTAAACAGTGGCATAAATAGGATGAAGTAATAAATGGGTGTTTATTCAACGACTCCTCATCTCTTACGGGCTGCTCGTGGTGAAGTAGTAGATCGTCCCCCTGTATGGATGATGCGACAAGCGGGACGATATATGAAAGCATATCGAGACTTAAGAGAGAAGTATCCTTCGTTTCGCGATCGCTCAGAAATTCCAGATGTAGCAATTGAAGTTTCCTTGCAACCGTGGAAAGCCTTCCAACCAGATGGAGTAATTTTATTTTCTGATATTGTCACCCCATTACCTGGTTTGGGCATTGACATGGACATCGCCGAAGGTAAAGGGCCAATCATTCACTCACCCCTCCGCACTCAAGAACAAATTGATAATTTGCATCCTTTAGAACCAGAAGCAGCGCTACCATTTATCAAGACAATTTTGCAAGCGCTGCGTTCGGAAGTAGGCGATAAGTCAACGGTGTTGGGCTTTGTGGGTGCGCCGTGGACATTAGCAGCTTATGCAGTGGAAGGAAAAGGTTCTAAAACCTATTCCATCATCAAAAACATGGCATTCTCAGATCCGACGATATTGCATCAACTATTAGCTAAATTAGCAGATGCGATCGCGATCTATGCCCGCTATCAAATTGACTCTGGCGCTCAAGTTATCCAAATGTTCGATTCTTGGGCGGGTCAATTGAGTCCTCAAGATTATGACACCTTTGCTCTCCCCTATCAGCAGCGAGTTTTCCAGCAGGTTAAGCAAACCCACCCCGATACACCTTTAATTTTGCTAGTTAGCGGTAGCGCGGGTGTATTGGAAAGAATGGGACAATCTGGCGCTGATATTGTCAGTGTAGACTGGGCAGTAGATATGGCAGATGCACGAGCCAGATTGGGTAAGCAAATGAAAGTTCAAGGAAATCTTGACCCAGGCGTGTTATTCGGCTCTAAACAGTTTATCCGCGATCGCATCCTCGATACCGTTCGCAAAGCTGGTAATTGGGGTCACATTCTCAATCTCGGCCACGGTGTCTTACCAGAAACTCCAGAAGAAAATGTTGCTTTCTTCTTTGAAACCGCAAAGGAATTGAATCTTGCAGGAGTTAAGGGTTAGGAGTCATACAATTTTAGATTTTAGATTTTAGATTTTAGATTTTTCCTGCAATCTAAAATCCAAAATTCAAAATCTAAAATTTCCAGAGTTATCAGTTGCGATTCGGAACTTTTAACTTTATTCTTAATTCTTTAGTTTTAACTCCTAACGTTTTATAAATTCTCTATGAGCCAGAAACGGATTTTAGTGACTGGTGCAAGTGGTTGTGTAGGTCATTATTTAACAGAAGCCTTAATTAAAGAAACAAATCACGAACTGTATCTATTAGTTAGGAACCCAAGCAAGCTACAAGTTGATACCAAGGCACGTTCAGGCATCAACGTTTTACAAGGTGATATGCAAAATATTCGCCAGTTTGCCGATTTGCTATCTACAATTGATACAGCGGTACTCACAGCCACAGCTTGGGGTGGTGATGAGACATTTGATATTAATGTCGTTAAAACTATAGAATTACTCGAACTGCTAGATCCAGAACGTTGTCAGCAGGTGATTTATTTTTCGACAGCTAGCGTTTTGGATCGCTACAATCAACCATTGAAAGAAGCCGGGGAAATTGGGACAGATTACATCCGTTCTAAATATGAGTGCTTAGAGAAAAAAGAAAAATTAGCGATCGCACCCAAAATTACCACAGTATTTCCCACTTTAGTATTGGGCGGCGATCGCAATAAACCCTATTCTCATCTCACATCTGGCATTCCAGAAGTTACGAAATATATTAATGTGATTCGCTTTCTAGAAGCAGATGGCAGTTTTCACTTTATCCACGGACGAGATATTGCCACTGTCGTGGGATATTTGATCGATCGTCCTGCCAAAGATAATCAACCACGTCGGCTTGTTTTAGGTCAAGCACCGTTAACTGCTAATCAAGCAGTGAAAGAAGTGTGTACTTATCTGGGCAAAAAGATTTACTTTCGTATTCCCATATCTATAGCATTAGCTAATTTGATTATTGTTCTGTTCCGCATTCGGATGGCAGCTTGGGATCGATTTTGCATGAACTATCGGCATTTTACATACGAAAAATTCATCAATCCCGATAGTTTTAGCTTGCCAAATTATTGTGCAACTATGAGTGATGTTTTGAAAATTAGTGGTGTTGAAAAGGCTAAAAATTGATTATAATCTGTGGATTTTGACAACGTTTGGAAAATATTAGCAGAAAATTATCCTCATCTCGTAGAGAGCGACTGGGGTCATTGGGTATGAGTGAAGAATGGAAAATTACCTCTTTCCTCTCTGCTCTCCAGTCCCTTGATTTGAGTTAAAAATATCAATGGTAAAATAAAACAACTTTAATAAAAAGTCAATAACTCTTTATTTTCGTTAGAGTGGGATAACAATCAAAGTGTGAGGATTGATACTACATGCGAATCTTGTTAGTGTATCCAATATTTCCCAAAACCTTTTGGTCTTATGAAAAAATCTTGGAGTTAGTCGATCGCAAGGTTTTATTACCACCTCTGGGTTTAGTAACAGTGGCGGCGATTTTGCCCCAAGAATGGGAATTTAAGCTGGTCGATCGCAACATCCGCCCCGCAACAGAAGCAGAATGGGCATGGGCAGATGTAGTAATTCTCTCTGCGATGATTGTCCAGAAACAAGATTTACTTGACCAAATTCAAGAAGCAAAAAAACGTGGCAAGTTAGTCGCTGTTGGCGGCCCCTACCCTACCTCTGTACCTCACGAAGTTGAAAATGTTGGCGCAGATTTTCTGATTCTGGATGAAGGGGAAATCACGCTGCCCATGTTTATTGAGGCAATTAAACGGGGAGACACATCTGGCACTTTCCGCGCCACAGAAAAACCTGATGTCACCAGCACACCAATACCCCGCTTTGATTTATTAGAATTGAACGCTTATGACATGATGTCGGTGCAGTTTTCGCGCGGGTGTCCCTTCCAGTGCGAATTTTGCGACATTATTGTTCTCTACGGGCGCAAACCGCGCACCAAAACCCCAGCCCAACTGTTAGCAGAGTTAGATTGCCTCTATGAATTGGGTTGGCGGCGGGGTGTATTCATGGTGGATGACAACTTTATTGGCAACAAGCGAAATGTAAAATTGTTGCTGAAAGAGTTAAAAGTCTGGATGGCAGAACACAAATATCCCTTCCGATTTGACACTGAAGCTTCAATTGACTTAGCCCAAGACTCAGAAATGTTGGAGTTGATGGTTGAGTCTGGTTTCTCGGCGGTGTTTTTGGGAATCGAAACGCCGGATGAGGATAGTTTGCAAATGACCAAGAAGTTTCAAAATACTCGCAGTTCTTTAACTGAGGCAGTTGAAACCATCATCAAAGCGGGATTGCGCCCAATGGCTGGGTTTATTATCGGCTTTGATGGCGAAAAAGCCGGTGCAGGCGATCGCATTGTCCGCTTTGCTGAACAAGCAGCAATTCCCTCTACTACCTTTGCCATGTTGCAAGCGTTACCTAATACTGCACTTTGGCATCGTCTGAAAAAGGAAGGGCGATTACGGGAAAATCAAGACGGAAACATCAACCAAACAACATTGATGAACTTCCTACCCACCCGTCCTCTAGAAGAACTTGCTAGAGAATATATTGAGGCATTTTGTACTTTATACGACCCAGTACAGTACTTAGATCGCACCTATCGCTGCTTCTTGATGATGGGCTTGCCGACTTGGAAAGCCCCTGCGAAAATGCCAGAGTGGATAGTTATAAAAGCGTTGCTAATTGTGATTTGGCGACAAGGAATCAAACGGGAAACCCGTTGGAAATTCTGGCATCATTTGTTCAGCATTCTCAAGCGGAATCCTGGAGTTATTGAACATTACATCGCAGCTTGCGCCCACAACGAGCATTTTCTAGAGTATCGCCAAATTGTGCGCGATCAAATTGAAAGTCAGCTAGCTGAATATTTAGCACAAGGTGCAGAAACCCCTTATGTTCTAGTTAAAGAAAAAGCTGAGGAAAAAGCTGAAGCAGTAGTTAGTTAAGGGTGGTAAATTGCAAACTGCAAATCCCCGATTTCTTTGATAAATCGGGGATTTTGTTCTAACACCATTTCTTTGTGAGGCTGCGCCAAACCCTTTTAACCTCTTCTTTCTTTGTGTCCTTCTCTAACGAGACGCTGCGCGTAGCTTGCTTCTCCCTAGGAGTATGCGGTTCTTTTTTTATTTTGCTTTTCCAATCCCAGTTATTTGAAAAATTAACTCTGCCGCTTTTTACTCTATATAGTAACCGAAAGCAATTGAACCAAGGCTAAAATAATTCGTAATTGATAATACTAGCCTGTAGCGATTATTACTAATGACAAATGACAAATGACAAATGACAAATGACAAATGACAAATGACAAATTAGTTAATTCGCCGCTGTTTGGGCTTCTTGATAAATTATTTCTTGGAACTGGATCATATCTTTTTGTGGATCGGCGTGGCTAACTTTCACCACTATCTGTTCGCCTAAGTTCACAGAACGTTTGAAAGCCATTGGCAACTGCAAGCCCAAATCTTCTAACAAAATTAGGGCTAAGTTGCTGTCTTCTCGCAACCACATCAACACTGTCACATCCCAAGTTTCCTCTGGATGACGGCGTAAATACTCTAAAGCATAATATCTATTAGTTTGTCGTTCCACCATCGTCACCTCTTGGGTGATGCTGGTGACAGTCATCATCACTTCTTTAAGTTGATCTGCGGAAAATGGCAAAACTTCACCCCGCAAATGGGCTTTAATTTGAAAGTGAGTGAGTAAGTCACTGTAGCGGCGGATGGGAGAGGTTGCTTGAGTGTAAGTATCCAAGCCCAAACCAGCATGACGCAAAGGCGTAATGCTCATTTCACTCTTGGGCATACAGCGACGCATGGCGCAAGCACGAACGAATCCGGCTGGAAGTAAAAGCAATTCCTCATCTGGAGGTAATTCTGGTTGCGGTTGACCGCGAAAAGGCAAAGGTATGTTATGAGTTTTACCATAACGAGCCGCAACTTCACCGGCAACAATCATCATTTCTGCTACCAGTTGCCGCGATGGGGAATCGTCCAAAATATCGATGTGGATCTCCTCACCTTTGACTTTGATCGTTGCTTCGGGCATGGTGATGCTAATTGCCCCTTGGGCGTAACGCCAAGCTCTGCGCCGCTGTGCCCAAATTGCGATCGCAGCAATTTCCGGTTCTGCTTGTACCCGCAATTGCAGCATTTCATCTACATCTTCGTAGGTGAGGCGATAAGTCGGCTTAATGAAGCTGGTATGAATGCTGTAATCTTCTACTCCCCCAGTTGTACCCAAAATAATTCCAAAACTTAGGGCGCAACAAACCTTTCCCTGGATCAGACTCATTGGCCCAGTTGCCAACACCTCTGGAAACATGGGAATCATTCCCGTCGGTAAATAGACTGTACTACCGCGCTTTCTGGCTTCCAAATCTAATTCATCTTCCGGTACCAACCATCTAGTAGGATCGGCGATATGCACCCACAGGCGCTCCCGTCCATCGGGTAGTACTTCCCAACTTAGACCATCGTCGATCTCTGTGGTAGTTTCATCATCAATGGTGTACACCTTCAGGTGAGTCAGATCGAGGCGGTTTGTATCTGAGTCAATCGGCGGGAAATCCAAACGCTGTTGCGCCACTTCTAATACCTTATGAGGAAATTGAATCGGAATTGAAGAACGACGCAGGAACAAGTTTTCATAAGGACTCCAGCAACCCAAATCTACTAATAGTTGAAAAGCCCCTTGGGGCGTTGTGGGCCGTCCCAGCATGGTCATAGTTTCTAATACTGGAGCGCTGGGCGGATAAGCGCGAGCCAAGGAGTCATAATTAACCCCTGTCCGCACCGTGTCAGCTATTAGCGCTGCGTATTTTTCTAGTCCTTCTAAGCGCTGGCGATCGTGGCGCTGCCACTCTACTGCTTCACCTTTGAGCGCCTGCTCTACGCGAGTTAAAAATTCCTGCTGTCCTTTAGCTTTTAGTGCCTCTACTTCCAGTTGGTGCTTGCGTTCTGCCACTTGAGCAGCAGTTCTCGGCTCGTAAGCGTCTCCTTTTTGCTTGAAATAAAGTTTGTCGTCTGATAACAAGCAATAGGCGGCGTAACGAGGAGGCGCGGCTGATTCTGAAAATAGCAGATTCGCCATTTGGTCTGGGGTAACTGTTTCGCCATCTTCAACCAGTAATTCCCAAGCCACTTCTAAACTAGATGGGTCTAAATAAGGCTCGATCTGCTCCAAAAAGCTGGCAATCTCAGAAGCCTTGTAAGTCTGTCCGGTAACTGTATAGGTTATTTGTCTAGGCGCGAGGCTGTGGGATTGACCACGTTCGTCTACCACAAACCAGCGGGTTTTACCGTCTGGACGTTCTACGATGCCCAGACGGCGATCGCCTTGAACCCTAAATTCAACTAGCGTCCCCTTCTCCACAACTCTCGCACTCTAATTTGGTGAACAGTTTAAATAGTTTTAAGTTAGGAGTTAGGAGTTAGGAGTTTTGATTCTTAACTCCTGTAAAGACGCGATTAATCGCGTCTCTCCTGTACAGACGCGATTAATCGCGTCTCTCCTCTTTTTAGCCTTCCGCATTGATAAATGGCAACAAAGCCACAATCCGCGATCGCTTAATTGCTAATGTCAACTCTCGCTGTTGCTGAGACGTAAGCCCGGTAATCCGACGTGGCAGTATCTTTCCCCGCTCGGTGACAAACTTACGCAATAAATCAACATCTTTATAATCGATTGGTTCTCCTGGCTTGATCGGAGACAGGCGACGACGGAAATAACTCATCTCTACTTAATTTCCTTGTGAACGGTATGTTTGTTGCAGTGGGTGCAGAACTTTTTCAGTTCTAGCCTGTTGGTGGTGTTGCGACGATTCTTAGTACTGGTATAACGGTTAACACCAGCAGAACGCTTATCTGGATTTGTCCGGCACTCAGTACACTCTAGTGTGATAATAATGCGGGCACCTTTACTCTTAGCCATAATCTTACAAACAGTGAAGCCTGAAGAGAATTAACACAAATGACTATCTTCTCACATTCCGCCGCATATTTCCAACTAATCTTTTAATTTTTATATCGAGCGAGTAGCCACGACGCGACGAAACGATGAAAGTTCCACAATAGCGATCGTGTAAAGCCTGCCGCATCTGGGTATCAGAGAAGGCAGTCCCGCAATCAATAGCTAGGGGAATTACTAGCAGTATAGCAGTGGGATTGGCTCTAATATTGCTCAGGGCAATTGACACTAATAAAGCACCCAAACCGATAATCGCCTCTCGCTTCACCAGTGAGAGCAAATCGGGAATTCTGCCCACTACTTCTCCATCTTCGACTTCCAACACCTTTAAATCGAACGCCCAACGCCCTAAACTTTGCCCTTGATTGTTGTATACCACCACTACCCGCAAAAACAGCCAAAGTATTACAAAAACTAAGATTTCAACAAATTGAATACCGATATCGCTGCCTCCCAGTAGGGAACTGACTAACCAGATACCAAGGAAATCAAGTCCCAATGCCATACCTCGCCGCCCAATCTCAGCTTTGGGATAGTGTTTTTGGGGAAGTCGTTCGATAGTCATACAAAATAAGTATTTTTATTTAGGGGTTGGGAAATAACGATCGCTCCTGTTTTTAATATTAAGATGATGACTTGGCTAGTTGCTGCGCTGTAAAGGAACAAGAACCAGCCAACTAAATTTGTACAACTACCAACTGCACGACTCAAAAATAGGATTAAGCACTTAGGAGACTTTTGATACCCTGTGGGTACTTGATTGGCATCTCATAGAGTAGCCGCTACTCGTTATGGATGCAACATACAGTAAGGTTATACATCTATATTGTATTGTTGTAGAAACTTCATTTTAATTAATTTGGAAGTTGTATCTATGACACATCTGTTTACTAAAACAGCTATTAGTCTGGTGACGACTACTACTTTAGCGTTAGCGATCGCCATAACCACCAACAACCTAGCTCATGCTGCTGAGTTCAACTTTAACTGGAAAGGAGACACTGGTTATTCAGCTAAAGGTTCATTTAACTACGATACAACAACTGCTCCCAGCGTCATTTCTGAAACAGGCTTGGGAACTACGAAGAACTTGCAATCTCTCTCAATTTCCTTCTTCGATCCCTTGAGTAATCTGATAAATAGTTTCACTCCAGTGCTTAGTGGGATATCTAACTACGGCTTTTTGAGATTCAACTTTGATAGCACTACCGAGCAAATCTTTGGCCCTTTTGATCTTGGCAAGGATGATGGGCTTCCTGGTGACACATGGCTAAATAATAATCTCGCACTCATAGATGAAGGTTTTAGCAATCAGGTTCTAGCTAAAGAATTTCATTTGAACAAGAGAGATGCAGCAGGCACAGAGCAAATCCTAGATTTAAGCAACAATTCGGTTCAGGTATCCAAAGTCCCCGAAGGAAGCATAATTATCGGTTTACTATCAGTGTGTAGTTTAGGATTTACTGCTCATAGAAATCTAAGCAAAGCTACCCAAGAATAAAAAAAGTCGGAGGCGATCGCTATGTTATCAGTCAGCGATGCACAAGCAATTATTTTAAATTTGGTGCAGCCGTTGGATCGTCAACGGGATACAGAAGTTGTAGATTTATTGACAGCAGATAGTCGCATTTTGGCAACACCTGTCACCAGTCCACTAGATTTTCCCCATTGGGATAATTCGGCAATGGATGGTTACGCAGTTCGCTACGATGATGTGCAGCACTCTAGCGCCGAACAACCAACCGTTTTAGAAATTGTTGAAGATATTCCGGCTGGGTATCAGCCTAAGTCTACGATTCAACCAGGGCAAGCCGCACGAATTTTCACGGGTGCGGTAATCCCAGCAGGTGCGGATACTGTAGTCATGCAAGAGAAGACACGCCGCGAGGAAAACCGCGTATTTATCCTGGATGCACCAAAACCGCAAGAATTTGTCAGACACAAAGCATCTTTTTATCAAGCCGGAACACAACTACTACCAGCAGGGATTAAGTTAAATGCCTCAGAAATTGCCGTATTGGCAGCAGCACAGTGTCCGCAATTAAGTGTTTACCGCCGTCCGCGTGTGGCAATTTTTTCCACTGGTGATGAGTTGGTAACAGCTGATAAACCGTTGCAACCAGGGCAAATTGTGGATTCTAATCAGTATGCGCTGGCAGCTTTGGTGAGACAAAGTGGTGCAGAACTGTTAATTTTAGGCATTGTGAAAGACGATCCAGTTGCTTTGGAGAAAGTCATTGCTCACGCCATTGCGATCGCTGATATAGTTCTCTCTTCTGGTGGTGTCTCAGTGGGAGATTATGACTATGTTGACAAAATTCTAGAGTCACTAAAAGCAAAAATCCACATTCGGGCTGTGGAAATTAGTCCAGGAAAACCCCTGACTGTCGCCACTTTCCCCAGTACAGACGCGATTAATCGCGTCTCTCCGCATTCAGGACTATACTTTGGTTTACCAGGAAATCCTGCTGCTGTGTTGGTGACGTTTTGGCGGTTTGTGCTACCAGCAATCAAAAAACTTTCGGGAATTACTGAAGGTTGGGAACCAGCATTTTTGAAAGTGCGATCGCATGATGAATTGCGATCGAACGGCAAACGTGAAACTTACCTTTGGGGTAAATTGCATTTAATTGATGGAGTTTACGAATTTCACAAAGCTGCTGGTAGTCACAGTTCTGGCAATTTAATTAATTTAGCTCAAACTAATGCCTTAGCTGTTCTACCTGTAGGTCAAACAGTAATTTTGCCACAAGAAGAAGTGCAAGTTTTACAGCTTAGTAATGGTCAAAATAATTCGTAATTCGTAATTAAAACAGTTATATAAGGGAATTTATACCTGTGTGAAATAAAATCATGAATAGACGATCGCGTAGCGTTTTTATAGGGAAATTAAATCCCAATGTGCTTGGTTTTGTGAGATGTATCTGTTAAGGCAGGTAGGGTGAGAAAGGGTAAAAAAAGGCTTAATCCAAGCGTCTTGAATTAAACCCGCTAATTACGAATTACGAATTACGAATTACGAATTAGTTAAAATATTTGCTCAAAAGCCTCAATCAAGCTGTTAACTTCCTCAACGGTGTTGTAATGCACCATACTTACCCGAACTATTCCACCTTGGGACGCTAACCCCAGGTATTCAATCAGCCGTTTAGCATAAAAGTCTCCATAGCGAATCCCAATATTATGTTGGTCAACTTTTGCGGGAATAGTTGAGCTATTTATTCCATCAACGACAAAAGATATAGTTGGTACGCGGAATTGACGGTCAGCCTTTGATTGACCAATCACTCGCACATTAGGCTTACTGTTGAGGTAATTTAAGAGGCGATCGCTAATATGTTCTTCATGTATGCTAATTAAATCAAATGCTTGCACCATTTGATTTCTCAAATCAGGTGCAGTTTCATTTCCGTAGTGCAGTTGTGCTAATTCACTTAAATAATCACATAAACCTAACATTCCATAACTTAATTCAAAATTGACATTACCTAACTGAAATTTATAAGGTATGTCTGTTTGTTCAATAAAATAATGATTAAGGCCAGGCAATCTTAATAAATGTTCTTCTTTGCCATAAAGTAAGGCATGGTGAGGCCCATAGACTTTATAACAACTCAAAGTATAAAAATCAACATCTAAATCTTGGACATCAACTAATCTGTGAGGTGCATAAGCTACACCATCTACGCAAATCATCGCGTTGCGATCGTGTACAAATGCAGCAATTTCTTTGATTGGATTGATGGTTCCCAGAACATTAGAAGCATGAGTCAAGGCTACCAGTTTGGTGCTATGACTCATCAATGGTTCTAAATCTGCTAAATGAAGTTCCAAAGTATCTGGTCGAACTTTCCACACTTTAACCTTCATTCCTTGTTTTTCAAGAGCGACCCAAGCACCAATATTAGCCTCATGGTCACAATTAGTAACAATAACCTCATCACCAGGTATGAAGGTTTGACCCAGACAAATTGAGAGAACTTTCAACATCATTGTAGTAGATGGGCCCATAACCACTTCTTTATCAGAATTGGCATTAATGAAAGTAGCCATTCCCCTAGTTGCTAAAGCCAATCGTTCTCCTGCAAGTTGAGAAACCCCATAAGAAGCTCCCAACTGGACATCAGAACTTAAGAGAAATTCGCTAATTCTATCTACTACCTTTTTCAAGGTTTGTGATCCACCGGCATTATCAAAAAAAGTCCATTCACCAGCTAGAGCAGGGAAATATTGACGAACTTTATCAAGATTCAGGAGCATAATATAAGTTTTCTAGAGAATTCTTTACCCTAGCCTACCTTCTGACAAGTCGCCCAGAGAGCATCTACATCCTCTTTTGGTCTTTGCAGCTTGTTGTGGGAGCCTTCTTGCTCTAAACATCTGGTGACAAAGAATATAAAGAGATGTAGCAATGATATGACATACAACGTTTTGTAACTACATAAAGTACACCCCTCCCCAACCCTCACGCCACTTGCTAAATATCGGGAACCCTAAGAGCAAACAAGTCGGACTGCTCAACGTAGTGGCGACTCTTACTAAGGGGAAGGTTATGGAGTATTTCTGCATTTTACGTTGGCGTAGCCTCTGTCTCCGACACGCTGTTCGCGTTGGTAAAGAAGTTGAAATCTGTTGTATCTAATCTTATAGCAACTATTAATGTCTTGATTCTTCACAATTCTCTCCAATTTTATTTGATAAGTTTAAGGGAGAGTCAAAGCAACTATTGTTTTGAGTCTTAATTCCTTGATTGAAAACAAAGGAAGGACTTATGAACACTACCACTACGGTTAAATACGACATCAAGGTTATCAAGGAAGAGGCACTTCAACTTGTTAAAAAGGGACTTCTTAACCGTCAGCACCCAATTTACACCATCTGTAAATATATTCCTCATCGTGACTGGGTTAATTTTGAACTTGAGTTAGAAAAAAATGAATTTTTACTCAGAGATAGAATTATCGACCTACTGAATCACGAATCATGGGAAGATGATTGAGACTGCATTTAGAAGCTGAACCACCATTAGCTACATCCCAATAAAATTAAAATTACAAATTCATTTTTCAACATTAAAAACCCTCGAATTAATCGGGGGTTATAAGTAAGAGACTATTAAAGTCAGCAATAAATCTTGATGAATGGCTTAGGCGGTGGAAAAGAGAAGAAAACCACCGCTAGCATCGCAATACAATAATTCTCTATTAAGGCTGTTTTCTTGTTCTAGCTGTGTCAGTTAATACCTGCTTATTGGGTTGTAGCCTTGCATTTTATGGCAATTTATTACTGAGATCAAGAGAAAATAATTATACCAACCTATTTCAGTCAATTGTATTAGGTTGTATTAAGTAGATAACTCTTCTAGCCCAATCCATTCGGTAATTGATTGCCATTGGCTTACGTAAACAGTAGTACTGCTACGTTTTTCTTTTAGAGTTTTTCTAGATAGTTTTCCCATGACAACATCGCTGAGTGAACTGGATTCGTTCCAATCGTAAATAGGCATTTCCTGCCAACAGTGGCGACAAAACCAGTAAGTCTCTGCACCACGTATATGTTCTAAAAGTAAGCTTGAGCAGCAAGGACAGTAATTCATATTTTTCTCAAATCCTGTTCATAAAAGTGTTATTGCAATTCAGGGCAGCTACTTGAGAAGCCCGTAAATATTTAAAACAAACTGTCTATATTTTGACTATAGTCTTTAAATATAAAGAACTTGTGAGGACAGTTAAAATACTTAATAAATTAGCAGAACTTATACATATTTTTTCAGTAATACTTTCATGCTGATTTAGCGGTTTTTTCACAAAATCCTCAAATTATATTCAGATAAATTCCAGTAAGATTACTATAATTGACAAATTAACCATAAGATTCAACGAGCAACTGCTTAAATTAGCTAGCTTAAATCATGTTATTAATTATTCTCTACGATCGATTAGCTCTGATAGTTTTTTAGTCGAAGCTATTGTCTCGATCGGTCAGAAAATATTCAACCAATTGAAATAGAGTAAGTCCGCAGCCAAAGTCAAAATAACTTAAAATTATGGGTTGAGGCACAATCGGCTCAAATGATGCAAGTTAATCAGGAACTTCAGCAAGCCCTCGAAGAACTCCAGGTTGTGAAAGAAAAACTGCACCAAGCTTACGAGGAGTTAGAACAACGAGTGACGGAAAGGACAGCAGAACTTGTGATGTCTAACGTCCTGTTGCAACAAGAAATTATTGAACGCCAAAGTGCAGAAACTGCATTACGGCAGAGCGAAAACCTCTATCGCCAACTTGTAGAAAGCCAAACTGATATAATTATCCGCATTGATTTGCAAGGGCAGATTACCTTTGCCAATGTAGCAGCTTGTCAAACCTTTGGCTGGAAACAAGATGAGTTTCGCGGTCAGTCATATTTCCAGTTTCTTCATCCAGATAACTTGACTCAAGTGATGGAAAGTATCACAGCTTTAGGATCTTCATCCCATCCCTTGACTAATTGTGAGCGATGTGAGTTGACAGTCAGTGGTATCCGCTGGTTTCAATGGAATGCGATCGCAATTCATAATCACAAAGGAGAGGTTGTTGAAATACAACAGGTAGGCAGAGATATTACCGAACAGCGAGCCGCGCTACACGACCGCCAACTTGCCGAAGCAGCATTACGCCAAAGTGAGGAGAAATTTCGCACTTTTTCCGAAAATACCCACGCCACGATCTGGATTGGTAGCGCAGATTCATTCTACCCTTTGTACATTAGTCCTGCTTATGAGAAGATTTGGGGTCGATCTTCCCAAGGTCTATTTGAGCAGCCAACATCTTGGCTAGACACAGTTCATCCAGACGATCGCTCTCGCGCCACCCAATCAATTGAGCAACTGCTTAGTGGCAGTCAATCCATTTCAGCAGAATATCGGATTTTGCGACCTGATGGATCGATCCGCTGGATTTCCAATCGGGGCTTTGCTGTCTATAATGACCAAGGACAAGTTAACTACTATGGTGGCATTGCTGAAGATATCACCGAGCGCAAGCTGGCAGAACAAAAAATTTCCGAACAAGCCGCTCTACTTGATATCGCTACCGACGCCATATTAGTTCGAGATTTCCAGTCTCAAATCTTATTCTGGAATAAAGGTGCAGAGCGGATGTACGGTTGGCTTTCTACAGAGATTATTGGCAAAGACCTCCACGATATTTTATACCCAGCCGGAATTCAGCAGCAATTGAAAGAACCACTAAAAAGCGTAATTGAGAGTGGCTCGTGGCAAGGTGAGTTACATAAAGTTACAAAATCCGGTCAGAAAATTATTGTGGAAAGCCGTTGGACATTGATGCGTGATTCTACAGGAGATCCCAAATCCATCCTGACTGTTGACACTGACATCACCCAAAAGAAACAACTCGAAGAGCAGTTTTTTCGCACCCAGCGATTGGAAAGCCTTGGTACTCTTGCAGGTGGTATTGCCCACGACTTGAACAATATATTGACACCAATTTTGGCATCGGCTCAATTATTACAGGGAAAATTTTTCCAAGACGAGGAGCGTTCTGGGCAATTGCTGACACTGGTAGAAAGCAACGCCAAACGCGGAGCAGCTTTAGTGAAGCAAGTCTTATCCTTTGCACGGGGATATAAAGGAGAGCCGACAATTATTCAAGTCCAGTATCTGATTTCAGAAATTATCCAAATTGCTAAACAGACATTTCCCAAATCTATTGAATTTTCCACCATTATCCCAGAAGAAATTTGCGCGATCGCTGGGGATACGACACAACTACATCAAGTATTAATGAATCTGTTAGTAAATGCCCGCGATGCTTTACCAGATGGTGGCAATATCAATATTTCTGTGGAAAATAAGTTTATTGATGAAGCTTATACCAGAATGAATCTTGATGCCAAGGTTGGGCATTATATTGTGATTACCGTTGCCGATAACGGAATTGGGATACCGCCAAAAATATTAGATAGAATTTTTGAGCCATTTTTCACCACAAAAGAGGTCAACACAGGTACGGGACTTGGACTTTCAACAGCGTTGGGTATTATTAGAAGCCATGACGGTTTTATTAAAGTGTCTAGCAATGTCGGTAGAGGCAGCAAGTTTGACCTGTTTTTACCAGCTGTCGAAGCAACCCACTCATTTAAGATAGAAGACCTGGATTTGATCCCAGGAGAGGGAGAATTGATTTTAGTTGTAGATGATGAAACCCAAATTCGGGAGATTGCCGCAATCATCCTAGAAAATCATAACTATCAGATACTCACTGCTAGTAATGGCATTGAGGCGATCGCACTTTACGCCCAACACAAGCATCAAATCAATGCTGTGTTGATGGATCTAATGATGCCAGAAATGGATGGAATTACCGCTATTCGCACCTTGCGAAAAATGAACAGCCAGCTTCAAATTATTGCCTGTAGCGGGCTGAACTCAATGGAAGTGTTTGCTCAAGCTGCTGATGTTAATGTGCAAGCAGTTTTATCAAAACCCTATACAGCCAGAGAATTATTGAACAGTTTACACCACCTATTGAGAGGCTAGTACCGCAAGGCGGAATTAAAAATTAAAAATTAAAAATTAAAAATGAATAGAACGTAAGCGTTTCATTGATTTGGAATGGTGAGGTAGTCCGGTCTTCTCCCAAGGGGAGACGCCAAAGGCGATGGGGGTTCCCCCCATGAGGAACTGCCGTTAGCGCAGCGTTAGCGAGTCATTGAGCGTCAGGGGTGGTTTATTTTCGCCGTGCTGTACTAGTAAGGAGAAGGGGAAAAGGGGGAAAGGGGAAAAAGGGACAAGGGGGACGAGAAGAATAAGCATATCCCATACCCAATTCTTCACAAGATCCTCAGATTGGTTTCCTAAATTTAGAGTATAGGCAACGTTGGCAAAATAGGGTTAATCCGGCTGATGAATATTGTTAGGAAGATTAATGATAACTTAGCGATCGCTGGGCAAATTACACTAGATCAACTGGGACAAATAGCTAATGAGGGTTATAAGTCTATACTGAACCTACGTTTATCCGACGAAATAGGCTTGCTGGCTAATGAGCAGGAGAAGACTGAGCTTTTGGGATTGTATTACGTTAATATCCCAACTAAACCTGAAGACATTAATCATCAAGGTATGCTCCAGATATATCAGATCGTCACTGAACTACCCAAGCCGATTCTGATACATTGTGATAATTCAATTCGTTCATCTGCAATAGTATTGTTGTATATCGCCCTCAAACAAGGCATAGCATTTGAAAAAGCACTGCAAAAAGTTATTAATTTAGGCTTGATATAAGACTAGTACCGCAAGGCGGAAGTCAAAAGTTAACACTGAGCGACTTGACTTGTGCCGAGCATCTCGACTTACTTCGACTACGCTCAGTACAAGTCGCTCGATGCAACCGGAGCCAAGGTAGCGCAGCCGAAAGGAGTCGAAGTGTCAAAACCCAAAAGTCAAAAGAATTATATTCCAAGCTTACTAGCGATCGCTCCAATTTTGCTTTAGTACTTAATTGAAAATAGTGTTTTATACCCGATTGAAAAAGAAACTCGTTCAATAATTTTCCCTTGTCTGCCTTCCTCTACTCCCTCATCCCATAGATTTGAAGTTCTCACAGCCTTTCATCCCAGAGCTAGACGCGAAAATTTTTATAGTAATTTACGATCGTTTGGGGAATATACCTCAGCAAACCGAAAACTAGAAAGAAAAATGAGGTTGTTACCTAGCTAAATTTCTGGAATTCGTCATCATGTATGAACTAGTTCAAGCTCTCTCCAACGGTGATGAAAAAACTGCTCTACATCAGTTGATTTATGCGTTGAGTACTTCAGGTAAGCATTACTTCCTAAGAAATGAGATTTTGCAAGCTTTTGCTGACTACTGTTATCAATCCCAAAAGCCAGCCTATTTTTACTACTCTTCTGCTGTTGGCAAACTAATACAATATACCCACGAAATAATTATCGAAGAGGAAAGTACTTGGTTCGTGATTCGACCGAGGATTGCTAATCAAGAAGTTTGGCAACTGACAGCTGACTTTAGCAGGTTCGAGCAGATGACGCCTCAAGCCCTGTTAGATGTGAGAGATCGTCTAGTCAACCGCTACCAACCCCATATTCTGGAAATCGATCTCCACCCCTTCTATGAGAGTTCTCCAAGAATTGACGACGCGAGAAATATTGGTCAAGGTTTAGCCTTCCTCAACCGTTACCTGTGCAATCAATTGTTGACTGACTCTGAATATTGGGTAGAAATGTTATTTAAAGCGTTACATAGGTTGCAATGCAATGGTATTCGCCTATTGTTGAGCGATCGCATTTCTTCTGGTATTGAGTTAGCCAAACAAATTAAGCTAGCGCTGAAATTGCTGAGTGAGCGATCGCCTGATGAACCTTATGAAAAATTTAGCTTTGATCTCCAAGAACTCGGCTTTGAGCCGGGTTGGGGTAACACTGCGGCGCGAGTCTCTGAAACTTTAGAACTCCTCGACCGACTCATTTACTCCCCAGAACCTGGCATCTTAGAAACATTTGTAGCTCGCGTCCCCGCCGTCTTTCGCGTCGTTCTCATCTCCATCCACGGCTGGGTTGGACAGGAGGATGTTTTGGGAAGGGATGAAACACTTGGTCAAGTTATCTACGTCCTCGAACAAGCCCGCAGCTTAGAAAACGAACTGCGCGAACAAATCAAACTCGCTGGACTCGATCGGCTAGGTATTAAACCCCATGTAATTATTCTGACTCGACTAATCCCTAACTGCGAAGGGACATTTTGTAATTTGCACCTCGAAAAAGTCCAAGATACTGAGAATGCTTGGATATTGCGCGTTCCTTTTGGTGAATTTAATCCAGACATCACCAATAATTGGATTTCTAAATTTGACATTTGGCCTTATTTAGAACAATTTGCGATAGATGCAGAAAGAGAATTACTAGCTCAATTCCAAGGCAAACCTAGTCTCATCGTTGGCAATTACAGCGATGGTAACTTAGTAGCCTTTCTGCTATCCCGCCGCATGAAAGTCACCCAGTGTAACATTGCTCATTCTTTGGAAAAACCTAAATATCTATTTAGCAATTTATATTGGCAAGATTTAGAAGATAAATATCATTTCTCGGCACAATTTACCGCCGATTTGATTAGCATGAATGCAGCTGACTTTATCATCACATCGTCCTATCAAGAAATTGTCGGCACGCCTGATACGATAGGTCAATACGAGTCTTATAAGTGGTTTACGATGCCGCACTTGTATCATGTAGTTGATGGTATTGATTTGTTTAGTCCTAAATTTAACTTAGTGCCGCCGGGAGTAAATGAAAATCTTTTCTTTCCCTACAGCCAAAAAGAAAACCGAGATTCTAAACTTTGCACAGAAGTCCACGACTTACTCTTTACCCGCGAAGATCCACAAATTCTTGGCCATTTAGAACGCCCCAATAATCGACCAATCTTTGCTCTTGATACCATCAATTCAATCAAAAATTTCACTGGTTTAGCTGAATGTTTTGGTAAAAGTCAGGCGTTGCAAGAGCGTTGTAACCTGATTATATTAACTACTAAACTGCATCTACATGAAGCTAGCAACCCAGAAGAAGCAGAAGAAATTCAAAAACTCCACGACATTATCGACCAATATAATCTTGATGGCAAGATTCGCTGGGTAGGAATGCGTGTTCCTAGCAGCGACATCGGCGAAGCCTACCGAGTAATTGCCGATTCTCAGGGAATTTATGTCCATTTTGCCCTTTTTGAATCCTTTGGTCGGAGTATTTTGGAAGCGATGATTTCTGGCTTGCCAACTTTTGCGACTCAATTTGGCGGTTCTTTAGAAATTATCGAGAACAAAGAAAATCAATTTAATGTTAATCCTACAGACTTAGAAGGAACAGCAACGAAAATTTTAGACTTCCTTGAGCAATGCGATACTCATGCTGAATACTGGTACGAAGTTTCAGAATGGATGAGTCAACGAATTCATCACAAATATAATTGGCATTTACATAGCAATCAATTACTACTGCTTGCGAAAATGTTTAGTTTTTGGAACTTTGTTGCTCCCGAAAATAACGAAGCCAGAGATCGCTACATGGAAACCTTATTTCATCTCATTTATAAACCCAGAGTCGAAAAGATTTTGGAAAAGCATAAGGGGGGATGAGGGAGTGGGGAGTGGGGGAGCAGGGGAGCAGGGGAGCAGGGGAGCAAGGGAGAGTTAGAACTGGATTCATCCACTTCGGAACTCCGTTCATCCACTTCGGAACTCCGTTCATCCACTTCAGAACTCCGTTAATCCACCTCAGAACTCCGTTCATCCACCTCAGAACTCCGTTCATCCACCTCAGATACTCGTTCATCTAGCTCAAAGACTCAAAATCTCCAATCTCCAACTTATGCAAACAAAAGGTCGTTCTCGCCATTTTATCTACACAGACTGGATATTAATCGAAACCCAGTTTGACCCTGAGCAATTGCACTCCAAAGAAACCGTCTTTACAATCGGCAATGGATACCTGGGGACAAGAGGCAGTTTTGAGGAAGGTTATCCTCATACATTGCCAGCTACTTTTATCCACGGTGTCTACGATGATGTGCCTGTGGTGTACACTGAACTGGTAAATTGCCCTGACTGGCTACCCTTGATAGTGATTGTGAATGGCGATCGCTTCCGTCTCGATCGAGGTGAGATATTGAGCTACGATCGCCAGCTTGATTTACGCCAAGGACTACTGACTCGGGCCGTGCGTTGGCGCTCTCCCAGTGGAAACACCATAGACATTAGCTTTGAACGCTTTGCTAGTCTTGCAGATCCGCACGTGTTGGCGCTACGCTGCCATTTAACACCAATAGATTTTGAGGGGTTAATCGAAGTTCAAGCTAGCATCAATGGCTATCCCGAAAATCAGGGTTTGAATCACTGGGAAGAATTAGATCAGGGCAAGACTAATCAAGGAATCTGGTTGCAACGCCGCACGCGCAACTCTCGAATTGAACTTGGTATGGCAGTTAAGGTGACAATATTAGGCACTGAAGCATCTTTACAAGTCAATACCGCACCTGGTTATCCTACCTTGAGTACAACCTTCTTCGCTAAAGCGCAGCAGACTGTGACAGTGGAAAAACTTGTGACAGTTTTTACCTCACGGGAGATTGAAGCACCAGTTCCAGCAGCTCAAGAAAAACTCGCACACCTGCCAGACTACGCAACATTACTAAAAGCCAATGAGCAGGCATGGAATAAGGTTTGGCAGCAAAGTGACATCCTGATTCAGGGGGATAACACAGCTACTTTTGCTGTTCGCTACAATCTCTTTCAACTGTTGATTGCTGCCCCACGGGATGATGATAGGGTGAGCATTCCCGCTAAAACCCTTTCGGGGTTTGGCTATCGCGGTCATATTTTTTGGGATACAGAAATTTTTATGCAACCCCTATTTCTGTTTACTCAACCAGCGATCGCCCGCAATTTACTCAGTTACCGTTGGCACACCTTACCAGGAGCTAGACGCAAGGCAGCCCATTACGGCTATAAAGGGGCAATGTTTGCTTGGGAAAGTGCTGATACCGGAGATGAAGTGACACCACGTTGGGCTATCGGTAGTGATTTTTATGGTGAAGACGTGCGGATTTGGTGCCGCGATCGCGAAATTCACATCAATGCAGATATCCCCTACGCAGTCTGGAACTACTGGCAAGCTACTGGTGATGATGACTGGATGCAAAAGTGCGGCGCAGAGATTATCTTAGATGCCGCGCTTTTTTGGGGTAGTCGGGCCGAATTTAATTCTGAGCGCGATCGGTATGAAATTCAGGGAGTAATCGGAGCGGATGAATACCATGAATTAGTCCACAACAACGCCTTTACAAACCGGATGGCGCAATGGCATCTAGAGAAAGCGATCGCCGTCTATGATTGGCTGGCTGACAAATTCCCCGAACAAGCCACCGAACTAGAACAGAAACTAAAGCTGACCCCAGAGGAGCGATCGCACTGGCAAGATATCGTCGCCAAAATATTGTTTTTCTATGAGCCATCAACAGGACTAATCGAGCAGTTCGAGGGATTTTTCCAATTGGAAGATATCAACTTAGCAGATTATGAACCACGCGATCGCTCCATGCAACCGATCTTGGGTATTGATAAAACCAACAAATCTCAAGTACTAAAGCAACCAGACGTATTAATGCTCCTATATTTAATGCGGGAATCAGCAGATTTTCCCTATAACGAAAAAGCATTACAGACAAACTGGGACTACTACGCACCCCGCACCGATATTACTTATGGTTCGTCCCTTGGACCAGCAGTTCAAGCCATTTTGGCTTCCGATTTGGGCAAATCAGCTGAAGCTTACGAACAATTTATGCGGGCGTTAATGGTGGATCTTGAAGATAACCGAGGTAACACCAACGATGGAATTCACGGTGCTAGTGCTGGTGGGATTTGGCAAGCTGTAATTTTTGGATTCGGCGGCATCCAACTAACTGAAAATGGCCCTGTAGCTAATCCCCACCTACCCCCTGGCTGGACGCGCCTAAAGTTTAAACTGCACTGGCGCGGGAAATGGCATGACTTCGATTTGCATGAGGAACTGGGGACAAGTGAGCAGGGGAGTAGGGGAGCGGGGGAGCGGGGGAGCGGGGGAGCAGGGGAGCAGGGAAGCAGGGGAGAAGTTGGAGTAAGTTTTTCCCCTCTGCCTCTTGTGCCCGATGCCCCATCTCCCCTGCCCAACATCCAAGGATTCATCTTCGATTTAGATGGTGTGCTAACAGATACAGCAGAACTTCACTATCTAGCTTGGCAGAAGCTAGCTGATGAAGAGGGTATACCGTTTAATCGGGAAGCTAACGAAGCTTTGCGGGGTGTATCCCGTCGTGCTTCCCTGATGCTGATTGTTGGGGATAGACCGTATTCGGAAGCACAAATCGAGGAGATGATGGAGCGTAAGAATCGCTATTATGTCGAATTGATCCAAAACATGACACCCCAGGATTTGTTGCCAGGTGCGATCGCTCTATTGGATGAATTGCGGCAAGCTGATATTAAGATCGGTATTGGTTCAGCGAGTAAAAATGCCCGCCCAGTGCTAGAGCGATTGGGCATTGTGGACAAAGTAGATGCGATCGCAGACGGTTACAGCGTACAAGAACCCAAGCCAGCACCCGACCTATTTCTGTACGCAGCCAAGCAGCTAGGAATTGAACCAGCGCAATCTGTGGTTGTAGAAGATGCCGCAGCCGGTGTTGAAGCCGCTCTAGCTGCTGGGATGTGGGCAGTAGGACTCGGCCCTGTTGAACGAGTTGGAGCTGCTCATATTGTTTTACCCAGTTTAGAAGGTATTAAATGGGCAGACCTTCGAGAGCAATTGAGTAACATTTCCAGACAAAAACATTAAACAAACGAGAACTGCTTGATGGACTTCAGCCGCACACTCGTGACTTCCAGTCATGAGTTAGGTTCAATACTGACAGCAGATTTCAAGGAAGGTGAAATACACAACGATTCGTCTTAGAGCTAAGTAGAAACAGTATTTTACTTCTGTTATGCGTAGCCCATTCACCAATTCTTACTCCTGAATTCTGCTGTATTAAGTCCCGATCGCCCCAAAGAACTAAAGCTACCTAAAACTACGCTGAAATTGCTGATAACTGTTAAACTCCAAAAGCTAAGATCGTCTAAGTAGGGAATCTAAAACAAAATCCCACTTTAGAAATTAGGAGCAAGAGCGTGAATTTGGACGATTTAGCTTTGCAGATAGAGAACATGCGTAAGCGCGTCGCCCTCTTGCAACGCCAAAGTGAACAGCAAGAAGCACAAGCAGATATTGAACTCGTTACCGCAGTATTCAAAGAAGTTTACCTAGCTTTGGAAGAACTCCAACTAGTGAATGAAGATTTAAAGCAGCAGAATAAAGAATTATCTAACACTCAACAGGCATTGGTAGCAGAAAGTCAACGCTACCAAGAATTATTTGAGGAAGTACCAGACGCTTATTTTGTGACTGATACAAAAGGGATAATTCAGGAAGCTAACTCAGCAGCCACCACTCTGCTTAACATTTCCAAAAGTTTCTTGTTGGGTAAATCCATAGGGATTTTTGTGCTTGAGAAAGAAGTAATTGCTTTTCATTTGAAACTAACTCATCTGCGCGATCGCGCCCAATTCCCTGACTGGAAAATGCAAGAGTGGGAAGTAAACTTGCGACCGCGTGACAAAACACCTATTATGGCTGCGGTTAAGGTTGCTGCTATCCGTAATCAATCTAGTGAGTTAGTTAGTCTGCGCTGGCTATTGCGGGATATTGGCGAAAGTAAGCGAACGCAAGCCAAGCTGCAATGGGCAGAAGAGGCGATGCGACAAGCGCTTGCTAAAGAAAGGGAGTTTAGCGAACTTAAATCCCGCTTGCTCACCATCACCTCCCATGAGTTTCGCACCCCTTTGGCTACCATCCACTCTTCTGCTGAATTACTAGAATATTATCGCCACCTCTGGAGCGAAGAACGACAACAAACTCACCTACGTCGCATTCAAACATCAGTTATGCATATAACTCAGTTATTGAATGATGTATTAGTACTGAGTCAGGATGAAACAGGCAAGTTAGAGTTTAATCCAACACCCATAAATTTGGTGGAATTTTGCCGCGATTTATTAGAAGAATTACAACAGAGCGATCGCTCACAACATGCGATCGCTTTTAGCAGTGAGTGCCAATGTACACCAGCTAATTTAGACGCGAAACTACTGCGCCAAATCTTGAGTAATTTATTCTCGAATTGTCTCAAATACTCTCCCATTGGTAGTACGATTAGGTTTTCTGTAACCACTGCTAACGAGCAAGCTATATTCCAGACTCAAGACTCTGGTATTGGCATTCCCCCTGCTGACATTGAACACATCTTTGAACCCTTCCATCGCGCCAGTAATACAGCCAATATCCCAGGAATGGGATTGGGGATGTCCATCGTCAAGCAGGCTGTAGATTTACATGGCGGTGAGATTACAGTTGAAAGTGCGATCGGTACGGGAACTACCTTTACTGTCATTCTGCCATTTTCAAGAAATTTCCATGTATAGCTAATCAATCACTTTTATTTATCGAATTTAAAAAAAAAAGTAATTGCTTGTATGCTAGAAGGTCTTTAAAGTAGAGTTAGCCGGTCAACAATGAGTTGATTGTAAAGTTTTTCTTCGCAGTAGCTTAGGGAAACAAACTCAAAGACTTTGTATCTTTAAATATGAGCTTAAAATATTACACCTGTGGTAATCTCTAACAAATCAGAATACGCACTTCTAGCCCTGTTAGAGTTAGCAACCTGCTACCCTAACGGTGAAGCCCTACAAATTCGAGAGATAGCGGCCTTGCAAGATATCCCGAACCGCTATTTAGAACAACTTCTAGCAACATTAAGACGTGGAGGTTTAATTAAGAGTATACGCGGAGCCAAAGGTGGCTATGTTCTGGCACGAGATCCCGGAAAAATTACAGTGTTGGATGCTTTTAGCTGCATGGAAGGGTCAGATATTGTTGTCTCTCCTTCTGAGCCTACTCCCAACACGGTAGAAGGTGAGCTAATTCAGGAAGTTTGGCAAGAAGCACGTCAGGCGGCTAACTCCGTTTTGGAAAAATATACACTCCAAGACCTTTGCGAACGAAGATCGATCCGAGAACAGAAGGAGCTAATGTATTACATTTAGGAAGGATGGCCAAATAATTACTAATTCGTAATTCGTAATTATTTGGGTATGTGAAAGTAATAACAAGACAACCTGTGACGCTGTTATATACCTGAAGTCAATTTTCAACAGCCTATAAATAGTGCCACTACTCTCGTGGAGCGTTATGCAGCAGGAAAACGGAACTTTAGTAAAGCAGAATTGGGTAATGCTGATTTGCAAGGTATTAACTTGCAAGGATCTGACCTAAGTTATGCTGACTTGAGTGAAGCTAACCTGAGTAGCGCTAATTTGAGGGGAACTGATTTGAGCAATGCCTTTCTTAGTCAAGCTAATCTGAAGGATGCCGATCTTAGGGGAGCATTATTGATGTCAGCGAATCTCCGCCAAGCCGCTCTCAAAGGAGCGAACCTGGAAAAAGCAGACTGCGATTACCTACGGTAGGCTACGCCAACGCAATACTCATTTTCCCCAAGATTTCGACCCAGTGAAAGCGGGTATGCAGATTAAATTTGAAGATTGATTAATTTAAGTTAAACGATCGTACTGGCCTCAAGATAGAAGATATTTCTCTCAAAAGAGTTGTATTTTGGTTAAAAAGCCTATCTATGAGGTTGACAATGGAGGCGAAAAGTGAAACCTTCAACCGACGCGCACCACTAATTACTGCTGGAATTTTTATTGGTGTGGGTCTTGGAGGGTTTATTGATGGAATTTTGCTGCATCAAATCCTCCAGTGGCATCACATGCTGAGTAACATTAGACCTCTGATAAACAGGGCGAATATAGATTTGAACATGGTATGGGATGGGTTCTTTCATACCTTAAATTGGGTATTCACCGTGATAGGAGTTGTGTTACTATGGCGTGCTGGAAGACGTGATGATGTTCCTTGGTCATCACAAACCTTTATTGGATCGATACTGATTGGGACTGGGTTGTTCGACTTGGTTGAAGGTTTAATTGACCACCAAATTCTCGGTGTCCATCATGTGAAAGCAGGCCCAAATGAGTTAGCTTGGGATCTAGGATTTCTTGCATTGGGTGCGCTACTTGTTGCCATTGGCTGGCTAATGATAAAAAAAGAGTCAAGAGTCATTAGTCATTAGTCATTGGTCATTGGCATGGGGCATGGGGCATGGGGCATTGGTCAATATCAAAGTTCTTCTTCCCCTGCCTCCCCTGCCTCCCCTGCCTCCCCTGCTCCCCTGCTCCCCCTGCTCCCCCTGCTCCCCACTCCCCACTCTCCTCTATGACAGATACTTTTGAAAAAACTAGCTGGAGTTGGCAGTTGTCTCAATTCCAACAACAAGCGGGTGAATGGTGGGAATACCAGTTTTACCGCTTTGAACGGGCTTTACCAGAATTGCCTACTGGATGGTCAATTAGTCCTTGGCTTGGTGAATTGCTGAAATTCCTGTTTTGGTTGGTACTGGGATTATTTGTAGCGTGGGTAGGTTGGCAATTATGGCGAGAATTCAGTCCCTATATATATTCTTGGCTAAATAGAAGTGGTAATCTCACTGATTTTCGCGTCAAAAATCGCTCTAATGAGTCATCCATAGCCCTTTTGTTGGAGCGATCGCAAGAATTCTACCGTCAAGGTAATTACCGTGAGGCTTGCCGTTGTGTTTATTTAGCAATGTTGCAGCAGTTGGATAAAAATGCGATCGCACCCCACAAACTCAGCCGTACTGATGGAGAATATCTGCAATTGCTGCGATCGTCTGTGACTCCCATACAGCCCTATGAAACTTTAATTACCACTCACGAGCAACTATGTTTTGGTAATGCCGAGATTTTGCCAGACAATTATGAGCAGTGTCGGCAAGCTTATCGAGAAATTTCCCCGGAATGAAAAAGAGACGTTGCATTGCAACGTCTCTACATAAAACAAACAACATTCTATTTGGTGAGAATTGCGTAGACGTTCTACGGCTTGTCGTTAGACATCGCCTTGTCCACAGCTTGCAAGGCAGTGTTGACTTCCGCCTCTGTAACAATTAACGGTGGCACAAACCTGACTACTTTTGGCCCGGCTGGTACTAGCAATACACCTTCCTTAATGGCAGCATTGACGACATCGGCTGCGGTTAAACCAATGTCGGCTCGTAACTCCAAACCGTTGATTAAACCCCAACCCCGAACTTCGCTAATGTGCTGAGGATATTTTGCTGCGATCGCTCTCAATCCAGATCGCAACTGTTCGCCCCTATCTTGGACATTCTGCAAAATATTTTCCCGTTCCAATGTCTGACAAACACTGAGTGCTACACCACACACAAAAGGATTGCCGCCAAAGGTGCTGGCGTGTTCTCCTGGTTGAAAAACATCGCAGAATTTCTTGCTCATCATTGCACCGATGGGGACACCACCGCCTAAGCCTTTAGCACTGGTGAAAATATCCGGTTCAACGCCGAGATGTTCGTAAGCCCATAATTTGCCGCTACGCCCCATACCAACTTGCACTTCGTCGAAAATCAACAAAACGCCAGTTTCATCGCAAATTTGCCGGAGCTTTTTGAAATAGGCAACATCTCCTGGACGTACACCGCCTTCTCCCTGCAATGGCTCGATCAGAATTGCTGCTACCCGATAATCGCCTTCATCCAACTCGCTAATCGCTACTTCCACAGCGTTAATATCGTTGTAATTTACGTAGTGGAACCCAGGAACCAAAGGATCGAAGTACTTTTGATACTTCGGTTGTGCCGTGGCGGTAATCGTTGCCAAAGTCCGCCCATGGAAACTGGCATTGGCGGTTAAAATAATCGGTTTTTCAATGTCTAATACTGTGTGAGCGTATTTCCGCGCCAGTTTAATTGCGGCTTCGTTAGCTTCAGCTCCAGAGTTGCAGAAAAATACGCGATCGGCACAGGAACGATCGACAAGCCATTTTGCCAATTCACCTTGCTCAGGAATGTAATACAAATTAGAGACATGGTGCAGCTTTTGGATTTGGCGTGTTACCGCTTCTACCATCGCTGGGTGGGCGTGTCCCAAAGTACAAGTAGCAATTCCCGCTACAAAGTCCAGATATTCCTGCCCCTGTGTATCCCAAACCCGACATCCAGCACCCCGTTCTAGGGCTAAGGGAAACCGGGCGTAGGTAGACATGACAGCTTCATTAAAGCTATCTGTATCAAAGGGACTAGATGCTGACCCTGAATCTGGGGGGATGGTGGCTTGGTCAACGAGAGTTTGTAGGCTCACTACCGCTCCTCCTGAAAGTTTTTCATTATATAGTTATTTACTAGTTTCCTAGAAATCCCTAAAAAATACTTTTTATTTAGCACAACTCGTACTTCTTCTTAGGCTAACGCTTATATAACCTCAAAGGCATGGCGGTGCTGAAAAAAATTTTTGTACTCAATGCTGCAAGAGTATGAACGACAGGCAATTTCCATAGGCGCAGCCTGTCCAAATCTTGGGTAGAGTGTAGGGGTTTTCTCACTGATGTCCAAAAAGCTAAGTAGTTATGAGTTATTTAGATAACTTCTAAGTAAATGAGCATGAATAATTAAAGGTTTGCAGTAAGCGGCTTCAGCCCTTGCTAAGTACATAATTTCGTAACTTCATAGCGAATCCCTCTGTGTACCTCTGCATTCCTTTGCGTTTAAAACCGCTACGAATTAATGCAAAGCTGTACTAACAGACAAATTAATTAATTTTACATGGCGTAACTTAGTTTGATTTATTCTTGCCCACCTACTTAGATTAAATATACTAAAAAGGACGAATATTAAAAAGTTACTAGAAAACTAGAAAAATTAGGTTAAAAGTACTATTTTTACCTCATTCTCAACACTTGAGCAAAAATATCAACGTATCCAAAAAGAGTTGATGGCTGGGGCGATCGCTCTTGGCGGTGTTTTCTTTATTGGCACTTTGTGGTACTGGTTAGTGGAGGGCTGGTCATGGGAAGATGCAGCTTACATGACAGTTATCACTTTAGCGACTGTGGGATATGGAGAGACGCACCCACTCGGTAGTCGAGGACGATTATTTACAATTGCCCTAATTTTGTTGGGTGTAGTCAATATCGGTTACATTGTCAACAGATTTACAGAAGCGATTATTCAAGGCTACTTTCAACAAGGAATTCGGCTACAGCAACAGAGGCGGTTAATGGAATCCCTATCAGAACATTACATCATCTGTGGATTTAGTCGGACTGGTCGCCAAATTGCCAAGGAATTTCGGGCAGAAGAGGCACCTTTTGTGGTAATTGATTCAGAGATTGAATCAGTACAAAGGGCGCAGACTGAAGGTTACACAGCATACCAAGGCGACGCTACATTAGATGACACACTTTTGAAAGTTGGTATTGAACGGGCGGTTTGTATCGTTGCAGCCCTTCCTTCTGATGCTGAAAATTTATACATTGTATTATCGGCTAAAACACTGAATTCGGGAATTCGGGTGATTGCACGGGCAAGTACAGAAGAAGCTTTGCAGAAGTTACGACGGGGCGGGGCGGATGAAGTGATATCCCCCTATATTACTGGTGGAAAGCGGATGGCTGCTGCGGCACTCAGACCCCAGGTGTTGGACTTTGTAGACGGGATTTTGACAGGTGCAGACCGCCAGTTGTATATGGAAGAATTTTTACTCGACCCGGCTTTCTGTCCTTTCGTGGGTCAAAGTTTGCAAAAGGCGAGATTGCGATCGCAATCTGGGGCATTAGTTCTGGCAATTCGCCGTGTTGATGGGACTTTAATCGGTGGCCCCACTGGCGATACGATTTTAATGCCAGGAGATCGGCTAATTGGTATGGGTACAGCAGAGCAATTGCGTAGCCTGAATCAAATTCTCGGCCCAATGAATTCCAAGAAACTGCGACGACCGAAAAATAGTTGATTTTATTTTATTTAATTACTTTTTTATACTAATTAGATATTGTTTGTATAGTCTAATTGCGTAAACAGATTTAGACTTTCCCAAATCGCCGCTCCCGTTGCTGGTAGGCGCACAAGGCACGATGAAATTCGGCACGGTCAAAATCGGGCCAGAGAGCATCGGTAATATAAATTTCCCCATAAGCCATTTGCCAGAGAAGAAAATTTGAGAGGCGCATTTCTCCACTGGTGCGAATTAATAAATCTGGGTCAGTAATTCCGGCTGTGTACAAGTGGCTCTCAAACACCTGTTCATTAATTTCATCGGGTTGTAGCATACCTTGCTGAACTTGCTTTGCGATCGCCTGACAAGCTTGTAAAATCTCTTGCCGTCCGCCATAATTAGTTGCTACTGAAAATCGGATACCACGATTATTCTTAGTTTCCTCCATTGAACGGGAAATTTCTTGTTGAAGCGATCGCGGCAGGTCTTGCAAATTCCCTACAAACTTAATTTGAACATTCTCTTCGACCATTTCCCGCAGTTCTTGGCGCAAAACTCTTTGAAACAGAGTCATCAAAAAATCTACTTCTTCCTGCGGTCTTTTCCAGTTCTCCGTTGAAAAAGCATAAGCTGTCAGCGCCTGAATTCCCCAATCCTGACAACAGCGGAGTAAATCCTTAAGAGCATCTACTCCTCGTTTATGACCCATAATTCGGGGTAGACCCTGACGTTTAGCCCATCGACCATTACCATCCATAATCACCGCAACGTGCTGCGGCAATAATTCTCGTTTTAAATCGGTAGGTAAATCTTGTAGTTTAGTTTGTTGTACTGTCATTTTTTATCTCGAGAAGCGGTCGATGGTAATCTGAGTAAACGTGAAACCAGTGCTAGTGTCTTCCCACCTATCCGACGAACAAAACTCAACAGACCAGGAGCAACAGCTTCCCTATCTACGGTTGGAGATAAAAGAGCTTCTAATGACTCTTTCAGTTTCCGAATCGTCAGCGGTCTATTTAGGGTTCCCCGTTCCGCTAAGGAAATAGAACCCGTTTCTTCAGAGACAACGACACAAATGCAATTTTCGACCCGCTCAGTAATTCCCATTGCCGCTCGGTGGCGTGTTCCCAACTGGCGCGAGGCTGTGCGTCCCGAAAGTGGTAAAATTATACCCGATGATATAATCCGTGAGCCACGAATCAATGTCGCTCCATCGTGTAACAAAGTTTTCGGCTGAAAAATTGTCTGGATTAGTTCTTTAGAAACTTCCGCATTTAGCTTTACTCCTGGCACAGAAAAATCTCGCTCATCTATTGGCCCTGTGGTTTCGACAATTAGTAAAGCTCCAATGCGGTTTTTTGACAATTCTTTAACAGCCTCAACAATTTCATCAATTACACTATCAGATTTGGGGATTGCCAGACGGTCGGGTTGAAACATCTGGCGGAATTCGCCACGCCCCAATTGCTCCAAAAACCGCCGAAACTCTGACTGTAGAGCAACTGCCATTGCCACAGCACAACCAATCACCAACTTTTCTAGTACAAAACTTAGCAGAGGTAGTCCGAATCTGCCACTTAGTGCTGAGGCTAGCATTAAGATAATGAATCCCCGCACCATCCATAGTGTCCGGCGCTCACTAATAATAACTAGTATCATGTACGTTAGCGCCAGCACCAACACAATATCCAGAGTCCCAAGTAGCAAGGACTGTGACCACCCCAGGTTTGCCAGCCATTGCTTCCACCAATCTCTCATGACATCTGGATTAAACTTTTGCCTCTAATTTACAGTTGGTCCTTTGTCATTTGTGCTTTGTCATTTGCAAATGACTAATGACTAATGACCAAGGACAAATGACTATTTCTTGAGTCTTTCTGGTAGGCGATCTTGTCGAATTAAATCTTCATAAGTTTCACGTTGCAAAATTAAATTTGCTTCGCCATTCGCCACTACGACTGCTGCCGGTCGGGGCAAGCGGTTGTAGTTAGATGCCATACTGTAATTGTACGCACCAGTTCCCATAACTACGAGAATATCCCCTGGTTCAGTCTTTGGGAGTAGAGCATTTTTAATCAGAATATCTCCTGATTCACAATGTTTACCGGCAATTGTGACTGTTTGACTTAGGGGAAAAGACATTTTATTGGCAACGACTGCCCGATAAACTGATTGGTAAGTAATCGGGCGGGGATTGTCAGACATTCCGCCATCAATTGCTACGTAGGTACGAATTTCTGGGATAACTTTGGATGAACCAACAGTATAAGCAGTGACGCAGGCTGTGGCAATTAGCGATCGCCCTGGTTCGCTTAGTAATTTTGGCAAAGGCAGATTTTCAGCTGCACAAGCTTCTTGAATTACTTCACAAATCGCCTTCACCCACTCTTCAATGCTAGGGGGATCGTCTGATTCTATATATTTAATCCCTAAACCGCCACCAACATTTAACTCTGTAATATTTAAACCAAACTTAGCAGCATCCCGCAGCCACTGCACCATAACGGCGGCTAAATCTTGATGCGGTTGGCGCTCAAAAATTTGGGAACCAATATGAGCGTGTACTCCTACGCAATTCAGGGCAGATTGTTGACTGACAAAGGCAAAAACTTCATCTAAATTGTTGGGATCAAAGCCAAATTTACTATCTAAGTGTCCCGTGCGAATATATTCGTGAGTGTGGCATTCAATACCGGGGGTTAGCCGTAACATGATGCGAATCGGTTGAGCAGGTTGGGCGATTTCGACCAGGGTATGTAATTCATACCAGTTATCCGCCACAATGGTGACACCAGATGCGATCGCTAAAATTAATTCTTCACGAGATTTATTATTTCCGTGAAGATAAATTTTATCGGGACTAACACCTGCTTGCAAGGCGGTGTAAAGTTCGCCCCCAGAAACTACATCGATTCCTAAACCTTCAGAGGCGGCGATCGCACAAACTGCTAAACAATTCCAAGCTTTTGAGGCGTACAATACTTGAGATTCGCCCTTGTAGTATTGCTTGAAAGTATCTCGGTATTGCTGACAAGCCGAACGTAGGGTTTCTTCATCTAAAATATATAAAGGTGAACCAAACTGCTCAACTAGGGTTGTGACATCACACCCACCAATTTCCAGGGAGTCATGATTATGGACTCTGGCAGTTAAGGGTAAAAGTTCCTGATTAGGCGATGGATTTGCCTTGGTGTCGTGCCTTTGAGGTAAATATTGACTTCCAGAATGTTGAACCCCAGTGGGGTGAGTCGATACCATAACTATAAAAATTTTCCTTGTTCAAATTACGGGCTTTGAGTTTGTCTCCCGATTCCCAGTGTACAAAGGGTTTGTAACGTTATTCAATAAATGTGATCTCATTAGACTTAGAAATTAAATTACTGACATTAGAAAATCTCAGTGCTATTCTGGAACTCGATCGAGCCTGTTTTGGCGGACTTTGGACTCCAGACGGCTACAAACGAGAATTGGATAGTCCCAACAGCGATTTACTTGGTTTATTTTCTCCCTCCTCCAGCACAAGTTTGCTAGGAATGGGTTGCTTTTGGTCAATTTTAGATGAAGCCCACATTACAATTTTGGCGGTTCATCCTCAATATCACCGTCAAGGAATGGGACAGGCTTTATTATATTCACTTATTAAGACAGCTTGCGATCGCAAAATGGAGCGAGCTACCCTCGAAGTGCGAGCTTCCAACTTAGGGGCTATATCTTTATATCAAAAATTTGGCTTCAAAACAGCAGGGCGGCGGCGGCGTTACTACCAAGATAACGATGAGGACGCTTTAATCCTTTGGCTCCCAGATTTACAACACCGCAAATTTAAAGCAACTTTAGACCAATGGTATTCCATTGTCAGCGATCGCCTGGAAAAATCCTCTTGGCACTTGCTTTTTAAGTAGTTGGGCATTATTAATTTTGAATTATTGGGGCAAGCGATCGCCCTCAGCAAAAAAATGCAACTTTACCACGCTAATTTAAATTTAAATATATTATGAAAAACTATTTTCTCATAATAATATAATATATAAATTATTTTTGCTTGATATTAAAATATATATATGTTAAATATAAATGTTTGGGATTGAGTCAAAAAACCCTTAACCTAAGCAGTCAGCTATTTGTAATAAATCCCAAAAACGCTGGTGAACTAAAGCTCCTCAGTACACTAGCCAGATAAGAGTAGTCAATAGTTAACAATTAGCCCATCAACTCAAGTCATAGCTTCAGGATGTCTATAATCTGTTATACAGGCATCCAAAAGCTTTGCCTGTGCTAAAATCAGCATACCGGCACGACCGCAGATGATGGGATAAAGCCATGTTTGAGCGCTTCACTGAAAAAGCCATTAAGGTAATCATGCTGGCCCAAGAAGAGGCCCGCCGTTTAGGTCACAACTTTGTTGGAACCGAGCAGATCCTCTTGGGTCTGATTGGCGAAGGCACTGGGGTGGCTGCGAAGGTGCTGAAATCAATGGGCGTCAATCTCAAAGATGCCCGAATTGAAGTTGAAAAAATTATAGGACGGGGATCGGGCTTTGTTGCCGTGGAAATTCCGTTTACGCCACGGGCAAAGCGAGTTTTAGAACTCTCCTTGGAAGAAGCACGCCAACTGGGGCATAACTACATTGGCACCGAGCATCTGCTGTTGGGCCTAATCCGCGAAGGGGAAGGCGTCGCAGCCAGGGTGCTAGAAAACCTCGGTGTGGATCTATCTAAGGTCAGAACCCAAGTCATCCGGATGTTGGGAGAAACTGCCGAAGTTTCCCCAGGCGGTTCATCCGGGCGCACGAAAACCCCGACTCTGGATGAATTTGGCTCCAACCTCACCCAGATGGCAATAGACAATAAGCTCGATCCAGTGGTGGGACGCGCTAAGGAAATTGAGCGAGTGATCCAGATATTGGGTCGCCGAACCAAAAATAACCCAGTGCTGATTGGGGAACCAGGGGTTGGTAAGACAGCGATCGCTGAAGGTTTAGCTTCACGCATTGCCACCAAAGATGTCCCTGACATCCTCGAAGATAAACGCGTCGTCACCTTGGATATTGGTTTGCTCGTAGCAGGAACCAAGTACCGGGGTGAATTTGAAGAACGCTTGAAAAAAATCATGGATGAAATCCGCTCGGCGGGTAATGTCATTCTCGTGATTGATGAGGTACACACCTTAATTGGTGCAGGTGCAGCCGAAGGTGCGATTGACGCAGCGAATATCCTCAAGCCAGCTTTGGCCAGAGGTGAGTTGCAGTGCATCGGTGCTACAACCCTAGATGAATACCGGAAGCACATCGAGCGAGATGCAGCACTAGAGCGGCGTTTCCAGCCAGTAATGGTTGGCGAACCTACAGTTGATGAAACAATTGAAATTTTATATGGTTTGCGCGAACGCTACGAGCAACACCACAAACTGAAAATCTCCGACGAAGCATTGGTAGCGGCGGCGAAATTATCAGACCGTTACATTAGCGATCGCTTCCTCCCAGATAAAGCCATCGACTTAGTTGATGAAGCTGGTTCTAGAGTGCGCTTGATTAACTCCCAACTGCCACCCGCAGCCAAGGAGTTAGACAAAGAACTGCGTCAAATATTAAAAGAAAAAGATGACGCGGTGCGCTCTCAAGACTTTGACAAAGCTGGAGAATTGCGCGATCGCGAAATGGAAATCAAAGCCGAAATCCGCGCGATCGCTCAAAGCAAGACCAATGCAACTGGCACAGAAGGTGAAGAACCTGTAGTTACAGAAGAAGACATTGCTCACATTGTCGCTTCCTGGACTGGAGTACCGGTGAACAAACTCACCGAATCTGAATCTGAAAAGCTGCTGCACATGGAAGATACCTTGCACCAGCGTTTAATCGGTCAGGATGAAGCTGTGAAAGCAGTTTCACGAGCAATTCGTCGCGCTCGTGTTGGTTTGAAAAATCCCAACCGACCCATAGCTAGCTTTGTCTTCTCTGGACCTACTGGTGTAGGTAAAACCGAGTTGGCGAAATCCTTGGCTGCTTACTTCTTCGGTTCCGAAGAAGCGATGATCCGCTTAGATATGTCCGAATACATGGAGCGTCACACCGTCAGCAAACTGATTGGTTCCCCTCCAGGTTATGTTGGCTATAACGAAGGTGGTCAGCTAACCGAAGCCGTGCGGAGGCGTCCTTACACCGTGGTGTTGTTCGACGAAATCGAAAAAGCGCACCCCGATGTTTTCAATATGCTGCTGCAAATTTTGGAAGACGGTCGGTTAACTGATGCCAAAGGTCGCACGGTAGACTTCAAGAACACCTTGCTGATTTTAACTTCCAATATTGGTTCTAAGGTAATTGAAAAAGGCGGTAGCGGTATCGGCTTTGAATTCTCCGAAGATGCCAGCGAGTCAACTTACAACCGGATTCGCTCTTTGGTCAACGAAGAACTCAAGCAGTACTTCCGTCCAGAGTTCCTCAACCGACTCGATGAAATTATCGTCTTCCGTCAGTTGAACAAGCCGGAAGTGACCCAAATCGCCGAAATTATGCTCAAGGAAGTATTTGGTCGTCTGACGGAAAAAGGTATCACCTTAGAAGTCACAGACCGCTTCAAGGATCGTTTGATCCAAGAAGGTTACAGTCCCAGCTACGGCGCAAGGCCATTACGTCGGGCAATTATGCGCCTGTTAGAAGATAGCCTAGCAGAAGAAATTCTGTCTGGTCGTATCAAAGATGGCGATACAGCCCTTGTTGATGTGGATGAAAATGGCATTGTCCAAGTTAGTTCTCAACAGCGCCGGGAATTGTTACCCCAAGGTGTTGAGTAAGATTTAGGGTTTGGGATTTAAGTCTCAAATAAAAAATTAGAAAACGGTAGAGTATTTATTGCTCTACCGTTTTTCTGTTTGGAGGGTAAAATTGACGGTCACATTTCACTCTTTTTCGTAGTTATTCTCTTATTATTGTGCTGTTTAAATAGTTATTTAATTTTAATATTTAGATTTAGCATTGACACAGATATTATGCTAATTTCTACGATTATAAATAAAAAAAATATCCCTTGCGGGTGTATTCTCGCCTATTCGCATAAGGATCAAGCAGCAATTTAGAAGACTAAAAAGCTCGTAAAGCTGACCGTGAAATACACCGTCGCAGGATCAACAACGGAAATCAATACCTATTCCCGCAAGTGATTGAAGTGCTTTGTCTAAGGAATCATTGCTTACAACTGATTCAGACTTACCTTTAAGTAATCTTACAGGCAAATTGTCTTAAAGTATTGCGTGAAAATGACTAAATTAGTGGTAGATCGGACTGAATAATAAAAAAATCCAACAAATCCCATTGGTAGCGTTGGATTTTGTCCTTTAGACAAACTTATGTAAACTTTTGTTTTTATCGTAATTATAGAATTTAGCTGTTTTCAGTGTAAATCCTGGAAATACAAAAAAATTAACCCTTAATCATGAGTGGAATTAATCGTCGTGTCACAAGCGCCGATACTATATAGCTGTATTGAGCGTTAAAAGACTAGAGTAATAACATTGAAGTAGGTGGGTGGAACGGGCGATCGCAGATCATTATGCATTAGATATAGAATTAATGATAAATCAAGAATTAAGGAGCAAAGCTGTGCATAGCATACTTTTAAGCCGCGAAGAAGTTGGACGACGTGCGAAAGAATTATATGAAAATAGCATTCGTCAACAAGTGGAACGAGAAGAAAACATCGGTAAAATGGTGATTATCGATATAGAAACAGGTGAATACGCAATTGATAAAACAGGCTTAAAATCGGCACGATATTTACGTAATAAAAACCCATTAGCTCGACTTTTTGGTATTCGCATTGGTTATAAAGTCGCTGTTTCCTTCAGTGGTGAGATGGAGCGTGATTATCGTTGATTTCTGGTATTATCAAAAACGGACGTGCAACCGTTAACATAATATTTCGACTGCCAAATAAACCAGATTTTACTATTGAATTTGTTATCGATACAGGTTTTACAGAGTTTCTTTCTCTGCCTCCAGCAGCAGTTACTATACTGGGTTTCCCTTTCGTGTATGAAATGTATGCAAATTTAGCTGACAATAGTAATGTAATCTTGCCAATACATCAAGCTACCATTATTTGGAATGGAGAAGAACGGGAAGTGAATGTACTTGCTACAGGACGTTTACCTCTATTAGGAACTGCTTTACTTGATGAGCATGAACTTGTCATACAGTTAGTTTATCGAGGGCGGTTTAGTAACAATTGATGAATTGTAGTTGCTTTATTGGCAAAAGTTGGAGCATTGTATTGATAGTTAAGATGTTGCGATCGCCTTTCACAGATGATTTCGGGCATTGTTCACCTACGCAAGTGTCTGAAGCGCCGAGTAAGGTCAGTAGCTACTCGTCAATTAGCCACCCACGCTCTATACCGTGTTCAATTCCGCCAGTCCAGTCCATTTTCAGATGCTTCCGCACTTTATGGAATAGATGTTGAACTACAACTGGATTAATTGAATTTTTAATATATTTTTCTTCATACCTAAATTCTCGGTCAGTGTTTTTTTGCTGACGTAGTACGTAAATTTGGTCAACCTTGTACTTCCGAAGATTGACATCACTGGTCAGCTTAATCCACTCCATAAGTACAACATATAAACTATTTGGATTTCTTGCCTTTAAATCCTCTGCTGCTCGTGATGAACCTTCGAGCATAGTTTTATCAAGATATGTCTTACATTCAATAGCAACAACTGGAATATCGAAAATATGTGTTTCGGTGTTTCCTGTAACTGTAACTTCAGAGTAATTTTCCGGTTCCTCTTTAAGAAGTGAGAGTATTTCACCAGGATTTTCATCTTTCTCCGGTGGGGTTGCTGCTTCAAATGATACTTGAATAGTGGCTCCAATTACAAAGTCATGATCTTTCTTTTCAATACGTGCATACGGTCGCTTCAGCATCTCAGAGTATTTTGGCGGTACAAAGAAAATATCTTTGAATGTATGTGATTTGCCGATGAGAGCATTTTTTCCAAAGTCTCGGACTAAATCTTTAAACAGATAATAGAGAAATTCCTCCAGCACGCTAGAGTGAAGGTTTGACCGAGAATCAAACTTCTCAGCATAGTGCTGCTGATCTAAAAAATCCTTATATTTTGATAGAAATTCTACCCTAGTAGCAATAATTGCGTCATCTTGATCGGTAGGTGTTGAAGTCGGGCCAACTAATTCGAGATTAGCAGAACGCCAATTATCATACTCAGTTCTAATTTCAGTGAGATATTTTTTACTATCAACATCTCTGTATTTTGTGCGGTGATTCTCCTTTTGTTCAAGATTAGAGCCGTGAACTAAAGGGTTCCTATCGCTTTTGGGCATAGCTCTAATTTCTCTTGAAGATGAAGTGCGATCGCTTTAGCAAGAATAGGTGGTACAGCATTACCTACCTGATTGTACTGGCAAAGAAACTTCTCATCAAATCTCTCTTCCCGATGTAATAATTTGTGAGATACAACAGTCTTCTTCCCTAAAAAACGATAAGTGTCAGGAAAAGATTGGACACGTGCCCCTTCACGGGCTGTCAAATTGCGATGCTGAAAAGGATGAAGAAAATTAGCGTAAAACGAAGCTGCTATTGTATGTGATGGTTTATATGGATTTAAACGTCGGTTATTTTGGTCATAACTTATCTCAGACAACTCACCATTTCCACTACGCCGTCTAGCCCCATGTTCTTTTGGTGCGTCTGAACTTGATTCACCCCATTTAATATGTTTGAAGCGTTCTACAAGCCTCTGAGAATGATCCATTGCAACATGATTATAAAGTGTTGTACTGCCATTTCTGATCCAGCTTTGATAATTATTGAGAGGTTCTGAAATGTAAGGTTGTTCCTCTTCACCCTCACGTGCATTCAGTGGTGGTAAATCTGATATAGCATCCCACAAGCTTATGGCAGGAAGTAAACCCATGCAGGCAAATATTGATAATTGAGAGCTATTGATATGTAATAAATCTAAGGAATGTGTTTTTGGAGGAATACCTAATTTTTTTCCTGTTTTATTTCCCACAATAAAAATCCGCTCCCTAATTTGTGGTACACCATATTCAGCAGCATTTAATGACCATACTTCTACAAAATATCCGAGATTTTCAAAAGTTTCTTTAATGATATCTGTTACTTTTCTACCTTCAATATTTTTGCGCGAAAGCAAACCTTTAACATTCTCCATTACAAAAGCTTGAGGTTCGAGAAAACATATCCACTCAGCAAAGTTAATGAATAAACTATTTCTAGGGTCTTTAGGATCTTTTTGTGCTGGGCCGGCAATACTAAAGCCTTGACATGGAGGCCCACCAATAACAATATCCGGCTTGAAGTGACAGATATTCTTAAGGCTACTTGCAGTGTTTAAATCACGGATATCCTGTTCAATAACTGTCATATTTGGGCGGTTATAGCGCAGTGTATCACAAGCCCAGGTATCAATCTCAACGGATAAAGGAACAGAGAAACCTGCCATCTCGAAACCTAGACCAAAGCCGCCAGCCCCAGCAAACAAATCAATAGTGATAGGTTGTGCTGTTAGCATAGACTCTTAATGTGGTTACTCATCTTGTTTACCTTCTAAACACTCTAGGATGATACCCTTGTAGCTCTTTGTCAACCTGCTACACAGTTATTCTGTCCAAGGTATCTTAGCTATAAGTAATTTTGAGTATTCTTCAATCAATCGATTGATTCGGAATCATATCTGAAGTGCATTTAAAATGGGAGAATATAAAGAATTATTAGAAGGAATCAATCGTCATCAGTGTGATAGTTGCTAAGTGGACGATTGACGAATATCACCGCATGATTGACGCTGGCATTTTGAGCGATCGCTAGGACGCGAGTATCGACAGCATCATCGATTCTGGATAACGCATCTTTAATTTCACCAGATATCTAATAACTATTCTCAAGATATCTTATAGCGGTTCCCGACCTAGTGAGGTACGTTTTTAAAGCTATTAACCTTGGTGAGCAAGAATTCGGTGTACCTCAGTTGCTTGGGAAACGCTATATGCAGAGACACGATTTACTCGCATCTCTACGTCTTTTCATGAGTTTTATTCTGCGTTTACAAATTCCAAATATCCATTGCTAAGTTCTTTCACTGCTAAATCATAAAATTGCTTACCATGTTCAGGCGTTGCTAAAGCTGGATTTGATCCCATGCGTCCATCTGGATAACGTACTCGAAAGTCAGCAGCGCTATAAATCCGATGTCCGCTTGCTACTTCTGGTGAAAGATATGCTTGCTTAATCGCATTTGGATAAACGTACTGCGTGAGAGCTACTTCACTTGGCGTTGCATGAGAACCTTCTCGATCCCCATATAATTCTTTAGCTAGCTTATATACAGAACCGCACATAAACCAGTTTGCCACTTGACATTGCACCTGTTGAGCATTGGGAATCTGCAAATCTTCTAAATGAGCGTAGGTTTCTGAAAAAGCAGCTTTGAGGGTGGCAATATTACCACCATGTCCGTTAATAAAGTAGAACTTGCTAAAACCAGCTTTGGCTAAACAAGTTACATAATCTCGCACTACTTGAATTAAAGTGCTGGGACGCAGACTGATTGAGCCAGGAAAAGCAGTATGGTGTAATGCCATCCCTACATTGATTGTAGGGCCAACGATCGCTTGAGTTGCGTCACCCACACCGGCTGCGATCGCTTCTGCACAAATAGCATCAGTACCAATTAACCCCGTTGGCCCATGTTGTTCTGTGGAACCAATAGGAAAAATAATCCCCTTTGACTGCTGTAAATAAGCTTCGACTTCTTGCCAAGTACTTAAATGCAGTAACATTGTTAATGATTTTCCTCGATAAAATTGCGGTGGGATGAAACCTTTTGCTACTAAATAGCATCTTCCGTAACTAAACTCCCACTAACACGATTATGAACTCTCTGAATTTTTTGTGCTGGCAGTAAACAAAGATCCCCGACTTCGCAAAAGTTGTCGGGGATCTTTGTTTGCTGCCAAATTTGGAGAGAATTAGACGATCTATTTCTATGAATATTGTTTAGGGATGCAGTTGCAACCAGTTTCGACAGAGATGGATATAAGCAATTTACCGATTCTGCCATTTTATCCTACGATACTCGCCCCGAACTTTCCCATAATAGAAATCAAAATTGATTTATGAAATGGTGCTTTTCTGGATAATCAAGAAAAAAAGTTGATCGATTTTGATTTTTGACTACTCAAAGTAATAATGCTTCTTTACGCTCTTTGTAATTTCCCATCTGCAAGACATATCAGCGGGAAAAATCACTAAATTGCCCTTACCCATTTGCACTTGTTCTCCCCTATCAGGAGTAACAAGCACCTCACCTTCCAAAAAATAGCAAGTTTCTTGAGAATCATAAGTCCAAGGGAATTTTGAAACTTCCTTTTTCCAAATTTCCCATTTCAATACACCTAATTCATTGAGATATTCAAGCCTTAAGTTGATGCTCAATTTTAATTTCCATATTGTGTTTGCTCTAGTTATATTCAGCAGTAAGATTGAATATCCTCTCCACACTGATCTACTAGATAACACAAAGCGCGAAAACGCAAGTAGACAAGTTCGTTATAAAGCGGATTCAGCTTGCACATTGGCGGAATATGAGCTATTTTGCGGCCAAAAAGCATGATATCACGCTCGAATGGACACTGAGCAGGAATTAGTTTAGCAATAAATTTGGCTAATTTCCGATTCTGAATCTCAATTTTATCGAGCCATTGACGTAATGGTTGCAATAAATCTAATTTGGGTTGAGCAAATTGCTTTTTACTACCTATTTGATTCTTTTCTTCTAAAGGTTTAATAAAAGCAGGCAAAAAAATACGATGACTCTGTGTTTTAAGCATAGTTTTAGGCAAGGCTTTCCTTGTGTAGATGAACTATTTACCGATCGAAAATGTTCACATGTAATATTTTGGGTCAATTTGCATTGTGCTTGTAGATTCAGAAGCAAAGTAAGCATAATGCAAACAATTTACATGCATCTTTGGGAAGGGAAATGGTTTAACTAATTGTTATTTAAGCCCACCAAATGATGAAGAACTGTCCCGTTAAATACAAAATAACAAAGAAAATATAAAAATGGCATTTCTTTAACTTATCGATTTCTAATCTTACAGATAGGAATCTTATATATTAGATATAAATGCCTAGTTCTGAAACTGACTAGTATCTAGAGATATAGTTTATGACAGATAAACACAGTTTTGTTCTGACCCTATATACATTTCGTTAGGATTAGCGCCCTAATATCTTTCGATTTTAGAGTATTGAATATCCATATAATTGTCTGATATACTACAGAAACTAACCTAGATATTATCTAATAAGTAGCAATAAATCGATTGATAAGTCAAAACTAATATAAGAACTTACACAAGAGCCAAGGGCACTTGTACTGAGTAAATCTACAGTTTTATATAATCAGCTTTGTCCAACTACTACTCAATGTGAGATTTTGCCGTTAGCAGAGCCTCTTGTAGAAAAGTATTGGTTATTTTCCCCAGTTCTCACTCCCCGATGATGAAAAACTTAGTTATTTAAAATATCTCAACCCAGTATTAACCTGATATTTGCTGATATATTCTACATTCTGTTGCTCTAATTTTGTCAGCAATTTAGGTGGAAATGTCTTTGGTGAATATGTAGGACGATACCAAGGTTGGTTATTAAAGTAATTTTGCAATTCAGTATTATCAAAACGGCGGCCATGAATGGCAAAAATCGAATTTCGCATAATATCTAGTTCAAAACCGCTTTTACCATCCAAATCTGCATCAGTTACAAGTCTTTGAGAAAGCCAGAGATAATTGTTGAGAGTCGTAGTATCAACTGGTGATATTGATGTAGTTGCGGAAGGTGATTGAGTTGGAACAGATGGGGTAGTTGGTCTAAATGTAGGAGTTATCACTGGGCTTGTAACATTTGACGGTGTTTCTGAAGGTAATACCGTTTTATCTGCTATGGGTTGAGAAGATTTGGATAACACTTGACTAATAATCACAGATGCACCAATTAACCCACCTGCAATCAAACTGCCCATGAGAATATTATTCTGACTATGACTACTTTGAGGGCTAGGCTGTGGTTTGACAGGTGCTGTCTGAAGTGGCGGTGCAGAGACTACAGTTGGTTGAGTCAAGAGGGGTTGCGTCGGTGGAATTGGATTTGCTATGCTCTGCAAAGAATCCAGCATTGCTCTGGCTGTAGGGTAGCGATCGCGTGGATGATAAGCGATCGCCCGATCGATTACTCTTGCCATAATTGGGCTAACATGACTGGCATACTGTCGCCAGATAATTTCACCCGTTTGAGAATCGGTTTCTAGTTGTTGCGCCTGTTTACCAGTGAGCAAATAAATTACCGTCATTCCTAAACTGTATAAATCACTAGAATAAACAGGTCTACCTGCGGCTTGTTCGCTCGGCATATAGCCAGGTGTACCAATCACAATGGAACTGGTAAGATTGCCTTGAGAATTTACTACTGTTCCCATTGACTCCCGCACAGCACCAAAATCAATCAGCACTGGTTTAGCATCACGATGACGCACAATAATATTATCTGGCTTAATATCGCGGTGAACAATATGCTTCGAGTGAACGTAATCCAGGACAGGTAATAAATTCATGAATAATTCCTGGACACCACCTTCACTAAATAGCCCCTGCTTCTGGACTTTTCCAGTTAAGGTATCGCCTTCAACCCATTCTTGAACTAAGTAAAATTGTCCACCTGAAGAGAAGTAGGCATATAATGCCGGAATTTGGTCATTTGTGCCACCGAGTTCTTCTAAAATAGCTGCTTCGCGTTGAAACCTCTCTTGGACTAACTGGTAAATTTGGGGATTATTGTGAATCGGTCTTAGCTGTTTAACGACACAACAGCGCTTTGAGGGCATATAACTATCTTCTGCTAGATAGGTTTCACCAAACCCACCAGCACCCAGTGTGCGAATAACTTGATAGCGATCGTTCAGTAGCTGTATTGTCATGGGAGATTACAAACGATATTCATAAGATAGTTTTCCCCAAAACTATCTTCATTTCAAATCTAGTAATCCTTCTTCTTTCAATTTAGGATTAAAGCGAATCTGCATTTGCAAACCCCGCACTTCTAACAATTGTGTTGAAATTTCTGCTTCTACTCTCCGGGCCACGTTTTTAAGAACTTTTATTTGTGCTAATTCATCATTAGCTGGATTTTGATAACTTGTCTGTTCTTCAGGTGTCATTACAACTTTGACATCAATGGGATGAGTCCATTTTTCCTTTTGATCCCCATTTCCCCAAGGCACACTGCCATTTTCAAGAATCCAAGCATTTTCAGTATTTTCCAAAATTGTGCGACTAGGGCGTTCAATAGTTTGAACTTTGACCCAATAGCATTGCTGTGGCTGACGAACTAAATGCTGTTTGAGGCTGAGGTAAACATCACGGGAGTATCCTACAAATTGAAGTGCTTTTTCTTGGTTAAAGATAGCATATACACCGATTTTACCTTGAAATTGTTCGGGTAATTGGCCGCGATCGTCTATATAAGGTATATATTCCAGATTTGCCAAAGAAGAAAGATTTGTTTCAGAAGCCATAGATCAAATATCAAACTTACTATTTGCCTTCAAAATTGAGAATTGCGAATTAGAAAAAAATTATCTTTAAAATTATTCATTACTCAATTTTTGGTAAATTGCACAAAGGCGACTCGGTTTAAAAATCTTAGCACTGAACATGAAATTTGGTGGCACATTAATGATGACATAGTCATCAGATTCATGATATTTTTCAAATTCCGCTGGCATTCCTTTAGTGGTAGTTAAGCTATAAGGAACTGGTTGGAAAAGTAATTCTGTAAATTTAAGTCCCTCACAACCCAACTGTTGGCAAATTTGGTTCAAGAAAGCAACGCCTGTCAATAAATTGAATAGAGTTTCTTGAGCTTGAGCTTCAAGAGTGAAACTTCCATCAAAGTTATGAACGATTTTAAGGGGCATTTTCTGTATTAATAGCTAGTTATTAACGACTAAGTGATGATAGAAAATAGGCAACATATTACACAGAGTCATCCAAATATGACGGGCAACGAAGCCTACCTTTTTGTGCAGATAAACTTGGTTAAAAATAACCATTTTAAGATCAGCCTATTAGATTATGGGACTTCTGTCAGCTACACGATAAAACTGGCACTGTTAAGAATCATGAAGTTTAGCAATTTAGTCAAGTCTTGGGAAGAAAATACCTCATTTCAATCAAGCTGTATATTGTAAATACTGGCACAGTTAAAACTTGAAGATTTTCAAGATAAACAAAAAGCCCCAGGCTGTAATCGCTAGGGGCTTTTAGTTATGAATTATTAAACCTGGCATCGAGCTATTTTTGCGTAGGGCTACCCCTAAACT